>CABMJJ010000001.1 GCA_902386555.1 Candidatus Bilamarchaeum dharawalense
TAGGGGCCATGGGAGTGGTGGCCCCCAGAAGGGTACTGAGACAAGGACCCTAGTCCTACGGGATGCAGCAGGCGCGAAACCTCTGCAATGCGCGAAAGCGTGACAGGGGAAGTCTGAGTGGCGGAAACTTAGTTTCCGTCTTTTGCCAAGTGTAAATAGCTTGGAGAATAAGGGTGTGGGCAATCACATCCTTAGGGTGTTTTTGACAGTCCTAGGAAATGGCCTATGACTGGTGGCAGCCGCCGCGGTAACACCAGCGCCTCGAGTGGTACCCACGAATATTGGGCCTAAAGCGTTCGTAGCCGGACTTTCAAGTTCGCTGTGAAATGTTGGAGCTCAACTCTAACGCGTGCAGTGAATACTATTAGTCTTGGGAATGGGGGAGGGTCGGAGTACTTCCAGGGTAGGGGTAAAATCCGTTGAGCCTGGAAGGACTACCAGTGGCGAAGGCGCCGATCCAAAACATGTCCGACGGTGAGGAACGAAAGCTGGGGGAGCGAACGGGATTAGATACCCCGGTAGTCCCAGCTGTAAATGATGCAGACTGTGGTGTTACTCACGAGTAATCGTGAGTAGTGCTGTAGCGTAGGTGTTAAGTCTGCCGCCTGGGGAGTACGATCGCAAGATTTAAACTTAAAGGAATTGGCGGGGGAGCACCACAAGCCGTGGATGCTACGGTTTAATTGGATACAACGCCGGAAATATCACCAAAGGCGACGGCAGTATGAAGGCCAGACTAAAGATCTTGCCTGACGAGCCGAGAGGTATTGCATGGCCATCGTCAGCTCGTGGTGTGAACTGTCCTGTTAAGTCAGGCAACGAGCGAGACCCATGCGTTTAGTTACTAATCTTCTCTCCGGAGGAGATGTACTCTAAACGGACTGCCCGTGCTAAATGGGAGGAAGGAGTGGGCGACGGTAGGTCAGTATGGTCCGAAACCTTTGGGCTACACGCGGCATACAGTGGATGGAACAATGGGCTGCAACTTCGAAAGGAGGAGCCAATCCCCTAAATCCATCCGTGGTTCGGATCGAGGGTTGCAACTCACCCTCGTGAAGATGGAATGGCTAGTAATCGCGTGTCACTATCACGCGGTGAATGTGTCCCCGCTCCTTGCACACACCGCCCGTCAAGTCACCCAAATGTTTTCTCGGTGAGGCCCTGGTTCATGCTAGGTTCGAACCGGGAGGTCGTGAGGGGGGCTAAGTCGTAACAAGGTATCCGTAGGGGAACCTGCGGATAGATCACCTCCAAATATTTTCTGAGTCACATCAGAGGTAAATGGAAGCAGTGTGCGAGAAAATGTACGAGAATTTGCAGGATCTACTCTAATTGAAGCATGAGTTTTCTACTTTTTTATTTATAAAAAAGATTAGCGTTAGCCATACAAAAAATGAAGCAAAGATTTTTATTGAATCTATGAAAATATAGTTCATGGACCTTATTATTTTTGCACATCCAGATAATCAAAAAAGTCATAATGCAGCTATTTTGAGATATGTGACTTCCTGTCTTAATAGGGAATTTCGTTCGTTTGAAATTATTGATCTTTATGCAGATGGATTTGACCCGGTTCTTCGTCTTACTAGGGAAGATCAGAAAAAAACTCTTCTTGTTGAAAAATATCAAAAACTTGTTGCCAAAGCAGACAGACTAATATTCATCTCACCTGTTTGGTGGTACAATACACCAGCCATACTGAAAGGTTTCATTGATCATGTGTTCAATTCAGGGCTTGCGCATAATTTCGTTAGTAATTCGACAAATTCTACACTTCATAAAAAATTGACTGGGAAAACTGCTGTTATCATAAATACCTACGGCAGAACAAAACAGGAAGCCACTGATCACGGTAGCCCGCTTGAATTGGTTCTTGATAAGGCAGTTTTAGAATTTTGCGGAGTTAAAGTAACCTCTAGAGTGGAATGGTTTGAGGTTAAGGGGCTAGGAATTCTAAACCCTGAAATAGCAAAAAAAATAGAGAAAGCACTTGGATAGATCACAGGTGCGTTCTTATTCCTTCTTCCTCCAGTTTGATTTCTAAATTCTGATTTTCAGTTTCTTTTTTAACTAGCTTTTTGAGTGGTTTTATTTTTTCTGTCCCCTCCAATCGATCAAGTTTCTGATTCATTATTTTAAGCTCTTCTAGCATGTGGCGAAGTAGCTCTTCCTGAGATCCCACTGGTGGACAAAAAACTGCGCATGTGCCTTCTGGGTTATTGGTATCAATATTCCCTTTGTTTTTTAGAAAATCAATCATCTCTTCGTATGCATCCAATGGCACACCGGGAATTGATGGTTGGGCTTCGGAAGGTGCAATTCCAGCCATTTCAATGTGAATATGAACCAAACCCAAAATATATTCGAAAAAGGTTCTTTCAGCTCGTATGTGTTGTATTTTCGTATAAGGTATCTGATCTATCTTTTTTTCGATTATACCGTGAGAGATTCTAAGACCATTATCCTTAAATTCGTAATAAAAGTGTCGGTAGTTCACCTCAACATATATTATTGCCAATACCAGAATGATTACACTAATTACAATTCCGTAAGGGTAAATATCAATATTTTTGTTTATAATTTGATGAAATATGGATGCATCAATAAGCAACACAGTCCAAATAAGAAATATCAGAATGAAAGCTGGCATCATCCAGGCAATCTTTATTCTATTATACAAATAATGTTTTTCAGTTATAGAACCACCCTCGTGCCATTTTATCTATTATCTGAGGTTTTTAAACTTTTTCAGGCTAGAACTGGTGTTTTTAAAATAAATTAAAAAAAGAAAAAATTAACCCACCCTTTGATTGTTAGATCAAAAGTTCAATATTCGGGTCACTCAAGATTCTATAAACACTCATGTGAGAGACACCTAGAACGTCCGCAACCTTACGCATGGACAGCTTTTCAATAAAGTACAACCTTAGTACTTTTGCAAGCTGAGCATCATTGGTGCCCTTCCTAGGTCTTCCTCTTCTAGTCGGAACGACCTCGACATCTCTATCTACAACTACTTTATCTCCTGGATCAGGCCCCTCTGGCCCTTCCGGAACAACTACATCAACCACTGTTTTCACCTTTATTTGTTTGTGGAACAAGGGTTCCACACCTCCTTGCAGTGTTTTGTCCGGGTCCAAGGGGCATCGCCCCTTAAATGGACAAAAGTGATTGCCATTTTATGGATGAATATTCAAATTCATCTCGGCGTTAACACTAAACCAAAATTTTCCGGGCGCAGGAGTTTCGGGTGTCACGCTTTTTTCAAAGCCCTTTTCTTCTGCTTTTTATTGTCGCCAGCCGACGATGGTAAAGGCGTAGCTCAACTGCTTACAATTAGACATGTGCATCCTAACTTCAGATACTTCTTTTGCGTTCATCAGCTACACCTCCTTGTAGTTTTATACACAAGTTCCTACGGAACTTATATATAAAGGTTTGTATCAGAAATGAATGGTGCAAAAATGCCAGAAAAAATCTCGCCGGAAGTAAAAAAACTTTGGATAAAAATACGAAGTGCCTGGAGTTTTAGACAGGCTGCATTTTCCAATACGCTCACTCTCTTATCACCAAAAGAATCAAACCTGCTTTATGACGTGGTAAAACTCACACTATTCAAAAATTCCATCGGTGCAATTATCAAAGAACACCCGGAACTTCGTGAAATTCTAAAAAATGACGAAGACCGTGCCTGCATGTATGCCATTTACGACACTCTCTCCTGGAAACTTAATCGAAGAGAAGATCCACCCAAGGATATGAAGCTTGAGGTGAATACTAAAAGCAGAATTGGCAGAACTTACAAATTTTAAACCTCTTCTGTTATTATCCAATAATGTCTCTCAATTCTGTTATTCGTAAATACGTACTAAAAAATGCGTTTGATTACGGCACAGCCAATGCCGGTGCAGTGGTTGGAAAAGTAATCGCAGAATATCCTGATTGTAAAAACGATATGAAAAAAACCATGCAAGTAATAAAAGATGAGATTACACGCACTTCCAAAATGAGCAAGTCAGAAATAGAAAACGAGATGAATCATTTCGAATATGTTGAAAAGAAAGAGGAGAAAAAAGGCATTGAAGTTGAAGGAGCTGAAGATGGCAAGGTGGTGGTAAGATATCCACCAGAACCAAATGGTTGGCCCCATATAGGTCATGCAAAAGCATTTTGTTTATCCTGGTCAATTGCAAGGAAATACAACGGTAAAGTAATTCTACGTTGGGATGATACAAATCCAGAGGCTGAAAAGCCAGAATTTATCGATGCCATAAAAAATGGAGTACGCTGGGTTGGTTTAGATTGGGATGAAGAAAAATACTGCAGTGACTATTTACCTCAGATGTACGAACTTTGTGAGAAATTGCTTAAACAATGCGATGCCTATTTTTGTACCTGCACCCAAGAAAAGATTTCCAAAGGTCGAGAGGATAAAGTACGTTGTGAATGTGGTTTGAACCATCAAAACGAAAATCTGAAAGGCTGGCAGCAAATGCTTGATGGATCCATCCCAGAAGGGGGAGGAATAATCCGCATGCGTGGTGATATGTGGTCGGATAATACTGTTATGCGTGATCCAACTCTATTCAGAATCATTACCACTCCGCACTACCGACAAGGTAAAAAATACCGTGTTTGGCCAACCTATGATTTTCAAGGTGCGGTAATGGATTCCATTTTGGATATCACCCATCCCATAAGGTCTAAGGAATACGAATTGCGGGATGAATTATATGTTTATCTTTTGAAAAAACTCGGGTTACACGTTCCACAGATGATTTCCATATCCAGGCTTGCGATAAAAAACGCACCAATTTCTAAACGATTGTTAAGACCATTGGTTGAAGGTGGCAAACTTTGGGGATGGGATGACCCAAGATTGCCTTCCCTGGCAGGTCTTAAACGAAGGGGTATTCTTCCTGCAGCGATACGTGAATTTGTTCTATCCTTCGGGATCTCAAAAGTTGAGAGCGAACCGGGTTGGGAAAGTCTTCTCGCAGAAAATCGCAAATTACTTGATCCGGACTCGCCACATTATTTCTTTGTGCCAAATCCAGTCAAATTAATAATTGAAAATCTTGAAGAAAAGCAAATTGAACTTAAGCTTCACCCTAAAAAAAATCTGGGAAGCCGCCCTATCCAGGTAACAAAAACAGTTTACGTTCCTGAGAGTGATGTCAAGCAGATTAAAGAGGGCGAAGTGTTCAGGCTAAAGGATTTGTGCAATGTTAAATTAACAAAGAAAGGAGAGGTATTGACTGGTCAGGTTATGCATGATGAGATGGTCGAGAAAAAAATTCAGTGGGTCAGTGAGGATTATCTTACCTGCGAAGTATACACTCCTAAAGACCTTCTAAATGCCAAAGGAGAATTTGATGAAAAAAGTCTTGAAGTTGTTAAAGGTTATTGTGAAGCAAATTGTGCGGGATTAATGCCGGATACCATGATCCAATTCGAAAGATTTGGATTTTGTAGACTTGATGAAATGCCATCCATGGTTCAGTGTGCAAAACCAGGACCCCTCAGAAACTCGCAGGCCACACCATTGAAATTTATTTTTACCTGTTGATGCTATGTCCTTCTGCCCCAAATGTAAAAAAGAAGTTATTCAGTATTCTATTCCATCAGGTGCCGAGAATTCTGGGGAGATAGTTGAATCAATGCGATCCTGGGCAAAAAAAGAAGGCAAACTTATTCTTTTCAATCAATTTGATATTCAGAAATGTCCTGTTTGTTCATCTGATCTAACAGATTGACGATAAATTTCTTTGACCAATTGCAATGCCTCGGCTTTATCCAATAGGTAGACGGAATATAGGTAAGCAATTGTTGACTCGGCACAAAGTTGCATCATAAGTTGTTTTGGAATTTTTGTATTTTTTTCTTCAATTTTGATCAATATTGTGCCTTTTGATGTGGGTATTGTTATGGTGGAACCATCCATTTGAAGTTTCATGTTGCAATCAAATTTTTGGGTTGAGTGAACGGCAATTGCTGAAAAATTATCGCCCTGAAGATAGATATTCCCGCAATTTATTGCACGAACATAGATTCCAAACCTACCTTCTGGAAGTATATTCAGGTTTCTTCTAACCTTTCCTTTTAGAAATCTGGGTGTTCTTTGCGAATACTCTTTTATGTAATCAATTCCTTCCCTAGTAAATAAAACTGCGAGATTTGCATGTTCCAGAGTACTCTTTGTTTGTTTATCAAAACAAAATGTTTCGGCCCGGAAGATTCGTGGGACAGTAACACATATTTTTGGCAGGTCCACTGTTGCACAGGAAAACAATTGGCTACTGGCCATTAACAGAGATACCCCGCATGCAAGAAAATATGTTTTGAATTTTGTTGACCTGTCAGGTCTTTGGGTATCCCTAAGCATCATTTTGATGTCAATGTTGGCAAGTCATTTATAAATTTTCCTTGTTTATCTCAATTATAAAATTAAGGGATTTTTATGGCAAGACAAGGATTTGATTTTAAAAAAATGCTACTGGCTTCGTTACTGATTATTGCTATCGGGATTGTTTTTTCTGTAATCTCTATTATTTTACAAATTATTCCGGTTGTTACACCCGAAGATCTGTTATCCACGGTTAGTCTAATCGGTATGATCTACACTATCCTTCTATTTCCAATTTTTGTTGTATTGTTTTTATGGAGTGGTATGCGTGCAGCAAAAAATTATGGTTTCGATGTTGTTGGTGCAGGTTTTGTTGCTGCATTTTCCTACTTTATCATTGCAATGGTAAACCTTCTTGTTAATGCTGTTCTTGCTTTAATTGTGGTGAGTAAACCAATCGATAATTTTGGTTTTGGTTCATTGGAATCAGTGATTTCTTCGGTTCTGTTTAGTGGAGTGACCGGAATAAGCGGCGTTGGATTATCTGCACTTTGCGGTCTTGGTATTACACTGGTAGGTATAATGATAAATTTCGTAGTCGGCGGCCTTGGTGCGTGGATAGTTCTTAGAAAACGTGTTTAAATTTTTTATTAACGAATTAAAAAATTCGTTATTTGCCGACGGGCCATTACTATCCTTTATATTATTTGCGCATGAAATCATGATGCTCAAAAAAACTAGGCGGGTTTAGGTACCTCCTTGGCGGGAGATAATATGGGAATAACAAAAATACGCAAACGCGACGGATCTATTGTTGATTTTAACAAAGAAAAAATCATCAATGCTATTTTCAAAGCAGCTCAATCTGTGGGTGGCAGTAATCGTTCGGAAGCAGAAACTGTTGCAGATTTGGTTGTCAAATATATTAGTGAGAAATTTGCAGAAGCATATACTCCAACTGTTGAAGAAATTCAGGATTTGGTTGAAAAAGCACTTATCGAATCAGGGCATGCAGCAACTGCCAAATCATACATCATCTATAGACACAGGAAAAACATTGAACGTGAAATGAAAAAAGCACTTGGTGTTGAGGATGATCTCAAACTTCCATTGAATTCTATTCAAGTACTTGAAAAAAGATATCTTCTCAAAGATGAGACTGGAAAAACAATAGAAACCCCTAGTGGACTGTTTAGACGGGTTGCAAGACATCTTGCATCCAATGAGATGAACTATGGTGCAGATGAAACCATTGCCAAAAGATATGAAGATGCTTTTTACCAGGTTATGACAAATTTTGAATTCTTGCCCAATTCCCCAGCACTTATGAATGCAGGTACTGGCATTGGACAACTTTCAGCTTGTTTTGTTTTACCAGTAAAAGATGACATTGAACAAATATTCGAATCGGTTAAACATCAGGCAATTATTCATAAAACCGGCGGTGGAACCGGATTCTGTTTCTCCTACCTTAGGCCAAAAGGAGATTTTGTTAAAAGTACTGCTGGCGTGGCTTCCGGCCCGATTTCATTCATGAGTGCCTTTGACAATGCCACCAATGTTATCAAACAAGGTGGTAAAAGAAGAGGCGCGAACATGGCCACACTGCACGTTTGGCATCCAGACATCGAAGAATTTATTACCATGAAACAAACGCCAGGTGTGATGGAGAATTTCAATGTTAGTGTAATGGTTGATGATAAATTCATGCAGGCGGTTGAGGCTAATGTGGATTATGATCTTACCAATCCAAGAAATGGACAGGTAATTAGAAAAGTAAATGCACGAAGTCTGTTCAAATTGATTGCCTACAGTGCCTGGAAATCTGCAGAACCTGGTCTTCTGTTCATCGATGAGATCAACCGAAAAAATCCAACCCCCGATGCTGATATTCACGCAACAAATCCTTGTGGTGAAGTTCCCATGCCAGATTACGAATCCTGTAATCTTGGCAGTATCAATCTTGTGAAATTTGTTGAACTTGATTGGAGTAAAACCAACTGGAAAAAGAAGGTGGATTGGAACCGACTTAGATATGTTACTCGCGTGGCGTTCCAATTCTTGGATAATGTTATTGATCTCAACAAATACCCAATTCCACAGATAAAAGAACAAACCATGAAAAATAGAAGAATTGGTCTGGGTGTCATGGGATTTTCAAGAATGCTTTTCAAAATGGGCATTCGCTATGATTCTGAACTTGGATATGAAGTTGGCGAACAGATAATGAAGTTCATAGAAGATGAAGCAACGAAAATGAGTCACGAACTTGGCAGGGCAAGAGGTTCATTCCCAAATTTTAAAAACAGCCCACTTTCAAAGCAATATGATGCCATGAGAAATGCAACCTGTACCTCCATCGCACCAACCGGAACCATCTCCATGATAGCAAACACCAGCAGTGGTATCGAACCTGTTTTTGCATTATCTTTCCTCAAAACTGTTCGAGCTGGACAATACTATTATTGTGATGATATCTTTGAACATGTTATGAAAGTCCGTGGACTTTATAGCCAGGAATTAATGCAGAAAATTATGGAGGAGGGTACCATCGCTCACATTGATGAGGTTCCCGATGACGTAAAAAATGTTTTCCGCGTTTCCCATGATATATCTCCAGAATCCCATGTTCTTATGCAGTCGGCATTCCAGAAAAATGTTGGCCTGGCAGTTAGTAAAACAATTAATATGCCAGCCAATGCAACTGTTGAAGATGTTGAAAATGTCTATCTTCTTGCATGGAAAAGTGGCTGTAAGGGCATTACCATCTACCGAGATAGTTCACGATCAGAACAGGTCCTCCATGTTGGGAAAACTGTAAAGACAAAGGGTGTTGAAGAAGACAAAAATGTCATGCTTCAACAGGCGGTTGTTAAATAATTTTTACATCCTTTTTATTCAAATAAAACTTCGTCTGGATAGATTACACAACCCTTTTCAGTTATCTTGAATGGGACTCGTTTAAGCGAATGTTCGGTGTATCTCATTTTTCTAACAAATATAGATCTGGTAAAGGTATTCCTACGTGCATCAGCCAATAATTCAAGCGAAAGTACCCCGTCCACAACAAATTCTTCAAACCCATTAACTGAGTAGGCTTCCTTAC
Source organism: Candidatus Bilamarchaeum dharawalense (assembly GCA_902386555.1). Classification (GTDB taxonomy): domain Archaea; phylum Micrarchaeota; class Micrarchaeia; order Anstonellales; family Bilamarchaeaceae; genus Bilamarchaeum; species Bilamarchaeum dharawalense. The sequence continues at coordinate 9,453 of CABMJJ010000001.1, forward strand.
CTTCAGGAACATCGGAAATGGCCAGACTTATGATGCCCAATTGTTGAATTTTACGACTGAGAAGCATCAACCCTCTTCTTCGTTCTTCAGGTTTAACAAAAAATGCACTGGCAATGGTATAGGAATCAATTACCATTCTCTTTGCATTGATTTTTTTTACAGCTGCCGTGATATTCTCTTCCAATGATTCGAACTTGTAAATGGACGGTGCCACGATGGTTAGTTTGTTTTTATCTATAAGATCCTGGAAATCCCAGCCATATTGCTTTGCTGATGCTATAATTTTTGAAGGTTCTTGCTCCAGTGAGATCAAAACTCCGGGTTCATTTAATTTAGTAGCACCTGCATGTAAGAATTGAAGGGCCAGCGTACTCTTCCCAGTTCCCGTACCGCCAGCAACCATAACCAGACTACCTTCTGGAAAACCACCACCAAGCAAACTATCCAATCCAGAAATTCCAGAAGCTATTTTTTTAGACATATTTTTCTATCCTCTACTAGTGCTCTATTCCTACCTTTTTAATCTTTTCTTCATATCCCATATTTGGACATAACCAATAGTTATAAAACTTTTTCACGATAGTTGCTTATTCGAATAACCAGGGTGTTGTTATGCCACTAGTCCCAATGAAACAAATACTTGACGAAGCTGCAAAAGGCGGGTATGGTGTACCCCATTTTAACGTAAATAATATGGAACAGGCTCAAGCCATAATGCGTGCAGCCGAAAAAGTATCATCACCAGTCATAATGGCAGCGTCCCGAGGTGCATTGAAATATTCTGATTTAATATACCTCAAGCATATCATGTTTGCTTCTGCAGAAAAGTATCCTAGGATTCCACTAGCACTTCATTTAGACCACGGTAACAGTCTGGAGACAATAAAAACCGCAATCTCCCTCGGTTTCACTTCAGTCATGATTGACGGTTCATTGAAAGAGGATGGTAAGACACCCACTAGTTTTGAGGAAAATGTGGCAGTAACCAGGCAAGTAGTGGAGTATGCACATCCTTTTGGGGTTACTGTTGAGGGCGAACTAGGTTGTTTAGGTGGCATAGAAGATGGAGTGGGTTCGGGCCACTCCAAACTTACCGATCCAAACCAAGTTGAGGAATTTCTTAAACTCACCGGTGTTGATGCATTGGCTGTGGCTATAGGTACCTCTCATGGTGCATATAAATTCAAAATAAAGCCGGATCCTGAAAAAAATTTACTCGCAATGGATATTATCAAAAGCATCCATAAAAAGTGCCCACAACTCCACATGGTCATGCATGGTTCATCTTCTGTGCCAAGCGAACTCATTGCGGAGATAAATAAGTATGGTGGCAAGATGGCACCGACTTACGGGGTTCCACTTTGGGCAATTAAAGAAGGAATAGCTGCAGGTGTACGAAAAATAAATGTGGATACTGATCTTCGCTTAGCTGTAACTGCAACAGTTAGAAAATATTTTCATGATAACCCAGATAAATTCGATCCGCGAGATTATCTTACTCCTGCCAGGGATGCCATGCAAAAAATTATCGAAGAACGATTTGTGGCATTTGGTTCGGCAGGCCACGCGTTTGATTACAAACCAATGACTTTAGAGGATGCAAAAAAATTCTATAGACATTGATTTGATATTTTTCATTTCCAAAATCTTTAAATAACTCATTTTCAATAGTCAATCTACTGATTGTATGGATCCGAAACTAGAAAAACAATTTCTTAAAGTAACCGAGGCCGCAGCCATTGCCAGTTTTGCATGGGTTGGAAAAAACGACAAACATGCAGCTGATGAAGCAGCAACCCAGGCCATGAGGAAGGCGTTTAATTCCATTGATTTTGACGGCACAGTGGTTATTGGTGAAGGTGAAAGGGACGAAGCTCCAATGCTTTATATTGGTGAAAAACTCGGGTCGGGTAAAGGTCCGAAGATGGACATTGCAGTGGATCCTCTGGATGGTACCAATCTGGCAGCCAGGGGAGTGGACAATGCAGTCTGCGTTCTTGCATCTGCTCCAGCTAAAAATCTATTCCATGCTCCTGACACTTATATGGATAAAATTGCAGTGGGCCCTAGGATCGGTCCTGTTGTATCGTTATCAAAATCAATAGAGGAAAATCTTGATGCAATTGCAAAAAAATCAGGTAAAAAAATGGCTGATATTACTGTGGTTGTTCTTGATCGACCTCGTCACGCAGAGATTATTTCCAGAGTAAAAGCCAAAGGTGCCCAGATCAAACTTATCGCAGAAGGGGATGTTTTTGGTGCAATAATTACTGCATTTGACAAGGCAGATGTGCTTTTGGGCATAGGAGCAGCACCGGAAGGGGTTCTTGCAGCAACTGCATTGAAAATTCTCGGTGGTTATTTTGAAGGTAGGTTAAAACCAAGGGACATGAAAGATGAAAAACGTGCGATTTCCATGGGCGCAGACATTAACAAGATATATACAATAGATGAACTGGTCAAAGGTGAGGATTTATTTTTTGTAGCTACCTCTGTGACCAATGGTTTTCTTATGAAAGGTATTCACGCGGAAGGCGGACGGATTACAACTCATTCATTGATCCTCACAAGTGCCACTAAAAAAGCCGTTTTCGTCCAAACAACCGAGGATTCAAAATGAAAACTCAGGAAATATTTCTTTATTTTCTTATTATTGTTCTTATTGTCCTAATCGTTTATTTCATCACTGCTAAGGGTGATAAAAGAAGAATCACGATAATTAACAGTGATGGTAAATCGGTGGATATAGAAGCAGAAATGGCCAATGATAGTGCCACCAAAGCAAAGGGTTTGATGGGTCGTACGAGTCTTGGGCAAAACGAAGGCATGCTTTTCACCTTTCCAAAGGCCGGAAAATACGGTTTTTGGATGTTTAATACGTCCATAGCATTGGATGCCATTCACTTTGATGAAAATGGAACGGTGGTGGATATTATTGCAATGGAACCATGCGGATTAACAAACTGCAGTCAATATTACCCAAAAACAGATTCGAAATATGTTCTAGAAGTCAATGTTGGTTTTGCTAAAAAGAACAAGATTTTTATTGGAAAAAGCAAATTGAAAGAGCTTCCATAATCCAATTAGCTTAAAAAATAGAAACGCTTTGGGCAGGGGGATGGTTATGTTTGCCCATAAGCGTATCCTCTCATAAGAAAGGATCATATCTAGGTAAGACTGACCAAAATTGAATTAAACTGATTATTCGAGCACGTTTTTTTAAATGTTATCACATTCATTTAAGCCATGACGCTATTTTTAGTTGGGTTAGGTGTTTCCTGCGATATTACATTATCCGGTTTGGAAGCAATTCAAACAGCCGATAACGTGTATATCGAGACCTACACCAATCCTCTTGATGAAGAAACCATTCAAAACCTAGAGAAAAAAACAGGTAAAAAATTTGAAAAATTAGAAAGAGACAAATTGGAAAGCTCTTTTCTAGTGAATCAGGCAAAATCGTCAAATGTTTGTGTTCTGATATCTGGAGATCCGTTAACTGCTACGACTCACGTAACCCTTGTGGTGGAGGCCAAACAAAAAAATATCCCTGTTCAGGTGATTCATAATTCTTCAATTTATTCTACTGCGCCTGCACGATCCGGTCTTCAGATATATAGATTTGGAAAAACCGCCAGTCTGGTCAATCCAAGACCAAATTACAAACCTGTTTCCTCATTGGATATCATAAGAGAGAATCTTACAAGAAATTTGCATACGCTGGTCCTTTTGGATACTGAACCTCAGCCCATGGAGGCTAAGGTAGCCCTGGAAATGCTTTCTGAGTTTGAAACCGCAGTTGTTTTGTCCTGTGTTGGGCACAAAGATGAAAAAATAGTTTTTGGCAAAGTTAAAAATCTAATCGGCATTGAACTTGGCAAACCGCCATTCACCCTGATCATCCCTGCAAAACTTCACCATATAGAAGAAGAATATCTGAATCTTTTCTAAAATAATGTGGTTTGACAATCCATATCCATGAAATTTGCAAATCTGATACCAATTCTTCGTATTTCCATATTATTCTCGCTTAAAAATTCACTAACTAAAGCTTCCATATCTTTAGAAATGTCTTCATTCCAGGATTTTGGGTTTCTAAATGAAGTGGACTTGGTGTGAGTTTTAAGATCCTCAGTGATAAATGTAATACTCAAAGTCTTATATGATTTTTTCATATTCATAAGCCATTCTTTAGCTTCATTTTCCAATTCCGTGAGCTTTGACAACAAAAGATAGGAATCACGGGTGGATTCCTTTAACGTGCCTATTCTACTAACCTCGTCCTGGGGTTTTTCTTCACCGATGTCCTGGTCAAAATTCCCTGATGATAAATTATGAAGCCAACCACCGGTTTTTCTACCAAAAATCTCGGCAAGAGTAACTACACTTATATTTCGTAAGTCCTTGACTTTTGCAGCACCTATTTGATTTAACGCAGCCACTGTCTTGGGTCCTATTCCAGGCACTTTTTCAAGTGATGATTCATCGATAAATCTCCTTTCTTCGGATTTATCAAGAATTAGAAGACCATTTGGCTTTGATTTTGATGCTGCCATTTTTGCACCTAGAATGGATGGGGCAACACCCACACTGCAGGTAAGCCCAAGTTCGTTTTTGATGCTATCCTTTAATCGTGCTGCCTTATCGATCGCATTTTTATCCTCCACATTCCATTCATCTATACTTGCCTGGACCACACGATCGCAGGACCTACGGATAATCTGATCCAACCGCAAAGAAGTCTGTTCGTAATATTCGCGATCAATGGGTACAAAAATAGAATCTGCGGGTGGGGCTCTTTTTTTGGCAAATGCAATTGGCATACCTGAATGAATGCCGATCTCTCGCCCGAGATAATTTACCGTACTAACAACACCAGAATCTTCGGTTCTTCCACTATAAACACAGACGACAATAATCTTGTTTTTAGCCATGGGTCTGCGTTTTTCTTCAAGTTGGGCAAAGAAATAGTCCATGTCAAGATGAAGATACATAATGTGAATAAGTTGAAAGGATTATTTAGTTTGTGCTTATTATCTAACTGATGAAACTTTATGATGAAATGGCAGAATATTACGATCTGATCTATTGTGATGATATAGATCTGAAATTTTATATTTGCGAAGCCAAAAATTCAAGAGGAAGCGTTCTTGAAGTCGCATGCGGTACGGGTCGTATCCTTCTACGGCTCCTTTCTGAAGGCATTGACATAATGGGGTTCGATCTATCTGATGGAATGTTAGGTGTTCTGAAAGCCAAAGCAGACAAACTTGGGCTGACCCCACATACCTTGAAAGCAGATATGCTGGATTTTAGAATTAATAAAAAATTCAAGTTGATTATAGTTCCCTATAGAAGTTTTCTTCATCTGAAGAATGATGAGGAAAGAAGGACCGCACTCCGGAATTTCAGAGATCATTTGGATAGGGATGGGAGATTAATTCTACATACCTATAATCCCTCTCCTCAGGATTATGAACTGACAGATGAACTTCACCATTTTGCCACTGAAGAGCTATCCGATCCGGATGGTCACCAGTACAAACTTGAATGGTTTCTTAGATATGAACCAAAAACTAAACTAGGCCATTATGAAATAGAACTCTATCTGAAAGATGGAGTGAAAAAACGGTTTACAATGGATATCGCATATCTGCAGAAGAATGAACTATTCAATTTGATTAAATCCTGCGGTTACAAAAATATCAAGATTTACTGTGGCTTTGAATACATGCCGTTCCATAAAGATTGTAAGGAGGCGATATGGATTGCCGATTTTTGATTTCCTATTCAAGAAAAAACCAGTAACATTTGTAAAATTTCAAGATACATTTGGGAACTTTGAGATTCGTTATCCCAAAACCTGGAAATTTGATCACGATATTGCAGTTGTAGATGGTCAGTATACAAATTCTTTCTACTCAAATGATAGTAATTTTATTATCGCGATTAATGCCAACATTCCAAGCAACTTCAATTTTCAAAAATATGCAAAAAATGAATTGGAAAGCCCAACTTCTGGAATATATTCCAAAGCAATTAAATCAAAATTTCGTGGCTTGCCTGCATTCACAAGAGAATATGGCTATCGTTCTCAGGGAACGGATTATTTTGGTGGCGGAATTATGTTTTTTACTGGGAAACTAGTATTCTCAATAAGTTGGAGTGCACCAAAATCAAAAAAGGAGGATATGGACAAAATTTTTGGCCATATGCTAAAAAGCCTAGTGACCATAAGGGGAGTTGGAAGCTAGTATGGATTCGATTATACCAGAGAAATTCAAAGAACGCTATTGCCAGCTTGTTGATGACCCAGACAAATTTTTGTCAACATTAATGCAGTATACCCCACGATCATTCAGAGTTAACAGGTTGAAGGCAACTGTGGATGAAATAAAAGAACGGTTCGATGAGTATGGTATCGCGATAAAACAGATGAGTTGGTATGGGGATGCTTTTGTATCTGAGAATCCGGAGATCGGAGCAACATTAGAACACTTCCTGGGTATGATCTACATCCAAGAAATAGTTTCCATGCTACCGCCAGTTATCATGCAGAAGGAACTTAAACAAGCTAAATTTGTTTTAGATGGTTGTGCTGCGCCAGGGTCTAAGACCACCCAGATGGCAGCCATAATGCAGAATAATGGCACCATAATTGCAAATGATCTGGCCTATGGACGCATTAGAGCACTAAAATTTAATATTGAAAAAACAGGCACTTTGAATACTATCATAACCAACAGGGATCTTAGAACATTTCCCAATTATCAGTTCGATGCCATACTGCTTGATGCACCCTGCTCTGCTGAAGGAACTATGCGTAAAAATATGGAAGTTTTCTCAACCTGGAATGAAAGAGAGATCCAAAAACAGTGCAGAGTTCAAAAACCCCTTATCCTTAAGGCATTTGATCTTCTTGCTCCTGGTGGGGTAATGGTTTACTCCACCTGTACCTTTGCACCTGAAGAGAATGAAGGCGTGGTTGATTGGCTTTTAAAAAATAGACCAAATGCAAAACTCGAAAAGATAGCTATTGACGGTTTCAAGCTTTCTTCAGCAATTGAAGAATGGAATGGAGAAAAATTCGATTCAGAAATAACAAAAACTGCACGGGTTTGGCCACATCACAACGACACTGGCGGTTTTTTCCTAGCGAGAGTGACAAAATGAGCTACGATGATGATTACGGTAACCCCGAGCCTGCAGATCCAAAGAAGATTCAAAGCGAAGTGTTAGCCTATCTTTACTCTCGTTTTGGCTTCGATCAAAAATTATTTGATAATTTTGGACTTTATCTTGGTTCAAAAGGCAAAATTTATCTGGGTCCAAAACAGTTGATCAAAGAGCCAAAAATAGTTACTTTAGGCATTATGATTGCCAGAGCAGATGGCGGAATAAAACCAACAACCAATCTATTTCAGATTTTTGGTAAACAAATAACAAAAAATTACATTAAAATCTCAAAAGAACAGGCAATTGTCTATGTTAAGGGTGAGGACATGAACCTGGGTGACATCCAAAATGCCAGCGATGGTTATGTTCTTATCAAATACGGCGACATTCCATTGGGTTGTGGCTTCCTTAAAGGACATGCATTGAAGAATATGATGCCAAAAGCAAAAAGAATAGGGTTGAAGTATATCTAATTATTTACATTCCTTAAGCTCTCTGGCAACCTCTTGTTTTTCCCATGGATAGATTACCCATTTATTTGTTTTTGATAGGTAGTAATCAGGTTTGAAACTGGTTTTGGGTTTGAAATGTAATGTTGCAAATTTCACTTCCCTGGGTTTTTTATCGTTAATAAATTTTTTGATCACCATCAAACTTTTTCCAGTGTCAGAAATATCATCAACAACCAGAACCTTTTTACCGCTGATTTGCATATCCTGCCCTTGTGTGATTCTAGGTTCATCAGGAGCATGTCCGATGGATCGATAAAATTGAACGCGAAGAACACATACGTCATGAATATCTAGAAGATCAGACAGTATGCGAACAGGTACAAGACCCCCACGGGAAATGCCAATTAGAACGTCTGGTTGATAGGACTTGACTTTATTACTAAGTTTAATGCATAATTTTTCAGCTTGAGTCCAAGAGATGGGAAGAAATTCCATAAACAAAAATTTGACAGTTATATTTTATATACTTCATGATCGAATGGAAATAATGGAAAATTGTATTTTTTGTAAGATAAAAGATAAGCAAATTCCTAGCTTCGAAATCTGGTCTGATGATAAATTTTATGCATTTCTAGATATTAACCCCATAAGTCCGGGCCACACTCTTCTTATACCCAAACAACATGTGGACTACCTATTTGATATTGACGAAAAACAATATTCTGAACTTTTTATGACGGCTAGGAAACTAGCACCTATGCTGAAAAGAGGAACTGGGGCAAAGAGAATAGGCATCATCGTTGAAGGGTTCCTTGTCCCTCATGCTCATATACATCTCGTTCCTTTGAACCAGGGAAACCAACTAAATCCAGCAAATGCAAAACCCATGGATAAGACTGAATTGGCTAAAATTGCTGAAAGAATCAAGAATGTGCTTTAAAACTTATCATCATAATTAAATGATAAGGTGAAAACCTGGTAAAAAATACAGTGGAAATTTGTGCCAACTGCGGTAAGATTTACAAAGGCGATTCAGAAACTTTTTCTTGCTTGAACTGTGGTTCAGACGTCTCAGTAGTTGTTCCGATGCATATGTTCAAACATATGGTAAAAATGGGTGCAGCACAAGAATAAATTTGCCAGTCGTAAGCAATAAATATCCTGCTGGTGATATTGAGCCATGGATGACACAATCGAAGTGTGTTCCGGTTGTGGAAAAATGCCTCGCGCCCTTGATAGTGCTGGGGGCAGTTTCGTATGCTCCAGATGTTCTAATCGTTCGACTATGTTTGTGACTGCTTCTGATTATGAAAAGGTAGTAACTGAACTGGATCAGAGTTTTCATCAGAATCTTCAAGCTAAAAAGATCCAAGAGGCTGCAAAATCACCGCTTATCCTACCAAAACAAAAATCTTTGAAGAAAGTCTTAAAAAAATTAGTCAAAAAAACTGTAAAGAAGGCTGTAAAACCTAAGAAAAAGAGAAAATAAATGGACGTCTTATATAAAATGATAATTACGAAGATAGGCTATGCTCATTGCTCTAGGGGTTCTGTTATGTGTCCTAAATGTAAAGAAGCAGAAGCACGAACACCAGATTTTGCCCTAGTTAAGCTATTTAGCTATGCTGAAACATCGTTTCCTAGTATCGAGTATAATAACAAGTGGTACGCCTATGAAATAGTCGAAAGATTTACCGATGAAAAGGAAATGTTAGAGTATTCTAATTCTAAAAGTATTGAAATTTACTAAAAAAGATGGGCGTTGCTGAATCTAATACCCTGCCCTATCCCACAAATCAATACCCTCTTAACGCCATTGGTCTCCTTTAGAATTTTTTCTATTTGATTGGCGTATTTTGCAGTGGTGTATACGTGAGCATTGGGTCCGGCATCAAATGTGTAGGCAGCAACAGGATTTGATGATGTGTCCCATCCCACAGATGGATCGTAATGACAATCAAAACCATTTTGTTGGTTAAATTCCATCACTTTTTTCCGTACCTCGTTGGATGTGTTGTTCAAATAAACAACAGGAGGTTCAGAATCAGCCATGACGGCGTGCATGTTATCACTGTCTTGCATTATTTCATAGGCCATTGCTTGAAAATCATTGTTTTTTACTGCAGATCGTACAATCTGTAAACGCTTTCCAACATCTATCAGTCTTTGTTTGAATAATTTAGAATGTGCGATGCGTTTCATACCTTCAACAGAACTAATCTTTTTCTCTTCTTCCGAGATAATGGCGATTACATTTCTAAGATCTTTCCACTTGTCTGGTGGGGATAGTTGTTCTGAATAGGAATCACTACCGTTTTTTAACTTTCCAGCATGCCATTCAACAGCTCCACCAAATACGGATCTGGAAGCTGAACCACTCCCCTGACGAGCTAATATGGATATTTCCTTCAAACTTAGATCCAATTCAAATGCTTTTGACCCCGCCGCAGCTAAAGCAGCAAACCCAGATGCTGAAGAAGCCAGCCCTGCGGATTTTGGAAAACTATTCTTAGAATAGACTCTTGCATGAGCCTTTGTTTTTACCATTTTTCTTAGGATATCCAAAAATTTCTCGACACGATTCGTTTCTTTTTCTGTACCCTGCTGACCATTAAGAGATAGTTCGTCATGTTTAAGACTTGGATCAAGTTCTACAGTTGTGATTGTCTGAAGCTGGTCGTCCATAGTAAAAGAAATGCTATTATTAGTAGGCAGATTTAGATCATAATCTCTTTTCCCCCAATACTTGACAATGGCAATATTTGAATTAGAAAGAGCAGTATATTTCATATGCATACTAACATATTATTTGTTTTAAAAATTATCATAACTAGGAGAATCTAATATTCTTTTAGAATTTCTTAAATACTCTTATATTTTATAATATTATGGTTATAGAAAAAGGTTTTTAAAGTAAATTAACCATAATAATACTGAGGCCTATGCATCAAACACGTTTTTCTCTACCAGTAGTTATAGTTGGATTGGGTTTAGCTGTAATAGCTGCAAAAGTAAAACCACCACCAGAACCTAAAGAAAAATTATTTAGTATGGCAGGCCAAGTAGAATGTGTTGATGGGGATCGTGTTAAACTAACTGCAGAATTAGGAATTAGACAAAAATCCGCATTTTTACCTGATTTGTTCACAACAGAACGAGTATCGGATAAATTATCTGTTCGCAATAGAAGCGGCGACGTTTGGATTGAACATATATTACCGGCAAAAAATGGGTTTCATGTTTATTTATCTGACGGTGTACATACGGTAATGGTATCAGCACCAAAATGCAGGGATTAGATGGGAATACTTCAAAGAAGAAAAGAAAGATTTGAACAACAACTTCCCAATGCAATCCAGGCATTTGCCAAATATTATGGTTTGGATCCTGAGATACTTCCACCAGCAAAGATACTTTTTAGATCAATGACTTTTAAAGAAGTTAAAGAAACTTTTAGAAGAACACGAAAATGGAATGAGGAACGAGATCCACCATCAGATAGGCAACTTAAGGTGATAACCTGGTTGAATAAGATAATGGGTGGATGTGGTATTGCTTATCATGTTTTTTTAAGTCCAAATATTCACGTCCCTGCAAGATATACTCACCTATTTTTACCAGATTTTGCCATTATTCCGATACTTGCACATGAATATTCCCACGTCGTTCAAAATGGCACTAGACTTTCAATATTAGATGCCGTTTACAGTTCTAGAGCTTCTAAAATTCATCAAACCGCAGTAGAAGGTCTTGCTTCCAGATTAAATAGATCTTTGATAGAAGAGATGAGACAGAATGGCCAGATGGGGATAAAGGACGAAATTTTAGGTAGATCATATCAATATGGTCTTAGAATTTTTGGGTCAGTTATGGCACCATTCTGTGCTGTTTTCAGCATGGTTCACTCAGTAGCTCGTTCTATTTTGTCTGACCAAACGGTCGTATCCCTAGTGGATAAACATCCTAAATGGTTTAGCTGGCTTATTCATCCATATACCGATGGGGATAGATTTGTGAGAAGAGTAGAGGAGATGATAGGGGATAGAAAAAAAGCATTTGATTTGATTGCATATCGACCGCCATCTTCTGCTTCAGACCTTTTTGATCCAGAAAGATATGTCAGGTTTTACTCTGAAGATGTTGAAGCAAACAGAGTAGACAACCCCTATGAAACAGTATTATCCAAAGGTCAGATAGCCAAGGAAATTGATTTTACTAAAGACGAGTATGGCACATATACGGTTTATTATAATGGCAAGGAAGTGGGCCAGATAAGCTATTATGAAACCAGGTGTTTTACAGGGAAAACCGAGACTGAGATAACATCATTCATAGCATACAGATTACAAGGTATGCATCCGGATTTCAAAAATAACACACTTTCTACAGACTTGGCGAATAGAATTTATTTAGACCATATGATGTCAGCTGGATCTGACGTTGGGAACTAGCATAAGAAAAGGAATACTTTATTTATTCCAGTTAGGTAAGTATCATATATGTCAGATATAACACCTAGGGACTTATTCGAAGCAATAAACAAAAACGACATTAAAAAAGTTAAACTTCTTCTGGATAATGGGGCAAATCCCAACTGGTCAAGTAATTGGCGCGAATATGAACCATTTGGAGGTTCCTCAGACGAATATGAAACTGCACTACACCTGGCAATGCAGATAGGCAATCCTGAAATTGTTAAACTTCTTTTAGATAAAGGTGCTGAACCTACTTATAGACATAGTACCTTGACCCAGTACTCACCAACTTTTGGTGTTTCTGATATTATCTCCATGTTTGAAGCAGAAATAGAAAAACTCAAAAAAGAAAATAAGGAGACGGAAAAAATTAAAGGTTATCTTGAAACAATCTCTAAATTAAAAACCGCTTATAAGTAAACCAGTCTTGTAGAAAAATAACCATATTAGTAAACCAATTTTTGTTTGGTTTGGTGGAATCTGATCCCATGGTTTACAACTACAATATGATATGGTAGATATGGCACGCGGAAGTTAGCTTCCAGCTATGAAACTGGCCAAAAGAATGGTTTTGGATTGTTTTGGGGTGTTTTGAAGATACCATAGTGGTGTTTTTGTTAAGATGGTTTACTTAAGAGATGTTAATCCATAAAATTAATATATAAACCATTAACCACAAGATTCCAATAAGAGTTCCACGGAATTTATCGATTTTGTAGGATAACCTTTTCATAATTATTTTCAGGCCAGCGATCTCAATGATCAAAGGTATAATAATCAGTAAGAACAGTACCATTTCAAAAACAATTCCGAACATACCTTTTAGAAGACCCGTATTTATGGTAAATGATCGGAATATTGAATAGATACGAGCATCTATTCCACCTATGACCATCTGGACAAATGCACCGAGTAATACTACTACGATCATGTGTATTATATCTTGAATTTTTATTTTTTCACCTTTTTTGTGCTAATCAAATTCGCAGAGCGAATTTCATCGGACAGAATCGGAAACCAGGGCTGAGAATGTCCACATTTCCTGCACAAAAATGCACTCGATCTTTTTCCAGTATCTGGTACTTTTGTTTTGTCACCGCATTTTGGACAAATGTTCATTTTTCCAGCCATAATAATCCCTAGTTTCTAAACCTATTTTTTACCTCGTCTTTCCTTTCCACAAATACGATAATAGTCCTCTCCACCGCATTTTTTACATAAAAATTCAGGAATATTTAATTCTGGAAAAACCTCGATACCACAGCAAGGCTCAACTATAACAATGGCACCACATTTTTTACAACGCATTTCAAATTTTTCCATATTCTTAATCTCTTTTAGAAATTCTAGAACTATTTCTTACCAAGTGTGTTTATTCCTAAGATTGTATACAATGTACACGTTCCCAGAAAACCAGTAACTGTAAGGACTGCACCAGCAAGCATAACAACATAAGAGAGAAGAGGAACAAAAAACATATACCCTCCTATTACCAAACCTAACCCTAGGACAACTCTAATCATTTTGTCTACTTTTCCAACGTTTTTTTCACCAATTTTCATGATTTCACCTATACTCTTGATACTTCGATTAGTATCTCTTTGTTTGGATAATTTTTCTTCAAATAATCAATTAATTTTTTCTCTAAACCAGAACCGTGATGTTCTTCAACCAATCCAAGATGGTTAATTATTACCTTATCACTAACTCCGCCACTAGCAATTCCGATTAATTTTTCATTGTCATCAACTAAAAAGAGATAAAACCAGTTGGGAGCTGTTTTAAATTGTTTTTTTTCAGGGAAGATTTTCGAGTATAATCCGTCTATTTCCTCATGGCCGACTACCATACCATTGTCAAACGTATCCCCGAATTCAATCACTCGCATTTCTACACCTGATTATTGTACCCTTACCCCTATTTTTTTATCAATTTCTTCGTAATCCAATAGATCGTACTTATAGATAGCTCCGACAGTTATTATGTATTCGCCAGTACCATTTAACAAAAACACAAATGACTTGGTATATGGCGTATTTGCAATACTATCAAAACTCTGCGGGTTGTTTGTTAAGAGAATGATCTTCCCCAAAACACTTTGGGTGTATGGTTCGTCCTCATAGACAATATGATCTTCATCCACCCCAAAAGATTCGATTTTTTTAACTACGAATTCTGCATGATTATCAATTGTTGACCCTCCAGTAAGTACAATTGTTATATTATTACCAATCTCTTGTACGCCGTTGATTGACACATTCAGATATGCATTTTGAACAGGATTTTGATCTTTAATAAAATAGTAATTAGCAAAGGCTGCACTTTTGACCGAGCTGTTCTGTTCAGTTAATGCAATTTCTTTGAGAAATAGAAGTGCCTCGCTACTTTTGTTAGCATGGATTGAGATATCAGTAAAGGTAAAGATCGCTCTTTCACGAGTGTAATTATCTTGATTGTTTTTTATCACTTGTTTTAGAAGGTCCAAACTATTTGAATCCATAGTCCCATGAATTTGACTGATATCTTCGGATGTGATATTTATTGGATTCGGCTCCGGGGTTTTGGATGTTTCATTCTCAATAATAGGTACAACACTGTTCCTGGGTAGAAATAAAATACCAGCAACCACAATTACCAAAACTAAAAGTGCGATCCAGTTTTTATTTATGTTAAACATAGTATCCCTCAACAATCATTGGTTATTCCATAATGCGTTAGAATCGGATCTATTGCGGTATCCAGAGGTTGCCCACTGAAGTGATTCTTCCAGCCTTGCGATCCCCAAACAAATTGGCAGACATCCGGTGCATCGTCAATATTGTTCATTTCGGTGTCCAAAATGTATAATATGGCACGGTCTTGTCCGCTAATAGTATCAAAGCTTTCATTTGTAGAATCAGGATAATCAGTGCCCGGTGCGTCAACAAGATCCCAGAGCATGGCTGCAATACCACCTTCAATATCCCATCCGGTGTTGCACCCGGGTTCTTCTAGATAATTATACTGTGCACCAGCACTAGAAGTATAATGTTGCGGATCATTGCGGTATTTGTTTGTCATATATCCACTGAAGAATTCTGCAAAACCTTCACCCCATGCATCCTCTTCATCACTCCTTGTACATAGGTTGTGGCTTCCACTCACACCATCCACTTCAGAAAGGTCATCTTCAATAGCATGACCATATTCGTGAAATATGTCCTTATCATAGAGCCCTACTTGATAACCATCAGCATTTCTAAATGGCAGATCTATTTCATCCCAATCATTGCTGTATAATGGTCCGACTGAGTCGGGGTATTGTACGTCTGCTCTTCTAATGGGATCCATGGTGTCACTTGGATCACGATTATGAGCGACATATTCATAAGCAAGAACCAAATCCTCACCTATGTTGAAGTAGGCTGCACCTCCAAGATTAAGATTGTTGTCAGGAGTTCCGCAAAAGCAACCGAAATTAATCCCGAGGATCTCTACACAACTGTATTCTTCGTGCCATTTCCCCACAAAATCATCTGAAACTGAAACATTTCCACCCAAAGATGCAGGGTATGGATGGGTTACCGAACGGATAGATCCCCATTGTGAATCTGTATATTGCGTAACATACACATCCAGTTCTCCAAAGTCCATCTGACCAGTTGAAGGGGTTGTCAACTGAAATTCACTGTCGAACCACACATATTCATTACAACCATCATAATCTTTTTCGATTTGAGCTGCATAATTTGACGGTTTTATTCTAAGCCCGTATCTAGTTCCTACTGAGCGCGGAACCACAAATTCGAACCGTCCATTACTGTCGGTAAGTGTGGATTGACCCGAAGGCAGTAGCCAAACAGTTACATAGCGAATTGGTTTAAATCGACCGAAACTTGGATCAGGTTGATTATACCAACCATCATTGGTTGGATTTGACTCTTCGTATTTCAAAGTACCTGTAATCCTCATATAACCACAGGCAGCGCAATTAGGGCCTCCGCAGTCAATATCAGTCTCATTTTGATTAATTACCCCATCACTACAACTAGGCGGCTGACAAGCACCATCCCGGCATAAACCTTCGCATATATGGCTTTGTTCGCGCAAACTACAATTGTTTCCATTTGCAATGGGATTGAACTCGATTAGAGTTCTTTCATAGGAATTGTTGGAAAAACAATGTTCGTCATAATTGCCAATGCTACCCCTAACATAATAATCTGCACCACCATCGCTATCTGTGCAAACACAGGCACCATTGGTACAGCCATATTGACAGGTCACATTTCTTTCACGCGTTGCAAGATAACCACTTGACTCTGATGAAATACCGCAGTAGTATTCACGAAGTCTGGTGCGATTGTGTGAATCGTTATAACAATAATCCTGGCTGCCTTCAAGTTCCCCTTGGATATACCAATTATCCCCGCCGTCACTATCAATACACAAGCAGGCGCCATTGGCACATCCTTCCGGACAAGTTACTATAGTATATACAGGGCCATTTGAACCACAATAACCTTCAGACAGGTGTGATGCGTCAATGCACCGGTCACTTGATTGCTGGCAGTTGCTTGTAGCCCCACAACCTCCCCCTCTGCCCCAGGCGTCTGGAGGAACTGGAACGGTTGTAACTGATTCAGAATAGATCTGACCTGGCGTAAAATAGTTAACTCCATCACTGTCAAGACATCCGCACCCATTTGATGCGATTCGATCATAAATAATTTGATGATAGTACTCTTCGCCTTGTCTGAACGGTATCAACAAATAGCTACCGCATGTTGCAGTCATACCAGCAAGGCGGTAATTGCAAACGCGAGTTAGATCGCATTGGTCGCAAGCATCCCCAATATTATCATGGTCAGAATCACTCTGGTTGTTATTGGAAACGTTTCTACAATTGTCATTTAGATTATTTATTCCATCTTGATCATCATCGCCAAATGAATTTTGTTGAATAATTGGCGGAGCAGTACTATCACCAAAAGTACTAGAGTTCCCGATGCCATTTGTCACTATAACCCCTACTCGGCTATCTACTGTTAGATCAGGTAGATGTATTCCGCAAATAGCCTGATTAAAACAACGACCACGTGAAAGATCATCAACAAGAATATCTATCAAAGATATACCAGAAACATCACTAGCTTGAACTAAGATCTGACCTCCTGGATTATCGTCATTGAAGAGTTTTGTAATATTTGCTCTGATGGTAGGGATACCAGGTATGATTGGGGCTGTATCGGGACAACCATTGCTATCTTGATAGCCGTTTATTGTCTCTTGCTCGTTTGGACATTGGTCATCACAATTTTTTACACCATCTTTATCATTATCTCGATCATCACAGGAATCACAGACATCTCCAAACAGATCTCCGTCAACGTTTAATTGATCTGGATTATAGGTAGTAGGGCAATTATCCTCTTTATCAGTTACTCCGTCTTTATCACTATCTGATTGTTGAGTAACAGGGCAACCATTGGCTGAACCGAAGTCATTGGGACAGTCATCGCAGACATTACCAAGACCATCACCATCACTATCTGACTGGTCGTTATTGTAAACAGAAGGACAGTTATCTTGAGAATCTGGATAACCATCTTTATCATAATCAGGAGATTGTACAGGACAGCCATCAGCAGAAGTGCCATATTCATTGGGGCATTGATCATCACAATTTTTTACACCATCTTGATCATTGTCACGATCATCGCAGGAATCGCAGACATCACCTACACCATCACCGTCAACGTCGGATTGATCTTTATTATAATTATACGGACAATTATCCTGGCTATCTGGAATGCCATCCTGATCGTTATCAGGTTCCTGCACAGGACAACCATAATTGCTCTCTGGACCATATTCGTAGGGACATTGGTCGCAAGCATCCCCAATATTATCAAAATCACTGTCAGTTTGATCTGGGTTATAATCATTGATACAATTATCCTTACTATCAATGACACCATCTTGATCAGAATCATCAGAACTTTTGGCAAATGTAAATGCCATAAAAAAACATAATAGGAAAACCAGAACCATAGTTTTATTGGCCATAGTGGGATTGACAGAAGAAAAATTATAAAGATGTCTAATCTAATACCATTTTCTGCTTGCCCAATAGGCGCAAAGACCGCCAATAACCAGATTAACAATAAGACCAGCGACCAGTGTCATGCTATAGTAGACTAGACTCGTCCCCAGACTTATTATACCCATGGTTGCAAAAAAAGGTAGGGATGCCTCGGTGTTGTTTGAAAAAAGTGAACCAAATGTTACGAGAGTAACTAGCGTAGATATTATGGTATATATTGTACAAACAACAAAAAATGTGAATGCAGTAGTTAAAGCACCTTCCAACGCTGTTGCTCCGAATTTTTTACCTGATCTATACCCTGTGTAGGCATAAATAAGGAAGTTGCCGAGATAGGATAATCCGTAGTTAATGAGCATGAGGATCAGTATGATGGTCGAATCTAACGACTTTGATAAATAACTGCTTGTGAGATATAAAATAGCGAATAATGCAATATTGAACACAAAGGCAATGACAATAGGCAATTTTGACCCATCTATTATTTTCTTAAAATCCATATTAAGTTTATGGAATAGATATTATTTATTCTTTAGCATTTGCAAGCCATTTTGCATATTCGTATACGTGTGCCATGGCCTCTAAAGTTAATGATTTACTGTTTGATACGATCCATCCTTTTTCTCTAACAATTTTAGTCCCTATTCCGTTGGGGTCGTTGGTCAAAGTGAGTACAGCATTTGGAAATCTACCATGATTATCTGGTATCAGTTCTGCAAAGAAATACTTATTGAAGATTGCAGCAACTAAACCAACATTCTCATCGCCGTTGAACACTGTTAGTACGCTTTCAAGACTACCGGTTGGACCAAGATCAATTGGATTTGGTTGAACACGAATGAAATCTCCGACTAAATTTTGAACTGCTGCAACTTGAGCTTCGTCTGGTTTGGCCAGTTGCAAACGTTTGGCTTTCAACAAAAGATCAGTGAACTCCACTCCGTCGCCACCAGATTGACTGACGCACAAAACCCCTGCATCCCCGGCTAATTTTTGTGCAAGTGGTTTAGCCATACCCTTATCCAGCATTTCTAAGAGCAGAGGTACTACCTCACTATTTTCAACAACTATGGCACCTGCTTGCTCTGCAGCCATCTTAAATGCATGATAGGGCTTGAAACTTGCGCCAGTATGAGTAGTAGCAGCTACGTTCTCAGCATATCTTCCGCCTTTCAAAATGACAACTGGACGATGAGGTGTAACCTCGGATATTGCTTTGATAAAATCAGGACCAGGATCAGACTCTAGATAGTAAAAATCAACGTTATTTTGCTGGGTTGCATTAAATCTTGCAAGTTGATTCATGCTGACACCATTGGAATTTCCAACTGCTAAAGCATAATTTATTGGAATTTCCCTTGCAGTTAATGCTGAATAAAGAATGCTGCATATCCCGCCGCCTTGCGTGGTTAATGATATTGTTCCACTGCCCAATGGAGGCCTTGCTTTGTCCAGGCCATCATAGGCATCAAAACTGGCATTTAATCTGTTTGTTGGATTGAAGATACCCACAGTATTAGGACCGAAGCCAATACATCCACCTCGAGCAAAAATATTGATTAACTCACGTTCTGAGGCTTGATCTCCAGCTTCGCCAAATCCAGCACCTATCATAACAAAAGGAATCTTATGGTTCGAACATAATTTTGCCATCTCAATTGTAGGTTCAGGCTTTAATGCAGCAATTACAACGTCAGGAACACCAACTTCTTCTAGTATTCTTCCGAAGCTTCGATAGCATTTTCTAACTGCCACCCCACCGGTGGGTAATTGAATTTCTATCTGATCTTTTTGTGGATGGAGAAATACAATCTCGCGACCTTCTGCTTCAGAACGTAATGCATTCAGAGCCATAAGATATCTTACAGCACCGGTAAGATCACATGCAGGAGCAACAAAAACAGCTATTTTCGGATGAAGTAAACGGTCCATCTGTCCGTTGAATTCTGTCTGGGTCATTGGATCTTTCTTTTCAATTGGTGGTTCACGGCTAGCAACTCGTATATCCACTGGAACTATTCGTTCTTTAGAACAAATAACAGGATTGATTTCAAGTGATTCCAACTCAGGATTGGTCTGTACAATCCTTTGAACATTATGAACAAACTGAGCCAGCATTGGGATAAAATCTCTACTAAATCCAGGAATTTTTGAGATCTCGTTAAACAATATATCTGGATTTATCTCACCCAGGAGTCTGACAGTTGTTGTTGATTCTTCTGCCAATGCGCCACCTAATTTTACAGTGGTAACAGTGCCATAGGAAGTATTCAGTACACTAACCATCACTTCAGTGCCGCTTTCAACCAGTGGTTGGACAATAACACCCAAGGTTCTGTCCTCGCCAGCCTTTTCCATGGCTCCGAGTACACCTGAAATAGTGCTGTTTAATTCATCCTTAGAACAAAAAACTACCATCTCGCGCCCAGCTTTTTTCGTTGAATGAACAGCTGCTTTCACAACAAACCTATCCCCTTCAACTGAAGCTAACTCGATAGTGCCAGTGGTATGGAATCCTGGAAATTCCACCCCGTTTCTTCTTAAAAGATCCATTGCCTGGGGTATGGTAAATTTATTACTAGAAAGAAGCTGAGTCGGCATGGCGGGTTTAGAAACCACTGATGCACGAGAAGGATCATGATGACGTTCCGCCATCAATAAACACTATACAGAAATTATTATAAATGCTAGAGTATGTTGAGAAATAGATTAATTATAAAAATAAAAAAATAAAAGGTAATTCTTATCTAAGTAAATAGAATCAGAATCTAGATTTTGGCTTGTAGCAATTTCTACAATAAACTGGCCTTCCTTCCGTTGGTTTAAACGGTACTTTACATGGCTGCCCGCATTTTGCGCAGGTAGCATCATACATTGGTCTGTCGTTATCTTCGAATCCCATTTTATTACACCTATTTTATATTGTAACTAAGGATTGATAGGGGGGGTATTTAATAACTCCCATATTAGTCTAATACTATTTAGGAAATTCTAAAAGAAATTAAGAAATATTATGTTGGATATGGTTTGGATCCGAGTGGGGCATAGGAAACACAATATCCGTTTCTGCACTCGTAAACAAGCCCGGCGCAGCGAGGAACCTCAACATAATCTGGATAGCATGAATCACGCATACCATCCCAACTACAATCAGCATTGGAAGAACACTTCACGTCATTGGTGGTTGTATTTAAATCAAAATTTTTACAGGAAACGATTTTGGGATTGAAACAGGGTGATGTGGGACTTGCACTCGGTATGAATATGGGCAGGATAACAAATATAACTAAGAGTACAAATAGCAAAGATATTCCAACACCAATGAGAATAGTTTTTCGATCAAACATAGGATCACTTCTATTTTTTTCCAATAACTTTTATGGACGTAATCTCTCTCATTACAGGTATATCAAAACCCTGGGAAATTGGTTTACCTTTTTCATATGGTTCGGGTTTGTATTCATGCTCATTTGAAATCACACCAGTAACCTCAACGATTTTACCTCTAAGTTTTTCATCATATACTTCGTTTATCAAAATCACACCATCAACCAATGGTCCTGCTTTTGATTCTAAATATTCCCCTCGAATGGTTACTTGTTTTGTATCTGCCATAGGACACCTCTATAATATACTCTAATATTATTTTAGAACGTTATATCCTTTAAGTTCTTTTAACAAATTTTCATTGTAGGTTGCAATGGAACACCCGAAAAATTTTGAAAGATAGATTAACGTCGCATCAGAGTAATTTATTGAATTTTTTTGACTTTGAAGTATTTGAAGGATTGCCGCGATATCTTCCAAATCAGTCTCTTGGATACGATAATTTTCCACTGCAAAATCCATGAATATCTTTGCTTTCTCTTGCCCGGCGTCAGTTAGAAGTACATCGATAGTCTTTGCAAGTGATTGCTCAGAAATAATAAATTTTTTTTCTTCGATTTCAAATTTTTTCATTTCACCAATGGCGCGATTATGTGCAGGATCGTTCTCGTTAAAAAGTGCAATCAGAAAACTTGAATCAAGGAGAATCATACACTCAACCCCGTATTACTGGAAAATTTAATTTTATCGTAAACATCAAAGATACTTTGTGTTTTTTTCTCGTGTTTTTTTTCTTTCAAACGTTCTGAGGCCAGTCTAGTAATCTCTCTTAATGCATCGCCTATGGTTAGATTGTTCTCCTTGGCATAATCAAGTATAAATGATTTGGTTTTATCATCCACATTTCTCACGGCGAAAAAATCTGCCATAGGATCACCATGTATAACATGTAAAACAAATATTTTATAAACCTTGTTAAACTTGTTAAACAAAAAATTCTCGTCGACAATTCAGTGAATTAAAACACAAAAAAAGTCTATATATAACATTTATAAACACTGTTGTTCAAAATGATTAAAATTGGTGAACTTATGGCCCATGAGTATCGAAGACAAGATCAGAGAGAGAAAGGTTCAGAAAGAAGAGGATTGGTACCAGGAAGTGTAGGATTACAGGAAGGTATTATGACTAGAGAAAGAACGCTCATGTTGGTTATTACCTACCCCGCATCTCCACAGGACCGAAAAGCTGCAATAAATGAACTTGCCGAGAGCGTTACCACAGTAAAAGATAAAGATGGTTTGAGATATATCGCAACTGAGGCAGATAACGTATTTCATTCTAAAACCGCTGTGTCCAGATTACAAGGGGATGTTGATTGCCTGAAATATATAGTAAGATGGGCATCAAAACCAGAGGTTAAAAATGACGCATTGAATGAACTTATTGGAATGCTGAGCTCACTCATTGACCCAGGAGCTCTTCAACTCATAATTGACAGTAATTGTCCAATTGGAAGCAAACTCCAGGCAGTAAGAAATCTAGCACATAACCGTGAACGCGGATCTTTGTTAGAAACTGCTGAAATGGCACCAGATATGGTTGTCAGAAGGGCAGCTGCCTATGAACTTAGACGACATTTTGGCATAAAAAATGCTGATGAACTGATAACCAAGTATCCAACAGCATTGGCAGCCTAACCGAACATTCCATCTTTTACAATGGATGTTCCTTTTCTTACTTTTAGTATTTCCCTATGAAGATCTGGGTAAAATTCAACAAGTTCTTGTTCACTGATCATTTTTGTTGCACTATTATACCATTCCAGAAGGTCGGATCGTTCTTTTTTCAGTGATAGTTCCAACATGGTATTGTTAACTGGAACGGCACTATCCTTTGCACATGCTTTTTCAAATGCTACGCCAGAGGCTTCTTCACACACGGATTTTATGTCGGTAACTGAAAAATTTTCAGTTTGTGCAGCCAATTTTTTTATGGCAACTTTTTTGTCAACAGGTACTGATTCAAGATAAAGTTTGAAAAGAAGTTCTCGAATTTGTTTGTCGGGGGGTGGGATGTAAACGAATCGACCCAATCGCCCACTGCGTTTTAGGGCATCATCAACGTACCAAGGAGCGTTTGTTGCACCAACAACAAGTATTTCCTCCTTGTTCTCACTAATATCGTTTATTTCCATTAAAATCTGGTTTACTGCAGTGTCAAGATATTGATACTCTCCCTTTCTTTTGCCGCCCAACCCATCAATTTCATCAATAAAAAGAATGCAGGGTTTATTCTGGCGGGCTGCCTTGAACATATTGGCAATATTTTTTTCAGTATTCCCTAGCCATTTATCGAATACACCACTTATTTTGATTTTTATTATTTTCACCTTGGCTTCACCAGCTAACGCAGAACAGAAATAGGTTTTTCCACATCCGGGTGGTCCGTATAACAAAATACCCCCACCGAAATGTTTATTGTATTTTTTTGCTATTTCTGGTTTTTGTAGAGGTAAAAGAAGATTTGCTTGACACCATTTTTTCAAATCATCAAGACCAACAATGTCCTTAAAACTGGTGTGCGAAACTTCAGGCTTGAAGACAGTGAGACCCTCATCGTCACCACCAATTCGCAATGATTTGAGTCTGTTTTTTGCAAACTCGTAATTTTTATCTAATTCAACTGCTTTTTCATAATTGGCTACAGCTTCATCAAGTTTTTTCATAGCCTCGTAAATTTCAGCCTTAACCGAATAGGCGATAGCATCAGATGGGGTTAGTGAAATTGCTTTGTCAATTGTTTCCAGTGCTTTTGGATATTCCTTCCGATTTTTGTAGCAGACAGCCATATTACGATAGGTGAGACTATAATTTGGGTTTAACTTAAGTGCTCTTTCAAAGTAGGCGAACTCCTGAATATGATCGCCCTTGGAACAGTAGGCAAGACCAATGTTATTGTAGGCGCTTGGCTCGTCTGGTTTTAATTCAACATATTTTTTATAGTCCGCAAGTGCCTTGTCATTTTCGCCAAGTTCAGCATAATTAAAAGCTCTCCTAAAAAAATAGCGCGGATTGGGTACTTTCCCAGCAAGTTGAAAAACGTCTATCACATAGGTGTAGATCAAAACTGCATCTGCTCGTTTGTCTTGATCGTCAAGTGCAGAACCATCCTGGATACCACGCAGATCAAAAAATTCGAGTTTGTTTGATAGATCGGGTGGCGTTTTGCCTGATTTTAATAAGGAAATATAGTCTTCAAGTTCTTTTTGTAAGTCACTCATGACAGTTTAACTTAGTTAAAGTTTAAATTTTTGATTTATTTACAGTACGAGCACAAGGGACTTCTTCCTAAAACCTTGAGAGGCATACCAGGAAATAGCTGCTTCGTTCGTAATATAGGGAGAAACTTCGATTTCTCTAATATTTCTGGTTTTTTTTATTGCCATTAACTTCTCAAGAAGACTTTTACCTACACCGTGTTTTCTATAATCCGATGAAACATAGAGATAATTGATTCGAATAATTTTCTGAACCTCATAGATGGATGGTCTGCAACACTCTTCAAAATCACAAAAACCAGCAAGTTTATCTTGTTCGCAGGCCACAAGAAGCTCCTGGTTGGGAATCTTAATATCATTAAAACAAGCACGAAGATTTTGCCTAGCAGTTCTAGCAAGTTTAAGGTCTTTGCCAGCTTTTAGTTTTTTTATATGATAATTATGAAGTTCCATCCAATGTCGCAATAACTGATCAATATCTGTTTTCTTCGCATATCTAATGGTTATCATCAAAGAGATATGCTCCGGAAATATATAAAAATTAAAGTCCTGCTTCTTTTCTTAGGGTACTTGCAAGATCAGTTTTTTCCCACGTGAAATCAGGATCATCACGACCAAAATGACCATAGGCTGCTGCTTTACGATAAATGGGTCGAAGTAGGTTGAGTCGTTTTATCATTTCTACAGGTTTGAAAGAAAAGTGTTTCAATATCAATTCTTCGATTTTCTCAACTGGAATCTTGTTGGTCCCTCGAGTATCAATAAAGATGGATAGTGGCTTGGCAACTCCAATGACATAGGAGATCTGAACTTCACATTGATCAGCCAAACCAGCAGCAACGATATTTTTTGCAACATATCGCGCCATGTAGGCACCAGAACGATCAACCTTGGATGGATCCTTACCAGAGAAACAACCACCACCATGATGTCCTCGGCCACCGTAGGTATCAACAATTATTTTTCTACCAGTAACACCAGTATCACCTGCAGGACCACCGATTACGAATTTACCTGTACCATTTACGTGGATTATTGTTTTGGCATCTAATAATTTTCCACAAACTGGTTTGATGACAGTTTCGATAACATCTTTTTTGATTTGATCCTGTTCAACGTTTGGATCATGTTGAGCTGCGATCACAACAGTATGAACACGAATTGGCTTATGGTCAACATATTCGACAGTAACCTGGGTTTTACCATCTGGTCTCAGATAGGGTACAATTTTCTTTTTACGTACCTCACTTAATCTGGATGCAAGTTTGTGAGCTAGGGTTATTGGCAGTGGCATTAATTCTGGAGTTTCATTGTTCGCATAACCAAACATTATACCCTGATCTCCTGCACCCTGTTCATGTTCTTTACCTTCGTTAACACCTTGGGCAATATCTGGTGATTGGGCGTGAATGGAAACCAAAACACCGCAGGATTGATAATCAAACTGATACTCCGGGGAGGTATATCCAATGTCACGAATAACATTCCTGGCAATTTGCTGTATTTCAGCATAGCCTTTGGTGGATATCTCACCCATAACAACAACAAGACCAGTTGTCACCGCAGTTTCAACAGCAACACGTGATTTGGGATCTTGTTTGATAAGCTCGTCTAGAACGGCATCGGAAATTTGATCGCAAATCTTATCCGGATGTCCTTCGGTTACAGATTCAGAACTAAATAGATAATTTTTAGATGACATATAAATCAGGCATAACTCTAAAAGGAAGAAAATAAAAATAGTTATTTGGCTTTTTGTTTGGAGGCCATATCGTCCAAATAGTCAGCATAGATCTTCATGGCAACCCGCGTGGCCAATTCTCTATTTTTAAAATTTTGATGCATGACTTCGAGCTTGTAGATTATTGCGTATTTTACTGAGTTCTCACTCTTCCCGGCATAACCTTTTGTCTCGTAGGTACTAATTTGGCCAAGGTCCTTGGTGTCATACATGACATTGTAGCCACCATCTCCAGTTCTCTTGAAACTGATCTTTTTCTCTTCATCATCAACTTTAATCAGTTCCCATTTTTCCGGTGCACGAATTTTCTTTGCAACAAAGGCACCGGCCAGGTCACCCAATTTACGTATAAATCCGCCAAGCATACTACCCAGAGACTGAACAATCCAACCAACAAAACCATCAATTAAACCCATAGAATCATTCCTTTATTCCCATATCATCAACAAGTTTTTCACTGAACTTTTTTGATAGATCGCGATTCTTAAAAGATGGATGCATGGGTGTAAGATTGTAGTAAAGGGCACTGATTGCATCAAGCCGTTTTTTCAATTTAATATTTGTCACTTCACGGGCATTGAGAGCGCCAATTTGCCTCCCTTCATAATTTATCTTATAGCCACCATCGGGTTGTTTGTCAAAACCAAGTTTCTTTAATTCAGCATCAACATTTACTGCTGCCTCTCTGACCTGATTGTCAATGGTTTTAGATACTGCACTTCCAGCTTCAGAACCTGCTTTTCTTACGGCTCCGCTAACTGTGGTGCTAACTGCGCTTTTTGCACTTCCGACGATGCTATCAAGAATACCCATAGATTCACCTGTAGATGACGTATCCTAATGAATATTTAAAACAGTTTAGATAGTTTTTTCGCCTCTTTAATTGAATATTTGAGAAAACCAATGAAGCTACCCCCACCTTTACCATTCCATTTTTCTACCATTAGTCGGTAGGCCATGACCTCTTTCTCATATTGCTTCAAATCAGCAAGGTATTGTTTCTTTTCCATGGCTTCTGGAATCCAACTGGAGGGACACACACGGGATTTCATTTCGCTGAATTTTCCATTTTTTAGACAGAACGGGTAGGTACGACAAAGCATTGGTCGATCTTCATAGATATTACAACCAGAACCAGAATAGAACATACAGATAAGTTCTTTTTTCCATTTTAATACCATCAAAAATTTCCCGGTATCAACAATAACTGCAGGTTCGGTTCGTTCGCGATTTGGAGGTTCTGGAATAAATTGAACAATATCCTCAGGTTTTAATCCAATGGCTTTGCTGATGCGTAGTAAATCAAAGGGAGTGACACAAACTCCGAAACTTGTACAACATTTGCCACTTTGTAGACAGGAACCCACAACTAAACTAAACAACAAATAATTAAATGTGTATCAAACAAGCAGAGTGACATATGGAAGATAAAGATTTCAAGGATTGGCTGTCCAGCTACACGGATTATGATAAATGTTGCTCAGCATTCCAAAATCAAAAAGAATTCTTTCGAGTCAATACGATCAAAAACAGCGTGGAACAGTTCCAGGGAAATACTAAACTCAAAGTGAAACAAAGCGAGTATTACAATGCTGCCTTTGAACTTGAAGAGAAAATTCAAATAGGTAAGACCTGGGAATACTTTCTTGGTCTTATTTACCCCCAAAGCCTTTCGTCCATCCTTGTATCACTGGCAATGAAACCAGAGGTGGATGATGTTGTACTGGATGTGGCAGCTTCGCCAGGATCTAAATTTTCCCATATGGCAATGTTGATGAAAAATAGAGGAGTTTTGGTTGGGAATGATTTATCCCCGGAAAAAATTTCTGCGCTTTATGCTACCATAAACCGGCTGAATTTACTTAACTGCATAGTCACCATGCACAATGGGGCGACGCTCAATTGGAAATCCCGATTCACAAAAATTCTTCTTGACGCTCCATGCACGGCTCTGGGCAGCGGAGCAGGTGCATCAACAAGATGGGAATTGGATCATTCACAGAAAATTTCTTCATTGCAAAAAAGAATGCTTTTCTCAGCCTTTGATGCTCTTAGACCTGGAGGAGAAATTGTATATTCTACCTGCACCTATGCCAAAGAAGAAAACGAAGAGGTTATTGCCAATCTGTTGAACAATGTCCATGGGGTTAAGCTCATGGAAGTCGGATTGGAAATACCTCATGAATCAGGACTAAGCGAGTATGGTAATGAATTCAAAAAATGTTATCGTATTTATCCGCAGCATTTGCAAAGTGAAGGTTTCTTTATAGCACGATTAAAAAAAGGGGAATAAATGACATTCATAGCCAACAAACAAAAAAATTTTGAAAAATACCTGGAAAACCAGTTTGGGATTAGACTGCCAGAAGGCACCGAATTATTCTATGCAGATGGTGTGAGAGTTGGAAATAGGGAGATACAAAAAAGTCCCATCTATGGGGACCGGGGTTATGCTGCCTGCGATGATGGTTTTAATCCAACCAATTCGATGATCCAAAATTTCGGACATCTTGCGACTAAGAATGTTATTGAGATCAAGGATCAACGAACTGCCCAGGGGTTTGCCTTTGGAAAGGGAATACGGATGGATCTCGGTACGAAAGCAAGATATGTAATTCTGAAATATGCTAACCAAATAATCGGTTTGGGCTATTATGATGCAACTGAGAAGAAAATTAAAAATAAAATACCAGAAAAAAGAAGAAGGAACATCGTAAACAATTTGTGATTTTGGATGGATGTTTTTACAATTAGTCTGATTGCCCTGGGGCTTTCTGCCGATGCATTTGCAGTTGCAGTTGCAAGAAGTTTGGCTGACAAAAAAATGAAGTTTAGCACCTCGTTAACAATTGCAGCGTATTTTGGAATATTCCAGGGTATAATGCCAATTATTGGATGGTACCTTGGCCTTACAGTATTAGTTTTTGTCTCTGGGATAGATCACTGGATAGCCTTTCTTCTCCTTTTGTTTGTTGGAGGGAAAATGATATACGAATCACGTTTGTTAGAGAAAAAGGTAGATAGATTAGATCAAAAAACTCTTCTCATGTTATCCGTTGCAACAAGCATCGATGCATTGGCCATAGGCCTATCATTCTCATTATTAAAAGTGATGATTATCGAAGCAGCGGCAATAATTGGTTTGATCACATTTTTCGTTTCTTTGGCTGGTTGCTACCTGGGAAAAAAGTTTGGACATTTGTTGGAAAACAAGGTAGAGATTTTAGGCGGACTTATACTAATTGGAATTGGACTGAAGATACTTCTTGAACATTTAGGATTTTTTTGATTTTTTAATAAGTTTATTATATTCCGATATGGGTAGATTAACAGGTAACCCCTGATAACCGCATTTGCAACTGATTGTTGGTAGCACCGAACCCAGAAGGCTAACTACAGCAGTATTACCAAGATAGTCTGCAGCCTCTGCAGGTTTTCTGCATTTTGGACAGAACACAAGTTTAGACATGATTATTTGTTTGAAAAAGACAAAATAAAAATTAGACGCAGGCAACACGCAATGGAACACGTGAGGATTTGGCTTCTTCGTGTCTTCTGAAGGCGGATAAGGTGGTTGTGTGATTACCTCTCAGACAAAGTTCGGTACAATGTGAAATTGCACTGCTTAACGGACCTTGGAGAGATGGACTCGCACCTTGATGTTCCAATCTTTGGAGAGTGAGAAGGAGAAATCGGTCTGCCAGAACCTTAAACGCCACTGCCTTTATTGAATCGCTATGATCGCGTCCAATGATATCAACTACATGATCACCATCGAAAATAGGGGTTTTGGCATAAAGCTGGAGAGCACGAATCATTATGGCATCGCTCATACCTTTCTGTGTAAGTACAAAATGTACAGTACCATAATCAGTCATATTAGATGCGTGTTCCATTTTTGCAATTATTGCTTGTTCTATAGGAGCATGGCTGCCATTATGTGCTTGTCTATACATATGCACCAATTCTTGGATTGGACGCATGAATAAATCTGAGTACAATGAAATCACCAGAGTATAAACAATCCCAAATGTTTATAAATATGTGTAAAAGTGTTTAATATTAAACACGTGTATTTTTATAGATAAAAAATAGACGTTGTAGGATGGTAATTAGGGATAATAGAATGACCAGCATCAGTGAATAGATGAAAAATTCCAATGAATATGAAATCCCAACCACCAGACCAACAATGACAATAATTAATCTTTCACTTCTCTCACATATTCCGCCCAACGCTAATGCTTTTTCTCGTGAGATGATACCCTTATGATCAGCATATGCTCGTACAAATGATGGCATGCAGGTTCCTAGGAATATCACCCCGGCTAGCCAGATATTTGCATCTACAAAGATGGTTGGTAAAGGATAGAACATAAGCGAAAATAGGAAAATTGCCTCCACAAATCGGTCAACAAGTCCATCAATGAATCCGCCTAGATTACTTACCTGATTTCTAGCACGCGCAACTGCACCATCGATCGCATCAACTGCAGCTGCCAATGCAAAAAAGAGTAGACCCAGGATAAGATCGGATTTTATTGCTATGATATAACCACCAATTATGGCGATAAGCAGTGATAATACTGTCCATTGATTGGGTGATAACGGGAGTATGGTAAGGATCGAACCAATCGAGTTCTGTGTGTTTTTTAGTTTCCTATCTTGTTTAAGCATTATTTCACCAATTTGAGTATATTTTCACGACCTTTTTTGATTTTCTTGATACAACCACTTACCTCTAATTCGGTGATAATCAGACTCATTTTAGTTTCTGAAAAACCAAGGATTTCACGAAGCTCTTTTTGGATCATTCTGCCTTCGTTTTCTCTTAGAATTTTCAATACCACTTGACAGTCATGATCCGGTTCAAATTTTTCTGTTGGTTGTTCAATTTTTTTCTTTGTAAAAAACCAATAGGCCAGTGCCAAGATCAGAATGAGAATAATTAGAATAGAAAAATATAGCAGATAGGGCGGATCAGAATCTTTTGTATTGTTGGAATTGCCATCTAGATTAGCATGATTAACTGCAGGTGGTGGTGTGAATCCAGGTGAAAGAGATAGTAGTTCATAGGGTAAAAGAACAAGATCGAGTTGTACATTGTTTTGATTTACAAGAACTTTATAATCAGAATAATAGGTAAGAGTTCCATTCTGAAAATGATAGGCCCTGACAGTATAATTGCCAGATTCCACATCAATAGAGTAGGGGCTATCGGAAAGTTGTTGGAGTATGATATGACCACCGCTACCTTCAACAGTAACAATGGTGTTGTTTAGTACCTTCATGCTGTCAGCATCGTATATTTCACCAGAAATAGTGGTAGAATGTAGTAAAGTGAGAGTTAGTATTAGTAATGCGAAAATGCGCATTATCTACGAATGAAAATTGATATTTTAAATACTATCTAATTTGGTGCTAAAGCTTTTTTGACAGTTTCTATTTAAAGAAACAAAACAAAAGAGTGGTAGGTGAATTAAATGAAACTTCTGAATTTCATCGCATTGATATTGATTTTAGGACTCGCGTCTGCCGAAACAGCACCACTACAGGTTATTGCTGTTGACAGCGGACCAGCAGGTTATGGAACACCATCTGTTTCGGGTGTAACCATATATATGAGAAATCCTGCAACAGGTGGCTTAGTGGACAGCCACACCACTAATACTGCAGGTGCCATGTTCTATCCAACTCTAGGTAGCCAATTTTATGTAACCACAGCTGGCCCAAGTGGATCTGCTTTGGGTGGGACATATGGATTTATACAGGAACTTGATGGCCAAGGTGTTCCGAGTTTTACAATAACAAAAAATGGCAGTATTTATGCTCTTTGTAGAGTAAGCACAGGTGAATGTTCATATACTACCTCATCTTCAATGCTGATACTTTACAAAATTCATGAGTCAACTGGACCACAACCACAAAATGGTGGTGAAATTCTTTGTATAGGTGAATCAATAACCAAATCTGGACACACAGTAAAATTGGACAATATAATAAAACCAGCAACTCCAGTGGATAAAGCTAAATTTACGATCACACCTTCCAACTGGGATCCGACATTAAACATTGATGGGATAACCCATATCTATACCGGCAATGGTTACAATCTAACGATTCAAGTATTTAGTTCGATTAATGATTGTGTTGAAATAAAATTTGATGTCACTCAGACAAACACAGGATTTACTGATCTATCCTGTACAGATAATGACAATGGGGATAATAGATACGTGAAGGGAAGTGTTACCTATTTCTATAAATATAATGGTAATCCAAACACTTACACGTATACAGATTATTGTAAGGATTCTGATACTGTTTCTGAAAGTTTTTGTGTTGGTACAACCCCGAATATATGGGATAGGGATTGTCCATCTGGCTATGCATGTAGCGATGGAGCATGCGTTCAGGATACAGGGTACGATTGTACAAGCACTGACGAAGCAAATGGTGCTTACAACATCTATGTACAGGGTACCAGAACAGTTAATGGTATAACTGCAACAGACTATTGCAATGGTGATTATCTTGTTGAAACCTATTGTAGTGGGGATACTGGGTATACTACAACAGTAAGCTGCCCAACAGGATATTCCTGTTCTAATGGTGCATGCACACAAAACTCACAACAATGCAGCGATAGTGATGCAAGCAATACTCTCAACAGCCTTTTTGTTAAGGGAACTACCACGGGTCTAAATCCAGACGGCTATTATATAGTTGCTAAAGATGCCTGTAGCTCAGACACTCAGGTTGTTGAGTATGTTTGCCAGAACAATGTTGTTGTACCAATAGATAGCGATGGTACCTTCTGCCCAAGTGGGTATACTTGTTCCGATGGTGCCTGTGTTGCTCAAACAAATGGCTGTTATGACAATGATGGCGGACGGGACATTTACACTGCAAGTTCATCATATAACTCAAACAATGAATGGGGTTATGATGTTTGTTATAATAGCAACATTGTCAAAGAATATTATTGCAACGGCAACTCTATGACCTACGCCTACCTCAACTGCCCATCAGGGTATGTTTGCAGCAATAACAGTGGAATGACTGGCGGTAGGTGTGTTTATTCTACACAGAATAGTTGCACCGATGCTGATGGTCAGAATTATTATAAACAAAGTACAGTGAACTACAATGGCCAAAGCTATACGGACTATTGTAATGTCAATAATCAAGTTGTGGAATACTCCTGTGTTAATGGCATGGTATCAACGGGATATTTCCCTTGTCCATCAGGATATTCATGTTCTGATGGAGCATGTACGTACAACAATGGATTGACAAAATACAAAGTATATGTTGCAGATAAGAAGGGAAATTATTTCGATTATCTCAGTGGAAATGTTTTAGTCCAAATGAAAGAAAAGAGTACAAACAATGTAATTCAAGAGATATATACATCAAAACACAATGTGGACCCAAACAAATATGCTGAATTTGATTTTCCGATTGGACAGGATGTGTATTTTGAGGCCAGTCTTGGAAACCAAAAATACGGAGGTTTGTTAAGCCCAGTATACAACTGCGATCCTGCACATTACTCGCAAAAAAGTGGCGAATACATTAAATTTTATGTAAACGGCTACTGGACAGCAACAGAAATTTCAAACAGTACGGTTTTGGAACCAAGCAGCTGTTCAGAAACAGAAGAATATTACACAGTAGAGCTGAAAACAGGTTGGAATTTGCTTTCCGTACCATTGTCTTCAAATAATGAAGCAGAAGTGGTAAGTACAACCTGTGACGTATCCAAAGCTTACATCTTTGATCCAAATACCAAGTCCTATTTGACAACCGGTTATGGAGTAGGAGTGGGAGATATGGTTTTAGTACCAAATTCATTTTGGGTAAAAACCGACAGCCCATGTAAGATCCAGTTCAAGGGAGTCAGTGAAAATACCTACCAGGATGGTTGGTCAGTCCGCGCAGGTTGGGTTGGTTTTGGAGGTCCCTACTCAAACACAAATTGGGAAAGTATGTCAGGGGACTGTGAAGTTTTAAGCGGACCATGGCGATTCGATAGCGAGGCATGGATGTGGAAGAAAGCCACGACAATAAAACCTGGGGAAGGGTATTTTGTGAAGGTCAAGAATTCTTGTACTCTCGGCGGGTCAAGCTCTTTACCTCCGGCCCTCCCAGGTTAAGGGTGACAAAATGAATCAACTTGTTGCTGGGTTTTTTATTTTATTTTTATTTTTAGGATGCGCTGGTATAGATAACATCACGGAAAATATCTCAAACGGAGGAGGGGTGCAAAACAACAGTGGAGATCTGGCAGTACCCCATAATTATGACATGCCACCACCATTGCCAGATGACATACCAGACATGGATGATGGCCCTCCGCCTCTACCCTCCTAATTTTTATTTATTCTTTTATCTTATTATACATGAAAAAGCCAGATAAAAAACTTCCAAAGATAAAAACAATGGCTGAAATAGAAAAAGAGTACCCTATTTGTGGAACAGCCAAACTCTGGATGAAAAAACTGGCAAAAGATAAGAAGGCGAAATAAAAATGGGATTTAGAACTTTAGGGTTAAGCGAAAAAACCCTTATGGCACTTAGTAAATTGAAATATTCAAAACCAACCGAAGTACAACAAAAGGTAATACCTGAGATAATTGCAAGTCATAATCTGATTGTGAGAAGCCAGACCGGAACTGGAAAAACTGCTGCTTTTGGAATTGGAATAATCGAAAGATTAGCCCATAGGACATCAAAAAAGGCATTGATACTTACTCCAACAAGAGAGTTGGCAGTCCAGGTATGTAAAGAATTGCAAAGCATTGGCCAGAATCACCAGTTTAAAATTCACGTTGTCTATGGTGGGCAGAGCATTGAGAACCAAATAGATAATTTGAGGCATGGACTGGACATACTTATTGCAACGCCAGGACGGTTGCTTGATTTATGTAGACGAGGTTCTGTAAAAATTAATGAATTTGATATTATAGTTTTGGATGAAGCAGATCAGATGCTAGATATGGGTTTTCTGGACGAGGTAACCGCAATTTTAGATCAGCTGCCCCAACACAGACTAGGTTTGCTTCTTTCAGCCACATTGGATGATAGCATAATGAGGATATCATCAAAATATGTAAAACATCCAAAAACCATAGAAATAGGAGACATAAGACCTGCAGAGACCATCAAGGAAGAACATGTCGAGATAACAGATATGGAAAAATTCCCGAAGCTTGTTGAGATATTGAATGCACATAAAAATATCAAGACACTGATTTTTAGAGAAACAAAGATGGGAACAACGAGGCTGCAGGAAAGATTGTGGCATCGTGGAATTAAGGCAGGTGAATTGCAGGGAGATATGTCACAGGCAAAAAGAAACAAAACATTGATGGACTTCAAAGAAGGTAGGATTAATGTTCTTGTTGCTACCAATGTTGCGGCCAGAGGTCTCCATGTCGATAATCTGGGTTTGATTATTAATTATGACAAAGCCCAAAGCGAAGAGGTACACCTTCACAGAGTTGGTAGAACTGGGCGTATGGGTCAGGAAGGTAAAGCGATAAATTTCATTCAAAGAAAACAGACATTAGACGAAAGAATGAGTGATGATCATCCTGATTTTGCATGGATGAAACAGGGAACGGAGACCTATTCTAAAAAAAGTCATGACCAACAACCTAGAAGAGAACATAGATCACATGATAGAAACTACCAACAGGATCACCGAAAACCCAGAAAAAGATTTTGACTATTTGATTTTCAGTAGCTCTTTGAGTTTT
This sequence comes from Candidatus Bilamarchaeum dharawalense, assembly GCA_902386555.1. Classification (GTDB taxonomy): domain Archaea; phylum Micrarchaeota; class Micrarchaeia; order Anstonellales; family Bilamarchaeaceae; genus Bilamarchaeum; species Bilamarchaeum dharawalense. Next base: position 45,753 of record CABMJJ010000001.1, read on the forward strand.
GGTTCATCAAAACCAACAACTATCTTTCCATCAATGTCAGTTACCGGGATTCCGTTTTGACCGCTTTTTCGAACTGATTCTTCAGCATATTTGTTATCGTCTACATCGCGAGCCTGAAATTTTATTTTGTGTTTTTTTAAGAAATCCATGACAGTGTGACACCATGGACACCACTCAGCAAAGTAGACAATTACGGATTTTGCCATAAAATAATTAACCAACTAAACTTTATAATCTCTATCCAAGAAAGTAAATTACAATGGTAACAAGAGTAGCAGTTATAGACAGGGATATTTGTACAAACATCAAGTGCGGTTATGCTTGCATAAAAGTTTGTCCACCAAATAGGATGGGTGAAGAGTGCATTGTAATCGAAAAAGGAACCGTCTTCCCAGCGATAGCCGAACACATATGCATTGGCTGCGGTCTTTGTGTGAAAAAATGCCCAGTACACTGTATTGCCATTGTAAATCTTGCTCAGGAGCTTAAGGAACCCATATACCAATATGGCGTAAATACATTCCGACTTTATGGTCTACCCCTACCAATCGAAGGGGCAGTATCGCTGGTTGGTAAAAATGGGATTGGAAAAACCACCGCAATAAAATTATTATCAAGACAGATTGTACCAAACTTTGCCAACTTTAGTAAAGAGTACACAGAACAGGAAATTTTGGATAAGCTTTCACTGGATGTTAAACGCTATTTTGTTACTACGAAAGACGGTATAAAGGTCAGTGTTAAACCACAGCATATAGATCGTATTAGGGATGCATTTAATGGTACGGCTCGTGAATTGTTACACACGGTCTTGAGTCAGGATAAAATTGTGGAAATTGCAAAAACTTTCAAAATTGAAGAAATTTTAGAACGAAAGATTAGCCAACTTTCTGGCGGGGAATTACAGAAAGTCGCAATTGCCGTTGCCTGCGCAAAAGAAGCAGAGATATACTATTTTGATGAAGTAACGAACTATTTGGATATAGAAGAAAGACTTCGGATTGGTGTTATAATAAAGGATCTGGCCGAGAGGAAAAAAGTTGTAATGGCAGAACATGACCTGACAATCTTGGACTATGTTAGCAATTATGTTCATATCATTTACGGTGACGAAAACGTTTACGGTGTTGTTTCCGGTGTGAAGAATGTCCGTACTGGAATTAACGAGTATATCGCTGGATATCTGAAGGATGAAAATGTCAGATTTAGAAACCATGAAATTGAATTCAGCCAGCACAGTGAAGGCGAGATAAGAACCCCCACGTTATTGAAATACGATATACTAAAGAAAAAATTCAAAGGATTTGACTTTTCAAGCGATCCCGGTGAAATAAAAAAAGGGGAAATTCTTGGCCTGGTTGGCAAAAATGCACTAGGTAAATCTCTGTTTGTCAAAATGCTTGTGGGAATTGAAAAGGCAGATGAAGGACAACAGATCACACTTAAAGTTTCATATAAACCACAGTACATAACTGCAGAGGATGTATACGTTTCTGAACTTTTTAGAGATAAGAATCTGGATCTTACAATTCTTGAAGAGTGTAAAAGACGTTTGAATGTCGGTATGTTTTTTGACAAGAAATTAACTGAACTTTCAGGTGGAGAACTCCAGAGAGTTGCCCTGTCCCTTGCATTGTCACAAAAAGCGGATATCTATTTATTCGATGAACCAAGTGCATTCCTGGATATTGAACAAAGATTCGAATTTGCAGGACTTCTTCGCAAGGTAATTAGTGAAAGTGAAAAGAGTGCGTTTGTCGTTGACCATGATATTGTTTTTGTTGATGCAATAGCAAACAGACTGATTGTATTTGATGGAAAAAGTTCTGTTCGTGGACATGCCTCTGCACCCTTGAATAAGAAAAATGGGATGAACAGCTTCCTGAAGGTGGCTGGAATAACCATGAGAAGGGATAGGGATACTAAAAGACCCAGGATAAACAAACCTGGAAGCCAGCTGGATAGCGAACAGATAGCAGCAGGCGAATATTTCTACTATAACCGAGAATCAGGATAGTTTTAGGGCTTCCTTGATCTTCTTTACATTAAAACCAATTATTATTGTTCCGTCAATATCCGTAACAGGTACACCATAACCACCACTTTTAGCAAAAATTTCTTTTGCGAATTCTGGATTGTTGGATGCGTTTCTTTCTTCGTAATCGATTTTATTTTGCTTTAGAAAATCCTTAAGTTTAACACACCAGGGACAGTTGTTGGTGGAGTAGACAATGGGTTTGACCATGGATTGAATTAGCTCCATTAAAATTAAAAACAATCAGAAAAAAAAGGGAGATTTAAAAAGAACCGTTGGTTCTTTTTATCATGAAGCCCCTTAGCAAGATATGGATGGATGGAAAATTCGTAAACTGGGATGATGCCAAAATCCATGTTCTTACCCATGGACTGCATTACGGAACTGCCATATTCGAGGGTATGCGATGCTATGATACAAAAAACGGCCCTGCAGTATTTAGAATGAAAGACCACTATCACAGGCTTTTCAGAGGAGCAAAGGCCTACGAGTTCAAGATTAATTATTCTCAAAATCATCTTATCAGTGTTACCAAGGAACTTATTCGAAAAAATAAAGTAAAAAGTTGCTACATACGACCGATATGTTACATTGGATATTCTTCAATCGGAATAAATATGCTGGATAAGCCATTTCACCTGTCAATCATACCTGTTGATTTTGCAAAATATTTTGGTAAAAAGGCTGAACTTGGGATAAGCTGTACGATCTCCAGCTGGAGAAGAATTAGTGCAAACATACTTTCACCACATGTGAAAGCAAGCGCCAACTACCTTAATTCTGCACTTGCAAAAGTGGATGCGATAAATGGAGGGTATGATGAGGCCATAATGTTGTCTCAGGATGGCCACGTATCCGAAGGTACAGGTGAAAATGTTTTTGTCTACCGCGATGGTGAATTGGTAACTCCTCCGCTTTACGATGGTGTGCTGGCAGGCTTAACCAGAGATAGTGTAATTCAAATTGCCATAGACCTTGGGATTCCCATAAGAGAAAGATCAATACTAAGAGATGAACTTTATACTGCAGATGAGATGTTCCTATGCGGTACTGCGGCTGAGATAACCCCTGTTCTCAGTGTTGATAAGAGACAAATCGGCGATGGAAAGAAACCCGGAGAGATAACCAACAGGATACGAAAAAGATTTTTCGATATTGTATCTGGTAAAGATGAAAGATTTGTAAAATGGCTTGACTTTGTTGATTAATTTTTGATATATTTACTGAACAGATTTCGTATCCAAACTGGAACGGGTTCATAGTCCTGTGCAACCAACATATCCGCATGGGAAAGTTTCTGCTCATTTTCACTGCCATTTGCGATGATTCTTATTTCACCAGTTCTCCACAAACGTACAAAAGTAGTTGTTGGTTTGGTCGATGTGGCAAGTTCTAGAGCATTAATATCGCTCATCCAGACCTCGTAGTCGTAATCAACAGTAGAACCACATTTCAAATGGGTGATCTTATTTGGTAGGACCTCACCGTTTATTACAATATTCTCACCATTGATAAATGAAAAATGTAGGATAATTCTATCACTTAAAAAAAGATCAGAAACTTTGGTGGGTAGCCAAATAAACTCATCATCCGAAGAAATGGTTTGTTCGCAGGAGGATGGGATGTGAGTCAGGTAGTATTCGGTAACTGCAATGCTACTTACAACTGAACCTATTGTAAGAATCGCAAGGATGAGGAAGAGGTATATACGATTCATAATACTACAATAGAACAAAGACTATTTAATAGTAAAAAAAGCAGCGAAACCAACGATAATAAAAATCGCCCCGAATGCTGCAAAAAATACATTCAATATGGAAAAGGGGTGTAGGTCATCCTTTAATCTTGATTCTGATGGATTGGATGGATTAACATAAATTTTAACGGTCTTACCAGCATAATTGCTTTTAGTAAATTTTTCTGCATCATCCGGATTGTCCATGGCAGTTGAACAACAATCACCAGAGTAGGAGTTGCTGTTAAAGGTGTAGGTGTATTGTATGTCTGGCCAGTAGCTTGAACCATCAGAATCATAATCAGACGTATAATCAGAAAAGGTGATTTGAGCTGAAGCTAGTCTCCAGTTCTTTTGAATTAGAATATCGCTAACAATCCAGTAACCACCAATGACAAAGAAAATAAGACCAACAAAAACCATAAGCAATGAACCGTAATTTGATGCCATGGGTGATATCATAATAGAAAGTTTATAACTTGGGTGATCTGGTGACCAAGAAAAGCATTTAAACTATGGACATGAGAACCAATGCAGTGTATTATGGTGAACCAATGAAACTCCATAATAAGACAGATAGGAAAAATAATTTTCTAATTCAAGATAAATTACGTTACATGCTAGCGGATTCGCCATTTGATTGGATTTATTGGATAGATACAAATAGAAAACTCAGTTATATGTCAGAGTCGTGCAAACGAATAACAGGATATGCAAGAGACGCTTTTTTTAAAAATCCCAAGTTATTGAGTACGCTTACTCATCCTGTTGATCGAAGATTGATGAGCGACCACATGAAAAAGTGTTTGAAAAACAAGGAGGTTGCAGTGATTCGTTATCGTATCCTGGATCGAAATGGACGGGAACACCTTATAGAACATCTTTGCCATAAGGTCTATGACATAGAAGGGAATTGGATAGGTCGAAGAATTAGTAATCGCGACATAACTGAGGTAATGAAACTTAATAAGGCAGTTATCGAAGCTACTGAAAAGGCATCATTATACTTGGACATTGCCAGCAGTATGATTGTGGTTATAAAAAAAGACCAGACCATCGATACGATAAATAAAAAAGCATGTGATATTTTAGGATATCCTCAAAGATGGCTAATGGGGAAGAATTGGTTTGACCTGTGTATTCCAAAGAGTGATAGGAAAAAAGTAAAGGCCGTATTCAAAAGAATCATTCACGGGAAACTGGAACCAGTCAAGTCCTTTGAGAATCTTATTCAGACTAGGGATGGAGAACAAAAACGTATTGCTTGGAATAATAGTTATGTAAGAGATTCGGATGGAGATATAATTGCCACAATTAGTTCAGGCCAGGATATAACTGAGCAAAGTAGGATGGAACAACTACGAAAGGCATCATTACAAAACAAAACTGCGATTATCAATTATATTAATGATGCAATAATTGTTTTTGATAAAAAAGGTATGATTGTAGATATTAATCCAGCCTTTGAAAGAGTTACCGGTTATAATAGAAGCGAATTAATCGATAAAAATATTTTTGACATAGCATCAAGAGTAATAAAATCAAGCCAAATAAAAGCATGTGCAAGAAATTTTACTTCCGCATTGCTCGGAAAACCAGTGGATACATCTGAAACCACAATAATTAGTAAAGCGGGATTAGAAATCCCCGTACTTTACACATTCTCCTACATTCATGATGAGAATCTGGGTCTAGTTATCACATCGATGGTTGATATTAGTCAGTACAAAAAATCTAGGAAATAGAAAGAGATATAAAAAACAAGCCAGTATGAAAATTATGCCAGTCGCTCATGCCATGGAAAAAATAATTTTAAACGCCAGAATAATTCATGATCCTGATTCCAGTGAACTGAGAAAATTGGCAAAAAAAGACGAAATAACCACAGGATTTGGAAGTGCAGTATATATAACGAAAATTAGGAATAGAAGTGCCAAATTTACCGAGATTATTTATAACAAACCAACTAGAGAGCAGCGAAATATTCTGGATAGGGTGGTACGCTACCTTAGGGGCAAGCAACTAATTCAAGTTGACAGAACAATGTGCCTTGATCCGAAACATAAACTCGCATGCAGGTCCTATGTCACAAGAAAATATGCCAGGGTGAGCTACCTGTGGCATGAGATGCTTTTTCCACCAGAATCAAAAATTCAGAAACCAAAAATAACGCTGCTTTTTGTACCAGAATGGCCAGAACGCCGCATTCTTGTCGATCCAAAAACATACACGACAATTGCACTTGGATCAGATTATTCTGGAGAGATGAAAAAGGCAGGTTTAAGGCTGGCAATGTATTATGCAAAAAAACAGGGTGGCCTTGGATTGCATGCAGGATGTAAAGATATTTTTGTTCGCAACAAAAAAGGGAAATTGGTTGAAAAGGGGGTTTTGTTATTCGGCTTAAGTGCAACTGGAAAAACCACATTAACCTGCCATCACCACTGGGTAAATGAAAAAATAGGTGAACGAGTGATCATAAGACAGGACGATGTTGTTTTTCTTTGGAAGGATGGTTCCTGCACTGGTACTGAAAACAATTTTTACATGAAAACAGAGAATCTTGATGAAAATTCTGAACCCTTGCTTTACAAAGCTGTGACAAGCAAAAACGCTCTGATTGAGAATGTGAAGATAGATAAGAAAGGTAATATGGATTTTCACAATTCTGAACTAACCTCCAACGGTAGAGCAGTAGTTATGAGAAAAGAATTGGGACACCATTGGGATGAGGCCATTGACCTGAAAAAAGTGAATATGATAGTGTTTATCACAAGAAGAAACACGATTGTTCCACCAATGGCAAAGTTAACCCCAGAACAGGCAGCTGCTTTTTTTATGCTTGGTGAATCAATAGAAACTTCTGCAGGAGATCCAACCCAAGCAGGAAAATCAATTCGAGTAGTTGGAACGAATCCATTCATTATAGGTCCTGAGTACCTGGAAGGAAATAGATTCTACGAATTCATAAAAAAAGACAAAATTGATTGCTATGTGCTTAACACTGGACATTTTGGGCAGAATGGAAACAAAACAGGGGTAAAAATTACAGTTCATGATTCCTCTGCTTTGATCATTGATGCTGCCAAAGGAGATATCGAATGGAAGAAGGATGGGTTTTGGGGATATCTGGTTCCGATTAAAGCCAAAGGGATTGATTTGGGTAGATTTGATTGGAAAAAGTATTATGACAAAAAAGAATATGAAAAACTGAACAATGAACTTAAGGTTGAAAGAAAACAATGGTTAGCTAAATTCACAAAACTTGACAGGAAGATAAAAAATGCTATTAAGTAGTAATATAAAAATCCTTTTACACGATAAAAACTCTTCAGATATGTTGGGGTCATGGGCTAATTGCATGAGATACCATAGAGTGTTGAAATGCAATCCAACCTGGTAGACTATCGCCTTCGGGTGTTCTTTTTTAGGAAAAAAGAACTGGCTGTTAAATGTCAACAGACGGAAAAGGCGGGGATCTGAGTTCAAATCTCAGTGACCCCAAATTTTAAAATTTGGAAGTCATTGGCACAAACCAATCGGACCCCATAAAATCGCTTTATTAAATTTACCTCTGTAACTTTTCCATGCCAATTGAGAGAGTTTTCCAAGGGACCATAGATCACCTTCAAATTTTAGATAAGGATGGTAACGTTGATACTAACCTGGAACCCAAACTTCCAAACGAACTATTGGACAAAATGTATAGATTGATGGTGCTTGGAAGACTATGGGATAAAAAGTGCATAGCACTCCAAAGAACTGGCAGAATGTACACCTATCCGCCTTTAGAAGGGCAGGAAGCAGTGACAGTGGGTGCAACACTTGCTCTGGGTAATGAGGATTGGTTCATACCCAGCTATCGGGAAAGTTTTGGCTATTACATTAGAGGTCTACCTCTTGACATAATCAACCTGGGTTGGATGGGTGTGGAAGAAGGATTAAAACTTGACAAAAAAGCAAAATCTTTTCCCTATGCCATACCCATAGGCACTCAACATACCCATGCCACCGGTGTGGCCTATGCGTTGAAGTTAAAAGGCGAACGATCAGCAGTTTTGGTTTGCGGCGGGGATGGATCCACCAGCGAAGGAGACTTTCATGATGCATTAAATTTTGCAGGCGTTTTCCAAGTCCCATGTGTATTTCTTATTGTAAATAATCAATGGGCAATTTCGGTGCCAAGGAAATCTCAGACAAAATCAGAGACCATTGCACAAAAAGCTCTTGGCTATGGTTTCAAAGCCATCCAAGTAGACGGTAATGATATTCTAGCGGTTTATAACACAGTCAAAGAAGCACTTGAAAATGCGCGATCGGGAAGTGGACCATTTCTTATTGAAGCAGTTACCTATCGGATTGGTGCGCATACAACTGCAGATGATCCAAAAAAATATCGAAGCGAGGAAGAGGTAAATTTTTGGCGTGATCGCGACCCCATCAAAAGATTGAAAGTGTATTTAGCGAAGAAAGGAGTTTGGAACGAAGATTATGAAGCAAAGGTAAATGCTGAAGCAGTAAAAATTATCGATGATGCGGTTCAGAAAGCAGAGACCTACAAGCAAGAGCCGAAAAATATGTTCAACTTTTTATATGCTAAAATGACCAAGGATTTGGAAAATCAGATGAAAGAATGTTTTGAAGCTTAGTTTGGTGATCTTTAATGAGAATGAATATGGTTGAGGCAATTAATAATTGTCTAAAACAAGAAATGGACTTGGATAAAAATATTGTTGTCCTTGGCGAAGATGTTGGTGTTGATGGTGGTGTTTTTAGAGTTACTGAAGGTCTTTATGAAAAATTCGGCAAACAGAGGATTATAGATACCCCACTTTCAGAATCAGGGATTATAGGTACCGCAATAGGCATGGCAACAATGGGGATACGACCAGTTGCCGAGATTCAATTCCAGGGTTTTGAGTATAATGCCTATCACCAAATTGTTCAACATGCTGCGAGGCTTCGAAATAGAACAAGAGGACAGTTTACGGTTCCAATGATTGTTAGATTGCCCTGTAGCGGGGGAATACGCGCATTGGAACACCATGGTGAGAGCTTAGAATCAATTTATCTTCATATTCCAGGACTTAAAGTTGTTTACCCATCTTGCCCATATGATGCAAAAGGCCTTCTCGCAGCAGCTCTCAAAGATGAGGACACGGTACTTTACTTTGAACCAAAACGCCTTTACCGTGCATTTAGAGAGGAAGTACCTGAAGAAAGATATGAAGTTGAAATTGGAAAAGCAAAAATACTTAGAGAGGGTACGGATATAACGCTCATTTCATGGGGGGCAATGACTTTTGTTAGTAAGGATGCCATAGAAGAAGCTAGCAAACAGAACATTTCAGTTGAACATATCGATCTTAGAACACTTGCACCATGCGATTGGGACACAATAATAAAATCAGTAAATAAAACTGGACGGGCGATAATAGTTCACGAAGCAAGTAAAACCATGGGATTTGGCGCAGAAATTGCAACACGCATAATGGAAAATTCATTCTTGAGTTTGGAGGCACCGGTAAAACGAGTTACTGGTTGGGATATACAAATCCCCTATCCAAAATTAGAGGACTATTACTTTCCGAATAAGGAGAGAATCCTGAAAGAGATAATAAAAACAGTTAATTTCTGAGGGGAAAAAATGGTATCTGAATTTAGATTTCCTGATGTTGGTGAGGGTATTCACGAAGGGGTTATTGTAAAATGGAGAGTTAGAGAAGGCGAAGTGGTGAGTGTGGATCAAGTTTTGGTGGAAGTTGAAACAGACAAGGCGGTTGTGGAACTGCCATCGCCTTTCGCTGGTACAGTGTTGAAAATAAACTTCAAAGAAGGAGATCAGATTAAAGTTGGCCAGAGTTTGATTGCCATAGGTGAACCTGGTGAGAGTGTTGCCAAAACAACAGAAATCCATGGTCCAACTGAAACAATTCAGATTGTTGAGAAAAGAACAAGCGAACATGTTTTAGCAACACCATCAGTTAGAAAATTAAGCAGAGAGATGGGCGTTGATTTAACCATGGTTCATGGAACTGGTCCTGGAGGCAGAATAACTGAAGAAGACGTGCGAAGTGCACCAACTGGGATCCCAAAAGTTAAAGAAACTGCACATGTGGTAACAAAATCCGAAGGCGTGGTTGTTTCAGTTGAAGAAGGAGACCAGATGATTCAACTGAGCCATCTGAGAAAAATAATTGCCGAGAGAATGGTTTATTCAAAAACACACATCCCCCATGCTTGTGGAATGGATTTTGTTGATGTCACAAAATTAACTGAATTAAGAGAAAGAGAGAAAAAAGCCATTGAAGCACGAGGAGTAAAACTTACCTATTTACCATTTATCATCAAAGCCTGCGCAATTGCACTTCATGAATTTCCAGAATTCAATGCCCAATTTGACGAACAAAAAAATGTTTTGATAGTTAAAAAACAACTCAACATAGGCATAGCCGTTGAGACCAGCGATGGCTTGATGGTTCCTGTTATCAAAGACATTGACAAAAAATCAATCGTTGAAATCGCCCAGGAGATAGAACATCTTGCAAATGCTGCGCGTGAACGTAAAATAAAACTTGAAGAAATCAAAGGCGGAACATTCACCATAACGAATGTGGGTAGTCTTGGCGGAATGTATTCAACACCGATAATTAATGCACCAGAAGTTGCGATCATGGGTGTTCACAGGATAAAGGATATGCCATTGGTGGTAAAGGAAAAAATTAAACCAAGAAAAGTACTTGGACTTTCACTATGTTTTGACCATAGAGTAAATGATGGGGCCAAGGCAACCGCATTCATGAATGCAGTTATGAAACATCTGGAAGACCCAGATTTGATGCTTGTGGATATGATATAAAAAGGACCGTGAGTCCTTTTTGAATCTCCTTAATTGGGATTCCAAAAGATAGTAAACAACAGGGTGAACCGAAAATGGTAATGGGTGAATTAACTACGAGGGTAGATGTTGCAGTTATTGGCGCTGGACCAGGGGGCTACACCGCTGCCATACGCGCAGCCCAGCTTGGTTTGGATGTTGTTCTTATTGAAAAAAACAAAATAGGTGGATGTTGCACCAATGTTGGTTGTATCCCGTCAAAAGCTTTGATTCATGCTGCAACTGTAAAATTTGAAGCAGAACATGCAGCGAATATGGGCATTGACGCAGAGATAAAACTAGATTTTGCTAAAACCCAAAAATGGAAAGACGGGGTTGTAGAAAAACTGCGCAATGGCATCGAAATGATTTGCAGATTTAATGGTGTGGATGTGATAAAGGGGAAAGCATTTTTTACATCATCCAACACGCTTTCAGTTCAAACAGAAAATGGTATGCGAGATATCGAATTCAAAAACGTGATAATCGCAACAGGAACAAGAATAAAAGAGCTACCTAATTTACCCCAGGACCACAAAAAAGTGATAAGTTCCGACGATATTTTTTCCCTCGATAAACTTCCGCAAAGACTAATTGTTGTGGGTGGCGGGTATATTGCAATAGAAATGGCCTGTTTGTTTACAAAATTTGGATCCAGAGTGGTTGTTATTTATCGTGGATCGCGACTCTTGAAAAAATTAGAACCTGAAATCAGTATTACATTGGCTAGAAAGATGAAAGAAATTGGCTGTGAGATAGTTTTTGATGGTGAAGTTGAATCAGTTCAGGGAAATGTTGCAAATGTTAAAGCACCTGATGGGATAAGAAAACTAGAATTTGACAAACTACTGATTACCACTGGACGAGTTCCAGACTATGAGGGTCTTGGGTTAGATAAAACCAAAGTTAGCGTGAATACTGAGGGTTTGATTGAAGTTGACAATACCATGCGCACTAAAGACGAAAAGATATTTGCAATTGGAGATATTGTTGCTGGTCCGCAACTTGCGCATAAAGCGTTTAGACAGGGTAAGGTGGCTGCAGAAGTTATTGCAAACCAGAAAAGTGCATTTGATAATGTTGCAATTCCATCGGTTGTGTTCTCAGAACCAGAAATAGCAACAGTTGGATTAACTGAACAGGAAGCAAATGAACAGGGGCATAAAATAAAAATCGGAAGAATGCCATATACCAGCTCTGGAAAGGCAAAAACAATGGATAAAACTGACGGATTTGTCAAAATAGTGGCAAATGAAGATGGATTAGTTTTAGGTGTGCATGTCATAGGATTTGGAGCTGCGGATTTGATCGCTGAGGCAACATTAGCCATTGAGATGGGTGCAACATTGGAAGATCTTGCATTAACCATACACACCCACCCAACCATGCCAGAAGCATTGGCTGAAGCTGCAGAAGAAGCATTGGGACAAGCAATTCACCTATACAAAGGTAAGATGTGAATGGTGCGTATAAGAGAGAGTTATAAAAAAGGCAAAATCACATTCAGCGAAGCTGCCCGGAAACAGTACGAAAAAAGCTATGGAATTGTTGGAAGCCACAGTGGGGTTCAGATATGCTTGTGGAATAAAAAATCGATTAAAGGCCATCGTGGCTGTTATAAGGTCAAATTTTATGGCATCGATTGCCATCGCTGTGCCCAGATGTCGCCTACCCTGGCCTGGTGCAATGAAGGTTGTATCTTCTGTTGGCGGCCAATGGAATGGATGAAGAAGACAAATTTCGAGGTTACTGAAGTGGATGAACCAGATCTTATAATTGCTGAAACAGTGAAACAACGAAAAAGACTTTTGTCGGGCATTGGAGGAGCGCAGGGTGCAGATAGAAGAAAATTTGATGAAGCATTTAGGTTATTCCCTTCCCATTGGGCCATTTCTCTAAGCGGGGAGCCAACCATATATCCAAAACTAAGCGAAATGGTAAAACAGCTTAGAGCTAGGAAAGAAGTACGAAGCATATTTATTGTTACCAATGGCCAGGAACCTGACGCTCTCAAAAAATTAAATAAACAAAAAGCTCTTCCCACTCAACTTTATCTTTCTCTTGCGGCTTCAAATGAAGAGATGTTTAAAAAAATCAACAGAAGCGTCTACAAAGATGGCTGGAAAAGGCTGAACAAAACAATTAAACTTTTGACAAAATTGCCATGTCGAAGGGTGATTAGGCTAACCATAATCAAAGGGGTTAATGATAGCGAAACTGCCATTGAGGAATATGCCAAATTAATAGAAAAATCAACTGTTGATTTTGTGGAAGTTAAGTCCTATATGGCACTTGGATTTTCAAGAAAAAGGCTTGGACCAAAACATATGGCATATCCTGAATATCTTAAACCATGGACTGAGAGATTAGTCACCAGAATGCCGAACTATAGGCTAATTGATGAGGATACACAATCGCAAATTCTGCTTCTTAAAAACAAAAATTCTAGATATGAGAATTTTATTAGAAAATCATGATAGTCAGAGATATAAATTTTAGCTAAGTAGAAAAGTCATGGCAACGAAAAGTTTGATTGTTCTGATTTTGGGGTTAATCCTATTTGGGTGTTGTGGTGGATTTAATCCGAATGAAAAAATTCAGGTAGAAGCAGGAAGTGCCCAATTAAGTGGAGATATGCTGATTGTTCCTGTCGACGTAACGAACACAGGAGGACAGACTTCGAATGTAATCCTGGCAAGTGCCAATGTTGTCATGCCAGATGGAACTCAGATAAACAGGATAATGCCGCTGGGAAGTGAATGTTACCGGGGACTTGTTGGGGAACAGCTGGCCCCAGGTGCGAAAAAAACCATGGATATTTGTTATGGGTTGCCATCCGGAACGGCAGTCAGCGGTAGTAAAATGTACATAACAATACGTTATGACTTTTGGTATGATGGCCTTGAAATTAAGGGTGGACGGGTTATTCAGAAGAATTTTGACCTGAGCTGATTATTTCAGCATCGGTCCCAGATTTTTTAGCATATCGCTGGTCATTTCAGCAAGACCATATGTGTGTTTCCAAGCCCAGTCTTTCCTAGCAGATGAATCGTCAATGGATTTTGGCCAGGAATCAGCGATCTGCTGTCTGAAGTCATCTTTGTAGGAAATAGAGAATTCTGGGATGTGTTTCTTTATCTCAGCAGCGATTTCTTCTGGTGCAAAGCTTATGGCAGTAATATTGTAGCTCGTTCTAATGCTGATCTTGGATGGGTCGGCTTCCATAAGTTCGATGGTTGCTCGCACAGCATCATCCATGTACATCATAGGCAGATAGGTCCCTGCTTTGAGAAATGATGTGTATTTTTTCTCTTTTAATGCACCGTAGAATATTTCCACTGCATAATCAGTGGTTCCTCCACCTGGTGGGGTTTTCCAGCTAATGATACCAGGATAGCGCAATCCCCTAATATCCAAACCGAATTTTTTGAAGTAATAGTTAACCAAAAGTTCACCAGCCACCTTGGTAACACCATACATTGTTGCAGGCTCGAGAATAGTTTTTTGTGGAGTTTTGTCTCGCGGAGTAGTTGGCCCGAAAGCAGCAATGGAGCTTGGCCAGAATATTTTGATGGGTTTGCCTGCGTTTTTTCTATCTTTGGCAATATCCAAAATAGTTTTCAGTGTCCCCATGTTCACATTATAGGCAAGATCAGGATTTTGTTCGCCTTTTGCAGATAAAATACCAACTAGATGATAAACAACTGTGATGTCATTCTCTTTGATTATTTTTTCCATTAGGGCTTTGTCACCGGCATCACCGATGATGTGTTTGCCAGCATCTTTCGGAACATTGTGATGGTAAAGTGCGATTACATTGTCTTTACCATATTTCTCTCTCAAGGCCGGAACAAGTTCAGAACCAATTTGACCCGCTGCCCCAGTAACAAAAATTTTTTCAGGTTTCATAACCGGTTAATAAAAAGAAAGTAATTAAAAATGGGTGAATCGTCGCCAAATATATCGACAAAAAACGAAATTGGGACAGCTAAAAGTTGTCTTTTAAAAGCTTAGAGCAGAAAGGTGTTTTCTATGAATTGAGATGCCGCGCATTTCATTCTTGAATGAGGTGTTTTCTATGAATGAACAACTTCAAAATGATTTAAAGGCAGAATTGGAAGACTTGGAACAGAAGAATCTATTGTGGAATCCAAAAACATTAGAAGGACCATCTTGTGCAAAAGCCAAAATTGCAGGCAAAGACGTGGTTATGCTTTGTTCGAACAATTATCTTGGTCTTTCAACCAATCGTTTGTTGAAAAAAGCAGCTGTGGAAGCAATAAGAAAATACGGTGCCGGATCTGGCAGCGTTAGACCAATTGCAGGAAGCATGGATTTGCATTTAAAATTGGAAGAAACAATTGCACGATTCAAGCATACCGAAGACGCGTTATACTATAACTCGGGTTTTACTGCGAATAGTGGTGCCATACCAGCCTTACTACGAGAAGGAGACGTGGTCATTTCCGATTCCCTAAATCACGGTTCAATAATAGATGGAGTTAGACTTACCAAAGCAGAGAGAATGATCTACCAGCACAGAGACATGGCAGAATTGGAGATGAGACTAAAAGAAGCTCAAGCCAAAAACCCAAAAAGAATCCTAATTATCACGGACGGTGTATTCTCCATGGATGGAGATATCGCACCCCTGGACCAAATAGTGAAACTGGCACAGCAGTACGGCGCCTGTACCTATGTTGATGACGCCCACGGCGACGGCGTGCTTGGTGAAAATGGCCGAGGGATTGTCAGCCACTTCAAACTAGAAGGCAAGGTGGATATGGACATGGGAACTTTCTCAAAAGGATTTGGCACCATGGGTGGTTATATTGCAGGTAGCAAAACACTCAAAAAATACCTTTTGAACAAGTCTAGAACCTGGCTATTAACTGGTTCTCACCCACCAGGAACAGTTGCAGCAAGCATCGCATCGCTTGAATTATTGGAAAAGAGTGATAAATTAGTGAAGAAACTTTGGAGAAACACTAAATTCTTTAAGAAAAGGCTCAAGGAACTTGGATTTGATACTGGTATTAGCGAAACTCCAATCACCCCAGTTATGACCTATGATGAGGGTAAAGCAGCAAAGATGAGCCAGCGACTCTGGGAAGAGAATGTTTACGCATTACCCATAGTTTTCCCAATGGTGGCAAAAGGAAAAGCCAGAATAAGAACCATGATGTCTGCAGACCATTCCAAGGAAGATCTGGAGTTCGCAATAGATAAAATAACAAAGATCGGAAAGGAACTGGAACTGATCAAATGAAAAGAACCTACGGTTCTTTTCCAATCTCCCTTTTTATTTGAACGGTTCTTTTCCAATCTCCAATTGTTCGTCGCAACGAACAATGGACCACAGAAACATTGTTTCGGCCGGTCCTTTTTATTTGAATTTTTCTCTTTATGCCTCAGTGAAGGAGATTCAAAAAGGACCCACGGTCCTTTTTAATTTTGAGGATCAAGAGCGCATCCTGTTCTATTACTTAATTCGTCTAAAAGAAGTGGGCCTTGGTATCTTTTTCCATCCTGGAATACCCAGGTTGGGTAGGATGAAACATTCGCATCAATGCAAACCTGAGTTCTGCCCTTGCCATCTGGTGTTGAGCATTCAACATAATTAACAAGATGCCAACTATCTCCAAGAAGTGCTTTTTGATCTGCACAATGGGTGCACCACCAAGCTCCGTACATCTTAACATTATTATCCGTCAAACATTTGGCAAAATTAGGATAGTGACCTTTAGGACCAGAGCTAAGTAGAATATATGCAACGATTATTACAACAGCAAAAACACCTATAGTTATTGCTGATTGTGGGATTTTCACGTTCAGCTATTAGTTAGTGAGATTTAAATATATTTCACATTTATCTCATGAAATTCCAGTCCTTACTAACATAGCGAACTTGTGCCAGTTCCTTAGCTCGAATTACTTCAGTATCCGTTAGTTTACCGGATTCAAAATCTTTGTTTTTGGTAAACCCATCAAACAGTGCCTTGTAAAGTTCGTCCTTGCTAACCGGTCTCTGTGCAGTGACTGAGGTTACCCGTTCCTTTACATTGGCAATAAGTTTATCTTTGATTTTTTCATCTGGAACATTGAGAAGTGAAAACATCCGATCAACATCAACAGAGTAGAGAATTGTTCCGTGTTGAAGAAGAACGCCATTGCGCCGTGTCTGAGCATTTCCAGATATCTTTTTCCCATTGGAGATAAGATCATTTATGGGTTTGAATTCTGCTTTGATATCAAGAAGTGCCAGGGAATCGATAATCCAACTGCAGATAACTTTGTAGGAATCAACAATACCTTCTGGGAAAAGATTGACTTTCCCGGTTACACTGTAGGTAATTTCACCAACCTGGTCATGGTAGACTGCACCACCACCAGTCCTTCGGCGAACAACATTCACACCTGCAGCCTCACAATTGGCCAAATTAACTTCATCTCTTATTGCTTGAAAATAACCAATGGAAATTGCGCTTGGTTTCCATCCATAAAACCTAATTGTTGGAGAACCACCACCGGAAACCGACTCGCCAATGGCCTCATCAATTGCCATGTTGGTAAAGGCATCAAACTCCTGATAGGATAAAACCCGCCATTTTGTCATAAAACCACAACAAACTTAAATTTAGATTGATAAATTCATATATGAAGAGGATTATAGTTTTACTGGTTCTTGGAATTATTCTATTGGGTTGTACTCAGACAGCCCCACCATCTTCCAACGGTGCACAGAATAATGTTACGGGTGGAACATCCCATACCGTACACATAAAGAATTTTGCGTTTTCACCAACCAAAACAACGGTGAATAGGGGCGATATAATAACTTGGATCAACGAGGATACTGTACCCCATCGAATAGGCGGACCTGGTTTTTTATCACCAATCCTAGAACCTGGGGATAGCTACCAGCATATGGTCAGTGAAAGCCCCGGAGAATATGAAATTTCTTGTACAATTCACCCTTCCATGGGAAGTACGATGGACGTTATAAAGTAGCTTTACGGAAGATTCTGATTAGATCATCTACAGAAACACCGATCAACTCGGCATTTTTTATTGCTTGTTTGATGCGATCTGATAACTCAGAATCAGATAGGGAAGGCGAAACTCCAACAAATGCAGCTTCAAGAGCAGTAATCTGTTCCTCAGGATAAAGAAAAAAATCACCGGTAATCTTCATGGACACTACTTTCCCAGCTGAAACGATAACATCTACAGCAACTAGTTTACCATTTGGAATTTTTTCCAGACATCGCATGACAGGAATATGGAACGAAAGATTTTAGTTAGATCTTTTGATGAATGCTCGTGCAAAAACAACAAAAAGAAGGGTGGCAACAGCTAATATGACAAAAAGTGGTTGGTAGCCAAACTGATCAATAACAAAACCACTTGTTGAGAGAAACAAAACTTCGATTATTTTAAGAGGAATATTAAGAACACCAATATCAGTGGATACGTTCTTACTTCGGTATATTTGATCAAGAAGGATATACTCGTACAGGATTCCGCTACACCCAGTGCCAATGGCAGAGATAACCACCGGGATGACGATAAGACTTCCGAAGAATGGGAATGTGAATAGAGCAGGGATACTGAGAATAGTGAAAAAAAGCAGTATGTTTACGTTTATTTTCCATCGCATAAAAAGCAAAACTGCTGCTGCATCAACAAAAGAAAAAATAGCAACAAGACTGCCAACCTGGCCATAATCAAGACCCAGACCTGCTTTGGCATAGATTGGAATGAGAAATGCAAGTAGCATGTTTGCAGGTAAACTAGCCAACCCCAGAAGCAGAGACGCTTGCCAAAAAGTCGCCGGGTGGGGTTTGAAGATTTTTTTGAGTACATCTTGATGATAGTTAACTGATTCGAGTGGTTTTTTTGTTTCGTGCTTTGATCCCATGGTAAGGTATAATAGGATTAATGAAAGAGCACCAAGAAATAGGAACGAGTTTTGAAATGCGAGAAATACCAGCACAAACCCTATGAATAATCTACCAAATGCATCAGCAAGTTGGCGTACACCTGATAGGAATGCTAACATTGCCTTGGGGTTTTCGGATTCGTAGATTATTTCAGTACGTATGATGGCCCAGAATGCAGAGGCACGGATACTTTCTCCAAAAATGGCCAGGGCAATGGCTAGGATGGAATTGGAAACTACATAGAGTGCAATGGAAAGAAGATTTATTATAGAATAGGAGATTCCGATTACTTTGGTACCTAATTCATCAGCTAAACTAGCAAAATTAATACGAAGAATCATGAAGGTAAGTGGTGCGATTGCCAGAAGAAGCCCGATTTGAGCAAGATCAACCTGCTGGTCTATTAGGTAAAGGGGGACCAGGACAGCTAGTGCTGCAGAGATAAAAGAATAAAGTGCATTAACAATGACTACTCGCCTAAGACCAGCATTTCTTCTTATGGCATGAAATGGACTCATATAAACCTCTGCATGGGACAATAGGATAGGTACTTTGGAATTAAAAAGTTTGTCTCACAAAAAAAATTGTGGAAATTAACGGTAAAACTTTTTCAGTAGAACATGTTTTGAGTAAAAACAAGAATGCCACTGCCAGACTTAGAGATAATACCATAATAGTTAGTCTACCGGCAAGATGGCCTAGTTCTGAGAGAGAAAAGATAGGTGCAAATCTACTACAACGGGCAATTAGATCCATTGAAAAGGGACGATGGAACGTGGATGCAGGTAAAAAGATAGAATTCAAACATGGGCAAATTTTAGTTGTTCTTGGTAAGGAATTTGAAATTAACTTGGTTGAATCAAAGAGATTTGGCATTATGATTGTTGGTAGGAAGGTCGAGGTAAGGATTGTAGAACATCCGGACAAAAACGAAAAAATAGCAAGATTAATTAGAAAAAAAATTAGTGAGATTATAATGCCTGAACTTACTCAAAGAATATCAGAAATTAATCAAAAACATTTCCACTCGAATATTTCAAAGATAGTGATACGCGACGCGGTAAGTAGATGGGGAAGTTGTTCCACTCGAGGAGTGATTAGTCTTAATTTTAGACTTCTACTGATGCCCCAGGATATTCTTGATTATGTGATTGTTCATGAACTTGCTCATACCAAGTATAGAAGCCACGGTCCAAGATTCTGGGGGCTTGTTGAAAGTGTAATGCCAAATCACAGAGAAAAAAGAACCTGGTTAAGGAAGAATGGATGGACAGTAAACACCCTGACCAGCACTGAGTTATTTGAAGAGCCTTACTGATCATTCCCCAATCACTTTAACTAAAACTCTTTTTTGCCTTTGGCCATCAAATTCAAAATAGAAAATCTGTTCCCAGGGTCCAAGATCAAGTTTTCCATTGGTAATTGGCATGACAACCTGGTGGCCAAGTAACTGACGCCAAATGTGTGCCGCGGCATTATCTTCTCCAGTGTCGTTATGACGATAATCAGACTGATAGGGCACTAATTTTTCTAAAACTTTTAGATAATCATCATGTAACCCAGATTCGTTGTCATTAACAATAACTGCAGCAGTGATGTGCATTGGGTTTACTAAAACCAGGCCGTCCTTAACTCCACTATCGCTTATAACCCGGCTGACCTGATCAGTTATCCTAATAATTTCAATTTTTTTGTTGGTATTAAAACTCAAATAGGCTGTTTTTGTTTTCATAGATTAGTTAGGATAGATGAAATTTTTTAAATAATTACACCCGTCAGGATGGATATTTTGTAAAGGAATGTTGGTAATTTTCTGTGCTTTCACCTATTTATTGATAAGAATTTATGTTAATTAAAACATTATTTTTTGCAAAAAATATAAATATCCAATTATTAGTGTTTTCCTTGGGGATGGAATGAGCAAGCTTGGCGGGATGAATTTGGACGTAAATGTCCCCACACCTTCTCGCCATGCCGTTGTTGTAAAGCAACAAGGGCAGTCAGGAAGCAACGCTTCCTGACCTGCTTTCTTATCCTCTCCATGTGATCCATATGAGGGGCCAACTTTCTGCGGAGATGCTTATTTTGATTGTGGTGGTTTTGGCAGTTGTTGCAATTGCTGCAAATCAGCTTATGGGTTCAGCAAAGGAAACCAGTAAAAACATACAAAATCAATCAGATCGAATTAATCTTATGACAGCAGAAGCGATCAAATCTGCAGAAGGAGAGTATTGTATGTACGATGAAGACTGCCGCGAAGGATTAAGCTGTCAGGAATATAGATGTGCTTGAATGCATGGGAAGTGTTCGCTCCTAGTATTCGGGTGAGGCAGGATTTGTTGCCTATTATAGCAGCAAATCAACACCTCAATGGCAGCTACCCAACTGCACACATGCGGTTTTCGGAGCGAGCCCTAACATGGGAATATGCTCCCAGACAAAACCGTTGCCACGTGCGACATTTGTCGCCACCACACCCGAAGCACCAGGCGCATTATTACATACTCTTCCGTTATTTATAAACATTCACCAAAAATATTTGACAGTTGTCTAATTTTTTTAATGTTCCCATTGAATTATGATTAATGATCATAGAGATAGTGCTCGCAATAGTTGGTTTATACCTTATACTAAAAGGTTCGGAATGGGTTACCGATGCTTCAATACCCCTTGCCAGGCACCTTAATACCACCTATGTGGCAGTTGGTCTTGTTCTTGTTTCAGTATTACTAAGCCTACCTGAACTATTGGTCTCCCTGTCAGCTACTTTTAGGGGGTATAATGGGATAGGTGTCGGTGTAATCCTTGGGTCAATAATTGTAAATATTGGTTTGATAATTGGGATATCGGCCATAATCCACCCATTGAAAATTCCAAGACATGTTATTACCAGAGACGCCGTGTTTATGGTTATTGCAACCATTGTGGTTTCCCTGCTTGCATTGGGAGATATGCAGGTTAGCAGAAGAGACGGGATAATACTTCTTTTACTCTACATACCCTATCTGATAAATATTTATGAACAAGAAAAAGAACTGGCAATCACAGAAAGAAGAAAAGAATCTGATAGGATAGCAAGAACTTTGCAGTTCATTGGAAAAGTAGGTGGAGCGGAAATAGTTGTCCATAACCCGATATGGATTTTTATTGGCGGAATGCTAATGTTGTTAGTTGGTTCGGAACTATTCACAAATGTACTCATAATGTTAGCTAATAATTTTGCAATTCCTGAACTTTTGATAGGACTGACCCTTGGTGCATTGGGTCCCAGTATTCCAAATCTTGCAGCTGCTCTTCAGGCAGTGAAAAGGGAATATGATGAATTGGCAGTATCAGAAACAATAGGTTCGAACATCTTCACGCTTATGATTACGCTGGGCATAGTTGCAATTGCAAATCCACTTACCATTGACAATACGACTGCCATAGTTACTGCACCAGCATTGCTAATAGTTACCCTGGTATTTTTTGGATTTGTATTAACTGGCAGAGTTTCAAGAAGAGCAGGTTTGGTACTTTTTATCCTTTATATTCTGACAATTGTAGCAGAAATAATGTTTAGATAAGAAAAATTAGCCGGGTAGAGGAATTGAACCCCTCTACGCCGCTTTATGCTAGATCATTGATTCTGTACAAAACAAAATCTCAGAAAAGCGAACTGCAGGCGGCTGCATAGCCGATCTGCCAACCCGGCATAGTGCTGGGTGTTTTGAACAGATAACTGGTCAAATTCAACCCGGCATAGGGATTAACATAAGAATCAATGTTTTTAAAAGGAATGGAGACAATTTACCTTACATTCAGGGCCCATAGCTCAGCTTGGTAGAGCGTCGGACTTTTAATTTTAGTTAATAGCGAGCCAGTTTTTGCCTCGCTTTTTACTAAAAAGCGAGATCCGCAGGCCGAGGGTTCAAATCCCTCTGGGCCCGTTTTTGTTTGTTTGAAGGGGCTTCACCCCTTCGAATCCCCAAACTTGCAAAGCAAGTTCCATTTAACCAAAACAAAATGTTACATTTATTTATAAACATCAAAATATCATTTTTTTGTAACAGTGAGGTGAAAATATGACAAAAAGGTGGTTGGCCTGCAAATATTCTTGAAACAATTGGAATGACTCCGATGGTAAAGATAAATAGAATGAATGAAAATGAAAACGTCGAATTATATGCTAAGTTGGAAGGATGGAATCCAGGCGGAAGTGTAAAAGATCGCCCGGTCCTGAAAATGATTGAGGAAGCTGAGAAAAAGAATCTACTTTTTGAGAAAACAATTATTGAAGCAACTTCTGGAAATACAGGTATTGCACTTGCCATGATTGGTGCGGTAAAAGGCTATCACGTTGAGATCATAATGCCAGAAAATGCCAGTGTAGAAAGACGGAAGACGATTGCTGCGTTTGGTGCTAAAATAATATTAACACCGGCAAAGGAAGGGATTGATGGTGCAATAAGACTGGCAAATGAAAAAGCATTGAAAAATCCGGAGAGCTACTTTTTACCAGACCAGTATTCCAATGACAATAATCCCCTGGCGCATTATGCGCAAACGGCAGAGGAAATATGGGATCAAACAGATGGTAAAATAGATGTTTTTGTAGCTGGCATTGGCACCGGTGGAACAGTTATGGGCGTAGGAAAAGCACTTAAGGAAAAAAACCCAAAGATTGAAGTGATTGCAGCAGAACCCGAACCAGACCACAAAATACAAGGTCTGAAAAATATGAAAACAACCATGGTACCCAAAATATTTAGAAGAGAAAAAGTGGACAGAACTATTTATGTTAACGATAGCGATTCTTTCCAGACTGCACGCACATTAGCGAAAAAAGAGGGAATATTTGTCGGCATAAGTAGCGGAGCAGCCATGTGGACAGCGATTCAGATTGCAAATGAAAAAAAGAAAGGGAGGGTAGTTGCACTCCTACCAGATCGAGGGGAGAGGTATCTTAGTACCGATCTTTTCGGCTAGTAAGTCTCCAGATAACGATCAAGTTCCCACTGTGTTACTTGTAATCGATATTCATCCCACTCGGCAAGTTTTGCATCAAGATATTTTTTATAGGTTGATTCACCGAGAACCTCTTTTACCAAATCGCTCTTTCTCATGTACTTGATAGCATCAAATAGGGAGTAGGGCAATTGGGTTACATTGAATTTGGCCAATGCAGTGTCATCAAATTCGTAGAGATCTTCTTCAACGGATTGGGGTGGTTCGTATTTGTTCTTCATACCGTCAAGCCCAGCCTTGAGCATGACTGCAAATGCAAGATAGATGTTACATGAGGGATCAGGACATCTAAGCTCAATTCGCGATGCCTTTGGTTTTTCTTTTTTTATTGCAGGAACACGGATTAGAGCAGAACGATTGGTTTTTGCCCAACTAATGTAAACAGGTGCTTCATAACCCGGTGCAAGGCGTTTGTAGGAATTTACTGTTGGCGAGGTTATGGCGCTCATGCCTTGAATGTGTTTAAGCTGACCTGCGATGAAATTTTTTGCAATTCCAGAAAGATTATGAGGGTCATTCCCATCAAAAAATGCATTCTCTCCATTCTTGAAAAGACTTTGGTGGACGTGCATTCCAGTACCGTTAATACCAGCAATAGGCTTTGGCATGAAAGTTGCATGTAATCCGTGTTTCTCAGCAACTGCCTTGAGCACAAAACGCATGGTGGTTGCATTATCAGCAGTTTTTAATGCAG
Source organism: Candidatus Bilamarchaeum dharawalense (assembly GCA_902386555.1). Lineage (GTDB taxonomy): Archaea > Micrarchaeota > Micrarchaeia > Anstonellales > Bilamarchaeaceae > Bilamarchaeum > Bilamarchaeum dharawalense. The sequence goes on from CABMJJ010000001.1 coordinate 70,044, forward strand.
GACCATAGCAGAAATCGATTTCGTGTTGACCAACGGCCACTTCATGATGAAGTGCTTCAACTGAAATTCCAAATTTACCCAAGGTTACTGCCATGTCTCTTCTAACTTCGTAGGCATGATCCATGCTCAGATCAAAATAACCACCCTTATCATGAGGTAGTGGTGATAGTTTACCGTTTTCTTTTCTGAAAAGGAAAAATTCAAGCTCTGGGCCAGTATTGTAAACGTAACCCATATCATCGGCTTCTTTCAAGACTTTTTTCAAAATAAACCTGGGATCTCCTTCGAATGGTTTACCATTTGCAGTAAAAACATCGCAAATCAGTCTTGCAGTGTTACCGTCTGTTGAATTCAGCCAGGGGATAATTGAGTAGGTACTTGGATCGGGTTTCAAAAACATATCACTTTCGTGAATCCGAGCGAATCCTTCTATGGACGATCCATCGAACCAGGTTCCGTTTTTGAATGACTCTTCAAGATGTATTGCACTTATGGTAACGTTTTTTACAACCCCAAAAAGATCGATGAATTGTAAATTCACAAATTTCACATTGTCCTTTCCAACCTGTTCCAAAACTTCCTTATCTGTAGATAGTGTCGCGCTCATATAGAAAAACCTCCCAAATATTTGTTGAAATAGGTAAATAAAGATTAAAAAGGTTGTGAAAAGTTTTTATACCAAACATATGTATGGTAGATATATAAATATTACATACAAATGTTTGGTTTATATGAAAAACAATCCTAAAAAACTGGACGAATTGGATAATAGACTACTGAAAGAACTTGTAAAAAATTCAAAACGATCCTATCGAACTCTGGCAAAAGACATTGGCATGTCAACTACTGCAATTATTGAGCGCGTTAGATCTTTGGAAGATTCTGGATACATAACCGGGTACGGATGCAGGGTGGATTATCAAAAATTAGGATTCGAATTCATGGCAATAGTTGAGATAAGTATCTTTGGAAAAGATTTGTTGCAGATTGAAGGTAAGGTAGCTAGGATACCCCATGTGGCAGCTGTCTGGGACACCACCGGGAATTATGATGCAATTGCGATTATCATGTGTAAAACACGAGGGGAGCTAAGTGCAACGGTAAAGAAGATACTTTCCATATCTGGTGTAGAAAAAACAAATACAAACATGGTTCTGAATGTGGTGACACGCCTTACCGAATTTGAAGAAGTTTAAACTCTTCCATTTGGTACTAGCTTTGGTTTTTTACCAACAACATAGTGGATAATGTTATGGTAGGCAGTGTTTAGAGTTTGCATAAAAGCAGGATCTCCACCTATATAGTAATAGTGAGCAGCCTTGCCGTGCTCAGCAACTTCATGCCATTCATGTAATTTAAGTTGAACTTCAAAGTTTAATGCAGTCGTAATTAGATCGAAACCGTCGCTAGAAACATGGGGTGATGGGAATATATCCCAGTGGCCACCTTTGTATCCATTATCCTTTTGGATAAATTTGTATTCGTAATCTGCTCTTACTTGGCCAGCAGTAACACCAACTGCAAAGTCCACAACACGTTTTGCCAGTTCATATACCGCTGCCTGTTCATCAGCAGAAAGATTATCAATATCTTTACCTTTGTATCTTCTTAGAATAACTCTAGCTGCAGACCAGTCATGAATTTCCTTGAAACTCTCAAAATGTGGTAATGCATTAACCAGGTAGTTATCTAAAAGTGTAGAGGTAACTGCATCAGGGGTTTCGATTGCGTGTGCATGCTCTTCCTGTAGTATACGATAGATCTTACGCATTAACTTGCCTTCACTTTTCACAGGTCTGTATTCTAAATCAGCTTCAAAACCATATTCCCTAAGTATTGCACCAATGTGTCGACCCAATTCCTTAACCGCTCTTTGGGTTATTGCCAAACGTTGTTGGATTATTTCGTCTGTCATTATGGTATTTACAAAATCGTACAAGGGACGGTGATTAACACGATAGGAGTGTTTGAGTATGGTTCCTGCAAGTTTAGGATAACCAAAAAGCTCTGCCACTGGTGCAAAAACATTCTCACCAGCCATCGCATCCAAACGCATGGAAAGGAATGCTTCATCAAAAGAATTGTAGCAACGGAAGATAGATTGATGTTTTGGATCGATTAGACCGGAGAGTCGATCTTCGGTATTGTGCGTAACTGCATAGTCAGAAAGGACAACAAGCAAGGCAAGTGGCGCTTGCCCCCCATTTAGTAGGGGGATGAGATCTTGGAGAGTACCACCTGCTCGGATGGTATCAGTGATTCTGCAAAATGTGTCCAGTTCACTCAGAACTCGATCATTGCGTAATTCTGGTGGTAAATCCGGAATTACACTGGATATATTACGACGTTCTACAACATGATATAGGCTAACAGCTGCAAGAGCTGCATTGGCCCATTTTCTTTCCATTGTTTCTTTTTTATCAGTTAGTACTGAACTTTCAACAATTCGAGATCTTCGTGCGGTGTCGAGAACAGCATGTGCATGTTCATAGTAATGCATAGCCCCGCGCTGACTATAGAAATTCTGGGCTGACCGAACTATGGCATTCAAACTACGCGGTGCTTCTAATTTATGCATATATATACACTTATTACAACATTTTATAATACTACATCTAGTGTGTAAACTGATGGTGTTACCACTAATGGTTAATTAAAGGTAATTTGTGGTAGTGAATTTATAAAGCAATGTTACATTTTCTCTAAAGAAAACGCATTTTTGCCTTTTTTAGATCGCTCAGATTCTTTGAACCAGTGAGATAGGCACAAACCTTCATTTGCTTCTGGAATGTTTCAATAAAAGAATCGAGTTCATCTGCCTGTAATGCTTTTATGAAGGGATAGGCAGCACCACACATATCTGCACCCAGTGCAATTGCCTTGGCTCCTTCGATGCCTGTTCTTATGCCGCCACTGGCAACAAGAGGCAGAACACCACGGCATTGAAGAATGCATTCGACAGTTGGAATGCCCCATTCTTCAAATCCAGGTACCCCCTCCCCACGAAGATATTCAACAATGCTCCATGAGGTTCCACCTGCACCTGCAATGTCCAGGTATTTCACACCGGCTTTTTTCAGGGCAATTGCAACTTCCTGATTTATGCCAGCACCAGTTTCTTTAACAATTACAGGAACAGAGAGTTTATCACAAACCTTTTCAATGGCGGCTAGAACACCGCCAAAATCAACATCACCCTCGGGTTGGATTACCTCTTGGAGAGCGTTAAGATGGATGGCGAGTCCATCGGCTTCGATGGATTGAACCAGGGAATCAATCTGGTCAACTGGATATTTTTTCAACTGGAATGCACCAATATTAGATAGAAGTGGGATGTCAGGGGCCACATCGCGCACTTTATAGGTTTTCACGAGTTCTGGTTTTTCGATCATTGCCCTTTGAGAACCAACACCAAAAGCCAATCCATATTTTTGTGCTGCTGCTGCAAGGGATTTGTTAATTTTTTCAGCATCTTGATAGCCACCAGTCATACCAGTAATCAGAATAGGATAATGGATTTTTTTATTGAAGAATTTGGTGGATAGATCAACTGAAAAAAGAGATATCTCAGGCAGAGCATTGTGGATAAGGTCCACTCTTTCAAAACCAGTTGTTTTTGTGTACTGGGCACCCTTATCAACAACTAGGTTAACGTGATCTTTCTTGCGTGACTCGGTCTGATTTGCCATTTGATTACCTTGCTAGGGGGTATTTCTCCATATAGATTTGAGTTTGTAGGATGGTAAGGAACGGGAGTATAAGAAGACAGTTTATCAGGAGCACAAAATAGCTGGAGAACGGACTTGCAAATAGAAGATCGGCAACAAGTTTGACAATTGATACCAGAACCAAAGAGGTTATTGCCCAAACCAATACAAAGTGTGGGTTTTTGATGGCCATGGTAATGGAGCGTTTGATTGCTGTGGGGGTATCAGAATTATCAATAACAACTGCAGGAGGGACAAAGAATAGTAAGAATGAAAGTACAAAGGATAAGAAAGGATAGAACCAGGTTTGAATTGGATGATCATAGGTTAGAAGTTGGAATATGAACATCAGGAGTAGAGCCATGGTATAGATGTAGAATATTCTGGTGGCATAGGTTCCAACCGCATGGATTACCTCGTGTTTGATGGTGGTTAGGGTTCTTTTTGAGCGCACAACGATATTGATATTCACGATTGTATCGGCAATGATAAAAACGGACATGGCATAGGCCAATGCGGTAATTACCATGTCCATCATAGTAAGATCAGGCAAACTTCCAGTTCTGAGAAACACACCGCCCAAAGCAAGGTAGGTTGGAGCAGGAACCAATGTTGGGATTAGAAATGCAAGAATAAAAGGCACTGAAAATGTGACGATAATTCCAAGTCTTTTAAGGTAAAATTCCCAAGCATAGGTAAATGATCTTGATAGTTTGTCGTGCATGGTGAAAATTGGAACGCATAATTTAAATAACTACACCAATGGTAAAGTTTAGGTGTTTATTTGCCCATTAACAGGTATAGGATAATATCCATAGAAAAAACTGCAGAAGATGTAAAAATTTTCAGAATGGAACCCATAGATGGCAGACTGCTGTCGTATAAACCTGGCCAGTTTGCATTCATTCATTTGCTTGATTCAGAGGGAAGGACTACGCTGAAACGACCATACTCCATCGCCTCCGCACCCCATGCACCCTATTTGGAGTTTTGCATCAAAATAATAAACGGTGCCATGACCAGCCAACTCGAGAAGTTGGATCAGGGTGCCACTGTTGGGATCGAAGGACCGGCAGGACATTTTTTCTACGGAGACCAGAGAAATGTTGGGCTGGTTGCCTCTGGAACCGGCGTTGCACCAATGATAGGTATCCTAAGGGATATTGCAGAGAAAAAATTAGAGGGAAATTTTATTTTGTTTTATAGTACAAAAACTTTGGACAGTATGGTATATCAACATGAATTTGAAAATATCCAAAAAATAAATCCAAATATCAAAATAGTGATTACTTTAACCAGGGAACAGCCAGTTGGTTGGAAGGGAGAATTGGGCAGGATAAACCAGGAAATGATAACCAAACATGTCATCGATCCAAAAAATATGGACTGGTGGATGTGTGGTCAGATGGAAATGATAAAAGCGATGAAAGCGATCTTGGTCGAACTTTGCATTGACCTAAAAAGAGTTAAGATGGAGGGATGGGGTTGAAACTTTTTAGGAAAACGTTTCACAAAAACTGGTTGATTAACTCGCTTCGCTCGTGAAAGTTTCATCAAAACTTATTGGTTAAGGCAACAAGTTAAATTTAAAAACTAAACCAGACCAATTCACCCCATGGCAAGAACGATTCGTCGTTCTTGATTGTCGTGAATCAGCAGATTCACTCCATTCTTCTAAATAATCTAGAGGTAAATTTATATGAAAACAATTGATGTTATCGTGGATGGCGGCAAAGCCTCGGCTGGCCCGCCCTTGGCACCAGCACTCGCACCAATGGGTGTTAATATTGGTCAGGTGGTTTCGAAGATAAATGAAGCTACCAAGGATTTTGCTGGAATGAAAGTACCGGTAAAGATACATGTTGATCCGAAGACAAAACAATACACCATTGAAGTTGGAAGTCCCCAAACTGCCGAAATAATCAAGAAGGAGGCAGGAATAGAAAAGGGTGCCGGCAATAAGGATGCTGCTGCAGGAAATGTATCCTTGGCAAGGTTGGTTGTGGTCTCAAAGGCTAAGAGAAATTCTTTGGGAAAAGACCTAAAGGAAACGCTTAAAGAGGTTCTCGGTACATGCGTTAGCATGGGCGTGACAATTGATGGCAAAAATGCAAAAGCGATGATAAAGGAGGTTAATGAAGGAAAGCACGACTCATTGTTAAAAGGATGACACCATGAGAAAAGCTTTTCTACTTCTTTTACTAATTTCATTTTCCTATGCCTCATTGATATGGGAATTCAGCACCGATGGACCAGTCTCATTGTCCCCAGTAGTGTACCAGAACATGATTGTTGGTGCCTCGGATGACGGTAAAGTTTACGCAATTGATCCTGTTTCTGGACTAAAAAAATGGCAGACAACGGTTGGAAAGAAACCAACTGATCTTATTGCTTTTGACGGTGGAGTTGTTGTTTCAACAACAACTGGAAAGATAGTGAAATTGGGTCTAACTGGAAATGTCATATGGACCGTAGATTTGAAGTCGCAGAATGCGAGCTATGTTTATGGTTTGAGTGCAAATCAAAAAGAGATTTTTGTAACAGCAAACAATGGGGTTTATCTTGTTGATAAGGTTAATAATACGAAGAGAATTGCATATTTTAATGAGTCTGTAGTTGGTTTGCCAGCTGCAGGTGCGGATTTTGTGGTCTATGGTAAGGAAAATGAACTCACAAAGATTAATGAGAATGGGATTGTACTTTGGAGATTAAAATTATTCGAAGGCTCTTTTTGGACTTCTAGACCAGTCATAGAGAATGGTGTTATTTACGTTGGTGCACTTGACAATAGGATGCACGCATATGTTGCAAACAACGGATTGGAAGTTTGGGATTTTAAACTAAGAAATTGGGTGATGGGCACACCGCACATAAAAAACGGGATTCTTTATTTTGGCGGGAATGATGGTAATATTTATGCTCTTGATAGTGGAAATGGAAATTTGATGTGGCAGGCCCAAACACAATTGGCAGTACAAACCAGACCAGAATCAGGTACCATGGGCGGCAGAGATGTTATTTTTGTAGGAAGCACAGATAAGAGCATTTACGCAGTTGCAAAGGATAGTGGTGAGATAGTTTGGAAGGGGGTAGTTGGCGGTGCTGCGGGCGATCCATTATTCTACCAAAATAAGGTATTTTTTGGTTCTGAAGATGGTAAAATAAATGCCTTTAGCACCGAGAGAGCATGTTCCATAACCAACCCACACGAAGCAGATTTAATTGGATTGAAAGAACTGATTGTGACTGGGAAATATGTTGCAGAGGGCTTGGATCCGAAAGTAATGATCAAAATTAATGAGGGAGAATGGAAGGAAACAAACACCTCAACCGAAGGCTGGTTTTATTACCTTAATCCAAAAAAAGAATTGAATGGTGGCTTGGATACGATTTCGTGCATGGTGGTTGACGGCAACGGACAGGAAAGTGGATCGGTATTTACTTCTGTAGCCATAAACCATGATCCGACCATCACCCTGAGTAATTTCATGGTTACCGTATCCCCCAACATAATAGAGGGAAACGCTTTCACCATCTTTGTTAATGATGGTGATGATGGAACTCCGGTTGATAGATTTAATGTAAATGTTAATGGGAAAAATTATTCTGGAAACAAAAATGTGACCATCACAATTCCAAGCGCGGGAAATTATAAAGCAACAGTCAATAAAATCGGATTCAACAATAGGACGGTAGATATAAACGTTAATTCTAGCGGTATAAGCCCATTCGTACTTATCGGTGCAGGGTTAATAATTCTGATTATATTGTGGCAACTTTGGACAAGATTTTTAAGCAAGAAGTTCATGCCTAAAAAATAATTATTCAACGGTCACCGATTTTGCCAAATTTCTTGGTCTATCTGGATTTATACCCCGTAAAACACTAACATGATAGGCAAGAAGTTGAAGCGGAACAATAAGAGCGAAGGGATAGAGAATGGGATCGATATTTTTTGGAAGAGGTATGGAGAAATCGCTCTCGTTTTTTATTGAATCGTCATTTGTTATCGATAGAATTGTACCACCTCTTGCTTTGGCTTCTTTTAAATTGCCAAATAGTTTTGAAAGAGTCGCATCAGAGGGTGCTAGAACAATTACGGGAACTCCGTTTGTAATAAGGCTTAGGGTCCCATGTTTTAACTCACCACCGGGGTAGGCTTCAGAATGGATGTAGGTTATTTCTTTAAATTTCAATGATGCCTCGTAGGCAATGGGAACATTTCCCCCTCTAGCAATAAAGAAAACATTTTCTTTAGCGACAAGGGTTGGTGCAATTTTTTTTATTGCATCTTCCTGTTCAAGCATTTGAGAGATTATTTGGGATAGATTGGAAAGTTTTTCTTTGGGAAAAACCAGCTTAAAGATAACTGCCAGCTGGGAAGTAAACGTTTTGGTAGCTGCAACTCCGATCTCAGGGCCTGAATTCATGAGAATGGTACAATCTGCTAAACGAGTGACAGATGAACCAACGGTATTGGTTATGGCTAGTTTTTTACATTTGTCAGCAAAACGCATGGCTTGAAGCACATCAGCAGTCTCACCGCTTTGGGTTATCACAACCATCAGAGTATCTTTGTTTGGTTTGGCAACGAAGGAGTAATCACTGGCAATAAATGCCTGAGCAGATTTACCAGTCTGAGAAAGAAGATAGGAAAGCATTAGACCTGCATGATAGGATGTTCCTGCAGCCACTATATCAATGCGGCTGTGTTGATCGATTAATTTTTTACCTTCAGTTACATCAGACGCAAGACTCTCATTAATGAAATGTTTTTGGTCATTAATTTCTCTGAGCATAAAATGAGGATAGCCACCTTTCTGAGCAATATCAAGCCCCCAATCGACAGTTATTTGTTTTCTAGTAACTTCGGCGCCTTCAAGAGAGTAGATATTGTAGCCATCGCGGGAGAGCACCGCAACATCACCTTCCTCCAGAGGTACAAATGTTTTGGTGTGTTTAAGCATGGCAGGTATATCCGATGCGCAGAGCATCTCCCCCTTACCAACACCGATAACCAATGGGCTATTTCTTCTTGCAACAAAAAGTTTTTCTTCACCTGCAGAAGTCATGGCAACAATGGCATAGGATCCTTCCAAGCGCTTCAATGAAGATAGAAAAGATTCAAGCATAGTTTTAGATTTGATTCCGTCTTCCAGCAAATGGGCGATGATTTCAGAATCAGTTTCAGAAGCAAATTTGTGCCCTTTTTTTTCAAGTTCATGTTTTAGTTCAACAAAATTTTCAATGACACCATTGTGGGCTAGAATAATTGAATTCTTACAATCAGCATGGGGATGGGAATTTGCCTTGCAAACTGCACCGTGGGTTGCCCAGCGAGTATGACCAAGACCAATGGTACCTCCAATGGACACGAAATCTAGAGAATTGGAAACCTCTTCGACCATTCCCTTGTCTTTTTTTACATTTAATGAATTTCCATCGCGTACAGCGATACCAACTGAATCATAACCCCGATACTCTAGTCTCTTTAGACCCTCAGTTATGACGTGAGATGCTTTTTGAGACCCTACATATCCAATTATGCCACACATAGGAAAGGATGATAAAGGATAGGCTTTTTAAGCCTACTATTAAAAATATTTTAATAGTATTCAAAATTTTTAATAGGGGTTTGTAGAGGGATGTAAATGAGAGTTATCAACGATGAAGGAAAAACCATTTCCTGCAAAGAAGTTAAATCACTAAATGCCATTTCCGAAGAAAGGATTAGGATACTGAAATTTCTTGGAAAACAACCAGCCTATGCCGTAGAAGTGGCAAAGGAGATTGGCCTTCCGGTTCAAACAACCTATTACCATATCCGAGTGTTAGAACAGGCTGGACTAATTGGTTTTGTTGATTATGAAGAAAAAAATGGGGGAGTGGCTAAGAGGTATGCTACCAGATCACAGAGCTTTGCGCTTATTATTGACGACAAAGGATGGAAAGAATCAACCCTTCCAACCAAGAATATTCCAAATTTGCTTGTACCTTTTGTTAGCCACGGATTTTTTGATGGTCTTATGGTGGTTGGATCACCTGACCCTCATGGAAAACACCGGGCACGTGCAAGTGAATTGGGAATGCTGGAACTGGCCATGCTGATTGGTGGCTATGCAGCGCCTGTTTTTCCTATTTACAAGCTGGATACTCAAATAAACGAGGGTGATAAAGGGAAAAACCTTATTCTAGCAGGTGGACCAAAGGTTAATACTTTAGTGGCTGAGGTGAATGACAAGCTACCAATCAAATATGCACGCGATTACTCAGAGGTATATAGCACCCTAACAAGTAAAGCCTATAGCGGCAATATAGGTATTGTGGAGCTAATCAAAAGTCCGTTTGCTAAAGGAAAATATGTTTTAGTTGTGGGTGGACTGAACCAACACGGAACCAGAGCTGCAGTGCTGGCACTGGTAAAAAATATCGGAGAATTTGAAAATGAAGATAGAATTGCCAGAGTCGTAGAAGGTTTTGACGAAGATGGTGATGGTCGAGTGGACGTGGTGGAATTTTTGGAGTAATATTAGACAGTTAGAAGATTTATCTTGGGGATATAACCTATCTCAAGATCAAGTGCGAGGGATTGGTTAACTATTCTCAAAACCTTACCATCAAAACCCATAAGGGTTATGGCTTCTCCACCGCAAGTAGCCTCAACAGCAGTTGGTTGGGCTAGTAATTGACTCTTTATCATCTGCGCAACTTGAAGAGAGGGATCTGCTGTTAAAACCACCGTATGACCATTTCCAGGATCACCGTGGTGAGTAAGACTGTTTATACCTTTCACATGCCCAAATGAGTAGAAAAGGGAACCTAGATCATCGTAGCTAAATGGAGCACCAGCCATGGTTGTAACCGCAAAGGTTCGGTTTGGTGGAACACGGAAAAGGTATTTGTGACCATCAGGTGTATTTGGAGCTACTCTAGCATCAACACAACAAACACCGCCAATATCAAGATAGGTTTCCAATGGATCAAGAACCTTTCTCATTACCATCGGATCATAGAGGAAAGCCGCGTGAGCATAATGTTCATCAAGATTTTCAGAATCAATGGAGGTGAGTTTTTGCAATCCTTTTCTCATCTGCAAAGCTAGTGAAAGCAATTTGGGGTGTCTTTCGAAAAGCTTTTTGGTACTCCACCCAGGTCTGTTTAGAGCATCAAAAACCATTAGGTTGAGGCCATAACAAACAGACCAAACAAAAGTGATGTTTTTTTGTTCTATAATTGCCTTGAATTCAGGATCATCAAGAATTTTCTGTGCTTGGAAAAGAGCATTAACTTTCTCAGCATCTGGACTTAGTTTACCGGAAACTTCATCTGGGATATAATCCAGTAATCTTCTGGTTGGATCAGGCTCATGGCCAAGCTGGCCAGCGAGTAATGCTTGTTTGGCACCCACAGCACCACATTTTGCGATACCACCATGACCAAGCATTAGAAAAACTCCACCCGGTTTAATTGATTGTAAAATACGTAATATTTCTTTTCTAGAGGTATGTTCGTGAGAATGATCCAGACAACATGCCTGACCAGCTATTCTGGAAAAACTGACACCGCTTAACGATGAAGGAAGAGTTCTTTGCTGGAATCTATCAAAACCTTCAACAAGAACAGAAATAGATTCAAAAACAGAAACAGTTTGCCTGGCATCAACTTTTCTCTTAGCATCCGGTGCTGCTCCCCTAATTAAAGCTAAGTCAGACATAATAACCCCTCTTATATGTTATAATTTATGTCAAAAAGGGTTTTTAAAGAGATCTTTTTAACCACTTTAGATTACACTGCCCTTTTTGAAATAATTTGATTACATATGTGATTAAATGGTTTTAAAAATTTAATGAATTTAACGTATAAAGTGATCAATATAAATGTTAAAGTCCATGCTTAAAATGGGTAAAAATTGGTGATTTAATGAATGGAGAAGAGGCACTAAAAAGATTGTTAGATGGCAATAAAAAATATATGAGTGGAACATTGGCAGCCAAGGACGTAAAAAAGGCAAGAGAGGCTACAAAAAATGGGCAACATCCATTTGTGACGATATTGTGCTGCTCTGATTCAAGAGTACCACCAGAACTGGTATTTGATGCTAACGTTGGCGAGATATTCATAGTCAGAAACGCAGGGAACTGTGTGGACACTTTAACACTTGGATCAATAGAATATGGTGTCGAACATCTTCACACCCCATTGCTGGTTGTACTCGGACATGAGAAATGCGGTGCAGTAACAGCAGCATGCCAGGGGAATGTTTGCCCTCCTAATATTGCAGCCATTATGGAGAAGATTAAGCCTGCAGTAGACAAAAAAGGGAACGAGGGAGTAGAACAAACAATTGTTTGTAACTTGGATGTTGTAAGCAACGAGATCAGAAGAAGAAGTGAGATAGTAAGGCATCTTGAGAAAGAGAAAAAACTTAAAGTTGTGGAAATGAAATATTATTTCGAAGACGGTCGGGTTGAAATAATAGCCTGATCGGTTTTTAAATTCCATTTTTAAAAGATTCGCAACGAGAAGGTATTATGGAAAAAGTACTCATTTTGTCTGGAAGTAAAAGCGATGAAGAGATAGCAAAGCAGGCAATGGATGTATTAAACGCATTCGGAGTGCCATGCAGATATGAGGTTGCTTCTGCCCATCGCAATCCAGAGAAAGTTGAAAGACTGGTTGCAGAATCAACTGCAAAGGTTTTCATTGCCATTGCCGGACTTAGTGCAGCACTTCCCGGTGTCGTGGCATCACGTACAACCAAGCCAGTTATTGGTGTGCCAGTTAATTCGGCATTAAACGGGATGGATGCGCTTTTTTCCATAGCCCAGATGCCACCCAACGTACCAGTGGCCTGTGTTGGCATTGGCATGGGTAAAAATGCAGCACTTTTAGCAATTCAAATTCTGGCCCTTAGCGATCAGGATCTTCTAGCAAAACTCTCTGATTTTAAAGAGAAATTAAAACAATAGGTGGGGAAATATAGCAGATTCAGAAAAAATGTATCATCTACGCAAACAACTGCGTGTACTTGAACAATTCCACGGTAGTGGAACTGAACTTATTTCAGTCTATATTCCATCCGGATCCCCAGTTCATGAAATGAACAATAAACTTAGAGAGGAAATGAGCCAGGCCAGTAACATCAAATCAAAATCCACCAAACTAAATGTTTTGGGTGCACTGGAAAGGATAATGAACCACCTGAAACTGTATAAAAAAACACCGCCAACTGGGATTGCGGTTTTTGCAGGAAATGTCTCGGAGAATTCTGCAAAAATAGATATTCAGCTTTTTACAATAGAACCACCTGAAGCTCTAAATATCGGGGCCTATCGTTGTGATAGTAAATTTTTCTTGGAACCGCTTCAAAGTATGATGGGGTCAACTGATTCCTATGGGATAGTAGTCCTAGATGGACGAGAGGCCATAGTTGCGATAGTTAAGGGAACTAATATCACAGTAATTAGAAAATTAAATTCCACTGCCCATGCAAAGATAAGAAAGGGAGGACAGAGTGCCAGAAGATACGAGAGATTGATAGAAGAACAGATTGAAGTCTATTACAAGCGAGTTGGTGTTGTCATGGACGATGCCTTCGTAAATCGGGTAAAAGGAGTTATTGTGGGTGGGCCAGGCCCAACCAAGGACTTTTTCATGAAGATGAGCCCATTTAATTATCAGATAAAGATTCTGGGTGTCGTAGATACAGGTTACACTGATGAGTATGGCATACGCGAGGTTCTTTCAAAGAGCGAAAACATACTTGCCCAACAAGAAGCAGTAAAGGAAAAAATACTCATTGATCGATTCATAAAAGGAATTGTCAGTGATGGCCTCGCGATATACGGTGAACGGGAGGTCCGTGAGGCCATAATTAGCAGACAGGCAGAGAAGGTACTATTATCTGAAGGACTTACCTATTTAAGTGGTCTTTACAAATGCTCATCCTGCAGTGTAGAAGAAAAAAAAGTCTTTAGAGACAAGGTAGATGATACCATACCATGCAAAGCATGCAATAATGGTCAGATGAAATTGCAATCAAAAGAACTTCTGATTGATGACCTTGACGAATTGGCTAAGCAGATGGAGATACCAGTTGAGATTGTATCGACTAACACAGTCGAGGGTGCACAATTTCTAACTGGTTTCGGTGGCGTTGGCGCCTTCCTTAGGTACAGAACTAGATGACTGGACTAATCGTATGCCACACAACCCAACAGCATATTGTTGACCAACACTCACCAGTACGGCATTGGAATAATATTTGGCTGGATCAGAACCACCCCTAACATAGACGACTACCCCATCATTAATCATGGGTAAGCATTCTGCCATGGTTTTTTTACCAGATGGAACGATACACCCATCATCAGCAAATGAAAGAGGGGTTACGTCCTTTCCACCCATACCACTGCTTGCTGCAAAGTCAACGCCACATTGTAGAACATTGTTTGTGGTTGTTTGATCGCCTGAATTTCTAACATCCATCACGATGTAAACCTTTTGGGCTGACGCAAAAACATCTTTGAATTCGTCTTCCGTGATATTCTTACCAAAAACAAACTGCTGATTTGGATTTAGATAGAAATTAACAAAGAAAAGAGCTATGGCTAGCAGGATAATCACTGCACCCCACTTAAGAATAGTGTTATCTTTTTTTGTGGGAACTGGACTAACCGGTTCAGGTTCTTCGGATTCAGAAATTTCAGATTGAGTATGTGCCTTTGAGGATTTCTTCTTGTTCATAAAAATCAACCAAACATGGATATTAGAGGACAGGAATCATAGTATTCCTTATCAGCAAAGACCTCTGCTTTGTTTTCATATATTATTGAGAATTTTAATGCATCTTTAACATCAGAATAGCCTAGAATGAATGAGGATTCTGAATTGGTGGCATTAAGTTCACAATCAGCAGGTGTGGAACTTGTGTTGGTACCGTATTGAGGCGTAATGGTACATGTATTCGGTGTAACCGTATACATTGTCCAGGTCTTATTTTGATCAGCAAATTCGGATGCTAATTTTTGAGCACAGTTTTGCATTGCCTGGGCATCTGTAACCGTGGCATTCCTTAGATCAACCAGAATAGCAGCAGATTGCTTGGAATCAAAATCATTCATAAACTCAGTTAATGTTGCACTTGTAGATGTTTTGCCTAGGAACATGAACAGGAATGCACTAAACAGGAAGAGTACAACAAGTATGGAGAGTAGGGCAACGGCAATGATGTGTGATGTTTTTGGAACTCGGAAATTATTGAGTGCAAAGATGTAGAGGAAGAATAAAATTACCAGTGAAGCAAAGGAAAAGAATGTGACCAGTGAGAATGCACCAAGAACCCAGGGATTATCAGGAATCTCTGATCTTGGAATAAAGTTGGTGTTATCTGCAAGAGCAGCTATTCCAACATTTATTCTTCTCGCAAATCCTCTAAACATGGAGATTGCTTTCTTAGCAGGACTGTCTTTTTCATTTTGAAGTAGACTCTGTGCCTGCTCAGATAGATCAGTGTAGTTTCCTTCCAATGATTGTAGATCAACTAGACTAAGCCCATCCCTAAACTGTGCGTTTAAGTCTTCGGTCTGGTTTTTGAGAATGTCCAAGGAAGACATGGTTATTGGATCAAGATCCCTGGTTTCTAGAACAAGAACCAGGGAGTTTTCAATATTTTTCGCATTTAATGTTTTTGTATATTGTTCCATGGAATGATTTGAGAGAGTAGTAATATCTGCCGTGAGATTTTTGTATTTAAGAATGTCAGCATCAAGATTTGTGAAATTTCTTTGGGCTATTGATGCCGGAATAGAGGTGTGAAGACTTTGGAGAGTAAATAGTTTTTGTGACAACACAGGATCTAGAACATGTTGGAGGGTTTCTTTGGCGAATGTAATGGTTGCATTGCCAGTCTCGTTGAGTGGTTTGAAGATTTTAGTATAGTTCTCTGCTATGGCAGTATTTGTTGCATAATCCATTCTAACCATGGTACGGTTATACATTTGAGCTGCAGTGGAATTGGCATTTTTTAAGGGGGCAATCTTTGAGGCCAGTGCATTGGACCTGGAAGCAATCAGATCTGCAGCATTTTGATCAAGATCAAATGACGGACAAAGGGCATAACATTTGTACTGGCAGGCCTTTCTATCGGCAGTATCATTGAGTTTAGGTGTACGAAATATGGTATATTCAATTTTATTTGAGAGAGTTTTGATTTCAGGTGATGTTGTTTTGATATACTCCAATGTGCTGACCAGAGTATCATCAGTCATATTGTCTAGCATGGTTGTGTAATTAATCATTAACCCATCCATTTTGAGACTGGATGGTGTGAAATCCATAAGAGGAGCGATAAGTGGGGTTGCTGATCCTAAACCAAGACCTTCTCCATAAACACTGAACAGCAACATGGCATTCTTTGCACAGGATGTATTATCAGAGCAGATAACTGGTTGGTTAAATATCTTTATCTTTCCGTTTGATAATAGAATATCATCACGACAGACATACTCCTCCTTGTTCTTGAAATCATAGCCATCATTTCTGCTGTTGTTAAAAGTCGTTATGGCAGCTTTGAGATCGTCGATTTCAGTTTGATTTGGATAGTAGGTTTTCACATAGTAGGTATAGAGAACGGAATTGAATTCTGCCTGATCAGTAATAATTTGTTGATTCTTCAACAGAAAAGTTTCAACATTGGCAAATTTAACAATGGAGTAATTGACATTGTCAATCGTAAAATTGGTGTATGCAATACTAACATTCGTCTCACCTGCCAAAAAATAAGGAGACAGATTGAGAGCGGAAATTAAACCGGCGAATAACAGTAGGAACGCTACTGCCTTGGGGGAGGTCATCGAGATTAATTTTGTAATGAGAATTTAAATACTTTTTCCTTTTCATTGCTCACGATTAACCACGTAGTCAGCCAATAGAAGTAGGGCTTTTTTATCCTCTGAATCAGGAAGAACTTTAAGCTTGTTTTTGGCTTTATTGACAAGTTTCTGGGCATAGTCTCTTGCATAATCAATGGAACCGTATTTTTTTATAATTGAAATTGCTTCGGATATATCTTCTGGATTTTTAGAATGGGAAGAGAGGATAGAGATAAGACGATTTTTATCCAATTCATTTGCCTTGCTTAGACAATGAACTATGATGAGAGTGCGCTTACCCTCAGAGATATCTCCACCTATTTCTTTTTTGTATACTTCGAAATTTCCAACAAGATTCAGAATATCATCCTGGATTTGAAATGCAGCACCAACCATCTCGCCGAAATCGCTTAATGCGGATCTTACCCGTTTTGGAGCGCCACCCAAAAGGGCGCCCATCTCACAGGACAAACTGAGCAGAGCAGAAGTCTTACCGTTGATCATGTCCAAATATTCTTTTTCACTAACATCAAATCGATTAAATTTGATCCAGGATAGCTCAACTCCCTGGCCATCCACTACCTTCTTGAATGCAGTTACATAGATTTTCTGAAGTTTTAGCAATAGAGAAGATTTCAGATTCAGAAACACTAATTTTTTCCACAGGAATGTGTATAGTGCATCACCGGAGTTGAGGGCAATGGGTATCCCATGGGTAATGTGGATGGTTGGTTCGCCTCGTCTAAAATGAGAATCGTCTTCTATATCATCATGTATGAGTGTAAAGTTATGAAACATTTCAAGAATTACCGATGGTTGGATACAATCCTGATATTTCCCGCCAACAGCACCACAGGAAAGAAATATGAGAACCGGACGTATGCGTTTACCTCCTCTTTTGATGAAAGGAGCTAACATACCGTAGGTACGAGAATCTTCTTTGGAAAGTTCAGCCTCGATAATGGTTTCTACTTCTGATAGGTATGATTTAACGTGAGAATAAAATTCCATAGGATTACCTTTCAATCATAATATTTTAAAGGGAGATTAAAAAAGAACGGTAGGTTCTTTTTATGTTAAAGTCTTTTTGAATATCCGCAATTGCATACCACCCTCAGACAATTATTCTTCGTATCAAATTTTATCTTAAGGGTTTTATCTGGAATCCAGATGAGGCAGCATTTCCTGCAAAAACTGTTTTTTAACTCGGCTGGAAGTTTGACTTTGTGTTTTTTTAATAATTCAAAAGCCATCCTAACATAGCGAATCGAACGGGTGAGATTGCCATCGGAGTAGGCAGTACGAGATTGGTTTAGAAGTTTTTCAATTGAGGAGCTTACACTGGATTTTATAATGTTTTTCCGTCTACTATCCATGGAAGGGGTACGATGGAAAACTTTATATACGATTACTTTATTCAGCCAATATGGGATCATAGCGGGTATAATATTGTAAATACGCTTACCTATGCAATAATAGCCATAGTGTCAATTTTTCTTATCCATAAATGGTTCAAATCAATAAAACTCAAGGTCGATGAAAATTTTATCTTGGGTGTAATGACATTTGTTTTGTTTGGATCAACAGTGAGGGTGGTTACCGACTCCATAGATAGCAATGTTTTTGCACCAATAACCCCAATCCATGAATTTGTCCTAAACAGCCATATCTGGGATTATGGTTACTTTACAGTAACTCCGGGAATATATATAGTAACGGCATTTCTTCTGATAATATCAATTGCAGTGCTTCATAAAATGAAAAGAATGGATTTGTTGAAATTTGCTGGGCTTGCCATCTGGCTCCCGCATTTTCTGATACTTCTGCCGTTTATGAAATATATGCTTTTTGCAATCCCAATATTGGTTTTGGCTATAGCCCCTGCTTACATTGCATTAAGATATTTCAAAAATCAAGTACTGGCGTTGGTTGTAGCTGGGCAGGCATTGGACGGAGCTGCCACATTTTTTGTTATCGATTACTTTTCAAAAATATCAGGAATACAGTATTTTGAACAACATGTTTTTTCTGCTGCAATTGGTGCATTCGGGGGAACGTTCTTCTTTTTCTATTTAATTAAAACAGCAATAGCATTTCTGGCATCAGATGTCATTAACAAAGAAAAGATGGATTTGGAATACAAATATTACATTGCATTGGTACTCATGATAATGGGCTTTGCACCTGGCATTAGAGATATCCTACGAATGGCTGTTGGAGCCTAGTTATAGATTTGACACAATAGCAATCAGAAGGAGAATTCCACCGATTAGAATTAGAGGCAGTGTAATTTTAGATATGGCTACAATAGAATTGACTGTTGAGATAACTTCAATGGATTGTTTTGCACCCATAACTTTTATATCAAACCAACGTTTATCTGAGAAGAATTGTGCTTCCTGCATGTCCCTAAGGGCTTCGAGGCAAGCGTCATTGATGCTGTTTAAAGTGGTTTCCTGATCCTTAAGTGGGTTAATCACTCCACGAACCATGTTGGTTTGGTGAGTATCCGTTGTGAATACCCCGACAACAAAATTGTGGTGATGTTTTTTACCAAGGGAGATTATAGAAGATTCGATTTGATCACGGAATTCTGGTGTAACCCCGTTTGAATCAATTAGAACGATTACATATGCAGGATCAGAGGATAGAACAGCAACTTTTATACCTGCCTTGCCAATACAGCCGGTGTCAATTATACGAGATGCGATTCCTATTTTCAGTGGTTTTTTTGTATCGGATTTGTTCAGGGCATCATTTATTGCAGTGAGATAACCGTAGGCAACTGGACTTCCTGGTTCGAAACTTGTGAGCTCCCCGGTTTCGGCATTGTGCTGATCAATGATCATTACTCGATCCGCATGTTTCTCACCTTCGGATATGAGCGCCATACCGATACCAAGGTTAATATCTTCGGTAACCTTAGGTGCGCGACTCAAACCAACAATTGCAGAGTTATTTATTCTAAGAGCTTGAGCCTTGCACTCGTTTTTTCTACCAAGCGAAATGGAAACTTTAGCATCTTTGTAAACTGCATCAGAAATGGCATCATCGATACTCAGAAGAATTTTGTTTATTTCACTCGATGCCACCGGGTTTAGATCGTGGGTCACCGTACCATGAAAAACAAATGTTTTGGATTTATATTTCTTATCCATTTCATCTGCAATTAAAAATGAGAATTCACTTCCACCAAGATTTCCAAATGGTCCAAAATGAACGTATGGAGTTACAAAATAGACCGTATCTTTTTTGCGCTTGAAACCACATATGGCAAGTATTGTTTTTGCATCTTCGCCAACCTGCTCGAATGCTTTTTCCATGTCCTTGTTATGATAAAGCCAGGCACTAAACAGATAGGATGCCGCATCGGTGCTGCTTAAACCAAGATTTTTTTTCATCGGGGCATTTATTATGAAGAAGAAAAGGACCAGAGCACCAAGAAGAACAAAAGAGGAGATATAGAACTTTGCAGCAGTGTCCCAGAAAGGAGCATTTGTGGAATACATGGCTTGATCGCTTAGCAGGAATAGAAGATAGAAAAGAAGCTGGATCATTGCAAATAAAATGGAACGGAATTTGAGGATGAAAACAAATCTGGCTATCACGTACCAAAAAACAAAAACAATTGCAGCGCCGATTAAAATAACAAGCTGGGCCCAGAATTGGTTTACCCCAAATAAAAACAGGCTGGCAGTATAGGCTAGGGCATAGACCACTTCGCTTGCAAGTGTGGTGGCGGCAATGCGACGATAGGGCATTTTAGAGATCATAACTTTGATTATTATGGATGAGAGAAGGGCAGGTAAAGTCAAAAGCATCATACCGTCGATAATTGCATTCTGGACAATGTTGGCATCATTATAGTTTATTATAAAACCAAAAACAAGTCCGACGAGAAAAATTGAAAGAACAATGAATCGAGCTGGGGGCAGGGTAATAAAGTAGGAAGTTAGGCTTATGGCATCATTTATGTTTTTTGTCATCGTTTTTTAATATCATTCTCAATGGTTTAAAACTGTATGTCGAACCTTATTTGCCCAAAATGTGGCAGGACTAATGATAAAATCGAGTTCATAGAAGCCTTCTGCATAGACTGCTATCCGGTAAAGATAGAGGCACCCACGAAAATAACTTTTGAAAGATGTGGCCGATGTGAGAGAATGAAGTTTAGGGGGGATTGGATACCCTACAATGAACGCAAATTAAACGAATTCATTATTAGCAAATGCAAAGGAGATTTCGAATCGGCAGAATATGATTTTGTTACTCAAAATGCAGTGTTTACCATAACGGGTGGAAGTAGGATTAAGAAGGAGATATTATTTGAACTTACAAAAACCATCTGTCAGCAATGCTCAAGAATTAGTGGTGGATACTATGAAGGCATAATTCAACTTAGGGGCAATAGAACAAAGCAGGAAAAATATGCCAAGATGCTGATTGAAAAATTAGAAAAAATAACATTTATCACCAAAACTGAGGAGAAGGAAGAGGGGCTGGACCTTTATGTGGGACGATCAAAACCGATAGTTAGACTTATATCTGATCTTGGAATCAAAACCCTGATAACAAAAAAACTAGTTGGAAGAGACCAGGGTAAACGCCTTTATCGAACTACGTTCTTGATTCGCTTTGATTAAATTTCCCTAAATTGTAGAGTAAATTTCAATTCTTTTTGATCTGGTGCAAGACTTAATGCAGGTGGAATTTTGGAATTGATTTGATTGGTAAATGTAAGTACCGGATCGATATGCGTTTGAGACAGATAATTGGAGAAACAATTCAAAAAACAGAGAAGATTTTCTGTAGAGAGATAGAGCAAGGCTGTCAAATTATCTTTTATTTCTTGAGGTCTTTTTTCCATGGTGGTTGTACCTTCAAGATTAGGTGTATTAAAATTCAGACTAAAAATGCTGGAATGGGACTTTTGACATAGAACCCAATATTGATTGAAAAAGAATTTTTCATAAACTTCTTTAGAATATAAAGATTTCATCATTTTCTGAAAATTATATTTTCTTCTGAGATTTTCAAGTTTTTTTTCGCTAGTATTGGACCATTTTTTTTGAGCAATGAGTTTTAGTTTGTCTGAATCCAGATCTTCCATTTCTTTGAAATTTTTGTAAACGTCATCATCAGTTAGATAGGCATACTGCCAGACAATTGTTTCGAATATGGTACGCATATTATTTCCAGCAGGGTCCATCATCCCACTTCTCACCATTTGATAGGCAGCAGACAGATAGATGGTATTTCGATAAAAAAAAGCGGCTAGATGCTGAGATCTTTCATCAAGTTTATTCTTTACCAAATTTTCATAGCTGGCAAATGAAAATGAGATTGTATCTTCCAAGAGTTTGCATTCTTCAGCGAACAGTCTACCGCTTTGAATGTACACGTGTTCGTATTTCTCTCTAATTTTATCAAAATCCATGTTAATCAAATGTGGCCTTTCGACCAGTTAATTTTTGATAAATGATTTCACTCAGCTGACTATGTTGACCCTGAAAAAGGGAATATAATTTGGGTTTGTCTTTTTGCATTTTAAGGAAAAAATTTGAAATATCCTCCTTAATGTGCAGAACCTGGGTTTCATTGGAATCTTGGATTCTGTTTCGCCACCAGGCAATCTTAAGGCTTACATCTTGATAATCTTTTGATTGAACAACATCAGAGAGACTCATATTTATCAACCCGGCATGTGTTTTCTTGCACCGACAACTATTGGGTTCTTTTCTATATCAGCAGTATCTACCCCTGCTTTATTAAACAACTTTTCTAGGAATACCGAACCTTTTGTACTGTCTTCTGAAAAAACCACAAGAAATTGTTGGAAGGATCCTTTACCAAACTTTTCATCAAAAATCCGTGAAACTTCAGTAAAATCACCACTGAAATAGGCTTCGCGAAGAACATCGGCACCAACAATGGATTGGAGATATGCGGCACAAACCGTTTCTGGTGGATAGTCAACCTTATCTGGTACCATACCCCTATGACCACGTGTCAGTTCCTGTGCATGAAGTTCTGTTAGTCCCTCATGTAGTAGTGACGGCATAGCAGACGATACAAGTTCACCATCTGATGAAATAAAATGAATTTGAAGTTTACTACCTAGAAATGCAGCATAATGCAACTCCTCGTGAACTATTAAACGATATTTATCAGCATCGCTGGCCGTGTTCAGTCCCTTGGATATGGCAATATGATTAGTATCATGATAGTAAATGCCGCTGAATAGACTTTTACCGCCAACTTCCTGTTCTGCTTCAAAGAATTTCACTGGTTCGATGGTTATCACTGGAGGAGTTTCAGTGTATCTCTTATAGACGACTGGACCCAGGTAGGATTTGGTTAACCAGTCAGAGGAAATCTCCTGACCTATAAGTACTGGTGATTTAGAAAAAGTCTGATTAAGAGTTAATTTATTTAGAAAACGAGTTAGTAGGTCTTCACTGGCTAAATTTCGCTTTGCGATTATGGATTCGTTATAGGAGAGGATGCCAGAACTATGATCAGCCGCAGATCTTTCATCAAAGACGTCTACAGGACGTGTGCAACCGAGTCTGGAATGGTCTAATTTTTGGACTGCTTCCTCATCCTTAGGATGGGGTATTTTTAATGTTTGAGCTAATACTCGTTTGAGATCATCCCCAAAAGTAAATAGTGCACCCAGTGCAATTAACGCTTGTTGAGTTGACACTCGGGGATTGGTATCAACCGGTGGTTTTTGAATGGTGGTTTCAACTGAGGTCTTTGCATCAGTTACTTTTTGTCGATCCACTTCCTGTTGTCGCTCTGCCATGGTAATCATCTGGCTTCTCGCTCTAGAGCTCGAATAACCTTTCGTCCATCTATAACAATTGGATTGGAATCCAACGCCCTAGTGCTGACTCCTTCGGCTTGGAATAGTGTGTCTAAAAAGGCAATTGCAACCTTGGCACCGCCACCCTCGCCAACTGGTTTTGTGTAGATTTCCATGAACTCGTTAAATGAACCAGGACGACCAATGGCCTTATCAAAGGCTATGGCAACCTTGGTAAAATCACCAGTAAGATAGGCTTCTTTCAGAATTTCAGGACCAACAACATGCTGAATATAGGCAGCGGCAACAACATCTGGGGAATAGGCAACAGATGACGGCTTAACTCCATGTGCCCGTGTGATTTCCTGAGCATGAAGTTCAGTGAGGCCTTCGTGGAATAGTCTTGACGAATAAAATTTCGGTGTTGATTCTCCTTCTGGTATAACTTTAAATTGGAAACCACCACCGCTACAGGAGGAGAGATAGTGAAGATACTCGTGGGTGAGAACATGATACTGGTCAGCCTGGTTAAAGCCAGCAAGGCTTTCGCTTATTACAATGAGATTAGATTTTGGATCATAAAAACCAATGGATGATGTGTTATAGGTGTCATTGTAGGTACCGAAAAACGTGGTTGGTTGAACTATGAGTACTGGAGGCGAAACCTGTCCAGAATGGGCTTTGTAGGAATCGTCCACCCAACCCACAACATCAGTCATAATTGCTTCTGGAGACTTGCTAAAGAAAAATCTCCCGCTTAGGATGGATGATAGATCAGGCTTACGCAAAGGACCAATTTTCTCCGGGTCGAAGATTTTCCAGGCATCGATAACCAAAACATTTGCATCCGGTTTGAGTTTGCTGCCTTCAACGATCTTTTGATCTTGTGATAGTTGACCTTCCAGTTCAGCAAGACGTTGTTTAGCTTCATCAGGATTTTGAAAAAATTGTGCTGGTTTTGGATTAGCGTATACCATAGCTTTGGAAGCTGCGAGAAATGAACCGGGTAGAATTTTCTGATCGTTTTCTGAGGGAGACGCAGCTATTCTAACTGCAGGGTTTTCAATTGCCGGAAGGACCACACGAGCACCAAAACCGGATAAGTCTTTAAGCGCACCCTTTGCACCATCAATGGATAATGTAGGATTTGCTTGGACTGTTGCGCCTTGTGGCAGTGGACTTCGGATTGCCGCTTCAAGTGCGTCTCTTGCAGCTTTGAGATCAACTTTGTCTTCTTTAAATGCCATGAACGTCGCCAATACTATGATGCATTTTTTGCAGATTGCAGTTTTTGACAAATCAGCGTGAATTTTCTGAGTCTGTTTAGAGTGGAGTTGAGATCCTTCTTACCTTTGAGTGAATTTTTCTCCCACTCGGACAATAATTTGTAGGAATTACGAAGATAGTTAATTTGACCTTCAAGATTTTTGGGTTTCTTTTTTGCAGCTTCCCAATCAGCTAGGGCTACTTCAATCAAAGACAGAGAATGGCTAACTTTCGATTGGGTTTCGATTTCCAGTTCAACAAGCTTCGAACCAACTTCATCCGGTGATCCCATAATTACACCTATAAATTATTTTCTATCCATCAATTTAAATATCCTGGATTTAAATGTGCTGCCTGATTCCACAACATTTGACTCGATCAGTTTTTTCTGTTCGAGTGAATCAATGTAATATCGTATTTGGCGTTTTGATTTATCATATTTTTTTGAAAAGAGCGTATACAGTTCAGTTGAACCTAGTTCACCTGATTTCAAAAGTTCAAGGATAAATGATTCTTCTGGAGAGAGATTTAATTCCTGTTTTTTGAAAGCAGATGTGTCGCTTAAAATATCTTCAAGATCTTGAATCATGATTTTGGATTTGCTGGCATGTTCTGCATTCTTAGCAGCCTTCCATAGTCGTTCTATGGCAACTCGAGCTGAGCCGTCTTCAACAGACCGTGCGATTTTTAGAAGAAGTTTTTCATCAAAACTAGCTGGTTCCAACGCACGCTCAGCACGCAGACGCAGAATTGATGAAAGTTGTTCTTCCGAGTAGGCCTGGAACTCCATTTCTGAAAATCTAAGTGAACTTCGAATTCGTTGATCAAGTTTTGAGAGTAATGATTTGTTGTTGGAAATTCCAATTATACCAAATGCCAACATTTTCTCGTTGGATCTTGAGATGACGTAGAGAAGTTCTTCATGACGAATTGCATCCATCTCATCAAGAACAAGCAATATTGGCTTCTTGTAATTTTTTACGAATTGCATAATTTTATCAAAAATTTCATCTGCTGCTAGTCCACGACGGGGAAGTGGAAGACGCATCTCTTCCACAATTTTATTGTATATTGCCAGTTGGGTGGGGTTCTCCCAGCAGTTTACATAAACAGGAAGAATGGAAGAAGATTGTTCGGATAATTGACGGATGAGGTATCTGACACAGGTTGTTTTACCAGTCCCAGAGGAACCATGGATAAAAAGATTTTGGGGCATACGTTTGCCAAGTAGAGGCTTGATACAATCTGCAATGTACTGGAGTTCATGATCACGTTGTATGAGCTCATCAGGTAGGTAATCTGGAAGGAGGATTTTTTCATCACGGATGATGGAAGAGCCTGAATTTCCATCATCAAAGTAACCAACCATGGGTAGAATGAGCTTGCAAAAACATAAAACTGTTAGCTTCGCATATTCATCGGTGTTATGTTGCAAGATATCTGGGTTATTAAAGAAAGTGGTGAAAAGGAAAAGTTTAGTCCTTCTAAGGTCAAACATGCGCTGAAAAGAACCGGGTTAAGTCAAAAAGAAACCGATGAGATACTTGCCAAATTAGAAACAAAATTATATGATGGCATTTCAACAAAGAAGATCTATGCCATATTATATGAATTAATAGAGAGCTCAAAACCAGAAGTGTCCCATAGATACAATCTCAAACGTGCACTTTTTGAAATTGGACCAGAGGGATATGAATTCGAAACTTTTATTTCTAAATTACTTACCCGTGAGGGATACCAAACCGACCTTAGACAGATAATCCAGGGCAAGTGCGTCAGCCATGAGATAGATGTTGTGGCGGCAAAAGGATCAGAAAATTATATGATAGAATGTAAGTTCCACAACCAACCAGGTGCCAAGTGCAGAGTTCAAACGGTTCTCTATGTTTACTCTCGTTTTTTAGATCTCAGGGAAGGTGCAAAAAAAGGCCGCTGTAAAGAATTTACAAATCCATGGCTCATAACAAATACTAAATTTTCAGAGGATGTCTTGGCCTATGCCCAATGTATGGGGATTCCACTACTGGGATGGAAATATCCTATGAAAAAAAGTCTTGAAGAAATGATTGACCGTACAAAATGTTACCCAGTTACTGTGATAAATATGAGTAATGATATTCTACGAAGATTGCTAGCAAAAAGTATTGTTACCATATCAGATATACCAGAGAACCCGGATAGACTGGTTGACCTAACCGGAATACCAATTGCCACTGCAAAACAAATCATTGAAAGAGCCGCATATGCAAGGGAATAAAGTGAAAAGAATTCTAGAAATTGATGCGCTTAGAGGCGTTGCCATTGTATTAATGATAATTTATCATTTCATGTTTGATTTGAATTTTTTTGGTTTGATGAAAATCGACCTGAGCGATATAATGATTGTACTTTTCCAGAGATTTATCGCAGTTCTATTTGTTGGACTGGTTGGCATATCCCTGGTATTAAACGAATTGAATAACAAACGAGGATACCTGACCAACCTTTGGCGTGGTTTTAAACTGACCAATATTGCAATTTTGATAACTGCAGCAACCTGGCTTTACCCCAGGGACGGGTTCATTACTTTCGGAATAATACACATGATAGCCCTGTCAACTTTTATTGCACCGCTGTTTTTTAGATTAAAAAAATGGAACCTGGTAGTGGGAGTTGTTCTGATCATAGGTGGGATTTGGCTTAATCTGCAACAAACAGATTCGAAACTTTTATTTTGGTTGGGTTTGATTTACCCAGGATATGAAGCACTGGATTATTACCCCCTATTACCCTGGTTTGGGGTAGTGTTGATCGGGATTGCTCTTGGGCAAATGATATACCCGGATGGACAAAGCCGGATAAAAAATATTAAATTGCTCGAACAACTAGCAATTTTAGGTAAAAATTCATTAGTCATTTATTTGCTACATCAGGTTCTGTTGGTTGGCATAATTTTGATTTATCTGGCAGTTAAATAATCAAATCAAACCTGCAACAGAATTCATCAGGAATGTGCCGAACATACATAGGACGACAACAAAGAACAGGATATTGGCCAGTTTTATTAGGCCAAATATGTCAGCTATGGATTTTTTTGTTTGCTGCAGGTTTTCGCGTTGAGTGTGAAGATCATTTTTGATATTACCAATGGCATCAGCTATATCAGCTACCCCTTGTTTATGATCGACTAGACCAGACGCAGTTTCAGAAAGTTTGTTGGCAGAATCTTTCAAAGATAATGATGTCTCCCGCAAACTGGCCGTTGGGATGGTGGGCCCGATGGTTGGAATGAGAGAAAGAGAATCCGCAAGACTAATTAGAGTATTTCCAGTTTTGTTCATACCATCAGATAAGGGAACGAAGGCCGAGTATAAATCGTCAAGCGATTGGTTTACCGTACTGACTTCGCTTTCTAGGGTGATGAGTGCAGTCTCCAGACTCACAAGATCTTGAATTACTGCATCCACGTTGGATAATACAGTGGATTGTGTTTTGTCAAGTGCATCGTGGATCATGAAGGTAACAATCAAAAGAATAAACGAACCCACAAGAGCTACAAGAATGGATGCAAAATAAAGCAATTTCTTCCAGGGAAATTTATCGCCCTTGTTTTTGTATTTCGATGAATCTGACATGAGGGATATTCTAGGATTTTGTTTTTAAGTAGAATGGACCTGTTGCAAAACGAGACATGGAAGAATATTTGGGCCTGTCGTGGCTGATGCCACTTTGTTCCCAAAATTTGAAAATTTTGGGCCCGATGAGATTTGAACTCATGACCTTTCGATTTGTGCCCTTTAGAAAAAGGCACCCCAAAACTTTTTGTAAGGTGTTTTCTAAAAGTTATCAGTCGAACGCTCTAGCCTGGTTGCTCTTTTTTTTGCTAAAATTTTTACGCTGTGAAAATTTGGTATTAACCAAAATCTCGCTTTGCGAAATTTTTAGCAAAAATAAACTGAGCTACGGGCCCAGGAAATAGGAGAATATAGGACCGTACGTTTTTAAAATCTCTAGCTCTCGGCAACAACGATCATTGTCTTGGTTTTTGTAATACCTTTGATGGATTGGAGTCTTTGAAGCAAAAGATCTTGGAACGAGTTCATATCCCTACACCTAACTGTAACCAGCAGGTCTGCATCTCCGGTAACAATGTCGACAGCTTCAACACCGTCAATTTTTTTTATGTCGTTGGCAACATCCTTTTGGGTTCTTTTCATTTGAGTTAGGAGGGACAAATCAACAAAGGTAAGTATGTGGGCTTTCATATTAAGGCCCAGGAGGGAGAAATTCTTTTTTATGGTCCAGGAGCTAATAAGGCCATCCTCTTCAAGTTTTTTTATACGATGATGAACCGTGGACGCAGGAAGACTGATTTTACGGGCAATTGAATGAATCCTGGCTTTGGCATTGACTTCCAGAAGCTTAAGTAACTCCCTATCGATTTCATCTATCTTTTTTTCCATAATTGGAAATTTTCCAATAAAAGTTTAAAAAACTTAGTATTTTTGTAAATTATACAAAAAAATATGGATTAAATATAAATACTGATGCTGCAGCAAGAAATTTAGGTGAAAACATGAAAGACATCAGAAAAACTCATCTTGGAATTGTATCGGGTTTGTTGCGTTATACTACCGAATACTTCCACGCCAATGGTTTTACTCAACTTATGCCAGTTATTCTATCTCCAGTTACTGATCCACTCGGACCAGACCCTGGGAGCACAGTGATCAAAACTGGTGAAGTTGAATATCTTGGTCAGAGACTGAGTTTAACACAATCCATGATATTACATAAGCAGATTGCCATACGTGAAGGCATTGAAAAACTGTTTATCATATCTCCGAACGTCAGGTTGGAACATCCAAAGCGCAAAGAAACAGGCAAACATCTGTTTGAATTCTCACAGGTGGATTTTGAAATTGCCTACGGAACAAAGGATGATGTTTTCAAACTCATGGAAAGTTTTGTATCTGGTGCAGTGAGTCATATGAAAATTCACCATGCAGAAGAGTTGGAGAGTCTTGATAGAAGATTACCATTGATAGGAGGACCGTTCAAGAGATACACGACACATGAATTAAAGGATAAATACGGCGATGATTGGGAGATGATTGCATCAAAAGAAACAACACAACCATTTTGGGTTCTGGATCACTCAAGAGAATTTTATGATAAAGAGGACCCAGACAAACCTGGCCATTACATTAACTACGATATGATCTATCCGGAAGGTTTTTGCGAGGGACTGTCCGGTGCCGAACGCGAACATGAATACGACATAATAATCAAAAAAATTGAAAAACATGGACTGGACAAAACAAGGTATGGACCCTACCTGGATCTTGCGAAAACAGGTTTGACTCCATCTGCCGGTGGAGGATTTGGAGTGGAACGGCTGGCGAGGTATATCACCGGTGCAAAGCATATAGGTGACGTTCAGCTATTTAGAAGAGTACCGGGGGAGCCAGTTGTTGTATAATTTTATTTATATTTTTTACATTTGTAGATAATATATGGTAGTTAGAGAAATAAAGCTCGTTGGAGATCCGATACTAAGAGATAAGTGTTCAGAGGTTACTGATTTTGAATCGGCAAAACAGGTAGTGGTTGATCTGAAGGATACATTACAAGAATTTAGAAAAAAGAATGGATTTGGAAGTGGAATAGCAGCACCACAGATAGGTGTATCAACTAGAGCCATTTATGTTTCGACCCAAGAATTCGAAGGGGAGATGTTAAACCCAAAAATAATCAAACACAGCAAACAAACTGCATTATTCTGGGATGAATGTTTTAGTTTTGAAGCTGCGTTTTTTGCAAAAGTAAAACGATGGGTTTCCATAGAATTGGAATACCAGGACCTTTCAGGTAATAGAAAAACAATGAAGGTAACTGATGAACACCTGGGCACGCTTTTACAGCATGAAATAGACCATCTAAATCAGATACTTTTTATTGATAGAATTGTCCGTGAAGGAGAGTATATTCTATCCTGTAATGCATGGAAACAATTGGGTAAACCATTGAAAGTGAAGTAAAATCATTTTATATTCTCTATCCCACAATTTTGATTCGATGAAAATAGCCATCTTTTCCGACCCCCATCTGGGATATGCACGATTCGAAGAAGACAGCTATGTTCAGGCAGAACGAGTGATAGTAAATGCATCAGAAAATGCAGATATCATAATTTGTGCAGGAGATATTTTTGATATTAAGATTCCGAAATTAGAAACCATCAAAAGGGCAATTGAAATTTTTAAAAAGGCGAAAGTTCCGATTTATGCAATTCATGGAAATCATGAACGTAGAGCCAAGGAGATGGTAAACCCAGTCCAGTTGCTTGCCTCAGGTACCAACATAAAATGGCTACATGGTTCGGATGCAGTATTTGAAAAAGACGGGGAGAAAATTCAGCTATTTGGAATGGGCAGTGTACCTGAAGAATATGCGGAAACTGCATTGAAAGCAGTTATTCCAAAATTCAAAAAAGATAATTCAGTGGCTATTTTAGTTATACACCAGTCGATTAGGGAGTTGGTTCCGGGTGGAAAGGACGAACTCTCTTTGGAATATCTTGAAACATTGCCATTTGATTTGATTGTTAATGGACATATACACGAAACCATAACCAAGTTGGATGGGCGATTTTTGATACCTGGCAGCACGGTTATTACGCAGTTGAAAAAAGACGAAACTGCCCCGAAGGGCTACTACATTTATGATACTAAATCAAAAGCATCACGATTTATACCAGTTGAAACGCGAAAGTTTTTTTATGAAGAATTGGTTTT
Organism: Candidatus Bilamarchaeum dharawalense; assembly: GCA_902386555.1. Lineage (GTDB taxonomy): Archaea > Micrarchaeota > Micrarchaeia > Anstonellales > Bilamarchaeaceae > Bilamarchaeum > Bilamarchaeum dharawalense. The sequence continues at coordinate 101,473 of CABMJJ010000001.1, forward strand.
CGATCAGGCCAGTGAGATAGAAATCAGAAAACAGATTAGAGAAAAAGTTGAAGGAATAAAAAAATCTCATCCGAATGCTATAATTGTTATTAAGGTGGATGGTAAACTAAAAGAAGGACTTAATAGTTCGGATATTCGAATAGACGGATATGAGAATGTATTTATTGATAATAGGCTGAACGAAGAAAATCTAGCTGCAAAAATTGAAAAAATAAAAAATACCAGAGAAGCAAATCTATCAGTTAGAGAGATTGCATTACGAGAATTAAAAACAAAATTAGATGGAAGGATAGTGTTGTTTGATAGTGCGGATTTGTTTGAGAAACTGTTGGAAGGGCCAGAAGAAACGCTTGCCTACCTGGAGAAACAGGATAAAATAAAAGGAACCTAGGTTCTTTTTTGACCTCCTCCTGTTTTTGATAACAATAAAAAGGATTCTGGTTAGTAATAGACAGCCAGTTTTGGCTAAGTAAAAAAGTTCGCCAAATAAACAACTGGTTTTTGTCAAACTTTTTTGGTAAAAAAGTTTGCAGGGATGACAGAGCCCGGTCAAATGTGCGGCGCTTAGGAAGGCTTTTTGTCTCATGCTTCTATCAGGGCAAAAACCCTGGAAAAAGCCCTGAGATAAACTCGTGGCCTTATGAAACGCCGTGGCTTAGTGCCTGCGCAGGTTCAAACGCTTGGTCTGGTAACCAAATTTGCCAGCAAAGCTGACAATCCTGCTCCCTGCA
>CABMJJ010000002.1 GCA_902386555.1 Candidatus Bilamarchaeum dharawalense
CTAGCTGTTGTGCTAGTTGTGGCATTGATTGTTGTTTACCTCGTTGGTGGATTCTCCGGTCTTGGTGCTGGGTCACTTGAAACTCAGAGCAAGAACTACTGGGGTTCAACTTCGCCATTTGCGATAAAGACTTTCAAATTGAATAGTACCACCATAGCCCTGGAATTGGCTAACAATGATATAGATAGGTTAACCATAACCGAAATAACAGTAGATGGAACTTCAGTATATTCCTCCACCACTTCATTTGGCAGTGGTGAAACAAAAGTAATAACTGGCACATTGGGAAGCAGCTGTGGTACTGCGGGCACCCCATTTATCTACAACAATGTAATGATAACCTACACCAAAGGTGCCATTACTGGTATGAAACAAACTGGAACAAAGCCATTGGTTGGTAAGTGTTCTTAATTTTTTGATTTTCTATTTATCAGTTTTTCTAGATTCATTGCCAGGAATAGAAGTATCAGATAGCCAGCCATGGTTAGGCCAAGTAGAGACCAGTCGTCCAGAGTAAGTGGAACAATACCAAACATGGCATTGAGCGGAGTGTAGAGCAGAACAAGTTGAAGGATAAACGAACTTGCAACTGCCAAATGAAGCCATTTGTTGGAGAGTATTCGAGTTTTGTAACGCCATCTGACTACATAAACAGTGAACAATTCCATGACGACAATCGAAGTAAACAGGATGGTATAACCCTTAACAGCATCTCCAAGGGATAGGGTATAGGAATACAAAACAAGCAGGGCAATGGTCCCGGTGAAACCTATGGATCCAAGAAGATAGAGAGTATCTGAATTCACCATTCTTTCGCTTTTGTCTCGTGGTTTACGATCCATGATATCTTTTGGAGCTGGGTCCACACCCAGGGCCAGAGCAGGAAGACCATCAGTAACAAGATTAATCCAGAGAAGCTGGACTGCAATTTTAGGTGAAATACCTAAACTGGTAATTGTGGCGATAAAAACAATTAAAACTTCAGAGATATTAGCCCCTAGAAGATAAACCACAAACTTTCGGATATTATCAAATGTGCTTCTGCCTTCGGCAATTGCATTTCGAATTGTGATAAAATTATCATCTAACACAACAATGTCACTTGCCTGTTTGGTAACTTCAGTACCACGAATACCCATGGCAATGCCAACATCTGAATTTTTTATTGCAGCTGCATCGTTTACACCATCACCAGTCATACACACAATGTGGTTGTTTGCCTGGAGGGCCTTCAGAAGCAGTACCTTGTGTTTTGGACTGGTACGGGCGTAGATGTCAACTTCCTCAACAATTCGTCTAATTTCTTCGTTATTCATCCGGTCTAGTTCATCACCATTGATGCTGGCACCTTTGAAGCCAAGTTCTTTGCCTATGGCAGATGCAGTGTAGATGTTATCGCCAGTAACCATCACTACTCTTATTCCAGCCTGTCTACAATCAGCAATTGCTTCCTTCACTCCATTACGCGGAGGATCCATCATACCCATAAGTCCAAGGAAAGTAAGGTTACTTTCCATATCCTCTTCTTCAAAAGAAGGCGGGTTTTCCCGATAGGCAAATGCAAGAACACGCAGTGCATCAGATGCCATGGAAACATTATGTTTGAGAAGGAAGGAACGATCAGCATTGGATAATTTTTTTATTTTGCCGTCAACTAAAACTTTTGTGCATTTTGAAATAACAACTTCTGGTGCACCTTTTACGAAGGAATATGTTTTGTGGGCATCGCTATTTGCTGTGGACATCATCTTTCTATCTGCAGAAAATGAAACTTCACCAATTCTCTGGAATTTTTCACGAACATCATCCACATTAAAATGAGCTTTATAGGCTGGGATTACAATTGCAATTTCAGTTGGATCTCCCTTGAACTTTCCGCCCTCAGACTGGTGGGCATCATTGCACAAAATGGCGCACTTGAACAGCATATCCATATTTGTATTTGGATTGCTTCCACGAACAACAAATTTGCCTTCTAGAGAAAGACCCTTCCCAGTGACGTCAACATGGCTATCTGGTATGTATATCCTTGTGACGGTCATGGCATTTTCAGTCAGTGTACCTGTTTTATCAGTGCAAATGACATCAACCGAGCCAAGATCCTGAACTGTGGATAGTCTTCGCATGAGTGCCTGTTGTTTAAGCATACGATTGGTGGCTATGGAAAGTGCAAGTGTTACAACTGCGGGTAAACCTTCAGGAATGGCAGCAACACCCAGGGCAACAGCAGCCATGAATATGAAAAGGATATCTCCACTTCCAAGTAAAAATTCAGAAACTGCGATTATGATAAGTATTCCGAGAGTAAGCAAAGAAACTTTTTTACCAAGATCTTCTATTTCAATTTGGAATTGAGTAACTTTTTCTGGAGCTTCTGAAATTTCTTTTGCGATTTTTCCAACCTCGGTTGCCAGACCGGTGTGTACAACGACAACTGCCCCCCGTCCTCGGGTGATGATGGTATTCATGAAAACCATGTTGCTGCGCTCGGCAAGAGGAGTTTTTTCACTGAGGGTGTTCACTTTCTTGCTAGCAGGAACTGATTCTCCGGTAAGCATGGATTCATCAGCGTACATGGAAAAACATTCCACAAGGCGTGCATCAGCAGCAACCTTGTCACCTTCTTCGAGAATAAGTATGTCACCAGTAACAACCTCTTCAGCAGGAATTTCAATTTCTTTTCCATCACGGACAACTGTTGCTCTGGGAGCAGACATTTTGGTAAGTGCTTCAATGCTTTTTTCTGCTTTATACTCTTGAACAAAACCAAATAGGGCATTGGCAATCACAATAGCAAAGATTAGTATGGCATCTAGAAAGTCGGCCTCTTTTGGATTTAATATGCTTATGGTGAAAGAGACGATAGCAGCAAAAAGTAATAGTAGAACAAGCATGTTCTTGAATTGATTAATAAGGATGGTCAGAGGGGAAATTTCTTTTTTTATGGCAATTGTATTGGGTCCTTTTTTAGCTAATCGATCTGCAGCTTCTTTGGAGGATAACCCTTTATTGCTAGACTGTAATTCAGCAAAAACATGTTCCAACTTGGCAGTATGCACGTTTCTAAGATCTGCTATGTGCCATTCCATCATATCACTCAGAGAGCAGGTTGTTGTGTTGTATTTTTAGAACAGTCACATGGAAGCTAAGATTTTTACCTGCAAGTGGGTGGTTCATGTCAAGGGTGATGGAAGTATTTGAGACATCTATAACAGTAAACTGGGTGGTGGCTCCAGTTTGAGGATTTGGGATGTTGTAGGTGGTCCCATTCTGAAGCATGAGCTCCAAGGTTGCATAAGTGTCATTCACGCTTATTACTTTACGTGTCAACCCGTTTTTTGTAAACTGTTGGCCACCAGTGAGCGCATAAAATAAGGTGACATTCTCATCGTTAATATCAGAAACAATAACCATTGGATTCTCGGAAATCAAGGACCCGTTACTTATGTTCCTACCGAGTGCTTGGAAATATGAGAGCGGGGCTGTTTCGTACAGGGGCTGTTCAAGATAGCGAGGGACTTCCAGAACCTTGGTTGGATCGTGGTTACCATAACCAAGCTGAGGAGGCACGTTAAATTGTAACGTTTCGTTAACCTGCATTCCAACGATGTTGAGTATGAATCCCTGTATTAGACCCTTATCAAGAGCAACATCAAAATCAAGTGGTTTGTAGGTTCTCTGCGAATTATAAATTCCTGATTCTTTAGCTTGGGTTTCGTTGTTGGTATCGTAAACTTTTCCGTCTACCCATAATGTGTAGGTCACCCAAACATGATCTCCAGTCTGAATAGAATAGTCAGAAGGTAATTTCCCATAGGTGGGGGTGGTATCATTTGGAGTGGTAATAATCGAGGAAGAATTGCTCTCCGGTTGATACTGATTAACACATCCGAACAAAAGAATAACAAATATTGCAGCTAGGAAAACATTTTTCATAAACAACACCTTTTTTAAAAATAAAATGGGGTCAAAAGAACGATGGTTCGTTCTCAACCCCAATTTTGGATAAATAACATGGGGTCGTAGAGATTGATTCACGCTTTTTTAGCTAGTTTTTTGTCAACTTTTTTACTAAAAAAGTTTGTTGAACTCTAACATGCTGGTTTCGCGGCTCAAAATTTCTTGCAATGGAATAAACCAAAACAAGAGAGATCTGGAGCCAGCCGCGCTACCGGATTACGCCACGACCCCACCCATAACTCAAACTAAAGCAGTTCGAGTCAAATTATTACTCGTCCGGTATTTATATGGATTTCTAATTTTTATGGCTTTACCCCCAAAACCAATTTAAACATCCAGGTGAATATCAAATCATGCGAGAAACTTTAATCAAAGTGGCAGAAGAAAATAAAACGATCCTCTGTTTTGGAGTTGACCCTGATTTATTACGAATTATGGTCACTGTACCAGCCTTCCCACCCCAAATTGCCATAGAACATTTTTTTGAGAATATAATTGACAAATTAATAGATGAGAATGCCGTTGCTGCGATAAAACCAAACTACGCCTATTTTGCCCAGTATGGTTTTGATGGACTTAATGCTCTTCAGACAATAATGCAGACCTATAGAAATAAAATTCCGATAATCTTAGACGTAAAAAGAGGAGACATCGGAAAAACTAGCGAAGCCTATGCCAAGGAAGCCTATGATTTTTGGGGTGCGGATGCAGTAACCATCAGCCCATATATGGGTTTTGATTCGGTTTCCCCATTTTTAAGAGATGGTAAACTGGCATATATGTTATGTAAAACATCAAACAAAGGAAGCGAAGATTTCCAGGAACTCAGATGTGAAGGAAAAGCAGTATTGTATGAAAAGGTAATGGAAAAGGCATTGGAATGGAAATGTGGTGCAGTAATAGGTGCAACATCAGACGCAATAAGAAAATTGGCCAGAAAAACCGAAGGAAGAGTACCGTTTTTGATTCCCGGCATCGGAACCCAAGGCGGAGATCTTGAAATGGTATTGGATGCCATAAAAGGGAGCCTACCAGTACACCGAATAAACGCATCTTCATCCATAGCCTATGCTTTTGAGAAATACAATGGAACACCTGCAGATGCGGCACTAAAAGAAGCTGAAGGCCTCAACAAAAAGATTCGAAAATACTTTTAATCCTCTTCCCGAAGTAATTATATGGATTTGGATGAAATCAAGAAGACGATTTATGTACCTCCAAAAGAATCCCATAAAGGCCAGAATGGAAAACTACTCATAGTTGGCGGAAGTAAAAGATATCACGGAGCACCGATGTTTTCCATTTTAGCTGCGCGAAGATTGGTGGATCTCCTTTATTTTTATCCTGGTGAAGATGACTCCCAGCTCATCAATGCGATAAAAACAATCCCAGAAACAATGATCATCTATGATTTTGACATTGTTGAAAAATGCGACTGTGTTCTATTTGGCATTGGACTGGCCGGAGCAGGAATTGATGTTGACTATTTAATAAAAAATAGCGAAAAACTAGTTATTGACGGAGATGGACTGGGACTTGTAAAAGAAAAACTTTGTCGATTAAAACCAAATTCAACCATACTCACGCCACATGAAGGAGAATTTAGAATGCTTTTTGAGTGTGAGGGAAGTAGAGAGAACGTAGAACAAATGGCTGACAGCTACGGTGTTGTGATATTGAAGAAAGACCCATCAGGAGATATCATATCAAACGGAAAACGAACCTTTGTCAACACCACCCATAATCAGGGTATGACAAAAGGAGGAACTGGCGATGTCCTGGCTGGTCTGGTGGCTGCGCTATTTTGCAAAAATCCATCTTTTGAATCTGCAGTGGCAGGAGCCTACTTTAATGGATTGGCCGGGGAGAGGTTGAAAAAACGATTCGGGTTTAATTTCTGTGCGTCGGATTTAGCAAATGAACTCGCAGAAACGATGAAATAGGGAGATGAAAAAATGGATGTTACGGATTTGAAGATAAATGATAAAGAGTACCTACCAACCGGTTTTCAAGCTACCAATCTTGGCAGGGCAATAGGAATAATTGAAAAAATGAAAAAAGAAAATGCGACTATTTTCCTAACATTTACCTCTAATATGGTGGCTTCCGGACTTAGGGGAGTTTTTGCGCAAATGTGCAAGAAGAAACTGGTGGATGTGATTATCACTGCAGGGGGTAGTCTGGATCATGATCTCATTCGTTCAAACAAAAAATATTTGATTGGAGACTTTACGATGGATGATAAAGAGCTCCACCAAAAAGGAATAAATCGGATTGGGAATATTCTGGTACCAAATGAATGCTATGTTTATTTGGAAAAGTTCATGCAACCGGTTTATGAAGAATTATATCAAAGTGAAAAAATAGTTTCACCATCGCAGATTGCAAGAAAAATAGGAGAGAAAACAAGGGAGGACTCTTTTCTCTATTGGTGCACAAAAAACAAAATCCCTGTTTTCTGCCCGGGAATAACTGATTCTGCCATTGGCCTTCAAACCTACTTTTTCAAGCAAAAAAGAAAGGATTTTGGAATTGATGTGACTAAGGATATGAATGAGCTTGCCCAGCTGGCCATGAATGCAAATAAAACAGGTGGGATCATTCTCGGTGGCGGAATTTCAAAACATCATGCGATAGGTGTGAATCTGTTGAGAGATGGATTTGATTATGCGGTTTATGTGACCACCTCTTCGCCGTGGGATGGTTCGTTAAGCGGAGCCAGAACCAACGAGGGGATTTCATGGGGAAAGATTAAAGAAAAAGCAAATCATGTTACTGTGGATTGCGATGCGTCCATCGCAGTTCCATTGATTATGGAGAAATTTTTGAAGTGATGTTATGACTGAAATCGTATTTTTTGTTCTGGCATTTCTAGCAGGCCTTCTTGTCAAAGTAGTGGACTGGATGGAAGATGATAGAAAGACCTCGATTTGGACTAAAATGCCCCTGGCCTTGGCCTACGGTCTTCTAATTGGCTATATTATAAGTGCGGCCAGTTTTGGACTGATATTCCTAGGTGCACTTCTAGCCCAGGTTCTTGCAAGAAAGATAGATACGACATCGCACAGATTTGGGTTTTTGATAGCAATTTTTTCGTTGTTATTCCTTGGATTCCCTGAGATAAATATTATAGTATTGCTCTATTTCATGATCCTGGCTTTCCTTGATGAAGAGGACTACATAGGAAAATTACGACCATTGACAGAATACCGACCATTTTTGAAGATCGGATCTGTACTCATGATAATTCTGGGGAGATGGGATTATTTCCTTGCAATAATATTATTTGATATAGGCTATGAATTATTCAATTTTATAAGCAAGAAAACAAAAGAGAAAAAGGAGAAAGAAAATTATGGCGGAAGGGTTAGATTTCGCACTAAAGTACCCGTTCAGCGAAAGCGCTAGAGAATACATAAAGGACCTTAGCCTTAGCGAGCGGATTGTCGACCTTGGTGTGGAACGAATAAAAAAAGCACTCAGTGAAAAGAGTAGCCCGAGAATGCTTCTCCACGAGTCAGATAAAAAAGATGAGATCGCTTCTTTTGCATCTGCAAGAATGATTTTGGGTCATTTGAGAAACAATTTTCTTACAAATCGATTTGCAGTTAATGAATCAAAAATAATTCGCACCCAACTTGACCGGGATGACGAACAAACAATAAATCGAGTTGGTGCGATCTTTGGGATAGTAACAAAAAGCGAGGGAAAACGCCTATTGCTCGATCTCCCAACCTATTTGAGGTATAGCCTGAGAAACCCGCACTACAGACTTATAAACAGGAAATTATACAGTGGTTTTGTAGAGGTAACTCCAGATGAGAAAAAAAGACTGATTGAAGAGGCAGTGAAAAAGCATATTGAGAACATACCACTGGTGAGAGATCCGCCGGATCTGATAAAACAGGCTGGACAGAAATTGCTTAATGAAATCCCAAAGAGCGAGAGTAGGATTATCATTAAAGTTGAGAGCCATCCACCCTGTATTGCGAAACTTCTTGAGGAAATGAAAAAACACAATAATCTCCCGCACCATGCAAGGTTATATTTGGTCACCTACCTCTTGGCAATAGGGATTAACGAAAACCAGATAACTGAAATGTTTTCCGATCTGCCTGATTTCAATGAGAAAGTAACTCGCTACCAGGTCGGACACATAAAGAAAAAAGGGTACAATGTCCCCACCTGTGCAACCGTCATGACCTACGGGCTTTGTTGTGCGGTTTGTAGAATAGGACATCCACTGAATTGGCCCGGGTTAAATGAAAAGAAGGGAGAAAAATGAACCAGCAGGACATGGCAATTGTAAAGAAGATATTTGCTTCCTATTACGAAGAGGCAGATTTCCCAATACCGAAAATAGAACAACGGGAATTTGGTTTTGGTAATATAAAAAAAATAGATGCCAGACACTTGAATTTCTCTGGGGTTAGTGAATTCAAACGCTATCTTGCAACCAACACCCCACTTTTTGTTTCACATTCGACAGCCTACTATGAGTTCCCAGGAGCAACGCCAATACAAAAAAAACAATGGAAAGGGGCGGATTTGGTTTTTGATTTGGATATTCACGCTGAAGGAAAATACGGAGCCTACGCCAAACTGGAAGAAGTAAAAAACGATCTCATACGATTAGTGGATGATTTCCTTATTGGAGATTTTGGAATCAACAAAAACGAAATAATATTGGTTTTTTCTGGAAATCGCGGCTACCATGTTCATGTTCGAGATCCTTTATTTTTATCAATTGGAGGAGAGGAAAGACGAGAACTTGTGGATTACATCATGGGGCAAGGTTTAGATTATGTCCAGTTTTTTGCACCAGATGATAACAAACGATTGATTGGACCAAGACCGGATGAAAGTGGCTATCGTGGAAGATTCGCTCGTAGTGTAATCAAGCTCATTAGGGATAAACCAACTGCCATATCAAGATTATTTTCAAAGGATAAGAATAGAGACTTTTTCATAGGCGGGATAGAAGAGGGGAATTGGAGCAAGACCTCCCTAAAGTTCAATGACCTTGTAAATCGATTCAAGGTAGTTGCTGATGAGCTTCCAATCCATTCTGTGGATACGGATGTTGGTGTTACCCAGGATCTAAGCAAACTGATCCGCGTACCCAATAGCATCCATGGAGAGACCGGGCTTGTTGCTAAAATTATTGGAGATATAACGAAATTTAATCCATGGAGAGATGCCGCAGTGAAAAGTGATAGGATAGCCAGGATAAAATTCATCGAAGATGTTCCACAATTGGACATGGTTGAAGTTGGACCATTCAAAAAGGATAGTGAACAGAAAATGCCGCAGCATTTGGCAGTTTTCTTTGTTTGTAAGGGAAGTGCTGTTTTTGTTGACTAGATGCAACAGAGGTTGAGAGTATGGTTGGGATATCAGATTTGGACGAATTATTGAAAAATATGAAGCCAAAATTAAAAAAAGAAAAATATTATATGGCATCATTTGATGAAGGAGAACTGATGACCCTGGCTAATTACTTGGATTACATCATCTGTGTGTTTAAAGAAAACGAGGGGTTAAGTGCCACTTTTACTGAGGATATTCTAGAGGATATGAAAACCCTTACGAAAAAAGTTTCTGGGCCATTTGCTCTGATAACATTGGAAGTCCATTCAGATCTTGCAGCAGTGGGGTTTATGGCTAAAATTGCCGATGTCCTGGCAAAGGAAAAGATAAGTTGCAATGCGGTTTCGGCATATTACCATGACCATATCTTTGTACAATATGAAAGAAAAGAAGATGCGCTGGCTGCGCTTGAAAAATTACAAAAATAAAAAAATTATTTCTTTTCTGGTTTTGTAAGTTGGATCTTTGGTGGAATTAGAGGAGCCGTAAGACCCAAAACTCTTGCAATTAGGGTGCCGTTGGCACTTCCACTGTAATTAACTGCACTTAAAACCACAGTTGCATAGTCGTCTGGAACTTTTTTGCTCTTTTTCCAACTATCAACAATGTTTTTGGAAGTGGTTGCATCCTCCTTTGCCAAGAGAACACCTTTTATTTTTAATGAACCCACGTTCTCCTGGTAGTTGGCAGTGTAAATATAGGTCATTTCCAATGTGTCTTCTTCGAGCTTTACATCTTCAAGAGAGATATTGATATTAAGACCCTGGATATTTGACTTTGGGGTTTTTGTCCCGCTAACTTCTAGTATTCTTTCACCAACAATCATTCAATTCGCCTCCTATTAGTAGTAGCTTCATTGTATATGAGAAGCTATTAAAATCTAAGCAAATGAAGGGGCCACCACGCTTCCTTTCAATCCTTTAAAAAACGGTTTTGAACCCAAACTTCCACTATTCTGGAATTAAAAACATTTGCTAACAACAAAAAAATATGACTTCTTTTGATAAGATACTATCAGAGAAGACCATCTTTAGGGATGCGTCTGTTCTCTCTCCTCACTACGTTCCAAAAGATCTTTACTTTAGAGAGCAACAACTTCATGATATTATGACTATTTTGTCATCTGCATTAAAGGGCCAAAAACCCAGAAATCTGATCATTTATGGTAAAACTGGTACTGGTAAAACTTGCACCACCAAAAAGGTCATGGATGACTTTATACAAGCCAAGAAGGAGATTAGGGCGAGTATACATTACATAAATTGTAGAATCTACAATTCACGGTACAGAATTCTTCAAAGAATACTGAAGGATTATGTTCCAGAATTGGAAAAAGCAGGATTTGGTTTACCGTTCCTCTATGAAAAACTGGTGGATGTTGCTTCCACTGGAGAGCAATTGGTGATTATTCTTGATGAGATAGACATGATAAAAGATCTGGATGATCTTGTCTACACACTCACGCGCTCAAATGACGAAATGAAACGGGGTGGGGTGAGTATTATTGGCATATCCAATCGATTATCCTTCAAAGATTCCCTTGATCCAAGAAGCAGGAGTAGCCTCTACGAAACCGAGATGATTTTCCAACCATATACTGCAGAACAACTAAGAAAAATACTAGAACAACGTATACATGATGCATTTGTACCTGGGGCGATAGATTCTTCGGCAATAAATCTGGCTGCGGCCATAACTTCCCAGGAAAACGGGGATGCAAGATATGCACTTAAGCTGCTCAACAAAGCAGCTGAAATAGTTCAGCAGGAAAAACGTGAAAAAGTATCAGACACAGATGTGGAAGCGGCTAGAAAGAAGGTGGAGCTGGACATAACTCTTGAAACAATAAACACACTACCAGAAATGCACCAGTTGGTTTTGTATGCAGTGGCCAACCTTACCAATAGTGGAAGTAAATATTATCGATTGGAAGGAACCGAGAACACCGGAATACTTCTTTCAGGTGAGGTATACGAAGAATATGAAAGGGCTTGCAAATTGAGCAGAAAACGACCACGAAGTTCACGATGGTATAAGGAATATCTAAATGATCTTGAAGTGCTTGGGCTTATTACAACTACCCCGAGTGGAAAGGGAGTGAGAGGCCAGACCACTTTGATAAGATTGGGCCCCAATCCAGAACAGGTCATGACAATTCTGAAGAAGAATCTGTTTGGTAATTAATATGTTGAAAGACGCCAAAGTCGTGTATACCTACAGAATATTTTTGCTAATCATCCTACCACTATTAGTGGGATATTTTGTATTACCCCATACTCAGGTTATTGATGGAACACCGTTGGATGCTCCAGTAGCCAACCCAAACGATCCAACCCAAAACATATCATACTCATTTGCACACAGTAATGAAGAAGTTGTAGGGAACCAAAGGATAAGCACGCTGTTTCCATTGGCTGGTTATTTAGATTTCCCACCTTTTGTCAGTCATAGTGATCCCATGATATGTTTCCAGGACGAAGGGAGTTACCTGACAGTAAATCAGTCAAACCAACCCCCTGATGTTAGATGGGATGTTATCCTAAACAATCAGGATAAACTCACAGTAAAGACCTATTCTACAAACTGCACCCATACCAAATCAGATCAGAACCTAAGTTATGGTTGGTATGCTAGCATCAAATTACCCCCAGATATAAACCTATCAGCTAGTAATGTGACGTTTACTCCAAAAACAAAAACCTACCCGCGCATAATAATGGACTATGGATTGTTGCAGGGGCTAATATTGATTCCGGTTGCCTATCTGTTCATATGGTATCCTGCTGCGGGAATATTAAGGAAGATAAAAAAAGGATTTGAAGAACAGTAATTTTCCCCTTTTGATTTTAAGCCCTTCAACGGTTAGCATTTTTATCTTCGCCCTGGTTCCGTGAGCAAATCCCCCCACACGGCCATTGCTACAGATAACACGGTGGCATGGTACGTCAGAAGAACGATTCTTATTAAGTGCATTGCCAACTGCACGACAGGCAGTTGGTTTTCCAATTGCATGGGCAATGGCAGAATAGGTGGAAATCTTTCCTCTTGGAATTTTTTTACATGCGGCATAAACTTTTTCCTGGAACCGTGTCATTGTATTCCCTTTAGATCTTCGACTATTCTGATCATGTTTATTTTACCGTATTTTTCAACGTAAATTATACCACGCCCTTCAAGTTTTTTTGTAATACGGTGGGCTTTGAGTCTACTCATTCCAGGAAGTCTTGCAATCTCGCTTTGAGTTGTCATTCCATCTTTGCTAATTAGAAGTTGAACAATTTCGCGCTCGTCAGAACTTAAAAATTTCATAATGATGCCAAGGTTTGTCTTAACTACTTTTTTCTGTTTCTCCAAGGTAGCGTTCATGATACTGTAAACCACAATTCCAGAAAATAAACCAAACAGCCCCATTAGAACCATGAATTCCATGTGATAGGTGAGAAATATGTCCAGCATGGGGGGGATGGATTCACCATGAGAATAGAGGGCGAAGACAAAAACAAGAACAGTAACCAAAAAGATGAAGACAGACACTGTAAGCAGACCCAGTATGATTCTTTTCCTAATATCCACGGAACGACCTCTTGTTTGCGATGTTGTTGAGTTTCAAACTCCGCGACTGTGGCGTTGTCACTCAACACAGCCAAGAAAGCTCTGCCTTCTTGTCATGACGCTGAGATTGATTGTTTCATTATTTAATATATATTGTTTCAGCCAAATGAAACATTGGTGAAAGCATGAGTGATATTGTTATTCAAAAAACAACAGCGTTCCTGTTTGTTGGTTTAATTCTTGCCATTCTGGTGGGTGGGTATGTAGTGTTTGGTACGGCCTCGGCACCAAATAAGAGCCAGATAGGGGTAGCAAACAACCAAGTTCCCCAAAACTCATCAGAAGGTCAATTACAAGCAAATGGATCACAACCCGCAAATGTACAAGAAATTTATATCAAAGCACTTCCAAATGGGAGTTATGATAAAGAAGAGGTCACAGTCAACGCAGGGGTGCCGGTGAGGATACACTTTACCACTCAGGGAAATGTGGGTTGTGGAAGTATGCTGGTCCTTTATGGATTAAATCAAAAGACGTATTCTAAAAATGGACAGGAAGGGATAATAGAATTTACTCCAACAACACCAGGAACCTATGAATATAGTTGTGGCATGAGGATGTGGGGACCAGGAAAACTGATAGTTCAATGAAGAGGGATTGTATGGATAAAACACTAAAGGTTAGAGGGATGCATTGCAGATCATGCGAAATATTATTGACTGATATTATCACCGAAGTGGATGGCGTCTCAGACGTTAAAGTTGATTTACGTGGGGGCACTGTGAGCTTGAAGTATGAGAACGAGTTCGTATTGGACAGAATAAAGGAGAGCATAGAATCAGAAGGATATGTGGTGGTTGCTTGAACGTAGAAAGAGGAAAAATTAGCAATGTAACAAAATATGCTCACGGGATATTAACCAAAAACCCACAAACACAACTAGAATCAAAACTTTTTGATTATGCCATTGGAACACTTGTGGTGATTATACTTTTGGCCAGCGTGCTATACTATTTTGTATTGAAACAACCCGGATATGTACCCCTACTAGCTCTAACTGTCCTTTCATCGGTTGCGCTTGTCTTTAGCAAAGAGCACATGAAACATTACGAATCGTTAACATGTATGGAAGGGATGATGATTGGAATGACATTGGGGATGATGTCTGGTTTTATGGCGGGTGCCATAATTGGAGCAACCAACGGAATGTTTTATGGAAGTGTTTTTGGGCTAGCGATAGGGATCGTATTTGGGTTTCAGATGGGCCGATCCTCTGGGGTAATGGGGGCAATGGAAGGATTGATGGCAGGGCTCATGGGAGGACCGATGGGGGCCATGTCTTCGGTGATGATGTTCAATGATCATCTTATGGAATTTCTATTTATTATTTTTGGCGTCTGTTTCGTCATCATCGGTGGATTGAGCTATATGATGAACCGAGAGGCTGGATCAGTTACCAACGAGAAACATAGAACAAACTTCATTGAATTTTTAGTAACCAGTTTGGTTTTGTTTTTATTACTGTTCGGAATGAGCATATATGGTCCAAAGGGGCCTGTTATTTACCTGTAGGTGATTTTCATAAAGACAACACTGTTGATCTCAAAAATGCACTGCGCATCCTGTGCCAGTAACATTGAACGTAGATTGAAGAAATTGAGTGGGGTTACTAGAGCAAATGTGAATTATGCAACCAACAAAGCCACCATCGAATATGATGAAAAAATAGTCGGACAGGATGATTTCAAAAAAACAGTAGAATCCTTGGGTTATGGAATCGAGAAAGAGCAGGATAGTAGAGAAGATGAAAGCAATAATCTTAGAAAGAAAATGCTCAGTTCTGCGATTCTAACAATACCAATCCTATTGCTGGGATTGCCAGGAATGCTGAAGGGGATTTTCCCTTTAGAATATCCGGAATTTTTCATGAAAAATATGAACCTGTTCCAGTTCGTTCTAACAACACCCATACTCTACATCAATCGGGATTTCTTTGAACGCGGTATCCGTGGTTTAATAGGTAGAATGCCCGGCATGGATAGCCTGGTTGCACTTGGAGTTGGAACTGCATATGTGTACAGCGTACTTGTGGGATTTGAATTCATTACAGGTGAGATATATTACGAAACTGCTGCACTGCTATTGACCTTCATACTACTTGGGAAATATTTGGAAGCAGTGGCAAAGGGTAAAACATCTGAAGCAATAAAAAGATTAGTTGGACTGCAGCCAAAAACAGCCAGGGTAATAAGAGAGGGAAACGAAATTGAAATCCCCATTGCAGAGGTAATTGTCGGGGAAGTTATTATTGTAAAACCAGGTGGCAAGATCCCAGTGGATGGAACCGTTATAGACGGTGCAAGTAGTGTTGATGAAAGTATGATTACTGGGGAGAGCATCCCAGTCCACAAAAAGCAAGGGGATGGAGTAATAGGAGCCACCATAAACAAAACAGGTGCATTCAAATTCAGAGCGACTAAAATTGGCAAAGACACCATGATTGCCCAGATAATTAAATTGGTTGAAGACGCACAAGGAAGTAAAGCACCAATTCAGAAACTTGCTGATATAGTTGCAGGGTACTTCGTACAGGGGGTTATTCTATTTGCATTGGTTGCGTTTGTCTACTGGTACTTTATTGCAGGGCAGACATTTTTATTTGCCCTCACCATAATGGTTTCAACACTTATCATTGCCTGTCCATGTGCCATGGGATTGGCAACACCAACGGCAATCATGATTGGAACCGGCAAGGGAGCAGAGAATGGGATTTTGATAAAAAATGCAGAAGCATTGGAAGTTCTTCACCAATCTCGCGTAATAGCATTTGATAAAACTGGAACAATAACAAAGGGAGAAGCAGTTGTAAGTGATATACTTTCTTTTGGAATGGACAGGGATGACATTCTTAGAGTAGCTGCATCAGCAGAAAAAAATTCTGAGCATCATATTGCCCAGGCCATTGTTAGAAAAGCAAAAGAAAGAAAACTCAGAATAAGCGAACCAAAACATTTCCAAGCAGTTCCAGGATATGGAATTTCTGCCATGTTTGGAAAAATTCATGTCCTCATAGGTAATCCGGCATTTATGGAAAAAGAAAAGATAGATACGCCAACCGACATCCTACACACCACATATAAACTTGAACTGGAGGGCAAAACAGTTGTTATTATGGCAGCAAACGATAAGGTTGTTGGGATTATAACCATCGCAGATTTGATAAAAGAACACTCAAAAGAGGCCATAGCGAGGCTTCATAAAGAAGGATATGAAACAGTGATGATAACAGGGGATAATGAAAGAACCGCCCTGGCAATTGCTAAACAGGTAGGTATTGATAGGGTGTTGGCACATGTTTTGCCTGGGGATAAGGCCAGAGAGGTAAAGAGACTTCAGGCTAACAAGGAGAAGATTGTTTTTGTGGGTGATGGGATAAATGATGCGCCTGCCCTTGCCCAGGCGGATGTTGGAATTGCCATAGGAGCAGGAACGGATGTTGCCATAGAAAGCGGGAGCATTGTTCTTGTGAAAAATAACCTTGAGGATATTTCCAAAGCCATCCAGCTGAGCAGATATACGATGAAGAAAATAAAGCAGAATCTTTTTTGGGCGTTTGCCTATAATGCAATCGGAATCCCAGTTGCCATGGGCATCCTCTATCCCTATACTGGATTCTTGTTAAGCCCAGTCATTGCTGGAGCAGCAATGGCATTTAGTTCAGTCTCGGTTGTTTCAAACAGCCTGTTGATGAGAGGTTGGAAACCAAAAAATTAGGCTTTGGATTCGGAACTTCGTGGTCCTCTAAGTGATTCGACTGATATGAATGTCTCACAGGAAGGGATTGTAGTGTGAAAACCAGTGCATCCTCTTTTCTTACATGGATCAGAAGGACCATTAACTTTAGTAACAGGATCAGTAGATGCTGTGGCGAATGCACATTTTAGAACTCTTATATTTCCAGTAGTGATCATTTTTTTACCTCGACCAAAAGATGAATCAATCTGATTGATTCGAAACTTTGCATGGTTGAATAAGACATACTGTGGAACTGTTTATAAAGGTTGGTGTAATTTTGGACAATTTAGAGTAAAAAAATAGAAAAAAGATTAGGAAGCCGTAGGATCATTAACAACTCCCATGAATAGAATCTCCCCTGTTTTATCATCCTGAATGGCAAAGAAGAATGGTCTGTTCACATCCATGTAAAATTCTTTTGGAGGAGTGTATGGACCTGGGGCAGATGTTGCAACCATCACCACCGCAGTAACTGCAGCAGCTTCGCTTCCTTCTTCATTTGTTTCAATGTAGGTCTTGTGAATAACTCTGCTAATTTTAACCGGCTCAATGGCCATATTGCTAAAATCTGCATTATCTGAAAATGCAGAGGCCATGCCAAGCTGTTTCAGCTGTTCGTCCAGTTCAGTTGAATATTCCATTTTGAACTTCGGTAGAATAACTGTTCCGCTCTCGTGGCTGAAACTGCCTAGCCAGTCATTCCATTTAGCAGAATCCATATTCTGAACAAAATCTTCGATTTTCTGACTACCGATCAGCGGTTGTTTTGGTAAAAACACATACATGGCAAGGGATTGATTACCATAGGGTAAACGAACTGCCTGGAATTGATCATTTTCAAGATAATCAAATGAGGATTTCTTCTGCATCATTGCAATTTGTTTTGTTTGACCATCTGAAAAAGTGAAAGTACGGTTGGTGGTTAGACTTGCATTGAACGGACTGGTCCATTTGCCCTTGAAATAAACAGCATTGATAAGAATGGCTTCAACACCATCAAGGGGAGGATCTATGATTTTGGTGATTTTGCCCCTAGTATTGTCACTGACCCACCCGTTTACTGTGGTTGCTGATTGCGGATTAGAAAAATCCACATTGGAAATTCGAGCAAGATAATATTTTTCCATGTTTTTTTGATAATCTGGCTTTATGGAAAATCCATCATCCAACCAGATCGAGTCTGCAATGGATAACTCCACTGATTTGTCCTCGCCAAGAGCTTTTATGAGATTGAAATTTGCCAAATCCGGTTGGTCTATTGTTTGGATGGATAGTACCTTGGCCATATCAATCTCGGTTTGACCTGCGGCACCGGAATGGACCATACCCAGGGCAAAGGAAATACTCGACGGGGAAATGAAAAGATTTTTACCTGGTTGGGTTAGTTTGTGGAAAAGATTGAAACCAAGATTGTTGTGGGCAACAGATATATCGGTGGTGTTGACGGTTGGTATAAATGAGTTATTGGCAATGGAATGGTTATCCTCAAAAGGCGGTGGAGTGACACATCCAAAGAGAAAAATTACAATCGCTAAAATTACCCCAAAATAACGAATTTGGATCATATTATCACAAAAAGTAAAGGTAGTTAGAATTTAAAGACAGTTCGAAATGTTTCGGGTATGAACGAAAATCAGCTTTCTGGTTTTTGAAGAATTAGATTGTTTTCAGTTTTGTATAGAATTATGTATCCGATTTCCCGAAGTGTTTTTTCATCGCCCAAAATAGGCTCGGCAGTTGAATGAAATGCAATACCACCTGGCCTTAAACTCTCGAACACTGCCCTATGAATTGCTTCTCCCATCTCTTCAGGACTAAAATGCCCACCAGTTTTGGGATTTGTAGAGTACTCGCGACTCATTGCGGTTCCTTCTATGGAAAGAACTGCATTGGAAACAATATAAGCAAATTTGTCACCGGGAAAAGTTTTCTGGATGTCTGTTGCATCTCCAATACGAATTATCTTTTTTTTATAAAGCTCTGAGGAATAAAACTGGGATGGAACTTCATTAATATCAATGCCATAGGCATCAGCCCCAAGTTCTCTTAGAAGCTCGACAAAAAATCCATGACCAGGCCCAATTTCAAGTATTTTTTTACCTCTAAGATCCTTGCCTGTAATTGGCATTAACTGACCTAAAAAAACTGCATCCTTGGCTCTGAGTGTCTGGGCTGCTTCTGACCCAAGTAGTTTCTCCAACCTTCGAAAGCTGGTGCTTTCTGGGTTTTGATCTGGCGCCTGTTTTCTTTTCACAGAATAGTAATGTATAGTAAATGATAAGAAGGGTATTTTGTGCCCCTATAGGGGTTGCGGGGATGTGCCCCGCAACAAACCAAAACGCCGGGGAGGCTTCCAAAAACAGTGGACTGTTTTTGTGCCTCCCAGGCTCACCATTTCGGTGGTTTACCACGAGCCCAAGGTGAGTGCAGTAAACCAAAACGCCGGGGAGGAGATTTGAACTCCTGAACGCTCACGCGCAACGGGTTAGCAACCCGCCGCCCTACCGGTCTAGGCGACCCCAGCATAACAAGAAACTTTAGAAATTATGGATACTGAACTAGGAGATAATTATTCCTCATAAGATTTTAAAAGCAAGACCAAAAGAATATATTATGGCAGATGAAGACTTGGAACTAGACAAATTCGAGGCAGACCTCCTCAATCTATTTGAAAAAAGAAAATTCCTATTAACAAGATATACCGAAGACGGATTCGGAATCCAGGGAGAGGGTCTTACCGAAATAAAAGTAAAAATCCAGGATTTTTATAAATTATACAAAGAAGGCAGAACAGTAGAGGAAATAGTAGAGATGATTGTGAGCGGTAATCAAAGACGCCAGGCAGAAAAACCAAATATAGACAATGTCTTCCCATTAATCAAAGATAAGTATTTTGCAGTTGGCTACCAGAATGCGCTCAAACAGGCTGCAGAAAAAGCAAATGTGCCATGGGACCAGGGGTATTTGCCTGTGATGTTCAAAAATTGGCCAGACCATGATGTTTACATATTTTCAGGAATTCCCATGGAACAGGGATACCGTTATGTGAGCAACAAAGATTTTGAGAGAATTGGGATCGACGATAAACAATTTTTCAGCGTAATCATGGAGAATTTATTCAGACGAATTGAAGGTTTTTTGAAAGATGGTAAGATAAAAATAACCAAACAGGCAGAGGGGGTTTTTGTTCTAAACGCAGAACTGGACATGGCTGCTTCATTTATACTCATAGCCTACAGATACTTCAGTTTCCTTCAAACAAGTTTGGGCAATCCACAGGCAGAATTTTTCTATGCAATTCCTGTAACCACTGAAGAGATTATTTTGTGCGATCCTAAAATTCCAAGCGAAGTTTTGAAAGATATTATCGCCAAAAGTAGAGAACGACAGAAAGAATTTGTGAATAGCATACACCACCCACTAACCATAGAAACCATATTGCTAACAAAAACAGGGGTGGGATTTCTTCCGAAAAGTTAGACTATTTTACCCCATGCAGAAAGTCGCCATCTCTGACCAACTTTTCTAGAGAGTGCAACATACATGTCTTTGTAAACCACGGTTGATTTCTTTAGTTTGATGGTGGCAATACCTTTTGCCAGTTTAACCAGGAGACCAACACCAGTGGAGGTATGCACATTAACAACCACCGGCTCGTTCTCACGGAGTGGCATGTTTTGCATATCTGAACGACTAAGAAGGGAATATTTAACATTTATTGAATCAACAGGATCTGGAACTTCCCCTTTTCTACCTATAACCGAACCAACAAGTGAATCTGATTTGGTGAGTGACGGATCTAGAGTGGTAGCGACTGCAATAAGACCACCAGGTTTGGCAATTTCAAGAGGTTCGGTTTCTTCCATCATACTTTGTACCGAACACAGAATTGACGTGGATTTGGCACCTTCTTTTCTAGTGATGCCGGGCTTGATTTCTATTTCATCATTAACTTTCAAAACGCCCTGTACCACGGACCCACCGAACACGCCACCTCGGAGGTTTTTTATGTCGGTACCGGGTCTATTAACATCAAATGACCGAGAAACGTACATCCTTAATTGAGCTTTTTCATCATGCTTGGGAACGACCATGACTTTGTTTATTGTTTTGAGAAGCGCATCTATATTCAGCCCAGAATTTGCAGAAATAGGGATTATGGGTGCATGCTCAGCTGCTGAGCCTTTGATAAACTCTTTTATCTGTTTGTAATTTTCCACAGCTTTTTCTTTTGAAACAAGATCAACTTTGGTCTGCACGATTATGATGTTTTTTATACCAGTAGAATTGAGAACAAGAAGATGTTCTGTGGTTTGTGGTTGCGGACAGGGTTCATTGGCAGCAATCAAAAATAAAACACCATCAAGGATGCTTGTGGCTGCGATAACTGTGGTCATGAGGGTTTCGTGACCTGGGGCATCAACAATTGAAAGCTTGCGAACAAGTTTAGCAGTACCACCGCACTGACCACATTTGTCTTGTGGAGAATACAGATCACATTTGTCGCAATGATAGATATGGGCATCGGCATAACCAAGCCGAATAGAAATACCACGTTTGATTTCCTCACTATGGGTATCGGTCCATTTGCCAGTAAGTGCCTTGGTAAGTGTGGTTTTGCCATGGTCGACATGACCCAGCATACCGATATTCATTTCTGCTTGCATTATTTCTTCTCCTTTTTCTCAGCTTTTGGGAAAAGTTGATCCAATGGAGATGCGCCAGCAGTTTTAACTTGTGTGTTCACCTGTATGATTTCAGCGGAATAGGTATTGCCACGTGCATATCTTCGTCTTCTTTCACCGTTGTGATCAGCCTTAAACCCAACACCTTCGCTGGTTAATGTGAATTTCTTTGCAGCACCTGCAATTTCTTCCTTCATTGGAACTCCGCTACTGTCGCTTCCACCAGTAAGTTTGAGTACATAACCGGCAGCACCCAAAAGGTTGCCATCAAGTTCTTCGCCGATTTTCTTACCGACGATGTGCATTTCTTTGTCCTTGGGGAGTTCGAGTTGATAACTCTTCCCGCTAGCTTCCGATATAACTATTCGCATATTTTCACCTCATTGAAATTCCGATTTCAATTAAATCGAACAATGTTCGACACTCATAAAAATTTCGATTTTTATTAAGTAAAAATGCATCTGCATTTTTACACCTCAAGATATAAGTAGGTTGTAGAGAATAAGGGGGGGTTGGTTTAAAAAAGATAAGGAAAAGAAAAAAAGAGGATAAAATTAGGAATTTTTCAATTTTGCCTTGTAGACATAGCCGTCTTTACCAAGGTAGTACATGAAGCCTCCTTCTTTGGAGATTTTTTCATTACCTACTTTTTTCTTTCGGCCTTTTTTATTGTGCTTCATTGGGGCTGCCCAAACAAAGCCGTCTTTACCGACAAAATATAGATATCCATCCTCTCTCGAAATTTTTTCAGATCCGATTTTTGTTCCCATTTTTTCACCTTATTGAAATTTCTATTTCAATCAAGTAAAAATGCCAATGGCATTTTTACACCTTATACCGGCCCCCCGCGCGGGAGCATTAAATAAGTTCCATGACGTCTACTGAGAGAGATTTTATAAAGCTATCGTCAGTAGTACGTCGAAAATGATAGGTTTTAAAAAGAACGTAGTGAATAGGGGCTCATGCTTTCGATTTTTGCCAGACCAAAGCCCTGTAGAATAATGCTCTTACTACGAGATAGCGAAGGCAGTTGGCATCTGTCAAAGCTTGCAAAAAGTTCCGACACCACCTATGTGTATGTGACCCATCTAATCACCATGATGCAAAAAAATGGGCTGGTTATCATTGAAGCAAAGGGCAAGAAGAGAATAGTCAAGCTTACTGAAAAAGGACAGAAGATAGCAAATATAATTAATGAATTAAAAAATGCCACAGAAGGAGAAAGAATAAAATAATTAAACTGCCCTGATTGTCGTGGATTTTTTTATGTAGTTGAGAACTTTATCATAGCTGATATAGTGGGAATAGACTGAAACTTCCACTGAATAGCTACCTGGTTTTGTTTGGCTATTGGACCATAGGGTAATCTGAGCTTCGGTGGTATCGCCAGGTTGGAGTTCTCCGACTCTTTTTTCAGCTGCTTTGTTGATACATGCCGGATCAAAACCAAGCATGGCACCTTTCTGAAGAAGCGCATCAACAGAAATCATTTGTGGAGAACGAGAAATATTTTTTACTTTCACAATCAGGTTAACCGAGCTGCGGTTATGTGCAGAAAGACGCAACGGTGCGAATGCAATGGAAACGTTAAACGGATTTGCAGTTGCTTTCGGTGGTGGTTCATCAGAAGTTTTTCCCAAAATAGAATCTAATAGTCCCATTATATCACCAGATAATTTTCTGTTATACCAATATGGTTATAATATTATAATATCAACACTGCGGCTGCGATAACCGATGTCCATTTGCCATTTTTATCACAAATTGCAGATTGCGTCGTGTTTGTAGTTCTAACAATCTGACCGCTCATCTTGAAATACTGTTCTCTTTCGTTCCAGGCTTTATCAGGATCGAACTCCATCCCAAGCGTTGATGCTAGCATGGAAGCAGCCAAATCTTCGGCATATTCTCCGGCTTTTTCCTCAGTCTGTCCATAGGCATGATGTTCGCTAAGGTAGCCGTAGGTATTTTTATTAGCAGGTATCGCACAACCAACTGAGGCAGACATTAACCTATTGGGCTCGTTGGCTGCGATTCTTGACATGACCACAAAAACAACCTGGCCTGGTTTTAGATATTTAAGACCTTCTCTGCGAGAGACTATTTTCGCATGAGGAGGGAATATGCTGGAAACCGATACCAAATTGTAGGGCGCGATTCCAGCGTCACGAAGTGCGAATTCAAATGAGGTGAGTTGTTCCGTACTTTTACCAACACCTTTGGTAAAAAAAATCTTTTTTGGGACAAAATTCATAAACAGAATTCGAAAGAATATTTATTAATGGTTATTTTATAGAGTTTTAGAGCTAAGGTGGTCTAATGGAGTATCAAAAAGTAGTAATAAGTATAATAGTAATTCTAGCGATTATCGCGGTTTATCTTGCCCTGGTAACGATAAAGCCAGTGCAACCAGAGGTTAATACAACGGCAGCAGAGGAATTGCTTTTGAAGGGTGTGAGATTCGGAATGTACGAGAGCACCTATCAATTATCATATAATGAACTCGCCGATGGATATAGGACATATTATTCGATGGAGGAAGACGGAGAAAACCAAAGCATATATGTGCAGAATCCGCTTTCCACAAAAAAAGCATACTATTTTTCCAACGAAACAATACTCTGTATCAAATATCCATTAACAGCCAATGAAAGCTGTGCTTCAGTATATGGAAATGCAGAATTGAAAAATTACATGGCCTCCTTGTCTTCGAAATTTTTGAATGATGCATTGATTGAGAGATACAAAAATGACATGAGCTATTTAATTTCCAAGAACTATGTCAAACTCAGCCCAGACATAACAACAAAAACAATTAATGGAAAACAATGCCAGGAAATTAGTTATCAGATAGATTACTCCAATATTTCACTGGATGATGCAGCACGATTTGGAATAGGTTCTGATGCTCCAAAAAAGTTTAACTGGAAGATGTGCATAGACAATCAGACAGGATGGATTTATTCTAAGTATTTCGACTACAAAGAAAATGGGACTACCCACACCTATGAATACCAATTAGTCTCATTCAAAAAAGGCGAAGCAGCGATAGTTGCTCCAGCAGAATTGGTTGACAGTGTTATTTCAATTCTTTATCAGGAGAGGGAACAGTATTCGAAATTGGCAAAATGCTACACTGACAAGCAGGGTGATGATAGAGAAAGATGCATAACCACCATGGCCATCACACTTAAAAGAAAAGATCTTTGCGACTTGACTGGTCAGAGAAGAGACACCTGCCTTATTGCATTGGTGCCCATAACCAAAGACGAAGACATATGCAAGTTAATAGTATCTCAGAGCGTGAAGGATGATTGCTACATTGAACTAGCTGGTGCATATAAGAACAGTAGTTACTGTTCTCAAATGCAAAACTCAAGCAAGCTAGACCAATGCTACGCTGCAGCAAAAGTAGCCCAGCAAACACCCTTTTTGCCCCCAAGTGATCTGTGCGATGCGATAACCAATGAAAGTTCTAAAGATCAGTGCAACATGATGCAGGCAATGGCGCATAAGGATAACAGCTATTGTGACAAAATCACCAATGATAGCCTGGTACCGATCTGCCTGAATTACACCAGCGGAAATTATAGCGGCAATATGACTACGATTGATCCTGAATTCGCAATGGGTTTGGTAAATTCTTCAGTGGATTTTATCAAATACCTGATTGCATTAAAGAATGGCTCGGCCAACGGCACCATACCGCTACCGCCCCTGCCACCACTGCCTAATTAATTTTTATTTTATCATTAGAGAATTGGGGGTTTCATAATGAAGATTGCTCTTTTCACGGATACCTATTTACCGCAGCTTAATGGTGTTGCGGTTTACCTTGGTGACGCGATTATAGAGTTAACAAAGAGGAATAACGTTATTCTTTTTGCACCCGGGGAAGGCCCACTTAGAGTAGAACAAAAATCAGAGAATTTCAAGATCTATTGGATACCATCAGCACCATTCCCATTCTATGATGGTTATCGTGTTGCTACCATGGATTATAAAAAAATAAGTGCAATCCTAAAAAAAGAAGCGCCGGAAATAGTTCATGCTCATGCACCAATTAACCTTGGCTTACAGGGGTTGTTGGCAGCAAAAAGAAGAAGAATCCCTACGGTGGTAACCTATCACACTCATTTTCCAGAATACGTTCCACATTTGCTTAAGGGAAAACTTCCGAAAGTCTTTGACCATCTAAGTCAAACAGCAGTAAAAAAAATGATAAAATACGTTTTTAGAAAGGTGGATGTGGTGACAGCACCGACGGAAGAACTGGTAAGGGAGTTGCGTTCCTACGGTTTGAATAATGTCACCTACTTGCCAAACGGAATTGACTTTAACAAATTGAAGTGCGAACCAAAAAGAATAGAACATTTCAGAAAACAGAACAACATTCCCAGAAATAAAAAAACCATAGTTTATCTTGGTAGAATAAGCTTTGAAAAAAAACTCGACCAGGTGCTTAGGGCGTTCAAAGAAATAGAAAACAGAGATAGGATGTTACTGGTGGTAGGGGGAGGACCGTACATTAAAAATTTCAAAGGACTGGCAGATGAACTTGGGATAAAGAATATCATTTTTACTGGTTTTGTAAAAAGTGAGAGTGTGGGAGCAGCCTATTCCTGCGGGGACATATTTGTTTCAGCATCTGACACTGAGACCTTTGGCCTGACATTCGTAGAAGGAATGTATATGGGCCTTCCGGCCATTGGAGTGAACCGGCTTGGGGCAAAGGAGGTAATATCAGATGGGAAAACTGGCCTGCTGGTTGAGCCAGGGGACGTGAAGGAGCTGGCCAGTGCCATGGACAGGCTCTTAGAAGACAACAAACTACGGAAAAAAATGGCAACTGCAGCCAAAAAACGAGCCGAGGCCTATTCCATAGAAAATAGCGTAAAAGGCACTTTGAACGTCTATAAACAGATAATAACTAAAACTGGTCGAAAAATATCTGGCCAAAAAACATAGGGGATGTCTAAAGTCTAATCATTGGATTGGTTTACTATTATGGTATTTTATGAGCTCAAAAGCCAAAAATCCCTAATTTATGTTCAAATTACCAAAAAAATGTTCAGAGATGAATTTATGTTCAAAGCCAGGAAAAAGCAAAGGTTTAAATATAAAAAATGCGTAATAACTTAGTTCTGTTGAAGAAAGGGTGGTATTGTGGCGATCAAGAAAAAGAAGAGTAATACTCATAAAACTGTCAAAAAAGCAAAGAAGGTCAAGGTAGTTGTAAAAAAGGCGGTAAAAGCAACCTTTGTAAAAAAAGTTGTTTCAGTCAAAAAGCCGAAAATTTCCAAAGCAGCCATGGAAAGAGAGGCAAAAAAAGCTGCTGACGAGGTATTGAAACTTAGACAGCAGGAAGAACAAAAAAAGATGCAAAATGTGGTCAAGATCCTTAGTGATGCCGGTGTAAGGCAGAATCTAATTGAAATAGGCGGGGAGAATGCTCTTGCCATGGTTAGGAGCTTTTATGGTAACCACAGCGACGAGGATTTGGCTAAAAAGTTGAAGATAAAAATAAGCGATGTTAGAGCCACACTTAACAAGCTCCACAATGAAGGATTGGTAAATTATATTCGTGAAAAAGACAGTGAAACAGGATGGTATTCCTATAGCTGGTCTTTGAATCATGATAGAATAGAAAAATGGGCAACCATCCAGTCCAGTAGGATTGGGTTGAATGAAAGTTCTGATTATTATTTCTGTCCTTCCTGCGGGGCTTCAAGCATAATAAATTTTGAATCTGCTTCTGGTGTTGATTTCCGCTGTGAACGATGTAATCGTCTTTTGGAATTCATTGATGAGAAAAAACTTAACGAATTGTATGAAAAAATGAAAGTATAATTAGATAGCGTAGGTTTCCAGCTGACGTGGTACAATCACGTCATAATCCTTATCTATTGAATCCTTAAGCTCGCTTTTTTCTCCATGCATCAGGAAAACTCGTTTAAGACCCTTAACTGACCTAATGTATTGGATAAGCTCATTGAAATCCGCATGACCGGAAAGCCGTATGCTTTCTATTCTGAGTTTAAGCTCAACTTCTTTACCATATATCTGAATTTTCTTCTCATTTTGAAGAACCTTATTGCCAGTGGTACCCTCGGCCTGATAACCAACAAAAATAATTGCATTCCTAGGATCATGGGCCAGTTTTTCAAGATAGAATAGAACCGGTCCGCCAGACAACATACCCGAGGTGGTGACGATTATGCATGGTTCTTTCAGGACGTCCTCCCGGGTTTTGGATCGTGGATGATGAAAATTAGGACTTTTGAATGGGTCGTCTTCGCTCATGAGTATTCTTTTTTTGATATCATCATTGGCGTAGATGGCATTATGGCGGTAGATCTTCATTGCTTTTCCGATCATCCCGTCCATGAATATTTTCATCGGGGGGATGGCACCGGAACGCATGTAATCATCAAGAGCAAGCAGGACTTCCTGCGCCCTTCCAACTGCAAAGCTCGGGATAATAATGTGCCCGCCCTTATCCACAGTTTCTTTTATTATGGAGATCATCTTCTGGTAACTTTCCCTGTAGCTAGGCAAGATGTCCTCTTTAGTACCATAGGTGTTCTCTACAATGAGCGTCTCAGCAGAAAGCCCCCGCTCACAGGGATCCAGCACCCGGGTTTTACGCATGCATATGTCCCCGCTAAAAAGTATTTTTTTTGGTCCGTTTTCAATCATGGTCATGGCACTGCCCATGATGTGACCAGCAGAATGGAATTGCACCTTAAAATCTGCTTGGAATGGTTCCAGATATTCGATGATACGCGCATCACGCATTACATCATCCACATCCTTGGAACCGAAAAGTTTTTTGCCTTCATGTTTAGCTGCCTGAATGCGTTGATAATCTGACAAAAGAACGCCAATTAGATCTCTTGTTGGTTTTGTCATGAAGATTTTTGGCCTTGCTTTTTTTGAATAAACATGGGGCAAATAGCCACTGTGATCAAGATGTGCATGGGAAACAGAGATGTTTCTAATGCGCAATAATTCGTCTTCATGAATAAGTGGGTATTCGGTGGTCTCACCAAGCTTTATACCGCAATCAAGCATGAGATTTTTTGGCCCTTCTTCGAGTAGCATGCACACTCTTCCAACTTCCTGCGCACCACCATAAAAAGTAAGTCTCATGTTATACCATTCCTAATTTTATTTTTGCCCTCTCGGACATGCGGTCGGGAGACCAAAGGGGTTCAAACACAACTGTAATCTCAATATCTGCATCCTTGAATTCGTCAAGTTTAAGTTTGACGTCATCGAGCATTTCATTTATCATGGGACATGCCGGGGTTGTGAATGTCATTTTAATAAAAACTTCTTGAAGTTTGCCTGGCTTTTTCTTTTTGACATTGATATCATAGATCAGGCCAAGATCAACGATGCTCATACCAAGTTCTGGATCCATAACCTGGCCCAGCTTTCTGAGAATTTCTTGTTTCCTGACCATAATTTGATTGTCAGTGGTAAGATTATTTAACTTTGGGTAAATAATTATTTGGGGTGGTAGGATTGAAAGAGATAACTATAGTTGCTAGCAACGATGTTGGATCGTTGGCTGCAGTTGCCGAAACACTTGGTTCCGTTGGAGTGAATATAGAGGCCATATCAGCCTATGGCTCTGATAATAATGCAGTGTTTAGAGTACTTACCAATGATGTGGCAACTGCCACAAGGGCATTATCCAAATTGCCACAGTTCAAAATCACTGAAGCTGATACCATAATTTACAAAATGATAAACAGACCAGGAGAACTTGGGAAAGTAACTAGAAAACTGGCAAACAGGGGAATTAGCCTGGAAAGCGTGTACATTGTAAGCAAAAAACAAGACTACACCGATGTTGCCATATGTCCTTCTCAAAAAGATATGGCAAAAACCAGAGAGGTTCTTGGTATCAAATGAAGGTTATTTCTGAAGTGTGGCTGACAGAAGGCTTATATTGCTAGAGTGAGTTTATTGATTATGCCTCCCAGACCAGTCATATTAGATACGAATTTTCTTCTCATACCATTCCAATTCAAGATAGATATTTTCAGAGAATTGGAATATCTGATAGAAGTAAGCCACAGTTATGTAATTTCATCAAAAACAATCAAAGAACTGCAGAAACTTGGTAAGCTGATTGGGAAAAACGGCATGGCCGCACGACTGGCACTCAAACTTGTTATTGCCAATGAAAAAAAGATTGAGACCGTGGAAAGTCAAGAGTACGTGGACGACTGGATCGTGGATTACGCTCAAAAAAACAATGCGATTGTTTGTACCAACGATAGTGAACTGCGGAAGAGATTGCGAAGACTGGATATTAAGGTTATCACAATGAAATCAAAATCAAAGTTAGGGTATGTATAATGGATGCTGACATTCTGATTATTCTATGCAATGGGGCACTTATACTTGCTCTGGTAGTCATAGTGATTCTGATTATTTTGAATATGAAACCGTTCAAGTGTGAGAAGAAAATGGAAGGAAACAACACCTGCCTAACAATAACGGCAAAGAGAAATATTGACAGGGTGTTGGTAAAGGTTTGGATGAGCGGGGACCATATGACATTCGAAAGAAAAAGAATAAGAAAAGGGCAACAGGTAGATTTTGTCTTCCCAACCTCAAAAAAGCCAATTAGGCTTACGGTAGAGGTTGAACCAGGCAATCAGCGTACCTTTGAAGTTTGAACCTTGTTACCCTTTATTTTTTTGTAGATAAACCATAGCACCAGAACAACAATTGAGACAGGTATGATGAATCCGATTACGGCCACGATTATGGCAATGGCTGCGGCCATGGCTCCGAAGAACAGATTGCCAAGACCTTCGAATGGGATTATGAGCTGTTGGGTTGCTGGTTTGTCTTCATAGACAGTAAGATAGATGGTAGATTTCTGAATTCGTGAGTCAAGATAGATTTTTTGTTGGAGTAGAAGATCATATTCTGTTTCAACTCTGGTTAACTCATGTTCAACAGATAGCAGATCAGACACCTTGCTGCTTTGATTGTAAAGAGCCCTGAGACGCTCAAGTTCGATCTGTTTGTTGGTTATTCTTGTCTGAAGATCGGTGTATTGTTGGGTTACATCTTCCAGCTGGACAGACATGTCCTTTACTTCTCCTGTTTCTTTGATCAGGGAATTTATGGATTCAAACTTAGCAGGAAGAACTTTCAAAGTAAGAGTGTATTGTTTCTTATCAGAGTACTCATTGTATCTGATATCACTAAAAGTTGCACCCTCATCAACCAGTTTATTTTTCAACTCAGTAAATTTTGTTTCCAGAGTTCCTTCGGGAACTTTTACTGACATGCTACCCTCTTTAGTGACATAGGTCACGCTATTGGTAGTTCCTCCAAGCGAGTAGGCTGGAGATAGGGCGGATTCTTTTGTCTGATAGGAATCGGAAACCGGGTAAATATCGGATGATCCATAAGAACCATTCCCACCCAAACAGCCGAAAGTTAGCAACAATAAAAGCAGAGATAGAATTACAAATTTCCTCAAATGTATCACCAAATTAAAATCGCAGTGAAAGATTAAACTGTTTTGGTTTTGATTCGGGTAAAACCGTAGCGCAACCAATTTAATCCATAGCTGCAAAACTGAGTTATGTTGTTACTCTATCGCGGCGAAAATTTTAATGCAAATTTTTTCTATCATAGCGGATTGGACATTGACCATGCTTTTCTTCTGATAAAAGATAACAAAAAAATTTTGTTGGTACCAGCCCTGAATGAAACGCTGGCCAGAGATAGATTTAGAGGCACCGTATTGGTTTACCAGGACCCGATTGAAGTTTTGAAAAAATACCTAAAAGGCAAAACAGTGGATATTGATGGTGCCAATTTAAGTGTGAGAATGGCACACAAACTCAGTAATTTTTGTAGGCTCAGGGATCAAACCGTGGAGCTTCTACAAAAACGAGCAAAGAAAAAACCTGAGGAAGTTGCCAACATAAGAAAAGCAGTGAAGATTACAAAGGAACTTTTTGAAAACATTGATTTTAAGAAAGCAAAAACTGAGGAGGACATCAGAAAACAACTTCTAATGGGAACCTTAGAATTGGGACTTGAACCGGCATTTGAACCGATCGTATCGAGTGAAAAAAATACTTCCTACCCACATTATCAAGATGGAAACAGGAAAATAGGTGGTGTGGTTATGGTTGACTACGGTGTCCGCCATGGCCATTATTGTTCAGATATCACAAGATGTTTTTTGTTGAAAGGAGATAAAAAGAAAAAAGAACAATACGAGCGACTTCAGGATATTCTTTATTTCATTGTTGATTCACTACCTAATCTACAGAAAGGTAAGGAGGTTGGAGAACTGGGGCAGGATTTATTAAAAAAAGCAGGATTCCCTAAAATGCCACATTCCCTGGGCCATGGTGTTGGATTGGATATACACGAACAACCAAAACTCGGACTCAAATCAGAAGACAGGATAGTTGGTTCGGTCATGGCAATTGAGCCTTCGTTTTATCTAAAACAGTATGGAATGAGATTTGAAGAAACCATTGATTTTACTGGAAAGAAAGCAAGAATCCTCTAACTATATTTACGTTTATAAATATTTGCATATATAAATAAATCATGAATACGGTGAAGCTCTTCAAAGCACTTGGCGATTCAACAAGATTCAAATTGGTGAAGATTCTAATTCGTGGTGAAAGATGCGCTTGTGAGCTGCCTCGGATGGTAGGTAAAGCTCAACCGACTACCTCACTTCAATTAAAAAAATTAGTTTCTGCCGGGGTCTTGTCTTGCAAAAAAGATGGAGTAAAATCCATTTACAAAATTTCCAATCAAAAAATTGCAAAATTGCTGAAACTAGTTGGATGATTCTATGGATATATTTGAACAGATAGGATCGTTTGTGGTTTTACAAATATTGAGAATGAGCGAAGATGATGCACTCACGGAGGTAGTTGCCTATTTCATAGCAGACACCATCAAAGTTTTGGTTTTGCTAACCATAATGGTCTTCTTGGTTTCGATAATTAGAACATTCATCACCAGGCAGAGAATTAGAAAATTTTTAGGTGGTAAAAAAGAGGGAGTGGGAAACATTCTGGCTGCTCTTCTGGGGATACCAACGCCGTTTTGTTCATGCTCCGCAGTTCCAATTTTCATAGGGTTTGTGGAATCAGGAATTCCGCTGGGGGTAACATTTTCTTTCCTGATAGCATCACCAATGATCAATGAAATTGCAATAGCCCTACTGCTTAGTCTTTTTGGATGGCAGGTTGCTGCCCTTTATATTGGAGCTGGCCTTGTTGTTGCCATAGTTGCAGGGATCATAATCGGACGCATGAATCTTGAGGGCGACGTTGAGGATTTTGTTCACCAAATGGAAGTAAAAAATAAAAAAGAGAAAAGAATGAAATGGACGGAACGAATAAATTTTGCTAAAGAACAGACCTGGAATATTGTGTGTAAGGTAACCCCCTATTTGATTCTTGGTATTGGATTGGGTGCTTTGATTCATGGGTACGTACCAATTGGATTTTTGGCAGATATCGCAGGTAAGAACAATCCGCTTGCGGTTCCGATGGCAGTTTTGATTGGTGTTCCTCTTTATTCCAATGCTGCAGGAGTAATTCCAATAGTCCAGGCATTGATGGAGAAGGGAATGTCCATGGGAACTGCATTGGCGTTTATGATGAGTGTTACTGCACTTTCTTTGCCAGAGATGATAATTCTGAGAAAAGTTTTGAAACCAAAATTACTTGCTATTTTTGTAATTATTTTGGCAGTCTCCATAACTTTGGTTGGATTAATGTTCAATTTTATATTGGGGTGATACAGTGAAAGGACCGGCAAGTCATTTTAGGCATATGAAAAGCAAAAAGATGTTCAACAAAAACAAAACCCAGCTTGAAAACCGCAGAAAGGTACTTAGAACCGAAGCAAGGGAACGGAAATAGGAAATTGCAGGGAGCA
>CABMJJ010000003.1 GCA_902386555.1 Candidatus Bilamarchaeum dharawalense
GAGGACCAAAAAAATAGCTGTAAATCTGAAGGACTGTTTAACGAAGTTAAATTGGACCTGCATTCCGCTTTTTACCAAAAAGCGGGCAAAAAGTAGCTAGTTAAGTATTTATACCCAAAAGCAGATGAATTATTATGTGCCCTGAGAAACAGATGAAAAAAGGAGATGCCACTACCGAAGCAGTAAAAGAGGAGATCTCTTCATCCCTTGGTCCACGTGGCATGTCCATCGACCAAATGATGGGACGACCAGAAATAAAAAAAATCCTGACCAATGCCAAGAATCCAGGAGAAGCACGTTCAAAGGTAACTGCATTTCTTGCAAAACGAGGGCTTCTTAAGGATTCGAAATCCACCACACAAAGTAAAGATCAAAAAAAATAGTTCAGTAGGATATTCTGTCGACTTTTTTGAATATTTTTTCAAAATCAATTGCCCCGCCTTCGGCTACACTGGTAACAAATTCTTTTGCTGCAATATTATCAGTGGCAAACATGGAATTAAAATGCCTCTCCGCTTCCCGATCATTATCAACCAACAAACTGAAAAGGAAGAAAAGTTGTTCTGTCTCTTCACAGGTTCTTATGTTTTCTGTTGATTTGAGAAGTTCAAACCCCTTAGCATATTCACCGAGTTTGTAATAGGCAACACAAGCATGGATTACACACATGATCATGTCTGCTTCGTTTTTTGATAGGTTAAATGCTTTTCTTGCCTCGATGGTGGCTTCAGCAAAATTTCCAAATGCAAGTGCAGATTTGGCAAGAAGAAAATGAGCTATCATGTCATCTGGATATTCGTTAACGTATTGTTTTGCAAAAGTATAGGCCTGCTCATTGGATTGACTCTGAAGATAACAAACCAATTGTTTCTGATAGGCAACCTGTTTCACTACACTCCCCTCGTAATGAATAGGCTAATACGGTTTTAAATTATAGAGTTAGTTACCACCGTCTATGTCTTCGATCCCTTGGTCTATTCCTTCTACCAGGGGAATTCCCAGAATTATATCCATAGGTTGGCGTTTCCGATCTTTCCCTGGGTCGATCTGACCGATTGTGGTGACTAGACGGTCGAAATCCACCCCGACTTCCGCCTCTTCGTTTTTTTGGAAGTGGATCGGTCTCAACAAATGTTATTGCTCTGCCACCTTTACCCATACGTCCGGTTCTACCAATGCGATGGGTGTGCATTTCAGAGCTCTCTGCCTGGTCATAGTTAATTACATGTGAAATATCTTCCACGTGTAATCCTCTAGCCGCAACATCAGTAGCAATCAGGATTCTGAATTTACCTTCTTGAAATTCACGCAGTGTTCTTTCTCTTTGTGTTTGACTTTTTCCACCATGCAAATATTTTGCTTCTATCCCATGGCGATTGAGCTTGTGGCAAATTTCTTCCACCGCCCATTTGGCAGCCACGAACACAATGGTTCTTGAATTTGGTTCGCTTGTAAGTATTTGTTTAAGTCGATCGAGTTTCTCTGCTCTGGATAATTCAATAAATTCCTCATCGATCTTTTGCACTTTACCCACTGGCCCAATTTCAATAATTTCAGGCGATGCGATATAGGCATTGATGATGCGTTTTATCTCTGGTTCTAGAGTTGCTGAGAAAAGCATGATCTGTCGCTCTGGATTAATCTGTTTTAGTATGCGATCAATATCCGGCTTAAAGCCCATGTCCAGCATTCTATCAGCTTCATCAAGAACAACACAATTAATTGTGGAGAGATGGATGGTACCACGTTGCACATGGTCCAAAAGACGACCTGGAGTTGCAACAACAATATCATACCCACGCCTCAGTGCAGAGATCTGATGGCCCATACCCTGACCACCATAAACAGCAAAAACACTCAAACGATGGTTCTTTGCAATCGATCGGATTTCAGTTGTGATCTGCACTGCAAGCTCTCTTGTTGGTGCGAGAATCAAACATTTCTTTGTTCTGTCTTTGGAGATAATTTCTATCAATCCAATGCCAAATGCTGCAGTTTTACCTGTACCAGTCTGGCTCCTAACAACCACAGATTCTCCTTGAAGAATGAACGGAATTGTTTTTTCTTGCACTTCTGTTGCATCTATATATCCCATTTCATCCAAAGCTAAAACTGTCCTTCTATCTATATTCATTTCACTAAATTTCATTTTTCATATTCACCCTATAAGAAAATCGATTTCGATTATTTTCGATGCTCTTTTTAGGGAGAATGGATTACAATAATTAAAATCAGAATTTTCTGTTTATTACAACATAATATCGTAGTTCTACTTATTAATACTATTCTTTTTGGTTTGCTGACTAGGATGGGGAGAATTAAGTCGAAGCTCTGGGAATTTGAGAGGAACGAAGAGTGGAAAGTAATTCTCTGTAAGTTTCAAACCAAACTGTTTCAGATTTATAAAATTCCAAAGCTGCACCCACTAGATCAGGATGCCTTAGATCTAAGGAATCGTCACCAAAAAGCACTTCGGGTGAAGTAAAAACTCTGAATCCGTTGGTAACAAGACTCCTTGAGGTCTGGAAAACACAAATGCTTCTATCGTAGCCCCCAACCACCAGATCAACCAGGTCCAGCTCTTTTAAAATCGATCGAAATTCGGATTCTAGAAAAGCATCATGTCCTTTTTTTGACATTATTCTGGCTTTGGATTCAACCCGGTCGGTAATTTCAGGTATGGTTACAAGGAATGCATCACTAGAATAAGATTCAACAATAATTATGGGAATGTTGTGTTTGAGTGCAAAATCCAAAAGTCCGCAGAGTCTTTTGATTCCCAGACTAACAGGGCCGAAATCATACTTAAATGGCCTTGTATCCGGAGGCCAGTACTGATCCAGCATATCGATGATAACCATACCAAATTTACCTGGAGTGATCTTCCTATCGCTGGGAGAACGGGTAGGGATAGGATTGGCCAGTTGTCGCATGATAATTCATTGCCTAAGAAAATTTATAAAGTGATTGATTATTGTATTTTATGTTATTAACAAAACCCTATTCCCTTATGAACAGGAAGAGGATGCCATTAGATCATAAAATACCAATCAATTATAAATAGTTCATAATATGAACTAATTAATTATGTGATCAGAATGGAGAATAGATCGGAAAAAATAGAAAACAGCCTGGTGTATCTGATAAGAGTATTCCAGATAATGCGGGACAGAGCATGTAAATTTGGAGTCAGATCCCCTCTTATGGATCCGAGCTATGTGATATTGTCTTTTTTGATCAAAGAGGAATTGCCCATATCAGAAATAGGAAAAAGACTCCAGCGCTCGAAACCCAATATGACAGCCATAATAAATAGACTGATAAAAGAGGGTACAGTCCAGAAACTAACTGATAAAAATGATCGAAGAATTACCCGTGTAATTATTACTCAAAAAGGAAGGGAGTATATTGAGAATAGGAAAAGAACAGTTAGAAAGAGTGTGAGAGAGAATTTGG
Organism: Candidatus Bilamarchaeum dharawalense; assembly: GCA_902386555.1. Taxonomy (GTDB): domain Archaea; phylum Micrarchaeota; class Micrarchaeia; order Anstonellales; family Bilamarchaeaceae; genus Bilamarchaeum; species Bilamarchaeum dharawalense. Next base: position 3,457 of record CABMJJ010000003.1, read on the forward strand.
AAACCCTCAGCAATGAGGATTTGGATATATTACATAAATCTCTAGAGAACGTGAACAGAATTGCATCAAAGATAAATGGCGATTAATATGACCAAGGAAACGGAAGTTCAAAAACCAGAGCATGGCGAAGGAAAAAAACATATTATCCATCGTGTAAGGGGGCACCCGCTATTTTTGGATGTGCTTTTTATTATTGCACTGGCCTCGGCGGCTTTTGGATTTTTGTACTGGCAGGACATACAGGGTAAGGTTTACATTGAAAAGGCTGAGATAACTGCACCAATAATATCAATTGGGCCTGCAACACCAGGTGTACTGGAAAAATTCTATGTCTCGGAAGGGGATATGGTATCCAAAAGCCAGGTTCTTGCAGAGGTGGGTGGCAAAAAATTAACAGCCGAGACCAGTGGTATTATTATAGGAATAAAAAACACCCCGGGCCAGATTGTAACTAGTCAGGATCCGGTCGTAAAAATGATCAACCCACAGGAAATGAGAGTGATCGGAAGACTGCAGGAGGACAAAGGACTGAAGGACATAGTACCTGGTCAAAAAGTTATGTTTATGGTAGATGCATTTCCTCAAAAAGAATATCACGGAGTGGTTGATTCAGTTGGAATGACAGCCAGACAATCAGATATTGTATTCAGCATTTCAGATAAGAGGGAGGAGCGAGAATTTGAAGTCCGAGTTCTTTTTGATACTAAAGCCTATCCTGAATTGAAAAATGGTATGTCTGCAAAAATGTGGGTTTACAAGTGATTAATTGGAAAAGGACATTCGATGGCTGGTACTACTTACTGTAATAGTAGGTACCTTTTTGGGAAGACTTGATCAAACCATAGTCAATCTTGCCCTGCCAAGAATAATTGATGAATTTTCCATCACAGTAACCCAGGCCGGATGGATTGCAACAGCTTATATACTGGCCAATGCTGTTTTTGTACCCATTTGGGGGAAATTGGGAGACACCATAGGAAGAAAAAAGGTTTACCTCTGGGGATTTGGTATTTTTATTTTTGGCTCGGTTCTTGCCGGCCTATCCTGGGATCTTAGTTCCATGATTGTTTTTAGGATAATCCAGGCAATTGCCAGTTCAGCAGACTATCCAACAGCCATGGCAATTATAGCAGTTACTTTTAGAGAGGGAAAGGAGAGAGCCCAGGCACTTGGTCTCTGGTCAACTGCCTTTGCAGCATCAGCAGTTTTTGGACCATTAATAGGTGGGCCGCTCATTGACACCTTTGGCTGGCGTTCGGTTTTCCTCATAAATTTGCCAGTTGGAATAGTAGGGATAATAATGGCAGTGATGTTTGTCAAGGAATCAACATCAGAAAAGAAAACTGTGAAATTTGATTGGTTGGGTGCCCTGACATTGGGTATCACGCTATGTGCTCTTGTTTTGGTACTGGACAAAGGAATGGAGTGGGGCTGGCTTTCAATTGAAAGCGTACTTTGCTATGCAACCATTGTTGGATTCGGGTATATCTTCTACCAAATTGATTCCAAACATCCTGAACCGATTGTTGATTTCAAATTTTTCAAGATAGGTGCCTTTACTAATACCCTGATCAACAATTTCATTGTATTCATGGGAATGATGGGTAGTTTGTTTTTGCTCCCTGTTTTTGTCCAGACCTTTTTAGGCTATGATGCCACCCAAACCGGGTTTATATTCATGCCCATGGCATTTGGAATGATTCTGGCCGCACCACTTGGTGCCAGTCTAGTTGGTAAGGTCCAACCAAAATATGTAATTGCTGCCAGCACACTGGTTGCTGCAATTGGATTGTTCATGTTCACCGGATTGGATCCTCGATCTGGACCGATGGATTTGGTAATACCAGTACTGATAATGTCATTTGGAATGGGATTTGGTATGTCCCAGAGAACCAGTATTATCGCCTGGGCAGTTCCAGAACAGGAGATAGGGGTTGCATCATCAGTTCTGGCATTGGCAAGAAACATTGCAGGCGCATTTGGAATTGCTCTTTTTGCAACCATACTGAATAACGCAGTTGAGAACAATGTTCTCAATATTGCAAGCAATAGCATAATCAATACCAACAATCCGCTTATTCTTCAGCAGGTGGTACCGCTTATGATACTTAAGGCTCAAATCAGTGCCTATCCAACGGTATTTATCCTATCAACGGCAATTGTTTTGATTGGCGCAGTTCTGGCACTCGGAATAAATGTGAAGGAGAAAAAAAGTGGTGCTGAAGTTTTTGTTGAATAACTGTTAGATAGAAATTAAAACCAGCGTAGCGTAATTTTTACGAATGTCACTGTATTTGAAAGTTCACGAGAATAAAGAGGGCCGGGTAATTGCCGTATGTGACGGTGATCTGATTGGTAAGGTGCTTACGGACGGAAATGCCCATATGGACCTGGACAGATATCGTGGTTTTTATGTGGGAAAAGAAGTGGAAGACGGGGAAGTGAAAAAAGAATTGACAACTTTCTCGTCGATAAATATGGTTGGCAAGCATGCAGTAGGGATTGCACTTGAAATGGGTCTTGCAAACAAGCAAGACGTTATGTATATAAAGAATATACCTTATATTCAAATTTATAAGATATGAGAGGTGTGGGTTTTGAGAAATGTCACAATTGTTGCTGATGATAAAGTCGGTCTTTTGGCCGATATATCTTATATACTAGCAAAATCAAAGATAAACATAGATAGCATTAGCGTAGAGGTTATATCAGCAAAAGCAATAATTACCATTGGCCTGTCAGACGGAGTTAGAGGCAAACAGGTAATAGAGGCAGCGGGCTACAGAGTAGAAAATCCAGAAGCCATTGTAATAAAATTCCAAGAAAAAGCAGGCGAGTTAAACAAAATTACAACCATGCTCAAGAAAGAGGGTGTTGATGTGAAAGGTGTGAATATTCTTACCAAGGATAACACAACTTCCATTGCTGCTCTTACAGTAGATAAACACAAGAGGGCAACAGCAGTGCTCAAACAATATCTGATAATCAATGAATCAGAATACTAATTCTAGAGATTTTTCTTTTTTATCTAGTTTAAATTTTGCCAATTCATCAAATTTTCCAGCTTTGGCAAGTTGAAGTAGTGCATCTATTTTTGCGTAATTAGCATAGACAAGATCGCCCTGGGTTTTGAATTCTTTTTCTTCCTCCATAAGTATCTGAAGGCGTTCCTGTTGTTTTTCAAGTCTGGAGAGGAGTTTTTCGAGTTTTGGATTTGGTTTTTCAACTTTAGAGAAGTATTCATCTGCAGCTTCACCTAGTGATTTGAATTTTTGCACTGTGAATTTTGAATATTTGGAGAATAATGCAAGACCAAAATCAATGACTTTTTGATTTTCATAGAAAACCACTGGTTGGACTTCGGATTTTATTTTTACAAGTTCCTGTTCCAGTTTCTTTCTTTCACTTTCGCTCAAAGAACTTCCTGGCTTTTTCTCTTCTATTTTTGATCGGATCAGCGCTTCCGCAACATAATCTTTTCCAAGAGGCAACTTCATCAATGAAACGATCACATATTTATCAGTAAGTTCTAGTTTTTCAGCTGGAACATTTTTGGGTGGTGAATAGGGTTGATTGGGTTTTATTTCACGCCCAGTCCAGGATTCGTATTTGGTTGCCACAACGGTTACTCCGTCTTTAACAAGAATGGCGTTTCCATCGCCAAACATTTCAAAAACCAGCTGAGCGGTGTCAAAATCAAACAGGATTATTCTATCACGATTTACTTGCCTAATTTCCCTGAGCTTGGCATTGTCCAACTCCTTGGCAACCTTTTCAACAAATTTATCAGTTTGTTCAGTTGGTTCGATATATTTCGTGAGGTGGATTCTTACCCCAAGCTCGCACAGAATTTCTAAATTTGCAATTTTTATTCTGTAAATTCCGTCGCTAATTTTTCTAATGCGATCGAAATGCTTACCAGTAACCAGTGGAGCAAGTTCAGCAACTAAAAAAGAGTATTCAAGATTGGTCATATTGCGCATGAGAAAAAATTAGTAGCCACATGTTTAAATCGCTTCCTTGAGAATACCGCTTATGGACCTGGAGGGTGAGCTTCGCAAATCAATTTCAGAAGATGAACTTGAGAAGCTTATCAAAGAGAAGATTAAATCATTCTATGGTTTGCTGACCAGAGAGGCAGCTGTGCGGTTGATTGCAAAGGAACGAGGTATGCTGAAGGAGGAGGAAAAATCCTATCAATTAACCGATATACCCAAGGGCGAGAGAAAGATAAGATTCACTGCAAAAATAAAAAAAATCTGGCCAGTAGCAGCCTATTCTTCAGGAAAGAAATCTCGGGTTCTGGAAATGGATGATAAAACTGCCACCAAACCATTGATACTGTGGAATGAAGATGTTGATTTGGTAAAGGGGCTGCGAGTGGGGGATGAAATCGCTGTTAGAGGTGCCTACGAACGAAGCGGGGAACTTCACCTTGGTTATAGCGGTACAATGGAAGTGGTGAATAAAGCCCAATTCTCTGACCTTTCAAACCTCAATGAGGGAGATTCCGTTCATCTTAGGGGGGTAATTAGTGGAATTGAGGGCCACGATAAATTTGTAAGAAATGGAAGAACAATTCCTGGATTTTCATTTTTAATCTCTGATGGAAAGAGCGAAAGAAGATGTGTGATTTTCGAGGGATTGGACCGGGCCAATAAAATAGAGTTGAGTGACGAAACAATAGTGGAGGGAGCAACGGTAAAAAACGGAAATATAGAGATAGATGAAAGCACTCGACTTCTGGTAAGAAGACTGAAAGATATGCTCATTGGCCAGATAAAAAAGCTTGAATGTAACAGAGAGAAGCTGTTGGTTGAAATTGGCAACAGAGAGATCATATTGGATCGAGAAAATGCCCTAAAATTTTTTAGTGTTGAAGTTGCAGAAGACATTTCGCTCTCAACAGTTACTGACCTTAAAAAAGAGTTGTTATTAAATACTAAAGTTGCGATAAAAGAGAAGGATGGCCAAATTCAATAAATTTGGAATGATTGTGACGTTAGGTGGTATTAATGGCTGCTGTAAATCTTAAAGTAGCTGAAGCTTTCCAGAACGATATAGGAAGAGGAATTGCAAGGTTAGATTCCAAAGCAAAGAATGAGCTGAGTGTGTCCACGGGGGACATAATCAAGCTTTCAGGTAAAAAATCAGCGTTAGCCATAGTCTGGCAGGCCCATCCTGACGATGAAGGCCTGGATATGATAAGGATGGATGGTATTCTCCGTCAGAATGTTGGTGTTGGACTCGGAGAAAAAGTTCGAGTGGAACAGGTTCAAACTAAAGTTGCAAAACGAATTGTTCTTGCTCCGCAAGAGCCAGTAAGATACTCGGTTGGATTTGACCAATACGTGAAAAAGAGATTGATCGGTAAGGCTCTTCTTAAGGGAAATTTACTGCCGGTTGGTATTTTTGGAACGTCCATCCCTCTGGTCGTAGCTCAGGTATTTCCACAGGGCCCAGTAATGGTAACCGAAGAAACCGAAGTAAAAATTAACAAAGAACCAATGAAAGAAGTGAAGAACGTCCCCAATATTACCTACGATGATGTTGGTGGAATGAAGGACACCATACAAAAAGTACGGGAGATGATTGAACTTCCGCTACGCCATCCAGAAATTTTTGAACGATTGGGGATAGACCCACCAAAGGGAATTCTATTATATGGTGCTCCTGGAACCGGTAAAACGCTTCTGGCCAAAGCAGTGGCTAATGAATCGGATGCGAACTTCTTCTATGTTGGCGGACCAGAGATCATAAGCAAATTTGTTGGTGAAAGCGAAGAAAGATTAAGAAAACTTTTTGCTGAAGCCCAGGAAACTTCACCATCAATTATTTTCATTGATGAGATTGATGCCATAGCACCAAAGCGAGAGGAAGTAACTGGTGAAGTGGAAAAAAGAATGGTCTCCCAGCTTTTGACCACCATGGACGGACTAAAAGCAAGAGGAGAGGTAATTGTTATTGCCGCCACAAACAGACCAGATTCGCTTGATCCTGCTCTTCGAAGGCCAGGAAGATTTGATCGTGAAATTGAAATTGGTGTGCCAGATAAAAAAGGCAGACTGGAGATCATGAATATTCACAGCAGGACCATGCCGCTTGATAAGGATGTGGATTTAAGCGAGATTGCTGGAGTAACCCATGGCTATACCGGAGCAGACCTTTCTTTGCTAACAAAAGAAGCTGCCATCAAAGCGCTTAGACGAATTTTACCTTTGATTAATATTGAAGAGGAAACCCTGTCACCAGAGGTACTTGAGAGCATCATTGTGAAAAGAGATGATTTTTTTGATGCCATGCACGAGATCCAACCATCTGCTCTACGGGAAGTTTATGTTGAAAAACCAAACATAAAATGGAGTGATATTGGTGGTTTGGTTCAGATAAAAAAGGAGATCCAGGAAGCTGTTGAATTGCCTTTGAAAAGACCAGAGGTATTTGATAGGATGGGCATTAGACCGGTTAAGGGGATTCTGCTTTGGGGCCCACCAGGAACTGGAAAAACCATGCTTGCAAAAGCAGTTGCCAATGAAAGCGAGGCAAATTTCATTTCCATAAGCGGTGCCCAGGTTTTGACAAAATATGTTGGTGAATCTGAAAAGGCTGTTCGTGAACTTTTCAAAAAGGCCAGGATGGCAGCTCCCTGTGTTTTATTTATTGATGAGATAGACGCCATTGCCACAAGAAGAACCGGAAGTGGTGAAGCCGGCGTGATGGTCACCGAAAGGATTGTTGATACCCTGCTAACAGAAATGGACGGTCTGAGGAGTCTGAAAAATGTCGTTGTAATTGCAGCAACCAACAGACCAGATATGCTTGACCCGGCACTTTTACGAGCTGGGAGATTTGATCGTTTGGTGGAAATCATTCCGCCTGATGAACCTGCCAGATTAGACATATTCAAAATTTGCACTGCCAAAATGCCATTGGACAAGGAAATCAATCTCAAAGATCTTGCAAAGCTTACTGAAGGGTATACTGGTGCAGACATAGACAACCTTGCACGTGAAGCGGGTATGGCTGCCATACGTGAAGGAAGCAAAAAGGTTGGAGCACGACATTTTGAACTTTCATTTAAAACAATCATGCCAAGTATAAAGAAAGAGGATGTGGAAAGCGTTCAAAGATTTAAGATGTCAGCAGCAACAATGTATAGGTGAGAAAATAAGACTTGGTTTATTCTTGAAATTAATGCTGGTGTCATTGTGCACAACATTGCTAGTCTTTGCGCTAACACCAGATGCAACCCTGTTGGGAGCACTTAAGATGATGGCATTTGGAACAGTTTTATCCATCGCCATAACTGCCATTTACCCTGAAGTTAGAGGGGTAAAAGCCGGTGATACGGTTTCAGTGGTGACCGGGGGAGGACTACCAAGTTTGCTTGGAAGAATTGGCAGGGCATCAGCCGCAGCAAGAAAAAACGAACAGATAAAAATAATACTTGATAATGGAAACGAAGTAGTTGGTGTGGTTGAAAGCTACACTGGCCTGATAGGTCCGGCTAAGATTCGTCTTCTTTATGAAGAAAAGTTGGTGGAATAGTGCACACATTAATTGGAAAAAGCGAAGCAATCCAGATTGTAATAAGTGTTTTGGCAATTACCCTGGCCATGGCCATTGTTTTTGCTGGTCTAGATGGAGCTCTAGCCTATCCAAAGGAGTTCGTTCTGTTTTTGTTGCCAATTCTAGTAACCATGGGAAGTGGATTTATACTTCATGAAATGGCCCATAAACTGGTTGCGATTTATTATGGAGCACGGGCACAATTCCAGATGTGGATTCAGGGCCTTGTATTCATGCTGGTTATGTCTGTTTTTGGCATTCTTTTTGCAGCCCCAGGAGCAGTTTACATCTACGCTGAGAAAATAACCAAACGAGAAAACGGGATAATTTCACTTGCCGGTCCAACACTAAATATATTTCTTTTGTTGATCTTCATTGTCCTGCAAAAGTTTGCACCGATAACTCAATATTATAGTTTCCTTGCACCATGGGGAAATGATTTCCAGGGTTTTGGAATTTTATATGGGGCTCTTAGTGTTTGGCAGTTTGGTGCGGCAATGAATCTTATGCTTGCCCTGTTCAACATGATCCCAGCATTCCCACTCGACGGCAGTAAGGTGATGTGGTGGAATAAATGGATTTGGGGCGGTTTTGTTTTATTATTGCTGATTTTAGGTGCTGTGCTTATTCAGCCAGGAATAGTGATAAGCTGGGGAATAATGCTCCTTCTGCTTTTAATTATTTCAAGAATATTTTTTAGAGGGGGACCAAAGTGAGGGGCGCAGAAGCCAAAGTCAGTAAAACAAAAATTATTGGCCTGGCAGCTGTGCTGAAAAGTAGAATTCCAAAAAACTATCGAGTAAAGGAATTGGATAAAAAACTCAGAATAGAAAGAACACGAAGTGAAGCAAAATTATTGAGTAAGGCTAAATTGGCTGGGGTAAATTGTCCAACTGTTCTGAAGGTCAACGAATTTGAAATTGTCATGTCGTTTGTCCAAGGCCAGCGACCAGGAATGGATAAAGACGAATCAAAAAAAGCAGGTTTTTTACTCGCTAAACTTCACCAAGCAGATATAATCCATGGAGATTTTACTCCTGCGAACCTCATTGAGCATAATGGCCAAATGTACGTAATAGACTTCGGGCTTGGATTCGTTTCCAATGACATCGAAGATAAGGCAGTGGATGTCTTTACCATGCTTCGATCTATTTCTGAAAAAGATGCATTTTTGGCTGGTTACGCTAGCTATGCCAAAGCAAAGGAAGTTCTAGTCCGAGTGAAAAATGTTGAGGGCAGAGTGCGATATGCAGTATAGTTGTGTTTAAAAATTGTAAAAAATGCGCATATTTAAAAAACCATTATTATACACATTAGACTATGAGCTATAGCTGTCAGAAAAGACCAACAGTAGCTCCAGATGAAAGAGAGTTTAGAAGAGAACTACGAAAATTCTTGAGAAGGAGAACACCTGGACCACTGGCTGATGCGATTCAAAAAAGAGTTACAGAACACCACCATGACCAGCTTCCGCTCTCGCAACTGAAAACTGCATTAAAAGCTGCAGAAATAAAACCAGGCGAGTATTTTCTAACTGGGAATTGGGCAGTATATTTACATTTATCAGAAGCTGGTTTTCCAGAAGTAGGAAAAAGATGGAAAGACACCGGAGTTATCACCGTACACACCACCGACCCTTTGAGTTTGTATCAAAAATTAGGGACAGTTTGTGATATTCAAGCGTATACATTAGAAACAAACAAAATATCCATAGTGCTAGGGGAAAGGAGTATGCCCTACCAGGCATACGTAGAAAGTGCAACAAGATGCGAGGGTGACATCTGCATATATTTGGAAACAGGGCATGAAACCGTGATTAACCCCAGTAAAGATATATCTGGCGTGCAGGATTTTACAGTCTTACACCCATTACCATTGACTGCAATGGAGATGAAATCCACTCTCCAAAAAAGCATAGCTAATGTTATTGATTTGATATGGGTGATTAAACAGCTTAATCCAGACCGGTTACTGGTGCAGGTAGTCGCAGAAGTTCTTGGGTTGAATAGTTTTGTAGCTTCAAAAAGATTTGTAGAAAGATTGCAACGATCTAGTGAATATAAGAGCATGGTCACTGTAAGCGATGCTGAAAGAGACCAGATAGTAACAACCATAGGGAATGTTGCGGAAAAGTTGGGTTTGGCAGATAAAAAGAATATTTAAATATACTTCTATACACATATTTGTACATGAATAGCCACAGTCTTAGAACACCTACTACTGTTAATCAAATAGTCAAATCTAGAATCGAAGCCTTAGCTCCTCTAACAGACGGAGAGATACTTAAACGTATAGACAGAAATCCGCGATTGTATGAGTATGTTCTAAGAGATGGGGTGGATATTGGTAGACTGGCAAGATTCATTAGCATGATAGAGGAAAGAGAAAAGAAAAACCCCGGAAGTTTTTTCCCTGTTCTTGATTTGTTTTGCGTATCACCAAAGGTTGCAGAAAGACAGGGGGAACTAATCGTTATGGGCGGATGGAATTCGTTCTTATTTTTATTTGCATCTTATGGCCCTAGTGCAATAGACAAATGGAGAGGAAGCCACGATGTTGACCTTTTAACTAGGGAAAGAAGCACACCAAAGATATTAGGAAGAATACTGGAAGAGGATGGACACACAATATTACCTGAACCTTCAATTGCACATGATGCAAAATATTCTGGATTCTTAGAATACGGTTCTCCGGGAAAGTCTTCACAGATGGACTTGTATGTCCCGATTGCTAGAGGCAATGTTTTGGGTATAAGCATTGAAGATTTATTCATACCTCTTGATTCAATGAAACCAATACAAATCGAATATTTGGGTGTATCCTTAACCGATCCGAAAGTATACACCATAATGAAAGCTTCAGCTGCAAGAAGAAGAGATCATGAGGATATAGTAGAGACTTTTGCAGCAATAAAAATTCTGAGAGAAGCAGGAGCAGACATTCTAGAAGTTCAAGAACTATTGGAAGGATTAGCTCCTGAAATAAAATTAGCGCTTTACAGGATGAATGTGGAGTTTGGAGTAAAACCAACAGCAGGACTTGGACGAACAGATGAACTAGTAGATAGAGAAACAAAAGTAAGAATATGCCAAGAGATAGAAATGACTTTGATTAGATCGATTCCACCAAAAGAGAGAATTGTACCGTATTTCTAGTTTAAAAATACTAATTAACAAAGTAAAAACGGGCTAGATGGGAATTAGGGGCTCCCGCACCGTAAATCCTCTTAGACGGATCGAATGCCCGGGGCGTTTTGTCAGGTATTCATGCCCATAATCTTAAGCGTTGACGTCCTGCCTTATATGGCGGGATAATATGTGAACCGGGTCAGGCCGGAAGGAGCAGCCCTAAGCGTATTGTGCCGTGCTTGTGAGATACAGGATCGAGTAGATGATTATGGCTCCTTGTATATTTGGCCAGGCTAACCGGGAAGCCCACCTACCTTTTTGGAAAAAAGGTAGGCCAAAAACTGATTTGCTAATTTTTCTCGCTATGCTCGAAAAATACAAAACGAACTGAATAGAGTTAGTCTGCCTCAGGAGGTGTGGAACGAAGTTGTCCTTGAACAAAGTTCAAGACAGTAGAGAAAGTTGTGCTTTCTCTCCATCCACAAATAAACAATAAGGAGGATTCAAAGGAACCTGGGTTCCTTTAAACAAAAATAAATTGCTCCGTCTGGGATTTGAACCCAGGTCGATGGAGTGAAAGTCCACTATCCATAGCCCACTTACAATTTAGAATTGTCAGTGCTTGACCGGTCTAGACGAACGGAGCGAGGTAAATCTATCTTTATGATACGTATTGTTGAAGCCTATTTCTTTATAATATCTATAGATAAGCGATTTTTGACCAATATAGGTCTGACCAACATGATCTTTTCTAATAGACCAGTTAGATATTCTATAATTTAACAGGTTCATGGCTTTGGAAAAAGATTTTCTTAACTTTGGAATTCTGCACTTAAACCAGATATAAGGATAATTCCTTCCAGTAATTGGACAGACCGAACCATCAGTATCAATTAAGCCTCTTATACATGCTCTGATATATTTTCTAGAACCAAAAACCCAAGATGGAATTTCCACATTATTCTTGACTTTGTTTCCAGAAGGAAAACCCAGCCGATTAAGCTTTATAGCAACGTATTTGGACTGGTTATAGATTTGGATTGCGTTAAATCGATGCTGTTTTATTCTGAATTTTGCCGATAAATTCTTTTCTAGCAGTGGTTTAACATAATGGACCAGGTAGTTGAAATCGTTTTGTAAATGACCAGTAATAACGATTTGAATGACACCGTGTTGCTTGTTAATGTAGATACTGCCATCTCCAAGGAATATTCCTAGAATTTCTGCAAGCTGCTCTTTGTTGGTACGCATAAGAATAAATCGCTACGAATGTTGTTTATTAATAAAATGGCACCGCATTTCCGCGAGAGATAGCCGATCACGTACTGAAAAAATTGGAGTTACATAAATAGTTGTACTAGGTCAGCTTGCACTGACGCTATATCTTTGCGAGCATCAATTTTATGCCAACTTGGTGTTAAAAATCTTTCTTCAAAGAGTTTTAGGAACACATTACGAACTTTTTTGAGATATTCTGCATTTTCTTCATATCTATCCAATTTCTTTTGCTTGCTTTTTCTCTCCTGGGAAGTTTTTTCATCAATATCAAGTAAAATGACCATATCGGGTTTTAGAAGATTTTTTTTCTCAACAATTTGCTTTGCTTCAGAATAGGAAAAACTATCAAGCTCATAGGCAATGGTGGAAAAGATATAACGATCAAGTATAACATACTTATTTTCAGCAAGAGCTTTTTTTATGCTTTTTTGATCTTCTGTGATATCGTCTAAGAATAAAAGAAAAAGAGCTTTCGGGTCTATTGAAATTTTCTTTTCTAAATAATCGTTCAGTGTTCTGTTGTTTTTGGTAGGATATTTCAAAACCACTGCACCGAGTTTTTCCTTAAGCAGTTTGATTTGCGTTTCTTTGCCGCAGCCATCAATACCCTCGAAAACAATGAGCATGAAATAGCAACTCACAACAATCTTTTAATTACATGGGGATTGGTTCTGGGGTCTGTGCCATTTCGCTTCGTGCATAATTAGTCAAAACAGTACGGATTAATACGGACTGGGATTCTTGAACTATTAGAACCGTGTGGAAGCCCATATCAATGTTTTTCTGCTGTACTTTGTAGTGGATACCAAGCTGGCGAAGAGATTTGCCTACCTCGTCTAAAAGATCCCGCATAAATTTCTGATCTGTTTTAGTGCGTCCAGAAAGCGAGATTTGTAAATTGGCTTTGGGATTATCAATCTGATAGAATTCAGAGAACATGGAGTGAATAGTATTCACAATGGCATCCTTAGTGTAATATTTGGTGCGATCTGGATAAATTTTGTCTAAACGATCGAATGACCCACTGACAACAGAACGAAGACGATCCGCATAGGCATTCCAAGCAACTAACTTTAAGGATGGGGACGCATTATCCGGACTCGTAAGTGCCTGGCTTAATTCTAGACGGGTAACCCTATAATCCAAAGAAAAACCAGGACCAGATGGCTTTGGACCATAGGCCGTTTCCAAACGTACCACTCTTCCCTCAACGTCAGATGGTTTCTGTGGCTGTTCTAAAGTTGCAACCCGTTCTTCCATCCTATCCTTATATCTAGCAAATTCTGCTTGGGAAACACAACCAGTGGCCATTACAACTGGGATGAGTACAGCAGCACCGAGTCTGGGTAAGAATGAATTGCCTGACCGCATAGCCATTAGGTGTGGATGTTAGAGTTTATAAATATTAATGGAAGTGAGTGCTATAGGATTTTGATGAACTAGGATAAAAATAAAAAAATTATTTTTGTTTCTTTGAATTGCGACCAAAGGCGTAATACAAGCCTGCACCAAGCAGTAGCAAGACAATTGGGATCCAAAGAAGTATTGTCCAATCAAAACCAGTTTGAATTGGCTTAATTGGTGTGACATCTTCGGGAGGCGCGGAAATAACCGTGGTTTCTTTTACCAGTTGACCATCTTTCAATAGGGCGATTTTGTAGTTACCCTCTTTTGTAAGAGGTAGATTGAAACCACCGTTTTCATCGGTTTTTCCAGTGTAAATATTTCCTGCCGGATCTGTAATTTGAAGATCACAATTGGAACATGGTTCAGTTCCGTGTTTTGCACTGCAGGTTGAATTTTGACCAACTCTGCCGGTTGGACAGTCTACATCACCAACAAAACAGGAATGATCAACACAAACACCCTCTGAACAGGCTGGACAGTTTGGCTCAGAACCACACTCGTAGGTTTGAATTATGGCATGGTTTTGGATTATGCCACATGCGATAAGTGGTTTGCAGGAACCGTTTTCACATATTTCACTATCTAAACAATCTGCATTTGATTCGCATTCTGGTTTTTCTATGCAAACATGTCCACTGCAAATTTGACTCGAACCACAGTCACCATCGGCACAACATTGGTATGCACTGCATTGATGATCGGATAGTTGACCACATAGGCAATCAACAGGTATACATTGACCAGATGAACAATATTCATTATAGGAACAGTCATCGTTGCTGGTACATTCAACACCGCATTGTTCACATGAGATCTCAGTGTGTGCTCCTTCACCTGGAAGATAATTGGATTTACTGGCGGAGAGTTGAACGGATTTGCCACAATCATTAACTAAGACTTCGCCGTTGGAATTTGTATAATAGATTTCACCATCATAAACTAAACGAACACCTGAAACTGGGTGGCTACCATCGGTAACCACTATTCTATTGGCAACAACACCATCGGTACAGGTTGATGTTGCAGATATTCTCAATGTATCTTGGTCTGGGTCACCATCGCCATCAGATTGACCAAGAAGAAGAGAGAATACACTAAAAGAACTAACATCAGAGGTAGTAAGTTTATTGGAAACCGTATCCAAACTACCGGCAAGTCGAGTCCATTCAGACCCATGATATTTCCACAATTGTAAATTATTTTCATTGCTTTCTCTATTGCTATTCCAATTAAATGAAAGACTGTCAATGCTGGTCTGAATTCCTAAATCAGTAATGTTAAGATGAGTATTGTAAAACGAGGTCTTGGCACCAGGAAGAGCAGCAGGTTGGTCTGACCAGCTTATTTGATAACCATCAATAAAGGAAGGACCGATGATCCCCTCTCCATCATATAGGTATTCCCCACCGATTTCAACATATTCTCCTTCTAAAGACCCATTCAACAGATCCGAAATGGAAACATTGGCATAGTCAATATGGTCACCAAGGTGACTATCGAAAATAACATTGACCATGTCGAATTGGAATAGTGAACTATCTGCAACCACAAACAGATCACCAAAGTCATTATCATAGAGTTCAACATTTTCCAAATAGGTGTGATTTGCATCAGAGACTACGATACCGCCACTGTTGTTATAAACATTTGAGCCATAGACGCTGTTATGATCATCATCTTGTATGAATATACCAACTGAATTATTATAGAACTCACTGTCACGAATGGTGTTGTTACATCCCACAAGGCCTCCACCCTCATTAACCTCGATATACAGGCCAGTACGATTGTTGGAATAGGCAAAATTATGAATTAATGTTGAGTTTAGTGCAGAGGATAAATCAAAACCATCCCGATTATTTGTTGCCGTGTTGTTTATGAGCGTATTGTTTGTGGACTCGCTGGAATACCCCTTACCGCCAAGATAGGTTTCAATACCAAAACCAGTTTTATCATTGAGATGAGCGGTATTTTCAAGTAAATAGTTATATGCTGAATCGAAAATGTAGAAACCAGTATCATTATTGCCATTGGCAGTGTTGCCAGTTAGATTATTGTACCCACACCCGTAGATATAGAAACCGCTGTAATTATTCCCGTTGGCAGTGTTGCCAGTTAGATTATTGTTGATACAATCAAAAGCAGAATCGGTTTTGTACAAATAGAAACCAGTGTTGTAGTTATTATTAGCAGTACTGCCAGTTATGGTAATGTTTGACCCGTCTTCAAGATAAATGCCATAATAATTATCAGAAGAGGTAATGTTGTCAAAATAGGAATTGTTGACTAAATATAGGAGCATTCCGTTGTTATTGAGGCTATCAGAACCTGAAATTTCCAAATTAGTAATATCTGCATGTGTAACATTACAGAAGATAACTTCGGCTACAGTTCCACCATCATGGGTTTCACCGTCCTTGTTAGATACATATACGAGGTCTCTTCCTCCAGATCCGGTATTATCATCCAATGTGTTGGTACAGTAGACCGGATCTCCAACTGCTAGTTGAAGATCGAATTCCTGATTTTCTCCTATTGTGTTATCTGAAATATCACTGTTGGAAACTCGACCAAGGTAAACGCCAACGTTGCTATTGTCGCTGAAATTATTGGCAGTAATCGTAATGTTATCCAATTCGTAGGCAACAAAAGCATCACTACAGGAACTAACGTTGGTATTGGTAACAGAAGAATCATCAGAATGATAATAATAGATGCCAGTATAATAGTCAAAAATATTACAATTGATAACAGAAACATTTGGTTGATCTGTATAGATGCCAGTGAAGAAAGAATCTGCCCCGCTTAGATTATGGTTGTTACAATCAAAAACAACATTGGGACTTCCTATTTCGATACAACCATAACTCCCATAAACCCCAGAAATATTCTGAGTAAGGGTGTATTCACCAGGAAAACTAATGTTGCTACAGGAAGAGATATCAACTGCAAAGCCAACACTAACCAAAGACAAAAGAACCAGCAGAATAAGGTAGTCTCGCATGAAAGAATAGATTGCCGGATGTTTATAAATATTGCACCCAGCCAAAAACCCCAAACCTTTTATATTTTCTATTTGAAACAGGAAATGGTGCGAGTATGGATCTAATTTCTATAAGAGACCTTAGCAAGAAAGATATTGAAGGCATTCTAGACGCAGCAGAGGAAATTCAAAAAGGAAAGAGAAAACCAAACCTTGAAGGAAAGATTCTGGCAACACTTTTCTTTGAAGCCTCAACAAGAACAAAATTATCATTCCAATCAGCTGCCATGAGAAACAAGATGGGATATGTTGATTTTCTACCAGAAACAAGTTCTCTGAAAAAAGGGGAGAGTTATATTGATACCATAAAAACAGTGGCAGGCTATGCAGATGTCTTGGCAGTAAGACATCCAAAAGAAGGATCTGCAAGATTTGCAGCAGACTCCATTGATAAACCGGTTGTTAACGGCGGGGATGGAGCAAATCAACATCCAACTCAAACCCTGATTGATTTGTTTTCCATAAGAAAAGGAAAGGGAAGGATAGGTGGATTGAATGTTACTTTGCTGGGTGACCTTAAATATGCAAGGACCATGAGATCTTTAGTGTACGGACTTGCCATGTTTGGAGCCAATGTAACCCTGGTTTCACCACCAGGATTGGAGATGGAACAAAGCTACCTGGATGAAATAAAGAAAACATTCAAGTTTAATGTGGAATTCAAAAACGAACCAGAGTACTCTCAAGCTGATGTCCTTTATGTATGTAGAATTCAACAGGAAAGATTTGCAGACCCATACGAAGCAAAGAGGGTGACTGAAAAATTTGCAATTAAAAAAGATGATCTTAAGGATGCGAAAGAGGATCTGATTATTTTACATCCTCTGCCAAAAATAAATGAGATTGAAGCTACCATAGATCAGATGAAGCAGGCAAAATATTTCGAACAGGCGCATAACGGAGTGCCAGTAAGGCAGGCAGTTCTGGAATATGCATTATCGAGGTGATGTCATGCAGGTAGATAAAATTGAGATGGGAACGGTCGTTGATCACATAAAAGCAGGAAAGGCTGGAAAGGTAATGAAGCTTCTTGACATTGGAGAAAAATATCCCCATAGAGTCGCCATTGTTCTTAATGTACCAAGTAAAAGAATGGGAACAAAAGATATCCTGAAAATCGAGGGAAAAATGGTTTCCCAGGAAATGGCAAATTTAATTGCTTTGGTTTCACCTGGTGCCACTGTAAATATCGTAAAAGGCGGGGAAGTTGAAAAAAAATACGAAGTTGTGCTCCCAAAGGAAGTAAAGGAATACGGAAAATGCCCTAACCCAAATTGTATAACTGGTGAAAGCGGACAAAGATATTTCAAAATAGATAGGGATGGCTATCGCTGCCATTTTTGCGAAAGACTTTTCCAGGCAGAAGAACTCGTCTAAAAAGGACTAAAGTCCTTTTTCAATCTCTTTTTAGGGGTAAATATGCAATACAAGAATACCGGTAAGGAAATAGTTGTTCGATTGGATGAGGGAGAAGAAATAATCGAATCATTAAAAGTTATTTGTAAAAATGAAGGAGTGGAAAGCGCAGTTATTACAGGTATTGGAGCTGCACGAAAAGTTGAAATTGGTCATTGGGATCCGAAAACAAAAAAATATGATACGAAAAAATTCACTGGCCTTTTGGAGATCGTATCGCTGAGTGGAAATGTTACAACAATGAATGATGAGCCAATGATCCACCTGCACATGGCAATTGGAATGGACGACTTTTCAACAAAATCAGGACATTTGATGAATGCTGAGATTTATCCAACTTGTGAGATTACGCTTTTGCCAATCAGCATAAAAATAACTAGAGAAAAAGATAACAAAACAAAATTGAATTTACAAAAATTCTAACCGCCAATCTCTTGTAATCTTCGACGGGCTTCGCTGGCTGCTGCTGCAAACTCCCTTGGACAACAATAGGTCCCAAAGGACATGGAATATAACTCACTTCTTAGTTCTCGAACTTCGATTGGAGTCAGCGCCTTGAGTGCAGCAACAACCGTATCAACATCTATGGTAAAGAACGGATCCGGGCCCTTCTTTCCACGAGTATACCACTGGTGATAGGCACTATATCCACCAAGCATTCTTGCATCAACTTCACTTTGAGCAAAAAAACGAGAGGATTGCGCGTGTTTCAGAACAATTTCCCGCCTATCATTTATTGGATCTAGCTTTCGAGGATCAGGACCAGCGGGTTGTTCGCCAAGAAATGCGACACCACTGGTGTTAACTGCGATGACGCGGGAGGCAAACCGTGCTCTACTATTCATATCTTCACCACTAAATGATCATAAGTTATAGAAAGTATAATAAAGAGATCAATTTAAAATGGTGACCTTGATCAAAAAATCAGCCGCGATATTTCAAAACAACAAAAAGATGGTCTTTGTCAAATGGCTCTATTTTGATTTTTTCTAAAACGTCAAATTCTTTTTCTAAACTTTTAAGAACTTCTTCGAAAACAGTTTTTGGTTCTTTGGTAACGTCGATACTTTGACTTTTTATGCATATCATGGCAATTCCGTCTTTTTTTAGAAACATTTGAGCGTTTTTTATCAACAGAACATCTTGATCTGGTTGGGCAACATCCTGGTAGAGGGAATCTACCTTACCCACATCAGCATATTCCTGAGGTTGTCTTGCATCTCCCTGGATTGGGATGATATTATTTCTGCGATCAGAAAGCGCGATTAGAGAGCGAAGGCAATGGGAAGAAATTTCCACCGAGTAGATCTCACCAGTTTCACCCATGACATCAGAAAGATGGGAGATCGTAGTACCAGTTGACGCACCAAGATAGAGTAACTTTGAGCCAGGAGTAAATGGAAAATTCTTAAGCCCATTTCGTATGGCAGCACATAGTTTACTTCGGAATGGATCCCATATTCGATATTCTTTTCCACCCTCTTTGATAAATTTCTCATTGTAAACTCTGCGACCAGGATCAGCATTGATGGTAAGGATGAGTCTGTCTGATTGAAAAACACCAGGAAAAATTTCTTGCATGATAGTAAAACAACGCCAGTGTTTTTATTATATTCCAAAATCAGTTTGGTATTTTTCTAGGACCAGTGGTAGCAACACGAGGCAGTGGAACCGGTAGGGTTTGAACTCCGACCAGTTTCATATAATCAACTGGTCTGTTCCTGTCGTCGTAAATCTTAATACATAACATGGTTCTGCCAACCCGCGGAATGAAATGAGCAGTTCCAAGAATATCGCCCTTGTGTATGATATCCCCTCGTTCTACCTGAGGATTGTCAAGATGAGCAATTTGCATGATGTATTTTTTTGGAGCTCCTGTTTTTTCATCAGGAAGATAGAACTCCAGTTTTATGGCTCCGCCGTCTTTCTTATCGCCTTTGGAAAACCAGAGAACCTTACACTCGCATGGAGCAATAGCAAATGCATCTTTTGGTAAAGCAACATCCCGAGCATTATGCCCACCAATCTTTACATAACCGGTTTCTGGATCAATATTCTCAGGTGGAGTATCTGCCGTTGGTTTTCTCCAGGAAGCTCCGGTAAATCTTTGGTAACCAGATTTCAGATCATCTGGGTGGTGATATTCGGGGAGATAGGGTTGGCTAAAGGTTAGGTCGATTTTTGTAGGACGAATTAAGTCCATAACAAAATCAAATGGTCCTTTACGAGTTGTCATAAAGAGATAGTAGGGCACACAGTTTTATAATATAGGTAAAAAGAAAAATAAAAATTAATTTATTGCATAGCAGACCAGTTTCCCAGTGTCACAGTAGGAACCAGAACAGCATTGTTGTGCACTGCAGGATTCGCCTGCCTTGGCACAAGGTGCAGCAGCGCCTCCTCCGCCATATACACACTGATTATTATCACTACAGTAGTACATGTCGCAGCAGTCAGAATCAGAGGTGCATGTTCCTGAGGTTTGACATACTTTAGAACAAAGTCCGTCTCTGCAATAACCAGAACAACAATCACCATTTGTGGCACAGGTACCACCGGTGTCAGCACATTGAGTAGTACACACTCCATTGGCACTGCAGATATATCCGGAACAGCAGGGGTTGTTGTCACTGCAGGAGTAGCCAAGTGATCGGCAAGGTGCAGTACAGTAATAATCTCTGCAACTGTAACCTGAGCAACAATCTTCATTGTTTTTACAGTTGCCACCCTGTGGAGTGCATTGTTCAGTACATTGATAGTTTTCACTGCAGTAGAAGCCTTCGCAGCAGTCAGATTCTTCAAGACAGGTTCCTGAAGTTTGACATTGTTTCTCCTGACAGTAACCGTTGGTACAAAGCAGACCTTCACAGCAGGTACTTGTTACTGGGATATTTGCAGCAACATAGGTAGGGGCAGTAACATTACACGGATCACTTACCTGCCCGCAGCTATTTGGTGGAGTGCAAACATGATTCACACACTCGAAACCTTCGCAGCAATTTCCATAGTCAGTTGTGTTTGTAGGGATGTTATTGGTGTAGGTGTTGCCATAGGTTGAAACCACACCACAGTACTGACCTCCGTTTTGACAGGATTCTGGTGGTCTACAATAACCATTGGTACATTGATAGCCATCACAGCAGGGTCCATAGTCAACCTGATTGGTATTTGCATGGGTTAGGGATTGGGGACCGAAGTTACAAAGTTCCCCGTCGTTATTGCATTCGTTTGGTTGACAGTAACCATTGATACATTCGGAACCATCGCAACAATCACCATAGTTTACAGGAATGTTTGCAACTAGAGTTGTTGGGGGTCCACGACCGCACATGTGTGTAGCTGGCACACATTGATCAGAACTGCACTTACCAGCAACACATCGAAGACCTTCACAACAGTCACCAAGGAAGGTTCTGTTGAGATTCGTATAGGTTGACAATAAACTTGTCAACGCAGAACCAGAGTTGGAACCAGTGGCAGTTACAATCCAACCGCAGGTTTCATCGGTTTTTCTACAATCACAGGGTTTATCTTGAGTTCGATTACAATCAGGACATCTTTCAACGCAATAAACCGAGGTATAGCAGGTTACTTCACGCTCATTTCCATTATCATCTCTGAATACAGTTGTTTCCTGATTATTATTACCACCATAGGATAATACATTTCCGCTGGAATCTTGAATAATCCAGGGACCGTTAGTAGAACTACCTGAATTTGCACCACTACCTCCAGATCCATTGGATCCAAAATTGGTTAGTGGTATAATTTTGGCAGTTCCCGATTCAGAACCTGAGCAATGTCCAAAAAAATAGAACATGGAAAACATCACTGACAGACCAAGAACCAGACCCAATATGAAGAGTATTAATCCACGCGAATCTCCAACTTCCTTAGGAAGAAATTTTTCAGCACCATCTACCATCTCGACACCAACAAGGCTTACAGGTATAATAATTATAATACTAGAGGACTGGTAAAGATTGCAGGAGGATACAGAAAAATATCAACCAGTCTCAAAAGATAGATTTTAATAGCGTTATGTCTAAATTCATGCCTGCAAAGTATCCAATTTTCCGTCTAAAAAATCAGTAAAAAAGTTGCAATATAAGACGAAGAAAAAAGGAGATTGAAAAGGGATTTTGATCCTTTTAGGGTGTATAAAATGGTTACAATATTCGATGTTGATGCAAACAGATTAATAGAAAAGACAGCTGAAAAACTGAAAGAGTTGAAAATTCACAAACCAAGTTATGTTGGTTTAGTAAAAAGCGGTGCACATGCAGCAAGACCGCCACAAACAGATAACTTTTGGTATCTAAGATGCGCTTCCATACTAAGACAGTTCTATGTTAATGGAACAGTTGGAGTACAAAGATTGAGAAGGCACTATGGTGGAAAGAAACGCCGAGGAGTTAGACCGGGCAGACATATGCCAGCAGGTGGATCCACCATAAGAAAGGCCATGCAGGAACTTGAAAAAGCAGGTTTGCTGACTAAAGAAAAAAGCGGCAGGATACTTTCACCAAAAGGAAGAAAGTTACTTGACGTTTCTGCAAAAGAGTGCGCATGATATGAGTGAAGAGGAAGAGCTTGAGCAAATAAAAAAGAAAAAGCTCGAGGCAAAGAAAGCCAATGAGCAGCTCAAGGCAACCCTACGAGTCGCATTGGAAGAAGGAGCATATAATAGAATAATGAATGTTGCTGTTGCAAATGAGGAACTTTACCTCACTGCTGCAAAAAATGTGTTGGTTTATTACAAACGAACCGGCCGAAAGATGAATGAGGTCGATTTGCTATCGCTCCTTAGAGCAATAAAAGAACAAACAGAAACCAAAACAACAATAACGTTTCATAAAAAATAAAAGGAACCGATGTTCCTTTTGAACCTCCTCAAAAGGAGGGCATGGTGATAATATGGGAAAAAAAGGATTGGAAAAAAAGAAAAAACTGGCAAAGGCCAATAGAAAAATAAAAAGAATTCCTGCATTTGCGATAATCAGAACAAAACGAAAGGTAAGCTTCAATAGAAGAAGAAGGGACTGGAGAACAGATAAACTCCGGATAGAGGATTAGGGTATAGGAAGGTGAAATTTATGGCAAAATTGGAACGAATTTACACGGTACCCCTTGGAGATGCCTACGAAACAATAAGAAATAAAAGAGCCCCAAGAGCAGTAAAGATACTACGAGCATTCATCACAAGACACATGAAAGCTGCTGGAGAAAAAATTGTGCTGAGCGAGAATTTAAACAAGTTCATATGGGCACATAGCATTCAGAGACCGCCTCGAAGAGTGAAGGTTAGATTAATCAAAGAAGAGGAATCCATCAGGGCCTACCTGGCAGATGAAAAAATCGAAGAACCGAAGAAAGCAGAGGCAAAAAAAGAAGAAAAGAAGGATGAGCAAAAGAAATGAAAACTGCCTATTATGGAAATCCCTGGATTGGGATGTTCATCAGAACAAATGACGAAGTAACCATGCTGCCCATTGACAGCATGAAAAAACTTGATGAGGTTGTTGAGGCTGCACTTAAAACTAAAATAGTAAAAATTGGAATGGGCGACTCCAACCTTCTGGGAGTATATCTTGCAATGAATTCCCATGGAGTTGTTTTGCCAAATATAGTAAAATCAGAAGAAGTGGAGAGCCTTAAAAAAATTGGTCTTAATGTTCACATATCATCTAGCAAGTTTAATGCCTATGGAAATAACATAGCAGTAAATGATAAAGGCGGGATAATCAACCCCAATGTGGAACGAGAAGATAGAAAAAAAATTGAAGAGACCTTGGGTGTGGAACTTGTTCCCATGACCATCGCCGAATTTACCACAGTTGGAAGTGCATGCATAGCAACAAACACTGGATATCTTGCACATTTTAAGGCAAGTGAGGATGAACTGGTAAAATTAAATGATGCACTTAAGGTGAGCGGAAATAAGGGAACGATGAACACCGGAACCGGATTTGTATCCTATGGTGCCGTGGTCAACAAAAACGGTTATGTTGTTGGTGAAAATACAACAGCCTACGAAATAGGAAGAATGGAAGACGCGCTTAATTTAGTAAGGGAGTGAGAATATGGTATTCAATGTTAGCGGAAAGATAACTCTAAAGGGTGGGGAAAGAGCATTCACTAAAAAAGTCGAGGCAAAAAGCGAAGCAGATGCCAAACACAAGACCTATGCGCTCTTCGGATCCACAAATGGAGTGAAAAGGAATAAGATTAAAATTGAAAAGGTGGAGAAGGGGTAGTTAAGAGGAAATAATATGACATCACCTGCTGAAGTACAGGCACAGCTTAGTTACGAACTGGCTGTTTATAGGGAACAGATTAATCTTATTAAGAGAGAAACCGAACGGGTGAGTCTTACTACCATTGATCTTAACAACGCACTTAAAACTGTTGAGAACATGAGTGCCGATAGAATACTTGTTCCGATAGGTGGTGGAGCATTGGTACGAGGGCAGCTAATGCAGACTAGGGTAATGGTACCAATAGGTGCAGAATACCTGGTTGAAATGAGCAAGGAAGAAGCCACCGAGGAAATCAGAAAAAGAATAGACGCAACAAAGAAGGCGGTTGAAAAGCTAACTGAAGAGTTCAATAAAATTGCACTTAAACTTAGAGAAGCAAGTGGACAACTTCAGCAACTCCAAACTCAAACTCAGATTAATAGAACAGTTGATGGAAACATCAGAGAAGACTATATCTAATAAAAAGAACTAGGGTTGCCTTGAAAGCAAAACTTTCTTTTGAATCTCCTTTTTTAGAGATTACTGCCATTATTCTGCGGGGAAAATATGTTTGACTTTCTTAAGAAAAAAATTGGCGGCTTTATTGAAGGCCTTACCAAGAAAAAATCAGAAGAAACTGAGGATAATAAGAGTGAAATAGTTGAACAGAAAGTTGAAAAAAAAGAAAAGGTTGAAATAAAAAAACCTGATGAAAAAATTTCAAAACCACAACAGGAAAAAACAACTAAAAAACTTGAACCTATTCCTGAAAAAATTGAGGCTAAGAAAACTGCGCCGATTTCAGAAAAAAAAGAAATAAAAAAACAGGCAGATATTCCCAAGCCAAAAATTGAAGAGAAAAAACCACAAATGGAAAGGGTGGTAGTAACCTCTCTAGTCAAAGAAAAAATTGAAGTGGAATCAACTATTCAAAAAACTGAAATAAAAAAAATCGAGGCTCCTGAAAAACCAACTGCACCAAAAATTGAAAAAAAACCTGAACCAGTTGTAGAAAAAAAAGAAGAGAAGCAAAGAATAAAACTGGGGATAGTCAGCACAGTAAAAAGTATAATCACACGAGAAGTGGAGATAAAAGAAAATGACGTTAAACAGATGCTTGATGATTTCGAACTTGAATTGCTCGAAGCGGATGTGGATATTGGTGTTGCTGAAGGAATAAAACAGGAGTTAAATGAAAAAATAATTGGGGCAAAAATACCAAAAGACAAACTACAAAGTTTTATCAGTGATAAAATAAAAGAAACACTTGTTGATGTTCTAACAAATGAAAAATCATTTGACATTTTAGAAAAAGTTGAACAACTGGATAAGCCAGTAAAAATAATGCTCATTGGCATAAATGGTGCTGGTAAAACAACCACCATTGCCAAGATTGCAAAACTTTTAATGGACAATAAAAAGAAAGTTATTTTTGCAGCAGCAGATACATTCAGGGCAGCGGCAATTGAACAGATGGAAGTGCATGCAGATCGATTAGGGATAAAAATAATAAAACGAGACTATGGAAGCGATCCAACATCGGTAGCTTTTGATGCGGTAAATCATGCAAAAGCCCATGCCATTGATGCTGTGCTTATTGATACTGCCGGAAGGCAGGATACAAACATAAGTTTGATAAATGAAGTAAAAAAAATGAGTAGAGTTATTCAACCGGATCTCAAAATTTATATTGGAGAAAGCATTGCAGGCAATGCCATAATTGAACAGATAGCTACTTTCAACAAAGAGATTGGCATTGACGCTGTAATTTTAACAAAACTTGACTGTGATCCAAAAGGCGGGACAATGCTTTCCATAAACCGGGCTACCGGGATACCCATAATTTATGTGGGTGTTGGCCAAAAATATGATGATTTGGAAAGATTCGAACCGGCAAAAATTGTTGAAAACATAGTGGGCTAATTTTGTGACAAATCTATATAAACAACCAAGTTGCTGAAAAATATTAAAACCACGAAATGATACTTTTAAAAACAGTATTAAATAGAATAGAAACAGAAAAACAGCTAGAGGTAGGTGGAATTATGACGGGAGGTCCAGTAGGCAGAGCAGGACATTGGATGGCAAGTTACGTTCCAGGTAGACACGAAAGAAGAGAAAGGCTCAATAGAAATGAAGCCGAAAGGGTAGAAGCAGTGGAGAGAGCTCGCCAAAGAGCAGGCCAAACACCAGACCAAAAAGCTACCAGTGGAAATAATACAACTGATTTTAACAAAGCATTCATTGAGGCAATTAGAAGGGGACAGAGCAGAACCGATGTCACTGGAACACCTGATATGCTAATTAGAGAAACTATTTGCAATGAAAGATTTGTTCAGGCAATAGCTTCAGCAGCAGTTAGAACACCTCTAGAAGAAAATGACGTGGACTATGCAAGAAGCATGGCAAGGAGAAGAGAGGAATTGGCAGGTCATCTTAATGCAGCAAGAACAAACCGAAGACATATGATAGGCAATCTTTCCACCCATGATCTTGACATCATATACTCAACCATGATGAGAATGCCGCAAATTTGGGATGGACCAAATTGGCAGAACGGGACACCACGACCGCCAGAAGTTTTTATGAGATTTTTGGAAGCAGTTGCTCAAAGAAAAAGTTCAGGTAAAGAAGGAGAATTTATCGGAATGGTGGTTAAGGATTTATCAACAAAAAGAACATTCACGGATTCAAAGGAAATAGTTCAGGCAACTCTTTTGGATTCGGATTATGCATCCACCTATTTGTATAGAAGATCTGCAGAACCTCTTGAACGAGCAGTTGAAGAGTTCAGCGGATTGGTTACAACTATTTTGACAACTCAGACCAGCGATATGACACCAACAGTAAATATGCCGGGTTTGGGATATAATGCAGAGTACGCAAGAGCACGAGAAACAAGAGAACAACAGGTTAGTAGACTTCATCAGGTTATAGGGGAGCTTCAGGATAATGCTGATGCTGCCACCCGTACAAGAACAACAGCTGAAGGAGATATTAGGAATCATATTGACGGATTTAGAGTGGCTAGAGATGACGCAGTTAGAGAAGAACAACGTTTGATGGCTGATCCTGCAGCAGGCGAACCAGAAAGACAAGCAGCCACACGAAACAGAGAAAGAACAGAAAGGGAATACAATCGAATAGTAGATCAGGCAGAAGGCCGGGCAAGACTTGTTGATCCGTTATTAACTCAACAATTCGGAATAATCCAGCAGGCTAATATAGACGAAACTAATGCCAGAGCAGACCTGGAGATGGCACAGAGAGAACATCGCGAATCGCAGGTAGAATTGGAAAGATTCACTTCAGAAGCAAGCACCGCTGCTGCAACAAGACAGGTTGTTGATCATTTCCGAGCATTGCTTATTGAACATAAGGAGGCAGGAGCAGATCTCAAAGGAGTTGCAGATAGAATAGCAGAACGTTTACCAAATGTTGTTGTTACTGCATTCCTTGATCGCGCTCAGGAATTCCTTGTTGAAAAAGAAGAACTGGCCCAATACTTACGTCAGCCAGCGCCGGTAGCGGCCGTAGTGGGACAACCAGTCCAACCACAGCCAGTGCGACCAGACTATGCTACCATATTACAACCAAGAGTGGCGGATTTCACAGCAAGATTAGCAGCTTTTGAACTGGACATGGGAACTGCACAACTACCAGATGTAACAAGAAACAGATTGAGAATGATAGCTTCTGCATTAAGGGAGATGGAAGTTACAAAGGAATTTGTAGAAGTTCAATTAAGAGAAACACGTAATAATCATGCTTTCCCATTAAGACGAGCTGCATTGAATGTTGTTGAAAGAATGAATCAACGCAACTATGAAACTCTTATTGGTCTTTCTGATGCTCAACGATTGGAAGCAGTACGAGTTTGGGAATCCACCTCGGAAATAGATAATCCAGTAACAAGAGGAGAAAGTGGATGGACCAGATTCAAACAACGATTGGCCTACCATACTTTGAGTGGAAGAGGATGGAGACAGAAAGGCAGAAAAGTGTGGGACCACACCATAGGCAATGATATTAATTATTTGAGACACGAACCAACCGGGAGAGTGATGAGCAGGGATCACACCGAAGATGGACATGGTGCCTACTATCCAACAATCTGGCCAAGATGGGCTCGGGGAGTTGCCGGTTTGGCTGTAAAGGGAGTAGTATTAACAGTACTTGGAGGAAACATGCTTGGACAGGAACAATTATCCCTTAATCCGCTTTCCTGGCCATCACCCATAGTACATGCATTGGGCGGACCGGTTTATGTGGAAAGCAGAGATTGGTATAGACCATGGTCATGGCTAATGCCAGTGGAAGCACAAAAAGAAGTTAGACGGGTTATTCATGATAGTTACGATATTCCAGATAGATTGGCAAAACGAGGCACTGAATATTATAGAAGTGCCTATGGAGTTGGACAAAAATTACCAGATGAAAAGGATGATGTTTCAGCACAGGCAAGATTGAGTTGGTTGCAAAGTAGAAAAGATGTCCTGGTATTTTTGCAAGAAAGAAAAACAATGAAAGTGGTTACTGAAGTTAAGGACTTGGGTGACGAACGAGGAGCAAATTGCAGCACCAGCACAAGCCCAGTTCCAGGAACTTGCAAAACACTTGGAGTAGAAACAGTTGAACAGGTCCAGGCATATCAACCAGTTGAACCAGATAAATGGAAACCAGGAATGAAAGTTTGCTGCACCATTGAACTGGGATATAATGCAATAAGCGATGGACTTAGATTAAACACTCACCAAACAGATAGATTTGTTGCACTGCTTATGGCAGAGGAAGCAAAGGGAGTAAAAATCAGCTATGAATATTTGAACTCACCGGAAAATAGAGCAAGGTGGGCTCAAACAGGTTTCCTGGTAAGTGAATTGGAAAACCAGGTAATGACTGCCACCAATGTCTATGATTTGAGCAATGTTCAATTCCTTTTATCTCAAGGTAAAGGAACAGCAGAATTGAGACTTGCAATGGGAAAAGTTGGCGATGCCAGATACCACGTGGTAGAACAGAACAGAGATGCCTTCCTTAATCTATTAAGAGAAAATATTGTTAGGGAAGCTGCGAAAGTTCAGCAAACAGTAAATCCAGTAATGGAAAGTGTTCCCAATGAAGTTCTGACAGTAGCACTTCAGACAACCATGGAAACTGCAACAGCCCAAGGATGGGTAAAAAATACAGAAGTTGAATTCCAACGCAAATCAGTGGAAAAAGAATTGGGTGGACTTAAACTCAGCCAAGCATCATTGGACATTTGTGTTGTTCAAACCGATGTTAAACAACTGCTCTTAGAATTTACAAGTGCTGCCTCACCCTATAGATTAAATGTGGACAGATCAGATGAATTTGTCAGAATGGTTGTGGAACATAAAAAAGCAGGAGGAAAAACAACTGACTACAGCCCAGCAGCCTACGGTCCAAGAGTAAATGGTGCAGTTGGTTCTGGTTTGATGGTGCAGATAAGTGAGCCTGCGCCCCAGGCAACCTTAACAACTGACAGTTTACAACAGGATGGACAGGCATTCTTTACTGGCAACAGAATTGGGGGGAAAATAGACAGCGTACTTGAAAGTCTTCTTGCTGATACAGGTGCAGATGGGACTGCGGTAAATGGTGTTCTTACCTCCAGATTTACAGGGAATAAAGAACAGCTATCTGGTGCAGTAAAGGCAAGATGGTATAGGGAACTTTCAACTGCAGCACAAAATCCAACTGTGCAGGGTTCTCTGAAAAGTGTAGGGATAACAGTTACCAAAACAGAAACAGGATTCGATGTCACTGTGGATTACAGCAGAGCAGAACAGGTAATACGAAGCATGACCCTAACTTATGTAAGAGATCTTAATCCCAAGTAATGCCTTTTTATGTATTTTCTCTTCTTAATTTCAATTCGTCACATTTATAAAGAACCGGCGATATAATTTTATTGCGGGTGCGTACCATGGCTAAAAAGAAAGTCGTTGTTAAGGTTAAACCAACTAAGGTCGTGAGTGTACCGGTCAAAACGGATGTTGCTTCAGTAGAAGCTGAGACCATAAAACGTGTCGGAAAAACTATTTCTACTCTTGAAGGCTTTCTCTCCAGATGGGATGCGTCAAAGATTAAACCTGACAGCATGTTTCCTCAAGTCGTTAAGATAAGAAAATTCTATCAAGCACTTAATTCTTGGCAGAAGGATGTCACAGACAAAAAAAATGTGGACGATGAGACACGCACACGAAGATTACGCGACTTCGTATTTATTTGTAAATCCTATTCATAAGGTGGTGGCATGTCACAAACAGAACGTCAACCTGACAAAAAAGATAGATTAGTCATACACATAACATATAATCAAGCTGAAATAGCAGAATTACAACAATTTCTGAGAGAAGCACAAGGAGCCATTCAAGGTCTTAGAGAATATGCTCAGCGAGTTTCTGGTGGACCTGCACCCAGAACTGTTACTGACCTTGAAAAAGAAGTGGTCACATTAATGGGAATATTACGTTCAATGAAATTAGAATCAGTGCCTATTTTTAAGGAGAGATTTGACTTTGAAATACACCAAATAGAGAAGTATATTACAAGTGCAAGAGAAATGGCTGGCACTGATCCTGCCAAAGCATGGATAATGCTGACAGAAGCACAACAAAGAATGGAAGCACTTGGTGTTGTTTTCGTATCTGCAGTAAAATTTGTGGAAAGAGGATTGCCAGAAACCTATAGAAGAGGCGAACTTAATCCAGAAGAGACCATGTCGCGAGTACAGGATGCTGCAGAATGGGCTGCTTTGCAACTCGGAGGTAAATATGACCGATTGGCAAAAGCTATTTTGAGAGCACACAAAGCACTTACTGATAACTTTGATTGCTATGTTTTTGATGATGATAACACAGTTAGAATTTATGATAACCTGACAGCGTTTATTTTAGAACGCCACCAGATTGGTGACAGAAACGGAGTGTACAGTGAAGATCAGGCAAGAGCCGATGATAAGGCATTGGAAAAATTTGAAGGTAATTTCGTTGAATTAAGAGTTCAGGTAAAGGAAAGAAGTATTGCATTTTTGGAAAGCATGTCAGCAGCCTTGTTGCCATCACGACAATTAAGAGAAGGTGCAGCTGCATTGGCCGCAGAACAATATCATACCTGGCGGGATGAAGTTGACACATTAGTAAGAAAACTCAGAGGGGAAGACAGACCACTCGCAACCTACGATGAAATGTGTAGAATCACTGCAGGGTATTTTGCACTAGTTGGAACGTTGGATGCTCCAGTAATGGGAGAAAAGGTGGCTGTTCTCCGAGATAGTGCAAAATTACTAAGAGGAAAAACAAGAGAAGGGGAGATAAGAGAAGGAACACCAGAGTGGTTTGGTCTTAGAGCATTGCAAGCCCTGGACCAGGGAAATACTAAGATGGCTGCTCTTTGCATAATGGTTGGAAACTTAGATAGACAATCATTTGACAGACTAAGAGACTATCTTCCATCCTACGAAGAGATAATGAGTGTGATAAGAAATAACAGAACGCCCACACCGGGTATGCTGGTTAGATTCACAAGTGAATTGCAATTTGCAAATGTTAAAGCAGAAACAGATGGACTTGTTGGCCAATATGTTGGCAAACAGGGTGAAAAAAATGAGAGGATACGGGCAGTGCTGACCACCATACTTGAACGAATAGAAAGAGGGGAGTTGGCAGATGCAAGACGATTGCTTCTCATGGTTAAAACATACATTGAAATGATTAAAAAATACAAGAAAGAATGGGCTGGTTCTGGAGGTATGGAATCGGCAATTGATACCGAAATACGAGGAGGAAATGGCCAGGAAGAGTTCAACAAAAGCATGGTCTACCATCAGTTCCAATTGGATTCTGCAAGAGTAAGAGAGACCTGGGCAGATTGGGGAACCGGAATGGTGATGCAGAAAAAAGTCATACGAACCGCATTGGATTATGCAGAATCATTGGCACGGGAAGGGAAAGGCCAGGAAGCTGCAAAAGTTTTGACTCTGCTCACAATGTATGTGGATGCAGTGGAATTATTGGCAGTCAAAAAAGGAGGAAAAATCGCCTCACTGCGACAGGCAGACTTACCAAAATTACGAGGGATGGAAAGGGCATTGGCTGCAACAGCAAGAGGGGAAACCCAGGTTGATGAACTTGGTGTGGATGATGTGTTTGTTAGAAGTTTCAATGATGCACGTGATCTTTACGTAGAACGAGAAATAAGCAGATTGGAAAAATTGGCTGTAGCACGACCAAACGGAAAAGAAACTGTGGTGCAGGCAATTGGAGTAGTAAAATCAAGATTAGCAAAAAAGAATTATGATGGTGCATTTACACTTTTGGCTTTACTCAGTGATTACTATGGTGGGGAAGTTGAAGCAGATCCTGCCAAAAAAATTCCAGCAAAAAGTGAAGGATGGAGATATGAGATATTTGCTGGCAGCAGTGTTTCGGGTATTGTGCAGGGTAGAGACAGGATGCTCGAAGCCATTAGATTGGAAATGGCTGCAAAAACAATAACTCAACATAAAACTGCAAATTCGAAATTTTTAGAAGGCGTTGATCTTGTTGGAATGAGTCATGCGCTCACAGTAGAATACGACAGAATACTTGCAATGTATAATGGAAAAGAAAGAATGCAGGAAAAAGCACCACCTGGAAAAGTAATTGCCGGAAGAAGTGCAACTGGCCAGGATGTTCTGGTGGACATTGCAGATGTTACTGCCTATGAAAGAAGAGAAGCAGCCGAACCAAGAGACCCATTGCTTAAGGGAACACGACCACTTAGAGAAATTCTTGAAGACATGAGACGAGCAGCTGCAACAGGTAATCTTGTTGCATTCAATTCGTCAGTGGTTGAATTCAATATACGATTTGGAAATGCTGTGGCCGCATCCACCCGATCTATGATGTTCGATCAGATGATCGAGGGTTTGGATCAACTTCACACAGGAATGGCTTCGGTCTATGGAATGTATGATAATGTTCCTGAATTTAAAATCGGTAAACGTAGCATTGTTGGTTACAAGTGGCGCGGAGACGGGGTAGTTAGAGAGGAATGGCAGGAAACTTCCAGAAGTACGTCCTTACATTACATGTCTCTGGATATGCCGCCAGAAGCTGTTGCAAGATTAACAGCACTGGAACAGAGAAGAGTACAATTGCAAAAAAGAATTGAAGATTTCAGAGCAGGACGAGGGGGGGATGAAGCCAGAATTATTCAGGATTATCAAAAATACATTGATGATTTCCAAGCAGAACAGAGACTTGCAACGGCCTATGTTGCCATTGATGGCCAGCTTAAACTCAATCCAGTCTACCGAAGCATGGTAGCACAAACATCAGGTCTTTTGGATGACGCAGTTGGAGGACCAACATCTGAAACTAGAACTTCCCTTGATAGGTGTGCCCAGGCACTTGAACAGGCGAAAAAAGCCATACTGGCTGGAGACACTAAAGGAGCAGAACTTCAGTACCAAGTAGCAATGCAATACCGAGTTGCAGCAATGAAAAAGTATGGTATGGAAGGTTCCTATTATGTTCAACCCTCAATGGATGAGACCTGGGGATCAACACCATTTGAAGACATGGTAAATGAGGGAAGACAACGAGCATTGAGAGAACGGGATGGACAATATGAAGCCTATTTCCAACTTCAGATGGGTGCCTTCCGTGAAACATTATACGGAAAAGCAGAAGG
The DNA here is from genome assembly GCA_902386555.1 of Candidatus Bilamarchaeum dharawalense. Lineage (GTDB taxonomy): Archaea > Micrarchaeota > Micrarchaeia > Anstonellales > Bilamarchaeaceae > Bilamarchaeum > Bilamarchaeum dharawalense. The sequence continues at coordinate 37,239 of CABMJJ010000003.1, forward strand.
AAGAAAAGAAAGATTAGAACTACAAAAAAGATTAGTTGATTCGGCCAGACTGATGGAACTTGCAATTTTTAGCATCCCTGGTAGAAACATTAGCCAGCAGGGCGTTGACTATGTAAATGAACAACACCGAATACGCACTGCAGTTATGCAGGCAGTTGGCGCTTTCCGAGCTGGAGATGTGCGAGCAGGTGAAGCTGCTCTTGCTCAGGCTGAAGCATCATGGAAAGATATACAAAAAATTTCCGGATATGTTGGATGGGGTGCAAATGCAGCATACACACTTATTGCATTGGGCATTACGTTTGTTCAACCAGAAATAGGTATTGGTATGATTTTAGCTCAGCAGGCAGATGGTGCCTATGTTGAACATCATGTGAATGGTGCAGTTTCAGCTGAGACCTGGGTTATGATGGGATTAACAGTTGCAACAGGGGGATTAGGAAGAGCCTATGGAGTTTACAGAACTGCAGCAACAGCAGCAAGAATTGCAGAAGAAACAGAAGCTGCAGTAAGATTAACGAACGTAGCAACAACACTCGGAAGAACATCCATAACTGTTGGAGCAGGAATGACAGTATATATGGGTGCTCAATCCTACGAAGCATTTGAAAGGGGAGATATCAAAAACGGATTATTCAACGCAGGTATGGCATTATTCCCCTGGTTGCATATGGGTGGAGCCTACTTACGGTCAAGAAGCGCAGCAGTACCAGAAGTTAGGTTGGACGCAGCAGCAGAAGAATTGGCACCAACAGTTCCAAAACCAGTTGTTGATGTTGACCCAACAGTGGTTCCAGAAACACCAGCAGTTGCAAGACTTCGCAATCCAAAAGTTTTATTGGAATTTTTAAGAGGATATGTTCGTGCAGCTCCAGCAGTTAGAGAATCAATGATAGCTGGATTGCCTGAACATGTTCGAGGTGCGGTAGATAGTCTTATACAAAACCCTGCAATGCAGCAGGCACTTAAAGCACCTGATTCTTCAGTTGTTTATCTTTCAGCAGAAGATGCAATGGCTAAGGCCATAAGAACATTTGAGAAACCACCAACAACACCTGGTCCAACAGGAATTGGACCATTCCAGGAAGCAGCAAATTGGCTGGCAACTAAAGGAGTCACATTGCAAGGATTTGTTGGTGATCTTTTAGCAGGACAATCAGTTGCAAAAGCAAGATTAGCAGAAATCCGAGCACAGAGTCCAGAGGTGGCAGCAATCATTGATGGGTTGCTTGAAAATACCACGGTGCAGTATGCAGCTAAAAAAGGACCAAATCCAATTTCTGAAGCAATCTACAGAAAAGCATTGGCAGATTTAGAAAGAATTGTTCCAAGAGATATTGTACAGCAGGAAGTGCAAGCACTTGAAGTTTACGAAGTACAAGTAGTTGGTGGAGAACCAATTCAGATGATTGGACGAGTTCCGCCAGGTGACATGCCTGGAACCAGAACTCCAACAATGATGGGAGGACGATCACCAGAAATGGGAGGTAGAGCACCACAGATCGTTGGAAGTGCTGAAGGAACAGGTGGTGGTAGACCCCCAGTACCAAGAGCAGGGGCTGGAGATACTGGAGGACCAGTTGTAACCGACGGTGGTGGAACTGGAGGGAGACCATTACCACCTAGTCGTGGAACAGTTCGTAGAACAATAGACGCAGTAACTCCTGATTTCATTTTGGATAGAGTAGCTGAGCTTAAAGCAAAAAGAGCAGCAGAAAAAGCAGCAAAGGCACGAGGTCCCCAGGACATTCAGGCTCCAGAAAGTTTTGTAGAACAAGCCGCAGGTGATCTTGAAGGAGTATTGACAAGAGTGGGAACAACAGAACAACGTGCAAGAGCATTGGCAGAAATACGATCACGACCAGAATACCTGGATAGAACAGGTGCACTTACAGAGGAAGGAATTCGGGAAGCCGAGGGAATTCATGCAGCCACTGGTGAAGTTGTAGGACTTTTCAAAGGACTCTATGAAAGAGCAAATGATTCAAGACTTGCACCAGGATTAAGAGAACACGCAAGAACATTGATGGAAAGATTATATGCAAGAGAAAATGTTCGTGCAGCATTGGAAGAAGCTGCATTTGATGACCCTGCTCTTGCACGCGCATTTAGAGAAACCGAAACAAGAAGTGCATTGGCAAAAGGTGGACGCACTGATGCTGAATATTATGGTAGTTTAAGAGAGGCAGGTTTCAAACCAGAGGATATAACTGCAATTGTGGATGTTCTAGAAACACCTGTGCTTAAACAGGTAGTGGAAGCAAGAACAAAAATTGCTGAAGCAAATAAACGAGGAGCAGAACTAACAGGCCAGATTGTAGAAGCGCAACCGAAATTAGTTAAAGCAGATGCGGCTCCGAGAAAAGCATTTGTAGAAAAAAGTGGGAGAGCAGTAGAAGAAGCTCAAGCACAATATGAAAAATTAGTTGCCGAGCGTGACGCAATTGATGTGGTACAAGTACAGGATGAACTAGGAGGAGTACCCCCAGGTTCACCTGAAGCATCACGATTGCAAGCAACCATTGACAGGGCAGCAGCACTTGATGCTGTATTACCAGAACTAAGACAGCAATTGGACGGAGCAGGATACATGATAGAAGGGGTGGGACAGGTTAGATTGGATAGAGTCGCCCCAAGAGATTTAGCACAGAGAACACAGGAAATTAGATTGGGATTGGAAACTATTGAAGCACAATTAGCTAGAGCAGACCAATTGCTTAGAAGTGTTGGTGAGGAGGGAGTCGTTAAAAAACCTGCTAAGATTCCCGGGAAAGTAGCCTGGGTACCGAAAGTGGAGGAATTAACAGATGGTGCCAGAGTTGCATGGGAAAAAGCAGTGAGAAAACCATTGGATAGAGTAGTAGAACTTACCCAGGGATTAAGACAAACAAATCAAGTTATAGCAGATGCAGGAGAACTGTTGGCAAGACCAGAAGCCCAACCATTGGCAACAACTGAAAGAGTACTTGGGATAGAAATTGGATCAAAAGCAAGAGCGGAAATGTTGGTTAAATTAGCAGACACAGGCAAACTTCCAAAAGAGATGTTGGATGGAGAAGCAAATGGACTGGTTAGAGGAACACAGGAAGCAATAGGCAGAATTCCAATACCAGATGAAGCTCCAATAACCCGATTAATACGGGAAAGAATAATGGAAAGAGCCAGACAAGGTGGAGAGATAAAAGAGATAATTCTTAAAGTTTTGAGAAGTGACGAGGTTGCAAGAGAGATCGGAGCTAGATACGGGCCAGAGATGGAAGCAGATTATCGAAGAGCAGTATCAAGCGACGTTGTTGATACTGCATTGGCTGAGTGGAATCAGAAAAACCCAAGACAGCAAAGAACAGCTTTTGATCAAGTGATGTTTAATTTACGAGCAATGGAAAATGGACAGGTATCCAATTTTGTTACAACAATGACAACCAACTTTAGTGATGTGTTTGGTGCAATACAAGTTTACACCGACGCCCCAGTGCTTACTGCCTATCGCGCAGAGGTTTTGGCTAGAGGAGGACAGGTTGCACCTGAATTTGGAAGTGCAACTGGTGCTGCCTGGCGCTGGGTACGGGAAAAAGCACCGAGTGGTTTGGTTACCGTAGTTGACTATGGTTTTGGTCCTGTTAGAGGTTGGAGAGCAAAACCAGGAGAACCATTAAGTGGTAAGATCGGTCCCCTTCGTAGAAAAGGACTTGCGAGGATACAGGAAGCTGTTGATGCAGGCCAGACTGTCGAGGGTGCAAAAATTGCATGGGGTAGGGCATTCATTGCTGCTCAATATGCTTTGTGGATCGGTAATGCTGCATTCTTTGAATATTATTGGGGACCATGGGTTGGACAAAAAGTTGCAAACATTTTCACAGAACCAAATGTAAAAATAGAACGCGGTCCTGGTAGATGGCTATGGAGCCAAGCTGGAGATTTGATAAATGAAATATTTGGCACCTCAACCTCAGCAAAAGAAGGGCGTAGATTGGTTAGAGAGAAATTAGGTGTGGATATTTCAGAAGAAAATGCTGAAGCAATTATAAAAGACCCTAATGTTAGGATGTTCCTGGATAGATGGAGATTCCTATTCCCACAAAACCAGGGAGAGCAGCAAGGAGAAAGTCCAGAGCGCAGACCAATGAATATGCAGGAAGCACTGAAAAAAGAGGGCGGATTTATTCACCCTGCAATGTTGGACAAGGTACTTGATGATGTTAGAGAAATGTCTGAGCAGATGGGTGATGTAAACAAATATATTACCAGAATCGAATCCGGTCAAGATACGGATGGAGAGACCAGAAAGAAATTAGATGCCATAGTAAACAGATGGGGAATTTCAACAGAGGCCATATTAGAATTAGTAAGGCAGAGAAGAACCTACGAACCAGGATATAATTTAACAGTGGTTGACCTGGCAGAGATCAGAAAAACCGGAGACTGGCTTGCAAAAGGGTACTATTATACTTTTGGCAGCACTCTTGTCCATACCTTCCTTAGCGACTGTGGCATAACTGACCACCAGAGAGAAGTTGGTGTACTTCAGAAAAATCCTGATGCCTACGGGGTATTATGGAATCTGATTCAAAGTGGCCAGATACCCTATGCCTATGCTCAACGAGCAGTGCAGATTCTAACTGGAGTTGGTGTGATTGAACAGCTAAGATTACAAGCTGAAGTCAATGATACCAAATTAGAATCACTAATAACTGAGATGTTTAAAGCATATGGAATGATCGTCCCGAATCCAACTAGACCAAGCGGCGTGACTAAAGAATCATTCCTTAGGGATCTTCAGGCTCAGGCAACTGCAGAAGGATCCTATCCAGAAAAGGTTGCAATGTTTGTTGGAGAACAGAAAGATGTGTTCATTGCACTTTGGGGATTTGTCAATAATGGAGATGTGCCAGTTGTATACGCACAACAAGCAATAATTGAATTAGGCAAACCTGGAAGCATAGCAGCCATACAGGCAAAAGTGCAGGCAGGACAAAAAATCGAAGACGCAGTTTATGAATTTTTAAATGGAAAAGGACTGATCATTGCAATACCAACAGCAGATGGAACACGGGGAGTATCCCAGACTTCTGCTCTTGGATATTTGGATGAACAGGCTAGTTACTACAATCCAGAATTACTGCCAGCAGTACGAGCAATTTTCGATAGATACAAAGGAGATCCGGTTGCCCTTGCTGCTTTGGAACAAATTGAAATTCGTGACTCGGAAAGAGTGTACGGCGATCCTGAGAAATTTGTTGAATGGTTAGTAAGAAAAGTTACTGAAAGAAATGCTCTGGTAGCTGAAGCAACTAGAACAGGAAAACCAGCACCTCCGATGGTGAATTACAGAGATGAGGCAATTAGAGAAGGATGGATTGGAAGAAGATCATTTGCAGAACTTGATTCAAATGTTCTCAGATTCCCAGAGCTTATGACTTTTGCTGGTCAACATCCAGGAGTAATGGACTGGGTTGAAAAACAAGCTGACAAGTATGACATAAATCTTGTGGCTATTCTAGGTGATTTGAAATTACATTCAGAGAACATACCAACCAACCCACAAGCACTTAGCGCATATTTGGATAGCCTAGCAGCAGATTATCAAGCAAGAGGCTTGCTGAAATTAAAGACAGTAAGAACTGCTGCAGAAGCAATAGCAGACAGAGGACAAAAAAGCGGGGTAAAACGTCCAGAACAGATAAGAAGAGAAGAGGAAAGACTGCATTACCCAAGAGGAGAAGCACCTGCAACCACTCGAGCTGCTAAGGCACCAGAAGACGTAACTGCTGAACCAGTTCAGATTTCAGATGAGGAAGTTGCTGCATTTATTGAACGACGCATGGTACCAGCAAGACAGATTAGGGCAAATTTTGTAGACTTATTAGCTGAAATGAGAAAAGCTCAGGAGAAAGATCTGATTGCTGCAGTTGGCGCTAAATACCAGAAACCTGGAGTTTCTGAAGACGATGTGATATGGACAGAGTTCATAAGGTATATTATGAAAGAGATTCAAAACCCGGTAACTGCAGGGATATATACAAAAAATGGAATAATAGTCGAAGGCGGAGCCATAACAAGACTGGACAGCGGCAAATATGAGACTTTCTTGAGAGGCAAAATAGGAGAAGCCTTACTGAGCTTGAATCCAACTAAGTAGGTGGTATTACATGCCAAAACCAACTGCAGGGATAGCACTTAGCGGAAATACAATAGTGATAATATTTACTGATGGTGAAAGGTTTTCCACTAGCCAAACCCTAAGTGCACAAGAAAGAGAAGACCGCAGCAAGGTTGATGCCAAAGTAAATGCTGCCTTAGATGAAGCATATAGACATGCACAGACACAAGCCAAGAAAGATGAATTGCTTAATGATAAAAGAATCCAGCAAGCTTTATGGGATAAGCTTCACCCAAAAGTAGTGGGTGCACCTAAGAAAACAGGTCCTGGTATTGTGGAGAGAGTTATAGACAAAGGACAGGAACTTGCTGCAGAAGCAGAGAGAAGAAGGCAAGAACAAGCACGGAAAAGAGAAGAAACCAGGAGACCAACCGATAGAACTGCATCTCCAGGTCTCAAAAAAGTAGACCAGAGATACATATTACAACAGATAGCAGCAACTGACCGAGCAGGAACTGCAACCACGCTTGTAACTAGAAAAGAAGAAATTGATGGCTTTCTGAAGCAAGACCAAAGGGGAACGGAAAGAACAAAACAACAAAGAGAGACAACAGTTGCCATATTCAATGAATTGGCTGCCAATGTGCCTGCATTCAAAGCCTATCTTAAGCAAATGGCTGCAACTCAAAGAAGCGAATATCCGGAATTTGTCCAGTTGTTTGTATTCACCCAAGATCAGAATGCCAAACTGGACATATCAACCCAAGCCGAGATTTTACGTGCTGCAGATTTATTCATAAGATATTTCCTAATAAATTTTGGAGCCAATACTGATCCAAGTTTCCGAAGAGAAATAGAACAGTTGGTTGGACTAAAAGCAATTTTAGATGAATCAAAACCATTGGCAAAAAGACTTGCCATGGGCGGTACCATTGATAGTGACACCATGGCGGCTGCTGAATTATATATTAGAAGATGGCAGTTGATTCATCCAAAAAAAGGTGCAGCACAAAAAGCAGATGAAATTCCAGTATGGGAAGCACCCAGAGTGGTAGTTGAAGAAGCACCAGCAGAAGCAATGAGAAGAGTGGCGATAATTGGTGACTCCATAAGCGCAGATGGAGTATATGGACAGGAACTTCAAAAATTATTAAGGCAGGGCGGAGCCAAGGCAGCTGTTGAGGTCTACGGAGTAAACGGGGACACTTCCTACGGGGCAAAAACAAGATTTAGAAGAGATGTACTTGGAAAAAAACCACCCTACGATACTGTGATAATACAAATCGGGGTTAATGATATTGCACAAAGAAGACCAGTAACTGAGATTCAAAAAAACATTAGAGAGATGATAGAAGCTGCACAACAAGCAGGAATGCGAGTGGTAATCCTAACTGTTACACCATGGCAAGGAACAGGAAGTGCAACTGAACGAGCCATTAGAGACACGGCCCAGTTGAATGAATGGCTACTTGCAAAAACAGATCCTGCACTTAAGGATGTTACTGTGGTTGACATGAAAAGTTTGGGGAATCCAACTAACCCAGCAGAATTGGCTCCGGCATATAGAGATGGAGCAGAAAGATTGCACCCAAATGAAGCTGGAAAACGAGAGATGGCAAGAGTAATTGCAGCATCCCCGGCTTTTGGAGTAACAGATGACCGACCAGTCGTTGGAACAGTTGTCCAAACAACAGACCTGGCAAATGCAGCCCGATCAGGATCTCCAGACCCTGCAAAAATTGTTGAATTAACTCAAGCACCTACAGCTTTGAAAAAAGAGGAGATAGGAAGATCGTTTGTAACTGTAATAAATGAAGACTTGCTCAAGGATGGCCAGTTTGTTGAATTTATGAAAAGAAAATACCCTCAATATTGTAAAAAAGGAGAAGTAATTAGACTTGCAAGTGATGCACCAGAGGCAGCTGTTCGTGTTTATGTCAAAGCAGTCCAGGAATTTTTAAATGAACAGGCAACCGCAGATTACAGACTAGGAAAAGATATCGCAAAGTTGTATCAAAAATTAGGAATGCCTGCAGAAGAACGCATTAGACCAGACCCTGCAAATCAATTGTTAACATTAAATATGATTGCACTTTATCAATGGAGAAAACTTCACAGAACCGAAGAACCAGGAAAATGGGGCGAAAGAATCGGTGTACCAGTGGACAAACCAAATCAACCATTGGAGATTCATGGCTTTTAATTTGTTTTTTTTCTCTGAAGGGGCTGACGCCCCTTCAAAACCCCACGCGCGAAGTGCGTCATCTAACAAAAAAACACGAGCGGTAGCGAGTGCAATAAAAAGAAACACACCTTTTAATGTCTTCGCACACAATATTATTAGGGGGAATTCGTGAAGGGAGAGGATGGCAGGTACAAGAATATATCGAAGTGGCCAGAACGATTTAGGCGAATTGCCCTCGCAACAAAGAAAGCGATCAATTTTTGGAAGATGTCATACTGTGGCAGCTGCAGCACTTGTTGGTGTGCTGACGTTGACCAGCGGAACAAATATAAAGAATCTTGGAGGTAATATTGCTATGGCACAAACTCATCCTGTGGCTGAAAGAACCCTGACTAGAAAAGCAGAAGACGCAGTCAAATCCTACAAAGAATATATGCTTACCGGAAATCCTGCAGCAAAAGCTCGCGTCGTGGAATATCTACAGGATAGATCACCGCAGGCTGTACAGGCATTTACTACGGAATTTCTCAAACAATTAAGACCAGACCCAACAGGACCGATAATACGATCCTATGTGGCAATCGTCGGCTCGCTTAAAGTAGAAGACTTTTTGACATTGCTTGAAAAAGTACATGAAGCTGTAAAAGCAGGTAGACCAGCAGTACTTGCACTAAAAGGAACTGGAACAAAAGATCAGGAACTATTTGAAGAGGTTATTACCCCACTGGTTAATCTTATTGGCCGGGCAGATTTATTGGATGTTTCTGCAGAAACCCGTTCCTCTGCCAGAACATGTGCAACCATGTTTGTCAGCCTGATTCAAACAAGAGAAAAGGAAACAAGAGACCAGATAGCAATCGACCTATGGAAACGAATGAAAAAGGACCTTGATGCCAATGGTGGTGTTTTTCCAGCAGGGTATATGGAAGAATTTTACGCGGTTGTTAAATCCACAAATCCAGAAATGGCTGCCATACTGATGGGTTACGCCAGAGATAAAAAATTGAGTGGACTAGACAAACTAACTCCTGCAGATGTAAAGGAATTATTTGAAGATCATTTGCTTCAGGTCATGGCCCAACTATGGGTTGGCCAGGCTGATCGTGGAGTACTGGCAAGAGTACATGGAAATGGACTAACAACTGCAGTAAATAGTTACATTGTAAGTGTCTCGACGATCAAAAAAGCAATAACAGTTCAAGAACTTTTAACACGAATTGATGAAGTTGAAGCATTCCTGAAAGAAAGAGGAATTACATTACCAACCATCACAGGATCAGTTGTTGGACGAGTGCCAACACCAGAAGAAAATTTAGCTGGGCTTTTGAAATCATGGAGAGATAAGCTAACCGCATCTCCTCCTCCAGATCAAAAAGCACTGGAAATTTTAAGCTACCAAATCCCCAATCGTGCGGAAGTAGAAGAAGTGGAAAAAGTAACAACCATTAGAGCAGGAAGAATAGAAAATATGATTGAAGGAAACGGCAGTTTCTACGAAGTACTGGGTGCAAAAATATTCGTACCAAGATTGGAAAGTTATCTTGCTCAAGTGGATTATTACGTGATGGATCCAAGAATTGGGAACTTTGCTGGCGTGTTCATGAGAACACACCATGTTGATAGAGATGCAATGAAACAACTTTTGGATACAGTAAAATCTGTTAATACTGCAATCCCAGCAGCAATAGAAACATTGGATACTGACCTACTTGTATTTGCAGCTCAGGATGCTGCAGGAACAACAGGTGGGGAAGCTCTTAGATTAGAACGCATAGCACAGTTCAGACAACTGTTGAATAGCCAGATAGATTTGATCACGGATAAGATGGCTGCTTTCAAAGGGATAATAAGTCACACTCCAGAATGGGACGAACTCAGAAAAAAAGTTGCGACTAGAGTTATGAGACAATATGTTGCAGTTGGATCGTTTGTCCCTGGACAGATTGATCCGGCAACAGATAGAGTGATAACCCAGCCCAAGGATCCTGTTGAACTATTGGTCAGACAATATGAAATGATAGCGCGAGATCAGGGTTATCTTAATTTCCGAGCAACTTTCACCGATGCACTCGGGGTATATATGACTGACCTAACTGCATCACCTGCTGCCACAGAAGGAGAAAAATTCATGGCAGCTTCAAGAATTTCAACAGCCCAACAGGCAATCCAAATGTTTTCCGGACTTCCATTGCAATCAAGCTATGCACTTTATCAAGCACTCCAGGCGACCTATGGAAGCCTAAGTTCCCATTATAGAAATACTGAAGAAATGGCAAGAGTTTGTTCTTTGATTGTGGGGTATAGCCAATTGCCGCCAGCCTATGCAGCACTTGCCTATAGGGAAACAACTGCACCACTTCTCAAAACCTATGATGAAGCTTCTATTCTTGCGATTACCAAAGCAATTAGCGGATATAGTCAAATGTACATTGCAGGTGATCATTACAGGCTGATGGAAGAGTATTACGGAACATTGGCAGAGAAAATAGCCAAACTATTTCCAGATATAACTGCAATGCAGGCAGATCGTAGAGAGTTAACAAAAGATGTTCGAGTTAGAATGCCGCCAGAAGCAGAATACGGTGAAGTAATGATACCCGGTGCGCAACTAACAATCCACATTCCAAAAAGAATATACACCACCTGGGCCCAGAAATATGGCCTAACAGTAAGTGCAGCCCCCAGGATTATTGAAAATCCTGCAGCTGCAGCAGATTTGTTCCAGGCCATGGGTAGATATTTTGGGGAACCGATGGTATCTGCACGTACCAACATCCCATTCCCTTGGATGAGATTGCCAATTTTGTTAAATAACTTGGGTGTGCTAGCACCAGAAACATTCCCACCGGTTGGTGAATTTATTGCGTTACACATGGGAGGAGATGTAACCTATAAATTGAACAAGGTGGATACCTCAGCTCCTGAAGGGGATACAACCACAAGATCTGATCAAGGTAATATTGGTGTTTTTGCTGAGGCAACACGAGAAGGTCAGGTAACAACTGCAAAAGCAAGATATGCAATAACTGCCAATACAACAACCGGACCAGATGGTGTAACAACTGGAGATAGAACCCATGTTGGAACACTTGAATTGCAACAACTCAGACTGCACACCGATGCAGCAGGAGATTATAACGTACATGGTTTCTCTGCAGATATTACAGTTATAGAAGAACCACCAGTGGTAAAAGCAGGAGAACCGCCAGGAACAGGATTGGACAGTAGAGTTGCTGCCGTAGGTACCTTGTGGTCAGGTGCAGCACCTGCTGGTGCAGACACATTAATCTACTTCAAACGATTACAGGCACGAGACACCGTTGGACCAGATGGAAATGTTGTACCGGGTGATGTTTCCCTTGTTGCGCACATATTCCAAAGATTACCAAATGGAAGTTTTGGTGAGGTGGATACAGTAACCATACCTAAGGAACAAGCTGAAGCATTGTACTGGAAGACAATGCAAAAACCAATGCAAAGATTATATGGGGCTGCAAGAGTGCAGACCGGAGATGTGCTGGTTCAGATGGATGGTGCATTCCTATTCTCAGGACCATTTAGCGGACAACCAGAATCAGAATGGGATCAGTTCCAAGGTGCGGGTGTGGCAGCCCAGAAAGGAGAATGGGGCGGCTATGTGGACTATGAAGAAACCAGAGGAAGAAGAGGAGCTGCTGCATTTGGAAGATTTAGACCAGAGGAACGATCATTGTGGATTGGAAGATTTTCAATGGATATGTTCAAATACGGAGATGAGGGTGCAGGCAACAAATATTACGCAGAAGGACAGTACATAAAAGTAGATAAAATGGAGGTTAAGGCATTTGTTGGCTTTAGCGATAGAAAAGAAGATATGCCTAAAAAAGACCTTCAGGGAGTTGTAATTCTAAATTATGTTTTCGGTGAAAGTGTTCTTGGTTATAGATATGGTGGTCTTGGAGGAGGAAGGCTTATTAGAAGAAGCGGAGCTCCAGGAAGCCAATTTACCGACGATATGAGTGGTGGTAGAGCATACGGAATCCAGGATGACCTGATGGGCGGTATTGTTGTATCTGGATTATATAGAAGGTTCACAATGCAACAGGGAGCTCCAGCACAAACACCACTCGGAGATCTTGGTATCCCATCAACAAATCCTGCACTGGATGAGGCAATTGCATCGCAACATCCTGAACTGGGTGAAGCAGCACCAACTGATGTTCCGGTTGCAGAGCAAAAACTTGTTGCCGCAGGATTTAGAAGATTATTATCAGCACAACACGGCCTTGAGCTTGGTGCACTTTGGGACTTTACACCAAATGAAGGTGCTGCCTTTGTACAATATGACTGGACCCCAATGGGGAGAACATTTACAAGTATGAGATTAACTGCAGCCATTGTTTACAAGAAAATAGGTGGCGATCCGCTTGAATCTGGAGGAGAGCACATTGCAATACCTTTAGTTGGTGGCGCAACTGATTGGATTGCAAATGACAAAGTTAGATTGAAACTCGAGGCCTTCTATCCAGGAATAGGAGAGATGAAGATATTTGCACCACCAGTGGATACGGTATTTGGTGGAGGTTACCTGGACAGAATAGCAACTGGTGGTCATATCGGTTTTAGAATACCACTTACCTTGGACAGACGATTGATTCTTGGAATACTTGGCAGTGGAAGCAGAGACTATGACACTGGTGCAACCATCCAGGCAACTCCAACAGGTGAACTAGCCGAGACCGAGGGTGGAACCACTCAGGGTGAAGGTGCAGTTGGATTGTTCTACACATTCCCAACATCAGGTACTGGATTGCAATTGGGTAATGTTTACGGATGGGTAACTGGAATGTACCAAGACGATTTGTTAACCCGAGGTCGTTCCTATCAACTTGATGCTGTGGGAGGCGCGATGTTTACTGATGCCACCACTCAAGTTAGAGGACAACTAGGATTCCAGCACTGGCAATCCTGGATGCCAGAAGTTGATACAACCCAGATGAGAGATGCCCTTACCACAAGTCTGGTTATTTCAAAGAGAGGATTCCTTGGTAAATATATAGATCCGTTCTTGAAATTTGACTTTAGCTTTGGAAGAAGGGTTAGAGATGTTGGTCCAACTAGAACTGAAGAAATGGACATCCAAGGAACATTTGACCTGGGAGCAACATTCTAATGGGCCATCATCCCTTTAGAACCCCATCTCAATTCTAACAATAGTAGAGAAGACAGAAAAGGGAAGTGTGAAACCGTGTTGTGAACGTCATAACGTTCACGACAGTCAAGAAAGCACGGCTTTCTTGCCATAGGTTTAACAACTAATTATTTTTTCTTTGGTGTTTCCAATTTAATTTGGATTTTTGGAGAAAGCAACGGCGGAGTCATGGACAATGCTTTTGCCACTAGAACACCGTTGCACTGTGCCTGGAATGTTACGGCGTTGATGAGCTGTTCGCCCAGTTCTCTTGGAATCAGTTTGTCTTTTTTCCAAACAGTTGCGAGTTGATTAATTTCTGTGCTGGTACCTTCTATGAGCACATAGCCATTGAATTTTATGTGTGCAACATAGGGATCATACATCACAGAGAAAATGAAATCAGTGCGAAAATCAGAACCAGCAACTTTAGCATCCTGGATGTTTAGGTTGACTGCGACATTGGTAAATGCATCCTCTTTGACATGCTCAGCTTCTACCTTATAAAATTTAATTGCCTTCAGTTTCATGAAACGATAACATATTTAAGGTTAAAAAAGCTAGCTTTTTCTAAATTTCTTACCTTTTGCACATGGTTCGATTTTGATCCTACTTCCGAAACTCCAGCTGTGCTCCTTGGTTAATTCCCTGCCATTAACAATTCTATCCAGGGTAATTGCAAGTGCAGCCACTTCACTATGGGGCTGGTTGGTAACGGAAATATTGAAATCTGCAAGTTCATAGACTTCACCCGGCACCTGCTCAGATCCAACAACAATGAGAAGTTTTTTGGAATTTTTTATCTCATTTAATTTTTCTGGTAGAGGAAGACCGTACATGGTAAGATGAATTATGGAATAGCCAGAGGCTTTGCATTCTCGCATAAATTTCAAAGCATTCTTCTCATAGCTAATGTCAAAGGGCATGGCACTGCCTTCAACCTGTCCCCCCCAACTTGCACAAATTTTCTTTACACTTTCTTCCAAGCCTGAATCGTGCTGACCAGAATAGACAACGGAGTTGGCACCGAATGCTCGTGCCACAAGGCAAACGTGAGTGGAGATGCGTTCATCCCTCGGAAGGCGATGACTGAGACGCAAAACAAAAATTTCCATGGTAATAGATCGTCAGGATTATTTTAAAAATCAGGGCCACCTATAATAGCTGGAGATAATGAGCAAATATTTTGGAACTAACGGAGTACGTGGCAGATTCAATGAATTAACGCCAGAACTTACGCTAAAACTCTCCCAGGCCATTGGAATCTATTTCAAACGTGGAAAAATAATAGTGGCAAGAGATTGTAGAATCACTGGCGAGGTGTTAAGCTCCTGTGTAATGGCTGGTCTTGTAAGTGTTGGATGCGAGGTAATTGACATTGGAATTGCAAGTTCTCCAACAGCAGAATTCATGATAAAAAAACTCAAAACCAACGGATGTATAATTGTGAGTGCATCCCATAACCCTCCGGAGTGGAACGCACTCAAAATAGTTGATGGAAAGGGAATAGCCATTTCCAAAGAACGCGGAGAGGAGATAGAAAAATTATTGGATAGAATAGAATTATCCAGCTGGGATAGGATTGGAAAGGTAAAACGATACGGCAATGCCAGTGAGGACCATGTTAAAGCCATTCTGGAAGCCATTGGAATGCTGAAAACTAAAACCAAAAAAACAAAAATCGTTATTGATTGTGGAAATGGAACCGCAGCGCTGATTGCACCAAAGCTTTTCCGTGAAATGGGAGTGGAATTTTTAAGTTTGAATTCTCATCCAGATGGAAGATTTCCTGGCAGACCGTCAGAACCTACCGAGGTAAATGTAAAGGAACTTCTAGCCATGGTAAAAAGCAGCAATGCAGATGCCGGCATAGCCTGGGATGGGGATGGGGATAGGGTAATTTTTGTTGATGAAAAGGGAAGATATGTTATCGGGGATAGGGTTTATGCCCTTTCCATAATCTGGAAGTTAAATGAACAAAAAAATGGCGATGTGGTTACCACAGTCGCAACCAGTAAAGCTGTTGAAGATGTCGCCAGAAAATATGGTGCTAAGGTTCGCTACACTGCCATTGGTGCCCCCTATTTATGCGAAGAGATGGTCAAGGTCAAATCAGTTGATGGAACTGCCAAACCAAATGCAATAATAGGCGGGGAGGAAGTTGGCGGGGTGATTTGGCCGGAATTTAGTCTGGCAAAGGATGGTTTTCTTACTGCAGCGGTGATGGTTCAAAAGATTTGTGAAAAACCATTGAGCGAATGGCTGGAACAGGTACCGGATTATTTTAATGTAAAAATAAAGATGGATGCTGATGCAGAGAGAAAAATAAAAATAGTTGAAAAAGTGCTTACCCATGCAAAAAACAATAAACTAGATTTTATCGATATTGATGGAGTTCGTATAAACCTACCAGAGGGGTGGGTTATTGTACGAGCGTCTGGAACTGAAAATTATGTTAGACTTTTTGCTGAAGCCAAAACAAAAGAAGGTGCTGAAAAGTTAGCAGCAGAATATGAAAAAATAGTAAAATAATCAAAACGGACCTTTTAACAGGGGTAATAGATCTACTTCTGCAACTGGATTTGGAATGGAATTTGTAGTAAAAACCCCATCTGAAATTTTCCTTAATTTGTCCAATGAATCATTCAAAAAGAACCCGTGGGTTGCTGCACAAAAAACCTTTTTTGCTCCGCCTTTCTTCACATTTTCCACGGCCTTAATCATGGTACCGCCAGTGGAGATCATGTCATCCAGGATAAGAATTGTCTTTCCTTCAACATCGAATTCGCGCTCTACTTTTTGAACAGAACGATAGGCTTCTTCTCCAGATGTGCTGTCATATTGCCCCCTAACTTTGCTCATGCTTTTTCCACCGAATTCAGAGATAAGATAGTTGGCACCCTGATCCGGAGAGATTATTTCCAGTGGTTCCAATCCGACTTTTTTTCTAGCATGTTCAACCAACATTTTATTAGCGCTGATATTTTGGATCTTTAGATTGGAGTATTCAGATTCGCCCTCTTTTTTCAAAAAGTGGCAGTCAACTGTAACCAACTTAACAGTTCCAAAATCATTCAGGAGCTTACACAGAACCTGGGCAGAGAGAGACTCGCCCATTAGAAATGTTTTGTCCTGCCTTGAGTAGGGAAGATAGGGAGAAACCAAAGTCACTCTCGCACCAACACGTTTAAGTGTGTGGAGAATCTGGGTGGCATTGAAAATTGCAGTATTCTGCTTTGGATAGAGGCGATGGAAAAGAGTAACGTCTTCACCCTGGCACTTGTCAATGACATTTATGCGAACATAGCTGTCACCATCAGGAAAAGTTTTGAATTCAATATTTGGTTCCATTAGGTCTGAGAAATTTGGAGCAATTAGGTACATGGTTAGGATAAGGAAAAAACAATTTAAATATTCAATGTGAATTGAAAAAAATGGCAAAAATACTCATGGTTATTGCTCAGACTGGATTTAGGGATGAAGAACTCCTGGTACCAAAGGAAATGCTTGAGAAAGCCGGGTATACGGTGATGGTGGCCAGTATTACACGGTCAAAGGCAACTGGTGCAAGAGGATTGGTCCTCCAACCAGATATGGCAATATTTGAAGCCAACCCAGATTTCTTTGAAGCAGTCATTGTTGTTGGTGGACCTGGTTCGCCCAGTTTGGCAGGTAGAAAAGATGTAAATGATATCGTTTCCGGAGCAAATGCCAAGGGAAAGGTTATCGGTGGGATTTGTCTTGGAGTGATGGCAGTGGCAACCTCCGGCATTCTTGCAAATAAATCAGCAACGGTTTTTCCAGATAGACAGGCAGTATTGCTCTTACGAGATAACGGTGCCAGATATGTCAACCAACCGGTAGTTGTGGATGGAAAAATCGTGACTGCAGATGGACCTGCCAATGCGGGAAAATTCGGCACTGCGATTCTTGAATTGTTGAAGAAATAAACCGAACTAATAAAAATTGATTATTAGAATTTATTCTGTTTAATCAGGTGGCATTATGATAACCATAAAACATGACGGATGTATCCTTTGTGTTGGCTGTTCTTCCGTATGTCCGGCCAGTGCAATTGAAGTTGTTGGAACAAGGATGAAACACTTTCCGGAAAAATGTATTGACTGCGGACTTTGTGTGAAAATTTGCCCTGCAAATGTGATTTGCATGTATAAAGGGGTAAAAAATCCAAAGGACCTTCCTCCAGAAGCAAGAGGGTGAGTTTTATGACCAAAAACGATCATGATGTTATTGTAATAGGCGGGGGACCAGCAGGTGCAACATTTGCACGTTTGGCAGCTCAGGGCGGGATGGATGTCCTAGTTATTGATAAGAGAAAGGAAATCGGTGTTCCGGTCAGATGTGGTGAGGGGCTCGGTGTTGGCGAACTGGTAAAACAGGGACTGGATATTCCAAAAAGATGCTATTCCACTCAGGTGGAAGGATCCAAAGTAGTTGGACCAAATGGTAGGGAGATAATCTGGAAAACAGATGACACCAAAGGATGGATACTGGAAAGAAAAATATTTGATAAATGGCTTTGCGAACTGGCAGTTGAAAAAGGGGCAAAGGTAAAAACCTACACACGAGCAGTTGAGGTTCTCAAAGACGGAAAGGGGAAACCAACTGGGGTGAAAATTAGCCATGGTGGAAGAGAATCATATGATGTTCATGCACCGCTTATTGTCTCTGCTGAAGGAATGGAATCCATGATGGCAAGGCAGATGGGTTTCAAAACAGTTCATTCACTTTATGACGTAGATACCTGCTATGAATATGAGATGAAACCCTACGATCATGAAAATTTGATTGAATTATATTTTGGCAACAAAATTGCACCACGAGGCTATGTTTGGATTTTCCCTAAGGCTGATAAAAAAGCAAATGTGGGAATCGGCATTGGTGGGAATGTTGTCAATGGAAAAAAACTTGGAGGTGTGGATGGAGCTGCACCGAAGGTTTTGCTTGATGAATTCATAAAGAATAATGATCAGCTCAAGGATGCAAGTACGCTTCTGGATTTTGGTGGAGTCATTTCAGTTGGCGCACCGATCAATGAATTTGTACAGGATAATTGCATGGTAATTGGAACTGCAGCAAAGCAGGTCGATCCGATTCATGGCGGTGGAATTGGCCTTGCCATGGAATGCGGGGTTATGGCTGCCGCTGTTGCCATAAAAGCCCATGAGAAAAAAGATTATAGCAAGAAAATGCTCATGGAATATGACAAAGTCTGGAGAGCAGAACCAGGTAAGGTTGTTGCTGAAAGATTATTGCTTAGGAAAGTCATTGAAAAAGTCAGCGATGATGATTTTAATCATATTTTCAACACACTTACCGACCATGATTTGAAAGCCATAATGGATGGGAAGTTTGCTGGGCCTGTGACTAAGGTTCTTGCAGGAAGACCTCAGCTAATTGGTATTCTGAGTGCATTGATACCTGGAAAGAAATGATTATCCTTCGCCTTCCTTAAACTCAAATGACTGAGGTGGAGGAGTTAACTTAGACAACATAATCAGATCGTTTTCTTTTAGTGTTATCTCTACAGGTAGTTGTGTTTTACCAGTTGAAAATACCTGAGTAAGTTTGGTTGAAAAATTAGCTAGAAGTTCTGCATCAATATCTTTTAGAGTGAGGGATTTGCCTCGGACTTCTGGATTGGAAAGAGCAACAAGATCCGAAACAACCGAATCACGAACTGGTTTGAAAAATTCTCTTAATGAGGCATGAAGTTCTTTAAGATTAAACTCAATACGATTGCCCTTATGAAAACAGGCTGGATCACCAGTAGCGCGATAATATTTGGCTATGACAGTGTCCGGATTATCTCTTACATATTCATCAAGAACGGCATTAAGATCAACATCCTGACCGGTTTTAGTTATTTCAGTTACCATTTTTCTAAGAGTGTCCATTTCTGATTTCGGTGGAGGTTGGCTGTACTGCTCTTTAATTAATTTAGCCAATGCAAGATCGAAACCCACCTCAGCTCTTCTTTGAGTCTCCCTCTCACCTATTCTCGGGATAGTAACGTCTGCTTCTGCTTCCTTTCGCGGTTTTTTAAAGCCTGGTGGTTGTGCCATGGATTAGAATTAGTAAAATAGACTAATAAACCTTCCAACCAGCAAACGGATCAGTGAGATTTAGTCGCCAGTTGTTTCCATTTAACGAAGTGATAGTAAGAATATTATCGGAAATATCGGCCGTTCTAATCCCGCCATCTTCGAGAATTGGCTTGAGTTTCACTTGATAGGAATTGGCAGCAACAAAACGTCCTCCGATAACTCCAATGGAGGGGTTGCCTTCCAATATTTTTAAAGCGCCCAAGGCGACCACAATAAAATTATTGTCAAAAATTACAGTAAAATCATCAGAGCAGGATATGCTTTGTGGTTTGAAAACAGTGGCATCAAGCTTGGTTTCACCATTTAGATTGCCCTTTGTTTGAGCATAGGTTACATATCCACCAGAATAGGTGCAAATGCCATCTTTCCAAAAACTCATAACATGATCTTCGTGAAGAGGTGCACCAACCTGAGCAGAAACTCGTGGTGGTACTCTAGCATCAGACTTTAGACCATTGGCAAGAACGCCACAACCATGGAGTGCAAGAACAACTGAGGCTGCGAGTACAAATTTGTTAGGTTGGGAAAATTGCAATCCACGCATTAAACCACATTAGTAGTTAAACTGAAACAGTTTAAAATAGTTCCGAATGATGGATTTACATTATTAAACATATTTATAAACATAATGTACTACATATACTCACATGAGAAGGCTAGGCGCTGCAGTTTTATTGGTTTCATTGACAGTAGCAACGCCTAATTGTGCTTACGCAAACAGAACTGCTTTTCAGGATCCGCACTCATCAAAAACTCCTTTGGTTTCTATTTACAAGGATGATGACCAAGTAAGTGCAAACTATAATAGACAGGTAGCTAAACCAGCACCTCCGGTTGTGAGATCATCACAGAGAATTGAAAATAGATGTAGATATGACGATCAGAACGGAGCAATAATTACACCAAATGGACAGAGAGTGGAGTTGGATGCATTTGGAATTGGAGGAAAGGTCATAGACCATGCCTCAGGAAAAGACGGGGTTACTCTACTAACCCAGGACAACATTTTGTTATTGGTCTATTGTGAGGATACGATGGACGCTGGAGCAGTTGGATCAGTCTCGATGAGGGTAACATTTAGAGAAAGAGGAGTAAAAACAGGTAAAGTAATAAACGAACATGAAATTATTGCGATTTTTACTAATGGAGATGTGGCAAAGGTAACTCTTGATCCAGAAACCAGAACGGCTGTATCAGACAATATCCATATATTTCAATCAGATATTAAAAAAGAGCAGAACCCACGAGTGGAAGTTTACGATAGTACGCACTTCTTGCTTGTGCTACCATCTAGCAAAAAAGCAGTTGTGTTGAGAATGACAGATGAGAGCACAACACAAACCACACTTTCCTTAGCTGGATCTTTTGGGGGTAAAAGCAGCATAAATAAGATAGATGGAGCATTTCAGATACGATTTGACGATGGTTCAATTCAAACAATAAGAGTAGCGATGGAGGGGAAGTAGATTTTTATATAGTAGGTGATAAAAAATCAATATTGAGGTGTAGATATGGCCCAATCAGTACCGAAAGAGAGAAGAGGAGAGGAAGTTGGTGTACAGTACGCTGCTGTTTTGCCTGGTGGAAGGGTATTAACATTAACAATGACCCCAGAGGCTGAAAGAATGTTGATGGCCTCTATGTATCAAGCAAAGAGCGGACGCACATTGGAAAAAGACCCACAGCTTGGGAAAACAGCTGATGGGAGACCATTGATCCAGGCTCAATTTGCAATGAGCATATTGCAGAACCTTGCAAGACACAATACTAGCGAGGGGGAGGTTCCTGTGAGACTCACTGGCAGGGATGAACCATTAATGGTCACAGTTAGAGTAACAAATCCCAAAGGCCAGATGGTTAACCCAACGAATATTGCAGCAGTAAGAGATGAGATGCAAACGGATATTGGTAAGCAAGAAGACAAAAGGTCTTACGGATACCAAGCAAAACGCGTTGAAAAATCCTAGATTTATTTTTTCTGTTTGAAAAGTATGCGGAACTTCTTCCGCATCTTATTTTTAATTATATCCACCCTAGTTTACCTAAAAGGGGAGTACGATGGATTCTTTTACTTCAGAAGAGAAAGCACTATTAGAAAATTTCGTTTCGAATACTTCTAGCAGCGTATTTGTACTGAAAAATCTTCCTGAAGTTGTAAAAGGTGCTTTATTTTCACGATATAGCCGAAGCGCCAAATCACTGCGCCGAGTACTGCTTGATGAATTTATGCTCGCACCGGAAATTGGCCTTGGGGAAGGTCTGGAAGTTTTACAAAAAAAACAACAAGACCCAGTGCAAACAAGGAAGGCAGAGGAATTTTACGAAAGAGTGTTGGTTGGCTATGGCGATGACTCTGTGGCTGAACTAGCAGGAGCGCATATTGCAATGGAAGATATCTCCATTCTTGCAACAAAGATAGTTGAGGATGCGAGAATAGGTTTGTCACCGCTTGAGAAATCAACACGGTACGTTTATTTTGATACAAAAAAAGACGGAAGATGGATGTATCTTCAAGAGAAAACTTTGATGGGTTCGGAATTTGCAGAACTCTATCAAGAAAGCTGCGACTTTTGTTTTGAAACCTATGCTGACCTTATCCCGAAGGTATCCGAATGGGTGATGAAAAAATCACCAAAAGACAAGGACACTACGGATCGTGCTTACAAATCAACAATACGAGCAAAGACCTGCGATTTACTTAGAGGGCTATTACCTGCATCAACATTGACAAACATGGGTTTCTTTGGTGATGGTAGGGCCTATGAATATCTCTTAACGAAGATGTTTGGTGATGATCTGGCAGAGGTAAAGGACCTGGCTACTATGATGCAAACAGAACTTGCAGAGATCATACCATCATTTGTAAAAAGATCAAATGGCGAATTTGGTATTCTAATGCAGAATTACCTTAAAAAAGTAGCAGAGGATACTGATGCTTTGGCTAGCAGATATGCCGGTGCAAGTGGCGGTGAGGGAGTTACCCTAGTTGAATATGATAAAGATGCTGAAAGAAAGATTGTTGTTTCGATTCTCTACCCACATTTACAAAAACCAATGGATGAAATTGGAAAAATCGTAGAAAAAATGACAAAAGAAGAAAAAGAAAAAATAATCAAACTATATATTGGTGAAAGACAAAATCGCAGGCACAAACCAGGAAGAGCATTCGAACATGTTTTCTATACCTTTGATGTTTGTGGAAATTATGGCGCCTATCGGGATCTTCATCGTCATAGAATTCTAACCCAACAACGCCAGCCCCTAACCCCATTTCTTGGTTATAAAATACCGCATGAAATTGTTGAGGCAGGTTTTGAAAAAGAATTCAAAGCAGTTATGGATAGATCAAAGGAAGCCTATGGGAAGATTGTAAAAAAATATCCGAAAGAAGCACAGTACGTTGTTCCGCTTGCCTACAATATAAGATGGTATATGAGATTCAATGTAAGAGAGGCATATCATTTGCTTGAATTGAGAAGTTCAATGCAGGGGCATAGAGATTATCGTGAAATAGCCCAACAAATGTTCAAAGAAATTGAAAGGGTCCATCCGCTTTTGGCATCTGGGATGAAATTCATGGATATGAAGGAATATGAATTTGAACGTCTGGAAGCAGAAAAAAGAATAGATATTAGATTAGAGGAGATTGCGAAAAAATATGGCTAGCATCTACATAACTGGCGCAAGCGGTAGATTGGGAAGTGCGGTTTTCCCAAAGGTACATGCCATACCGCTTGTCCTTTACCCAAGTGGCTTGAAAAACGAGATTGTAACGGATTTTTCAGAAGGGGAACTGAAGAAAATTCTAAATGATGCAAAAATTATTATACACATTGCCGGATCCGTGGATACCTTCGACAGGAAAAAACTCCAGAATGGAAATGTCGAACTTACTAGAAAAATAGTTCAGGCCGCACCAAAAAATAGCAGAATAATATTTGCCAGTTCAATCTCAGTTTATGGAAAACAACTAAATGAAAATCCTGCCAATGAAAATACAGTTGCAATGCCAGATTCGGATTATTCAAAAACAAAACTTGAAGCAGAAAAACTAGTTGCACAACATCCGGATCATGTTATTCTTAGAATAGGAACCGTCTATGGCCCGCAATTTTCGGATTATCAGAAAATTTTATCTAAGATAAAAAAAGGCAAAATGAAGATAGTGGGTAATGGTGAAAACCATGTTCCGTTTGTTCATGCGGATGATGTTGCCGAGGTTTTCAAAAAAGCCGTAGAAAAAGGCAGTGGAACCTATGTTGTTACCGGTGAAGCACTCACCCAAAATGAGATTTACAAAATTGCAGCAAACGCACTGCAAGTAGAACCACCAGGGAAACATGTTTCCATTGCACTAACCATGTTCATGGCTGGCCTGGGTGAGTTCTGGTACAAACTAACAGGTAAGAGACCATCTCTGAGCAAAGAGCATATTAGTGTATTGGCCTATGACCGAGTTTTCGACTGTTCAAAAGCAAAAAAAGAGCTTGGATTCAAACCAAGAACATTAAAAAAAGGCATAGAAGAAATCGTCAGCACTCTGGGTAGCCAATTATAAAACTTATCTTGGAATGATTGTCATGAAAAGAGCAATATTGGCTTTGCTTATTTTATCAATGGTAGTGTTTTCTTCATTCGATCAAACCTATACACAGAAAATGAGCAGAAATGGAGAATCGACAATTGAAAAAACGGCAGATATGTCTATTTTTGCAGGACAGCTTAGCGAAAACGCTTTCAAAAAAATG
The DNA here is from genome assembly GCA_902386555.1 of Candidatus Bilamarchaeum dharawalense. Taxonomy (GTDB): domain Archaea; phylum Micrarchaeota; class Micrarchaeia; order Anstonellales; family Bilamarchaeaceae; genus Bilamarchaeum; species Bilamarchaeum dharawalense. Next base: position 61,570 of record CABMJJ010000003.1, read on the forward strand.
GATGAATATTGTAGAGGTACTTTAGACGTAGAATGCAAAGTTGATGTTGAAAAAAAGGTAGTAACCATAACAGAAAAGTTTTCGCCTAATTTCTACTATCGTCTTACTGGTGATTATGGCATTCCCTATACCACCTATACTCTGACAATAGATAGGGTACCAACAGATAAATTCAGTGAAACACTGGAAAAAATATTGGTGGCCATTGGAGAGGGTACAACCACCAGTCAACCCATACCACCCCTGGACCTTTTGGATAAAACCAACAACCAGGCAAATGTGGAGACTCTTAGGATACTGGGTGTAAGTCTTGATTATGTGGTAGAGATGCCATCCCAAATAGATAGTGCAGCTGCAGGTAAAGTACCAGGTATTATTGAGGGAAATACAGTAAGATTTAACATGGTGGATGTTCTTGGTGAATCAGAACCCATGATTGTTACCAGTAGAGAGATGAATTATGGATACCTGGTTGCAATTCTGGGTGCCGTGGTGCTTATTGCTCTGGCTTATATGTTCATGGTCTCTTCAAGGCCACGAGCATCAAAAAAAGGTACTATTAAAAAATAAAAATACCTGAATTAGTTTTCGTTAATACTAAATTTTTAGATAGAATTACTTGAGGTTATAGCAAGATGAGGTGAAAAAATGCAGATGCATTTTTTCTTTATAAAAATCGGAATTTTTATGAGGTGAAAAAATGTCAGGGATTGTTGGTTACGGTGCTTATGTTCCCATTTACAGAATAAAAAGCGCAGATATCGCAAAAGTCTGGGGCGAGGACAGTGACAGAATAGAGAAAGGCCTTGGAATAATAGAGAAGGCAGCAGGCGGAGTGGATGAGGATACTGCCACAATTGCCGTAGAAGCTGCAAGAAACGCGCTATTACGGGCAGGCATAGTAGCCACAAAACTAGGTGCACTTTACGTTGGGAGCGAATCCCACCCATATGCAGTCAAACCAACTGGAACAGTGGTTGCTGAGGCAATAGGCGCAACACCAAACCTTACCTGTGCTGATCTTGAATTTGCATGCAAAGCCGGAACCGCAGGCATACAAATGGCAATGGGAATGGTAGATTCCGGAATGATTCAATATGGTATGGCAATAGGTGCAGACACGGCCCAGGGTCGTCCAGGAGATGCATTGGAATATTCTGCAGCATCGGGTGGAGCGGCATTTATCATTGGTCCTAATAAGGAATCTGCAGTGCTAATCGAATCGACTTTTTCCTACACAACAGACACTCCAGATTTCTGGAGAAGACAACATGCAGATTACCCTTCCCACGGTGGTAGATTCACAGGAAAACCAGCATATTTCAAACATGTAAGTGCAGCTACAAAAGGTCTTTTGGAAAAAACAGGAACAACAATAGCAGACTATGATTATGTTGTTTTCCACCAGCCAAATGGAAGGTTTCCACTGGAAGCTGGAAAACAGTTTGGTGTTCCAATAGAAAAGATGAAAACAGGATTACTTACACCATTGATCGGAAATACTTATTCTGGTGCTTCCATGCTTGGACTTTCCGCAGTATTGGATGAAGCAAAACCTGGAAAGAGAATTTTAGTTACATCCTACGGATCTGGTGCTGGTAGTGACTCCTTTGCCATGACGGTGACTGATAAAATTGAAGATATAAGAAATAGGGCTCCAAAAACAAAGGATTACATTGACAAGAAAAAATACATTGACTATGCAACCTATATCAAATTTAGAAAAAAGATTAAGGATTAGATGGTCTTGAACAGATCGGCCTTTGTAATTATTCCTTTTATTATTCCATTTTTTTCTACCAACACTGCAGAATAGTGTTTTAACAGTTCGATAACAACATCAGATGAAGAACTAGATGGCACGGATGGAAAACAATCGCCCATAACGTCAGAAACGTGAGCCTCCTGGAGATTGATCTTACTGTCTGATAAAATAGAAACAATAATACTATCAATCATGCTCCCCACACATTTACCGTGATCTAGAACAGGTAATTGGGAAATATTTCTAGAACGCATTAGAGTGATTACCCTGGTAAGTTTATCAGAGGGATGTACAAAAATGATGGGGGAGGACATAATTTGTTCTGTGGATTTCTTATCTCTTTTCTGCTCTATTTCAAGAGCAGATAGTATTTGGACTACTTTCGAGTAGGCGGGATCGATCTTGCCGGATTCGATCTTTGCTATCAATGATTGCGAAACCCCTGCCAACTTTGCAAGTTGCTTTTGTGTGAATCCGATCTGTTTTCTTAATTTACCTATACTTCTTACATCAAACAAACGATTACCTCTAAGAAAATTCCAAACGGAATATTTTATTCATAAATATATAAATATAGGAATATTTTTAATCAGATCTATGATTCAAAATCAGGGATTGGGATTTTCAACACAACTTGCAATTGCCACTGCCAGAGCTAGGAATGTTTTTGGATCGAAGAGACCACAGTTATCACTGATCACCGATTTTGGGGATGGGGATGAGGCAGTATTCGCAGTAAAATCAGCTGCCAGGTTTGTTAATCCGCGCATTGAAATAATAGACATCTGCCATAATGTGCCTGCATTCAATGTCTTGATTGGTGCCCACAGACTTAAGCGCAATGTCGCATTGCCAACTGAACCCGAAGGGGCGGTTTACGTTGCAGTTGTAGATCCGGGAGTTGGTGGTTCACGCGATTGTATTATTGTGAAAACTCGAACTGGGAAATATTTGGTTGGACCTGATAACGGAGTTCTCTCTCTGGCGTTTGCAACTGAAGGAATTCACAGGGTAGTATTGATAGAAAACAGAGACCTGACACTTTTGGATAAAGCGCAGTCGAAAACATTTCATGGGAGAGATGTTTTTGCTCCAGTAGCTGCACATATTTTGAGGGGAGTTCCGTTGCGAGAATTTGGTTCTGATCTTGACCCAGGTACGATCGTGAAAATAGCGATAAGCACAGATAGCACGGCCACATCACGAGCAGGTTGGATTGTAGATGGGGATGGTTTTGGAGTAATAAGAACCAATGTACCAAACCATGTCCCACGACAAGCCATCGGTAGGTTAGTAGCGTTTACCTTGAACGGTGGACAAGTTGACATAACAGACCGAGCAAGATTGGTTGAAACATTTGATGATTCAAAACCTGGAGAAACAGTTCTGGTGTTATCATCCACAGGTTGTCTGGATTTGGCAGTAAACAGAGGCAATGCTTTGGAAAGATTTGGAATTAATTTTGATCAAATTACATTAGATGGATTGCAGCCAAGATTAAAAGTAAGCGTGCGGTTCGACAATTGAAACAGGTAAATCAAAAAAGGCTTCGAGGGTTAGAATATATGCCTTCAAAACCACACTACCAACTCTGCTTAGTACTCCTGGATCAATTGACGTTCTATCAGAGTGACTGCCAAAGAATAGAATAAGATCAGCCGGATCGATTGAAAGCCCAACATTAGGATTAAATGTAAAATCAGGCATCCATTCGACGGTCCCACCTAGATCAAGTCTACCAATTCTCTCACCAAGAAAATGAATAAGGACTGCCGGCTGTTCGATATCAAGTCCATGAGTAAACATCCATTTTGGAAGTACTGGAAAATGGGGAATTACGTCAAGATCAAGAGTAATTGCAACTTCATTAGGTCCGAATCTGGCACCAATACCCATGGCACGACATAGAAAGGTGTAGTGGGGTAGGTCACTGGAAAGATCTCCCATGGATGGCACCACGATCTCCATACCACTGTTTCTAGATGCAGTCATGTGATTAAAATACGAGATAAATCTCACATCTTCACAATCAGTATGGTGATCAAGGTTAATTTTCAGTTTAGCCCTATCACGAGTGAAGAAATGGGATTCATGATGGCTTTCCCCATCACCCCAAAGAAATGCAGCTCTACCCTCAATCCTTGAAAGCTGACCAACCCGTTCGATTTGATCTTCAGCAAGTGGAAGGAAAATCACATTCCTAAATTTAGGCATGTCCTTCATTTTTGAAACTAGGACTCTGTTAGTTTGAGTAGGGGAATAGTAAACCTGCATCATATTAATTGTTTTAAATAGTGTTTATAAATGTTGATAATTCTGGATTTCCCTGTTTTGTTTGATGATGCGAGCAGTAGCTTGCATGGGGATTCGAAGGGAGATTACAAAGAACCACAGGTTCTTTGAATTAAACAAAAACAAGTTCATGTGCACTCGGCAATAGCAATCCACTTTTTTGCTTCTTTTTTAGTAAAAAAGAAGACGGGCCCGGTGAGATTTGAACTCACGACCTTCGCCTTTCCCGCTTCCCTATGAAAAGATGTTTCTTTCCATGGGCACAGGAAACGTTGTTTCCTGCTGTTTGGAAAAAAGCGGGGCAAAAACTGATTTGCTACTTTTTCCAAAAAGATAGGAGAGCGTCGCTCTATCCAAGTTTCTCTAAGTTTTGCATTTTTCGCGTTTCGATTTGCGAGCAAGATTGCGAGCAAATCAATGAAACAAAAGCAAAACAAAACTGAGCTACGAGCCCATTCAGAATATAACTTGTATAAGTAACGTTTATAATTTGCACTTCCTTAATCTCGTTCTATGATTCTGGAATTGACTGAGTTGCTTAGCCGTGCTGTCGAAGAAAAATTAGAGGACAGACTGGCAATTGCATTTTCAGCGGGTTTGGATTCTACTGTAATTGCAGCCATTGCAAAAAAACATGTTCATGTTGAACTTTTCACTGTAGGAGTAAAAGATAGTGAGGACATGGAATGTTCAGAAAGAGTTGCCGGGGAAATGGGTTTGCCATTAATTCCAGTTTACCTAGATGAAAAAATTGCAACAAATGCATACGAAAAATGCTATGACATGCTTAAACTTGATTTTCATAGATTGGAGATAATGGTCCCTGTTTATTGTGTGGCCGAAGCAGCTGCACAAAAAGGTCACCGGGTTCTACTTTTTGGAACAGCGGCAGAAGAACTTTTTGTTGGATATGAAAGATATTATCAATACAAAAACGAAGGAAAGGATCTTGATTCGTTATTAAAAGAAGAGTACAAAACGCTTCCACAAAGAGAGATTGCCTGGACGAAAAAATTATGTAACAAGTTTGATATTGAGTCTAGATTTCCACTCTACAATAAAGAATTGGCAGAACTAATGTTTTCCGTCCCGTTGGATGAAAGAATGCACGACAGGGAATTGAAAAAAGGGATTTTAAGAGAAGCTGGAAAAATTTTGAAAGTACCGGAATGCGTCTTAAAACGAAGGAAAAAAGCAATGCAATATGGCTCTGGAGTACACAAAATATTATTACGCAAGAGAGCTGAACTGGACCGACTCTACCCCAAAGAAGAACCTAACGGTGGATAGATGGACCCCTACCTATTAGGCTTAATTATGATTGCTATAATAGTTCCTGTGGCGTGGTATATTGTGACTAGAATAAAAACAAAAATCCTAGAGGAAAAAAGAAACACCTATTCTGAAGGAGAATATTTGGAGATCGGCGGATTTAGATTTACTGAGAATAGTAAACAAATACCCGAGGAAAATGTTTTGATTAGACATGAGGTCCATGGTTGGCCAGTTTATCAAAGCGGAACCCTGATCAAATCAAATGGAGAGGTTTGGACTCTGGAAAGTGAAGGGCACCAGGGCGAGTCTGGAAAATGGGGAAAAATAAAAAAGATTAGTAAGGCCAGACTGGATAGGATAAAAGATATAATAAAAAATTCCGGTTTTTTCAAACTACCAGCAAAAATAAGTGAGCAATTGAGAGATGGTTCAGCTGAGGTCTGGTTTGTTAATTTAAACGGAGAGGACCACAAAGTGCTCGTACGACTTTTTAATGAAGAGAAAAAACCAGATGCACTAAAAAAATTAGATGACGTGCTTGATACCCTATAGGCGCATTTTGGCAGCTTTCACAGTATTGTGAAGCAGCATGGCTATGGTCATGGGACCAACACCGTGAGGCACTGGAGAGCAGTTAGCTTTTTTTATAACATTCTCGTAATCCACGTCGCCCCTAATTCTATCGCCAACTCTAGTGGTGCCAACATCAATAACAAATGCCCCCTCTTTCACCATATCTGCTTTGACTAAACCGGGAACACCAGCTGCAGATACCAAAATGTCTGCAGTTCGTGTATGCTCGGCCAGATTCTTGGTCTTTGAATGACAAATGGTTACCGTTGCATGTCTTGCAAGAAGCAGAAACGCCAACGGTTTTCCAACAACATTTCCTCGACCAATAACGGTTGCGTTTTTTCCCACTAGATCAACGCCGTAAAATTCCAGCATCCTTATCACACCTATGGGCGTTGCTGGAAGAAAGGAATCGCCAAAACCAAGAAACATTTTTCCGATGTTTGTTGAGGTCCAGCCATCAACATCTTTTTTCGGATCGATCGTTTCCACAACAGTAAAATAGTTAATATGTTTTGGAAGAGGGTATTGAACGATGAAACCATCCACCGAGTCGTCTGTGTTGAGTTTATGAACTAGATCAATCAGGCTTTTTTCACTTATATTCTCGGGCAGCTTCTCAAGCCTGGTTTCGATGCCAACTTCATCGGCCCGTTTTATTTTCTTTTTAACATAAACTTCCGAAGCAGGATCATTTCCGGCAAGAACAATGGCCAGACGAGGTTTCCTTTTTAGCTTGGAAAGTAATTTTTTAGTATCTTCCATAATACTGGCTGCAGGCTCCTTACCAGTAAGTGATTTGTACATACAAAGTCTTTGTGGTGCGCTATTTTTATTACTATTTTAAGAGAATATAGTTATGTCAGAAAGACTTGTCCCATCTGAAGAAAGAAGAGGAAGTGTACAACAGCCAGTTTACACAGTAGCTCGCACACAGACTGAGATGATAGGAAACCAAGTGGGGCATTTTTTTGAAAGAGAATCAAGAATGTACACGCTGGGCGGTGTTCCAAGCGGTGATTTCCAACAGACCATGGAAAAAATAAGAGAAGAGAAAAACCCTGCACAGCGAGCCAGAATGTTTTTGGATTTTGTATATCAATTATCCGAAATTTATCGAGTCAGCCCGGATAAGGTAAATGGTTTTGGGATTAAATATGAAAAGGAAGCGTCTGACCCAACAAAAATACTTGAAACAAGACAGTTTAATTGCCTATCAGGAAATTTTTCTTTTGGCTGCTTTGTAAAAACATTGGCAGCTGATGCGGACGTAGAAGCAACAGTTGTGATGAGAGAGGTAGTATCCGTAAGCGGTTCAGACTATGCCGGGCATGTATGTGGACAGATAACAATTAAGGGAGCAGAATTGATTTTTGATATTACCAATGGAGATAAAAAACCACTCAAATTCGAAAGACAGGAAAAACCAAACGAGTACAAGACAGGTGGATTCAGATATGTGTTTGGGGCAAGCTACGATATAAATGACACCACCTTATATGCAGCACAGATACAGGAAAAACTTGTAGCCGGACGGGAACTTGCACCAAAAGAAGTTGCCTTCTTAATGAAAATGGATGCTGTATTTCTTACTTATATTATAGGGTCCATAGAACTCACTAGTCCACAAACCATGGAAAAAATTGCAGCGCGAATTGACGAAATAACGAACCCGAATGCAAGATTAAGACTGTCTTTATACATGGTGGAATATTACAATGAAAAAGGAGAAGTAGAAAAAGCAAAGAAATATGCACGAATTGCAGCTAAAGCATTGAACCAGGTCATTGACCAGGGCAAGGCCAATGAATTGAAGTTGAGTCCCTATTTAACAAACGCTGCCATTGCATTCACGCTTATTGCCGACGAAAAAAAAGTGGAGACTGCGATTTTGTACAAAATGATGATTGTAACTTTAGGATTGGGAAACACCTACGAACTTTCATCGGCACGAACTGATGATGCCAGATCATCAGAAGAATTTTTTACAACATTGGCAATGACATTTCAAAAAAGAAAGGCATTTGTCTTTAGACCAGAAACCAGAGATGGTATGAAGATGTATCTATTGGAAAATATGGCTATAGCAAAAGCATTGAAACTGCTCGAGAAAAATGATTTTGGAAAAACAGATGACGGTAAATTGATAAAGAAACAGCTTACAGAGAGATTACAAGAAAATTGTAGAGAGATGGGATTGAGTTACACTGCTCTTGCAAATGTCACGGAACAATTACTGTTTAATTTATCAATGCAGGGTGGATACCGTGATAGTCCAGAAACTCGATATCAGGTACTCCTGGCAAAATTCGGAAGGATATGGGATGCTGTAACCGGAGACACCCAGGCCCTGGCCAATCTTGGGAATCTTTATGTTGGAGATAAGGAAGGATTGGCAGATTTGACAAAATGGATAGATCGAGTGAAAAAGCTTAGTTAGAAAACGCATCTCTGAGCCCAGCCAGCTGGGAGGATGCCACAGTATCCAAAACAAAACCAGGATCGCTCTTGAAACAGCTTAAAAAATAGCCAATTGGCCTTGTTAATTTTGGATCTGAAGTCATAATGGATCGTAATTGGGATTCCAGTTCGCTTGCTGAAGATAATGGGTTTGTTGACAGGGCAGCTGTTGCGCTACCGACCATTAGACTTTCATGAACTCTCAGGGAGAGCATCATAAGTGCTAAAACCCCTAGTTTTTCGTTTTTATCAGCATCTCTATCTGATAGCACACTTAGATACAAAGTTAGATCGTCAAATGGTTCAACAACACCGAAATTTGCAAGTGGACGTGACGGTGTATTATTTGCAATAAAACCAATCTTGGATATTAGTAACTCTACCGAAGCGTCATCTGTACAGTCTCTTAGAGCACGACCAATCTGGGCTGATATCTCAGGAAATAGTTTTTCAAAAGCATCAAATTTTTGAAGAGAATCTCTTACTCGAGCTGAACCTAACCACTGGGCTCTGTCTTTCACAGATAGAAGAACCTTCTGTGGAAATTCGGATTTACCAGTATCTGATGTCATTACCTGTTCAACTCTAGTCTGGGGCAATGTATCGACAAGGATATCTGATGCCCTGCCTTTAGCACAACCACTGAAGATCAAAGCAGAAGAAATTATTAATACGGCTGTGGCCCTACGCATGAATAGGATATGTATGGAAAGTATTAAAAAGTGTAATAATGTGGAACTAAATTAATAAATGGGCGTTGACTAGTGGATTTGATGATTTGGGTTTATTTTGCATTACTTGCATCCCTGTGCTGGGCAATTGGCAATTTGATAAGCAAATATGCTTTATTCAAAATAAACCATGAAACTGCTACCATTGCAATGCTACTCACCAGTCCGCTGGTGGTTTTGGTGCTATGGGCATTCTTTCCAATTTCTTTCTCTCCGATTGCACTAATTGCAGGATTGTGTTGGTATAGTGGATATTATTTGTTTTTCAACGGATTGGGAAAGGGCGAAGTTTCAAATGCCGTGGCAATCACATTAACAAACCCCATATTCACTGCAATTTTCTCAGCTTTTTTGATTGGGGAGATTCTTACGCCGACACAGTATCTTGGGGTGGGACTGGCAGTGTTGGGAGCGCTTATTGTTTCCATGGACGGAACAAAAATTAGAAAGGAGTCCATACCATTAATTTTCTCGAGCATACTTTTTGCATTGAGTGATGTGGCATCAAAAGTTGCCTTATTTGAAATCGATCCGATCAGCACCATGTTCTGGATAAGAGCCGTGGGGGTACCCTTACTTATTTTATTCTTCTTTATATGGAGACGAAAAATCAAATTCCATTCAGTAAAGATAGGAATGCTTTCGTTAACTACTGGAATTCTTTCTGACTTCGGGTCCTATATCTTCATTGTTGCCTGTACATTTACATTTGTTTCATTGGTTACTGCATTTGTAACAAGCCAGGCACTATTTGTCTTCCTTGGTGCAATTTTGATAACCACACTAAATCCGAAATTGCTGAAAGAGGACATTAGTAAAAAAAGTATGGCCCTGAAACTTGGTGCCATGATTCTGCTTATTTTAGGTGTTGTCCTCGTTGCAACCTGATCCCCTTCATTTAAAAAAGTTCGGCATCAGAAGTCTGTTGTTGGGCCTGTAGCTCAGTCCGCTTTTTAGAAAAAAGCTTGGCAAAAACCAGCTGTTGAAAAACGCTGCGCGTTTTGGTGCTTTCTAATAAAAAGCGGGAGCAACCAGGTTAGAGCGACGGTCTTATATGGCACGATCTAGCACAGTAAGACTGGCTGAAACCTATGAAAGCCGTAGGTCCTGAGTCCGCCTTTTAGAAAAAAGCGGCCCAAAATTGGGTCGCTATGAAGGTGTGCAGGAATTCAAAATGGTATCTAGTTGCGACTAGAAATCATGCGGCTCTCAGCAGGCCCAATTTTTTCTATTTTTTATAACGTAAAATCAAATTCAAAAAGAGTTACAAACGTTTAATAACACTCTTCAAGCCAACGTGATCTGACCACAATTTAAAATCCTTTCCTAGGCCGAAAAATCCTTCGCTCTTTTTAAATTAAAAACATGGCACAAGCAATACGGGGGGAATTTGTAGGATGACCGTACTGGGGGTGGGGGTATGGCACAGGCATTGGCAAGGGAATTACCTTGCAGGAGGAGGGTGGAGGATAGGGTTGTAGATGCCATGGCAAGAGCAGGCTTTCCTTTGCTTAGAAGGAATGTGCTCTATGAAAAACCAATAGGACGGATACTTTATCCGGAAAATGAGCTGATTTTTAATAGAGGATTGGATGGGAAAAGCTCGAATTTCTGTGTTTTTGCAAAGAGAGAGGAGGACGGAACACTAGTACTGCACCACTATAATCCAGACCAAACAGCAATAACTCTGAAAAGAGAGCAGTTTATCAGAAAATTTGTCCTAACCGAATCAGCCAGCGATAAGGAAATTGATGATGCAGTTCAGCAAATCAAAGATGACGCGGCAAAGAAAAAACCAAACCAGTTTTTCTTTGCACCACACAATCACTTTGGCGCAGTAAGTCCGCCCTATGTTGATGACCTGGGAAACGAAGTGAAACCAAAACCAGTAAAATTCGACGATGGAGTTTCATTTCTAACAGATAATATCCGAAAGGCACTTTTCTATAACATAGATTACTATGCTCTTTCTTCCCATAACAGCTATGCAAGGAGAATAGCGGATTTCATGCACTGGGTAGGTCATTTGATGGGAATGGCACCCATACCAAGCATGGAACTTACTCTTCCTCTAAAAGAACCAAACGGACCACATATTCTACTTTGGATGAAGGATGGAAAAGTTGCGGATAGAGTAAAGAGAACGATTCTGGATAAGGGAACAAAACTAGACATGCCTTCCTATTTTGTCGGAATACCAATGGAAAAAATCCTCAAAATATTATTTGACTACCAGAGAAACAACCTGCTTGCCCTTGCATTGGCTCACCCGGTTAATTTTAATTCACCGAATTTACCGATACCCGTGGTGGGGATGTTTTCTGCAGTGGATACCGATGCATTGTACGAAGACGAACCATTGACATTAAGAAAAGTACATGAAATCGCACGCCAGTTTGATTCGGTTGCAATGTGGAATACCAGCCTTTACAAAAAAAGACACGAGATGCACATAGGAAACGATGAATTGAGGGACTATTTGAGATACTTGAATCACAAGCACATTGGCAATAAAAGATTGTGGGTTAACCAAACAAATTTTGCATTGGCCCATGAATTACACCAAAAATACGGTGTGTACACCCATTTTGAAACTGATGAACATAAAACAATGCCTTTTGTCGATGATCCAAATGGTGGCTATGTGATAGGCGGGGACAGTTTGGGGATGGGGATGACAGTTATCGAGATACCTGAAAATGTGACCTACATAAAAAAACCTTCACCAAGTCAGATCATTGACCTCATAAGAAGCAAAGCAGTGGATATGTATGGCATAGTTTTTGCAGTTAAGAGAGCTGAGGCAATTACCGTCTATTCAGAACGGGCAGCAATTCCTGACGAACTTAGAGCCAAAAATGCCAAGTATGAACACGTTGGGGTCATGAGATATGCAGGCATGCTGATCAAAGATTTGTTTTCATTCCTATTTACGGGACAGGATGAACGAATAGGTCATATGCCAGGGGATTGAGAAGCTCCTTTAAATTCCTTTTCCCCTTAAATCACCTATTACCAATTCTGGCAAACATTCATGCCTTCCAGGTGATTTTATGGATTTAAAAGAAATAAGCGATATGGTAGGCGATCTCGCTAATGATACGGGTATTCCCAAGAATATACGAAGAGCGTTAACCGAAGCTAAGGTACGCCTTGATAGTCAAGAAGAAGAAACTGTCAAGATAAGTGCGGCCATCTATATTATCGAAGGCATTACCGAGGATATAAATATGCCAGCCCATGCAAGAACCCAGATTTGGGCGGTCATAGGCGCACTGGAAAGCTATAATGAAACCAAGTAGGCGAGGGGATGCACAACGAGTTAGCTGGAAAAGGAATCCGACTTACCGTTGATGCAGAAGAGTTTTTGAAATCAAATGATTCTCAAGACTTGGTATACAAAATTATCGCACTGGAAAAGCCACTGATTTCTAGAGAGGATATTGAACAGCTGATTAAACCAAAGGAACAACCAAAAGTAGAAGTGATAAGACCGCCAGAATTCATTCCACTGGCCAAAGAGTACTCATCCAACATAAAAATAAACCACACACTGGATGTTACTGGTAAATCAAGAACAAAAGGGGAAGTTGACAATTTTATTGCTCATTTTAGGAATAGATTTGAACGAATTTCAAAGATGCTGAGAAGAAGTAACTCAGTTCCAACAGCAGATATAGCAGATGTAAAAAAGCATTTGAATGAACGAGTAAGAGTTATTGCTTTTATTAGTGAAAAAAGGGAGACAAAAAAAGGCAACATCCTATTTGAAATCGAAGATATGACTGGTTCTTTTAAGGTTGTGGTGTCATCATCAAAATTCAATGAAAAAGTGATGGACAAGGCGAAATTCATTATTTTGGATGACATAGTGGCAATAACCGGAAAGGTTCTTGAACCCTATTTGATTGCTGAAGATATAGAATGGCCAGATTTGCCAGTCATAAGAGAAAAGAAAAAAACAGAAAACGATGTGGCCATTGCCTATTTATCAGACTTGCATTTTGGAAGCAGGCACTTTTTGGATAAACATTTGAAAACCTTTGTGGATTGGCTTCATGGTAAAGGTGAGGCAAGGGACCTTGCTGGAAAAGTAAAATATATTGCCATAGCAGGAGATATTGTAGACGGAATAGGAATCTATCCAAATCAGGAAAAAGAATTGATCGTAAAGGATGTTTTCCAACAATACAAAATGTTTGATGACTTTATCGAGGATATTCCAGATTATATTAAGACCATTGTCGGACCGGGAAACCATGATGCAGTAAGAAGAGGAGAACCGCAACCGGCCATTGGCAAGGATTACATTTCAAGTGAGGTAACCAGAGTAGGGAACCCATCCTATTTTACAGTGGAAGGGATCAGACATCTAATGTATCATGGGACATCCATTGATTCCATGATTTCAAGTATACCCCAAACTTCCTACACCCATCCAGAAAAAGTAATGGTGGAATATTTGAAGCGAAGGCATTTGTCACCAATTTATGGGGGTAATTTGATAATCCCCGAGAACATCGATTACATGGTGATAGACGAACCGCCAGATGTTTTTCATTGTGGACATGTTCACAAAAATGGTTATACCCAATATCGCGGAACGCTTGTAATAAACTCAGGCACCTTCCAAGATAGAACGGATTTTCAGGTTAAGCAAGGGCATGTACCAACGCCTGCACTTGTGCCAGTTTACGAAATGAAAGATGGACGACTTCACACATTGGATTTCAAGTCGTAAAAAATCATGGTTTAAGGAATATTTATAAAGATAAACTGCAAATCGCCTTTAGAACATTTATTTGAATGGTGATAGAATGGCTAAGTATCTTATAGCAAGACAACTCTCTGGAAAAAAATTAGTAACCAATGAAGGTGACGATTTTGGAAGACTTGTTGACATTGAAGTCAACGAAGTTAGTGGAAAGATTGAGATGTTAGTGGTAGAACCAAACCCAGACAGTGGTCTAGCTTCAAAGATGAAAAAGGAAGATGGCATGGTCCACATACCCTACGAAAGTGTTCTAGCAGTTGGGGACTTTATCATCGTTGAAAAAAGGAATATGGCATACTGATAAAACGGATCCAGGGCCCTCTTTTTAACTCTCATTTTGTGAAGGGCCTTTCAAATATTCTAACTAACCTCTTTATTTTTAAGGGATATTCCCTATATATTTTCTACTTATGTTTTCCTATATTGCTGGACTAGATGAAGCAGGGCGGGGAGCGGTACTCGGTCCGCTGGTAGTTTGCATTGCTGTTTGTAAACGAGATAATGAAAAGCTACTGCGAAAATGGGCATCCAAGGATTCCAAAGCACTTACCCCAAATCAACGTGAGACCAGTTATGTCGAACTAAAAAAATTCTGCACTTTTAGATGGGTGGAGATTAGTGCTACAGATTTGGATAAACTGATGAAAACAATGTCGCTAAATGACATAGAAGCCAAGGTAATGGCAGATCTGATAAAAAAGGCAGAAGAAGGCGACGTTATGATAGATATGCCAGATCGCTACTCTTGGACATTTAGAAAACGAATGGAAAAATTTGGAGTTACCAAATTCGAAGCAGAACATAAAGCTGATGAGAACTACCCAATTGTAGCTGCAGCTTCCATATGTGCAAAAGTAACAAGAGATGCAAAAATAGCTGAGATAAAACAGGCCACCTGTGATTTTGGAAGCGGCTACCCATCTGATCCAAGAACCATAGAAGCACTTCAGGACAAGGAAAAAAAGAAGATGATTACCCCGTTTATTAGGACGCGATGGAAAACACTGGACAGAATCAAACAAACCAAACTTTTTGATAGTGAATCAGAGGAATAGCCATGGCAAAGGTAAAGATAATAAATGACGGTGGGACCCTTGAAATACCAGATGGATCACGACTGCTGGATTATACCAAAGAAACTGGCATGCTTTATGGCTGTGAATCCGGTCAGTGTGGAACGTGTATATGTAAGGTAATAAAAGGTAAAGAAAATCTTAATAGCCGAAGCGCTTCAGAAGAACTAATTCTAGCTAAAAGAAGTGCACAAACCAATGAGCGATTGGCCTGTCAGATTTGGATAAAAAAAGGAGAAGTAGAGATAGAATACTAGTCTGGGGCATTGCTTTCAACAATCACTCTGCCCTTCATTATTGGATGAGTTACAGAGTAATATTCGCAATTTAGCATCTGATTCATGGTTAGTGTTACATTCTGACCATGCCCGAGAACATTGGTATCAAACACCTGTTTTCCATCAATGAAACAGGTGGCAGATCTTGGAAAGTTACCGGTGTTAACAAAAGTAACTCGATCAGAAACCTTAACCGTTAAATCTGCTGGCTCATATGAGAAATCCTTTATTGTGACTGTATAATCTTTTGGCACATATGGTGGTGGTATTTCCTTTTCAACAATAAATGTAACCTGCTTGTCCATACCATAGGATTTTTGGTCATTTGTCCATAGTGCTACCTTGACTGTGTGTTCACCAACAGCCAATCCTGCAATCACATAATTCTTGGAAGTGACTGTTATGGCTGGGTTGTTGTCAACAGTGACCTTGAAATGACCCTCTCCCTTTTTAGGTACTCCCCCGGGTTGCTTAAGAACAAGGTTTTGAGTGTTTAGAGAAAGTGTTACATCCGCAACATTTTCTTGAGTGAGTATCACTTCACCGGAAGTCGGACTGACAATGGTAAATGAGGGATTTTTATATACCGTTGTATTCTGATCTGTAGTATTGGTTTCATTTGTTTGATTTTGCTCTGGTGGAGGGGTGAAACATCCTGCCAGGAGCATCCCAAAAACCAGTAAACTTAAGATGACTAATCTCATGATTTTTTATTGTAACCTACGGTTAATAAAATGCATGTTTAGGGGATGATTTTATCATAAAAGGTGTGTTGTTTGATTTTGATGGTGTGATTGTGCAATCAGAACCATTGCATAGAAAAACCTTTCTGGACTTGCTTAGACCATACCAGGTTGATGTGAGTACGGAGAGATGGTACAGAGAATTTGCTGGCACAGGTTCAAGACATATTTTCGAAGTTTTGGTGAAGGAGCACAGTATAAACGAAAACGTTGATGTGCTGGTTGCAAAACGAAAGAAAAATTACGAAGAGGCAGTGCAAAAGGGAGAGCTTAAACAAACTCCAGGGGTAGAGAAATTTTTAGCACTGCTCAAGAGAAAGAAGATAAAAACTGCGATTGTTTCGGGTAGCCACAGAACAAATGTCCAGGCAGCTCTGAAATTTTTTAACCTAGCAGAATTTTTCGACATTATCGTAAGCGGGGATGATTTGGAGAAGAGAAAACCAGATCCAGAACCATTTCTATACGCTGCAAGAAAGCTTGGCCTTAAACCTGACGAATGCATTGCCATAGAAGATTCTTTTTCAGGTGCAGAAGCGGTAATTGCCGCTGGAATGAAACTCATCATCCTACGCTCACCTGCAAAAATTCCACGTGAGAACGCTGTTGCTGTGATCGATAATTTCGAAAATATCGACTTAGATAACTTTTTATAGGGTTTTTTACAAAAACAAATAGTTCGGAGTTTCCGCTCGAGAGGTTTTAAGATGATAAAGCTTGAGCTGGACCGAAAAAAACATAGTTTAATGGTGAAGGAACAATCTGATGTTTCCTCATTGCAGAACGGTTTTTACGGCCAGATGAAAAGAGGAATAATTTACCTATCCCCAGAAGAAGCGCTTTATGTAATGGACATCAGAAATGGCAGATGCTATGATGATGTCGGCAATGAGTTTGCATTCAATGATGTTGCAGCTCTTTTTGTGAAAAATAAAAAATTACTTGCCAGATATCTAACCTATAAGGATTATCGGGATAAGGGTTTGATTTTAAGAAATGCAACAGAAGCAGAGGGAAACTATGGTAGGTCCATTTCAGTAAAATATAAGGGGGGGCATTTTGAACTGGATGCCTATTCTTTTGAAGGCCTGTTTTTCCCCAATGATCTCATAACCCTGGTGGATGAGGAGAAAGTTGGAAAAGAACTTTATGAAAGATATTGGATCGGACAGTTTGGCACCTACAAGGCTGCCCATCGCGGTAAGATATCAAAATTAGACATCTACGAAACGATTTATCTATTAAAACATGGCGAGCTTCATTTGAAAAACTCCAATCTTGAACAGGTAGAGAAATTTGCCAAGAAGAGAATCAAGTTTTTCACTGATATGTACCTTGTCTATGAAGATTGGCGCAAACGTGGCTATGTAATCAAAACAGGATTCAAATTTGGAACCCATTTCAGAATCTACTTCCCTGGTGCGTCTCCAGTGAGAAGTGAGGATGAGTGGATGCATTCCAAGCACGTAATCCACGTTTTCCCGAGAAAACATAAACAGATAATTTCCGAGTGGGCAAGAGCCATTCGGGTTGCACATAGTGTAAAGAAAACATTTATTTTAGCAATTCCAGGAAAGAAAGCAGAGATAAAAGTCAATCCAAAAAAACCAAGACTTGATTTTGTTGCCTACCACCGTAAGAAAGGAGGAATCGAAACCCCCAAGGATGGAACACCAAGATATCTTATGTATTCTCTTACCGAAGATGAATACATAGGGGGAGAAGAATTGGCAAAGGCATTGGCAGAATGCAACCAATACGGTCTTGAGATGATTATGGGAATAAGTGACAGGGAGAGCAGCGTCACCTATTATGTGATAAAAGCAATCGATCTTCCTGGCAGCGAATATGAATATTATGAGATAGAATGGATTCAACCATAGTTTTATCCATAAACAAAAGGTGAAAAAATGTGCAAACATTTTTTCTTTATAATGGAGTGAAATGAGATTTCACGACAGTCGCGAAGCTTTGCTTCGCAACAAAATAGGAATTTTTATGAGGTGAAAAAATGCAGGTACGAGCAAGCCATATTTTAGTTAATGAGGAAAAAACAGCAAAAAAGATCAAAGCGGACATTGATGCTGGAGCAGATTTCAAGAAAATGGCCAAAAAACACTCCAAATGCCCAAGCGGTGAACAGGGTGGAGATTTGGGATTTTTCGGTAAAGGCCAGATGGTAAAGGAATTTGAAGATGCGGCATTTTCATTGCCAGTTGGTGTTGTTTCCCAACCAATAAAAACCGAATTTGGCTACCACCTAATAGTTGTTACGGCTAAGAGGTAGATTTTTAATTTGCCTGTTTCATAACTTGATATGATGTGTATGTACAAACACACTATATTACTAGTTTTGATGTTGTCGCTTAGCTCTGCTGCCATATGGGAGTCAGGCGACGCAGGAAAGGCATTTGCAAAGAACACTGCCACAGCAATGTGTAATGAACCTGATGTGGCAGCGGTGTATATTTGTAATGGAAATGTTGTCAGAGTTGTTTCATCCTTACTAGGAGCTGGAAGCACATTCTACAAACCTGATGGTAGAGTAGTCAAATGTCCAGTTGTTGCTCCAACTGCCATGGGTGCCGAGTGTTTACAGATGATGACCCCGAATTACTGTCCTCAAGAAGAAAAATGCGGCGATTCAAATGTAACTGATATTTTCCCTGGCCAAAATGACACCCAACCAGAAGAACCAGTGGTTACACCTTCAGAACCACCAGAAACTAAACCACCTGAAGACACTGGACCGAAACCGCCAGAAAATAATGTGATCCAACCGGCAGATGACCTACCGGAGGAGGTTCCACCTGGAACCACAGTGATCAAAACAGGCACTGAAAACCCAATTGGATTCCTTTTACCAGTTGTTCTGCTTTTGGGAGTTGCTGCGGTGATAATTCTATTCCTGCTATTTAAAAATAGCATCCAGCACGACGTTTAATTTTTTATTTTAATTCATCTTCAAGATATTTTCCTTCTTTTTGGAGTTTTTTTACCAAACTACCTACTTTTTCATGGGCCTCTCGAAAAGACATGCCTTCCATTGCCAGTTTATCTGCCAGAAGGGTTGCCTTGGCATAGCCCTGGTCAATCAACTCCTTAGCCTTTTTCTGATTCCACTTGATAAGTACAATAATTTCAGCTGACATTTGCAAACAAGATTTTACAATTTCCACTGAATCCATAGCCAATCTTTTGGTTTCCTGGGTATCAGCGTTATGACCAGTTGGGGTTGCCTTCATAATGGTCAAAAGAGCCAGTAAATTCCCGTAAACCCGACCGGTTCTGCCTCGTATTAGTTCAAGTGGATCTGGATTCATTTTATTTGGCATTATACTGCTGCCAGTACAATATTCCTCTGGAAGTTCTATCAACCCAACATAGCTTAGCCAAATTAAATCTTCAGCTATTCGTGAAAGTTGAGTTGCAACCAAGGAACAAACAAAAACCAATTCCGATTCAAGCTCACCACGAGAACTTATGGTTTCCAGTGAATTTTCTTCAACAGAATCAAAACCAAGAAGTTTTGCCGTGTAGTCTCGATCAATATTCCAGCTGGTACCAGAAATGGCACATGCTCCAAGAGGATTTTTATTTACCCGTTTGTAGAGTTGCTCCAATCTTTCAATATCTTTTTCAAATGAAACCGAATAGCCGTCGCCCCAGAATTTATTGGTTATGGGTTGTGCAACTCGCGTATGAGTATGGGCAGGGATATCCACCTTTAGTTTTCCCTGGATCTCCAGTGATTT
Source organism: Candidatus Bilamarchaeum dharawalense (assembly GCA_902386555.1). Lineage (GTDB taxonomy): Archaea > Micrarchaeota > Micrarchaeia > Anstonellales > Bilamarchaeaceae > Bilamarchaeum > Bilamarchaeum dharawalense. Next base: position 81,289 of record CABMJJ010000003.1, read on the forward strand.
TTGCAGGTTTTTTAAAAAACCAATTAGATTTTTTATCTCGTCACGCATGTATAATCGCAGGTCGAGATTGACCTGATCATTGCGCGAGCGAGCAGTGTGCATTTTTTTTCCATGGGGTGTTTTTTTTGTCACTGCAACTTCCACATTCATATGCACATCTTCCAAATTTGGATCAAGCTTGAATTTACCTGTTTTCCACTCTTGTAAAAGTTCATTCAGGGCACGGAGTAGTTCTTCTGTCTCCTCTGCCTTTAGGATCTTTTGCTTACCCAACATTTTTACATGAGCAATGCTACCAAGAATATCGTATTCAACCAATTTTTCATCAACAAGAATGTTCTCAGCACTGTTGAATAGAAGAACATTCTTTTTTGGATCCTTGGAAAATCTTCCGCCCCAAAGCATGTAATCACAACACACTACTGCTTTTTACCTTTTTTCTTATGGTGGGTAATGGCATGATGTGCCATCAAACGTACAGCGTTTATCTTGATAAAACCAAGCGAGTCCATTTGATTGAACCCTCCCTCGATATTCATACTGGAAAGATCCTGATCGTACAAAGAACTTGGAGATTCACGCCCCTTGATATTCACATTTCCCTTGTAAAGCGAGAGATAGACTACACCGTCGATTAATTCCTGACTTTTTTCAATGGCAGCCATGAGAAAATCCATTTCTGGACTGAACCAAAAACCATAGTAGACGATTTCTGAAAACTTTGGTTCAAGCATATCTCTTAAACGCATTACTTCTCGATCCATGGCAATGGATTCGATGTCCATATGTGCAGCGCGCAATATGGTTGCTCCTGGGCTTTCGTAGATGCCACGTGATTTGATACCGACAAAACGGTTTTCAACCATATCCACTCTGCCGATTCCGTTCTGGCTTCCCAATTCATTTAGGTACATGAAAAGCTCCAGTGGATCGGTTTTCACCACCCCGTTTTCCCTATTTACAACTTTAATCGGGGTACCATCCTTGAAATGAATTTCTATGTGAGTTTCCTTATCCGGAGCTTTCTTTGGAGAGACTGTTTTGCTATAAACCGATTCTTCTGGTTGCAACTTTGGATCTTCCAATATTCCTGCCTCATGACTAATATGCATCAGATTATCATCTTCGCTGTAGGGCTTGGAGAGTGTGGCTTTGATCGGTATGCCTTTTTCCTTTGCATAATTAATCAAATCGGTTCGTCCCTTGAATTTGACTAAAAATTCTGGATCTTTCCAGGGTGCAATAATTTTGATTTTTGGATTTAATGCGTAGTAGGTAAGTTCAAAACGAACCTGATCATTACCCTTTCCAGTAGCTCCGTGGGAAACATATTCTGCCCCTTCTTTTTCAGCAATTTCGATTTGTTTTTTTGCAATTACCGGACGGGCAAGGGAAGTGCCCAGGAGATATCTACCCTCGTAAATTGCATTGGCCTTAATAGCAGGAAAAATAAAATCAGTTACAAACTCTTTCTTTAAATCCTCGATATAGACCTTGGATGCGCCAATCTGAAGTGCTTTGGCCTTAACAGCGTCGAAATCCTCATCTTGACCCACATCTGCAACATAGGCGATTACAGTATAACCCTTATCAACCAGCCATTTCAAAATGCACGACGTGTCCAAACCTCCTGAATATGCCAAGATAACTTTTTTCATAATATCAATCCTCTCTTACTAGGGGTGCGGTGCAGCATCGTGGCGCACCTTGCCCGGTCAATATTCCATCAAAAGGTAATTCAATTACCTTGAATCCTAATTTTTTCAGTTGCAAATTTACATCATGAGACGCAGTGGTGGATATTACAGTTTCTGGATTTATAAAGAAAACATTGGTCCACCCATTTGCATAATCTGTTTTTGGAACGATGATAACATTTTTGATACTCAAACGAGAGATAAGTGTTGGAAGCGAGGTTTGATCGCTGTATAGCTCAGGACATGCAAGCATGGTTCGCATACCATTTCGACCACCAATGGTAGTGGTGTAATCCAAATGAAGTGCACCTGGTTTGAGAGGCACTTGAATTATTTCACGATCCAGATGGGAATCGAGAGTTTGTGCTGCGTTTCTGTTAGTTCGATCACTAATACCAACCAGAACCACATCTGAAAAAACTAGGACATCACCGAACTCTACAACATCGCTTCTTTTCCACGGTGATTCTGCACCGGAAATGATGTTTATTTCACCTTGACGAACCGGAAAGCGAAATTTGGCTGCGAATGCCCGATCACCTATAACTGCAATTGAATCTCTTTGATAAACCGCTTCGGGTAGATGGGGTTTTGGTTCTACCATAATAACATCAACCCCTTCACCAAGCAATGCTTCCACCAGAAGATTGTGTTCCATAAGAACCTGAGAAATTGGCGGAGGTTGGTGAGTACTCTCAACCTCGTTTATGGCGCTGTCTGGGGTCCAGCTAAGAAAATTCGGCGGGTGTACCAACACTTTTTTCAACTGCCCATCTTCAGAATCACATTTCACTCTAACACCATGAAGATTAATGGTTTCCACAAGTGTGAGTTTGCTTGTTGGACCCAATGCTTTTTGGACTGGATGGGGACCAGAACAGGCAGGAAATTTTGTAGCGTGTGCTAAATTTTGCATTATTATCACTCGTTGTTTGAATACTTTCAGTTAGAGCATAATGGGTTTATATAATTTTCGTCATAAATGTTACAAACAGATAGTTAAATGTTACATTTGGAACAGTGATGAAATGAGAAAGGTATCTGAGTTGGTTTGGTTATATGTAAAGAGACGTCCATTTCTGAAAGAGATTATACGGGATGGGGCAGTAAATTTTTCTGCACTCGCAAGAAAAATATCCATTGATGCTTTTGGAAATAAAAAAAATCAGAATGCAGTAAAGATGGCATTAATCAGAATGAACAGTAGGCTTGCTAAAGTTGAAGACAGCTTAGAAGATAAGATCAATTACCTGTTGAAAAAAAGTTCAATGGTAATCAAAAACAAAGTGGTGGTTGTGATAGGCAAAAAAGAAATAGATGGTTTGAAACCGCTTTCCTATGCAAGATCAGGACGGCATGTTACCTATATCCTTGAACAAAAAGATTTCGAGAACATACCAAAAAAGTTGATTTGGAAAAGCGAGGAAAACCTTAATCTGATCACAATTGAAAGCCCGGAAACTTTAGAAGAGGTGCCAGGTGTCATATCCCATATTCTAAGTGCATTGGCATCCGAGGGAATAAATGTGGTGGAATTGATTTCCTGCTACACGGATACAATTCTGGTTGTTAAACAGGCAGATACCGCAAGAGCCTACCAGATATTATCCGAGTTAACAGCATAGTTTTTAAACACATTTTTACATGTTTTATAATATATGAGGATAGAAAGAAGTTCGGAAACGCAATTGAACCGACAAAAATTTTCCAGATATATGGTACCACTGGCAGCAGGCCTGGCAATAGTTCTTTTTGCAGCAACTAGTAATGATAGGTTGCCTCCACGACCGAAGATCGAACACTCAGTGGTCCCCCCTAAAAGCACTAAACAAGAGGAACCAATGGGCCACAGAGTGACTGACTTCAGCGGAATCAAAAAACTAAAAGCAGAGGAACCTAGACCGGCAGAAATTGAAGACGAGGCACTTGCAAATAATACTGTAATGGTTATGGACTTTGGTGAATATTCTGGTATTCCTCACGTCAAAAGAGTGACCGTGGAAGGAGTGGAGATGGAAATACGCGGGGACAGGGGAACGGAAACAATAGTGATGGAATTCGGCCAGCCCTTTTATGTAAGTGTTATTGACTTGAGTCTTGATGGATATTATTCCATGCCCATGGAATTGGAAAGAGCAGGAGATTGGTATGAGGTAAAACCATCCTGCAAAGCTGCAACCATGTTTGTTATTTTTGGAAATGCATCTTCTGGATTGTTGCCCCATTGTCGCACGGGAATTGAAACAGAGGGAGGACCATTGGCAGAAAAAGAAATGACAAAAACAGTTATGACCAATCTTGAGATGAATTCCTGGTAATTTTAAAAATTCGGGCCCGGCGAGATTTGAACTCGCGACCTACAGCTTTCCGCTTCCCTATGAAAAGATGTTTCTTTCCATGGGCACAGGAAACGTTGTTTCCTGCTGTTTGGAAAAAAGCGAACCAAAAATCGGTTTGCTATTTCCCAGATTAGAAGGCTGCCGCTCTATCCAAGCTGAGCTACGAGCCCAAGATTAAATAAGTTTCAATCCTGCTTAACGAACCCGTTTTGGCTCCATCTTTTGCTAAAAGGTGAAAGCTACGAGTCCATTTGAGATCATACTAAGTAAAGTAATATTTAACAACATTAGTTTTCTGCAAAATTAGAAAAATAAAAGTAGGGGAATTATTCGTCGTCTTCTCCCCAATCCTCATCCTCGAAGTCTTCGTCCTCATCGAAGTCTTCTTCTTCATCTACCCTAAGTATCATATTACTCGTCTCCTTCATCCCACTCGTCTTCCTCGGAATCTTCTTCGTCGTCTAAATCCTCTTCTTCGTCTATAGACATTGGTTTCATAGTATCTACCTGAGAGTTGATGGTATAACGTAAAAAGTCTTTTAAAGGTTCCCCATAATGCCCAAGCACAAATAAAAAGCTAAATGTGGCCAACAAACTATGGGAAAAGGCGCAAAAACAGATTTTGTATTCATTCGGACAAAGAATTGGAAGGAAATAGACAAAAAAATGAAACGGCTAAAATGTTTACGCAGCGGGGTTATTAGAGTAGAAAAAACAGGGGTCACGATATTATGTGCCCGTTCATAACATCGTTAATGATTCCGACCGGAGTGAAAGCTTCTGTCGGCGGGTACTTGGGTGACGCCACTCCGTTTGCAAATCTCATGGCTTCGATTTCTGATTATACAATAACACACCCCAATGTTGTAAACGGCGGGGTACTTAATCTTATGAAAGATAATATTCTGTACACTGAAGGAACGCTTTTTGACATGTTTTTCCGGGGAGAGATAACACTTACTCCATCAAAAGGAAATCGAATTGGTGTTGTGATTGAAAAAACCAGTGATAGGGGTGCAGTGGCATTGATAAAAAATACCATAAACGGATTGCACGCAGATGGGGGAGTAAGTGTTGTTGGAACTGAGATGACTGGGAGGATAGTTGGTGCCAAAGCACTGATAAAGGATGGGGTTGCCTATGGTAGCATAGCTGATCTGACGCAACTCGACAAACCAATAAAAAAATTAATTGCAGCTGGTGCGCAGAGCATAGCGTTGAGTATTAACATAGAATCTGATCCCAATCTATGGGAACAATATTACCAAGGAAAATTACCAAACCCGGTTGGTGCATTGGAAGCTGTGGTTTCTCATTATGTTGTCAAAAAATACAGAATACCTGCAGCCCATGCTCCGCTTGTTTGTGAAAAAGATTGGAAGGTGAATCTTAGGGATAAAGAAGTGTTTTGGAGAGCTGGCGAAGAAGCCATATCCCCAGCCTACCTAGGGTGTATTTTAATTGGTCTTTCAAGAGCACCAAAAATATCAAAAAAAGGCGCGGGAGTTGGAATCGGGGATGTTTCAGCCCTGGTTGTTCCCCACTCTGCCTGCGGTGGAATACCTGTTTTCGAATGCATGAAGAGAAAAATACCAGTAATCGCAGTAAAGGAAATAGCTACCAATTTGAATGTTACACCAAGAACCATTGGAATTAACGCCATTGAAGTGGACACCATGGATGATGCACTTGGAAAACTAATCGAAATAAAAGAAGGAATAAAATTAGAGTGATTATTTTAATCTTACAGCTTCCAGATCTCCCAGTGCACGAGAATCTTTTCTCATCATCATGCTGATGGAGCGGGCAAACTCTTCTGTTTTGCCCCAGTCACCATGCATGGTCATAATGCGTTCTGGAGTTGGTCGCAGATTTTTCAGATATGCCATGAGCTGTGCACGATCGCTGTGACCAGAGAAACCTTCGGCAGTCTCTACACGCATGTTAATATTGAGTGATTTCATCTTACCATCATCACCCAGAATAGGAAGCTCTTTCATACCCTGTTGGATTTTACTACCAAGCGAAAGTGCACTCTGATAACCAACAAATACAAGTGTATTATTTGGATTGTCAGCCATGAGTTTCAAATATTCATAGGATGGACCACCGGTAAGCATACCAGATGGAGCAAGGATAATTGCTGGTTCGCCATTAACGATTTCTTCTTTTGACGTTCCCTTGGCAACTTTTATCATTGGTGACTCGAAAGGACTGCGGTCAGATAGAATTCTGCGCTGGAGTTGTTCGCGTAGATATTCAGGGTAGGCAGTGTGGATTGCAGATGCTTCCAAAATCATACCATCGATGTAAATTGGAACATTGAAATCAGGCTCTCTTCTGGCAAGATCTTCAAGAACCAACAAAATTTCCTGGGATCGACCAACTGAGAAAACTGGTATGAGTACCTTTCCTCGTTTGGCAACGGTTTCTTTGATAATGCTAAATAGTTTTGTTTCACTGTCAAAGCGATTAACTGAAATGTCATTTCTGCCACCATAGGTACTTTCAATCAACAGAGTTTCAAGTCTTGGAAAATGAGTCGTTGCTGGATCGAATAATCTAGTAAAACCAAATTTTATATCTCCAGAATAGACAAGATTGTGTGCACCTTCACCAATGTGAAGATGGATGCTTGCACTTCCAAGAATGTGACCGGCATTGTAGAGAGTCATTTTTATTTCTGGTGTGATATCCACAACTTCTTCGTAATCAACAGTAATAACATTTCTGAGTTCTTTGTAGATGTCTTTTTTGGTATATGGTGCATCAACATTGAATGCTTTTTTGCAAAGGTTGATGTAGTCCTGTTGTAGAAGGACCATGAAATCTCTTGTTGGCGGTGTACAATAAACAGGTCCGTCATATCCGTAGGCATACAAATAGGGTAGGAAACCCATGTGATCCATATGTCCATGGCTAATGACAACTGCGTCGATTTCTTCAAGTGAGAATCCAGCCATGTTCAAATAGGGATAGGCGCGGGTGGGATCCGAGGTTGCCGTGTTGACACCAACATCTAGCAAAACCTTACTGTTTGGTGTTTGAACAAGTAGGCAGGATCGACCAACTTCCCTAAAACCACCAAGGGCCATAATCCTAATCCAATCTCCTGCTGGAGTTGGCTGGCATATTTTTTTACCGATATTAACTAAAAATTTCTTGCGCTCTGATGCTTCGAGAACATTTATTTTGCGAATACCATCGATGGTTGCGGATGGCATGGTAGGTGCACGTAGAGTCACCGGTGCCCATCGTGTCTTGAGCATTATTTCCTTGAGAATGGATCCTCCCTTGCCAATAACTAGACCGGGTTTGATTGCTTCGATTCGCACTTCACACATTTCCGGTACAAACGTGATGTTCTTTATTTCTGCTTCCTTTGGAACCGTGGATTCTATAAGAGCCTTGGCTTCGCCCATGTCAGTTAGTTCGCTGGGATCTACTCTGATGGTAACTTTTTTCTTAAGAGCGCTTGCCAATTCTTTTATCAAACGATCATTGGAATAGAAAGCTTCAATATTTCTTATGTAAATAACCGTGGACAGACCTTCTGGCTCAACCTTCGTAACCTCGCATTGGGGTGGCATGATTTCGCTTATTCGTTTTACAATATCTTTGTAGTGCAATGAAAACACCTCGAAATTTTATTTAATTTACTTGGATTACCTGGAGGTAATAAGTATTAGAGAGAGAACAAATTCAAAAAAACAAAAAGATTATGCGTTCAAGAGTTTGGAGACTTCGTCTTTTGTAAGTCTCTTGAAACCGGATTTTGTGACCATGGTTAGGTCAACACGTTCACCACTTGCTGCGTCTCTTTTCATAGCAGCACTCACAGCCTTTGCAGCAATTGTGAGGTTGGTAGTGATATCCTTATCTTCCCGATAAAGTTCTTCAAGTACACCGTAGGCGATTGGAGAACCACTGCCTGTTGATGTAAGTTTTTCTTCAGTGACACCACCTAGCATATCAACTGAAAAAAGTCTTGGTCTTTCATCCATGCCGCCAATAAGCAGCTGGACAAAGAAGGGATAGAACTTATATTGAGTGAGTATATTTGCAAGTAAAGTTGCAGCTGCTTCCACGGTAGCTGGTTTCTCATTTTTAAGCTCGTAGAGTTTCAGTTCGGCAGTCATCCATCGGATCAATGTTTGAGCATCTCCGACGCCACCTGCAATGGTCATAGCAATGCGATCAGATACCTGATATACCTTATCGATATCTTTGCTTGCGATAAGATATCCCATGGTAGCTCTTCGATCACTGGCAAGAACAATTCCGTCTTTACATACTAAACCGACTGTTGTGGTGCCGGTTTGTTTAGCTTCTTTTTGATTATCCATCAAAATCACTTCGGGAGAACAAGTAATGGATAGATGTACATGGGAGAATTTTTAAATGCTACCAGTGGCTCTCAGCGATCTGGTTGATTGCCAGTATTGCCCTGTGGGCATCGCTTATATTATTATAAAATGCAAATGAAGCACGAACTGCTCCTGGAAGCATGCTTTGGTCTCCACCGACTGTGCCAAGCATCATTGCCATCATATCCATAAATTCCGGTGGCTTCCCCAAGAATCTGGACATGAGAATGTGAGCACAGAAACACCCATCCCGAACGCTGATGCCTTCTTGATCCAAGGCACGGGCAAATGCATCATAACGAAGATCTCGTGAATTAAACACGAATATGGGTATTCGTCCCATATATCCTGCTGGCGAATGCATCACTATACCTGGAATTTTTTCAAGTTCATTGCCAAAATACTTACCTAGTTCTTCATCATGTGCAGCAATTCTATCCATCCCAATTGCAGAAAGATAATCAAGTGCAAATCCCCATTCAACTGCTCCTTCGAGGTTCTGAGTACCTGGTTCAAATCGGTCTGGACTTCGTGAATATGCAGTTTCATGCATTGATACTAATTGCACTGCACCGCCGCCACTTACCAGGTTTGTTAGGTACTCTTCACCACTTCCACTTATGAAAAATGCCCCAATGCCAGTTGGCCCATACATTTTATGTGCCGATACTCCTGCAAAATCAACATCAAGACGATCAAGATCAATTGGAATGTGGCCAGCAGATTGGGCCATATCAAGATAGATTAGAACCCTGTCACCCACCAGCTCGCGGATTCTTTGAACATTGTTAACAGTACCAGTTACATTGGAAGCATGAACAAGATTAAGTAGAATTGGACCATCAAAACGCATTACAACATCTCTAAGAACATTCAGATCCAGAGCGCCATCTCGAGTCACTGGAATGATGGCAAATTTAACACCTGCTGCTCCAGCAAAATTACGTGCAGTTACTATTTGGGAATTGTGTTCGGCTTCAGTAGCCAAAACCAAGGTATCCCTACCATAGGCAAATCTAGTTGCTAGAAGGTTCGAAGTTCCAGTGGTTCCGCTAGTAAATGCGACATGATAGTTATGGGCATGGAAAAAGGCACTGATTTTTTCTTTTGCAGCATCATATTCCTCTTGAGCTCTGCGGGCTTCGGTGGTGTTTCTTGAATGGTTGCTACCTCGCAAATGGCTGAGCCGGTGCTCATGCATACGTTCAATGACAGCTACTGGCTCTTGGCTGGTTGCACCAGAATCAAGATAAACTCGTCTGTCTCTTTCAAAAAGTGGGAAATCTCTTTTTCTAATATCTTCTATATTTGGTAGAAGACCTGGAAAAAATTCTCCAACTCTCCCTTCTTTAACGATTCTTGGAACATCAATAAAGCCATTTACTAAGGGCGGCCTTGATACTGATTGCCTAGGATTCATGTGATATAATGTGGGTGCTAGTGTTTATAAAGATTAATTTTAACAATACCCCTCTCCAAGCCGAACGAGTTTTTATAAAACATAGTGGAGAGTATCTGCCATGGAAGACTCTTGTGGCTTTAAACGAATCCCTTCCGGTATCCAGGGCCTGGATAGTATGATCGGTGGGGGTTTCCCTGAAAATAGTGCCATAATGGTACGCGGAGGAACTGGAACCTGTAAAACAAACCTCTGTATTCAATATCTTTATGTTGGAGCATTGAAGTACAAAGATCCAGGCGTAATGATAACCTTTGCAGAATCAAAAACAAGAATACACCAGCATGCCCATGGTTTTGACTGGGACCTGGATGCACTTGAAAAAAAAGGAATGTTTACCATAATTCGCTATGAGCCCCATGAAGTACTGAAAGTTATGGAAGAAGGCGGAGGTTCAGTAAGAGACACCATAGAATCTCTAGGTGCAAAAAGAGTAGTCATCGATTCGATTACTGCCTATGAAATGTTATTTGAGAAAAGATATAGAGCCAATGAGTCCATATTAAATTTATTTGAAATGCTTAGAAGTTGGAAGGCAACAACTTTAGTAACATCAGAATCACCAGTTGCTCCAAATGAGGACTACCGGGGAAGAACAGGATTCTTGAGTGACGGTATTATTCACATGTATAATCTTAGACTAGGCCAGCATAGACTTAGAGCACTGGAAGTGATAAAAATGCGTGATACCACGCACACTGACCAGGTGAGAATGTTCAAACTAGGAAAGAATGGTGTAGAAATAGGAAAGGAATTGAAAAATGTTGCAAAATTCTAAAGCCCAAGCCAGTGTAGAGTTTTTGATACTTCTTGCAGCCACATTACTAATAATAACAATTGTGGTGATGATGTCCCAGGGCCAGGTCACCAGCGTACAAAATATAAAAGACCAAACAGATGCACAAAATTCTCTTCTTGATTTGAGTTCAGCTGCAAAGGAAGTGTACGCCCAGGGTGAAGGTTCCAAGAAGCATGTTTACATACAATTACCAAGTAGCTACGAACCAACCAATTCTTCTGTTGGCAATAGAACCATAAGAATAAGAGCTGCTGGGACCGACCATGTTGCCATAGAAAATTTCAAAGTCCGCGGCTATCTTCCAGCTACCCCAGGTGGACATTGGGTGTGGGTGGTCTCTGAAGGCAACAGAGTGCGTATAGGAGATGCCATGATGGAGCTTGATAGAAACAGAATTTTTATTGTAATGGAATGTAACACAACAACAACCACGTCCTTTTCTGTAAAAAATATATGGAGCAAAAATATCAATATTAGTACCATTACCGAGTGGACCAATGAGGACGTACCCATGAGTGGAGTACCATCTGCATTTTCTCTGAGCACCAATGACATACATACAATAGATTTACAGTTCGCAGCAGGCCCTGATTCAGGGGGAAGCTATTATGGACAAATAGAACTTAATGCAGTGGATGAAACTGGCAGTAGTGAGAGCGTAGATATACCAGTCACTGTGGAAGTAATTGCATGTGGACAACAACAACCAACCATAGATATTTTGGGGCCGTTTATCACCTGGATGTATCACGATCCAAGTCCTGCGATCAAATTACAACCACTTGTCATGTTTGTTAATGCAAGTGATGTTCTTACTGGCAATCATTCAATCAAAGGCTGCCAGATTGATGCTGACAATGCAAACAATTGGACAAATATGTTACCCACAGACGGAGCCTATGACCAGACAATTGAACTGTCGCAATACAATTACACAAACGGTTTTGTTCTGGGACCACATATTATCAGAGCCAAATGCACAGATTCGTTGAATAACACCGGGCCGACAGCCTACTACTATTTCAATGTAAGTGAGATTGACATGCTCGGACCGATTATGATAAAGATGAATCACACCGAATGGCCAACAACTCTTTCAAATATTTCCATTGCCGGAATTACAACCGATGCCTATACTGGAAATAACAACATACAGACTTGTAATGTAAAAATAGATTCTGGATTGTGGAACACTGCAATACCAGTAGATGGGGCCTGGGATTCACCAACAGAGAATTTGACCTATAATGTGGGACCACTGGGAGTGGGATATCATACAGCCTATTACCAGTGTACAGATTCTTTGGGAAACATTGGTGGGATTTACAATGACAGTTTTGGCATAGTTGATGTAGATATGATGATCGTACTAGACCGATCAGGTTCCATGGATTGGAATGTTACCAATCAAACTAACAACAATATTGTTTCAGCCTCAAGCACTGGCTGGTCCTGGGTAAAAAATATGACCGTGGAACAAAAAAATGGAGATACAGCAAACCTTACCGTGGAGACACGAGCAAGTGCAAGTGGATGCACAGTATATTACAATGCAACAATTAACGGGGTCCAGGTTGCAACTGGCAGTAGAACATCAACATCCTATGGCAGTGCAACTACAGAGATCAATATTTCAAATTATGAACCACCATACACCGTTACATTATGGCTTAAGAAGGTCGGAAGCTCGTGTACCGTATATGACCGACTCCTTTCTGTTCAACAGCTACCAAAAAAGATGGATGCAGTTAAAGTTTCATCAAAAAGCTTCCTTGATATTGCAGGAAACAATATCCTGGCTGGTCTTGTTTCCTACAGCACCAGTGCAACAACAGATAGAACACTTGCACTCATGGGCACATCCAACCAAACTGCATTGAAGAATTCCATTGATGCACTAAGCCCTTACGGAAGTACGTGTATTGAGTGTGGATTGGATAATGCATGCGCTGAGCTGGTTTCGTCAAGGGCAAGACCATTGGCAAACAAAGTAGTAATATTACTTACAGATGGTGTAAGCAATGTTGGCGATTCGGTCAGCGGTGCAGTTTACTGCAGAGATAGAGACGTGGTTGTTTATACGATAGGGTTTGGTAATGATGTAAATGATGTTGAACTTACCAATATTGCCCTGCTTACTCATGGTGACTATTACTTTGCACCCAATGCACAAACTCTCACAGCCATATTCAATAATATAGGTAGGTAATTATGAGAGCACAACTGTCCTCAGAATTCATGATTGTGTACTCAGCCCTGCTTATGATATTTCTTGTGGTGTTTGTCATATATTTTGGAGGTAGCACCAATCTCTTTCAGGCTCAGGATAGTGTGATTGCGCTTCGTAATGCTCAGGCAGTTGCAGCAGCAGTGAACTATGTTTATCTTGCAGGTGATGGTGCCAGTTATAATATGGCACTGTCGCACATGGCAAATGATGAGAATATTTCCATATCAGATTACTCAATAACATCCATGAGACCAGATTCTTCAGCAAGTGCACCTATACTTACGGCAAATGTAAATGAAACTACCCTAACCCGCGGAGATATTGTCATAACTAATAATAGGGGTGAGATCGATATTGAACAATAATCGCAAATGCCTTCGTGGGCAAATTTGGACAGTTGATTTTATCACAGGGTTAGTTGCACTATCGTTTATACTCATGCTTTATTTGATTATGTGGAACACCATTGCCATAAGATGGGGATGGGCAGGCAAACAAACATCGATGGAAGCAAGTGCCTATTTTGCATCTGAATCTCTTTTGGCAACATCAGGAGAACCGGAAAGTTGGGAAATGCTTCCACATATCGATGAGAATGTAAGTGCCATTGGACTGGTCAATGGACGTAATGAACTTAATAAAATGAAATTGGAAAAATTTGTAGCGGAAAATGCAACTGCCTATTCCACCATCAAAGCACGGTTAGGTATGCAACGCTATGAATTTGGAATGCGCATTACAGATATTGGAGATAATACGGTATATTACGAATTTGGAAAATTTTCTGCACTCAACAATTCATTGAATTTTGATAGACTGGCTATTTTAGACGGAGAACCGGTTATTGTTCACATGGAGGTTTGGGGCGGATGAAAGGATTTATCATAAATCTGGATGCCGCAGTGGCAGTATCCTTTATCCTATTTGCAATGATAATAATTGCAAGTCAAAGCTATAACCCACGGGCGCCAACGGGAATTTATCTAAAGCAGCTGACATTGGATACCATAACAGTTCTGGAAAAAACAGGAAGATTGGAACAGGCACTTGACGGGAACAGTAGTGCACTCAATGAAGTTGTTGAAGCAACCCCGAAGCTTGCCTGCATAAGCCTTACCGTAAGTGATATTAAAGGAAATGTGATGACCACCACAACAAAAAGCGATTGCACTGACCACAGTGATTTGAATATACAGGTAACTGCAAGACCAATTATTTACAATGGAACAAGCTATGTGATCACATCAGAATCGTGGCTAAGAAAGGAGCCAAATTAGGAGGAGAAAATGCGCGGTTTTGTGATAACCATTTTGTCTGTGAGCCTGATCATGATATTGGTCATGCTTGCCATGTCATTTCGCAATGCCCAGCTTAGCACAGAACGGGCACTCATGGAACCATTGCCCATGATTTATGCAGCGTTTTTGTTGGATGATATTGCCTATGAATTAAATTCCATCATTGGCCCGGATTTATATTTAGATGAAAGAAATGACAGCATGATAATAACAATTAAAGACAAACTCGAAAGCTACAATTATTCTCCAGAACTCCTTGCCTATGAACCACTTTTAACAGGTGAGATAGCAGACAGAACTGCAAGTGAAATTAGTGCAAATTTCAGCAATCTAACAGACGGAGAGATCACATTATTCATAAATGACGATTATAGCTACACCAATAACCATATCACCAACGAATCCATATTTACTAGAGACGGAAGCACCGGAGTCGCTGCCTACGAAATTAATTTCACCATAACAGCAGTTCGGACAAACGTTACACACATGGCATTTGATGATAATGGTTCTGTGAATGTTACAATAATTTATACAGATTTGAACAGCACAGAAACAGAACAGGGAAAAATTTTACCAGATCGGGTGAACACCTTCAAAGTGGATTATGTTGGAGGTGGGAGCATGACTGTGATAATTGGATTGAAAAGCGGTAACAGTGGATCTCTTTCGATGAAATCAACGGGTATTGGAGCTGAGATCGCATGGACTGCCACCCTGCCCAGACTAAACGCAACAAAAAGACTGGGATATGAATATGATGCAACAATAGATTACACGCAGGGACCAGTAAGGATATCAAAAAGGATTGGGAAATAATTAAAACCTAGCAGGAGATGGAATGATATGATCATCACCACGATAATAGACAAAATGGTTGAGATCGTCCAGAAAAATAAGAAGATGGACTTTAAAAAAATTGCAAAGGAACTTTCCTGGGATGAGGAATCCGTAGAAAAGATTGCACTTTTATTTCACAAAGCAGGACTGGGAATGGTTCATTACCCGGTGAATATGGTTGAACAGCCATGGATAACAATACTGTCCACAGTGCCACCAGAATCAAAACATGAAGAAGGAAAAAAAGTAGATGAGTACGTTGTTCCGGCCACTGGAAATCATACCAGCGAATCGGTTTGGATACTGCAATCAGAAAGTGAACGCAGACCCCTGTACAGCATCAGAAGACCAAGAGTCAGCCCCTATACCAGAGTGTATATTGAATACTTGAAAACAGATATTGCAAAAGATCTTCCAATTGAAACTAGTTTTAGCGAGGAGGGGGCAACTGAAAAATTTCATTTAAGAAGGGAAATGATAAAAGAAAGAATAAAAAAAGACTTGAACCCAAAAGCGGATTTCCTAGAACTTATTTCTGATCTTATAGTAAACGAGATGTACGGTCTTGGAGAACTGGAATTGCTAATAGGAGATGCAAGACTAGAAGAGATAGTTGTCAATACGGCCAATCTTCCTGTTGCTGTTTATCATAAAAGATACGGTTGGATGAGAACAAATATTCATCTGAAAACCGAGGAATCAACACGAAATTATGCAGAGCAGATTGCAAGAAAAGTTGGAAGACAGATAAGCATGCTGAATCCGATTTTAGATGCCCATCTTGCCAATGGAGACCGTGTTAACGCCACCCTATTCCCAGTTTCAGCCCATGGAAACACAATAACCAT
The DNA here is from genome assembly GCA_902386555.1 of Candidatus Bilamarchaeum dharawalense. Classification (GTDB taxonomy): domain Archaea; phylum Micrarchaeota; class Micrarchaeia; order Anstonellales; family Bilamarchaeaceae; genus Bilamarchaeum; species Bilamarchaeum dharawalense. The sequence continues at coordinate 97,166 of CABMJJ010000003.1, forward strand.
GAGGTTGTTTGCAAAAAACCCATGGACCATAGTTAGCTATTTGAAAAAAGAAAATAACTCCATGTCCGTTGAAATGGCTGCACTATTATGGCAGGCAATGCAGTATGAAATGAATGTGCTTATAGCAGGTGGAACTGCAAGCGGTAAAACCAGTGCATTGAATGGCCTGATTTCTCTTATCCAGCCATTCCAGAGGATTGTAACCATAGAAGACACAAGAGAACTTATGCTTCCAACCTATCAATGGAATTGGGTTCCGCTTGTTACCCGCCTACCAAATCCAGAAGGTGCTGGGGAAGTGACAATGCTGGATCTTGTTGTAAATGCGTTGAGAATGAGACCAGACAGAATAGTCATGGGGGAAATTAGAAGAAAACGAGAGGCCGAAGTGCTTTTCGAAGCAATGCACACCGGTCACAGTGTCTATTCCACAATACACGCGGATACTGGTTCTCAGGTAATCAAAAGACTGGTTGAACCACCAATAGAAGTTCCAGCTTCGGAAGTTGAGGATATCAGTCTTCTGGTCGTACAGTACCGAGATAGAAGAAAGAATGTTAGAAGAACCTTGGAAGTTTCAGAAATTGTAACCACCGATGGAAATCCTGAGGTTAGCAAAACATATATCTGGAGACCAAGAGGGGACAATTTCCAGCTGGTCAAACCACCACACAGATACATAGAACAGATGAACATCCACACTGGAATGACGGAAAGGGAAGTGGATGAGGATCAAAAAAGCAAACGAATGGTTTTGGAATGGATGGTAAAAAATAAATTGGAAAATATCGAGGATATCGGCAGAGTGATGAAATCCTATTATGCTGATGAGCCGGGCTTCATAAAAATAGTTTCAACCAATGCCCCGCCATCTAAGGTGCTCTGATGAAACCACCAAAAATACCATTTCTTTTGTTATCCTTCAGATCAATGGAACGAATAGGTAGAAGATGGCAGGGAGTGGGAAAAACCATTGTGGCATTGCAACCAAGCCTAAGAACAACCATGACAAAACTCGGATACCCATTCAGCGCAGAAACCTATGCGGTTGGTTCTCTTGCTTCGTCATTCCTATATGGATTGATTTTTTTCCTGATAATGGCACTTGTATTGATGGTAAAGGGGGATAGTGAAGACCCCATCAGAATCGCCCTTGGAGCATCTCTGGGAATGTGGATGGTACTTTTACTTCTTCATCTCATCTATCCAGGTATTCTCATAAAAAAAGTCGCTGCCATGGAAAATAAAGACCTTCTTTTTGCCTTGCGAGAAATAATCATGGATGTGGACAGCGGAGTGCCTTTGTTTGATTCCATGAAAAATGTTGCTACCAGTGATTACAGGCAGGTTTCAGCCTCATTTGAAGCAGTAATTCGGGAAGTTGAAACAGGAAATTCAGAGGTCGAAGCACTTAAACACCTGGCCATACGAAGTGAAAGTGAATTTATGAAAAGAACCATCTGGCAGATGGTTAATGCACTTGAATCAGGGGCCAGCATGAAGAATGCATTGTCAGGCATTGCAGACGCACTTGAAGCAGCAAGCTATAGAGAGATAAAAAATTATTCTGCAAATTTGAACTTTTTACTTCTTATGTACATGCTGGTGGCAGCAGTTGCGCCATCCCTGGGTGTTACCTTTATGGTGCTCCTCTCGGCATTTGGTGGACTTGGTGTGGATTTGGTTTCAGTTGGTTTTCTAGTTGGTGGATCAGCAATACTTCAAGTGATTATGATCGGATACATGAGTTCAACACGACCAGAATTATTCGGTGGGTAAAATGACCAGTAAAAAAGAAAAAAAATCAATCATGGGACAACGCCCCTACCGAAGAATAGGAATGGCATTACCAAAAGGGATTGTTGGGATATTCAGAAAAAAACTTTTACATGCTGGAGTAAGAGAGGATGTTGAAATCTGGATTGGAAAGCGAGTTCTTCTCAGTTTATGTGTTGGGATTATTCTGGTTATGATTTATTTGATATTATACAATCCCATAACAAGCACTGAAACGAGCCTAATTGCACTTGGTCTTTTTATCAGTGGTACCATACCAGTTTTTGCCCTATCCTATCTGGTATTATATTTCCAAATAGCAGACAGAACATCTTCGTTGGAAAAAGTTCTGCCAGATTTTCTCTTGCTTACCGCATCCAATCTTCGTGCAGGCATGAGTCCTTTCGCAGCTTTTATAGGAGCAGCTAGACCAGAGTTCGGAGCACTGTATGACGAAGTAAAACTAAGCACTGGCAAGGCAAGTGGAACAGCATCGCTTATTGATTCTCTACAGGAAGTGCAGTTGTATTTTGATTCACCCATATTGAAAAGAACCATAGGTTTATTTGTAAAAGGGATAAGATCCGGGGGCCATCTTGCCAAACTCTTGAATTCAAGTGCAGAGGAGATTAGAAGAATTCAGGATCTGAGGGCCGAACTCACAACCGCCACCCGCAGCTATACCATTTTCCTTGGCTTTATTGTGGTATTGGTTATGCCCTTCCTTCTATCAGTATCAACGCATTTTCTAGCTGTGTTCCTAAAAATCCAGCCAGAAAATGACCTGGGAAACGGTAGCCTGGCAGCCAATCTCCCATCCTTTTCGGGTAAGGTCCTGATAACACCAGATCAAATGTTTCTTGCTTCCATAGCAATACTTGTTCTGACAAGTCTGCTCATGTCCTGTTTGATCGGCATTATCGGTAAGGGAAGGATCCTCTATGGGATAAAATATTTCCCGATTTTTGCCATGGGTTCAGTTGGATTCTATTTTTTTGCAAGAATGGTAATAGGATCATTTTTGTCTGGTTTTGGTGCCATGTGATTATCAAAATCCTCACCTGCGGTCATAGAAGCATTTTTAAGTTTTGTGAGGAATAGCTGAACAATAATTGGAGGTGTAGTATGTTTAAGAAAGGACAAGTTTCGACAGAATACCTTGTCATTCTAGCTGTTGTGCTAGTTGTGGCATTGATTGTTGTTTACCTCGTTGGTGGATTCTCCGGTCTTGGTGCTGGGTCACTTGAAAC
>CABMJJ010000004.1 GCA_902386555.1 Candidatus Bilamarchaeum dharawalense
ACCCGCCACATCAGCAACTTCTTTCTGAGTCTTTTTTTCGCCATGCATTGCACTGGCAATGTACAAAGCAGCTGCAGCCACACCAGTCGGACCTCTACCAGAGATCAAACCTTTCTTCAGGGCTTTTCTAATAAGCTTCACTGACTCTTCCTGTACTTCACCACCAAGTCTCATGGCAGTAGCGAATTTAGTTACATATTGGGCTGGATCAGTAAGTGGAACATCGATATCCAATTCGCTCTTCAAAAATCTGTAGGCTCGACCGATTTCTTTTTTCTCAATGCCAGAAACTTTTGAAATTTCATCCAGTGTTCTTGGTATACCCTGCATTCTACATATTGCATAGATAACTGCTGCAACCACACTTTCAATTAGTCTTCCTCGAATAAGTTCTGCCTTTACTGACTTTCGGTATAATAGAGCAGCGCTTTCTTTGATGTTTTCTGGAAGACCCAAAGAAGAAGCAACACGGTCAAGTTCGGAAAGAGCAATAACCAAATTTCTTTCCATGGAAGATGCGATTGAAATTCTCTTATGCCATCTTCGCATTCTATATAATTGAGCTTGTTTCTTTGGTGAAATCTTTCCACCGCGAATATCACGATTATGTTGGTCGATTTCCGTGGCAAGACCTTTGTTTGGCCGCATGAATTTTATTGGTGCACCACCACGGGCTTTCTTTTCTTTTTGTTCTGCATCAAAAGCACGCCATTCGGGACCCATATCGTTTATGTTCTCTGCGATGATAAGACCACAGTTGGAACACAATAGTTCTCCTTTTTCATAATCACGAACTATTCTTTGACTTTTACATTCTGAACATCTTGTTGCTGTTGCGCCCATCAAAAATTCTCCACAAATAGTTATATTCTAAAACACTTGTACCTGAATTAGGATTACGGTGGTATATAAACTTTTCTATTTTTTAAAGAAATATCAACGACGTTGCTCCGAGGTGGTATTTTGTTGTTCCAGCGGATGTCATTCGTATTAATGGAAAATCTGATTGAAACAACAATATAAAAAGCAATTATTCGATAAAAAATAGGGTGGTAGGATGTTTGTTGCAGTTTTATCAGATAAGCCAGAGTTAAGAGAAAACTTTTGCAAAAATTTTGGCAGTGAGATTAGCAGGGATGATATTTGCATATATTCTGCAAATGACGGTAGTAAAAAAATCTGGCTGATAGATCCGGTAAATTATCCTGAAAAAATTCAACCGCTACTTTACACTCTGTCCATGGCAGATTTTGTTGTTCTGATGGTCGATGGACTGACACCAAAGGTTGGAGAACTAATGGTGGCCCTTAATTCATTGAGACTTGATAGGGGTGTGATAGTTACCAGTGCCAACCTACCAGTCGGGGGCACTGTGCTTGAAAAATACGAAAAAGTTGCTGATCAAAAAACAGCAACCGATAGGGTGAGAGCAGCCTCGGTAAATGCAGGTGAAAACGCCATTGGTTTGGTATATAAAACAGCCAACCAACCATCTTTGGGTCATGTTGCCTATGGAGCTCTTAAAGGAGGGAAAGTAAAAAAACAGGATAAACTATTTTTGTTACCAGATCGAAAAGATGTTGAAATCCGCTCCATTCATGTTAACGGTAGTGATGTTGAAGAGCTTTCTGCAACTTCTAATTTTGAAATAGCATACAAGGGAGATTTGGTTGAACGCGGGATTCTCGCACCATTGCGACATGAATACCAGGTTGAGAACATTGTAAATGGAAGATTTACCAAAAGCCCATTCTTCAAGGATGAATTGAAAGGAAAAATCCATGCATATACTAATATGCAATATGTAGAAGGACACCTCACGGACAATGATCTTACCCTATCCGCACCTTTGGCTTTTGAAAAAGGAGAATTGATCCTAGTTGTTGATGCAAGCAATCAAAAACTTAGAATAGCCGGGGTTTTCCAAAGTAAATGGTAGTTTTTTGATTGTGAAACCTACGGTTTCACTTTTTGTTTAATTCGAAACTTATCTATCGCGAAACTATAAAAAATAAACCAAAAACACGAGCGGTAGCAAGTACAGTAAAAAAATTATGGTAATAGAACGTAGAATGTTTCTCTAAGATCAACGCCACCTTTGAAACCCAATCCCCTGAAAAAAGATAATGCGTGTTCTTCTGTTGGCGTGGGAAGACCCAGATCAATATCTAGACCAACTGCATTCTCCGAACCACCTTTTGGGAATTTGGTTCTTAATTCTCCAACCATAACACGGTAGGCGCCCAATTCATGGAACAGTCTGCCAAAACCTTCAAAATCAACAAATCCAACCAATGGGGTAACCGAAGCCTGTGTGTGTATGCCAGAATTTGCCATCCGTTCAAAAGCTAGAAGCCTCTGCCTCACTGATGAGAAATGCCCGCATAGATGATCAGGTACCATATCGCTATCTGTATCAAATCCAATTCCTGCTAGGAGATTAGTAGCCTGGGAAAGGGCTTTCAAAACAGCCAGAAATTCAAGATTCCCAAGTACATCAGTATGACTATGAACTAGTATCCCATCGGGAGGATGTTCCACCATGGTTTTGAGCAGTTCGAGGGTAACTTCAGATATTTGCCCTTTTCCAGGAACTGGTTCTGTATCAGTTGATAGGAAAATAGAAACACCAAGTCCTTCCTGTCTTAACCTTTGCATGTCGCGAGCGTATTTTTGTGGTGTATCCACCCTAACGCCGGTCCCATTCCAAGAGCGATGGGCAAAGCAATAATGCCCACAGAAGGAATTGCCACCAACTGGACAGCCATCAGTTACGTTCACTGTTGCGATCATAAGACGGTCAGGACCATGTTTTTCTTTTGCTCTCATTGCCCAGCCATCCATGAAGGTAGGTAGAGATTGAATTGCAGCAAAGCCTCTGGGATCTGCTTTTTTGAGTTCTCTTGTAACCTGATCCCTGACCAGGACTGAGGCTGTACGATATGGTGTGGTATCTACCATATTTTTGTGTTTAGTAGTAAAACATTTTTAATGGTTTGTTTCAGCCCATAGTAGTATAAAGACTAAAACATTGGTTTAGACCACGAAATACCAAAAATAGACACCTTTAAATATAGTTTGGTAGAAAATGATAAATAGAGGTGCACTAGACTATGGATCAGGCAACATTAACTAGGAGCATACGCGAGGTAACTGCTCCTTCATTAAGAAATTATAGAAATAGCAGGAAAGTAATGACGATAAAAGGTCAGGCAATTTATGTTGAAGATATTCTAAAAGCTGCATTAATCTCACGATCAAACGTTCTTCTTCTTGGTTCAAGAGGCTGGGGTAAGACCACTGCCGAACATGATATTCACGACGGTATTTTTGGTGGAAAGGGGATATATGTACGTGCCCACCCTAAGATGGATGAACGGGAATTGTTTAGTCACCTTAATCTCGGCAAATACCTAAGAGGTGAGGTGGGTAGTTCCAGAGAGCTAAGAGAAGTTTTAGAAGCAATTCATAATTGTTGTATGGTTGTCGACGAAATAACCCGTTTGCCAGGTATTTCTCAAAACCGTGTTTTCGGTCTTGCTGATGGTTACATTGAACTAGATGGTGTGAGATACCAGATAGGTAATGGCTACAGTATTTTACTTGCATCAGGTAACGTAGGAAGAGGTTACGATGGTACTTTTGCCCTGGATGGTGCTTTGATTGACCGATTCCCAGTGATAATCAATATGGACGATTTCCTACCAACAGCAAAGGATGATTTCCTAAGATTAAGAAGCAAACATGATCCACGTGTACCAAAAATTTTAAACGGCGAGAGGCTAGACCAAAGCGAAAAATTAAAACAGGTATTTGCACAATTAAGCGAAATCAAAGCGACCATGTCAGTTGTTATCGCTACCTTGTATTTAACTCACGCATTGGGGGATTGTTCCAAGAGAGGAATTCCGAAACTAAGTATAGCTGAAAGTTTGCCCCAGGCATGCGCAGGATGTTCACAACTTACAAAAAATTGTGGACATTTTATGGGAGTTTCAGGTAGATCACAGGAGTCTATTATCAACACAGTTATCGCATTGCAACAGATTGCAATTGCCAAGCACGAAACAGCAACAGAAGCAGCAAGTGCACCGCATGCAGAACAACCACCACCGCTAGTTGTAGATGATATGGCAGATGTTCTTGAAGTATTCAAAACTTTCTTCGGATATACGGGCATAGTAAACTCACAACATGTTGTTCAGAAATATCTTGGAAATCCATATAGATTCCTGAGCGACATAGCTGCCATTACCCAGCAGGAATTCATCGCACAAACAGACAACATTGTTGCGCTTTTAAGAGCCTATGCAAGATCAGGAGGAAGATTGGAAGTAAGTGAAGCAGAACGACTAGTTAGACCATTTACACACGACATACCTGACGGAGCTGGAGCCGCAGTAAGAAAAAACCCGTGGAGATTCATCGGGGATATTGTAGGCATACAATAGTGGTGAAAATATGACTCCTGACAAATCTTTAGCAGATCGATTGAAAGAAGCAAGTTTGAAGGGAAAACCAGGTGCCCCTTTACCACAGCCACCACTTGCAGCAAGAGTAGCTGAGAAAAATTTGACTGATGGTCTTCCAGGAGGTCCAGTACCAAAACCAGAAGCAGCACCAAAAGTTGTTGCACCAGTTGAAGCAAACCCACCAGCTGTTGAAGTTGCTGCACCAGAAAGAGAAACAGTTGTCTTACAACCAGGCGAAGAAGTTAGAAAGGTGGGTGGAGCTTTAGGTAGAGAACTCGAAAGAGGACTCGGAGAAGACGATCTGCTTGCTGGTTTTGCAGAAACACCAGAACAAAGGGACACCGGAGGAATTACACCAACATCATCAGCAGGACCGAGAAATAGTGAACCTGTAACAGCTCGCAGTGTTGACCAAGGCACAGTAGAAACAATGAAAATGTTGCTAACAAGCACAGATTACAACGCAAGATTAACTGCAATTAAATTAGCACGGCAACTAGCAACACCAGATATGGCAGATCTAGTTACTTTAGCAGTGAATATACCTATTAATTCGGATTCAAGAAGACAATCCGTAAAAGATGAAATTGCAAGAATAGTTCCGGAGATATTAGATAGATTAATCACTGAGAACCCAAAAGCAGTCATTAACAGGCTAGTAGAAATTTATAGTCAACCTGTTGAGGTAAACGAGGGAGGCAGAACATCACAGATGACAGATCACCAAGATGTTATCAAAACACTCATGAGAAACGCAAGCCCTGCCAACAAACCAAAATTTCTGGCATTTGCTATCAAGGCACTTGATGAAAACGAACCAGATGGAGCGATTTTTATTGTAACAATTTTAAAAATCCCAGAAGGAGTTTGGGTATTACAAAAGATAGAACCAACAGACCTAGTTTCTGATGGCAATAGGGCTAGAAATTACATGACAGCAATTGAAGCAATTGGAACAAAAGAATGTATTCCGCTTCTGACAAACTTAGCAGATAGACCAGAACTACATAGCAAGGTAGCAGCCTTCTTGGTAACTGTAACAGGGATAAGCATTTAACAGTGAGGAAAATGAAACCTCAGAGAGTGGATATCCACGATGTTGAAAGAAGAGTCGATCGCATCAGACTCAGATATCCCTTTGGATTTATTGGGGTTCACACTAAAGTTCACGAATTATTGGAAACTGGCAGAGGGGTCAGAGCAACTGTTTCCGGTGCAATTACCATGCACCAATGGGATATGGATTTGGGTATAAACACAAGATGGGTACCAGAACAAGACACCAACATTGCAGAATATCTTCAAGCAAGAGGGATAAGAGAAAGAGGAGTCTACGTTGTTGCAGATGATGCAACAAGACATGAGTTCGGCCATCCTAGGTACTGCCCAATAAGTTTGGAATCATATACTCTCATAAAAAATGCAGTTGCAGAACAGCTGCAGAGCATGGGGATTAATAGCAAAGAAGCAACGGATTATTTGTCCAATGCATTCATGGACCTTATTGATAATGCCAATGTACGAAAAAGCGGCCATGGTGAAGGGTTAACCATTTTTTATTATACTCAAGGCGACAGTGAGTTTTATTCTGCATTTATTTCACTTAACATGTTAATGTGGGGCAGACAGGAGGATAGGGATTTGATAGAGAAAAAATTTGCAGCAAATCTATCCCCAGATATGAGAAGAACAATCGATCAGAGGGTAGCCGAATTTGGTCTGAGATGGGGATTGCTAACTAGAACCGCACGCGGTAACGAGGAAGCAAGTTATGAACAAAAGATGGGTGCAGCAAACAACACACGAAAATGGGAAGAGATGGCCAAAGATTTTGCTAGAACATTCGGACGATCAATGAAATTCAAACAGGATGAACCTGAGAAAAAACCACAATCCGGACAAAGTGATCCTAATAAACAAGATGGCCAAGGAAAAGACAATGGCCAGAAACAACCAGGTGAAGATGACGGAGCCGGTCAAGAGGGCAAAGGTAAAAAAGGCGATAAAGAGGGAAAAGGCGACGGGGAATCTGAAGATGAAGGAGAAGGTAAAGGAAATAAAGGTAAAAAACCAGGGCAGGGTGAAGGCGAAGAATCTGACCAAGATGGTGAAGGTCAGGGCAAAGGTAAAGGAAGACCCGGCGAAGGAGAATCCGGGGAAGAAGGAGAACCATCACCTGGTAAACACATGGGCAAGTTCAGCAAGCAATCAGACAAACCAGCAACAGGTTCAAAAGAAGGAGACCGGGTAGATGAACCAGAAACCCAACCAGGGCAGAATCCATTTGACAGCCAGGCAAATACTGATGAAGGAAAGAGAAAGGCGATTGATACTACTTTACAAGCAGGCAAAGGCTTGCCAAAATGGATGGATCCGGACGAAGCAATTGACATGTACTACGAACTAACATCGCGAGACATCCCGATTCAAGCAAGACCATCAAGCAGAGGACAAGTCTTCCCTGCAGTGCCATTTGGTGCCAAACAATTTGATCCTGAAAGAGACGACCCGGACATGGTGTCTGGGATTAGAATAAACGAGGATGGATCTCGTGGTCTTGAAGCCTACTCAGATGTATTTGATATCCATGCACCAATGATAGAAAGACCAATGATGCACCCGGATGTTTGTTTCCTAATTGACAGCTCAGGCTCCATGAAAGAGGGGGACGGAGATGAAACAATCACAGCAAGCAGAGACCAAAATAAACGATGGGGTATCAGCAGTAGATATCATTTTGCATTGAGATCAGTTCATGGAACACGAAATAATCTAAGAGCCAAGGGGATACTTCCCTACATTAAAACAAATGTTATAATTTACTCAGATCAAACAGGCAGTACAGGGTGGCAGGATTACTCACAAAATTCCGTAGGAAGAAGGGAAACTGTACGGCCATTATTCGGTGGAACGCAACTTGATGCAGATGTGATAGAAGCGCAATTGGGTAGCAAAGAGCCATCGGTGGTAGTAATTTTATCGGATGGTGGGATAACAAATTGGAGCACAGTTAGAGAGAGGGTAATGGGAATATTATCAAAACATTATGTTGTGTTCATGAAACTTGGTCCAGATACAGATTTCTCAAAAGACATGGAATCAGCAGGTTTCAAAGTAATACCAATTGCATCAAATGCAGACCTGGAGAATGTAGTAATTGATGTCACTGATCAAATTTATCGTGGTGTAAACACAACACAAAGCTTGAGAACAGACTGGATGTTACCGAAGTAATTAAACTTTTTTTGGTCTTTCGTGGGGTCTGAAAGCAATATCCTTGCCAATCACATCAACTTTTTGATTATCTTCAGTAGTAAAGCGAAAGGTAGAACTGACTTTAGGAATTTTGAGCTCTTTGCCAGCTGCAGATTCAACGACAATTAAATTTTTTGTTTCATCAACTATTTTTCCATGAAGACCGATGAGCTTACGCTGGCTGCTGTTGACGATTTCAACTTCAAGGCCAATGAATGTGGAATATAGTAAATTTTTTCTTGTGATCATCAAATAGAAAGAACCAAGGTTCTTTTTAAATCTCCTTCATAGTTAAAAGAGGATATGACAATTTACCTAGACAGACCAATAATAAGTCAGGAAATGATTGACGCTGCAGTTTATTCTCTCCAAAATGAATATCCTTTATTTGGTGAAAGCATAGCAAAATTCGAAGAGGAATTTGCTAGATATTGTGGAACGAATTATGCAATTTCAGTTGGTTCTGGTAGCGATGCATTGATGATTTCGCTCATTGCAATAAGTGTCAAAGGAAAACATGTGCTAACCACTCCAATGTCCTATGTTGCAACTGCCAACACTTCGTTCCATGCAGGAGCAACTCCTTTCTTTGCAGATGTTCAGGAAAATGGAAATATTAATCCGAAGGAAATCGGAAAAAAATTAAAAAAAGATAAAAAAATAAAAGCAATTGTTCCGGTTCATCTTCATGGCTATCCTGCGGAGATGGCTGAGATTATGGAACTGGCATGCAAAAAAGAAATAGCCATAATAGAGGATGCATGTCAGGCACATGGTGCAAAATATTTTGGAAAACGAGCAGGGTCCATGGGTTTAATTGGGTGTTTTTCATTCAACCCAGTGAAAAATATGTCGGTGGGAGGAACAGCCGGAATGGTTGTGACCAACGATGAGAAACTAGCTAACAAAATAAAAATGCTGGCAGATGCAGGGAGAAAGGATGTTTATTCCCATGAACATGAATTGATTGGGTTTAGTTCAAGAATTAATAGCGTTAACGCGGCCATCGGACGGATTCAACTACGAGAATTGGATGGATGGAATGAGAAACGAAGGGGCATGGCAGAAGAATATCGCAAACGATTGAGTGAGATTGAATGGCTGCAAACGCCGGATTGTGATGAGAACATCGAACCGGTGTATAACAAATTTGCGATTAGAACAGCCCGTCGTGAAGAACTTAGAGAGTTTTTTTCGAATAATGATATCCAATCAGATGGACATTATAAAATCCCAATCCATCTCCATCCGCCCTATAGAAAAATGGGCTATAAAAAAGGAGATTTCCCAATGGCAGAAAAATTTGCTGATACCATATTGTCATTGCCGTTGCATCCTAATATTACATTGGAAGAAATAGAAGAAGTCTGCAGTAAAATAAACGAATTTGGAATTAATAAAAAATAAGGATAAAAAGATTAGGTGACTTCGATACTGTCTGCTGGATAACCAAGTTGTTTCAAAACTTCAGAGGTCCTTCTTTTCTGATCACCCTGAAGGATGATCACACCTTCTTTTGAAGTTCCACCGCAGGCAAGTTTATGTTTCAACTCTTTTGCAGTCTGGTCAATCTGTTCTTTGTCGATTCCCTCGACAATGGTGACCAGTTTTTTGAATTTTTTCTTTGTTGTGTAAACTCTTATTTTCGCTACTCCCTGTTTATCAAGAATCTCGCATACGCAAAGATCCTTGAGCATTCCACATTTTTGGCATTTATCCAAATTTATTCACCTACATTTTTTTTACTTTTTTGAATTGAGGGGTTTTTAGTCTGGCTATTGCTTTTCGCAATGGCCTTGTCTTGTCTTTTCTACCTTCGCCCCTCAATTCAAGAATGGCACGTTCAAGCTCTGATATTTTAGCCAAACGTGCAGCATCATCAAGTTTTTCCAATTCTGTTTTTTTCATGATTCCCATGGTATCCCTCATTTCTTGCGGTCTGGCCTCTCAACCTTGTGCTGTCGAGATGGTATTGGCTTGTGTTCTGCTTTTGCAGCAGTTTCTGTTGCCGAGGCTGTGTCAGTAACATCAGTTGCAGCTTCAATAACCTTTGGAAGAACAACTTTTGTTGCCTGTTTATCTGGGAATACGGTTCCAGGTGGAACAATTCTCACCAAAATACCAATAACACCAGATCGAGTATTTGCACTTAGATGTGCAACTCGGATCAGTCGGGCTGGTTCTCCAGCCTTTGGAATGTAACCTGCAACAACACGAAGGCTCTTTGCTCGTGCACCTTTTGCACCGATCTTACCTGCTGCAACTATTTCAGCACCCAGGGCACCGGCTCTAATAACTTCACGTAAAAGGTAGTGTAAAACTGCTCTGACTTTTTTGCCCATCTCTATGTATTTGCCTGCTCTCTTTGCCACCATTCTCGGTTCCAGGAATGGTTCGCGAACTTCAACAACACTGATTTGTGGGTTTTCGATCTTGAATTCGGTTTTGATTGTGTCTGTGAGTTCGTTGATCAATCGGCCTTTCTTACCAATGATTCTTGCTGGATTGGTAACTTCAAGGGTAATTCGGGTAACCAATGGCGTTCTTTGAATGTCAACACTGGCAAGACCAGCTCGATCAAGTTTTTTCTCAAGAAATTTCATTACCTGGTATTTGCTAAACGGTTCTTCAATTAATTTTTCTTGGTATATCATCATGATCACCCTTTATTGTACTCCGCATGCTGATGGGGAACTTTCTTCTCCACCTTCTTTTCAGATTCATGCTTGTGTTGTTTTGGCTCTTCTTTTTTCGGAGTTGTTACTTCTGGCTTATCCTCTTTTTTCTCGACCGCTGGCTTTGTTTCAGTTTTCACTTCAACTGACTTGGCCTCTGATTTTTTTGGAGGAGTAACGGAAACACCCTTTGGAATTTCGTCTCCCTTAAGCACAATTTCTATTCTGGCAGTTTCCAAGAAAGATCTTGCCTGTCTTCCTTTTGAAGCCATTCTTGGATATATTTCTTTTTTGTTGGCTGATGCAGATAGAATGGTATAGATATCGCCAAGACCAAGAGTCTTTCCATTTGCAATGGCGCTTTGTAAAGTCTTGAGAACAAATTTAGCAGCCTTTTGAGGATATCTACCTTTTTGACCGCCCAGCTCGTGCCTGTGACCCATATTTTTATTGTGTCTCTTGAAAAGCACTGGAATTTCTCCTTCAGCAACCTGTTGAAGAAAGTCCACAGCCCAATCAGTTTTTTTATTTCTGATTCTGCCACAGACTTCTGCAAGTTCCTTGTAGGAAGCATTAACCCCTTCCAAACGTGCTTTGGCACAATTTTCCGGAATATCGAATGAATAACCTTTCATGAGGATCACTTTAGTGGTACGAATTTGGAACCTCTTGTAGCTCCGACACCAGGACCAGAGTGAAGAACTCTACCGGTGCTGTGTGAATAATCACCAAGTCGTTTACCGATTTTGTTTAGAGTTATCTCAACTTTTTTGAATTCTTTGCCATTGTGTACGCCGAATGTGAGACCAAGCCATTCAGGAAGAATGACTGCTTCACGAATGTGTGTTTTGATAACTTTCTTCGGGTTTTTTGCTTTGATTGCTTTCACTTTTTCCAAGAGTTTTTTGAGCCGTGGATTGAACTTCAATCGAAGAATGGTCCTCCTGTTTCTGGAGGTGATCTTCTGCATGAATTCAACAGAACCAATGGCTCCTGCTTTATCTTCATCAACGCCTTTCCAAGTATCTTTTTTCATAGAATCATTCCTCTGTTGCAGCCTCAATTGTTCGCTTACCTTTTCTTCGACCGGTTTGTCTAGCAGCTATGTGACCGACCTTACCTCCAGGTGGAGTAGATCGAGCAACTGTAGTTGGCTTACCAACATGGTGCTGCTTACCACCGTGTGGGTGGTTGTAGGCTGATTGGTGAACACCTCTTGGTACTGGCCAAAGTCTGTGCAGTGCAGTTTTCTTATAGTACTGATTGCCTGCTTTCAACATTGGTTTTTCCAATCTTCCACCGCCCGATATGACGCCCAACTGGGCGCGACATTCGTTTGAAAGAATTATGGTTGATCTGCTTGGTAATTTTACATAAACAATCTTGCCTTCTTTGGCAATGACGTTTGCATAGGAACCTGCAGCCTTTACCATCATACCGCCATCACCAGGGTTCCTTTCAATATTATATATGTAGGCACCATCTGGGACACGATAAAGTGGCATAACACTGCCAAGTCTAAGTCTTGCCTGTGCACCGACATCGACCACATCGCCAACGGCAATGCCTTCAGGTGCAAGAAGAATTCCTGTTTCATTGTTATCATACTTCACTTTCATCAACATGGCAGTTCTGGCTGGATCATCAATAAATCCAACAACTTTTCCTGTGAGAACACCTGTTTTTTCCACATCATCATATGGCCTGTATGCAAGGTCGGCCTTGTAACGATGACTTGGAGAAATATATCGCGGAGACCCCGCACCTCTTTTTTGCTGTTTTAGTCGTTTACCCATGAGTAGTCACCCTATGCAATCATCTTCAATTTAGTAGCCAGATCATCAGCCTTGAAACCCTTGGCTAGTCTGACAAATGCCTGCTTTTTTCCACCCGGTGTGATGAATGTGCGAACAGATGCAACCTTAACTGCAAAAAGCTTTTCCACTTCGTTTTTTATTGCATCTTTAGTTGCTCCAATGGCAACCACAAAGGTCAATGTGTTCTCGTACTCAATCTTACCGATTGCTTTTTCTGTTTTTACCGGTGCTAAAAGTATCATTGTCCAAACCTCTTTACGATCTCTGGAAGTGCATTCTCAGAGAACAGTGTTAATCTGCCTGGATGAGTACCAGGTGCAAGATCCTTAACAGTCAATTCGCTTACGGATACAACATCCACTCCAGGAAGATTTCCTGCGGCTTTGAAAGAACTGCTGTTGGAAACAATAAAGAGTGCGGATTTGGTTCCGTTCTTTTTTGCTTTCTCAAGAAGCTTTGTCAAGTTGAGAGCTTCCATGAGCTTGGCAACATCCTTTGTTTTCTTAATTTTTTCAAAGCTCCCATCAAGAACAATTGGAAGAGAGACACTCACTTCGAAATTTGCTCTTTTGCAAACCGTGTTTCTGTCAACGCTGAAAGAAAGTGCACTGGCAAGCGCCCTCAAATATTCTTTCTTGTTAACAAATTCCACAATCTTTTTTTGTGGTTTTGGTGGGTGTGCTCTTCGACCTTTTACTGCATGCGGAACTCGTTTTACCTTACCCAGTTGGCCCTTTGGAAGGACTTCGTGTGGAAGGTGTGGAATACCTTTGTTTTTCACAGTACCGAAGTCTTCTTTTCGACCTCTGTATCTGGCACTGGTTTCCAAACCAGCAAGTCGGTAATTACCTTTTGGTTGGTAAAGCTTGCTTTCATCACTCAAAACTGCACGCTTAACAAGATCCTCGCGGTGCGGGGATTCGAATAATGCAGGCAAGTCAATTTGCTTCAAAACTTTACCTTCAGTTGAGTATACTGTTGCTTTCATGTGAACACCTATTTAGGAGCTAGTGAGACAAAACTCACCTGTGGCTCCTTGGCCGTACCGCTTGGGCGCACTGCAAGTCTTAATTTAATAAGTCTTTTTGCAGGACCCGGAATTGATCCCTTTAATACAACGAAATCGTTCCTTACGAAACCATATTCTGGGAACCCACTTGATGGGTTTATTTCCTCTGGTTTCTGACCGATTTTTAATATTCTTTTATTTAACTCGGTTCTCTTGTGATAACCGGTTTGACCAGCTTGAGGAACAGTGTAAAGAACATAGGCCGGGTGCCATTGACCCAGGGTACCAACATGTCTTCTTTTTCCGGTTGCCTTTCTTCTTTGAATGGACACACCGAATCGTTTTACTGCACCTTGCCAACCCTTACCAATTGAGATGGATACGATATCAACAAGTTCGCCGCTTTTGAAAACATCGCTTACCTTAAGCTCTTTTCCAAGAAGGCTTTTGCAGTATTCTAATTTTTCCTTGCCGTCCTTTCCACCACAACCAATTTCCATTTTTTCAATGTGTTTCTTACCCATTTTTGTTTTGGATGGCATTGCATAAACTAGAAGTCTTGCGTCATCCACATCTGCTGGGATTTCTTTTGGTTTGTATGGCTTTGAGAAACCAACAAGTTTGAGAACTTTTTCATCTGTGGTAAGGATATCTCCAACCGAATTGTTATTGGAATAACAGCGCACACCGTACACCACCATGGGCGGGACCTCAACAACAGTTGCTGCGCTGGTAATTTCCTGTCCTTTGGTCGGAGACTCGCTATCATCCACGTAGGAAACATGAGTCATACCAACTTTATATCCTGCAAAACCAAGCACTCTTTTATCAACTGAATCTTGCCAGTAGACACGAGCGTTTTGGCTTGATGCCCTTTTCCTTGGCCTGTGGGCCATAGAACCTCTACGAGGTCGTTTTATATCTGTCATTTTGTATACACCTACGCGCCCAGCACCCCAATTGGAGAGCCTTTTATTAAGGCGCACGCGTTGCCCGTTTCATTTCAGGTTTGAAAAACCCTACTGATAGTCGGGATACCACCTATGGTGGATTTCGCTTAGTTGGCATCACCTAGCGTCTCTAACCCGCAAAGCGATCGCCAAATAAAAACCGGAAATATTGGATCAGCAGAAGTATACTTAGAAATGTTTATAAAGATAGTCAGATGACCAAAGCAAAGTTTAGTATCAAAATTGGCTGGCCATATAAGTGACAAATTATGAAATAATATGTTTTATAAATGCGTTGTTATATAGAATAACCCTGGGAGAGGCAGAGGCGGGAGTAAATGAAAAATGGAACAACTACTGATCTTGCAACAAGACGAGCTCAACTTGAGATATCAGCAGCAAGAGCCAAGGCACCGCTCGGCATAGCATTGAAAACATGCGATCCACAGGGCCCGCCAGAAACTCGTCTTTTCAATTGTCTAGCAGTTCATGAACCTCTTATTTCTGAAAGAGCTGAGAGAGAACCAACAACCATGATGGTTGTTTTAACTGACAAATCACGTCAGAATCCAATTAACAAGCTAGGCGGAGCCAAAGAAGCAGGAGACCAGGCAATGCAGGGATACTGGGATGCCCTGGTGGAGACTGCAGATCTTTTGGCAAGAGCAAATTCAAAGAAAGGAATAGACGCTACAGTAATACGTGTATCTCCGTCATCCGATGAGGGAATACTTTTATTTTTTGGAAATGGACTTGACGATAAAACAGTATACCAATTTTCACATGCCTGGAGCGTGGTTCGCAGCAAACTTGATCTGAGAAAATACAGGTATAGTATTAGAGTTGGATATGGAAGCTCTCAGGAGGAGTATGGATTGGACTTGGATGCATTTTCAAGAGTCCTAAGGCACCCAGATATGGTTGTTGCTTGTAATGCCCTCGTCTCAAAACCAAGAATAATTCTGCCATATTCCAAAGGATTCATAAGAGAAGGAATAAGAAAATTAGAAGACTCGGAACTCTCGTTTTATTATCTTCTACCAGAAAGTTTCAAAGGAAGAGGGGATGGACTCGCTGAAGTTGAAACACCTTTCGATACAAATTTAGAAAGGCGTGGAATAAGAAATCAGAGAAATGGAGTTTATGTCGATATACGATTAAAACCAAGTAGCTTAGATTGTGCCTGTGTACTTGGATGTATCACAGATGTTCCAGATATTTCAAGAGGTACAAGAAAAGGGTTTAGTGAGGTACATTCTGAAACATTTGGAATGCGAGGATTCAATACATTCATGGGTAAGGCGCAGGCCAACAAGGTTCTTACTGCAATAGCTCGGGGAGTATATGAAGCTGCAACAGAATTAGGATGCAGAGCACTTCCAACAAGTGGATGTTATACTAGATATTGGCTAGATCTAAAGCCAGAAGAACCAAACGCAAAGATAATTGAGGCAGCCATAGAAGCAAAACTTAGAGAACAATTTAGAGGAAATAACCCATTTGCCCCAGTAGTGTCAATGATAGATGCTAGGGGAATAGGATTGAATGAATTAAGAGCCAGGTTCATACTTCAATCACTGGACCAGGAAAGCAAACATTACCAAATATTAGACCGAGTAGATTTCCTGATTAATTTTATTGAAAACGTTCAACCAAGAATCCAAGAACAGATATTTGCGGATATGGAAAATGGAGGATTTGGAGAAAGAACACTTACCAGTAGAGATCGTGAATACTTGTCTTTGGTAAAAATGGTGTGCGCATTGAGGAGAACTATTAGGGACACAGAAGATCTGGTTTGGACTTTACGAGCAGACGGAACACTGCCAGACACTGTTAAAGAAAAGAAAAGAGACATAGAAGAATGGCTCTATGAATTTGCAGATTCTGGTTTCGAAAGAATGTTCAGAAATCTGACCCAGATAATAGAAAGAACAATGAAAGCCAGATCAATAAGTTAAGAATCAAATCTCTTTAGCACAATATCCCAGTTTATGGCTTTGAAAAATGAATTGATGTAATCTGGTTTTTTCAATCCATAGTCAATCATATATGCATGTTCGAAAACATCCATGATCAAAAGTGGAACTGCATTGGAAAGATGACCAATATCATGTTCGTTTACCCAAATATTGAAGAGCCGCTTAGCAGTTTTATCATAGTATAATATTACCCAACCAATACCGCGCATGGCACCAGTTGCTCGAAAATCTTTTTCCCAATTTTCAAATGAGCCGAAATCTTTTTCCAATTGTAGATAAATTGGATGAATCTCTTTCATCTGTAAAGGTTTTCCTCCTTTTATCAAGTTGCCAAAATAAAGCTCATGCAACACCATTCCATTGTACTCCCAACCAAATCGCCTTTTCAATTCGGCATATTCTGGCGTGCCCATTTTACCTTCCTTTAACAGGGTGACAAGTAAATCAGAAACTTTATTCGTATTTGCCACATACCCTTGGTATAGAGTGAAATGATTCTTCAATAATTGTTCGCTAAATCCTTCAGTGCCGATTAGGTTTTCGAAATTTTTTGCTTCATATGGCATGGTTATCCCTCTTCTTCATAATTCTCATATACTAAATCATTAAAGGAATAGGCCGCGGCATCTTCAGAAAAAACTTTTAGGGCGTCATCGCCCATCAGAAGTGATCCGCTTTCAGGTGCAAAAACATATTGCATTTTGTCCCAGGAAAATTTAACGTAGGATTTGCCTTTTTTAGTGACACATACTTTTACGTCTTCGGATTCAATTGAACGCAGAAGTGCAGCCAACAAAATCGCTTTGTCCATGGCAGTACCTATTTTGATTTTCTCCATTTCTTCAAAATCAACCCAAAACGTAAATGAGAATTCACAGGTCTTTATGGTTCGTACATAGTCCATTGCCCTTTGTGCTGCCATGAGGAAATGCTTTTGTGGGATGTATGGGAGCATATCAGAAATAATGGCATCCCTGTGTTTTTTGATCAGATCGCTGTAGGGGGAGACACGCTGGCGAATTTCAGATATGGAATGGGATTCTTTCTCGCTAATAAGGGACTTGTATCGATTGATAACAAGCTTGTAGATCTCGAGCTTAGTAACAGTGTCAAGTTCGTCTACCATTGTAGAGGTAAAGACGTCGAGTAATTATAAATCTTCTTCTTTGACTGTTTTTAGGCGCTTAACCAATTAATTTGATTTGAACGGACGACAAAGGTATTTAACCATTCTCAATTTTAATCTAATAATGGCTTTTGAACTATTTATTGGACTAGTTACTGTCTTGGCTGTTGCGTATGCATTACTAGCCAAATACGTCCAGAACAAATTTGTTGACAAAAAACAAATGGAAGATTATCAGGCGAAGATGAAGTTGCTAAATGAAGAATATGAAAAAGCAAAAAAAACAGGCGACAAGAAAAAAATGCAGGATGCGCTTGACAGGCAAATGGCATTCATGCCCGAGATGAACAAAATAATGTTTGCCCAGTTTAAGCCAATGATCTACATCATTATTGTATTTGCTGTTTTTAGCTGGGTGATAGGTGCGATGGATGATACGATAAAAGATGATATTTTGCTTAATTTAAGCGATGATGGATTGGGTTGTGACAAAATGGCAGGGGATGGAATTTACTCAACCTGTTACCAACTAAACAATGAAAATTATGGTAAATGGACAGTAACCGGAATCGTCTACGAATCTGGACACGAACTCGCCCGAAACCAGAGTTATTTCCAGTATGGACTTTCAGACAATGACAGCTATGTTGAAGGAGACAAGGGGGAGGTAGTGACAACTACCACTGACAAATTAGAGTATACAAAAGGCGAGACTGTATCAATTTATGCCAAGCCGGCCAACATGACAAAGCCAGGTTGGTTTGGCGGACCACGTCAGATCGTAGTGGAAAAAGTTCAAGCAGTTTTATCCAATGGAACCTATTTCAGGGTCGACCTGCCCATTACCATTCCAATTGTTAACATAAAAAGTTTCTATCAACCAGTAGTCTGGTTTATCTTCATATCATTCATATTAAACCTGATCATGAGTTTGATTATGAATAAGAAAAGTAAGGTAGGGGCGCAAAACCCCAAATAATTCAGTGAGGGTTTTGAAAATGATAATTGCAGTTTCGGGTTTGACAGGAAGTGGAAAGAATACTCTGGGCGAATTGCTGGCAAAAAAATTAGGGTATAAATTGGTTTGTCCTACGTTCAAGGATCTTGCTGCAAAAGAAAAAATCTCACTCATGGAGTTTCAGAAAAAAGCTGAAAAGGACCATGATATTGATAAAAAATTCGATGCGATTTTAAAAGAACAGGCAACTGGGAATTGTGTTGTTACCACTTGGCTTGGCCCATGGATTGTGGAAGCAGACATAAGAATTAAAGTAACCGCCCCTTTGGAGGTTAGAGCAGAAAGAGTTGCAAAGCGAGATGGGATGACCCTGACCCAGGCAAAGAAACACGTCAAAGAAAGGGATGAAGAAAATCGCATGAGATACAAAAAAGTTTACGGAATAGATATTTACGATGAAAGTAAATTTGATGCCATATTGGATAACAGTAATAAAACACCAGAACAGTTGCTTGAAATTGCCCTGGACATGGTAAGAGCAAAGAGATGACCATGACCGATGTCAAAAAGATAATTGAGAATAGTATCATTCTGATCAATAAACCTCCAGGACAAACTAGCCATGAGATAACTACTTTTGTAAAAAAGATAACAGGTGCAAGCAGATCAGGGCATGCAGGTACACTGGATCCAAATGTTTCAGGAGTTTTACCAGTTGCCCTTGGTAGAGCAACCAAACTTCTTCGCTATGTTGCTGGCAAAGATAAAACCTATGTTGGAATAATAAAATTCAGGCACATTTTAGCTAGACAAGAGATAGAAGCGCTATTCAAGGAATTCACGGGTGAATTAACACAGACTCCGCCAAAAATAAGTGCAGTTCGGAAAGTTCCGCGCAAAAGAACAGTGTACACTCTTAGGCTTCTGGAAAACAAGGAGCACATTGCACTTTTTGAAACCAATGTTGATGCAGGAACCTATATCCGAACCTTGTGCGACGACATGGGCAAAAAATGCGGTGGGGCAAGAATGGAGGAATTAAGGCGCACTGCAGTGGGCAGAATACATGAAAAGGACACATTCACCATGCAGGAAGTGATAGATGCCATGTGGCTGTTGAAAAACAAAGAGGATAGCAGCGAGATAGAAAAAATGCTCCAGCCACCGGAAAAGTTTATTGATTTGCAGAAAGTTTATTTGAAAGAAAGTGCTTTGAAATCAGTGCTCAACGGAGCTCAGATAATGATACCTGCAATCGAAAAAATAGGCGAAGTTGAAAGAGGAGAGAGGGTGGCGATCTATGCAGGGCAAGTTTTCATTGGTGTTGGACAGATGCAGATTGCAGGAAGAGAATTCAACGAGAAAATAAAGGGAGAGGCAATAAAACTCGAGAGAGTTCATGCTGAGAGAATGTAAGTATGACAAGACTAAAACCAGTGCTTTCATTATTTGATGCTGTTAATGTCGCTTTAGGTTCGATAATTGGTGCAGGAATTTTTGTTATTATAGGTGCAGCGGCAGGCTTGGCAGGTCCAGCAGTGTTTCTTTCCGTTATAGTGGCAGCCATTGTCGCCATACTGACAGGGCTCACTAGTGCCGAACTGAGTAAGAAATTCCCCACAAGTGGTGGGGCGTACATATTTGCAAAAAAAGCACTGTCTAAATCAGTAGGATTTGTAGTTGGCTGGGTGTGGTTATTTTCAAATGTGGTTGTAGGCGCCACTGTGGCCGTAGGATTTGCCTATTACCTAAATTTCTTTATCCCAAGTATACCAACCAATATCGGTGCTGCTCTGGCAGTGGGATTGGCCACCTTATTCCACCTGATGGGCA
Source organism: Candidatus Bilamarchaeum dharawalense (assembly GCA_902386555.1). Lineage (GTDB taxonomy): Archaea > Micrarchaeota > Micrarchaeia > Anstonellales > Bilamarchaeaceae > Bilamarchaeum > Bilamarchaeum dharawalense. The sequence goes on from CABMJJ010000004.1 coordinate 20,078, forward strand.
CAAAAGAATCAAGCAGGGTAAACAACATTTTAGTGGTAATAAAAATTGCCATATTATTATTTTTCTTTGTCAGCGCAATATTCTTTTTCCAACAAGCTAATTTCGAACCATTACTTCCGTTCGGAATAGAAGGAGTGTTGGCCGGTGCCGCAACCATATTCTTTGCCTATTCTGGATTTGCAAGAGTTGCGGTAATTGCAGATGAGATAAAAAATCCTTCAAAAAATGTTCCGAAGGCAACCATCCTATCGATCATAGTATCCACGGCCATTTATGTGCTGGTAGCCGTTGCGGCAGTGGGGATAGCCGGTTATGAAATGCTTGCCAGATCTGGCTCGCCATTGGCAGATGCCATAAATATGGAGGGATTGGGCTTTGGAGCAGATCTAGTTGGTGCAGGGGCACTTGTTGCAACTGGAACCGTCATTCTAGCATCCATATTGGGTGTATCTAGACTGGCGTATACCATGGCAAACAACAGAGAACTTCCGAAATTTATTACCAGATTGGATAAAAAGCAAGTTCCCAAAAATTCGATTATAGTAAGCGGCATTGGGATGATTATACTGGCGTTATTTGCGGATTTGCCCCATATTGCGTATATTAGTAGCTTCTCTCTTCTTCTTTATTATGCAGCTCTTAATCTAAGCGGACTGAAAATATTGAAAGGTAAGACCAGATATGCTGCTTTTCTAGGATTAATTTCTTGCTTAGTTTTAATGCTAAGTCTTCCGGCATTATCTTGGATAGTTGGACTGGTAGTGGTTTTACTGGGAATTGTTTATTACAAATTTTTTGTAAAATAATTAGATTTCAACAATCTCTATTTGCTCAATTGTTTTGTCGACAATTGAATCCATATCAATTTCTTTTTCTACTTTTTTGGCATCGTCCAGCCAGACATTGGTTGATGGACTCTTGGTGGCAACAAGGGAACAACAATCCTTGTAGGGTTGAATGGAAATTTCAAAAGTTCCAACTTTCTTTGCCAGATCAACAATTTCTTGTTTGTTAAAAGAGATAAGCGGACGAAAAACAGGAAGTTGGGCTGCCTCGTCTGTCGCAAATAGATTATCTAAAGTCTGGGATGCGACTTGGCCAAGGCTGTCACCAGTAACAGCCCCCTTGTATTTGTATTTTCTAGCAAGTCTATTGACCAAATGTAGAATAAACCGCCTAAAAATTACAAGTTCTATTTTGGAATCGATCTTCAAAGTTGCCTTGTAGAATTCTTCGTAGGGAACCAGAAACAATTTTTGTTTAACTGGCGAAAATTCACGTATTCTATTTGCCAGTTGAATGATTTTTGATTTTTTAGCATGGTTATTGCTTGGAAAGGAGTGAAGATGAAGTAGATCCACCATGCAACCCCGTTTCATCATGAGTAATGAGGAAACAGGAGAATCTATACCACCTGACAATAAAGACAAAACTTTTCCACTGGAACCAACTGGCATACCGCCAAATCCTTTGAACTTGTCAAAACAGATTAGCACTTCTCCCGGGATAACATCAACGTAAATAATTTTTTCTGGATTTTCCAGATCCACTTTGCAGCCTTTCTTAACTAAAACTGCACCAACCGCTGCGTTGATTTCCTGGGATTTCATTGGGAAGGATTTATCAGATCTTTTTGTCTCAACGCAAATTGTATGGCCAACAAGATCAGAAGAATTTTCCAGAACAGCGTTCTCAATTTCTTTGATATTGGGTGCAACGGAAATCGGAAAGGAGATATAATCAATACCAAAAACTTTTAGAGCTGCTGACTTTACTTTCTCCCTATCGAAATCATCAGATGCTAACAGGATCCTACTTGCTTTTTTCTGGACCTTGAATTTGCCAAATGGTGTTAGGCCAAAAAGCAAATTTTTTATGGTAAGATTTTCAATGTGATAGCGATTTGCACCCTTGAGTATTGCTTCAGAAAAAGTAACACTAATAAGCAAAGAAGCACCTATTCGCATACTTCTACAGGTGTGGATTCCATCCTAGTTACTGGCTGACATTCGGTTTCTGTTTTGGTAATGTCATTGCATTCTTCGATCTCTGGTTGCCCAACAACACCAAGCTGACAATCTGCGGTGCTGATTGGTTTACCAGGCTCGTAGATTTGATAGAAATCAAAGGTTGCAGTCTCACCAGCATCAATAACATGAGATATTGGATCTTTCATAAATGCAGCATTGTGAAAAGTGAAATTTGCTTGAACAGTTATGGTGCCACTTACTTTCTTCTCAGTGCTTTTAATGGTAAGGATACAGCGGGTCATGGCACGACTACATTCCTTGCATTCGTTGATTTCCCTCCCAGTACATGTACCATCAGCAGAACATAGCGTATTTTTACTTAACCCCATTACAGTATAATTCAGCAATCTCTTATCACAAATATTGGTGGTTTTGGAATAATTCTGACATTCGTATCTTGTAACTGGAAGCTCCTTGTTAACGATTTTGCAGGTTGGTTGTTTGGTATTATCATTATTTGGCGTTTCAGTTGGAAGAGTCACGCAGCCAGCAAAAATAAGCATTGCAAAAATACCTAATACAAAGAGATATCGCACTTAATTCACCGGTGTTACATCTGTTTGCATGTTTATATAGGTTTCCAGGCTAGGAGGTCTTTCCAAAAAGAAATGAAATAAAGGAATTGTACCAGCCCACCAAAACTTCGTAGATAAAATCAGTGAACCCAGTAAATCCGCCGGCGGAGCCAGAATTGGTGGATGATGTTGGTTCGGATAAAGTCGAAATACGATAGACTTCGAGTTTCTTACCCTGGGATTTGGTATAAAAAACCCCTCTTTCAGTTGCACCGATATTATCAACGCCATATTGATCTATTTTGGAACTGAAATTTTGACCATCTGAAGAGTAAAGCATCACACCATAGGGGTCCTTGGCAAGGATAATGAATTTGCCACCGGGAGACATGGAAACAGACTTGATTTTACCATCAACCTCCCATGTTTTTACGCCATTAGAATAGTAGCTGCCACCTTCATAATTTGCAATGAAAACATCATTGTTTTTGTAATTGCCTGAAACTATTGGGTTGTTGATATTAGATTTATCAAGTTCAACATAATCTGGAGCGCCCAATGTGAAAATGCAAACTTTTTTGTTGCATTTACCAAGAGCTCTGTTTTTAGACAGACCCAACACATCAAGGGCATAATTTCCAGTTGGCGGATCGCAGGTTTTGTTTGCTATTAACATGCATGGTTCAAGCAAACCATAACCAAAAACATAGAAAAGAGGGGATTCTCCAACAAGTGTTGACAGTTCAGTTGCTGATGAATGTTCAAGAGTGTCTAGTTTGTCACCGTCAGAATAATCATGAATGATTGACCCATTCTGAGAGAATAGAAGATAGTGGCCCTGATCGCCACCTTTCATACTACCTTCGCCTGCACCAAAACCAAAATACAACACAGAGCCGTCATAGGATGGAGAAAGCTTGTAATGAGCACAGGAATCATTGAATTCATGTTTATAGATTTGATTGCCGTCTGGAAGGGAATAGGAATAAAGAGTGCAGCGATTATTACCTGTTTTTGCAGTTGTCACGTATAGGAAATTTCCATTTCGACTAAAGACCGAGTCTCTTGGTTCTTCAGCTTCATAATTTTTTTCAAATACTTTTTCAGCAGAGGATAAAATTGTGTAATCATCATTTGCATCTGGAGTTAGGCAGCTAACATTGGAAACCGTGATATTTGTATATTGCATCTTCACATCAAAATCACTTACAAAAGGAGAGCAGTTTTGAGAGGTTATGATTACGGTACCTTCATTACCACGGATGGGAATTGCACTGGTCTTGGCATAGATGCCAGCAAATCTGCCCTTATCGGTTTCAATAATATACCAACCATTGGACGGGTAGTTGATGGAGATTGTGGCTGGATTTTGAAGAAGGGAAAGATCGATATAGGTATAATTTATACGATGAGTGCTATAGCGTGTGCCAGCATCATAACTGAAAACAAGAACTGTTGAATTTGGAGAGTAACCAGGTTTGTGGACATAGAGCGAAACTGTCCCCTCATCAATGATGTATTTATATAGCTCATAATTTCCGCTCTCGTCAGTATAGACTGCCTGACCGGCTCCAGTAGTAAGTGGAAAAGAAGATGCAGATTGCGTACTCACAATTGCATCTTCAATGGGCCTTCCGGTTTCATCAGTTATCTTACCTTGAATATGAAGATATTGAGGATCCGGGTAGATGGTACGTTCATCAATGACTTGTCCATTTTCAGTAATTTGAAGAGTCATGTAGGACTTCACAGGATCAGGAAAGTTTATTTCATAGGAACCAGAAACTTCAGAATCGCCTGCAATGGATAATGGTTCTGATATGGCCGGAGTATTTTGGTATGCACTTCCGTAGTAGAAATTTAGAACAACATTACCGGTAACTTCACCCTGATTTTCAACAGTTGGAGTTATGATAAAATCATTGGTCTTAGGTAAATTACGATAGTAGGAAACATTGGCGAATCGGACATAGGCAGGAGCAGGAAGGTCGTTAACAACCAGATCGTAAGTGTTGTCATGAGTGTACATCTCATACATTCCCGGCTCGGTCGTAACAACTATTCTAACAATATTGTATCTATCTTTTTTTGGTTCGTAGTTTAAAACAAAACCACGTTCACTCTCATTGAATCCTACTGGTGAATAGCGAACATAAAAAGGACGCATGCCCTCCAAAGTTTTGTTGGTAATTAGTTTGAAATTAGTAACTGATAGATTACTGCTATCCCCGCTTGAAACAGAAACATATGCTTTACGGATATATGCTCTGCCACCGTTCTTTACAACCACATGTATTTGGTGAGTATCTTCATCATAGTAAACAGTATCCTCGTTTACATATAGATTAGGAGCATAGGATAGGTTATCCTGTGCGCATGATGCACGACAGGCATCAAGTTTTGGTGCAATGCAATCGGTGATTACATCCGCACAGAGAAATGCCTGCATTTCAGTCTGAAAACTAACTTCGCTTAAAACAAAATCAGCCCACATGCTGACCATTTCTTTACTTAATTCAGTGGGACTCATGGAACAGAATTCTTCTATGTAGGCCCAGCAATAATCATCCTGCCAAGTAAGTTTCCAAGCTGCACATTGAGAGTAACAAACATCGGTTTGATTAAATGCGTAAGATTGGCTAAATAAAAATCCTAGCAAAATTAGCAAAATTAGTTTTTTCATAAAATTCTATGCTTTCATGGGATTAAAAAGTTATTGGCAGGTCCAGACTCCATCAACAAAGTGATAAATCCCAGGTCTGCAACAGGACACGATATCATTGAGTATAATATACTCAATTTCCCCCAGACTGCATGCATAACACTCTGGATCTGAGAGATCGCACTGGGGAGGGGTAAATGTTATTTCACCCGAGGTATTTCCGGTGTTAGTACCGTTAAATTGAGTAGAATTTGATGAATTTTCCAGTACAGTTATATCAATTATTATAGAATCGTTTCCGTCAGATGTGACTAGACCGATTAATGTTTCATTATCTGAAAAAACACCGCCACCATTGCCAGTGTCTGCATCGGTGGTGATAATTCCGTATTCATAGTTGGTAGATGTTGTGGTGTGATTGGTACCGGTTATTATTCCAGGTGATAGTCCATTAAGACTAAGAGAGACAATGACATCACCTACAACCGGGGCAGTGGAATAATCAATTGTTGCAGGGGAACCATAGATTCCACCAATGTAGACAAATGCCAGACTAAGATTATTTGGAGCAAATAAAATGGCAACAGCAGGTACTTCGCCATCATTAGTTGAAACAGTTACTTGAGAAACATTTTGCACTTTATCAACAATAAATTTGCTGGTTAAAATTTTTGTTTTACCATTTTCATATCCTACAATGACACCAGACCCAACGGCATAGGGACTTCGTACAATAACCATGGATCTTTCGAGTTTTGACACGGATGAATAGTTGATGAGTTGGAGTTCTGTCTGAGAACTTATGACTTCAAAGGAGATGGTGGAATTTGAAGGCTTGTAGGATTGGTTGCCAACATAATTTATCTCGAACGTGTGATTTCCAACTTCCATGATGGGGGTGAAGAGTACGAAACCGTCTTGATTGGTTTTTTCCTGGTATGCTTTATTTGAGTCAAACAGGATGACAAAGGCATCAGGAACTGGATTGTTGTTTGAATCAATGAGTTTTATTTTGAGAGTTAGACTCTCTTCGAGTATGTATGTTTGGTTTTGTTCTGGTAATTCTAATCTTGTCGATAATTGTGTGATGGTATTGTTTTGTCCTGGATTCTGAATGATTGTTTGGGTAGTATTGCTGACATAAATGAGATATCCTAGAGATACAACTAGAATGATGGCGATGGCAATCAGGACATTGTTTGAAACCATGATTCGTAATATTAGTCTAATATTTAATTGGCTTTGGATTTGATGTAGCAGACCACTTTTTTGCTTCTTTTTATAATAAGTTTTTCGGTTCCTTTTTTCTAAAAAGGAACAACGCTGAGGGAGAGATTTGAACTCCCGATCCACAAGGGACACGCTTTCAACCTTTTAGGAAAAGGTTGAGCCAAAACTGGCTCTCCATTTACCTTGATTCCAGGCTTACGCTTCCAATAGTCGAAACCAGTAGAATGTGCGCACTACCAGGTTATGCGACCTCAGCATTGAGCAGCAGCGAAATGCTGACGGTTTGATGATCGAAACGTCGATCAGCTAGACCTCAGCACGAACGAAGTGAGTGATGAGGATCATTGAACGGAGCGCCGTTCAATTGAGCCTCAGCATCAAACGCTTGTAGGTTATGTAAGTGGCCCTTAGGCTTTTTAATAATTCCCGGTAATCTAATTTGGGAGGTATTTGCATGTCTAACCTAGAAACTTTTTTTCGAGAGCCAATAAAGAAAACCGATCCGGAAGTATCAGCCATTGTCAAAAACGAAATAAAAAGAATGAGCGAAGGTCTAGAACTAATTCCATCAGAAAATGTTGTCAGTTTAGCCGTACTAAATGCACTTGGTTCTGTTTTCACCAATAAATATTCTGAAGGTTATCCAAAAAAGAGATATTATGGTGGAAATGAAAACGCAGATGCAGTAGAATTGCTCGCCATTGAAAGAGCAAAAAAATTATTTGGCGTTCCACATGCAAATGTCCAGCCATATTCAGGTAGCCCAGCAAACCAGGCAGTTTATTTTGCAACCTGCAAGCCAGGTGACGTGATAATGGGGCATAACTTGCCAGATGGAGGGCATTTGACCCATGGTTGGAAAGTAAATTTTTCTGGCTCCTATTACCATAGTGTCCCCTACCACGTCAAAGCAGATGGCTATATTGATCTTGAAGAAATTAAAAAATTAGCAATGGAAAATAAACCAAAGTTAGTGTGGTGCGGTGCAACTGCATACACAAGAGAATTCCCATTTGAAGAAATCGGAAAGATTGCAGATGAAGTCGGAGCTTACTTTGCTACTGATATTGCACACATTTCCGGATTGGTCGCAGGCGGTGCCCACAAAAGTCCAGTACCCTATGCAGATATTATCACAACAACAACACACAAAACATTACGAGGTCCAAGAGGGGCAATGATAATGGTAACTGAAAAGGGATTGAAGAAAGATCCAGAACTGGCTGATAAAATTGACAAGGCAGTTTTCCCTGGACTGCAGGGCGGACCACACGATCATCAAACAGCAGCAATTGCAGTAACACTTGGTGAAGCACTGAAACCTGAATTCAAAGAATATGCGCACCAGATAGTGAAAAATTCAAGGGCACTGGCTGCAGCACTGATGAAAAATGGGATAAAACTAGTAACCAATGGCACTGATAATCACATGATCCTGATTGATCTTACTCCCTATGGAAAAGGGAAGGGTATTTTTGTACAGGAAGCTTTAGATTTGGCAAATATTACTTTGAACAAAAACACAATACCTGCTGACCCAGCTTCACCATTTTACCCAAGTGGTGTGAGACTAGGTACACCGGCAATAACAACAAGAGGACTGAAAGAAGCAGAGATGGATTTTGTAGGTGGATGTATTGCACGGGTGATAAAGGAAGTTTGCACTAAATACCAATTGCCAGAAGATAAAACACAGATAAAAGATTATCTGAAAAAATTCAGATCGGAGATAAAGAATAATTCAGTAATTGCTCAAGTAAAGCAGGAAGTAATTGAATTCACAAAAAAATTCCCGCTTTACACAACACTAGATTACTAAATTTTTCTAAATGTTATTATTAGATATTCTGGAGTGTCCCATGGTAGGGGCCATTTATATTTTTCAACAAATTCTTTAGTAAAATTCGGGTGATGGGAAGAAACAAAATCAAAACCAAATTTTGCAAAGAGTTTTTTGTATTCTTCTTCTGACCTTGGATAAACAGGAATTGCAAGATCGGAATTTATTCTTATGGTCGCGGCCTTTGGATCTTCAGGAGGATCTAGGTCAAAATAGCGGATGTTATCCCTGGCGCAGCGTCTTACAAAATCCGGACTGACAACTGCGAAAACGATTAATCCCTGCTTTTCTAGAAGGCTGTGAAAAATTTGCAGATAGGATTCGATATTCTTGAGGAATTGAAAGACCATGGAGGAGGATATGGCACCGAATTTTCCTTCCAGTTTTAGTGTGGTCAGGTCACCAGAAAAGTAGGTGATTGCATCGGGCGAGTTCTTTCTTGCTATTTCTATCATCCTATCAGAAAGATCAATTCCAGTAACTTGAAATCCTTCAGAATGAAGAAGATTGCAAAAGCCACCAGCACCGCAGCCATAATCCAGAATTTTTTGTGTATTGTTGTTTCTGCGGTGAATCGTTATCTCGTTAAGTATTATTGGCCATGCAATAATCATTTGGTCTGCAGCAGACGGATCAATCTGGCCAGAATAGGTATCGAACTTTTTTGCTAGGATATTCCATTTGTCTTTGTTATCCATAACAACCACTTTTTTGGTTCTTTTTTGGTAAAAAAGAACATGCGACAGAGGGAAGCAGAACTTCCCTTGTCTCATTTTGTCCCTGAGGTTTATCCAATGTCGAACACGAAGTGCGAGACAAATGGACAAAATGCGACTGCCGGGATTTTCAGAACTCTTCCAAATTTTCCATAAAGCACCGAAGTGTTATGGGCACCACAGACACATAGGCGTCCGAGGTTTAGGTAAGAGAACATTTGAACCCGGGTCATAAGCTTTTTCCTGCGCCGATTAACAGCACGTTTTGGCCCACCTTTTACCAAAAGGTGGGATGGGAAGCTTATATCCTACCATAGTCCGAACTTTTTAGCAACCAAGTTTTTGGTTGAGCTTTTTTCTAAAAAGCTCACTAGACTACAATCGCAGTGCATAGAAACAAGTGAATAGATTTTTTAAAGTTTGATATAAATATGCAATTATGATTTTAGAAATTATACCTTACCTAGAACCATTATACGCACTGCCAGGAGGGAAACTAGCTGCTTTCATAGTGTTACTTATCGTTGCGGCCTTGGCATTCCAGATCATTCTCGCTATTTTGATAAAAATATTTGGTGTTCTCGTGGGAAAGACAAAAACAACCTTAGATGATAGAATTTTTGGCACACTAAGCAAGTTTCTTCCACCAATTTCTCTTGTTACTGCTCTTTGGATAGCCTTGGAATCAGTTTACCCTGATTTGATGGTGGGGCAGTTCAATGAAACCGAATTGTACATAATTGTGCTAATAGGTATAGTGGGTCTTCTTTTGAGCGCCCTAGTAGACCAGATACTGCTATGGTATGGCATGGAGATCAGACCTAGAAAAAAAGATGTTAAAGATGAAGAAGTTTTCCCGTTTGTTAGAAATGTAATCAGAATAATGATCATACTTGTCTTTGCAATTTTCATTTTGCAGAGATTGGGTTTTGACACAACAGCAATAATAACTGGCCTGGGCATAGGAGGACTTGCAGTTGCACTGGCATTGCAAGACACTTTAGCTAATTTCTTTGCCGGAGTACATATCCTCGTGGATAAGCCATTCAAAGAAGATGATTATATAAAATTAGAGAATGGAACAGAAGGAACAGTACTCAAAATAGGATGGAGAACAACTCGGTTGATAACTCCAACAAATAATGAACTGGTTGTCCCTAATTCAAAACTTGCAGGAAGCATATTGGAAAATTATTCAAACCCTGAAGGTCATAGCGGAGTTACCTATTCCATTGGAGTAGATTATAAAGAAGACATAGACGAAGTTGAAAAACTGATTACGGATGCATTGACAAAGATAGCAAAACGTAATACCAATATGAAAGAAAAAAGCATTTGGGTGAGATTTGACTCGTTTGGTGAGTATTCCCTGAATTTTAAATTCGGCTATGACGTTCTTGGATATGTTAATCGCTGGGCAGTGCTTAAAGAAGTGAATAAAGAATTATTTTACACATTCAAACAGAATAAGATAAACATACCCTATCCAGTTAGGGTAATACATCAAAAAAAATAAAGTTATTCAATCTGTCCAGCTTTCTGGAATAATCTAACCATCTTGCTTTTTACAGTAACTGGAATAGGAACAGCCACTTCCACAAGCTCAACGGTTATCTCATCCTTGGCTTCATCAATCTTAAGGACTTTGGCACGCTCACCCTTGAACGGACCAGAGGTCATTTCAATAAGATCGCCATTGGCAATAACTGATATGGGTTGAGCATCTGTTTTGATTAATTTGGCAATATCGGCAACAGCAAGTGGTTTTTTCAAGAAGCCTTTGACATGTTTAACTTTTTGAACAAGTTTAACAACAGTATTTTCATCAGGAGCTTCAACAAACAGATAGCCTTTGACATTTTCCACATGTACTATGGAAAAAACATCAAGCTTTTCTGATCTTGCTTTTTTTGTAAGAATCTCAGCAATTATTTTTTCTTGTCCGGAAGTAACACGTATGGTATGAATCATAGGATCACCTAATTAACTGAAATATAAACGATATGATAAACCCGATCAATCCAAACAAAAACATGCCCAATGCAGTGACTTTAGCAACCTGAGAAAATTCAGCATTGGTGGGTTTTCTCGAAATATGAAGTATTCGAATACATCTTTTTATCAAATCTGCAAAATCCAATCAAATCACCTTTTTGTTTGATTCTGGAACCTTAGGTTCCAGGCCTCCTTGGGGTGGTCCCCACAATCAACCAATAATATCAAGATCAAGACTTTCCGTACTTTCATCCTGTTTAAATGTGTATTTCGGGAATCTTACACCGGTAAGTACAACCAGAACACGCATGGAAGATTTTTTTATGTTCTCATCAATTCTAGCACCCCAGATAATGTGGGCATCAGAATTAATCTTACTTGAAGTTTCTGAAACAACATATTCGGCTTCCTTAAGGCTCATGTCCTCTCCACCAACAACGTTGATGAGTGCACGAGTGGATGTGCTTACGTCAGCATCAAGAAGCGGGGAATTGAGTGCAGTTTCAACTGCAACCCGGGCCCGATCCTCCTTCTTTGCATCAAGAGAGGCCTCACCAAGACCAATTACGGCAAAGCCACCTTGGGATAATATGGTTTTTAGATCAGCAAGATCAACGTTAACAAGGCCTGCTTTAGTAACAAGCTCGGCAATACCTTTTACAGAGCCTGCCAAAACCTCATCGCAAACTTTGAATGCTGTGTTAAGGGGTAGGTCTGGAACAAGATTGAGAAGTTTATCGTTTTTAATAACGATAACCGTGTCTGCGTGTTTCTTTAGTTTCTCAAGACCATTGAGTGCGTTTTCCATACGTACTTTACCTTCTGATGTGAATGGAAGGGTAACAACTGCGATGGTAAGTGCACCTGCATTTTTTGCAGCTTCAGCGATGATTGGTGCGCTACCGGTACCAGTTCCACCACCAAGACCGCATGTGATAAATACCATGGACGGATCCTTTACTGATTCTTTTATCTCTTCAGCCGATTCCTTGGCTGATTCTTCACCGACAACTGGATTGCTGCCAGCACCTCGGCCTTTACTTACTTTTTTACCAAGCAAAACCTTGCGGTTCGCCCTAACATGAAGAAGATGTTTAGCATCAGTATTCATGGCAACAAGATTAACGCCGTGAATGCCCATCTGGAAAAGTCTATCCAACGTATTGCACCCACTGCCTCCTGCACCGATAACATAAAGATTAGGTTTGCTCTCCTCGATGAATTTAAGGATTTCTTCATCGTCTTTTGATTTTGGAGCAAGATCTTGAAGCATTTTTCTTTCTATTGCTGTATCCGGCCTAGAAGGTTCATCCAAATTATCACCTGAGGAATAAGAATTTAATGAAAAATTTTTATAAAATTTTTCAACATTGGAAGTTCGGTAATTTCCAATTTAATGGAATGAATTTGCATCAAAAGGTATATATTACTGTTGCTGCCACGTGGGCTGATAAAAATCCTGTTGCTTTTTGGAAAGGTACCAACCACAAATAAGACCGAAGATCAAACCGCCCAGATGGGCCGCATTTGCTATTCCGCTGCCAGAATTAAATATGCCCAGAAGCTCCAGGAAAAACCATAGGAACGGGGCGTATTTCATCTTAACCGGAAAGAAGTAGATGTATACCACAGCTTCTGGAAGAAGGACTGCAACTGCACCAAGGATACCATAAATTGCACCGCTTGCACCCAACGCAGGACACCCCCAGACGCCGCCTGAAGGAGATGAACATAATGGAGCAAGTGGGGTGAACATGGTCAGATAATAGAGAAAACTGCCCAACAGTCCAGCACCAAAAAAGATTATAAGGTATTCCTTGCTGCTTACGCGTCTTTCAAGTATGCTACCAAACATTAGGAGTGCGAAGCCGTTGAAAAAAATGTGCATAAAGCCGTCATGCAAAAACATGCTGGTTACAAAACGCCATGGTTCGGAAAGAGCATAATCTGGGACGAAAACGAAAAGATTGGTAATACTGGGACTGATTATCTGAAGAACAAAAATCAAAAGCATGAAGGCGAGTAGAGTAGTTGAAACGTTCATCAACCAGAATCAGCCAGTAAAAAATTTAAATCCGATCTAATTAGATTTTGGATGATTCAATGGTTCCTAGGATAGTTTCATAGGGTGCACTGGTCTTAATCGAAACCGATGAGAAGTGCGTTCGAACAGCAGGGAAACCAGAATCAATTAGATTTTTTAGTAAAACATCCATCTGCGGAACCGGATTGAGTGCCTGGATCTTACAGAGAGCATGGATATTATAATAATAGGGCGGCAAATTTATTTCACCGACCATGAGTGAGAGCATTTTGGAGATTTCGTTTTTATCAGAGTAATTTCGTTTGGAGTTAAGTTTTTGCATTTTAACTAAAAAATTTTTATTGTGAAGATCACCAAGCCAGAGTGGACCGGCAAATTCTGTTTGGGTTTTACAATGGATACAGTTCTGAGGAAAAATTGAGCTTGACCTATACCCACATTTGGGACAGTATGAGACATAACCAAGTTTTTTTAGAGAATCAAATGCAAGATCAGCACTGCGTTTTACCGATAGAATGGATTTTAGATAATGCTTATCGGAAAAAGAAATAAGAGGTTCAATGCCCATGTTAAATTCTGCAGCGGTTTCAGCAATTTTCTTTAGCATAATTCGTAATCCAGTTTCGTGAGTAAATTCATTATTCAACGGCTTGGAATGATAATTTTTCATGCATGCCTGAGTTTTTCCACCACAGAGAACAGCAACATCAGTGGCAGTGACCGACAGATAGGCAGATTTCTTTATGTTAAAATAACGGAACGCATCAACTAGATAGGGCGCCGGTGTTCCGAATGGATCGATTTCTAGAAAATCAGTTTGAAGTTCGAAGGCAGCTTTGGAGATATTATTATGACAGAATTCTGCCTTGAGTTTGTTGGATTTTGCATTCTTTTTTGCTGATGAAATGGCATTTTTTGAAAGATCAACAAATGATATTTTTCCTACATTTTTATTTTCTTTGGCATAGCGAATGCCGCGAATTCCAGAAGCGCAGAATGCATCGATAATGTCTATTTTTTCATCTATGGCGCCCACTGCAATAGAGGAGATGCTACGGCATAGACGCATGGCAGGATTGTAAAACACATCCTTAGCTGGAATAAAATTGATATCTTCTTCTTTCACGAATGAGATTTCTGCTACAACTTTATTAAACTATTTTATTTTTCAATGTCCAAGAATTCTCGAAGAGCAACAGTGGCATAGCTTCCAGAAGTCAAAGAAAAACGGAACGTTGCATTGCTGAATGAAAAATCCCTAAGTGGAGAAAGAATTGGCCGGTAGGTACCCTTGGAAGCAATTTCAGGAATCTCTTTTATTTTAAAATTTTCTTTAGACAGACCAAATTTTTCTAGAATTTCTTTTTCGCGATCATTAATCGGACTGGTATATCCAATTAATTTTCCACATATCCACCCTTCTGATTCGCTTTTGCCAATATCTGGAAACCCGAGAGTTTCACCGCAGAAATATTCGCCCTGTTCCAATTCCAGGTCAGCCTCACCAATGCGATTGGACAATAAAACATTGAATAGATGTGATTGGAGGGCATGAACAAACAAAAGCAGAATGTTTCGAGGCAGGCAACGAAGAGCATTTAGATAATTGGTAGGATGGCGATCAAGATAGGCAATCATGGAACGTTCCAATCGCAGATGTTTTGGATAGACCTTCAAAGCCTGAGAAAAATTTCTTGTTTCGCTAAGTTCTTTTCGAGCTGCACTGGATTCGAGATTGGTTTCACCCTCGCCTGCACATAGAAATGTAAAAACAGCATCTTCCAGTTTGCCTTCAAGGATTTTCTGACCTATAAGATGAGTATTTTTACGAGTTGAACCAAATCTTTGCTCGCCAAAATAATTAGGGAATTTTTTGTCCAGGTTGGTGATTATTTCCTGAACCCTCTCGTTCGAACTTTCCATAGAATCACGAACAATTATGGTGAAACGATTTCCAAGCAGATCACCCATATGAACCCGGTCTGGCGCAGACCAGGTTCCGTTAATGGAGATGTCTCTAATGTTCAATCTGCCAAGATTTTCTTTCGGAACACCAGAAACAGAAGCCAATTGAATAGAAATTGACATTTTATCTTTGATACCAGCAGTGTTGAAACGATTCTGGCTTACTTGAAGTCTTCCAGATATTTCACTTAGTGCAGAGGAGGTGGACCAATTCTTTTTTTGCAAGACAAAATGAATGAATTTGCCTTGAGAATCTGGCAGGGTAACTTGATGATCCAGTTCAAAAATGGTACCATCAGTGGCTATTTCCTCAACTAAAAAATCTTCTGGCAGAGATTTGATTTTGCCACCAATGCCAGGTATTTTGGATAGATAATTCATGGTAAGCACGCAATAAAGTCAGTTACAACTATTTTAGATATGGTTGAAAGATAGTGATCTAGTTGTGAACCGAATATGGTTCACAATAATTAAAATAGGAATAGAACAAATTCGATCCAGTGATATGAATGAAGATACTCATAACTTCAGCTTTACCCTATGTAAACAATGTCCCTCATCTTGGGAACATCATAGGTTGTGTGCTATCGGCAGATGTATATGCAAGATACTGTCGTTCCAGAGAATATGATTGCCTGTATATTTGCGGCACCGATGAATATGGAACTGCAACCGAGATAAAAGCGCTTGAAGAAGGAGTAACCCCGAAGGAGATCTGCGATAAGTACTACAAAATTCACAAGGATATTTACGAGTGGTTCGGTATAAAATTTGACATTTTTGGCAGAACATCAACAGAGAAACATACAAAAATTACTCAGGACATTTTCACCCAACTTCACAGCAATGGTTATGTGGTCGAGGATGAGGTAGAACAGTTTTATGATGAAAAAGCAGATATGTTCCTGGCAGACAGATATATCGAAGGAACATGCCCTCACTGCAATTCAGCTGGCGCAAGGAGCGATCAGTGTGATAAATGCGGTAAATTGCTTCATCCAGGGGAGCTCATTGACCCGGTGAGCAAGGTAACAAAAACCAAACCGATTCTTAGAAAAACAAAGCATCTGTTCATCAATTTGCCTGGAATTGAAATCGAATTGGCAAAATGGATAAGACAAACAGCAATCCAGGGTTTTTGGTCTGAGAATTCAATCAAAATCGCAGAATCATGGCTCAAAGAAGGACTTAAGAAAAGAGCCATCACACGGGATTTGAAATGGGGCGTAAAAGTCCCATTGCCAGGATATGAAAGGAAAGTTTTCTATGTTTGGTTTGATGCACCAATTGGGTATATTTCAATTACTGCAAACCTCACTGACCAATGGAAAGAATGGTGGTTAAACCCTAAAGATGTACGACTCTACCAATTCATGGGAAAGGACAATGTTCCATTTCACACGGTAATCTTCCCGTCAACATTAATGGGAACCAAAGGACCATGGACTCTGTTGCATCACATAAGCACAACCGAATTCCTAAATTATGAAGGAGATAAATTTTCCAAATCAAGAAAAATAGGGGTATTTGGCGATGATGCAATGACATCTGGAATTGCACCTGATGTATGGAGGTACTACCTATTGGCAAATAGACCAGAACAGGCAGACACCAACTTTGTTTGGGCGGATTTTGCTGATAAAAATAACAATGAACTTCTTGCAAACATCGGGAATTTGGTAAATAGAACCCTGGTTTTTATAAAAAATAATTTCAATGGGAAAATACCAGACTTTGAATGTGATGAATCTCCAACATTTGATTCTTTCCATAGTGAAAAGATAAAAACAATAACCAAAAATTTGGAAACTGTCAAATTGAAACAGTCACTTCATGAAACAATGGGGTTGTCAAGCGATTGGAACCGGTATTTCCAATCTAAGAAACCATGGGAAGGGGTTAAGGCTCCTCCACCTCCAGAAGGCGGAGTAAATTTCAAACAAAATGAAGCAAAAATAGCAATATACCTTCTTGCAAATGCGGTCAAGGATCTTGCTATTTTGATCGAACCGCATCTACCAGCCACAAGCAAAGAAATATTTAATCAGCTCAATATTCAACCAAAAAAATGGGATGATTTGGGTAAACTTACTTTGAACCCAGGCCACGAGATTGGTAATCCGAAAACACTATTTAGGAAGATAGAACCCAAGGAAGTTGAAACACTTAAAGCAAGATATTCTGGGAAGCAGGCAGTGGCAGAACCAAAATTCTGTGATCTTGATCTTGAAGTGGGACAGATTGTTAGTGCAGAAAAACACCCCAATGCAGAGAAACTTTTTGTTGAGAAAGTATTGCTGGGGGATGGAGAAAGACAGATAGTCTCTGGCCTTGCCGGTCATTATTTCCCAGAAGAATTGGTTGGCCGAAAGGTGGTTGTTGTAAAGAATTTGGCACCAGCCAAGCTTAGGGGAGTGGAATCCCAGGGTATGTTATTGGCAGCAGAAGGAAAAGAATTTACACCACCTCACGAGGGTAAAGCAACCATGGAAGTTGGGGCATTGGAAGTTATTTTCTGCGATAAAAGCAAGGTGGGGGAAAAAATCACTTTGAAAGGAGAGAGGAGTGCACCTAAAAAAACCATAACCATATCTGAAGTAGAAAAAGTAAAGATTGTGGTCAAAAATTTTATTGTTCAGAGTGAAGGTAAGCAATTGGTTAGTGAAAGCGAAGAGCTAATAATGAAAAATGTAAAAGAAGGAGATGTTGGGTAAATGCCAAAGGAAACTTTCGGTGGGGATGATGATAAAGGTGGCAGTACACCCCCACCGCCAAAAAAGAAGCTTACACTTGATAAATTCGGTCTAACCCCAGATGTAAACATAAGAGATGTGTTTTGGAAAATTATGGCATCCTATGCCGCAACAAAAAAACCAGGAGTGGATCTTGCGGAAATGGGCAATGAGATTTTTGCCATTCTACGAGTTTCCATATCGGTAATTTCTAATGCAAATAGCGAGCAGTACGGTCTTTCACCAAAATTTATTGCCCAGTATACCGTAATGTTGCTGGTGGATGGAGGATGGGAGAAAGCACTGGTTGAGTTCCTAACATTAAGTGCAGATCAAAAAACCGAAGTTAAGGTTGACATTGCCCATGGCTTAAAAAAATTAATGGTTGTTGAAAAATATGGTAAAGCCATTGTAACTTGTTTCGTCACAATGTTAAGAGGCAGGGACAGTGCAGGCATTGCATTGGAGTATATCGCTAACCTTAACGAAGAAGGATTGGTAAGGGCTTTGAAAAAAGAAATAATAATCATGGCCCGTGGGGATATTGGAGACAACCAGATGAATGCCATCAAGGCCATATCGCTTATAAAAGATGATGAGGAAGTAAGAAAAACACTTATTGTGTTGCTATCCCATTGGGATGTGGAAACACGCAGAGCAGCCGTGGAAATTTTAAAAACAATAAGTGGTGAGGACGAAGTTAGGGAAGCGGCAGAAAAAAGAATATCTTTTGAAACCGATGAAACGATAAAAATGATACTAACTAAGATTGCAAAATAGTTTGGCAGAGCCAGAATGGGAGGGATTGATATGACAGAATTCGTCAAAATACCCATTGAAAGAATCAAAGTTTTCGTTGGAAAAGACGGAAGTACAAAAAAGAAATTAGAAAAGAAATGCAATGTGGAATTTAATATTGATTCTGACGGGGATGTGGAACTCATAGGAGATCCGGCAGACATATTTTTTGCAAGAGACATAGTGAAGGCCATAGGAAGAGGATTCACACCAGAGGAAGCACTTCGTCTTCTGGAACATGATTATGGATTGTACATTATTCCGCTAAAGGATTATGCACATTCTGAAAAAGCCATCACCAGACTGAAGGGGCGAGTTATCGGAGAAAAAGGCAAAATAAAGTATAATATTGAAGAAGCAACAGACTCCCTTATCAGCATCTATGGAAACACAATCGCGATAATAGCAAAAATCGACACAATGGAATATGCAAAAGAAGCAATAGGCATGTTAATTGATGGTGCACGCCACACAAGTGTGCTTGGATATCTTGCAAAGACTAAACGGGAAATTTGGGAAGCAAGACTTAAGGGACATAATTAATAGCTTTTTGCGAGTAAAGAATCCAGGCGACCAATTAGAGGGATTGTAATGGCAGAAGAGGATTTATTCAAACAGTTCAAAGAGCACTCCGTAGCTGAATTTTTCAAAAAAAATAGACAGATGTTGGGTTTTTCAGGTAAAGTACGATCAATGACAATGATTGTTCACGAGTTTGTAACCAATAGTCTAGATGCCTGCGAAGAAGCAGGAATTGTTCCTGAAATATTTGTCCAGGTTGAAGAACTGGATAAGGAAAAAGAACATTACAGATTAACGATAAAGGATAATGGCCCAGGTATACCTAAAAGTCATTTGGGTAAGGCATTGGGGCAGATGCTGGCAGGTACCAAGTTCCACAGATATTTACAGCAAAGAGGGCAACAGGGTATTGGTGCTGCGGCATGTACCATGTTTTCTTATATTACAACTGGCCAACCAACCAAAGCAATTTCTTGTCATAAAAAAGTTAAACTAACCGCAAACATCTCAATTGACTACAAAAAAAATAAACCAGAGGTAGAGGAAATTGATGAAGTACCTACCGAAGAAAGCGGGCTTCAGGTAATTTCCGAATTCAAGGATGTGAAATACGAAAAAAGCAATTATGGGGTTTATGAATACCTGAGAAGAACTGCACTGGCAAATCCGCACTGTTCCATAACCCTGATAGAACCAACCAATGAGAAGATAGTTTTCCCACGTTCAATATTGGAAAATCCTGCAAGACCCTTCGAAATAAAACCACATCCGCTTGGTATAGGAACCCATGATCTTCTGGAATTCGCAAAACACAACAAGGAAAGCAGGAGATTATCATCGTTTTTACAGGAAACATTTACCAGAGTAAGCGCTGGTAAGGTGGATGAATTACGAACATTGGTTCCGACTGTTGATTTCAACAGAACCCCAGATAATATTACCTGGGAAGAAGCAGAAGCGATTGTTAAAGCATTCAAACAGGTAAAATGGATCGCACCAACCATGGACTCGCTTGTCCCAATAGGTAAGGGGCAGGTGGAAGCCTCGTTTAGAAATATATTCAATCCTGAAGTCCTGGTTGTTACTGAAAGAAGTCCAAAAGTCTATCGCGGAGGCATACCATTCATGGTAGAAGTGGGAATTGCCTATGGAGGCGGGGTTGCAGCAGCAGGCAAGAGAGGCGAGGTAATGCGATTTGCCAACCGAGTGCCCCTGTTATTTGATTCCAGTGGTTGCGCCATCAGCGAAACAATAAAGACAATGGATTGGAAACGATATGACATAAGGGAATTTGAAGAAGAGCCAATCGCAGTTCTTGTGAATTTAGTTAGTGTTCATGTACCCTACACCAGTGCAGGCAAACAGGCAATAGCAAATGAAGAAGATGTCATGGATGAGATAAAATTTGCCATTATGGAGGCATCACGTGGTGTTCAGAAGTATCTATCAGGAAAAAGAAGAGCCCATGAAATTGAGAACAAAAAGAAGATTGTCAATAGATACGTTCAACAGCTTTCAAGTGATTTGGCTGGACTTTCTGGGGAGAAAAAAGATGGAATAGAAAAAAAATTAGCCCAGATAATAGAGGAAAAATACGGCGGAGATGTGCCCCCCGAAGATGATGAGAGTAGGGAAAGTGAAGCGAAAGAGGAACCGAATGGTGAAAATGGAGGTGATGGTGATGAGTGAATCTCCAACAACAAAAAAATTAGAGCTGCTTGGTAAGGATATGGTGGGGCAGATAGCAAAAGGCGAAGGACCAACATTTGAAACCACACTTAGAACCAAAAGCAATACTATTTTTGATGAATCAGTAGGATGTTTGAGAACTGGTGATAAAAAAGAGCAAAGAAAATTTTTGAGTATGGCACAGGCGAGAACATTTATGCAAACCGTTGCCGTTGCAGCCAGAACGCGCCAGTTTTTGAAGCAGGATTTGCACACTTCCATCAGAGGTCTTTTCTACCAATTAAAATTCAGTCTAGGCGAAGATATTGACGAAGATCTATTCACAGAACAATCAGAATCAAATGGCCTGATTGAAGATTTGGAAGTCGCACTCAAAATAAAGCGTGAAGATCTCAACCTAACAACAGACAGAAAAGGATTTGTAGCTGGGCCCATGACCATAATGGATAAATTTGGTGGTGAAGAAACACTCATCGACCTTGAAAAACAGGGTAGAAGTGGATGGAGCATCCCAAGTGATGTGGACAATGGGATGGAGATAAAAAAATTGGATGCTGATTTTGTACTGGTAGTTGAAAAGGATGCACTTTGGCAGAGGCTTAATGAAGATAAATTTTGGAAAAAAGAAAACTGCCTGCTGGTTACTCCAAAAGGACAATCAACAAGAGGAACCAGAAGATTGTTGCGAAAATTAGCGGATAAAAAATTGCCAGTGTACTGCCTCATGGATTGCGATGCCTGGGGATGGTATATCTATTGGACAATTAAAACCGGAAGTATGAATCTTGCCTATTTGGGTAGAGATTTTGCAGTACCAGAAGCCAGATTTCTAGGAGTTACCATGAGTGACATAAAAGAATTTAGCTTTCTGGAAAAATTAACAATAAAAGCCAAGGATGTGGATGTTAAACGTGCAGAGGAAATGCTTGGCTATCCATGGATAAACAGGCACAAGGATTGGGTGCATGAGCTCAAGCTTGTTTTAAAAACCAAAAAGAAAATTGAGCAGGATGCTCTTCAGGGCCAGAGATTAACATTTGTTGGCGAATACATTAAACAGAAAATAGAAAATAAAAGATGGCTTGCCTAATTCATGGTAGGTATGGTGTGCCGCTTGGTGGAACTGTCATTTGCATGGCCGCGTACAATGCTTTCCCATCAGGACACATACTATTGGTACAATTGGTTGTAAGCCAGAAAAAGTTCTGCATTTTCACCGCACCAGAATCTCTGCCGCTTTTCAAATAGGGAACTTCACAGTCTCTAACGAATTTAATGAAATCTGTGTAGCCATAGCATTTGTCGGGTGGTTGTTGTATTGGTGCACCATTGTCGCAACGGGTGGTATCTGCCCTACCAGCATCTGTACCGCAATAGGCAGCATCATAGGGCCAGCTCTGACTAAAACCATAGGCCCAACAATCTCCATTCTTCATGGTACTGGCACATCTTGGATGACCGGGTTTTCTACTGGTGGTACCCTTGGCATCCCAAGTTCCACCATATTTGTGTGCAGCAATATAGGCAGCAAAAACTGAATCTTTTTCTGAATCAGTGGCTTGCCAGTTGAGTTTCCCCCTATTATCAAATATCCATTTTTTAGCGTCTTTTAGTTTGGCTTCAAGTTTAAGAGTGCCCATACAGGCAGAATCACTTGGATTGAATGGATTGAAATTTACTGGATTGCAGGATTTGGCATTGGCAAGTTCAGAATCAGCAGGATGGGATGCTAGATACACTGAAGCAAGAGGACCGTCAACACCACCTGGAGCAAATGCAGCTGGCCAGAAAGTGTAGGGCGGTTCTAAGCTTTGCATAATACCAAGACCGCACCAGCGCCAATCAGGATTGGGAGTGTCCCAGTTGGGTGCATTCACAAAAGTGCAATTGCCAGTTGGATCTTCCATTTTGTTATAACCTTGGTAATAACATTCATCTGCAGTGGCTGGATCATTATCAAAACAGCCAGGACCAGCATAACCAGCCCGACAAACTTTCGCTGCAGCGCATGGATCAAAATTACTCTCGGTAATGATAAATGCACGAACAAGCATTGGATCAAGATTTCTAGAACCTGCCCAGGTATCTATTTCAGGGAAACCAGAACAGTAAAGATCAGGTGGGACATCATTTCTCACGTTAGTAAATTCAAATGGAATCGGACTGGTAATATTGTTGATGATACAGGCATCACAACTGAAATATTTAGGTTGAGACGCATTTAGTTGATTCTGTTGTTGTTGGGAGATGTCACGACCTGCAAAACGCACTGCAGAAAGATAATCATATTGAGTATTATGATTGCAGACTGAACCAGATTCATTACCAAAAATAAGTAATGTACCACCAGACGGATTGGTCTTTGACGCTTCTCTTGAATACCAGGTGTACATCTGACAACCGCCATACCAGGATCGAAGTCTGTCTTGAGTTCTAGCAACAGCGCAATTGGTACAATTGAGAGGATTGACAACGCCAGTTCCACCAGTGGTATTGAACGAGTAGGGAGCAATACCTATGACCCCGCGTTTTTGAAGAGCTTGGATTCCAATGGGAAAGAATGAACCGTAGGCAGCTACAACTGAATACTCGTTCCAGGTACAGGAATTATTACTGTCATTGGTTCCTGGATCAAAAAGAACATAGGGGATTAGTGTTGGCTTGCTGTAATTGTAAAGTGCATAGGATGAAAAATTAAGTGCCTGTTGTCTAACTTGAGCTCCATCGCAAGTGCGAGCGTAGCGTCCGTCAATTCCATAGGCAACAAGATCAAGTTCGTTTTGCCACCCATTTGCCTTAAGCTCCTGCATCACTGCATCAAGTGCAGCAACATCATTCATTTTTGGACCAACCGCAGTGATACAATGGATATCATTGGCCCCTCGGTTATTCTGACAAGCACTGTTGATTATGTGAATTTGCTGGGCAACATCGGCAGCATGGCTGACATCGAAATTTATCTCTGGGATTACAATAACAGGACCAACAGGACCGCTGGACAATCGCCCTAAATAGAGAGACCCTCCATCAGTTCCAAGAATATCAGCAATTTTGCCTGTTTCGGCCATCATATCCATGGCAGTACCGTTGCTATAGAGAATGTAAACTGGGATAATATCTTTACTTAAGAAACACATGGCACGTGATGCATCAGGTTCCATGTACGCTGTTTCATTATCACCAATAAGCCATTGAACAGCCATGCTAAGACGATTATTGCAGTAGGTATTTGCAGTGGAAAAGTCACCAAATGTTGGTCCCTGCCCGATCATAAAATGACGAATGAGTTTATCTTCATAGGGCGGGCTTCCCAGGCTGATTTCGCCGGTTTTATTTGCAGTACAATTTTTCTCAAAATAACAATAGCCACCGACAAGACTTTTTATTGGACCGAAAATATTGGTGCCATTTTTGCAAACCATGCACAAACATTCGCCAACTTTGCAAAGATTGCTTGCATTTGGTTCGTAAATTGCAATGCGCTGGAAATTGTCCTTGTAATCCTGTTCATAAAGAGTGGTGCCAGAACCAATGCGGCTAAGGCAGCCGAAAAAAAGTATTAAACCAAAAAGAATGATTAACAAACGCATGATTAGTTTAACCTGTTTTATAATTTAAATCTTCACATTTTTGAATCTCGGAGTAGATGGATAAAAATCAAAGAAAAATTAGTAAAGATAGGATTTGCAGCTTGGGTTTTTGCACATGCTACCCCTAAAGTTGGACATGCCACACTTGGGACAGTAAACCACCTGGGCGATTCTGTGTGGATGAAGTGCCATGTAGGATTTGTGAGCGATATCCTGGGCCATCTTGTTAATGCCCTCGCCAAAGCCCCCAACTCCGCTAGCTGATCCGTGTTTAGCTTTAGCACGCCAGTTTGCTATCAGATCCCTTGGAGTGATGGACTGGGGGAAAATAGGAACCGGGATGTGGTGAAGGAACAGAATTGGGTTGAAGTAACCCCAGAGGGAGTTTCGTTCGAAACCGAACATGTCAAGTTCCTGTCTTCTTCTTATGTTAAGTGTTTCAGCAGAGACTGTTCTTCTTGTTGTATTATCCATTGCAGAATCCCGAACTGCCTGGTCATAGGCAAATGTTGCGTCCCTGGTTCGTGTAAGATACTCGGCCATTGTTGCATCAAGCTGTAGTTCAGATCTGTAGTTGTAGAATGACTCACCCGGGTTAGCATCACCAGTTCTGGCTGTTGAATAGATACCTTTTCTGTGAAGCATGATATCTGGAGCACTTTGTAAAAGACCTGCCTGGTAATCTGCACCAGCTAACTGATGTCTTTCAAGACTACCTCCAAATACATTTAACTTTGAGAGTGAATTGGAAAGTTTACCTTTACCATACATTGCAGCTGAGAAAGGATTCATGGATTGTAAAGCTTCCAGAATTCTTGGATTGGTATAGTTCCATTGTCTAAGTGTATCATCAGTGGAGTCCCACTTGGAAGCATACCCCTGCATGGACATCTGGAAGCCCCTGAACATGTTAACATAGGGCCTCATCATGAATTTGGCTGCCTGCATTGGGAAACCATAGGATGACATGAAGTTGGCATAGGTACCCTTGTCCATGAAAGATCGCAGGTTTATGTTTATATCATAGGGAACTGCAGGACCAAAGTGGAAGAAGGATGACCAGGCCTGGTGGGTACCAAATGATGATGATGCTCTCCAGGGGTTTCTATCAATGGCAAATTGCCAAACCTGGAAGAATGCATGATTGGACATAGCCACACTACGATAGACTGCTTTTTCGTCATCGCTAAGATCCTTTTCATATTTTCCTGCCATGATTGCACTGGCCAATCGCATGGAGTGCTGTCTGTAGACACTGGAAACTGCAGTAATGTCATAGGAAGTACTGTGGATTGGTCCACCGGATAAAAGTGCAATTCTGGATACATAATCCAATCCATGCATCACAATATCTCTGGCTGGCCTCCAAACTTTTTCTGTAAAGTCTGGAGCTTCAACACCAAGGTATCGAAGTATGGATGGAGCAGTGGGTGCAACATTGCGTCTTGATTCAACAGTAACTTCACTGAAGTGCTGCCCAAGCATGTAATCGTAGGTGGAGTTTCTAGCATCCCAGATAAGTTTTTCCAAAACTTTCTGTCGGTCAAAGTTATAGCCGCCTTCCTTAGCCCATTTATTTACTTCTGCAAGGAATGGTTCCCAGTCTGCGGCATTTTTAGAGTTTCTGACCGAAGAATTCATTGCATTAAGATCGTCTCTTGCACCGAACTGGACTGCAACATCATCAGGAACAAATGGTTTTTTCTGACCATTATTATCCCTAAGACAGGTTTGACCAGCAAGCACACGGTCATTATCACTCAATGCCATGCCTTTTTTGTAATAGGCATATCCACCTTCGTGAAGCATAACCACTGCCTTGTCAGATCGTGCAACATCATCGTAGGTCATCTGTCTTGAGGCAACAGTATCATACTCCTTGTGATAGATTTTCATCATCTGCATAAGTTTGTCAAGATGATGGGGATTGGTGGTATCAATTTTCTGAAGGAACTGGAGATCAGGATGGTTGTTGTCATAGCCTTTTTCCTGAAGTGCTTTTTCCATGAAACCAAGTAGAACACCATAGTAGAATCTTGATGTTTCTCTTGTGGTACCATAGGTGTTTTGAGCGAATTGAGAATTGAATCTTTGTTCCATGTCTTTCATAAGTTGGTCTGCAACCCAAAGCTTCTTGGCCTGTTTAGCTCGTTCTTCAACTGACCATTGAGTAGAACCTGGCATGCGATCAAGCTCAGCCTCGATTCCAGCTTTGAATGCAGGAACATAACCTTTGGTAAATCTTGATTCCACCCATTGGCCAAGTGCAAAATTGTGTCTTGAATCAAGGCCGGGTATCCAGTGTCTTTTGACATCGACAAGAGTGGCTTTTTGATCAATACCAAGCTCCATATCATAGCCTGAATACCAAACCATCTTACCGGTTTTTTTGTCGATTTCAGTACTTCTTTGCATCTTGCCGCCAAACATGAAGTCAACTAGCTGTGCAATGGAGGCTTTGTTGATATCCGTTGGAATTTCTCTCCTGGCATATTTTTCATCAACCATGGTTGCAGTTTTCATGTTGGTTGCGAATTCTGCATACATTTTCTTTCCTTCTTCAGTGAAAAGTGCAAGAAGATCTGACCTATTTCTCTCAGCAACTGCCTTGAGTTGGCTTGGATTTCTCATGTGCTCTGGAAGCTGCTCCATGGCAGTTGTTGGATCAAGACTTGTCAATCGGTTAACCACATTTAGCCTGGCAGAAAGAAGCTCTTCCTTAATACCTCCTCGGAGAAAACCATTCTCACCATCCCAAACCATGGTACGCAAAACCATGGTCTCCCAAGCATGGGTGGCATTCAATGAATCTCCACCAACATGGCAAACATAGGCATCTTCATGGGCCCTGCCACCGGTTGTGGTGGATAAACGAATCTTGTTTTGTTGCTCGAGAACCTCTTGAAGCTGGATCATTTTCATGTGTTCTGGTTCAACAGATGCGGCAATGGATTCCAATCTGGTGGTGACATTTACCATGTTATGATCAATGGTGGCACCGTGAGCCTGACCAAGTCTCATTAGTTCATGTAGTTTATCATTTGTAGTCATTGAAGTATTGGACAGAATTCTTTTGATCTCATTTTCAACTGCAAGTAATTCTGCAGTAGCATGGAAATTGGATCGCTTAAGTATGTTAATATCAACATGACCCATGCTTGCAAGTTCTTCGGCAGTGATATTGAAATTCATGCCCATTTTCCTATAAACCTGTTTGAGAACGTAGCGCATTTGGTCTCTGAGCATTTCATTGTTTAGTGAGCGGTAAAGGTGGGCCATCTTATCATTTATCGGGAACATGGCACCAACAAGAATATCTCCTGGACGCTTGTTAACCTGACCAAACAGCCAAGAGGCAGTGCTTGAACTTTTGGCTTTTGATTCCAAGGCCTCCATGGCATGTTGTCCGCCAACAACACCAAGTGTGGTTTTGGTAACTGCTCTTGCCAGAGTTGGAGCTTCGGTTACTATGGCCTTGCCCATTCTAGCCATTATTCTACTGGTTCTGGCTGCTGAGTCAACACTGGCCATAACAAGTGGACCAAGGATAGCATATCTATTGGCACCGTAGAATTTACCCAGGGTGGAGCTAACTTTTTGATGAACTGCACTTCTCTTACCGATGTCTGGCATTCCAGTTAGGACTTCAAGGCTTTGGAATGTTCTCAGACCATAAAGATAATCTTTCAAAGTCATGGCCATGATTGTGTGTCTGCCACCTTTTTCTTCAAGTTTTTTTAGTAACTCGGCAACTGTCTTGTGTTCAGCATCTCCGTAATGATAGGGAAGTCTATTGGCAAGACCACTAAGTTCAGCTGCTGACATACCAACAGAACGTCCAGCAACAACCAGAGCACTGGCGATTTGTTTGCCTTGGGCAACATCCCCAGCATATTGATCAGCTCTATTCCCCTTTTGGGAGCTGATTCGTGATTCCAAATGAGCCAGATCTGCATCTCCTGCCATTCTTGATTTGAGCATAAGTGCAGTAATGCCAAGGGCTTTGGTGGCATCAGCCATTTTTGCTCTGGCAGTTGTTTTCATTTCAGTATAACCAAATGGTGCCAGAACCTGACCGCTGGCAGCAACTCCTTTGGGTGTTGGTAGTCTTGGGGTAGTAATATCCAATAGTGAAACTGGACTCTTACCTGCAAAGTATAATGATGATATTAGTAATCCAGCCAGAAGGAAAAATCCTAAACAGGGCAATGATTGACCAGGTAATGTTGTAGTTGATAACCCGGTTACCATATTGGAAATTACTTGGGTAAGTTCGTTAGAGAATGTAGCCTGGGGATTGGTGAGTTCCAGAGTCTGTGAGCTTGGAGCAATTGGTTCGCCAGGAGCAGGTAGATAGGTCACACGAAAATAGCTTTTCTGAGCATTTGCAATTGGATCAAGAGGACATTGACCAACATAATAGGTATATGCTTCCAAATCACCTGCTGCATTTGGCCTGTAACCAATGGCAGGGGTATTGGCAATAACATCTTCGCAACCGGGAACTGGAGTCCATTGATTGGTGGCAGCGGTTCCCATGGGATTTAGATATTCAACAAAAAAGTGTGCACCTGGTGGTGAAGTCATATTCATTTTATAGTCTGTGGTGGTTGCACCGAATTCAGCAGCTTTTTTATAACTGCATTCCACTGGCTTTGGATCGCCAGCAGCAACACATGCTTGATAAAATTCCTCCATCTTATCTCTGATGGTATTTCCACTGGTGGTCACCGCAGGTTCGAAAATAAGTACTGAGATATTAATCAGTTTGTCACTTTCATTATTTCTCTGAATAATTACCTGGCTGTCTTTTGTTGCACCGGATCCAGAAAAACCAAACTGTGCGTATATGGTGGAGATAAGTAACAGCAGCAAGGCCGCCCCGATCACATACCTCTTTGTCATGCCATATACGCAGTTTAGGTTATTTATAAAGGTACAACATAATAGAAACAGTTAAAAATACAAAAACTACATATTGTGTAGTTTGTGGGGGCGCTGTGCCCCACACCCCCTTCGGTTAGAGGAACTCGGATTACGCACTGTGGGTTCCAAGGGGCAGCATCTGAGGTGAAAAAATGAAAGGGCCAAATCCATTTGCATGGAATCCTGAAAGCTTTGAAGCATTCGGAAGAAAAATCGAGATTAATATTTTTGCAAGTTTCATCAATGCTACCGCATCAAAACAACCAGGAGTGTTGTTGATTTTTGGAAGTAGGGGAACCGGCAAAACAACCCTACTCAAAAATTTTAAGCATGAGGCTGAACGAGGGGGATTGTTCTGTCCCTTGATTAGAATAGAAAAAGGCGAAAAGGAAATGGATCTGATTGAAAAGATGTTTCCTGACGAAAAAAAACCAGAGGATTTGGAAGCTGCCCTAAACAAATTAGATAGAGAAAATGGATCGATTCTCTTTATTGATGGCATGGATAATTTGGAGAATGCAGAGTACATTGCAAAAAAAATAGCAAAAAAAATAAACATGAACTGGAATAAAAAAGCAGTTTCAGTGGTGATGAGTTCTATTTCAGAATTAAAAATTTCACAGGAAGGGGCAAGAATAATTTATTTGAAATCATTTGATCAGCATAGCATGTTGGAAATGATAGAACATGCCCTTGGAAAAAATTCTTTGAAGATGGGTGACGAGTGCCTAAATAGTATCCTTGAGGACAGTGGAGGTAACCCCAAACTGGCTCGCATGATTTGCTGGTATGTTTATGAAAAATTAAAGGAGAATGAGAAGATTATTACGAAAGGTCATTATCTAGCCTATTTGCCCTACATCAGGGATATGCTTTACAATGATTGGTTTGGACAGATATATAATGAAACACCAAAAGCAGAACGAGAAATCTTGAGAGCTCTGGCCCTTGAACGTGATGGCATGAAAATTTCGGAAATCTCGAAAAAACTGAAAAAACCATTGGGACCCATTAGCACACTTGCAAAAAGATTGTTGGAACGCGGACAGATAATCAGATTAGAACGGGGGAAGTACAAAATATTTGCACCGCTTTATGGAAGATATGTTCTGCAGCGAAGCTAGGAAGCAAGAATCCAATCTTTTTCATAGTTTTCGATAAATATTTTAACAGAAGGAACATCAATCAGAACCACCGATGCCTCGCGATTTTTATAAAGTGCAGAATTGCTCAGATTATGCGAACCTACAAGCACCTTTTTGCCGTCAATAATTATTATTTTTGAATGGGTTAGCTCATAGACTCTGCTTGCATATCTGGTTTGAATGCCTTTGGCATTGAGCTCATTATAGGCTTCTGCGTTTTGACCACTGATGACATTTCGTTCAATGATTATTCTAATATCAACACCGCGATTTTTTGCACGCTCCAAAGCTTCAATGGCGTCTCTGGAAGTGAAAACATACATCTCAATATCAATGGATTCTTGCGCAGAATCAATCAGATCAATTATTTCATGACCATCTTCTGGTGAAAAAATAATGTTTATCTGTGGAGTAACAATAAAATTTAGCAGAATAAAACAAAATAAAAATCCGACAACTAACCCAAGCCCAAACATCCCCCATTTCATTTTTTACTGATTGCACTTTCACAATTATAAACCAGTGTTAAAGTGCCAAACTTCACTAGGTTAGCATAAAGAAGTTTTGGAACTTTTAACAGTAGATTTATAGAGGGAAAAGTTCAAATAAAAAATAGTGATGAACAAGCAATACCACTGAGGAATCTTTTGGTAAAAGGTTCACCAAAACTTTCAATAAGTTTTTGTGAAACTTTTTTCTAAAAAGTTTCGATGATGAAGATCTTGAGTTCTGACAAACGAAGTGAGGAAGAACTTGAGAGTTGATGGCCGTAGCCATCGAATCTTGAGTTCTGATGGATTTGAGAAAGATATTTATTCCGTAATCGTGAAACGGATATATGGCACTAAATCATTTGGTACCGAGTTTGCGCAACGCAATTGATCGGGCAGAGGATAAGGGCGTCATACTCTTGGAAAGAGAGGCCGTACTTGCATTACCCATTAATCCTAGTTTAAGAGAAGAACTTCATCGAGTATGGGGAATGCCATATGTAAAAGGTGCAGAAACAGCCTACCGTGGTTTTGATTGTTCTGGATTTGCATGGTGGGTTTGTGACGCAACACCTGCACAAAAACAAGAGAATAAGGATTTCCATCGTGCCAGTTCGCAATATTTTATTAGACAGGGAACAAAACGACTTGTCTCGGATTATTTTGAAGGAAAGAGGAATCAGGAGGTATATCCCTTGGTTCTGGCGATAGTAGAAAAAGCATTTGATCATTCAGTAGTTCTGTACGGTACCACAACAATCGGTGATAACAGGTATTTTATCATTGGGCAGTCTGGGCAATACCGTGGGATAGGACATGATGATCAAAGCGTGTCAGTGGCCTTAGTAAGAGAAGATGTTTTTATGAAAAAATTTGGGGCATATCAGGTGTATATACCCCAGCTGGCACGAGATTTAGCAAAAAAACAAGAGCCAATTGCTCTAAAATAAAAAATCAGAATGTGATTTATCGTCACAGGAACCTTTTGGAAAAAAGTTTCCTCAGTCTGTCGAACACTCATCATCTTTTGTTTGATTGTGCTTTTCCTATTATAAATCAATGGTAAAGCACCCAAACTTCTGATGTTAAAAAATAGAAGAGAATAAAAAAAATTCAAAAATAAAAAGGAAGTGTGAAACCTTGGTTTCACAAACTACAGATTAACTTTCAGACCCAATTCTTTTTTCAGTTCCCTGTAGCGGTTTCTGATTGTAACTTCAGTAACACCCGCC
>CABMJJ010000005.1 GCA_902386555.1 Candidatus Bilamarchaeum dharawalense
CTCTCAAGGGGCAACACTTCCAGGAGATACTACCGTACTGTCTCGCGACGTACTGAACCCAGCTCATGTGGGACTTTAATGGATGAACAACCCAACCCTTGGCCGCTCCTACACGACCAGGATGTCCCAAGCCGACAGCGATGTACCAAACCGCGGGGTCGATGTGTACTCTCACCCGCGACGAGCCTGTTACCTCCAGGGTAGCTTGTCTGACAGCTTGAATCCTCATCAAAGGGATTTCAAGGTTCGTTAAGCCCGACTTTCGTCTCTGCATTCTACGCTTTTAAGAATACAGTCAGCCTTGCATTTGTCTTTAACCCTCTACTTCCGATTTCTGACCGGAATGAGCAAAGCATTGGGCGCCCTTGTTTCCTTATCGAGGGCGTACCGCCCCAGCCAAACTATCCACCTGACGCTGTTCTCTTTCGAGTAAGCGATACAAAATCCACTAAGTGGTGTAACACTTTCGCCTATCTGCAACCCGGAAGCTGCAACATAACGGCTCCCACTTACGCTTGGTAGTAAACTTCGTACCACAACATCAGACTATAGTAAAGCTCCATGGAGTCTTCGTTTCCCTCTGGAAGTCACCGGCATCTTCACCGGTAAGTAATTTCACTAGGTCCTAAGTAGGGACAGTGGGAGTGACGTTACGTCATTCATGCAAGCCGCCAATTAAGCGGCGAGGTATTACGCTACCTTAAGAGGGTCAGAGTTACCCCCGCTCTTTACTAGCCCTTCCCCCGGTTGAACCCGATTTTCAGGTACTAGCAGTGAGCAGACGTCAACCATCATACTCAGCCTTTCGGCTCTGCGATGATCTGTGTTTTTGGTAAACAGTCGCACTCCCCTTGTTATTGAAACCACAACATTACTCATGCTATGGCACCCCTTCTTCCTAAGTTACGGAGCTAACTTGCCGAGTTCCCTTACCTAGGTTGTCCTATCACACCTTAGCCTATTCAGCTAGAGCACCTGTACTAGTTCTGGGTACGATTATGAAGAATCGTTCCACATCTTTTTTCATGGGCCCCTGGACTTGATCGAGTTACCCCTAAGAGATTCATTCGTTTCTCCTCACAATGAGACTCCACGAAGTTACCCTCATCAGACGTCCGAAGACGTTCGACCTATCCAAAAGCGTCAAGAATGTGGCTTGCCTTGCGGCACCTATCTCCATAGGACTGGAATATTAACCAGTTTCCCTAATTTCGGATTTCAGGAGTTACCATCATCCTTAGGATCGCCTAACCCTCAGCTGAAGAACGTGGCTGAGGAATCCTTGCTCGATAAGGTGTCCGGAATTCTCGTCCGGATATGCTGCTACTTACATCAGGATATTCATAACAGGCCGCTCCACACGATGTCACCACCGTGCTTCTAGGCAACCCGTTCGCCCCCTTACTCAAATGTTTTTTACATTGGTGAGGTATCGGAAGCTAGTTTAGCCCCGTGAATTTTCAGAATGTGTACTCTAGACCGGTCCGCTATTACGCGTTGTTTGAAGGGTGGCTGCTTCTAAGCCTACCTCCCGGTTGTTTTTGAATAGACACTCCTTTCAGATTAACACTTAACTAGCATTTAGGGCCCTTAGCCTCACGTACGGTCGTTCCCGTAAGGGACGTCAGACTTACTCCGGCGCCCCGACTGCCTCCTTCTACGAAGATATAACATTCGGAGTTTGAGGAGATGGCGATTCCTTTCGAAACCAATCCACCTGATCAGTGCTCTACCGCTATATCGTTCTCCAGAGACGCTGTCCTGAGAGACATTTCAGAGGGAACCCGCTATCGCCATGTTCGACAGGACTATCACCCCTACACCCAATTCACCTAAGAGGAATATACCATCACTAGTTGCGGACCTCCATCAATCGTCAGATTGACTTCGTCCTGATCGGGCGTAGCTCACTATGGCTTCGGGTCTACCCAGTGTGACTAATCGCGATTTACCACGACGTACCTTACCCTTGCGGGCTGCGTACTCTTGCTTTCGCTTTGATTTTCATCTCGCCACACCAAATAACTCCCTGACTCTTGCTTCGAGAAGAAAGACAAGACACTGCTTAATTCATGTCGTTTGTTCAGTTGCCCAAACTCACTTCCACAAACCTACGCTTTTATGCCTTGTCATTCTGTAACCACTTAATTTCAGGTTCTTTTCACACTGCTCCCGCAGTGCTTTTCAGCGTTCGCTCGCGCTACTGATTCGCTATCGGTCTTATGCCTCATATTTAGATTTAGAGGTTGATACCCCCATGTTCATGTCCGCTATCCGGCGGACCTTACTCTTTTTGGATCGTTCCTCTATCCTTCACCTACGAGACTGTTACTCGCTAAGGTGCCAGATTCCATTGGACTTCGGTTCAGACAAAGGATACTCCCCACCACATCTACCGCCCTGTTACCAAGACGGAATTCGGTTTGATCTAACCGGCTTTCACTCGCTGTTACTAACCGGATCTCGTTGATTTCTTTTCCACCCTCTACTAAGATGCTTCATTTCGAGGGGTTGTTGCACATTACTGTGCTCAGTCAAATCCATGGATCAAAGACTGCGTGCGTCTACCCATGGCGTTTCGCCGCTTGCCGCGTGACCGTGCGGGCATAAGCCAAGCCATCCACTAAGTGGCGTATAGCAACATATTATTGACACTATACAATTACTTAGTTCTGCCATTTTCGCTTACGCGAAATTAACAGAACTTTTCCAGAGATATTGAAGTATCTAACATTTTTCTGTATGATACTATCTCCTTTTTTGTCTGCTGAAATTTTCCTTGCGGAAAATTTACGGTGTTAAAAACACCCGAAATGCAAAGCATTTCAAACAAACAAAAAAACTTGTCGTCACTTCACACGCATGAAATTCTCCGAAGATCGGAGAGACATATAAACATCTAACTTAGAATTTTCATCGAGCCTTAGAGTATAGACTCTCATCGAAAAGTTAGTGCGGATCAATACTATGAAGTAACTTATTTATAAACGTTTCGGCTCCTTGAACGTCTACGTCGATGAAAAATGGCCTAATTTTATGGTAATATAATCGGCATTTAAATATAGTTGCATTTAATTAATTTTTGTGATTTACCAATGGATGGTTTAGCTGGCCAAAAAGATGCTGTTATTTTTGATAAAGATGAGACCCTCACCACCGTTGGTAGTGGAAAAAGTACTTCTAGAGAGCCAGGTTTGGACCGTGCTCTAAGAGATCTAGTTAAAGCTGGAAGAAAACTTTTTGTTGTCAGCGCAACAGATAGACCTGAGCCAGGTATCTCAGCTGAAAGTTGGATTGTTGAAGAAAAAGCAAGAAAATGCACACAACTTGAAGAAGCGGGTTTATCTCCCAGTCTATTTCAAGATATTGTGGTGGTTATACCTGCCCCTGATTTTTCTGTTAGTACATCAGAACCTGGTGCATGGATTGCAGAATATGCAAGAGCAAAAAAAATTGCCATGGACAGAATTATTCAAGTTCACGGGTTAGATCCATCCAGAGTTTTATCAGTTGGCGATCGTGAGGACATCGAAGGTGTTGCATCTCAACAACTAAAAATTCCCTTTGTTAATGTTCCATCTGCTTGCGGAATACAACCAACTGATACGCTCCAATGGATTCTCTCCACAATGGTCATGGGGAAAACTCCGGAACTTCCTGGTGAAAGACAGGAATACGATGAAATGAAAGTGGTTCACGATCCTCTGTTGGCACAGACGTTTGTTCAATTTCATTCCATGTTCAAAGAATATGTTGAATCCAGATTATGGTTTCTACTAAATAAATTACGATTACCACAACCAGAAATTTCTGCTCCGGATTATAATCGCTATCCGGGAACTTTAGAAAGTGCCTGGGAAGCTGCAAGAAAACTTCGTGGGGACTATGGTGCGGTTATAGGCATTGCAAGAAAAGGTCTATGGTTGTCATTTGTTTTTACTTTGGCAGAAGCCAACACGTTTGAGATATATCTTGCAAGAAATGGAAGTCAAAGAATAACCTGCCCGGTCAGTCCACTTTTCAAAAAGGATGTTGAAGGCAGACGAGTATTACTATTAGATAATGATGCACTTACTGGTCGTTCTTTACAATCCCTTGCAAAACATTTTCTTGCTGCTGGAGCAGCTTCTGTGGATGCGCTTCTTATTAATAGATATACGGAACCGGATAGTTTTGGTCGCTATGATTTTTCTATTCATCAGGATAAATATCTGGATGTTCCACGCGTGGTTGGCTATCGCGAATCTGGACAGGCAGTTCTAGATTCTATGGTTCAACTTCGTCAAGTTAGGGAGATAAGAAAAGTAATGTTCCTGGATCGTGATTTCAAAAGGCGAGCTGAACAACCAGCCACAATGCGAGCTATCCAGAAGAGGTTGGTGGCATGACAAAAACTCCAGTAATTTTGTCTACAGATATCGGCTCTGATATTGATGATGCGCTTAACCTTCAAATTGTTGCATTGTCTAAAACATTTCAACTTCTCTCAGTAATAGTTACACACGGTGTTCTTGATATTCGTGAAACATTAACGAGGAAAATGTTGCATAATCTTGGTCGCGATGATGTGATTGTTGCTCAGGGTGCTGAACAGGCATTGGACCCCACTTCCTATCCTCCAACTTTTATTACTGGTTTTGAAGCAGTTGCCCTATCAAAAAAAGAACGTAGATTACCAGCTCGGGGAATTGATGGTGTTGAGCTTTTTATCAAACAGGTCCATGAGTTTGCCCCGATTGTGGTGAGTATAGCTCCAATGACCACCATTGCACGTGCACTTGAAAAAGATTCTTCACTTGCACAAAAAATTCCGCATCTTTACGTTATGGGAGGCTCTCTGGAAAGCAGTGAACATAATATGGTGCATGACCTGGCAGCAGCGGCAATGGTTTTTTCATCCGGAATTCCAACCACCGTACTTCCATTGGAAGCAACTCAAAGGTTTTATCATACTGAACTAACTGAACTTGATGGTTCGAAAAATCAGAAAATGATTGCAAGAATGGCAACCGCACTTCGAATTCACAGAGCCCTGGACTTTCTAGTAACCAGAAGAACCCCCGAACAGGATCAGTTGTTTGCCTACTTCAAAAAATTCTCACCCTTTCATCCTGGTGCACGTAATGTTCGACCAGAAGATATCAAATATTTTTATACTCAATATGAAGCTGCCAGAGTAGCTTTACAAACTACAAGATTACCTAATGATGCGATACGATCATTCGAACAGGATCTTCGTGCCATGGAACTTTTCCTAGTTCTCCGCCATCTTTTACAAAGAGAGAGTTGGGTTGATGACTTTAATGGTTGCCATGACACCTTAACGCTAGCTCTTAATGCTTCAACCATCTCCTATTCACATGCACTTTTTGAAAAAGCTTTCAAAGCTGGTTTGGAAGATCATATGGGTGTATACGATGCCTATATTCCCTATATGTTGGAACATCCAGAGAGAGTAAAAGTTGACAGTTGTAATTTATCCGTTGACAAAGTTGGGAAACTTCATCGCGAATCCGGTGCTTCTCATAATCTGGTTGTTGATGTTGATCATGAACACTTTAAACAATTTTTAAGGCAAAGATTGCGAGCTGATCAAACTTTACGGAATCCTCTGCGTCAAAAAAGATAATAAATCTAATCTACTTTAGCAATTACTGGTGTACTTATGAGTGAAAGATGTAATTGTTGTGGAAGCAGTAGTCCAAATGTTGTTGTAAAAGCGTACTTCAATAGTTCTGTGCGTGGTTCAGGCAATGGTGATGGTTGGATTTGCATTCGTTGCATGATGGCCGCGGTGTAATTAGAAAAAATAGAAATAAAAAAAATAAATTATTTTGCAGTTGGTTCTGCAACCAAACTACTTATATCTATAATATTCTGACCAGAGCCAACAACCTTGGGTACCTGTCCGTTCCAGTTTTGGACGTAAAGGTATCTTATGTACGGGTCATTGAGGCTTGCGGTAATTGTTTGTATTGCCTGTGCTTCAGCATTGGCCCTAAGAATCTGAGCCTGTGCATCTGCCTCAGCCTTTATCACAATTGCAGTTGCGGAAGCATTCTGCTCAACTATAATTCTTTGAACATCAATCTGCTTTTTCTGAAGTTCAAGCTGAGCTTGAAGAAGTTCCTGTTGAACAACTACTTTGGATTCAATGGCCTTGTTGAAATCTGGTGAGAAGTCAAAGTTAGTAATTGATACTTCCACCACATCTACGTCATATTCCAACAATTTTTCTTTTAAATTTTGAGTTATTACTGCCTTTACCTGCTCTCTCTTTGAAAGTAATTCTTCAGCAGTGTACTTGGCTGTGTTGGCTTTAACAACCTCTTGAACAAGCGGTTGAATAATTCTTATCTCATGATCTCCTCTAAAATTTTCATAGAGTGATTGTATTGACGCATCGGTTTTTGGGAGCCGATAGTTAACTGCAATCATTGTCGAAACCATCTGCAGGTCGGATGATGCTGCGGATGATGATGTTTCAAATTTTTCTATCTGTGTTGACATGACAACAACGTCATTCATAAAAGGTATCAGAATGTGCATACCAGGATGCCAAATCTCCTTTACCCTACCAAATTCCAACAGTACGCCGATTTCACCCGCATTGATAATCCTGACTGGAAAGAACACAAACAAAAATATCAGGACAAAAAAGCCGATTACTAGGAATACTGCAAGTTTAACTCCATTGTGAACAGCCATTTCTTCTGCCATAAATATACCTCCATTGATCAAACATCATCAGCTAAATTTTTAAACAAATTGACTTTTGAATTCACAATCCTAATTTTCATTCAGTATTTACGTTACCCAACGTATGGCTGAAAAGAAGCTTTTTAACCATTCCCATCCAATCTCGTATAAAATTTTAATTAGGCGAGTTGATATCAAATGGTATTTGAAAACGCAGAGAAACAACTGGAAAAAGCAAAGAAACACATTAAGTTAGCATCGGAAACCGAAGAGACGTTGAAGTTGCCAAAAGAAGCACTGTCTTTCGCCATTCCCGTTCGAATGGATAATGGAACACTGAAATTATTTCAGGGATTCAGAGTAAGATATAATGATGCCAGGGGTCCGACAAAAGGTGGCATTCGGTACCATCCAAATGTTTCCTTAGATGAAGTAAAAGCACTCGCATTCTGGATGACAATAAAATGTGCAGTCATTGATATCCCCTATGGTGGAGGAAAGGGCGGTGTAATTGTAGATCCTCATAAACTGTCCAAGGCCGAATTGGAAAGACTATCGCGCGGTTGGATGCGTGGCGCAGCAAGAATCGTTGGTCCCTATAGAGACATTCCAGCTCCAGATGTTTATACCACGCCCCAGATCATGGCCTGGATGATGGATGAATATTCTTTGATTGTTGGTGAACACTGTCCAGCAGTCATTACCGGTAAACCAATATCCCTTGGTGGTTCGCTTGGTAGGGGTTATGCAACTGCACTTGGAGGATTTTTTGCAACCAAAGAGGCAGTGAAGAAAATAAAAGTAGGCAAGAAAATTGCTGTCCAAGGCTTTGGAAATGCTGGCGCCCACATGGCACGACTACTGATTGAAGATGGTTTTACACTTGTTGGTGTATCTGATTCAAAAGGTGGTGCCTATCTGGATTCTGGTTTTGATTATAAAAAACTAGATGAAATAAAACAAAAGGAAGGCAGGGTGGATGTATATCCAGGCGCAAAAAAGATTACAAACGAAGAACTACTTGAGCTTGATGTTGATATTTTGATTCTGGCTGCACTTGAAAATGCAGTAACCAAAGATAACGTATCAAAAGTAAAAGCAAAAATGCTTGTTGAATTGGCCAATGGACCCATCACACCAGACGCAGATGATGTTCTTCATAAAAACAAACAATTCATCATTCCAGATGTTCTTGCAAACTCGGGTGGTGTTTGTGTATCCTATTTTGAGTGGGTACAAAATCTCTATGGCCACTACTGGACTGAAGATGATGTAAATCAAAAACTCGAAGCCAAGATGGTCAAGGAGTTTAATGCAACATTTGACATCTACAAATCAAAGAATGTTGACATGAGAACTGCGGCCTATGTTCTTGCTTTAGGTAGAATTGATGAAGCCACAAAAGATAAAATGAAATTATAATTTTTTTATATTTTCTTCTAGACCTAATATATACTATTTTTCTGAATCCATTGTTTCTAGCGTGCTTTAACTTTTGCCACCCCAACTCCGCCATTTCCCGTAGGACATGTCATGGGGTTGCCTTTTTCTCTTGCTTGGGCCATTAGGACAATTCCCCTAAGTACCTGGGGTAGCGATTCAATTCCGTGTAAGTCTGCTATCCTAACAAATTTATCCCTCAAATCCGCATATCCATTTTTTCCTTCTAAAATAAGTCTGACCTCATATCCAATATGATGATCCCACATCATTCTTTCTAAAGTGGTCCAGTCTCTACGATCAATCACATCTGCAATTTTTCTTGGAAGGTTATTTTCGCCTCTTGCGCTTCTCTCTCCTTCAGCTAAGGCTTCCCTAGCCCAATTACGAACGCCTTCAACCGGATCATGATCTGCCGCATGACTAAGTGCTGGTACTGCTTCTGAAATATTCTCACCTTTTTTTGCTCTTTTAATTAATTCTTCGACGATCTCAATTCTCTGAAAGTCATCTCCATATCCCAACCTATCAATTAAATTTTGAATAGGAACTCCCGTCAAAATCACACGCCCACCTATTCCTTCTGTGTATACTAACGCTTAAATATGTATTTGCTAAACAGCCCCATCTTCAATTTCAACTGAGAGTAAACGATTAAATTCAACTGCATATTCGAAAGGTAGCTCTTTGATAAACGAATCGAAAAAGCCAAGAACAAGCAACTCCTCGGCTTCTTTTTTTGAGACCCCCCTGCTCATCAAATAGAATAATTTTTTTTCACTAAGTTTACCTACACTTGCTTCATGGGATATGGTCGAATCACCATTCTCAACAAAAAATTTAGGGATTGAGTTGTTTTTGGAATTGCTGTCCAACATAATCCCCTGGCAGTTTACAAACGAATTTGATCCCCTTGCTTTTGGTGTGATTTTCACTTCTGCTCTAAAAGTTGATGTTGCGCCCTTGGAACTTATGCTCTTTGATATAATGGTGGAAGAAGTATTTGGTGCAAGATGAATCATCTTTCCGCCAGAGTCAATGTTCTGCTTTCCTGATGCCGAAGTCATTGATATAACCCGACCTTTTGCGCCTTCGCCAGCCAAAATAACGCAGGGGTATTTTTGGGTAGCAACAGAACCCATATTAGCATCGATCCACTCAATCATCGCATTTTCCTTTGCAATACCTCTTTGAGTAACTAAATTGTAAACATTATGAGACCAGTTTTGAAGGGTGATATATCTTACATGGGCATTTTTCTCAGCAAAAATTTCAACAACTCCGGTGTGAAGGTTACTTCGTGGATATAACGGTGCTGAGCATCCTTCCACATAGGTAACCGAGCTCCCTTCCTCGGCTACAATCACCGACCTTTCAAATTGACCTATGCCCTCCTTGGAAATCATAAAATAGGCATGTAAAGGTGCTTGTAAAGCAACTCCGCGTGGAACAAACAGAAAGCTCCCACCACTCCAAACAGCATCGGTTAGGGCAGCAAATTTATTATCGGTTGGTGGTATTACCTCTCCAAGATATTTT
Organism: Candidatus Bilamarchaeum dharawalense; assembly: GCA_902386555.1. Taxonomy (GTDB): domain Archaea; phylum Micrarchaeota; class Micrarchaeia; order Anstonellales; family Bilamarchaeaceae; genus Bilamarchaeum; species Bilamarchaeum dharawalense. Next base: position 9,679 of record CABMJJ010000005.1, read on the forward strand.
CTCAATAATTCAGGATATTCTTTTACTGCCTCATCCATATTGGTGTAAATTACGCCCTTTTCGCTCCATTCTTTTTTCAATCTACCATAAACCGCTTCGGATTCTATTTGCGCTTCAAGGCCCGCAAGATATTTTCTCTCTGCTTCAGGCACACCTATCCGTTCAAACTTTTTTCTTATCTCTGGATCAACATCATCCCACGTTTTTTTCTTCTTTGGACCGGCAGAGTACCATTCCACATCCTCAAGATCCAATCCCGATAAATCAGGTCCAAACCTGTGAAAAGGCATGTTAAGAAACTGCTGATAGGCCTCCTGTCTGCGCTCTAGCATCCACCGGGGTTCATTTTTTGCTTTAGACAGGCTAGCAATTAGGCTTTCATCAAGATGCATACTGACAAATTTGTAGGTTATATTTTTAAACCATATTGGTTAATAAAATAAACAATGCTAGATTCTTCGGATCTTAAGATTATTCACCTTATGCTTTCCAATTCACGGATAACACTCTCGGAAATAGCAAAGGTGCTACATATAAGTCAACCGGCAGTTCAGAAACGAATTCAAAGGCTCAAATCCATAGGTGTAATCACCGGCAGTACTATTCTACTTAATCAATCCAAAATAGGTTGGAAGCACGCGTTTGTTGTTGTAAATGCTGACCGAGATAAATACCAATCGGTTATTGCTTCTGTTCGCAAACTACCAATGATTACGGCAGTTTATCAAACAACTGGACCCTATGCCATTGCCATAGAAATTGTGGGTCCTGCTGGGGTAGTTAATGGCGTAATAACTCATATTGAAAAAATCAAAGGTGTTCGTGACTACTGTCCAATCTCTTTTATCGAAAAGGTGGTCTGATGACTTTAACGGTTAACAATCTTCATGTTACCCTATCAGGAAAAGAAATCCTAAAGGGTATTTCGTTTACGCTCGAGAAAGGTAAAATATACGCATTCATGGGTCCAAATGGCAGTGGCAAGAGTACATTATGTAACGCTCTTATGGGCGATCCGAATCTTACCCTGAAGGGTAGTATTAAACTCAATGGCGAAGAACTTATACGTCATGGCCCTGACAAACGTTCAAAAGCTGGAATCTTTCTTGCATTTCAAAATCCTGAAGAAATTGAAGGAGTAAAAGTCTCTGGTTTAATTAGAAAGGTTAACTCTTCCAAAGCTAAAAAACAGGATTTGGACAAGATGGTAAGGGAGCATGAAGAACTCGTAAAAACAAGCATTAAACTAGGTCTGGATAAAAGTTATGTTAGTCGCGATCTTAACGTTGGCTTTTCTGGAGGAGAAAAAAAACGTCTTGAAATCCTGCAAATGCTTGCTTTGAATCCAAGGGTAGTAATTCTTGATGAAATCGATTCTGGTCTTGATGTTGATGGTATCAAGCTCATTACAAAAGCAATAAAGAAGATGAATAATGGTACCCGTACATTCCTTATCGTTACCCACTATCCAAGAATTTTGAAATACTTGAAACCCGATGTGGTTCACATTCTTATGGGTGGTAAAATTGTTCAAACTGGCGCTTCAAAACTTGCCCATGATATTGAAAAAAAAGGCTATTCTGGCCTGAAGGATCATTATGTTCAATAATATAAAAAAAGATTTCCCAATTTTTCTTAATATTCCCGACCTGGTCTATCTGGATTCAGCAGCCACGTCACAAAAACCTCAACAGGTTATTGATTCTGTAACCAAATTTTATAGTAAGGAAAATGCCAATATTGCACGAGGGCTTTACAAAATTGCTGAAGATGCAACCATGAACTATGAGCAGGTACGTTCAAAAGTTCAAAAATTCGTCAATGCAAAAAGTTCAAATGAAATAATATTCACCCAGAACACCACTTCTTCGCTAAATGCAGTTATGCGCGGTTGGGGTGAAAATTTTGTTAAAAAACATGACAAAATTGTAACAACCGTAATGGAGCACCATAGTAATTTTGTTCCATGGCAGTTTTTAGCAAAGCGCAAGCAAGCCAATTTGGTTGTTGTTGATGTTGATGACGATGGACAGATTGATCTGGGTGATTTTGAAAAAAAGGTTAAGGATTCTAAAATTGTAACCCTATCGACAGTTTCCAATGTTCTTGGTGTAATTAACAATGTAAATAAACTATGCGACATAGCCCATGAACAAGGTGCAATCTGTGTTGTGGATGGTGCGCAAAGCGTGCCGTCCATGCCAACGGATGTACAAAAAATTAACTGTGATTTTCTAGCGTTTTCAGGGCACAAGATGCTTGCTCCTTTTGGCATTGGGATTCTATATGGTAAAGAAGAACTTTTGGAAAAATCTGATCCCTTTGTTTATGGAAGTCAAATGATCCGAAAGGTAACCCAAAAAGAAAATGAATGGAATGACCTACCCTATAAATTTGAACCTGGAACACCAGACATATCCGCAGTTATTGGCTTGGGTAAGGCCGTGGACTATCTATCTGTCCTAGGAATGGATAATATACATAAACATGAGCAGATGCTAATTGGTTATTTACTAAAACAATTTTCTGAACTTGATGGACTTAATGTTCTTGGTCCGGAAAACTCTAAGCAGCGTGGTGGCCTTGTTTCATTTAGTTTGGATAAAATTCACTCCCATGATGTGGCTGCCATGCTGGCAGAAGATAATATCTGTGTTAGAAGTGGGCACCACTGTGCCATGCCGATTCATGAAAGATTCGGTCTTGCAGCAACCACCCGTGCCAGTGTCTATGTATATAACCAAAAAGAAGATATTGACAAGTTAATCAATTCACTTAAACAAGTGCAAAAGGTGTTTAGCTGATGGACGATATTTATCAAGAATTTATCATAGAGCTTTACAAGAATCCGATGAATTTCGGTAGGATGGCCAAACCAGACTATCATGCGGAAGTGCACAATTCAACCTGTGGAGATAGAATAGAACTATCCCTCAAAATGAAATCCGGCATCATAGTTGATGTCAAATTTGCGGGTTCTGGTTGTGCCATCAGTCAAGCGAGTTCCTCTCTTTTTACTGAATATCTCAAAGGTAAGACTCTGGATCAACTGAAAAAGATAGATAAACAGGAAGTTTTGGCTTTATTGAAAATCGATCTGAGTAAAAATCCTTCAAGAATGAAATGCGCGCTTTTACCGTTAGATGCTTTGAAAAAATCAATTAAATGATTGCCTGCATTGCTTTTGCTCTGACTGTGGGATCAGTACTATAGGTATATATTCTCTGTAAGTTATCCTGCACCCAATTCATTTTTATGAGCAGGTTTAATGCTTCTTGCCTAGGTTCAATATCCGGATGATTAATAACAACAAATTCAAGTTCCATTCGTGAAAGTTCCTTCAGTTTAGCTGGAACGTAGTTCAGTGCAAGGTTTTGAATTCCTCTGTCCTCACAGTGTTTCACAACAGTTATAAGTGAGCTCCCATCCATCTCCGGGAGCTCCATCCACAGTTCTTCGATTACTCTGCTTCTCTCTTGCGCATCTGCCGGTTCTTCCAATGCTTTCAATTTAACCAATAGAGGCGATTCCAGATCCTCAAAAACTACCTCTGGTATGGTTGCTGGAGTAGTTGTTCTTTCGGTTGCTCTGTTCCCAGCTGCACTAATTCTTGTTGCTCCTGCTCTAGTATCTTCATATTCAGTAAATGCCATGATATCCACAACTAGATCTGCATCGAAATTCATTGGTTTTGCAAAGAAATCAAGTACTCTGCCTCTTGCCTGTGCATCTTCAGAATAGATTGCCACAAGAACCAGATCTGCGGGTGTTAATTCATCTAATCTTAAGGATAATTTTCTCACAGCATTTTTCCATTGGTCATCGTGCTCTCGATTACGTACCATGCAGGATAAAACTCGAATATCTTCTATTGGTGCAAACAAATCGATTTCTTCAGTTTCAGGTTCAAGTTTTATTTTGGCTACTGCCTTTGCCTTCGCTTCATCCTCTGCGTGATCAGCAATTATAACCAATATCTGTGGTGATTCGATATTATCTATATTTCTCGTTAGGATTTCCAATGCTAAATTTTTAGCCAAAGTTAAGAATTCAGTCTCAATAAATCTAGACAATACAAACATGTTATCTACAATTTCTGCCAGTGCTTCAAAATTGTCAGATAATCTTAGAATGACTCGCGTAATTATGCCCTTGTCCATGGAATTAGCAATAACAAACCCACTCATCCAGTCTTCGATTTCAAGTGCCCCTAATCTGTTTGCTATTATGGTCCTATCCTCATCGGATATCCCCAATTGGGCAATCCCGTATAATATTTTAGTATTATCTATGGTGTCTACCATCCCGATTAATTTTCTCAATGTGGCTTTCACACTATCATTGAAATGGCTGTTTTCAATTACATAAGCCAGTACCTCTGCATCCCTGGGTAAATCTTCAACTGCCTGTTGTCTTCTTGTTTTATTAAGATCATAAAGTGCAGCTGCTATTGTTTTTTGGTACTCCTCCAGTTTTGAAGGTGGTACTACATTTGGTTTGAGGTATAGTGCTCTAAATGACCTTGCTAAAACTGCGGGATCAATGCATTTAGGTCTGTACCTAATCGTTAATTCCCCCATTTAGTCATCCACCGCAGTAGTCATGATTAGTGATTATTTGTGTAATCGATTTTAAAAATCTGCTTCCCTGGGTTTATCATTGGTGGAAGCTGTACTTTGAACGATTTATTAGCAAGACAAACACACATCCGAGCATGGTTATGAAGCTGACAATGGCAACAAGAATGGGGATGGATAGGTCCGCGGTTTCTTTCTCCTTATCTTCAACGGCTGATTCATGGTCTAATGATCCGGCAGTTGGGCCACCATTGGACGCTAGCCTGTCGCTGGTATTATCAAATGCAGCAACCATTACTTCAAATTGTTGCTCAGGCTGGTCGATATTTTTCATCATGGCAGGCGCTGAAGTCATTACCTCTGGTTGATCATAGGTTGCAATGGCAGTAAATGATGCCAGCAACGCAAGAATTGAGGTTGCAAGTAATATCCATACTCTGATCTCTCTTGGTCCAATGATATCACTGCCTTTTTTTGTCAAGTCATAATATTTCCATTTATGACCATCATCTTTTTTCTCAATAAGACCAACTTTTTCCAATGTTTCAAGATGTTCCTTAACCCCGGAAACTGACATTTTTTGTTCCTGGGCCAATTCCGATAATGTTTTTCTTCTTTGTTTTAAGGATTTGAGAATTTTTACACGTGAATCTACAGCAAGAGCCTCAAAGCTTTTGCGGTCAAGAATTATTTTATCTTCGTCCATGGAGAATAGTTTGTAAGGGTTATTTTAAGCGTTTTCCTTATTTTACGGTCTGGACCATAGGCATTCCTAATGTTTTTTCCGTTCCCAGTATTAAATTCTCGAGGTGAGAACGAAAGCTTTATAAACTCCTGTATCGCTATATAGAGTCTGCGCTTTCTTAGCGTATTTGTCGCTTCAGAAGGTGTCATCTAGAGAAATTCTACGTAATTTCTCAACTGGCAAGTTTTTTATAAAATTTGTCTTCTGTGGAAATCTATTGCTTATAGATTTGACTCATGCTTCAAGAGTAAATGATCCGTGCAAAGTCAATTCCTATAAGGGAATTAGATAATCATATCGTACCAATGTCGTGTTTTAGAATGCACGATCAACTGAGATTAACTCCAGTTGATCCTGCTGGAGGGTACTGCTATCAGACTTCGATTAAGCCATGCAAGTCAGCTCACTCACCTGGGTGGGCGGCATACGGCTGAGTAACACGTGGTCAA
>CABMJJ010000006.1 GCA_902386555.1 Candidatus Bilamarchaeum dharawalense
ACCCTGGAAAAAGCCCTGAGATAAACTCGTGGCCTTATGAAACGCCGTGGCTTAGTGCCTGCGCAGGTTCAAACGCTTGGTCTGGTAACCAAATTTGCCAGCAAAGCTGACAATCCTGCTCCCTGCATTCATATTAGGTCTGGTTGCGTACCGATTTTGTACGTTTGTACAAAATTGGGTATGAACCTAAATATACGTCCTCCTGCTGGAGTGAAACGTATGAATGGAAATGGATTTGATCTGTATAACTACCCGAAAAGATTGGAACAATCGTTAGGAAATTTGAATAAAGACACTTCGATTTGTGAGGAAAATAGGCAGGCTATATTGAACTTTTCTAAAATAAGGCTTGCCAAAGGCTCTGGGCATGGGCGTGTTGCCAAAGTAGTGTACTGCCTTCGTTTCCTGTCAAGATGGCTGAAAAAGCCATTTGTTGAAGCAACACGAAACGACTTAATAATATTGGTGGGTGAGCTGGAATCTAACCCTAAATATGCTGAGCACACCAAATACGACTATAAGATAGTTCTGAAGATGTTCTACAAATGGCTTAAAGGCGATGATGAGGTATTTCCAAAAGAGATAAGCTGGCTAACACCAAAGCTGAAGAATGAAAACCATAAACTGCCTGAAGAACTATTGTCTGAAGAAGAGGTTCTCAAATTAGCCAATACTGCAGAGCATCCAAGGGATAAGGCATTTATTCTTGTCTTATATGAAACAGGTTGTAGAATAGGTGAAATATTATCCCTGAGAATGAAAAACGTGCAGTTTGACCAATACGGGGCAATTCTCAGGGTTACGGGGAAAACTGGCGATAGAAGAGTAAGGATAATCAGCTCTTCATCTACTCTTGCGTCCTGGATAAACATTCATCCAAAGGCCAATAATGGAGATTCTCCTTTATGGACTTCAAGGGCCAATAACCGCAAATATCTGGAGAAACCTCCAGATCACAGGTCAATTTATGTTTTGCTAAAAGGTTTAGCAAAAAAGGCAGGGATTAACAAACGGATTTACCCTCATTTATTCAGGCATTCGCGGGCAACTGCATTAGCAGGAAAACTTACGGAATTTCAGCTGAAAGATTACTTTGGCTGGGTGCCAGGTTCTGATATGGCTTCGGTTTATGTTCATTTATCTGGCCGCGATGTGGATAACGCACTCCTGAAACTTCATGGATTAGAGACAACCGAGGAGAAAAAAGAAGATACGATAAAAGTTCGGTCTTGCCCAAAATGCAAGGAACACAATTCGCCCATATCGAGATTCTGTACAAAATGCGGAATGCCCTTGGATGAAGTTTTAGTTGCAAAAATGGAAAATGAAAGAAAAATCAGCGACGAACTTATGAATAAATTAATGGAAAACAAAAAATTCAAAGCGGTTATGATGGAGACGATTGTTGAGATGGGACTAGAGAAGAGCATAAGTTAAAAAGACAAAAGAGGCAAATTTGATTATATTTTGTCTTTATCGTGCCCTTCTTTCTTCGTCGTCCAATAATACCACTTAAATATTTCTGATGGCATTTGGATTTGACCTTGATAACCCGCCAGTTCTCCACCCAGTGGCCCCGTATAAATATCTTCATCTGAAGCATGAGAGATAGCAACATTATTTTGACTTGTCTTAACTGGACCTTCTTTTTTGAAGAGTTTGAAAAATGAGGTCAATTTACGTGTTTCTGAAATTCGTGTATTATCTCGATGACCAATTTGGGTAGCAAGTAATTCATATGAAATGAATCGGAGTAGAAGATAGCTGCTGCCAAGACAGCAAAGTGCATTTTCCAAATTTGAAGTCGGAAATATCTCGGAATAATTTTTATGTTCGTGCTTTGATCCAAGGTATAAATTCCAAAATGGCATTACAGAAAATTTTGATTTAGGAAATTTTTCATCTTTTTCTTTTAGCCCATTGAACGGTCGGATTAACAGATCTTCTTCATCAAAAAAATATCTATGCTTTAACTCAATAGTTACATTGACGAGATTAAAGTTTGGACCTGGCACTACTTCAACAGTTCGAGTAGGAATATTATTTATTTTTAGTTCATATGAACTACGTTGATTTAACAAGAATAAAACGAACTGAGAACCTGACCCCAGGAAATCTTCTTCAACATTTACAGGTTCATTAAAGAATTCAAAAAATAATTTTCCAGTTCTTTCTAGGAGGGGGCTAGTAGACAAAATGAAATCGTAAAATTTTGCAGATTGAATATCTAAATTATCTTCTCTTAAATTTACCACGTCTATAAGTTTAAGTAAATCCTGTTCTCGAAAATAATACAAGTCCCTTAAGAATTCAAATTTTTTTATCATTTTCTCTACACTCGCTTACTCACTCAACAAAGTTTGATATAACGTAGGTTTCATCAATTTATCGCAGGTCGTTTTTCTTTGGCACGAACAGACGTTTCCCTGCCCCGTAACTCGCCCCGTACTTTTTACCCTTAGATTACGGGGTTAAAATGCCCCGTAAAGTTTGCGAGAAATGGCGAATTAAACCTCAAATACAGCGAATTCACAGAGTTGGTCTTCCGCTAATTTCTTCTTCCTTCTTCCTCTTCCGCGGGCAAAGCTCCTATAACGTCCTTGATTTTGTTTCTGGTTATGACTTTACCATATTCCTTGTACCTGTTCCTGATTTTTTTCGTGGTTACAACGATGTAGTAATCATCATACTCTTTTTTGATTCTTTCAAAACGTTCCTTCATTTTTGTTTTGTCTTCTCTTTCTTCATTTTTGCCAGTCTCAATTTCAAACGCAATTCGTTTCTTTTTCAATTTAACAACCACATCACCAGGACTCGTGGTCAACATATACACGTTTTGAAAATTATTCTTAAGCAGGTAATATATTGTCCAGCAAAGAAATGAGTGTTTTGAGCTTTCATTATGGCGTATTTTTACAAGGTAATGTGAAGACCCACCTTGCTGTTCAGTCCTATCTTTAGTTAGTTTATAGCCCTTAGAAAAGAGATAATCACGTTCTTCTTCGCTCAGGTCTTTTTCCAAGTATAGGCCTTTTTCAAGCTCCTTTTTTGGTATTTGTATTAGGTTCTTGGTCTTTTTCTTTTTGTAGATAACCTGAAAGTCTTTTGGATTTGTAGTTATAAGATTATGAATCTTATTTGATGCTTTTACAAAGAATTTATAGGAGTTTTGTTCGGTTATAAGAAATCCGAATCCTTTTTGTGCTGTCAAAAGATAATTTTTAGCCTCTTCGTTTAGATGTAGTGCTTTAGAAATAACATCAATATTCGTGGGGTTTTGCCTCATCAATATTTTTATCGAAGCGGTGTTGAGGATAGACCTTCCAGTCCTGCTATTCAGCAGGTCTTCTATTTCCTGGGTAATAAAACCTATCGAAGTATTAAACTTTCTGGATGTTTTCACGAATTCTACGATGTAATTTGACACTTCTTTGCTACGCAGCAAAGACCAGCCCTCATCAATCAAAACTACCTTTGCCTTCTTGTCTTTTTTTATTTCTCTCTGGATAAGTTCCAAGGTAGCGAACATCATAAGATCTTTTATGGCATTGGGGAGCTGGCTAAGATCAAAACAGATAAAATTATTTTCAGTATCAACAGTGGATTGTTTGTCTAAAAATGCAAAAATGCCATCTTCGCAATACATTTCAACCCTGTTAAATACTGCATCCAGGCTGAAGTCCTGGCTATGTTTATCTTTCTGTGAATATTCATCCTGAAGCTCGATAAGGGCAATTTTGAGGTCCAGAAAGGTCGGAGCCTGTTTATTCCATGTTTCTGGATTATCATACAGAATCCCCTTCTTCTTGTAAGCTTTTACAAGTGCCTTGTTCAAGACGGCCTTCTGGCTCTCGGTTAAACCGCCAACGATGATATCAAAAGCTGATAGAAGGCTCAACAATTTGCTTCCAAATTCTTCCCCTGCCAAGTCAAAAATATTGATTATGGATTCTGAATCTCTGGACAGCACTACAACATGACCGTTTAGGCTTTCGCAAAGTGCGGAATATTCTCCATTTGGATCCAAGATGTAAATCTTGGTATCCTCCTTGAAAAGCTGCTGCATTATAAGGTATTTGCTGGTGTAACTTTTTCCTGAACCGGAAATCCCGATGACAAAAAAGTGCTTGTTGCTCATCTTGTCAAGATCAATGAAAATTGGGTTCAGAGTATCCGCTTCATGGGCAAATAACATTCCTTCCTTTTTCGTCTCAACAGGAGAAATAAAGGGGAATGTAGCGGCCAGCGAATTAGTGAGAAAATCCCTTTGTGATTGCAATTTATCCTTAGCCAGCGGAAGCGCGGTTTTTATTCCATCAGTCATTCTCCATTCTGTTATTTTCGGGATCATTAATTGCGCATTCAGATTGGACTTGCATTTTTCAGTAAGCAGATCCAGTTCTTCAAGCCTGTCTGCCTTATTATCAACGCATATCGAAACTGAAAACATTTTTTCTTCACCTTTATACAAAGAATTGTAAACCTGCATCGTATCAGCTTTCTTGATTTCCAAGGACGGGTTAGGCGTGCCTTTCATAGTACTTAAAAAAAGATCGCCGGTTTGCTGGATAATTTGATTGTGTAAATAGATGAGCATATAATGTATTGTTGAAGGCATTATGTGGATTGAAATGTCATAGCTTTCGTTTTTTGAAAGAAATGCCCCAAGCCAGCCGTCTTCAACTTTTCTTGGGTAGCCAGTAACCTTTACTATTTTATGAAACTCACCATTAACTATTGCATAATCTTTTTTTATATCAAAAGATGGCGTTAGGATATTCCTAAACTCATCCTTTGATTCCTCATTTTGTTTTATCTTGATTTCTTCATCTTCATTATCGCTTTCCGCATAGGATAAATACAAATCCTCCAGTTCTTGGTTGTTTAAACGCTTGGACTGCAAACCACAGTCTAATAATTTCTCCTGGATTATTTTTACAAGTTCGTTGAGTTGTTTTATCCCTTGATTGGCCTTGGCAGGCCTAAATGGAATCACGATATAGTAGAATCTTTCTTTTATGGTATTTTCGTCGATAAAATTCTCCTCAAAAATCCTGAAATCTGCATAAAGATTCGCCATGAACTTCTGTTTTTCAGATTTTCTCGAGTCTATGCCTTCAAAATAACCATCAAGGATAACTGGCTTTGTTCTTATCAATATTTGAACAGGAGTTGTAAGCTGATTGAGGAATGCTTTATAGTTTATCAACATTGCTTTTTTCCTTCCTTCGTCCAACAGATCGAAGTTTATGGGTTGGATTTCAAGTACGGCAATAAACGTTTTATCATCAAGAAAAGCAATATCCTCGGCTATTTTTCTTACTTCAAAAAATTTCTGGCCTGCCTTGCTGTTGTAAGGTGTTTTTCTTATGTTCATATAGTAGGCTGCAACGTCCTTAATTTTCTCCTCCAAATTAAGAAAAATAAAGCCCGTTCCAATTATACCTATAATAGCTGGAACGATGAATCTTGCATCCCCCTGTATTGGAAGGTTATAGCTGAAAAAAGCCAAAAGAATGAATAATACGGCATACCCTAACTGCTTCAGATCAAGATTGGCTACAATTTTTTCCCTGTATTTTATCTCGTCAGGTATATCGTATCCCATAGCATCACAACAAAGCGGCTAACATCGCGATTTTCCAGCCTATCGAGATTAAAGATTTGAACATATCCAGAACGGCCATAACAAGCGACAGGACGGCGATCATGTAAATGATAAGGTTCACTATGCCGATCAATCCAAAGGCAAGCATAAGCGTTATTGCTTGTATAATGCCCCCTGAAAGATTAGGATCTCCCGCACCTAAAAGAAAAGACATTCCTAAAACTACTACCGCATCTATGGCCGTCATAAATACAATTAAGAGGGTAAACTTCAGTAGAAAAGACCCCCATTCTTTGGTAAACGGCAAGAAGTAAAGGAAAATCGCTATTGGGAAGAGCAGTAACAGGAATGGAATTGCAATGTAGCGGATTATCAGTGTGAAAAACGTTATTGCTGCTGCAGTTAGGAACGTGAATGACATTACCAAAGCGAAGATTAGTGAGGTAAACGCCACTTGGACATTTAACATATTAGCGAAAGATTGGCTGTAAATCGAGGTGGTAATATACAAGTTCAAATCCATAATCATTTTGAAAATAGGGAATGAAAATGAAAGTAAAATAATCATGAACAAAACGCTTTCAATCCAGAGTTTGGCTATTGCTCTTTTTTCTGGGTCTGTTGAAGTGGTTATGAAATAAGCCCCAAGTCCCATCAGTGCGATTGTGTACAGGCTTTCTAAGATTGTCATTACTTTTTGATAGGGGATGCAGAACGAGTCCAAGCTTGGGCCTGTAATTATGAACTTCAGCGAACTCTCAAGGAATTCTTGTGCTGAATAAACGAAACCACTAACGATAGAACTAAAGAATTTCTCAACTATGCAAGTCGGAAGGTTGTAAATCACCTGCAAGAAATTTGCATTATCCGGGCACGATTGGTTTTGGATCTGGAAATCAATCGAAGCACTAAACGCAAAGGAAACAACCAACAGTAAGACCATAATTTCTTTAAGCATTTTTCATCGACCTCTTAACGATTAGATGGAGAATGTATGCGACGACGGTAAGGCAAGCGATAGTGAATAGTTGATCGAAAAATTTGGGCTTAACCGGAATTATCTGAGGTTTTGTTGAGCTGTTAGATAAATTCGAAATATTACAACCTGAGATCATTTTTGAAGTAAAATAATTTGAAATTGTTAGACTACAATTATACGAGTAAGGCGCTAAGATTCTGAATGAAGAATTATTTTGCTCCAAGATACTCAAACCATAAGTTGAGGTTTTGTTATTCGGAATCACTTCTTTTATCAGAATATTGTAAGGCCCACTTTCGTTTCTTATTCGATACAAATAATTTGTCTTGTAGAAACTCGAATTTCCGATTTGGAATAAAATGTTTGAATCATTAGCATTAACCAAAACTTCGAGCAATCCGTTGTAATACGCTGCTAACGAATAATTCGAGGTTGGATTAAACTTCGTGACATTGATTTTCTTTGAATCCGAGACGCTTAAACTATCCTTATGATCGTCGGTTCTGTAATAGTCGCAGGTAACCCAGCAGCCGGTAAGGTCGCAATGGGTTACCAGATGATAGCGGTCAACCATGTACTCGCTTTTTACGTTCATGGTTGCGGTAAGGCTTGAGCTTGTGTTCTGAAGGTTTATCGTATAGCTGTAACCACAGATTCTAAACGTGTCTTTACAGTCGCCAGACAATTTCCGTGTATCAACTACAAAAGTAAAATTCTGTTTGATTAACGGTAGGCTCGAGTTTGTTATCCGATAAACTCCATTGTCATAAACAGACGGATTCAGATACGCAATACTAACCCAAGCATCCTTAATGTTTGTCGAGCTTTTTGAGGTATTTGGAGGATATTTTCCAAATTTAATATTCTGGTTCCATTGCCAGATCTGAGCAAAAGAATCGTTAGCTATTGATTCGCCTATAAACAGCTTCTTATCATCGGTCGTATTGAAAGCATTTGATAAAAGGCAGATCTCGCCTAAATTCCAGTTGCAATATTGTAGCAACGTGTCAGGGGGCTTAACTGGTGCAGTGTAAGAAGTTACGTAGTCCTTGTATGGATAAGCAGGGCAGGCTGGAACCGCAAAGGAAAGGCTAAACAAAAGCAAGAGAAAAATAGCTCTATCCACAGTAAGACCCCCCGGAAAAGACAGACGCTATTATTGGGGCTAGGTAGACAATGGAAAGACCGATTATTACCCCTAAAATCATCTCTTTCCATTGGTTTCTTGCCATTGGATCTTTGCTGGTAATGAGCATAAAGCCGGAATAGGCAATAACAACTATTCCGGCCAAGGTCGCGAGTAGCTTTATGCTGTCCGCTATTGCTTGAAGGCTCACGTTTACCAGCCGCAGATTCCTGCTGAATTTACCAGGCTCTTGACTAGAATCGGGGCTATCCAGACTATTATCAACCCGATTACTACTCCGCCTAACAGTGCCTTTGCAGTATTCCTTTCGGTAAGTTCGTGGCTACTTGCTAAGGTAAAACCTGCATAAGCTGCCACCAGAATACCCGCGACCGTGCCTAAGATTTGGATCATTCCGTACAACCGACATACTGGCTGATCTGCCGGAATAACCAAATCCGCAAAACTCAAGCCCATCAGAAACAGGGCTAACGCTAGACCTTTATAGTTCATTATTTTCACCTCTTCTTTTTCTAACAATTATTTCAAAGTCAGGATCATTGTCCTGATATCCTGTCTTTGATTTTATGGCTCCCAGAAAAGCCTCGTTGATCTCGTACCCGATGGAATTTCTTTGTGATTGTCTGGCGACTTTAGAGGTAGTGCCGCTTCCCAAAAATGGGTCTAGTACAGTTTCTCCTTTATAGCTGTACAAACTGATCAAGGCTTTCGGAAGTTCTTCTGGAAACATTGCAGGATGGGAAAAACCACTAATTTTGTTTCTTGATTCTGGATGAATTTCCCAAACATCATTGCTCCAATATTTTTTCACATGTTCAAGATCAAGCTTTTCTGCTTGTTTTGCTTTCTCGGTTAGTTTCTTGAAATCAAATTTTCCTTTTCTGAAAACCAAGACGTGCTCGTATAGATTATTGGGATAAAAATACATTGGATAGGGGTTTTGTATAAATACGCCAAAGCGTTTCATTCCTCCTTTTGAGGATTTTGATCCAATCCCAGATGGTTTTTTCCAGATTATATCATCTCTGTATTCAAATCCAACCCGCTGTAACAGACCAACAAGATGGCAAGGAATTGGATATTTCTTATGTTCACTTGTAATATCAGAAACGTTTACGCAAATATAACGGCCTTCTTGTACCACACGATAACATTCGCTAAACACCTGACGCATGGCCATCAGGTAAGTGCGATAATCATTAATCGAACCGATATTGTCAGTTCCATAATCTTTTACGTTGAAATATGGCGGACTGGTAATAATTAGCTGTATTGAGTCATCCCTTACTTCAACCATGTTCCTTGCATCGCCGATTACAACAAGAGTTTTTGACATGGTCAATATGATTTCTCAACGATGTATTTTATCTCTCGTACAAAATTTTGTACGTTCATACAAAAATTATCTTTCCTTTCTGAAATACACTCTCGAACCTTTCATTTCTTTTACTATTCTCTTTGTGTTTTGGGCCAGTTCGACAATGAGTAAATATTTCACAATGGTACGACTGTTGAGTTTGGTGCGGTAAACCATTTTATGAACACTGACTGGTTCTTCGGTAATCATTTCCAGAAGCGTCATCATTATTTCAATATTCACAAGAGCAGAATTGGTTTTCCACATATAAATACTTTAACCGACACAGTGTGGAATTTCTGTTTTTGACCTTTATGACGTGGATCATGGGAAATTAAGGGAAACTCGCATGAATTAGACGCTAAATACGCAGAATTGCTATTTTGGCCTTATTTGGTATGTTCATACAAAATTGTGTATTAGGGAATAAATATTTCTAATAGAGACAAATTACTATGGATGAAGAAAAATCTGAGGATATGGAAATGGAAAAGTTTTTGCCCAAATGGTATCTTGATATCAAGCAGATGTTGAGAAAGCAGAGTAAGCAATAGAAAATTCGCTACTGGCAAATAACATTAGTCCAAATCCTTACAAATCAATTGGCATTGCGGTTGCACGATTATTTTCATTGGCTCTTTTTGCGGCCTTTTTCAGAAGTGCCCTTACCTCAGCATCCAAAGCATCGTAGAAATCCAGCGAGGTTCTTTTTCCATTTTGCTGCAGAAAAATCCTCACCCGGTTCTTCGACACTATCAAATTACTTTTCATTTTTACCCCCTTATTTTAGTTTTATATATTCGAAAATGATTCGTTTACCTCTCTGGACTTTTTTTATTTCAACCAAGTCTTTCCTTTCCATATTCTCAAGATAAACCCTTACTCTTTTTGAAGTTCTTGCTAATTGTTTTGAAAATAACCAGAAAAATTCGCTGTACGTCTTTCCACCAGTCCTTAGAATATTCGTAATTATTTTTTCTTCTCTGGGCACGTTGAGATTATAGCAATCAAATTCATAACACACTTCTTCAACATCTTCCACAGTTATACAATCTGTTCCGTTGGATTCGGCGGTTTTTGCAGCTCTCCTCAATACTTCAACTGCAATGTTTGCATTTCCGCTGTTTTCTGCCTCTTTGGAAGCTATTTTTTCTAGCACTGATTTGCTATAGCTTCCAGGAACCAACCCCTTTTCTGCCTTGTTATTTAGGATTTGAAGCAGTTGATCGTGGCTGAGTTTTTTGATTTCTATGGAGACAAATCTAAGGTTATCTCTTATTTTTGGTACGAGGTTTGAAAGGATTGTTCTGTCATCTGATATGCAGATTATGCAAAATTGAACTTTCTTATTTCGAAGTCTGGATATGTTATGAAAGAGTTTTGTATCTTCGCCATCCAACACTAAACCTTCCACATCTTCCAGAACAATCAGAACTGGTATTTTGGTTTTTTCCATTCTTTTAACAATGCGCTCAAATGCTTCTTCGGTTGATATGCCTCTTCTGAAAAAGATTTCACCCAACGCTTCTGCAGTCTTGGTGTAGACGCTCATAGAACTGCTTTGATCCCAACCATTTGTCAGTACAACTACTGCTTTTGAATTGATTTTAAGATCATTCAACACGTGTTCAACTAAAGTTGTCTTGCCAGAACCAGTTGGGCCGTGTACAAAGATATTCTCAGCTGGTTTTCCTTCGGTTATCGGTCTCAGGCCCTCAATTAGTTTTATTTCTTCAGATCTACAGAAAATTTTATTTTCCGTAAACTGTGGAAGCAAAGCGTACTCATCTTTTATTATCCTGCTAGTCAGCCTGAAAGACTGGAAGTGATTCGCTTCCATGCACCCCACGCCTCAGGTTTTCTCTGGATCATAAAAGCTCTTTTCACAACATATATATTGTGGGAAAAGGTATAAAAATGTTGCTAATAATGTTTAATTACCAATGGATATGAAAAAATGATGAGTAAATACACAGAAAACTAGATTTAAATGGGTAAATTATACATTTATTAAACTATTATTGGCGGCTTAATGTTAGTTTCTACAGGTTAATTGTATTTATTGAATTGCCATTTGTGATCCATTTTATTAAAACAAAACGATTATTAACCTTCAAAGATGGATGAAAATATGCCAGAACTGGATGAAGTGAACAGGAAGATTCTTGCAGCAATAAAAGATGATGCAAGATTTTCAACCAATAAAATAGCAGAAAAAATTGGTATCTCGCCCGCGACATTTAAACGAAGATTGAGAAAACTGATTAACGAAGGATCAATAAAGAAATTTGCAACAGTAATCAATTATGAGATATGTGAAAAACCGCTGACTGCGTATGTCTTTGTAAGCTGCGAAGGCGGAGGGGAAAATGTAATTCGCGTTCTCGGAGAAGTTTCTAAACACGTTCTGGTTGAGGAAGCAACTCCAGTACTCGGAAGATTTGACATAATAATTAAGGTTCATGTTAGGGATAACACGGAACTTGGAGAGTTCGTACAGGATTTTGTCAGGAAGTTGCCGAAAATAGAACGTACTGAGACGTGGATAACAGCATCAACGCTTGAAAAAGCAGCAGAAAAAAAATAAAGAAGTTCCACCAAAATTCGTTACGGTCTCGCTCATTTTTGTGATTTGCTTTTTTTATTGCTCGAGAGAACCCGCAGGATAGCCTAATCGTATAATTCCCTGTTCGTTCATAAAATCGAGTATCTCGACGAGTTTTGGCTGGGTCAGATCCACTCTGGCAAGTATTTCGGTCGTTGATATCTTTCCATCTATCAATTCATATACTTTTAATCCCTTCTTACCGTATTTATCGAATATTATTTTTTCTACTGGGCTTAATTCGTTTTTCATGATGACCACCTAAGCTTTACCTTTTGCAAGTTCTCCAAGAGATTTTCTGTATGCAGTCAGGTAAGCCAGCTGTAGTCTTTGATCATGTGTCTCAGGTTCAAGTGGATTTCTTGGTCTGATCGCACTCCACGTTGACGTCTCATCGTGTACCTTCCACAGCCTGAATTCAGGATTGATATACGCTTCGTGCTTTTCCCTTTCCTTGCGTTCTTGGTAATCTTCATGAAGTTCTGTCTCGGTCTTGATATTCACTCCGGCAGAAGCCAGTTTTGCTTCGTGAGCGTCTGCTGCACCACTTTCAGCTTGCATCCTGACAAGCAGGTCAGTCATTCCAAGTTGTTTCGCCGCCCGCTTCCCATATTCCGGGGTTCCAACTACTTCACTCAGATGAGCAACGGTATCAAAGTCCCTTGACAGCGTCAATTGTGCATTCTGAGATGCGAGCATTATTTGAGAAACTAGATAATCTACAACATCATCGCTCTTGACTCCTATTTTTTTGTTAATATCAGCAAGGATTTCTTTCCTTGCTTCTGAATCTACTCCTCTTTTTTCCAATTCATCTTCAAGTTGTTTTTCCAATCGTTTCTTTTCTTCAGCATTGGTAGCAGTTCGCATTCTTTGGACGATATCCTGAAGCTGTTGTTGGAATTGAAATGCACCTAAACCTTGTAGAATATCTTGGCCAAGTCCG
The DNA here is from genome assembly GCA_902386555.1 of Candidatus Bilamarchaeum dharawalense. Lineage (GTDB taxonomy): Archaea > Micrarchaeota > Micrarchaeia > Anstonellales > Bilamarchaeaceae > Bilamarchaeum > Bilamarchaeum dharawalense. The sequence goes on from CABMJJ010000006.1 coordinate 12,643, forward strand.
AATTCCGTGCGAATATTCAATATTGCTGCTGTGGACATTATACCTTGGGCAGCACGAAGCATATCCCCCTGTTGTGTAGTATCCAATCCCTTGCCCACTCTTCTGAGGGTTTCTTCATCAGCTTCTTGTTTTAGTTGGTCAGCAGTTTTTCCATTATTCAACTTGTGCCCGACTTTATACTCTGCTTGATGTGCATTTATGGCGCTTGCACCTGCTATAGCAGCTTCTCTTGCTTGTATATCCGCATCGCTTAGCTTTTGGTCTGGCGTAACTTTTTTCTCTATGTCATGCCATAGGCCTTCTAAAAATCTTTTTGCCTGATCTGTAGCTGTAAGGAGTGCCGCGTCATCTACTACCCAACCGGCTCTAGCTAGTATCTTTCGTGCGGCTTCTAGATTGAAATTGGTTTCTACGAGTGAGGTCTTGATAGTATCGCTAGTTTGTCTGTCTTTTAGAAGCTGAGTCCATACTGCTTCTGGATCTGTTATGCCTAATGATCGGGCTAATCCAAGATATCGGGTATGATCTTCTGGCTTACCGCGAATAGCTGCCGTAGCCATATCGTTTACTGTTGCATCATATCTTTTTGGATCTTGTTCTCTAAGCGCGGTTGCTTTAGGAGCGCTATCGGTAGCTTGAGCTACAACTGCTTGAGTGCGTGCAACAAAAAGAGAATAAGTAGCAACTGTTGCGGCATCAATTGCTGTTGTTGCCGAAGTCGCTCTTTGTCTAGTTCCTTGATCATCAACAAATCCAGGTGGACTTCCCATGATAATTAGTATATTCAGGTTATTTTATAAATTATTTTCTTGCGAGCGTATCTTTATTGCCTGGCTCGGATACTATCCCCATGCCGCCAGCGAAAACATCTTGATAATAAGTTGCTACATACGCTACATATTGACCATTCCCAAGTCTAGTAGTCGGATTAGCCTTGGTATCTAATGGAAATACGTACGCTTGTTTGTACGCTACCTCGGTTCCTTGATCATTTGTAAAAGTCCCACTTTTCAAAATCACCTTTACTCTGGCCATACTTCCTGTTCCAAATACATCGTTTACAAAGTTAGCAAAACTAGCTAGATCTATTGTTTTGATTGGTGCATCCGGATCACCTATCTTATATCCAGATGGAATTACGTTAATCTCTTTCACGTAATTTTTTCTTAAAACATTATTGTGATCTAGTCCAATTTGAAAACGAATACCGTCTGGTCCTCCTATTATGTAAGAATATATTTTAACCCCGGGGATATCCATTGTAATTTCCATTACTTCTACGCGATCACGTTTATTCTGTTCTTGCATCTCTAACAGTGTTTTATCTAATTTAATTACCTTTACTCGTCTCCCACCCAACTCCTGTGTTTCTTCCCCTTGTGCCATTGCGGCACTTGGTGTAAACAAAATAGTAGACGTAGTCCCAACAACACCGAAAGCTAAAGCAGTTCCTAATACAACAGAAGAGATGAATTTAGTAGTAGACTGAAAATAAGGGCGCTTGGAAACCTCTGGAGGTTTGCCGAGCTGGCGATCCATTATATCGCGACATATGCGAGTCATAAATAACCAATGATATCGCTACAAAACTCATTAAAAAACCTATCGTTTTTTGTAAAAACTTTTGGTTTTTTTGAAAAATGTGATTTTTTCACATTTTTAACATTAAAAAATGCGCAAAAATAAACATTTTACATTATCTTAGCTAAATTATTGCATATAATACAATTTATTCACACAACAATCTCGGCACTTTTATTTGAACTTGGTAGATGTCCGAAGAAATGCTTTTTAATCTACGATGCAAAATGATTAGTATGGGAGAAGAAGACAAAAACAACAAGAAAATACCTCAGAAGATGGAATTAAGCCCCGTGGAAAAAATCATATCAGTTAAGTATGGTGATATAGGACTTAGAGTTTATGCATTCATAGACGGCCAGCGAACCGCCGAAGAGGTAATGCGCGAGACAGGTCTTACCGAACCAAAGCTTGTTGAGATTTTGGATTTCATGGACGAACAGGGTATAATAAAATTGGATTATCCGAAAAATCAAAAAACTTCAGCAACCCAGTCCACAGGACCAGCAAACCTTGATAAAATAAGGAAAATATTGCAAGAATATAAAGAATATATAAACTCGAGACCTACGGATGATCAGCTTTCTAAACTTGCCGTGGCTCTTCAAATCAGTGCTTTCAGGGAATGGAGAAAGATTGAGGGTCTGCAAAAAGAAGTCGGCATTGATAACCCCCGGTTGATGGCACTTCTCAAAGCTCTGGAAAAACAAAAAATTATTTTGCTTAATTATCGGGAAGAATATACGAAAGGACCAGGCATGGCCAGATGCATGGCTGAATTCAATGAACAGGAAAAAAGGTTGTACGACAAAACCTCAGCGCAATTTGGCATGGATGGTATTTGCCTTTATTTACGGATTGATAACAAAACCCCCCTTGGCGAATTGGAAAAGAATATCCCAGAAGCAAAACAAATAATCAAAATACTCATTAATGAAAAGCTTGTTGTTTTTGACCCTTTTGGCAAACAAAGAACACCTTGCCTTGTGAAAAAAAGTACATCGAATTTCCCGCCCTTGATTTATAGTTACAGGTCAAAGGAAGATTTAAAAACGATAAAAAGATACAGCAAGGGCTTCGTGAAGTCAATAAAATACTATGAATTGGGTGTCTTCTCTAGAGCAGCCGAAGAACTGGAAAAATCAAGGGCCAAAGATGCAGTCTATTATGTGAATCATGGAGTCTTCCTACTTATGAATGACAATTGTAGCAAGGAAGCAATTGAGGATTTTACAAAGGCTTTGGATATTGAAAAAAATAATTACAGGGCACTTTATAACCGTGCCATTGCCCAGGGTACGAATGAAAATTCCTTTTCAGATGTCAATAGGGCGATAGGACTCAAATCCGACAACCCGCTATTTTATATTCTCAGGGGTAAGTGTTTTGAATACGGCTCTAGTTATTCAAGTTCGGTAAGAGACTATGGAAAGGCGCTGGATCTTAAGCCTGATTTTGAACTTGCAAAAAAATACCTGGAAGAAGCAAAAGGCAAGATCCCGCTTGAAAAAAATAAGGATCAGGATCTTAATCTGCCAAAAATCGATGAAAGCGTGCCAAAATACAAGCTCTCTGATGTTGGAGGAAACAAAAAACTGAAAGAAGGAAAAATAGGGATGAAACTGACGATCCTGAAACACCCAGAGAAAGCAAAAGAGTTCGACCTCTTTTTTGGAGGTGGAATTGTATTTTACGGTCCATATGGATGTGGAAAGACCTACATAAGCGAGGCAATAGCAGGCGAGGCAGAGATTAGCTTCTTTAAGGCCGAAATACCAGACATTATAAACAAATGGGCAGGAAACAGCGAGAAAATCCTGCATAGTTTGTTTGAGACAGCAAGGAGAAAACAACCATCAATAATATTCTTTGACGAAATAGAATCATTGGGCGGCAGCAGGGAAGAAATAAATGAGCATTGGGGCAGGGTATTCACAAACCAATTCCTCAAGGAAATGGACGAGATTAAGAAAAACAAAGAGCAGGTCCTTGTTATCGGGGCTACAAACGCGCCTTGGCATATGGATCCTGCTTTGATGAGAACAGGCCGTTTCAGCGATCTGATTCTCATACCTGCCCCTGATGAGCATGACAGGAAGGAGATTTTCAAAATTCATACAAGGGAGATAACAGCCCCCATGGACGTTGATCTTGAGGTTCTCGCAAAAATAACCGATGGCCTTTCCGGTTCTAACATCCAGCACATATGCGAAAGAATAAGGGAGGAAGGCCTAAAAGAAGCTCTTAAAACAGACAAGGCGCACAAAATAACCACCGAGGATTTTATTCAGATCATTGAAGAAGGCAAAAAAGAAGGAAAGTTCAATGACGTGAAAAAATGGCTTGAAATGGCAAAACGCTATGATAAACTGCCGCCTAAAAATGATTCAAATCAAAAAGACTGGGCCATGTTTGGATGAACTCATACAAATGCTGCCTAATATGACTTAGACGAGTGCCTAGACGTTATCATAAAAACAGGACACTGGTTGGATCTATCAAACCGGGGCGAGCATAAGGAAGACGGTGTGTTAAAAGAAGATTCCTTACTTTTGGCAACAATCGTTGAACATTATCATTTGTTGGACTGAGTCCAATTAGGGTGGCATATGTTTTAGTCAACTCTAGTAGTTCTGGTTCTGTCGGTGTACCTAAAAGTTTTGCATAACCAACCGCAGTTTTTAACATATGACGATCAAGGTCAAGAGGATTTTCGCTAAGGCATTTTACAACAAACTCACATTCTTTGGCAAAGTCTGGACCAAGGCCGGCACGTGCAAGTGCTATCATATCGAGTACACCTACCGATTGTTTTGTAAAATTATTCGTAACCTCCTTAGTCTTACGCGCATATTCGTGTCCCGCTACCTTTCCCAAGCTTTTCATCAGGAATGGATGATACAAACCAATTAGAGCAGTAGCAACAAAAGCCCGATTATCTTCACGTACTAACATGTTCAAGACCATCTTTTCATCTGGATCTAGTTGGGAATCAGTTATCGCCCTAAATGTTGCTGCTTCGCGCTTGCGTCTTTCAAAGGTTTTCTTAAGAGCTGATACTTTTAATCGTGCTCTAGCATCGCCGCCTTTTTCAAAAATGTCCTGTCTTACATATGTCCTAACCGGTCTAGTTGATCTTGTATATGTTGGTTGTTTCAGTCTGCTTTCCCACTCATTCAAGGGATAAGTAACTTTTGTAGCAGTAAAAACGTAAATAAAGCAGAGTACAAATTGGCTGCAACTTTGATTTGGGTTTTCCATAATCTCAGCCATCTGCTTATCATCAGGCAATACCTTCTTCCCACCTACACGAAATTCAAATATGGGTTTATCATCTAGCTTACCACTCAAACGTTTTGAAACATAGGTGTCAACGAAATTCATCCAAAATGACTCTGGATCATCTCGGTTTATTTCTGCTGCTATGTGCTGCGCCTCACACAGCAGTTCCCTCATTTTATTCGAATCTCCGCTACGCTCATAACAAGCCGCTGATGCAACAGTAGCAACTGCTTCCATTGTTCTGAACAAACTGTTTCTTGGATGGAGAAGCCGACCTGTTCTGCAGGCAGTCAAAGCATCCTGAACTTTACCTAGTGCCAAGTTAGATACTGCCAAAAGCTTGTATGCTTCATCGAGCCTTTCTGTAACAGTAATTGTTTTCCCTTTTTGTAAATCAAAGTCTGCTAATTTGGCCATTCTACCTGCTACATCCTGATTATTCGTTCCAGTTCTCTTTATATTAATCAGAACTCCGATGGCAGTTAAGAATGTTGTTTTCGCTTTTTCGAGTTCCTCGGTAGTACCATTTTCCATGTGCATCTGAGCCTTCATAATTAGGGCAGTGGTATTCGTCTTATCCAGTTCGACTGCTTTATCATAACAGGCTATTACTGCATTGCGATCTTTGGATCTATTCCGCTCATTTCTATTATATAACAAATTACCTAGAATAGTATAATATGTAGAATTCCGATGATCCGAATCGATTTTTTGAAGAACCTCTACTGCTGCGTCTGGATCGCTTTCATAGGATTGGCACGCCGTATATAATAGCATGCGTGGGTTTTCAGGCCATAATCTCTCTGCTTCTGCATAGCATTTTGCAGCTTCGCGTTTATCTCCCCTTTTCTCCGCATAAGAACCTGAATTCGAATGGAATAAGGATAACGCCTCATTGCTCTCAAGTGGTCTTACTCTATTGAATGAAAAATCAAAAAGAGAGTTTACTGGATCCACCACTAAAAGCTTAAGATTTGGGTTATCTTCAATTCCATATCTATGTAATACGTTCTTCCTGAAGTCCCAATCAGCATTAAAATCTGGGCTACCCTTTACTTTTGGGTCTGTAAGCAGGATACCGACACATGCATGGCCCACTTCAATTCGTTCATATATATTTACGACATCTAAAGGTACTATTTTAACATCTGGTTTATCTGCCAGCGCTACTTTTGCCATGGCGCAGTAAGCAAGTGTCAATTCAAGGCAGTTAGCCTTCCGGGCCGTGAATACTTCCGGTATACTTTTGCTCCCTCCCTTTCTATCCTCAAGAAACATGTTACCCTCTATTCCAAATTTTCCATGATCCTTCATTATTTCGAAAAGGGCATAACATCGCTCATATGGGTCTTGATACGAGGATCTCAATTCACTAGCCATGTCCTGTGCATATGTGGGTAATTCGGTGATCTCTCCAAATGCTTTCAAATCTGCCTCTGAAAGCGACTTAGCTATTTCAACTCTTTGTAATACTTGTTGTGGTAGCTCGACTGGTTTGTGTTGAAGTGCATCGGAGATATTTGTTGCTGTTGCCCCAACCAATCCTAAGCTATCCAGGTAAGAACCATCTCCTGGGCGTTTAACAGTTCCATCAGGTCCTATTGCAACTATCACAGAATCTTTTGCAACGAGTTTTGTAGCTGGTTGCTCCACTCTTATGGCTGATACGAATAATCTGGTAGCTGTGGTAAGGTTTTGTTGCGCAGCTACATCATAACCTTTGTTCTCCCAAAACTGACCCAGGGTATCACCGGTCGGAGCCACTGGGTTTTGGATAAAATCATTTCTAGCTTCCGATCTAATGGTATCCTTAAATGTTGTGACCGTCATCAAAGTTGCTATGGCGTCCGGGTTGATATTTACTTCAGGAAAATTAATCTCACTTCTAACTGCTTGGGGAAGTTGTGCATCTTGCGCAATAGCAACTGAGGTCATCGCAAGCCCAACAATATCGCCACAGGTCGGCTGCACCCCCATGCTTTGATAAAACTCATTGCATTTTTCAGCTACAACCATTCCGTATCCACTGAATTCTGGCATGCCATCAAGTATCCCTCCAACTTGCAATCCATTGCCTTCATAAGATGCGTTAAATACACTGCCAGCATAATCCGAGATACCAAGATCTTTCGCAAACTCTACTGCTGGTTCTCTAACCCAAGTTTCTTCTTTGGTTAGCGTACGCTCATTAACTGAACTCATTACAGAATCTAAAATTTGTGTAGTAACCATTTGCGGTGATGGCAGAATGGCCTCGCTTTGCGCAGTTTTCTCATAATGTTCAACTAGTGTTCTAGCAAGTTCTGAGGCTGTTGGCAACTGGCCTCCGTGGTTTATCATATAGTCTACTGCAGCAACCTCAACGATCTTTGCAGTCTCATAATTTATCTCAGTACCCAACTTTAGACCTTCCATTACCCCACCCGATTGTGATAGCATCTCGGGGATAGTATCTTGTCCATCTATTGCCCTGTCAGGTTGCGGGCTTATTCCATAATGCCCAGCAGATTCCAATCTATGCTGAAAGAATGAAGGCATATTCGAGCCTACCGGAATCATGGCAGTTGCACGACCGGAAAGGCCTCGGAACATGTCCGCCAGAATGCCGTTAGACTTGGTATGGGTGTCAGCTATCAAATCAAAAACTTTCCTTGCAGTTGGTTCTTCCCCCTCCCATTTTATTATGAGGGCCGCCACAAGAGCCGCACGCGTTGCCTCGTCCTCACGACCTTCGCCTAACAACGATTTGACCGAATCTATTGTGTTCTGGGACATTCCGGGATCATTCGGACGTTCTTCAATCCTTCGCCTAGTATTCCTTCTTTTATCAAGTGTGTCAAGATAAGTATCCAATTGAGCCGCTATCCTCGCTTTTTTTGACTCGGGAGCATTAACGAAATTATGGCCAAGCCGGAGTATTTTATTGATTTCATCTTCATTCAATCCTTCCTCTTTCATTTTCATCCTTACCGGGAAGAAGTTGCCTTCGAAATAGGACACTGTAAGCGTGTCATGACCTACTATATTCTCCAGTTTCATTGCAAGAGATGTCTCTGTTGAACCAGAAGTGCATTTCAAATTTCTGTTTTCGTCAGCATGCATATGTTCCATCATATCTCGAGTAAGAAGCTCATTCGTACCTTCAATTATCCAAAGCAAATCGTAACTATGATTTCCTAGTCTATGAAAATCTTCAAAACCACCTAAGTGATGAAGCAGTTCGTGAATAGTAGTACCGATCAGGCAAGCTGTTTGTTCTTTTTCATTTCCTTTGTGCGCTTGCTCGATTGCTTCTAAATTTATAACTAAACGAGAGAAGTTATTGTCGTAGGTTCCTTTTTTAGGATCGTCTAAACATTTCTGAATAAAATCATCTGTTGATTTATATTTTTTTGTTGGAAATTCATAACCTCTTGCACGTGCTTCTGCCCATTCGCGGGTACTGCTTGCAACAACAACCTCAAGAGTTGGTTTTACTGTTCTTTTTCCTAAGTAATTTTCTACGAACTTTGTTGTCGCTTCTACGACCGAACCTACTTTTTCTTCAGGAGAGGAAAAGAACGCAACCGACTCCTTCAATTTTTCTATGAAATTCTTGGCCTGACTGAGAAACCGAGAATTCGGTCTATCGTATGCAAACGGAAACCAAGACGTTGATGCAATCGTTGTCATAATTTTCCTCAATAATTCCAGTTTTTACGCACCCTCCATGCTAGAACATCGGTGCTTTTGGTCCGCCGAGAAATTCAATTTTCCGGTCTAAGGCGACATTGAAACGATGGCGTACGTCCTGCAATTGCTTGAATAACACAGAATCGGATTTCCTGACTTTATCTTCAATTAAGTCAAATGCACCACTTATCTCGCCGCATGCATCAAGTGTTTTCACTTTCTCAAGCCGTTCATAGAGTTTGTCCAATTCGGCTATGTATTCTCTTTTCGTTTTTTCCCTTTCTTGATTTTTATCTTCCATAATTCTCAACCTCTGTTTTCTTTCATATCCAACTGGTGGTTTCCACCCTGGTTCGACTACTGGTTTAGTTTCACTAATAGATGTGGATCGAATCCTTGGTGTTCCAATTATCAGTCTAATCCCAAAATATGCTAAAGCTAGTGTAAGGGTGCTAATTACTGCACCAAAAAGATAGTCCCATCCTCTCCAGAAAACTGAGGATATTTGTTTGTTTGGTGTTGCTTTTACATCCTCTATAAGTACCTTCGCATTATGGATACTGGCTTCAAGCCCTGACGTTGGATTTTCTAGACTGTGCTCTAATAAGGAACGTACACTGATCAACATACACCTATGTACAGGATTTGAAGTTTGCACTAGATTTTCCATATCGGTAAGAAGCTGACATCCCTCTTTTTCAACAGGTGAATGATTATCTATAGATTGTTTTTTCCCAGTTTTCTTGATCGGTGGTTTTGGAGGGGAACAAATTTGTGGCATAGCCGATTTTTCAGGCACCTTACAACTTGGTTCAAATGGTTCGGGTAGATATAATATATCCTTTAGCCCAAGGTAAGCTCTAGTAAGTTCACCCGCATAATCTTTTGAAAGAGGTGCCGGCTTTACAAGAAAGTCAGAAGATGGTGGTTTGACCAATTGTACTCTTGGTTCAATGGTTGGTCTGCCCAATACACTTACCAGATTTCCGTTAGCGTAATCTGCATATACTGTATGAAGGGTTTTGCAATAAATAATATTAGTCATTTCGCCACAGTGCAAGAGTTGTACCGTACGCGTGGTAATAGCATCTTTAGAATTTGCATAAAATACTATGCCATCAGCTTTTTCTACACCATAGACCGAAACCTTTGGTAAGACTTCGACTGCGGGAGAATATCTTGAAAACTGAAACCTTTGATGCCCATAAATAGCGGAAGCTAACAAAATCGAAACAGCGCACAAACCGACTTTTGTCCCTATTTTCATACTTATTCACACATTTATTGTAGCAAAACATATAAAAATGTTGTTATTAATGTTTATTTACGTACGCATTATGCCATACTTATGTAAATTATACATTTTAACAACAAATTTTAGTGAAAATCACACTAACATTAAATTTCTGGCCGCCTACAATCTCAATCTTCACACGTTTTGCATAAGCTTGTTCAATGGTACAATTGCACCATTCAACCAAATTTTCCCTGGTTATATCCACTGCTCAGGCAACAATTTCTTACGGTGTTTTCGATACTCTTGCAATGTTAGTGATCTCCGGTTGTGTTATTTGCCCTCGTGCTGCCAGATATACTGAGGCAGCCTTTATATAGTTCAGCTCCCAAAATGATATTAGCAGAGAGGTAAAAAGTTAGGTTCTGCTGCCAGACCTGTTCTTGTAATGTGCTCCCTGCA
>CABMJJ010000007.1 GCA_902386555.1 Candidatus Bilamarchaeum dharawalense
GGACATCCTGGTCGTGTAGGAGCGGCCAAGGGTTGGGTTGTTCATCCATTAAAGTCCCACATGAGCTGGGTTCAGTACGTCGCGAGACAGTACGGTAGTATCTCCTGGAAGTGTTGCCCCTTGAGAGAAAGGATCTTTGAGTACGAGAGGAACGGAGATTCGGCGCCTCTAGTCGATCGGTTGTGAATTGCATTGCCGAGCAGCCACGCGCCACGTCGATAAGACCTGAAAGCATCTAAGGTCGAAGCGACTCTTAAAACGAGGGGGCATATACCGCGGATAGCAGATCCGCTTGATAGGACTGAGGTGTAATGCGCTAGAGAAATCGAGCGTTTCAGCCTGCAGTTACTAACGGTCTAATCTACATATTATTAACACTTGTTTTGTATAATTCACTGCTGTGAAAAATACAAAACTTACGGGATATTGAACTCCTGGGTCCATGTAGATTATAGCGTAAGCTAAAATTTCAGGACCCAACTTGTCGTTACTTCATCCACGTATGGGTGCCTTTTTTTTATTTTAACTACTGGTTAGCGTAAGCCATAGAGTGTTAGTTTATAAACATTACTGGACATTGTAAATATTACAAAATATAGGTGTATCTATGGCTTATGATAAAGGTGGGAAGAAAGCAGATCCATTGGAAGTTAAGAGAGACGTAACAATTATCCAAGGTAAAGGACCATTTGCAACACTCAAATTTGTTTGTCAATTTCAGGGAACAGGCAGAGATGAGAGAGTAACTGTTTTTGGTGTTGTTAAAGAAACTGCAGGAGACATGAACGGTGCCTCACGTGCTGCACGAGTCTTGTGCGAAAAAGGAAAACCAACATTTGTTGCTGCTGTATCTAACGGAGGTGTTTTCCTAGCACAACCATTGGAAAGCATAGATGGTCTTGGAAAACAAGCAAACCAAGTCTCAGCATTCATTCTGGGAGAAAGAAGAGAACAAAGACAACGCGAATTTGGTTCTCATCACCGCTAATTTTCTATTTTTACTTCAACTAATTTTTTTTCATCTTCAGTTGCTTTGAAGTATTCTTTTGGTTGCATACCCAGCATGGAAGCTGCAAACGAATCAGGTATTGAAGCTATTCTTGTGTTATAGAGAACAACGGAATCGTTGTAAAATTCTCTCCGATCTGCAATTTGATTTTCCATTGCAGTAAGCTGTTCCTGTAATTTCAAAAAGTTCTCATTGGCTTGAAGTTTTGGATAATTCTCCGCGACTGCAAAAATAGATTTAAGACTAGCAGAAAGAGCATCGTTAGCTCTTGCTTTTTCACTTGGGCCAGTGGCACTCATCATTGCAGTTCGCAATTTAGTAAGATCTTCCAGAACACCTTTCTCATATTTTGCATAACCTTTGACAGTTTCAACTAAATTAGGTATCAAATCAGATCTTTGTTTGAGAACCACGTCTATATTTGCCCAGGATTTATCAATATTATTTTTAAGTGAGATTAAACCATTGAAGATTGAGACAATATAAAACAGAACAAGAAGTATGGAAACAACAACAAAAAACCCAACACATGCAATTAATGCAAATTCAGCCATAAAAATTTCACCCTCATTCTAATTAATAAAATTTTTATTATTGACCGGAATGCCGGTCAAAGCCATAAAAAATCACCATTTTTTATATTTGATCGCGTTTCATCCGGGCGATCAAAGCCATTTAAACACCAGCCAGGTCAAGCAATAGGTATAATCCTATAGCTGCAAATATAAATCCACCCACGATCATGGGCCAAATGGACCACCAAATTTTTTCAACTGCTTTTTTTTCATTGGAATCGCTCACATACATAATCTGATCAGTTTTTCCTTTTCGAATAATCAAATTTTCCTGTTGAACTGCACTACTTGCACCTTCCTTAGGTTCAGCAGAACCAAGAATATACAAAGGATCGCCCTCTGCAATGAAGGATTCGGTTACCCGAAGCTCGGTATGGGAATGAGATTTGAACTTGGCTAGAACATCTGGGGCGTTATTGAGATAATCCAGAATCTTTGGATCCAGTGTTTTCCGTTTCATACCAAGAAAGCCCTTGTCGTCCAAATATCCAGTTGATGTTAAATCCGACGGTATATCGATTTCAGCTCCATTGGGATCGATTAACATTTTGCCAGTATCATCTTCAAGATAAAATTGTTTGTTGGTGGATGGAGTGTAAAAATCTCGCCAACCACCGTGTTTGCCACTTTTGTAGTATTCACATTTCAAACTCCAGTAAATACACTTAACTTTGGAAATTGGACTGTTTAAACTATCAAGACATTTTGCTTTTCCAAATATTTCAACTAGACCCACGGCAACAGACCGAACCTTGGATGTTGGTATGTTCTTTATTTTTTGTTCCAGAAGATAACGTTGTACACCGCCGTAGATCATTCCAAGTCCTGCAAGGAAGAACATGGGGCCAGCAATACAAACACCGCAATCTGCCATAGGTACACCAATGATGAAAAAACGCTGAGAAGTTTTATAAACGATATATACGATTGTAGGTTAAGTCGCGGGAGCCAGGACAATTGATAGGTCCAGTGCTAACCCGAATTAATCATCACGAGGGAGTTTGATATGAAAAATGTCATGTGGTTTAAAGAACTGAGTAGAGCTAGCTTAGCTGAGGCAGGAGGAAAGGGCGCTAATCTTGGAGAAATGCTCAGAAATGGATTCCCAATCCCAAATGGCTATGTCGTCACAAGTGGTTCCTATCTGAAACATTTGGAAGCAAATAATTTGATAGATCCAATAACCAAAATTCTCGGCAATCTTGATGTGGATGATAATGATGCACTTATGGCTGCTTCTGAAAAAATCAAAGAGATGATAATCCAGGGATCGGTTCCGAAAGATGTTGAAGAGGAAATTATTCGATCATACAAAGAACTTAATGAGATGGCCGGAAGGCAGTGTTATGTTGCAGTTAGAAGTAGTGCAACTGCCGAGGATCTTCCAACGGCAAGTTTTGCTGGCCAGCAATCAACCTTCCTGAATGTTTTTGGTGGTGAAAATGTGGTTGCCGCAGTGAAAGAGTGCTGGGCATCCCTATTCGAACCAAGAGCCATATATTACAGAGTCGAGAATAAATTCGAACACATGAAAGTTCGCCTTGCTGCAGTGGTCCAGATGATGGTACAGAGCGAGAAAGCAGGCGTAGTATTTACTGTGGACCCGCTCTACCAAGACCCAGATATTCTATCCATTGAAACCGCCTATGGTCTAGGGGAAGTGGTTGTCAGTGGGCAGGTAACACCAGATACCTATCGTATTGACAAGAAAGAATTTGGTATTATTGATAAAAGCGTTGCAAAACAAACCTGGATGCTTATCAAAATAGACGGTAAAAATAAAAAAGTTGATATAAAAGAGGAAGCACAACAAAAACAAAAACTTTCTGATTTGGAGATAAAGGATCTTGCAAAAATTTGCAAACGAATTGAAGAACATTACAGTTATCCTCAGGATATTGAATATGCATTTGAAAAAGGTAATTTATATATCGTCCAATCCAGACCGATTACAACACTGACAGATAAATCCGGATTGGAAAAAGGAACCGGCGGAGAATTGGTTAAACAAAAGGAAAAAGGTGAAAAAATGCAAGCTCCAAAAGAAACAAAAATACAGGGTATGGGACAGGCAAAAATATTGGTTCGTGGTCTTGGATCATCACCTGGAATAGGTATGGGTAAGGTCAGGATAGTAAAAAGCGCAAAAGAGATAAAGAACATACAACGAGGGGACATTCTTGTAACTGAGATGACCACCCCAGATTTTGTACCTGGAATGAAAAAATCCGCAGCAATTATTACTGATACTGGTGGCATGACAAGCCATGCTGCCATAGTTAGCAGAGAATTGGGTGTGCCATGTGTCGTTGGTACTGGTAATGCAACAACTGTTTTGAAGGATGATATGGAGATCAGCGTTGATGGAAGCCATGGTATTGTTTACGAGGGATTTGTGTCTGCTCCAGAAACGGCAAAAGATAACGCTGGAACAACCGCTCATGTTACCGGTTCAGTGCCAGTAACTGGAACAAAGATATATGTGAACATGGCTGACGTTGATCAGGCAGAGAAGATAGCCAATCTTCCAGCAGATGGTGTCGGACTTTTACGGGCAGAATTTATGGTAGCTGGCATGGGCCAACATCCGAGAAAGATGCTTGAAGATGGCAGGAAAAAAGAGTTTGTGGATAAACTTGCCGATGACCTACGAAGATTTGCTGCAGCATTCTACCCTAGACCCGTGGTATACAGAGCAACAGATTTCAAAACCAATGAATATCGCAACCTGGAAGGTGGGGAGAAGTACGAACCCCATGAAGAGAATCCAATGATGGGATATCGAGGTGCGGCTAGATACATTCAGGAACCAGAACTCTTCAAAATGGAGCTGGAAGCCATAAAAAAAGTTAGAGAGGAATATAATCTTCCAAATCTCTGGTTGATGATTCCGTTTGTGAGAAGGATCGGCGAACTTCGTGCCATAAAGGATATGATGACCGAGGTCAAACTTTATCGTACAAGGGACTTTAAATTATGGATAATGGTCGAAGTACCAAGTACGGTAGTTTTGATTGATCTATTCTGTAAGGAAGGTATAGATGGGATTTCAATAGGTACAAACGACCTAACCCAATTAACACTCGGTATCGACAGAGATAATGCAACACTTGCAAAAGGATTTGATGAGCGAAATGAAGCAGTCTTGCGCTCGTTAAAACGCGTGGTAACCATTTGCAACAAATATGGAGTTACCAGTTCGCTATGTGGCCAGGCACCTTCAGTTTACCCTGAATTTGCTGAGAAACTAGTTGAATTTGGTATCACCAGTATGTCAGTTAATCCAGATGCCGTAGAAAGAACAAGAAGGATTGTTGCCAGTGCCGAACAGAAGATTATGTTGCGCAGGCTTTCTGCTTTGTCAAAAGGTGACAAGGATAAGGACGATTCTGCAATTCAATACGAGGATGAATAATTAGAGAACATTCTGTTTATGTTCTAGCATAGAATCCAATCTTTCTTTCCATTTTTTAGCATATTTAACTGATGAAAAGTCCACACCAGTAACATCACGTAGAGTTTTATCTCTTGATTCTGAAGCTCTCCCTACCATACCATTCATATTTTCACAATTAGTGAAAGACTAGCGCTATTTATATACTTTTCGTACATAGTATATATTTGAATAATATTGGTATATACCAAGGTGAATGCATATGGAGACTCCGAGAAAGATACAGCTTACAGGAAGGAATACATATATCGTATCCTTACCCCATGGATGGATAGAAAAATTATCGCTTGGAAAGGGTGCGCCGGTTTATATAACTGATAATAACGACGGAACCATCACGATTTCACCCAAACAGGTAAAAAAAGAGCCAAAAATATACACCATATCAGTCACTGAAGGCGAGCATGCAACCATGCGAAATATAGTATCTGCCTATATTGCAGGAGCAGATAAAATAATTCTGAAAGGCAAGGAAACCAGCACCTATGCTGAAAAAACAAGACAACTTTTATCTGGCGTTGAGATTATAGCCGAAGGGGATGGTGAAATTACACTTAGCATTTTGACCTACGAGGATTTGGATATTGAAAATGTGGTTAAACGAGAATTTAACGTTACAAAATCAATGTTCGGACTAGTTGTTGAAACCTGTAAAGGTGAGAATAATTGTACAGAGATATCAAAAAAAGAAGAAGAAGTGGATCGACTGTATATCCTTTTACTAAGAGACCTGGTGGTTAATACCATCCCACAACGAGAGGCAGTATTTAGCGCAATGGTTGCAAAAAGCATAGAAAAGGTGGGGGATCACCTGGTGGATATTTGTAAGAGTGCAAAAGAAGCAGGACGAAACGAATGGTTAGCAAATATTGTATTGAACGCCTCGGATGTCTATTGCCAAGCCTATGAAGCATTTACAAAAAAAGAACTTGACTCCAGTAAATTCAAAATAGCGATTGCAAAATATAAGGAGTCCTATCAAAAAGCTGACAGTACACTAAAAAAACAAAAAGATATATCAAAAACATTCCTACTGCTTATGCTATTGGAAAAGTGCAATAAGATAGTCAGATATTCTGAAGATATAATGGAAAGTAATACAGATATAATTTTTGCACGAATGGAAACCCAGGAAAAGGGTTAAATACTTCTAAAGCGAAGGGATAGTATGCCAAAACTCGAAAGCGAGGAAAAAAAGGCGAAACAAAGGAAGGTAAGTACTTCCTATTTCGACATAAATCAACTGGAACTAGCAATAATCAACAGAGCATTGGAAAACCAGCTAGATCAACAACCACCGGATTATGTTTCCATTGGAAAAAATGCAAGAATTCTAACTATACAAAAAAGAAATTTAGAAACTCTGTGCCGCAAGATGAAAAGAGAGTATAAAGGACCGGCACTGGAAGCAGAACTGAAAAAAATACTTTCTGGATCCAAAGTATTCTCATTATTCTGCTTTGCACGTGATTAAAAAATGAGGATTAAAATGAAAATTTTACTTCAATTCCCAGATGGACTTAAACAGAAAGCCATGGAATATGCTAAAAAATATGAAAAAGAGGGCCATGAGATTTATCTTTCTGCCTCTTCCTGCTATGGCGCATGCGACATTGCCATCGACGAAGCACGTGCACTTAAAGTGGATAAGATTGTTCATTTTGGACACAATAAATTTGGCAAACTTGATATGGGGGTACCAGTTGAGTATATCGAATTTAGAGTAGATATCAAAATCAAGGATCTTGAAAAAGCGCTCCCTGCACTTAAAGAGTATAAAAAAATAACAATAGGGATGACAGTTCAACAGTCCCATCAATTTAAACAAATTAAAGAGTTTTTTGAAAAAAACGGAAAAGAAGTGGTATCAAATAAAGGCCAACTTACACAGGAAGAGGGACAGGTACTTGGTTGCGATGCTGGTGCCGTACTTAAAAACGAAGATGGGGTTGATGCGATCCTCTTTATCGGCAATGGTATGTTTCACCCCCTTGCCATTGATAGTAAAAAACCAATTTTTATCTTCAATCCGCTCAGTTCTAGCATAAAACAGATAAATAGCGAAATAGAAATTCTGAGGAAAAAAAGAAAAGGAACGATAGTAAAAGCGCTTAATTGTACTAAATTCGGAATTTTATTAAGCACCAAACCAGGCCAGTTTAATCTCACTAATGCGAAATGGGCAAAAAAAGAAATGGAAAAGAGAAAACTGGAAGCAGAAATTCTAGTTGCCAATGAGTTGGAACCATTAAACGTTAATAATTTCATGGTCTTTGATTGTTATATCAACACCGCCTGCCCTAGAATGTCAGACGATGTAGAAGAATACGGAAAACCAGTTTTAACAATTCCAATGCTTATGGAACTATTGAAACTGATGGATCAGACAAAAAAATAAACTTATAAATTTCTTCTACATAAGCAAAATATGGAAACTATTAGAGAAACTAATCTTGATCTATCGCTTCTTAGAAAAGGAAAAGTCAGAGACACCTATATTATCAATGACCATTTGTTGATGGTTGCAACGGACAGATTAAGTGCATTTGATGTTGTTTTCAACGAAGCAATTCCACGCAAAGGTGAGGTGCTTACTAAACTCTCTATTTTTTGGTTTACAAGAACATCTGACATAATTGGAAACCATTTTTTGACAAATGCGATACCAGCGAATCTGCCTAGTTATTTGAACGGAAGAAGCATGATAGTAAATAAAGCAGAGCCTTTACCTCTTGAATGTGTGGT
The DNA here is from genome assembly GCA_902386555.1 of Candidatus Bilamarchaeum dharawalense. GTDB lineage: Archaea > Micrarchaeota > Micrarchaeia > Anstonellales > Bilamarchaeaceae > Bilamarchaeum > Bilamarchaeum dharawalense. Next base: position 7,784 of record CABMJJ010000007.1, read on the forward strand.
ACGTGGGCATATTACAGGCAGTGCATGGAAGGAATATCAAAAATCAGGTACTGTCTGCGGAATGGAACTGCCCAAAGGGCTGAAAAATGGTAGTGAGCTACCAAAACCGATATTTACACCATCCACAAAGGCAGAAAAAGGACATGATGAGAATATAAGTGAGGGACAGGCAAAACAAATTGTTGGTGAGTCAACCTATAACACCATAAAACAAAAAAGCATTGAACTTTACAATTTTGGGAAACAACAGGCAGAAAAATCGGGTTTGGTTTTAGCAGATACCAAATTCGAATTCGGTAATTACACAGAAAAGGATGGAAGGAAAAAGATAATTCTGATTGATGAGGCACTCACCCCAGACTCATCACGATATTGGTTGAAGGAAAAATATGATAATGGTGTTCTGGAAAGTTTGGACAAACAGTTTGTAAGAGACTATTTAGAAAAGACCAATTGGAACAAAACCCCACCTCCTCCGACACTGCCAAAGGATGTGATAACAAAAACAAGTGAACGATATCTACTGGCCTACAATATGCTTACTGGCAAGGAACTTTAACGAAGCATGGTTGGAACGTAGGTCAATTTGGCTTTGAGTTGAGCAAGAGCCTCGCCCAGGGAAGTTGGGGAACCACCTGCAACCTCTTGAACGGCTGATAAAATTTCCCCTGGAACCTTGTTCAAAATTTCTGGTATTACATGGAGGGTTTGTACAACATCGGCAAGTGAGAAACCAGCAGATAGTAATGTTTGAACAGTTATTTCGGTATGCCTTGACATTGCTTCTCGACTGGTAAGTAAACGCAATTCATGTATACTCATATCATGCATGCCAGCACGAATAATTTCATCTCTTTTGGCAAATGTTAAACGTTCCTGAAATGGTAGGGAAGAAATAGCTGCATAGGGGATTGACTTTGCCAAGTCATCCAGAGCCTTTCTACGGGCAGAAGCTATTGCCAACATTGACACACGATCGATTGTAGATTCTGGGACTAGTTTGCGAATATCTGTTCGTTTTGGCGGTTTTGGAACTGGTTTGATGAGATTGATTGTCATGAGAGGAGATTTGTTTTTGAATCCCCGTCTGGAAGTAGGAATGTGCACCAAACCTAGTGCATCCAATAGTGCTGAGCCTAACCGTCTTGCTTCCATAATGATATATGAGTGAAACTCTTTTTAAATGTTACTAAAAGTGGAAAAGTAGGTATAAACAATCATAATAATGATAAAAAAGATTAGGGTGTTGCTGTTCCTCTTCTGCGGATAGCTTCTACGAGGCTTGTAACCAGGGAAATTGCTGCCAGAGCGATTGCCCCCCAGCCACCATAGTTATACCATTTATTTGGTGATTTGTCTGCCCTGGCTTCTGGTTCGCATTCGGCATAGGGAGTTAATGAACGCCTATCGATTATTTTTTTAGCAACTTCCATGTCGCCACGAGCATGTGCTGATGCGTCTGCAAGCAATCCGATTTTACAGCGTTCAGTATCATCTTTAGCGCCTTTAAGACCTGACTTAAGACCTTGAATCATTCTTTCCTGTGCCGAGGGATCTGCCCTCATTAGCATCTCTATTTTAGGTTTTGTACGCTGGAAAACACTTTCAGCTGAATATTCTCTGTTCATTTGACTGTGACCGTAATAAAGCATGGCTGCTCCTGCTGCTGCCAAAATAATACCGGTTTTGACTCTCATAAACTTATTGTGGTGCAAACTCTTTTTAAATGTTACTAAAAGTGGAAAAGTAAGTATAGTCAGGGTAAATAATGGCTTACCATTTTTAGAGCGAATTTCGCTTGACCTGGATTGAGATCAAACAGCAGAATTAGATTTTGTAACTCATCACTGGTGCGTATTTTTGAGGGGGTATCAGCAAAGCTGGCAAATGAGTAATAGGCACCGTATTTAACACATAATCTTAGAAAATTGCGGATTTTGGAAAATGCAACAGCACGAGATATGCCATGGGAGCGAATTAATCTACCAAGATCAATCAAAAAACAAACTTGTTTTTTCTCTGCGATTATACGTATGGCACCCTCGTCAAAAGCATAGTCATTGAGCACAATCAGAACTTTTTTATTTTTGTAATTGGCTGCTGCTTCCAGATTTTCAACGATCACAATTTTATTTTTAACAGATTCGAAATTAAAAAAATTAGAAAAACCAAAAGAAGACGCCTCGGCGGAACATTTTATTATGTCGTACATAGGCTACGCGTTTTTCTTGGCAACATAGGGCTTGAAGTGGAATACTTTTTTTGTAAGTAATTTTCTTCTAAGTCTTTTGTTTAGGCCTTTCTTCCTGCTTGGTGTTCTTGAATTACCTGCTGAGGTAAGACCACGGAATGCTTTACCCTGTCTAATGGCAGAGCTTACATTAACAGTTGCCTTTGTTGGATCAGCAAGAATTACTTCGAAAAATTTGTAATTTCCATCTTCACCAACCCAATAGGAATTAAGAACTTCCAGATTTTTATAAACACGATTAACTCTCTGTTCAGCAATGGCCTGATGAGATTGTTGTGGTTGAACAAACAGATAGTAGTTTTTTTGTTTTCTACCACCACTGGTTCTTCTCCTTGTTCTTCGTCCTTTATCAACTCTAACACGTACGATGGCATAACCTTGTTTTGCTTTGTAACCAAGTCTGCGTGCACGAATTAAATTTGATGGAACTTCAGCGCGAACCATTGCCGGACCGGATCTCCAGGATACGACTTTGTTTCGGTAAGTTGAATCTCTATCTTTATACTGTTTCTGTAGAGTTTTTGCTATATACTTGTAGGCACCCATATAATCACCATTACACGTCATCAATAATGTATAGAAAACGGTAGAGGAATATTCGTTGGCTCATGTTTATAAACATTTCTTCTTTAATTAAGGTTTAACTTGTTTTGGTGTTAGTATGCATCAAGTATCTGAACATCCAGAGTTTGTTAAGACCATTCGGGAAATAAGAGACGCTGAAGAGGAGTACGACCGTCTGATTAATTCGGCTAAAGAAAAGGCCGATAAAACAATGCGTGATGCGAAAGAAAAAATTTCACATGAACGCATGAAAAACGAGGAAGAACTTACTACTTACAAAAACGAACATTTGCAAAAAGGAAGCAAGGAAATCGAACAGGAAGTGGAAAAATTAGTTAGCAAAGCAAAGGATGATGGGTCCAAGCTTTCAAAGAAAAAACTTGAAAACAGTGAGATAAGCAAGCTCGTAAAAGATTTCCTAGCTACCCTTTGAGGTATAACATGTTTAAACCGAAAAGCATGAGAAAGGTTAGATTGATCGTACTTAAATCAGTAGTTGAAAACCTAATTAAAGATCTTCATGAAATCGGTCTTGTTGATATAAGAAAAACAAAATACGAAGGGTTGGATAGCGGTAGACCACTGGCAGCATTTGATGAAGTGTCAGGTGTTTTGCTCGAACTTCGTGCAATTCTAAATCTTATGGAAGCTTCCATTGGAAAAAGAGATGGAAGTGAACCTAAAATTATTGATGGTAAGAAAGCAATTGTAATGGCTAGGAGTTTGAAATCCGAGGAACAGCTTCGAAAACTTAACCAGGAAGTAAATGAATTAAATGAAAGAATAAAAACCTTGGAAAATGAATCGGCGGTAGTAAACAAAGTTCTTCATTTTAAAAATATAGATTTTAGCGGCCTCTCAACAAGAACAATTGATTATAGAGTTGGAGAAGTTCCAGTTGCAAAATTATCAAAACTCATGGGGGCCCTTGATAAACTTGGAACCAACAGTAATGTGATAAATGAAAAGGATAGTAATATTATACTAATATTATTTGAAAAGAAATTTGCTCAGATAATTGATCCAATACTCTCAGATAATGGGTTTAATGATATTGAACTCCCTCGAGATATGGTAGCCCCTAAAAATGTCATAGCCAGGATAAAGACAGAACTGGATGAGAAGAAAGCGAGACTGAAAATAGTTCAAAAGGAAATGCTCGAAGTTTCAAAAGCAAATATACAGACAGTTAAAAGCTTGATTGCATCCCTGGAAGTTGAATCTGATAGGGCTGAGATCGTATCCAGATTTTCTTCATCAAAATCACTATACGTGCTTGAAGGATGGATCATCGGTTCTGATCTCAATAAAATTGAGACCATTGTCCAGAAATATGGCAGCAAAGCACACCTTGAGGATGTTCATTTTGGTCATGATGAAACTCCGCCAACAGTTCTGGACAATCCAGGACTAGCTTCTCCAATGGAATTTGTTACAAAAAGCTATTCAATGCCGAATTATTTTGAGATAGATCCAACCATGATGTATCTTGTTGCGTTGCCCGTACTCTATGGGATGATTGTGGGTGATGTATTATACGGAGTGATATCAGCATTACTCGCATTATTTCTTATGAAGAAATTTGAAAAAAGCTACATAATGTATAATGTTTCCAAAATTTGGCTCTATTCATCCATACCAACAATTTTCTTTGGTTTGGTTTTTGATGAGTGGGCAGGAATGACCCATTTCCATTTTTCAGAGTTCATTGGTGACTGGACTGGCGTGCAACTTCTCCATGAACCATTATACCATGGATTAGCTAGAATGGAGAATATCCTGATACTGGTTGGTTTGAGCGTTGCCATGGGCATGATTCATCTTGCAATCGGCTTTGTTTTGGGTGCACTAAACGAATGGAACCACAATAAAAAACATGCAATAGCAAAAATAGCCTGGATTGGTGTTGAACTTGCCATCGTATTGGCCTTGGGTCCACAACTAGGACTTCTTCCACAAGATTTTACCATAGCAGGATTGGTAGTGTTGGTATTATCAGTAATAATAATAGGGATAACCGAGGGAATTATAGGCATCATCGAAGTGCCTGGTTTTACTGGGAATATACTATCCTACAGCCGAATTGCGGCAGTTGGCATAGCAGGTGTAGTCATCGCCGAACTTCTCAATGAGTTTCTTAGACCATTACCCACCCAAGGGTTACTGGCTATTATCATGGTACCGGTTTTTCTAGTACTTCATATCCTCAACTGCTTTGTTGCAATGTTTGAAGCATTGATACAGGGCGGCAGACTTAACATAGTTGAATTCAGATCGAAATTTTTACACGGCGGAGGGGATGTTTTCATTCCATTCGCTTTGTACAATAAAAAATTATAAAGGTGAAAATAAATGGCAGAAGCAATAGCAGCTTTAACATCGGAAGGCGGACTTGCAATTGGTGCAGGAATCGCAATGGGATTGAGTGCTCTAGCAGCAGCTTGGTCACAGGGTACGTTGGGTGCAGCAGCTCTTGGAACTGTTGCAGAAAGACCAGAGATGGAAAAGAACATCTTGATTTATATCGTACTTCCAGAAGTTCTGGCAGTTTTCGGTTTCCTCGTCGCAGTACTTCTATGGTTGAAGATCGGCGGCGCAGCTTAAGGTGCTCACAATGGGAATAGAGAAGCTGAAAGGCTCTCTTCTCACTGAGGCCAATGAGGATGCGCGAAAGATAATCGAAACCGCAGAAGCCCACGTACGAAAGATGGTTGAGGAAGAGCGTTCCAAAGCATCGGCAATGAAATCCGGTGCTGAAAAAGAAGTGGACGGACTTCTTAATGACCAAAAAAACGAACGTCTGGCTTGGGCGAGATTAGAATCTAAGCGCATTCTTGCCGAAGCAAGAGAGGACGCAATCAAGAGTGTACTAGAGGAGTTTTTTGATGCTCTTAAGAATGTAAAAAAGAACCCTGAGTACAAAAAATTCCTAGGTAGAGCTGTAGCGGACGCTGCAACCGAATTGGATTCGCCAGTAACCGTCCATGTTCTTAAGGGTGATAAATCCCTGATCCCTGCATTGAAAAATGCGAAGATTGTCGAGGACCTGGAATCTTTGGGCGGAGCACTTGTTGAAACCAACGACGGCAAGATCATTATTGATCTAACCTTGGAAACCTTGTTTGAATCCAAAAGAGATGAGATCAGAAAACAGGTCTATGATAGATTATTCGGGGCTAAATAATGAATCTTCAAATGCCAAAACTTGAGAGCCGTGCACTAAAATACGGTTACTCCAATGCCAGAGTCAAGGCCATGAAAGGTCTTCTTCTAAAATCAAACCAATTGGAAGAAATGATCAGAGTAAATTCTGTCGAAGCCATGGTGGAACTCCTCTATAAAACAGGATATAAAAACGAATTGGCTGGAGCGGCAGTAAACTATTCTGGCTCGGCTCTGGTAGAATTGGCAGCTTCCAGAAATTTTGCAAAAATAGTTCGGAAGCTTATCAAAATAACCCCGAAAGAAGATCAGGCGGTTGTCCGTGCTTTGCTCATTCGCTGGGATCTGTTGAATCTCAAATCGCTTATGCATGCAAAAAGACTCAAGCGCAGCTACGATGAGGTAAGACCCTATCTTTTTGAAGTCGGCGGACTTAGGGAAGAGGACTTTAAGAGGATAATGAAAGCTGACGAAGCAAGTATTATGCGAGAATTAAGACGAACAGAACTTGGAGAAAAGATGCTTGCCATAGGTACGGCTAATCTATCAAGACGAATGCGTGAAAGCTTCACAAGTGCATTACGAAGCTTGGACATGTTCCTTCAGATGGAAACCATTATCGACGCCTATATCTACATGTTCATGGACCATGCACTTTCAGAAGTTGGTGCAAAGGAAGTTGGAGATATTAGACAGCTTCTTAGAAGAGAGATTGATGCGAAGAATATACTCATTATTGAAAGACTTAAGAGGCATGGTATAAACAAAGAAAAGATTTTTGGTAGTTTGATAAAAGGTGGAACGCTCAATGAGCTCACACTTAATAGAGTAATCGAAGCCAAGGATTTGCAGGCAGTTATCCATATCATCAGACCAAAATTCCGTCAGATCGAGTTGAAGGGCGAAGCAGGTAAGCTGAAGCTCACGGATTTGGAAATTGCACTTGAAAAATCCATTACAGCACAGAAGGTGCTTGCATTCCACACCACTGTTCTATCGGTTGGTGTGATAGTTGGTTTTCTACTTTTGAAAGAAGAGGAAATCAACAACATAAGAAAAATAGCAAAATGCAAAGAATTCAATGTTCCTGAAAACGAAGTTCGTGAGATGTTAGTGGTTGTCTAGAGGTAAAAAATGAAAGCCAAAATAATAGTTATTGGTGACGCGCCCCTGGTGATGGGGTTCAAGCTTGCAGGTATAGATAATACAATTACTGCAACAGATAAAACCATTCAAACCGAACTTGAAAAAACCCTTGAAAACAAGGAATATGGAATTATCATCACCAGCGAAGTCATGCTCAACAAAGTGGATTGGAGATTGAAGAGAAAACTTAGTACCATTGCCTATCCAGTGGTTATTCCAATGCCAGACTACAGTGGGAAAAGTACCGAAGGAGATGAAATCAGAACGTTGATAAAACGCGCGTTGGGTTTTGACCTGGCGGCGAAAAAATAATACTTTTAAGGTGAAAAAACTATGGCAAAAGAACAAGGTCATATTAAGAGAATAAGCGGTCCTGTTGTGGAAGCGTATGTACCAGGAGCCAGACTTTACGATGTTATTAAAGTTGGCAATGAAAAACTTCTTGGAGAAATTATCAAAATAGTTGGTGATACTTCAGTTGTTCAAGTTTACGAAGATACTTCTGGGCTTAGACCAGGTGAACCAGCTGAAACCACTGGTCAGCCATTATCAGTTGAACTTGGCCCAGGGATTCTAGAGAGTATTTACGATGGTATCCAAAGACCATTGAAAGTTATTGAAGAACGAGCTGGAGGTGTATTTATTACACGAGGTATTGAAGCACCTGCGCTAGACCGAAAAAAAGTTTGGGAATTCAAAGCCGTAGTGAAAAAAGGCGACAAAGTCAAAGTTGGAGATGTTATAGGTACCGTTCAAGAAACAGATATCATTGTTCATAAAATTATGTCGCCATACGAAGGTAAGATTGAGACAATTTCATCTGGAAAATATAAAATTGAAGATGATGTTGGCTCCATTTCCTACGAAGGTAAAAAATACCCGCTTAAAATGTATCAACGATGGTTCGTAAGAAAATCAAGACCAGTCATTGAAAAATTCCCGCCAACCATTCCACTTATTACAGGCCAAAGAATCGTTGATACCTTTTTCCCGATTGCAAAAGGTGGAACTGCTTGCATTCCGGGTCCATTCGGTTCTGGTAAAACAGTTACCCAGCAAAGCCTTGCCAAATATTCAGATACGCAAATTGTGGTTTACATTGGTTGTGGTGAACGTGGAAACGAAATGACCGATGTGCTTAAGGAATTCCCACACCTGGTTGACCCGAAAACAGGCAAACCATTGATGATGAGAACCGTATTGATAGCCAACACATCCAACATGCCTGTGGCTGCTCGTGAAGCAAGTGTTTACACTGGTGTTACCATTGCTGAATATTTCAGAGACATGGGCTATGATGTTGCTTTGATGGCTGACTCAACTTCACGATGGGCAGAAGCCATGCGTGAAATTGGTGGTCGTCTTGAGGAAATGCCTGGTGAAGAAGGTTATCCTGCTTACCTTGCAAGAAGACTGGCTGAATTCTATGAAAGAGCTGGCCGTGTACGATGCTTGGGAACTGATGAAAGATATGGATCGGTTTCGATTATCGGTGCTGTTTCACCTCCAGGTGGTGATATTTCAGAACCAGTTTCACAGAACACCCTGCGTGTTACCAAGGTGTTTCTTGCATTGGATGCGTCCTTAGCTTACAGAAGACACTTCCCAGCAATTAACTGGCTTAAGAGCTATACGCTCTATAGTGATGCTTTGGAAGAATTCTATGCAGAAAATGTATCATCTGATTTCACAAAAATGATCAAAGGTGCCATGGGACTTCTTCAGAAAGAATCAGAATTACAGGAAGTTGTCCAGTTGGTTGGTCCAGATGCACTACCAGAAAAAGAACAGGCAGTGCTCATGGTAACCAAGATGATCCGTGAGGACTTCCTTCAACAAAATGCTTACAGTGACGTTGATGCAAGATGCGAACTCAAAAAACAATATCAGATGCTTAAAACCATCATGAAGTTCGGTGAAAGAACGAACAATGCTCTTGATCTTGGTGTGCAGTTGAAAAGAATCAACGAATTAAAGGTAAAGGGAACCATCGGCAGAATGAAGGAAATTGCCGATATGAAAGAATTTGACAAACTCCAGAAGGAGATAGACGTTAATTTTGATGATCTTCTCAAAATGAGGTGATACTAATGAAAGAATATAAAACAATCACTGAAATCGCAGGTCCTCTGGTCGTAGTTTCCGATGTTAGCGGTGTGGCTTACAATGAAATCGTTGAAATTATGATGCCAAATGGCGAAAGAAGAAAAGGTCAGGTGCTTGATGTTAGTACCAACACTGCAGTTGTGCAGGTCTTCGGTTCAACAACAGGTATTAGTACCACACAATCAACAGTTCGATTCCTTGGAGAAACAATGAGACTTGGATTGACCACAGATATGCTTGGTCGTGTTTTCACTGGTCTTGGTGAACCACGAGATAAGGGACCAAGAGTTATTCCAAAAGAAAAAGTAGACATTACCGGTCTTCCAATCAACCCATATTCACGTGAAATGCCAAACGAATTCATTCAAACAGGTGTTTCAACCATTGATGGTATGAACACACTAGTCAGAGGTCAGAAATTGCCTATTTTCTCTGGTGCAGGTCTTCCCCACAACCAGCTAACTGTGCAGATTGCAAGGCAGGCAAAGGTCCGGGGAACTGGTGAAAAATTCGCAGTTGTTTTCGCAGCAATTGGTATTACACACGAAGAAGCTTCGTTTTTCATGAGGGACTTTGAAAAAACAGGTGCTTTGGAAAGTGCCGTGCTATTTTTGAACTTGGCTGATGATCCATCAGTTGAACGTATTATTACTCCACGTCTTGCTTTGACAACAGCTGAATATCTTGCCTACGAACAGGGGATGCACGTGCTTACGCTTATTACGGACATGACCAACTACTGCGAAGCCTTGCGTGAAATTTCGTCTGCAAGACAGGAAGTACCCGGTCGACGTGGTTATCCTGGTTACATGTACACAGACCTTTCAACAATTTATGAAAGAGCTGGCCGTGTTCGTGGAAGCAAAGGTTCGGTTACACAAATTCCTGTTTTAACCATGCCTGGTGATGATAAAACCCACCCAATTGCAGATCTAACTGGTTACATTACAGAAGGTCAGATTTTGCTTAGCAGAGATCTTCACAGAAAGAACATTTACCCACCAGTTGATCCATTACCTTCACTTTCAAGGTTGATGAACTCGGGTATCGGTGATAAGAAAACAAGAGAAGATCACAAGGGAGTTTCAGACCAGCTTTACGCAGGTTATGCAAACGGCAGAGATTTGAGAAGCTTAAGTGCAGTTGTAGGTGAAGAAGCATTATCTGCAACTGATAGGCGATTCCTGAGACTTGCTGATGAATTTGAAAAGAAATTTGTACAACAGGGTGCCTACGAAAACAGAGACATAGAAACAACTCTTGACATTGCATGGGATTTGCTTTCAATTCTACCTGAAGAAGAACTCAAGAGAGTTAAGAAAGAACACATTCCAAAATACATGAAGAAAAACGGAAATGGGGATAGCTAAGGGGGTTTCAAAAAGAACCGTGGGTTCTTTTTAGAGGGAACATAAATGGGAGCAACGGACGTAAATCCAACAAGGATGGAACTGATAAAAACCAAGGAGCGCATTACGCTAGCAGTTAAAGGGCACAAGCTCCTGAAACAAAAAAGAGATGCGCTTATTTTGGAATTTTTCAAGATTCTTAAAAAGGCACAGGATCTCCGTGGCCAGCTTGCCCAACGAATGGCCCAGGGATATCACTCTCTTGCTCTTGCTGAAACATACCATAACATGCAGGAACTGACCAAGGTATCGCTTGATCTTAAGAAAGAGATAGACATTGACATTGAAGTTAGAAATGTCATGGGCGTAAAAATACCTAATATAGATGCAAAAATGGAACATAAACACTTTCTTAGCTTGCCAACCTATTCGGTGGCAGCCACAAGCGCAAAGATCGATGCGGCAGTTGATGATTTTAATGAAATATTGCAGATGGTGATCCGATTGGCTGAAACCGAGACTGCAATGAAAAGACTAATCGTTGAGATAGAAAAAACGAAAAGAAGGGTTAATGCTCTTGAGTTCGTGCTTATTCCAAGGCTCGAGGAGACTAAGAAATCTATTACCTTCAGACTTGAAGAAATGGAAAGAGACAGTTTTGTCAGCCTAAAAGCAATTAAAAGAAAATTAGATAAAGAAAAGAAAGCAAAAATGGCAGGTTAGACTTTCTTTGGCTAATTGTATCTCGAAGCATTGCATGTTTTTCCATCATGAGTATGTGCATGCATATCCTCAGCTAGTTTTAGATAGCGAGTTAACGCTTGAACACAGGTATGGTCAGCGATTATTTTGAATAAATCAGAAAAGTCAACTCTGATTCGGCTACTACCAAGCCCGTGAAAACCAGAGATTAGAGGGATTACGGCACCTAGAGGTTCACGGAGTTTGGCTTGCGCCCTATCGCAAAGCATCTTTTCCATTGCTTTTACAGTATGACAGGGTTGGCAACCAGTATCATGAACAACATCGGTTTCTAGGATAGTTCTAACGCTAGTAATACCGCTAACATCTCGTCCGGTTAGCTCCCCTGCCATTTTTATAGCAGTTTCACCATCTCTGGGAAGCCAAAGACCGGCACCACGATAAAGCATATGGCCAAGGGTAGTAGGATCTATATTTGGAAGAGCAGTTGGATTGGTTCTAACAGCTGCCATCAAGCGTTCGGTCTGAAGTGAAACCGAACGAAGTGTTGCCAATGATAAAAGTGCATCATCTGATAGAATTTCGTAGCCAGTAACCGCAGAAGTCACTCTAATCGGAATAGGTCTTGGAAATGGATAGCCAAGAATCTGTGGCTCGGGTTCTGGAATAAAAACCACTGGCAATGCTTGGACAACCTCTCCGCCAACAACAGAAAGAAGGGCTCTGGTGCCTTTAATATGGGGTGAATTGCCATCATAATGCATATAACCAACAAAAGATGGGAGACCAAGCCTGCGCAGTACACCCACAGTAAGCAGAACCAGATCTTCTAGATCAATTGCCCTGGCATTGCCGTAGGGAGTTGAGATTGGTTCCTTGGAAGCAACATCACCAGATGAGAAAGATGGCAAACTTTTGAACGAAAATACAAATGGTGTATCCAACAATGGCCTTTCAATTTGTAGGGTATTAACTGGCAAAAGAGTTAGCGCGGTTGCAGATACTGGGTCCATGCCGCTTGAGGTCATTTTAGCTAAGACAGCCTCGAGAATAGGTGCAAGAGAATGTTTTGAATCTGAAAATGGACCTTCAAGACCTAATCCTGTATTGCCCATATCATTTCTGAATTTTCTAACTTGAGCATGGATAGCTCTGTCAGTAGGCATATTAACTATAAATACTGATTTTGACATAATTATAAACATGTAGAATAAGTTATAAAAAGTTAACCGAAATGGCTCTACTCAATAGAATTAGACTGTAGACTATTAATTTTTAGAGGCCACCCAGATATTCCAAGCAAGTTTAGGATTTCCATTAGATGAAAAAAGACCCATGCTATCAAATGGTTTGGTTGTATTTTGATCATAGAGGAAACTCCAGACCACAAATTCCGGATTAAGATTTTTAGTGCGGTTGAAGAAAACTGAAACAAATTCTGCTTGTTTTTCTTCGCTACTTTCCCACCCAACAGGCTCTGCAGCACTATGCCAACCTATTTCAGTAAACGCTATGGGTTTTGAGGTATGAGTTAGGATATCAGAATAGTAATCTGCTGGTATTTCCGATGGGGACTTGTAAACTAGACCAGGGTAGGTAGTAAAAGCGAGGATATCGGATTTTGGAAATTTATCAAGCAATGACCACTCAGCTTGGCTATTTGGCGTACCAAAAAATCCCAGCCCTTTCAACTTTTCCAATTGGAAAACCGTAAAGATTTTTGTATTTGGGGATTTTGCTTTAACTGCGTCATAAACTTCACCATAGAATTGAACAAAATTTTCAAACTCTGCGGGTGATTTTTCAGATAGAACATTTGTTTCGATACCAAAACCAAGGTAGGCTGGCTTGTATTGTTCCGCAAACGCAACTGCTTTTGCCTTGTAATCTGACTTGGTCTTTTCATCAAATGGCCTTAGTAATTGACCATTAGATTGAGTAAAAAATTGAACTTCTATGACCGGGGTATAATCATAGGTAGAAGCGAGCTCAGCTGTAACCTCTGGCCCATTTTTATCTCCTCCCAATTCATTCCAATCCCCGGCCCACGCCACGATCTGGCCAGCTTGTTTAGCTTTAACAAAAAAATCAGTGAAATCATTAGACTGGAAACTTTTTGGGGTAATTGTAACCCCTTTCAGCACAGTACCATTAAGGTTAGGCATATTTGGGGTTGGAGATTTCTGCTGGCCACAACCAGATAGTAGGACTAGAGTGATGGTAAATAATACAACCAACCACAAAAAAAATTTATTTTTTATATGCAACATAGATATCCGCTTCAATCATCGTGTTATTATTGTAAAAATGATGGACAAAATACAGATTACCATGATTATCAAGACTCGGTTCACCTGCAAATTGTGAGATTATAAGCTCTGGCTCAGCCCAGCTCCCATTAATTTTCGTGGATCGAAAAATAGCAGGAGAACCTTGGTAGAACCTCAAGAACCAAAGCTCATTACCGTCTTGACTTAGAAATGGCCAGCCCTCATTATCCAGGGTGTTGACAACCAGAACATTTTCAGGCTCTGCCCACTGTCCATTGGATTTTTTTGTAACCCAGAGGTCAAGCCCTCCTTTGCCACCAGCTCTAGATGAATGGAAATACAGTTCATCGCCACCAGTATTAATGTGAAGTTCCCCTACTTCGTAACTTGGTTTGAATTGATCTCCTGCATATTTCCAGTTTTGCCAGATGCCATTTTTGTTCATCTCCGCAGTAAACCAATTGATTCCAGTATAGCCTTCTCTTGCCGAACAAAACCACATCGTGGTATCTTGAACAAACTCGCAACCATCAAGAGCAAGTTTCCCTGAATCTTGCAAAACCACTCTTTCAGATTTGGTCCAGGTACCATTAACTTTTTTTGAAACGTAAATACCAGTAACCCCATCTGCTACCTGCTTTTCCACAGGAATCCTGACGTCAGGTGTAAAGAAGAAATAAAGAGTATTACCATCAGGAGTTATGAATGGAGAATCCTCCCCGCCAGGTGTGTTTATAGCACTTGAAAGGGGGATAGGTTCGTTCCAGTCTGATGAATGTAATATTGGAGGGTAGATATCAGTTTGCGGAGTCATTTTTATGGCATCTGATGGGATAGCGTCTAAACGATCTTTAGTTGCTGGACTAGTACAACCATAAAAAAGAAGGATAAGCGATAATAAAAAATACAGTTTCATGAGTATGAATCGTAGGGTTAAATTAAAATTCTTGCCTGAACAGTTACTTTCTTTTCTTTGTTACTCTCCAGTAAAGGTAAACAGCGAGTATTAGGAGAAGAACGATGGGCAGAGCATATAGGAATGTCCAATCCTGCGAAACGTATACCTGCGGTGGGTTTTCAATTGGTTTTGTTGATGAAAGCGCATCTACGGTTACTGATTGGATTATTTGACCATTTCTAATGATGGAAACGCGATAGGTACCATTCACTTGTAATGGTAAGGTAAAGGTACCAGCCTCATCGGTCTTACCCGTGTAGATCTTTCCAACCGGATCGACTATTTGGTAATCACAATTCTTACACACTTGTTCTTCCTGAAGAACAGTGCAGGTTTTGTTTGTACCTACCAATCCATTATTTGGACAATTTAGGTTTTCGTTTAATGGCACGCAGGCATAGTTCTTGCAAGTATAACCATCTGAACAAACTGGGCAGGTAGTGTTGATTAGAATGGTATTGTTTTCAGTTGAGATATTGTGATCGGAAGGGAAGGTATTATTTTCTTGAGGTATTGTAATATTCCCAGGTGGTATTTCAACAGTACACAGAGTCAGATCAAAATTAAGTTCATCTGCTTTTTCATAGCCAGATTTAGTCTCTGAATTAATCAGTCTATAGCTTCCATTTTGTGAGATCGTGAATAGTGCTCGTCCATTGGACCTTGGATGTAAACCCCATATCTACAGTCATACACACTACCATCAGATATTGTTGAAAAACTATCCCAGGACAACAGATAACCAATATCAGTATTGTGAATATTTATGTGTGAAAAATTACTGTATGATGCAAAACCGAGAACCCCATAACCATCTATTTCACCATCATCACCAAGAAGTTCTGAAATGTCTATGTTATCGATATTCAAATGAGCGCCTTCTGCCCAAATACCCGACTCTCCATAATTAAGTGACGTTTCAATAGTAAAATTAGAAAAATTTACATTGTCCGCCAGGATTTTTACGACTCCTGTACCATCAGGTGAAGCAAGCTTTACTCCGGACTCGTACCCATAAAGATTAATTTGCTTTTCAATCAGGATATTTTCATAATAAGGTTCGGTGCCATTAGCACATACAATGATTGTATCACCATCCACCGAATCGTCTATGGCAGATTGAATTGTTGAGTAATAGGAGTCTCCTAGAGTACAGACAACGGTTGTATATACGACTAGCGTCTGAGTTGCAAAAATAGGTAGGGAAAAAAGAATTAGAAATAGCAGAATAGAACCAAAACGCATGAGAGTATAGGTTAACGAAGACTTAAATAGCTAATTTTTCGATAACGACACGAATTTCGGCTAGGACCGAATCAAAAAAGAAATGGTTTAAATATTGCCAGAGTTAGCTAGAACATGAAAATGTTCATATTTGCAATGTTGGTGTTTGCAGGTGGGTTACTATTTTTTGGCTGTTTGGGTGACAACCAACCAGGTAATGGAACTGTGGTCGGAAATGACAGTGATTCACACGGATGTAAATTGTCTGCCGGCTATAACTGGTGTGATGCTAAACAAAAGTGTATACGTCCATGGGAAGAGAATTGCACAGTAATGTGTCCAGATGACGCGAGAGTATGTCCGGATGGTAGTGCAGTAGGCAGAACCGGACCCAATTGTACATTTGCACCATGTCCAGATTATTCAAACATCACAAACTTTGATGAATGTGCTGCTGCAGGATATCCAATACTTGAAAGCTATCCACCACAGTGCAGAACTCCAGACAATAGGACATTTGTACAGAAAATAAATGGAACACTTACCGAGGTAACATGCACCACTGCAGGTGGACATTGGAATCCCTGCGGATCAGCCTGCCGAGGTGCACTGGAAGGAACTATATGTACCCTACAATGCGTACAATACTGTGAGTGCGGAGGAATAGCTGGTTTTAATTGCCCAGATAGTTATTACTGTACAGACTATTTACCAGAAAATGCTGCAGATGCCATGGGCATTTGCAAGCCAATATCAAATTAAAAAGGAGATTCAAAAAGAACCTAAGGTTCTTTTTATGAGGTGAAAATATGAAAGAAGGTTACGAAGACGGTGGAGGTTGCGGAAAGATGATGATTTTTGCAGCTCTTCTACTTGCTTTAGGTATGATAGGAGGGGGATATATGCTAGCTCAAGGAGATTATTCACCAAAAGTGGATTTGTCTCACTTTAATAGCACCCCCAATGTTTATGTTTCAAGTGCACCACCAGAACATGATTTGAGTGTTTCTGCTACGGCAACAAGAAAAGTTGCCCCAGACTTACTTCAGATAGATCTTAGAGTGGAAACTGAAGCATTGAATGCTAAGGATGCACAACAGCAAAATGCCCAGGTAATGACTGATCTTTTAACCAAGTTAAAGAATCTTGGTATTCCAGAAGAAAAGATACAAACCTCTTCCTACAGCGTTGATGAGGTAAGAGAAAGCAACTATGTATGTGATAAGGATGACAGAAACTGTCACTGGGATTACGAATTAAAAGGATACAAAGCAGTTCACAGACTCACAGTAGATGTAGAACAGCTAGATAAAGGTGGAGATGTTATAGATGCTGCAGCAACCGCAGGTGTGAATCAAACTTTTGTTGACTCTGTTTCATTCACATTAAAGGAAACAACAAGAAGCGAAATGGCAAAAACACTATTGCAAGAGGCAGCAGTTGCAGCAAAAGCAAAAGCCCAGAGAATTGCCACCGGTTTAGAGATTACACTTGGAAAGGTAGTCTATGCAAGTGAAAACAGCTATGCAACTCCGTATTACTACAATAACTACAAGGCATTGCCATCAGCAGGTGCATCCTATGAAGATGTATCAACCACAATTTCGCCAGGCCAGGTTGATATGAGTGCATCGGTTAGTGTATCCTACGAGTTAAACAACTAATTTTTTAATTTTTTCAAATTTAAAGGAGATTAAAAAGGTGTTGTGAAATCTCGTTTCACAACTGTCTTGAACGGTTCGCCGTTCAAGGACAACCTAGGTCCTTTTTAATTTTCTTTTCCTTTTTATTATATGCGTTGGCGTTCCCATGCCGTAATAGGTGCTTTATGCTCAGTGCTAATACTTTACCTACTTAGTACACATGAGGTTAGTGATCTTCTGGTAATAGCAATATTTGGTGCACTTAGCGCATTGACACCAGATTTAGACCATGAAATGAGCAAGGGTCGAAAACTTCTGGATATTGGATTTATTTTTTCAAGTTTTGCCATTCTTTATTGGTCTGGATGTCATGGTGAAATATGCAGTCCAGATGTTTCGATTTTCATCATGTGGTTGGCAGTTCTGGGCGGTTATTTTCTATTATTCCGATTTTTCAAACCAAAACATAGGGGGATTACCCATTCGTTGGTTGCAACTTTTGTTTTTGGGATGATAATTTATGTCTTACTGGATTGGAAGTTTACAGTAGTGGGCGTCCTAGGATACCTATCACATTTATTGGCAGACAAAGAGATAAAACTAATATAGCTAGATTGATGCCTCTTTTTTTACTTCACAACGGATATTCACGGATTTTTCCAATCTGTGTTCTATTACACCATCCCGGCTGAATGAGTAAACAATTATGGAACATTTGTACATGCGCGGATGGGTTAACGTTGTGCTGTATACGCGTACGGCTTTTTCCAAAAATTCATTTTTGCCGATTATACCGATCCTCACACGGCCTTTGCTCAGAGAATTGTGAGGACTAAGCGAAAGGTGTTCTGGAACCGAAATGTCAGCTTCCATCCACACTGCATGCTCCTTGGGATTCTCTGCACGTATGATTAGTTCAACGTGGTGGTTTGTATAACCAAAAAGCACATCCGGATGACAGCGAACATTGACATTTACCACGAGAGTTACTTACACAACTATTATTATAATCTTTCTCATAGAAATCGAACCATGATCCCTGAGTCAAAGCTCATACGTTCAGAGCTAACGATAAGAGAACTTGCTCTGCCAGAGGAGGTTATCCTGGCGCGTAAGTCTCTTGTAAGATGGTTGGCACTTTCTCTTGGCCTCATAATGCCAAATGAAAGCAGGAAACTTCTACTGGATATCCTAGAAGTAATATTTGAGTTACACGTGGAAAAGGAATCGCCAACAACAAGGGATATTATTGCCAAACTTGAAAGCAATACCAAGGAAAAACAAAATCCAAAGGCAGTCTATTATCATTTACAGAGATTGACAAAACTCGGGGTATTGAGCAGGAAAAAAGGGAGGTACCTATTGGGTGATGGTGAAACCAGAAATCTCAAGGAGATATTCAAAGGGTTTTATCTGAAAAAAGTAGATGGTGCCTTTGTAAATATTGCAACCGCATTGGACAAATTGGAGAATAATTATAGGTAGATTGTATGGAAGAACTTTCAGGATTTTACAAATTAAGCATAGAGGAAAGGCTAACAAAAATAAAAAAAATTGCAAATCTTACTGATGATGAGGCTAAAGTACTAACAGACAGCGGAGCACTTGAACTGGATCGGGCAGACAAGATAGTGGAAAATGTAGTTGGTGCAGTCCACATCCCCCTTGGTCTTGGACTTAATTTTGTTATAAATGGAAAACCAGTTCTGATTCCAATGGCTGTGGAAGAGCCTTCCGTAATAGCTGCTGCATGTAAGTCAGCAAAATTGGCTTTGCCAGAGGGTTTCAAAGCAGATACCGATGAATCAATTATGTTCGGACAGATCCAACTGGTTGGCATTGAGAATCTGGATCAGGCAGTTAAAAAAATCGAACAAAATCGGAAAAAGATCATGGATGTTGCTTCTGAATTTATGAAACCACATGAAAGATTTGGTTGTGGTGCTCGTGGATTTGAAATAAAAAAATACACGACCAGCAGAGGCAACATGATCGTGGTTGATTTTGCCATTGCCGTGGGTGATGCCCAAGGAGCAAATATGACCAATACGGTTTTGGAAAACGTGGCTCCAACACTCGCCGAATTAACTGGTGGGAAGATAAGACTTAGGATAATTAGCAATTTGGCAACCAAGAGAAAGGCTAGAGCATCAGCAGTATGGAAAAAAGAGATTATAGGTGAAGAAGCAATAGAAGGAATTCTGGATGGTTATGAATTTGCCAAAGTAGACCCCTATCGCTGTGCAACCCATAACAAGGGCATCATGAATGGTATTGATGCAGTAGTCGTTGCAACAGGAAATGATTGGCGATCAGTTGAAGCTGGTGCTCATTCCTATGCTGCAATTGGGGGATATCACTCACTGACCCATTATCATAAAAATGAAACGGGAGACCTGGTGGGCTCCATTGAATTACCACTCCCAGTGGCAACTGTTGGCCCTGCAATAAATACCAGTCCGACAGCAAAAATTGCTTTGAAAATTATGAATGCTAAAACATCAAAAGAACTTGCAATGGCCATGGCATGCGTCGGTCTAGCCAATAATATGGCTGCTTTGATGGCCCTTAGTACCGTCGGGATACAACAGGGGCATATGAAATTGCATGCAAGAAACGTTGCGCTTTACGTGGGTGCTACTGCTGAAGAAGCTGAACAGGTGGCGGAGATTTTAAGCAAGGAAAAGAATTTTGACAGTGAATATGCAAAAAAAGTGATTGAAAAAATTCGATCAAAAAAATAATCAGAAACAGGCACGCCATTTCATTGTTCTTTTCAAACCATTTTCAAGAGTAGTATTGGCACTAAATCCAAGAAGAGTCTCTGCTTTTTTTGTATCTGCATAAGAGTATTTTATGTCCCCAACCCTTTCTCCATCATAAACTGGCTGAATGTTTTTCCCATAGAGGGTGTTTAGGGTAGCCACAAGTTGATTGAGATCGATAGATTTCCCAGTAGCAACGTTTATTGCCTCACCATCAGCTTTTGATGTTTCCATTGCCCTTAGATTTGCCAGGGCCACATCTCTCACGTAGATGAAATCTCGGGTTTGTTTCCCATCACCAAAAACAACAGGAACCTTATTTTTATGAAAATCATCAAGAAAAGTCGCAATAACACCAGATTCTGATGATGCTGATTGTCTTGGTCCGTAAACATTGAAGTAGCGAAGGGCAACAAATTTCAAACCATTACTTTTATGGTACTGCTTCAATAGGAGTTCTACTTCAAGTTTTGATTTGCCATATGGTGAAAGCGGTTTGCCTTCCAGGTCTTCCGAGAGAGGGGGTTTGGTGTCACCGTAGACCGCAGCTGACGAAGCAAAAATAACTTTTTTTGCATTGTTTTCCAATGCTGCCTCTAAAACATTTTTTGAACCGTTGATGTTAATGTTTGTTGTTTTTATCGGATCTTTTATGGACTGGGAAACAGAAACAACTGCAGCCTCATGGAAAATAAAATCCACGGATTTCGAGGCTTTATTCACTGTGGATTTGTTACAAATATCTCCTTTTATGACTGATAATTCACCCGTAGCATTTGCTAGATTTTCAACCTTGCCAGTGGAAAAGTCATCCAAAACCCTAACAGTGTGACCTTTGGTTAAAAGTAATTCCACCAGATGGGATCCAATAAAACCTGCGCCACCAGTTACAAGACAGATTGCCATTGACTTTATCGGGTACGCAAAACTATTTAATTGTTCTTGGAGATTCCCAGACGGGAGTATCGATGATAGGTTATTTACTGATTTTCCTTATTTCTCTTACTGCTTCATTGGTCCTTACATTTTTTCTTATTCCCAGATTGCTTAGGGCAAAGATGGTTGGAAACGACATCAATAAGTCAAACAGACCAGAAATAGCTGAGATGGGAGGAATTGCCATTGTAGCTGGTACAACCGGTGGAATTCTCTTTGCAATTTTTCTTCATACTTTTTTTGGATGGACATTTGATTTGACATTTATGCTTGCTGCGTTGATAACCATCCATTCCATAGCATTTATCGGGCTAGTGGATGATATAGTGGACATACCCCAGGCGGTAAAGGCCCTATTGCCATTGGTTGCTGCAATCCCGCTTATTGTTGTAAAAGCAGCAGGGAGTACTGCTCTAACCATTCCGATTATTGGAACATTGGATTTTGGTCTGCTTTACATTCTTGTGCTCATACCAATAGGAATTGCAGTTGCTTCGAATTTGACAAACATGCTTGCAGGATTCAATGGGATGGAATCAGGTATGGGGATCGTGATGTTTCTGGCCATTGCCATCATCAGTCTTTTGACTGGTAATAATTTGATGCTAATAATATCACTGAGCATGCTGGGAGCATTGTTAGGATTTTTTTGGTTTAATCGCTACCCATCTAAAGTTTTTCCAGGGGATGTGGGTAATCTGGTGATTGGCGGAACCCTGGCTTGCACGGTTATTGTTGGTAACACTGAGGGGATTGGGGCCATTCTCGTAATACCCTATGTTATTGATTTTTTCATTAAAGCATTAAACAAATTCCCAAGTAAGGGATGGGCAGGCATTTTGAAAAACGGAAAACTTTATGCACCAGATAAACCAATTAGTTTCGCTCAGTATGTGATGAAGTTTTCCAAAGGTATCAGCGAGGCTAAACTTGCTCTGTTTTTCATTACACTGGAAGTTATTTTTGCAATAATCGCAATTCTACTCTATGCTAGATTCTAGATTTTGCCGAGCATCCTAGCTATTTCCTTACCATCTTTCAATTTTTCGTATTCTTCGAGACGTCCGATGTCCACCCAAACTCCTTTTTCAACTTTAAAAGCAGCTATTTTTTTACCTTTTGAAAGCAGACGGGGGAAAACATCCTTGGCAAAGTCCTCTTTTTCCTTTATGAAATTGAATATTTCTGGTGAAAGCACATATATACCAATGTTAATGTAATTTTCAAGTTCTGGTTTTTCCTGGAATTGTACGATAAAACCGTTGTTTACGTTTGCCACACCATAGGGGATTTTGGTTTTGTATTTCAGAAGTGCGACCGTGGCAATGGCACCGGATTTCTTATGTGCATCTGCCAGAGCTTTGAGGTCCAAATCCATTATGGCATCTCCCATGACTACAAAAAACGGCTCCTTTGGATGTTCCTTGGATGCCAGAATTGAACCTGCAGTACCCAATGCTTCTTTTTCAACAGCATAGGTTATTTTCATACCGAATTTTTGTCCATCGGAAAAGTAATCGGATATTTTTTCGTGTAAATATCCAACTGCCAGAACGACTTCTTTAACGCCGCTGGACTTTAGATGTTCTAGAACATAGTGAATGATTGGTTTTCCGCCAACTGGAAGCATTGGTTTTGGCAAGGTATATGTATATGGTCTAAGTCTGGTGCCTTCACCACCTGCAATGATAAACGCTTTCATGTGAATCTATCTCCAAAAAGGACCTTGGTCCTTTTTATTTTATAAAGTAATATCCTATTATCGCACCGATCACGGAACAGATAAAATTGGTGGTGCCTTTTGTACCAATACCTCGTTCTTCCAGTACACCAAATAGTGTATCAAATATGGAACCAATCATACCTGCAATTGAGATCATGAGCGCTTGGGATGGATCCAGGTTAAAGATGAATATGGATACAACAGCAATCGAACCCGCACCTGCGAATGACCCCACCGTACCCATCACGCTCATTGCACCACTTGTTCCAGGTTTTACTGGTTTGAAATCAAGAACAGAGACTGGATTTTTTGGATCCAGCACCCCGATTTCTGAACCAAATTTATCCGCAGTTACTGCAGCCAATGATGCGATGAATGGCATTGGTCCGGTTATGGGACTTAGAACAGCCAAAAAGGAAGGCAATAAGCCGTTGGATAGAACATTTTCCCAACCACGTTCATGTTCATAGAGACCAAGCTCGCGTTTTAGCTCATGCTCATAACGGGTAACTAGTATGGCAAGAAGAAGGAAGATTAGCATTAGAGCAAGGTAACTGAACCCACCAAAAACAAAAAGAACAAAACCAAAAAAAAGGGCAAGTAAAATGCCCTTACCATCTAGAATTTTCATGGCACCGCTTATTTCATTACCCTTATTTCAATGGAAGAGACCTTATTTTTAGATCCATCTTCCGAGGTAAGTTCTTCAGTAGAAATAGCGATCTCATGGATTTTCGCATTTGGCATGAATCGGTGGCGAACGATTTCAACAACATCAACTGCTCTCGAAATTAGTTTACCCCTAGCCTTTACGCAGACTTCAGTTGCCCCGTTGTTAAATTGGGTAACCACAGCTAGCACATAACCCATTGTGCCTTTTTTACCGATATAAACTGTGTTGTCGTCTCTTCGTTTTTCCGGTAGATTTGTACTCTCAGTGTGTTCTTCCATGTTTTCACCTCATAAAAATTCCTATTTTTATGAAGACAAAATTGGTTCAATTTTGCCACTCATTGAAATTCTGATTTCAATTAAGTAAAAATGCATCCGCATTTTTACACCTCTTGTGTCAATGAACTCCTGAATAGAAAAACCTGACAAACAATATAAATGTTTCTGGTTAATGGCTGGATATGGTTTATGCTAATTATCTGGCACCAATTGACGAATATACGAACCTACCATTTAGACTTTTGTGCCAGAAATACAATGCCTGCGCAACCTGTGCTCCGCTTGTGAATTCAACTGCCATTGCACGAGGAGAAAAAATAGGCCGCGTGGATGCTCACAGAGATGAAACGAACATAGGTATCCAGTTGGTTGGTAACAATCCAGCAGATATTGGGAGGAGTATGGAGATATTGGCTGAGAAAATGCCATTTGTTAGTTGGTTTAATCTGAATTGTGGTTGCCCGTCAGTACGAACAAGAGATAGTGGTGGAGGAGGGGCATTGCTTGACCAACCAGAGATTATAGAAAAATTGATCGGAGAAATGAAAAAACACACAAAAAAACCAGTGAGTGTAAAAATTAGACTGAAGCACAGCATAAAAGAGACTGTGGTGCTCTGTAAAAAAATTGAAGCTGCTGGAGTGAATTTCATAATAATCCATGGTCGGACAGTGAAACAGGGGTATTCTGGCAAATGCAATTGGAACGAGATAAAAATGATTAACGAGCAGTTGGAAGTACCTGTCGTGGGCAATGGGGATATTCAATCATTGGAACAGGGAAATGGTCTTGTAAAAGAAGGATACTGTGACTCGTTTATGATAGGTCGTGCTGCAATGACCAATCCTATGATTTTCGCTGGAAAACAACCAGATGATTTGAAAGATCGGATAAAATTGCTTAAAGATTATCAAAAACTATATGAAAAGTATGTTGGCACCGTGGAAACTGGAGATATGAAATTAAAGGCAGTGAATTTTGTTTCCAGTGTAGCCAAAGCCTCTGAACTGAGAAATAAAATTTGCAGAGCTAATTCAGCATCAATGGTTCTGGATATTTTAGAAAAACAGAATTAATAAAAAAATAATATAAATAGGATTCCGTAATCTCTAAAAATGATTTCAGAATCGTGATTTTGGTTTGTAGCAATTTCTGCAGTAAACCGGTCTACCTTCAGATGGTTTGAACGGTACTTGGCAGGGCTGACCACATTTTGAACAAACTGCATCAAACATTGGCCTATCGCTACCTCTATCTCCTTCCATTATATTTCACCTTATTTTATACTTCAGGCATAGCCTGATTATTTTGATAGTTAATTCAAACTACCTGATAAAATATGAAATGTGTTCTTTAATAAATCTTTGCTTAAAGTCGTCGGAGGAAACGCAGAGCAGTTTGAAGGTGGGCCAAAGGCATCATCTGCTCGGGCTTATCAAAATGCCCATAGACAACAGGCCCAAATGCAAATGACGGACAAAGATGATCGTACACAATGGCCTCATCATGGCCATGAAAGTCTCTAACTGCTACTTTTGGACTTTTGAAACGTTTTACGACTTCCACACCAAGTCTTCTAGAAACAGGACGGGAAAATCCATCAACATAGCAGTGGGTTGTGTCATTTACATCAAAAAGCTTTTCATAACTCTGATCCCAGTTCAGATTTTCCTGGGGGTGAAGCAACTTGGGATAGGTAACATCCACAGTAACGCAATAATCAGGATGGATTTTTCTTTTTTTAAGTTGTTTGACTATTTCCCTCGCACTTCTGGCAAACATTCTTGGATGATTTCGTTTAATTTCCTCGGAAGCAGTAAAAATGTAGATTGCACGACCTTTTTTTGGACCTTTTTGAGCAAGTAGCATGTTGATATAGCAGCCAACCGCGTTATCAAGAACCCCAAGCATTATTCTTCGATTTCCATCATTCTGATATCGAAAGACCAATTGGCGAATTCTCGGATCAACATCATAATGAGAAGAAAATAATCTGAATGGAGTACCGCTACCTTTCACTACCCAGATATTATTGTAACGGTCAACTTTGGGTTTGCACCCACGTTTGGTAAGCTGATCGAGTAAATATGCATGCCGACTGCCAATTCTTTTGTCGCCATTGAAGGGCCGCCGGGCGATGCCTTTAATTCCGCCGACCATGGGTATAGACTTCATCATTTGCTTATAAAAAGCTATTTGGATGGTAAAAAATAGATAAAAATGGCTAGAAATTGAATTTTTGTTTTGAATTTCCAGATTAACAAAAATTTATTGAAAATGGTGCTAAAAAATTATAAAAAAATACGAAAGCAAATAAATATTCACTAGCAAATAACTACATGAACGGAAATAATGCACCAAAAAAATCACTTAAAGTACTTTTTGTCTCGATTGATGCTTTGATTGGAGATACTGCATGGGCAGTAAAAAAAGAAGGCCACGAAGTAAAATATTATATCCAAGATAAGGAACAGAAAGATGTTTGCGATGGTTTTGTAGATAAGGTTGATGATTGGAAAGACGAAACCGATTGGGCAGATCTAATTGTATTCGATGATTTTGGCTTTGGTGAAGAAGCAGAAAAACTAAGAAAAGCCGGCAAGGCAGTTGTTGGTGGCAGCATTTACACTGATAAGCTGGAGATGGACCGGGAATTTGGACAGAGTGAGATGAAAGCGGTTGGTATTTCTATTATTCCAAGATGGAATTTCACGAATTTTGATGATGCAGTAGAATTCATTGTTAAAAATCCAGATAGATATGTTTTGAAACCAAGTGGACTTGCACAAAACGAAAAGGAACTGCTATTTGTTGGACAGGAAGAAGATGGCAAGGACATTGTGGAAATGCTTGAAAGATATAAGAAAAACTGGGGTAAAAAAATCAAAGAATTCCAAATTCAGAAATATATTTCGGGCGTGGAAGTAGCAGTTGGAGCGTTTTTCAATGGCGAAGATTTTATTTATCCGATAAACGTTAATTTTGAGCATAAGAGAATGTTTCCTGGGGACATCGGCCCCAGTACTGGTGAAATGGGCACCACCATGTTTTTCACCAATAGAAGCCCAATCTTTGAAGCAACACTTGTAAAGATGAAAGAGAAACTTGCAGCCTCCGGTTATGTTGGCTACATTGACATTAATTGCATAGTAAATTCACGAGGTATTTATCCATTGGAATTTACAAGCAGATTTGGATACCCCCACATTAGCATTTGCATGGAAGGAGTGCTCAGTGAATGGGGTACCTTCCTATATGGAATTGCAAAAAAGGAAAAACCAGAATTAAGAACTAAACGAGCTTTTGAAATAGGCATTGTTGTTGCTGTGCCTCCATTTCCTTTCAATGATCCTGAATCATTCAAAAGATACTCGGAAGATGCATCAATAATTTTCAAAAAACCAAACTTTGAAGGAGTTCACCCAGGCGATGTGAAATTCGTGGATAACGACTGGAGATTGGCTGGAAATAGTGGTTATGCATTGGTTGTGACTGGTTCGGGGACCACAATGGAAGAAGCACGAAAAATAGTTTACAATAGAATAAGGAAT
Organism: Candidatus Bilamarchaeum dharawalense; assembly: GCA_902386555.1. Classification (GTDB taxonomy): domain Archaea; phylum Micrarchaeota; class Micrarchaeia; order Anstonellales; family Bilamarchaeaceae; genus Bilamarchaeum; species Bilamarchaeum dharawalense. The sequence goes on from CABMJJ010000007.1 coordinate 35,085, forward strand.
ATCATTATTCCGAATATGTTCTACCGCACGGATATTGGTGTGAGATGGGTGGAAGATAGCGACAGACTAACAATGTGGGGCTATTTGTAATTAAAATTCAAGCTTCCAAAAAAGCTTATTACCGGTTACTGTTATTGTTCCCAAATCGCTTAGCCTGTCATCTAGTTTTTTTAATTCAAAACGAGATAATTTGTCGAAGAATGTTTTTCCACCAAAAGCATCAGTTGCACAATAGGCAGCTAAAAATCCAAGTGCATATGTAAGTTTCATTGCAGTTTGAGGATCAGCAGTAAATGAAATGCCTTTTCGATTATGGGAAAAATAATCTTTAACAATCGTGGCAGGCAAGGCATGTTTAGTAAGGATATCAGTTAGTGGCTGAGGAAGTATAAGCTCTGACGACCCGGGTTTTACAGAAACTAATTTTTCAGCCATGGAACCACCAAATCAATTATGTTCGTCGTGTAAGATTTTCTTTATCTCGTCTTTTTGGGCGACGATACACTTATCGCAAAAAACATAGGTTAACCCTAGCAAGCTTACACCAAAATTTTTCTCTTTTTCAGCAAGCGCTGATTTGCAGATACTGCATTCTCTGTTTCCTTCAAACATAAAGATACCTAAAAGTAGATAACAAGAGAAAATTAAAATGGTTTGGATTATGAAACAGGGTAGGTGCTAGTAATGACCGAATATAAAACATTGGAAAACTTGGCAAAGGCATTCATTGGAGAGAGCATGGCAAGAAATCGTTATACCATGTACGCGAGTATTGCCAGAAAGGAAGGATATCAGAATATCGGTAATATTTTCATAACAACTGCAGACAATGAATTTGAACACGCTGAATGGAATATGAGAATGCTGAATTCGGTTATGGAAAAAACTGGCAAAAAGATTGAATTGACGGTCGACTCGGATGTTCCACATGTCGTGGGAACCACGGTGGAGAATCTGGCCGCTGCAATTGAAGGAGAGCATTACGAAACCACGAAAATGTATCCTGATTTTGCTGACCTGGCTCAAAAAGAAGGTTTCGCAGATGTGGCAACAAGATTACGAGCAATAGGTAGAGCAGAAGCCCATCATGAAGAGCGATATAACAAACTTTTAGAACAAATAAAAGCAGGAACACTTTTCAAAAAAACAGAGAGAGTACAATGGGTTTGTGGCAAATGTGGCTATGTACACGACGGTTTAACCCCACCAAACAAATGCCCGGCCTGTGATCACGATAAAAGCTATTACATGCTCAAATCCGAGCTGTTCTAAGGGATAGGATTATAATCCATAATGCTGTTCATTTCAGAGTGAAATAGATGGCACTACCAAAAAAGAGACTGTTTGATCACAAAAATCTTTTGAAAGATGTGAAAAGGTACAAACTATTAACCGCATTTTTTGTCATCTCACTTGTCTTTTTCTTTGCAGGTATTTTTATTGAAGAAAATGTGATGAAATTCGCTGCATTGGGGTTGATTCTATTCGGTGGAATTTCAGTTTATTTGACCTGGGCACAGCCATCGTTTATGTCTGAAGAAACCATGATGTTCAACGTTTCCGTTGCAACTTCCCATTCGTTTTGTTTCCTGGCATTTATTATTGGAGTAATATTCATTATTGATAGATTTGTCAACCCAATCTCAGATATGCTTTTTGCCCTCCTGGGATCCATATTCTTGAGTATCATGGCTGGTGGGTTATACCTAGCATTTAAGCTTAAGGATTATGTCTAACTTTAGGATAGGTTAGTGGTTCGAAGCCGGGCTCACAATGAGATATGCAGAATAGACTTGAACCGGTTCATACTTCCTCAGACTAGTGTGCGAAATATGCAGAGGAAGAGATTCGAACTCTCGAAGGCACTAAGCCACTAGCCCCTCAAGCTAGCGCGTTTGGCCGCTCCGCCACCTCTGCTTGAAGTATTATTCTTCTTTTTTCTTTTTAGCTTTTTTTGCTGGCTTTTCTTTTTTCTCTGGCTTCTTACCAAGTGCAGCTTCCACTTTTTCAATGTCATCTAGAATAAGATCGCAGGTTCGTAAAACAACTTCAGATGGTTCCATCTGGAAGAATGTTTCCACAACATATTTGATGGTGTCATCTTCAACACCATAACCAATCAGACCAGCCTGGTACTTGGCATGTGTTCTTGCTGTTCCTGAAATAGCTTTACATTCAAATCGCAGATGCTGATTTGGACCTAGAGTAACTACTGGTATGGCACCTTTTGCAACAGTAATCTCCTTGTCTGAGCTAACCAGATCAGAAGCATAGACAACCTTGGGGCCTTCTGCATCCAGAGAAAAAGTAACTTCGGTTGTCTTTGGAGTATTTTCTGGGGTTAGTAACGGTAGAAGACCAAGCCTGTGGGAAAGGTATTCATCCCAAAAAGCACTGGTATTGTCATAGAAGGTAACAGCATCTATGGCCATCACAGAAATTCGTGACATTCCATAGCGTCGCACCATATTGGCGAATGTAGAAACTGAATCCTTTGCAACAAACACAACCCTATTTGCATGTTTTTTATCCAAGGTGAGCTTCATACTCTTCTTCCTCTTCTTCCGCCTTTTCTCTTCATGGAGTCAGTTGGAACTGGAGTAACATCTTCGATTCTTCCGATGCGAACGCCAGTTCTTGCAATTGTTCTGACAACTGCCTGTGCACCAGATCCTGGTGTTTTGGTACCAGCTCCACCCGGTGCTCGGATTTTTACATGAACGTGAGTAATTCCCTTATCTTTCAGGGTGTTTACAACTTTTATGGCGGCCTGCATGGCTGCATAGGGTCGGCCTTCTTCTCTGTGTGATTTGACCATCATTCCACCGCTTGCCCAAGCAAGAGTTTCTGCACCACTCACATCAGTTGCGGTAATGATGGTATCGTTTTTAGATGAGTAAACGTGAACCACAGCAACACGGATTTTTCTTGGTTTCTTGATTTCTTCTTTTGGAGGAGCTTCAGCCTTTACTTCTTCTTTTACTTCAGGCTTGGCTTCGACTTTTAGATCTGGTTTGATTTCTGGTTTTTTTACTTCAGTTTTAATTTCTGGTTTTGGATCAGTCATAAATACACCTTTTATGATGCGGGTTCTTCAACCTTTACTTCAGGTTTTTCAGCTGGAGTTGGAGGTTTATCTTCTACAACCTTCGATTGTAATTCAATCGGTCGAGCATGAGATAGGACTGATTCTTCAGCAACACTGACAAGGTAACCCGGTCTGGTAACAATCTTGTTGTTTACTGCAATAAAACCGTGGGTAATTAACTGTCTGGATTGGGCAGAGGTTAATGCGAGACCTTTTCTAAGAACCATGGTTTGAAGTCTGCGTTCAAGAACTGCACGTACTTCCAATGAAAGAACGTCATCAAGAACCGAACCGTCTTTTAATATGCCAAATTTAGCAAGTTTAGTAAGAATCTTCTTTGCATCATCCTTTCTTTCTTCATCAGTAAGTGAAAGTAGACGTCTAGCTTCACGTCGGTATTTTTTAAGTTCAGCAGTGGCTCTCCAAAGCTCACGCATGTTTTTTAGACCATATTCAGATTCCAATGCTTTATCATGTCTAAGTCTATCAACATCCCATAATTTTTTTGGACGTTCATATTTGTTCCGAAGTTTTCGTGGATCACCCATGTAAACACCTCAATTATTTCTTCTCTGCTGTCTTTGCAGCTGGCTTTGCAGCTGGTGCCTTCTCTGCTGGTTTTCCAGCTGCTGCCGGTGCAGCTCCTGCGGCTGGTGCTGCGCCAGGTTTTGCACCTGCAACTGCACCACCCTGTGCTGCGATAATTGCTTTTCTTAACACACCCACAGCCATACCAGTTCTACCGGTGTTTCTAGTTTTCTGACCACGAACCTTTTGTCCGAATGTATGTCTAAAACCAGTCCAACTGTATGCTTTTTTATCTCGTTCAACATCCTGAGTGTTTTCGAATATGAGATCATTCATTATAACATGTCTGTCAGTTCCGCTGTTGAAATCAGTTCTTCTATTCAAAAGATATTTTGGAACATCACGTTCATGAAGTGTGTATAGAACCTGGTCTATTTTTTCAATTTGGTCTTCAGTCAAATCACCAACACGTGATTTGGGATCGATGGATAATTCTTTTTGTATTATACTAGCTGCAACCATGGCCAGTGTGTGCCCGATACCACGAACAGCAGATAAAGAGCGCTGAAGTGTCTTTTCACCTTTGACATCTTTTCCAGCGATACGAACTATACCTCGGAAGCTTTCGGCTTCTTCTTTCTTTTTAACAGGTTTTTTTTCTATTTTTTCAACTTTTTTTACCATGATTACACCAACCTTGTAACTGATTCAACTTCAAATTCACTAACTCCCTTTACTTCACGGATATTTTGTTCAATTTTATCCATTCCACCCTCGGAATCTTTAAGAAGTAGGTTTGCTTTCAAAACTTTTATTCCAAAGCCCAAATCCTCTTCCCAGAATTTCTGGACTTTAGTAACCTTCTCGATACCAGCCTTTACGCTAGGAAGCGAGGCTGGATCATCCACATAAATTTTTACTTGGGCCGCGACATTGTATTCATCAGACATTAACGCACCTATGGACCTGTAAAGCCGCATTTGCAGCTGTATTTATTCCTGTTCTCTCTACAGTAATGGCAGCGAACAATCTTCTCGCCACAGTCTGCACAAGGGAATTCCGCAAAATCTTTGGTATTTTTACCACACGTTGTACATCGTTTCAATATACCACCTAAGCGTTATAGCATTCTAAGAACTATAGATTTCTCTACAGAAAATGCAGGAATAATTTAAAAGGTATAGTTATTTAAATATGTTCGTTAGTGCCCCAATAGTCTAACCTGGATAGATTTTGAATAAAAATTCAACTTCACCGGAAAGGACGTGACCCTGCGAACCCGCTTTTAGGAAAAGCGGGACCAAAACTCGCTGTTGTAAAACGCTTCGCGTTTTAGATAACTTGTTTTCGGATCGAACCTTTTTAATGCAGTTTTTCCTCAAGATTATAAAAAGGTTCGAAGAGGAAAGGTTACGGTCCGCGTTCAATGTTCTTTTTTAGGAAAAAAGAACCAAAAACTGGTTCGTTAAAAAAGAACGAACATATCGCGGTTGGGGCGTATTTTTTTAAATCCTTCTAATAGTTATACTAAATAGATCAAAATGGTTAGAGCTATCTTTTTCGGACATGTTAATGGTGCAGCAGTAGTTGCCAACTTTGCAGGCTTGCCACAAACTAGAGCCAGATTAGATACTGTAAGACAACGATTAACTGCATGGAAAACCCACGGTGAAAAGAGCAGCTATCCAGGATGGGTCGTACAGGATATCAAAACTGCAAAGACCACAGCAGAACAGGAGATAGGAAAACAAAGAGCAGCATTGGAGAGAAGAATAGAAGCCAGTAAGCAAAAAGGAGCACTGACTCAGACAGTTGGAATTCACAAGGAAGCAGATGGAACAAGATCAGTTTTTTTTGTGGTGCAACTTACAAAAGATGTAACCACCATGGCAAGAAGAAATGAAAAAGGAGAATTTGACGTTACCGCAATAGCAACTGATGATTATCAAAAATTAGTACGCAAAAGAAGGGAGGATAAAATATCAAAGGCGGTATTTTGGACTGGAATGATTGCTGCTGGAGTTCTCACCTATCTTGAAGGAAATGCTGGATTTGCTTTGGCAGCCGCATTACAACTGGGAATTCTTCGGTTACTACATAAAATAATTATCAACACGAATCCTGTTTTTAGAGCATTTAAGGGAGCAGAACATACTGATTTTGTACTAAAATTCTTCGAGGATACACGAAACGTCATTATTGAAAAACTCGAAAAAGTAGAAAACGGAATACAACAATTAACTGGACAAAAAAGTACATAGCTTTATATACTTTATTCTCGATGGAAATCTACGACCAGAAATATGCCGATACCCCAATCGGCGGAGTAGATTCCCATGAGTGATTTTGTAAAAGGTTGCCCGGAATGTAGTATGAGCTTTGGTATGAGTTCTGCACTTTCAAAAGCAGATAATGAATTTAGATGCACTGCTAACCCAGCACATAAATTCAAGCTAGGCAACGATGGTTTCCTACAATCAATTTAATTTTTCACATTCGAAATAGTAGGTAACAGCCGAATCCTGGGTGTATTGTTTATTGTAAACCACGCAGCCCGACAACGTTCCGTCTATGAGTTTGGGTGTGTAGGTTATATCAAAACTTCCAGTGAATCCGTAGTTATCCAACGATGTGGTTGTTGCATTGAAAATCGCAACACCAAAAATATCTGTTGAGTCTGCACCATCAAAGATAGTGAAACCTGATGCCTGTATTGTGGCTATTGACTTTCCATTGAATTTGACTTCTGAGGGAGTGGTATCAAAAGAATCACCAGGGCCAGAAATGCGATACCAGGTATGAGTTTTCTCATTAAACATGCCACTATGATCAGAATAAAATTCATTGTTAATTTGGCTTAATGCATTGTCTAAAATTTTAGTAAAATTAACAGGGGTTTTTGGAAGTTCATCTGGGGGCAACGGGGGAGTTGAATTGTTCTGGGTATCGTTTGTAATAACCACATTGAGACAGCTAAAATGGCAGTTGCAATCAGGATAGGTTCCTGATATGTTCCAGGATCCGTTACATGATGGAGCAACAGCAGTGCGACAATAGCTATCACAGGAAGTTGTTTGATTATTTGATTGTGGTGGGGTTGTATTTGGAGTGGACGGTGGATTTTGTTGGATATTTGTTTGACCAGTACAACCTAATATCAGTAATGCCATTGCAAATAAAATTACAAAAATTCGTTTCATAGAACAGAAGATAGCAGGAAACTATTTAAATCTAGCTGCATTATCAAATACCGACCAATAGAGGTGTTATCCCATGCCAGCGTGTCCAAATTGCCATGTATACCAAGGACTTTGGTCTCCATTGAACCAGAGTAATGAAGGAGTTTATGTTTGTAAAATAAACATTGCACATAGATTCACAAGAGACAAAGATGGAAATTTCCATTCCATGCATTAAAGGAACAGAATATCATCCCAGGGATGCCTGTAGAGTGGTTGTTTCAGTCTTTTTTGATCAAACACATGACCCATTAACCCAATACTTCGGGCCAATACAAACACACCGTTTAGGTAACCCAATTCCACCATTTCACTTACCTCTTCCTTTGAAAATTCACTGCAGGAATCAAACAGATCAACAAACAAAACGCCGATGCAACCATCAACATTCAGAATGAGATTATCTGCTTTTTTCAAAGTGACCTGCTCAACAGCAAGGGCATAGTCAAGATATTTATGGGATGGAAAATTCTTTTTCGCATATTCTTTCAACAGTTCAACACGTTTGTCTGGATTCTTTGCTGATTTGATCCTGTGGCCTATACCTGGAATGAGAATGCCCTTCTTTTTCATGTCATCAACAAATTGTTCTGCTGACATTCCCTTGTCGCATCCGTCTTTGAAGTATCTTGCAGCATCATCTATGGCACCACCGAATCGTGGGCCAATGGTAAGTAATCCACTACATAGGGAAGAAACAGTATCTTTGCCTGCACGTGCAGCAACAATTGCATTGTGCGCCCCGCTCACCGCAGGTCCATGATCAGCTGCTATAATTATGCATGTTTCAATGAATTTGGTGGCGTACTTTGGCAGTTTTTTCTTAAACCATAACAAAGAAATAACATCACCAACGGAATAGTCTTCCTCGATAAGCTTGCTCATGGGTATTCCAGCATAGTAGGGCTCATCTTTTCGGTCATCACTTATGGATGATATAAAATTTGTTGGTTTTCTGATCATTGCCTTTTTGACAGCGGCATCATAATCAAGTGGCAGTCTTGGCACTTCTGGTTCGTTAATCGCAGGAAGATTAAGGGATTGGAATGTGGTGGCAATGGTTTTATCAAAATCTTCAAACGAATTGGGAACTATGATTCCCGATTCACGCAATGCTTTGTTTTTTGCATCAGCACTTTCTGTTTGTTTTCCTGTTTTTGCACCAGCATGACCGAATTGTACTTCACCTGGGAACATTTTCGCACAGGTACCTGCAACCCACATCACAATGGGTTTTTTTAACAGATTTTTTTTCTTTGCATCAATTATTGCATATTCTTCATCGCCACCAAGCTCGCCCAAACCAACAATCATTTTTATTTCTGGGTTTTGTTCGAATCTTAACATATGCTCAAGCATGGTGGAACCAGGATAGCGATCTCCGCCAATGGCAATTGCCTCATAAACACCATCAGTGGTTCTTCCAATAACATTGCACATTTCATTTGTCAGACCACCGCTTTTTGAGACAAATCCAACATGACCGGGACGATAAAGTTTACATGAAATAATATTTTCTATTGTTCCTGCGGTATTACCTATACGAAATGCACCAGCAGTTATACCACCGACAGTAGCCGGACCAATTATCATTTTTTTGTTTTTCTGGGCAAGGACAACCAACTGTCGAACTTCACGCTCAGGCATACCTTCAGCGATTATGGCAACTGTTCTGATGGTTTTTGTTTCTAGAGCCTCCTTGCTGGACGGATAGGCAGAACGGAAAGAGGCAAAATTCACCATTACATCTGCATTTGGATGGGCTAGAGCAGCTTTAGCTATGGTTGAATAGATGGGGATTAGCACCTCGCTAGTTCCGAAAAATGCTTTGTGATAACCATCACCACCAGGCTGGATTACTGCGGCAACGCTGGGTTTGCTTCTTTTGCAGATAAAATCAAAGTCAAGCATGCGCTGGATGGGGGCTGCCTTTAGATTATAGATAAATGCCTCGGTATTTTTGGAAAATAATTCATAGGTTTGCATGTTAAACACCACTCATGTGAGCTATGGCCAACTCAACGATTTTTGTCATATGCGTTTCCGGTCCATAGACTTCCATTGGAATGTCAAGTTCCTTCCCAAGACCCTTCATCATTTTTAGACCTTCTTCGAAATTAGGTCCACCACGACGTACATAAATCTGCATTTTATTTTTTTGCAATTTTGCCTTTGCCTCACGCAATGCGCGGATTATACCTTTGAATGTATTGGCAACATTTGTAAAATTTGCAACTCCTCCGCCTATGATAAGTACCTTACCATTTTTTCTTGTTGCAAGATCAATCACTGTTTTTGAATATTGATAGGTTTCCTCTTCATTCGGATCCCCACTATATTCACCATAATTTCCGAGCTCTTTACCATACCCAAGATCAACAACTGTATCAGTGTAGATAACACTGGCTCCGCCACCAGCAACAAGAAGCCAAATTTTTCCATCTGGATTTATTACTGTCAATTTGAGTGATGCACCGGTTTTATCGTCAAGTTCTGCCACAAATTCTTCTTCAGGATATTTCTTCCTGCCAAATTGCTCTGGAAATTCAAGCCCAGCCCATTTGCTTTCGCACTTGAAAAATGCACAGTCATCAAGTTCAGTCACAAGTCCAAGAGGTACCAGTTGACCGCCATTACTAAACGCAAGCGGATTCATTTCAATATAGGTACATCCAAAATCAACAAAATATTTGTGAAGTGCTTTGATGAATGATGCGAGTTTTTCCTTTTTATCATCTGGTAGAGAAATCGTACCCAGTGAGTTTTTTACATCAGTGTCAGAAATATTTGCATCAATGGGTACTGGAATTTGGATCAGTCTATCCCAGTGTTCTTCAACATCAACACCGCCCTTATCAGAAAAGAGGATGGTATCTTCATTGCGTTTGGAAACGATTGCCAAGAAATATTCTTCCTTGTGTTCAACAAAAGGTTCGATGATGAAATGGGTGAGCACACCAGAGATGCCCTGGACTTCCAGGGTTTTTCCCATATTCTCCTTGATGAATTTTTTCGCGCCATCAAAATCTGCATTTAATAAAACCAAATTGTGTTTGCCCTTTTTACCAATAAGCTGATCTGGTTTCACCACAAGCTTTTTTGTTTTCAGCCATGGATTTTCACGGATAAGTTTTTGGAAATTGTCTTCTACGGATCCTGCATCCGCAAGTGCAACTTCCAGCTGAAGATCAGCATAACCATACCTACCCAGATTGGTGGACAGCATCTTTTTTGCATCGTGCTCACGAATTTTTTTTCTTGACATTTAGGTTACCCCGTATACTCGAACATTTTGAATTTCATTCTAGATTTTTGATAATCGCATCTCCAAATTCCGAACATTTGACTTCTTTTGCACCTTCGGTTTGTCTTGCAAGATCATAGGTCACGATTTTTTGTTTTATTGTCTCCTCAAAGGCTTTTGTGATCAGATCTGCTGCCTCGGTCCACCCCATGTACTCAAGCATCATCACTGCTGAGAGAATAAGCGACCCAGGATTTACCTTATCCTGTCCGGCATGCTTTGGTGCAGTTCCGTGGGTTGCTTCAAAAAATCCATGACCGGTTTTATAATTAATATTACCGCCAGGCGCTATACCAAGACCACCAACCTGAGCTGCGGCTGCATCACTAATATAATCGCCGTTAAGATTGGTTGTTGCGATTACATCATATTCATCTGGCCGTAGTAGGATTTGTTGGAACATGCTGTCGGCAATACGATCGTTAACCAGAATCTTTCCTTCTTTGCTTGCACCTGCATTTACCTCTTCTTCAGTAACAATCCTATCACGGAATTTTTCCTTTGCAACTTCATAGCCCCATTCACGAAACGCACCTTCGGTGAATTTCATAATGTTTCCCTTGTGCATAATGGTTACGGTCTTACGATTGTACTTTATGGCATACTCAATTGCAGCTTCTATCAATCGTTTTGTTCTTGCTATGCTTATTGGTTTTATACCAACACCAGAATCCGTGGCAACTTTTTTACCCATTGTTGTGTTTAGAAATTCGATTACTTTTTTCACTTCTTCTGTTCCCTGCTTCCATTCTATGCCAGCATAAACATCTTCTGTGTTTTCACGGAAGATGACAACGTTAAGTTTTTCAGGTTCCTTTACTGGAGCTGGTACGCCAAGGAAGTATCTAACAGGTCTAACGCAGCAGTATAAATCAAGCATCTGCCTCATGGTAACATTAAGACTTCTGTGACCGCCGCCAACTGGTGTGGTAAGAGGTCCTTTAATTGCAACAAGATAATGTTGCACTGCTTTTACAGTATCATCTGGAAGATAGGTTTTGTATTTGTTAAAACTCTCATCCCCAGCAAGAATCTTGAACCATACGATATGTTTTTTTCCGTTATAGGCTTTTTTCACAGCAGCATCTACGACTTTTTTCATCACTGGAGAGATATCAATGCCAACACCATCACCCTCTATAATCGGGATTACTGGGTCATCAGGTACATGCAGTTTACCGTCTCTCATGGAAATAACACTGCCTTCTGTCGGGGGTTTCAAATCAGAAAATTCCACCATATGTTTCACACTCCTTAGGGTTTTGCCCTTTCTTTTGTCAGGTTTATTAGCCCGCCTGCTAAAAGCATTTCTGCATTTCTTTTAGTAGCATCAGATTTTGTCAAAAATTCATAATTTTTAGTGATATTTTTTACCCTAATGGTACCGCCATTTTTAACAGCATCAACAATGCCATCAAGTTCAAGAACATCACCCTGTTCCACTTTATCATAGTCGGCTGGATCGGCAAAGGTAAGGGGTAGGATTCCAAAATTTAGTAGATTTGCCTTGTGAATTCTTGCGAATTTTTTTACTATAACAGCCTTAACACCAAGATAAAGTGGTGCGATTGCCGCATGCTCACGAGAACTTCCTTGGCCGTAATTGTCACCGCCAATAACGATGCCGCCCTGTTTTTCTTTTGCACGTGCCACGAATTTTGGATCAACAGCACTGAATACAAATTCGCTAATGGCTGGGATATTACTTCTCAGAGGCAATACCTTGGCACCAGCTGGCATTATGTGATCGGTGGTAACATTATCCCCGAGCTTTAGCAGCACTTCTTTTTTGAAAGAATTTTCCAATGGCTTCATATCAGGCAATGGTTTGATATTTGGTCCGCGAATGATTTGCACCTCGCCAGGATTTTGTTTTGGTGCAATAATCATTGAATCATCAATAGATATACCGGCCGGCCAATCTATTTTTGGTGCAGCACCAAGTTCCCTTGGATCAACTATCTCGCCACGAATAGCACAGGCTGCACATACTTCTGGTGAAGCAAGGTAAACCGAAGCATCTGGAGTACCGCATCTTCCTTGGAAATTTCTATTGAATGAACGAATGCTCACACCACCACTTGATGGTGCCTGACCCATACCAATGCATGGACCGCAGGCACTTTCCAAAATCCTTGCACCTGCACTAATTAAATCAGCAAGAGCACCGTTTCTGGCAATTTGTTCGTATACCTGTTTGGAACCAGGAACAACTGCAAAACTAACATTGGGATGTACTTTCCTTCCTTTCATAACTGCAGCCACGGTCATAAGATCCTTGTAGGAACTGTTGGTACAGGAACCAACAATAACCTGGTTAACTTTTGTACCCTTAAGCTCCTTGGCTGAGACAACCGCATCTGGAGAGTGTGGTTTTGCAAGTAGCGGCTCAGTTTTACTAAGGTCAAGTTCAATGATTTCAGAATAATCAGAATCCGTACCATCGCCACACATTTCTTTCCAGGAATGTTCGCGCGATTGCATTTTCAGATATTTCAAGGTCACCTGATCGCTTGGAAAGATACTAGTTGTAGCTCCAAGTTCAGCACCCATATTGGTTATGGTTGCACGTTCAGGAACAGACAAAGTATCCACACCAGGCCCGAAATACTCGAATACCTTTCCAACTCCGCCTTTTACTGTGAGTTTTCTTAGCAGTTCAAGAATAACATCTTTGGCAGAGCTCCAATCTGGGAGTTTGCCTGTGAGTTTTACACCAACCACCTTTGGCATTTCAAAATAAAATGGTCCGCCTCCCATGGCTATTGCAACGTCAAGACCACCAGCACCTATTGCAATTGCACCAACACCACCAGCAGTTGGAGTATGTGAATCGCTTCCAAGAACAGTTTTTCCAGGAGCTGCGAATCTTTCTAAATGGACTTGATGACAAATACCGTTTCCTGCTCTTGAAAAGTGTACGCCGAATTTTTCTGCAACACTCTGGAGATAAAGATGGTCATCCTGATTTCTGAAATCAGTCTGGAGGGTGTTATGATCAACATAGCTCACTGCAGTTTCGGCAGCTACACGAGGCAGACCCATGGCTTCGAATTCAAGATAGGCCATGGTTCCAGTGGCATCCTGTGTGAGTGTTTGATCGATCTTGATTGCAATTTCTTGACCAATGATTGTTTCTCCTTCCTCTAAATGTGCTTTGATAATCTTTTCAGTTAAGCTGCTCATAGGTATCCAACCGCCTTGACATATACTGATTATATTTCATAACACAGAATTAGAGTAGGGAATTGATTAGAAAATTTATAAATGTTGTTGAAATTTAGAACGACAGCTGACGGATTAGTTTATTGAAAAATAGGAAGCCCCCGGCGAGAATTGAACTCGCGGCCTCGTCCTTACCAAGGACGCGCGCTACCTTTGCACCCGCTTCTTATTAGAAGATCGCAAAAACGCGAAGCATTCAAAGAACCAATTTTTGCCAAGCTTTTCTAAAAAGCGGACTGCGCTACAGGGGCATAACTACAAAAGATGACCAATTAGCTTTTTATTATTGTCCCTCGCACATTGTAACCATGTTTGGCGGAGATGAAGTAATATTTACTGGACAATATAAGGGATTTAAACTGGGAATTGCATTCGATCTTAAGGGAAAAGAACCAGAAGAAGTTGCTCAGGTTCTTGCCTATGTAAGTTCGAAATTAGAACAACCGGCATTTGAATTTTCTGAAATTGATACAAAGAAAATAGATGGCATGGCCAAAGTAAAAGGAACTGGTTTGAAAGCAATTGTCGAGTTTATAGAAAGTGCGGGAAAATTAAGAGACGAATTGGGAAAATGCGTAAATAACCCCAAGCTCATTTGCGTTGCAGAATGCTATTTGTTCAACAAACTACTTACCCAGGCAAATGTGCAATTCAAAATAGTGCCAACAAATGCACCAAAGCCATCGGATGAGAAAATAGAGGATTTCATTGGATTTGTTGGAAAATACAAAGAATGGGTTGCAATAAAAAAATTAGGGCTTGGAAAAGTTCAGGATTACGAAGTCTCTGGAATTCTGTCTGGTGTAAACCATTCCATAGTTAACAAAGCATTTGATTTTGCTGGGGTAAACAAAAACGATGCTCTGGTTGATTCGGTAGTGAAAGGAAAGAGAAAATCCTACAACAACCTGGCTGCTGCACTAAAAGAACTTGAACCAAAACTTAGCAAAAACCAAGATGATGCCTATGTTGTTTGTAAAGTTTTCGAGAATCTTGGTTACAAACCCTATGCCAGCCCAGATATGTTAACAGACGCCCATCCGGATATCAAACCACCCAAAGTAAAGGGAAGAAAACCAAAAGGGTGAGATTTTGGGTAAAGGAATAGGCCATGGGAAAACAATTCTATTTGGCGAACATTTTGTTGTGCAGGGAGCTCCAGCCATTGCGGGTGGTATTGGCAATGCTGCAATTGTGGAGGTAAAAGAAGCACCGATAAACAAAATAGTAACTGATCTTACGGTTGTTGAAGAGATGAGCCTTGCGGGTATTCAAGCAGTTTTGGATAGTCTGAAAATAAAACAAAAATATGAAGTAAAACTAACTGGAGATTTACCAACCTATGGAGGACTGGGATCTTCGGCGGCTTTTTGTGTTGGTCTTGTACGCGCGTTTGCAGATGAAAAAAAACTTAAACTAACAGATGAGCAGGTAAACAGACATGCCTATGACGGAGAGATGGCATTTCATGGAAATCCAAGCGGGATAGATAATACCATGGCAACCTATAGAGGCGTTGTGGAGTACATAAGAGGAAAAACCATGGCCCAGAGCAAATTTGAATTTATAAAACTTGGAAAACCATTGGATATTGTAATAGCATTCAGTGGAAAGTATAGTGAAACTGCAAAGATGATTGCACGAGTACAAAAATTCAAAGATGATGATAGGGATGAGTTTTCGCAATTAATGGATGAATACCAAGATCTGGAAATGGAAGCACGGGATGCCATAGAAAAAGGCGATCTTGAAAAAATTGGCACGTTAATGAATGTTAACCAAATTTTATTATCTGAAGTTGGAGTTTCGGATGAAAAAAATGATGAAATTAATTCCATTGCTTTGGGTGAGGGTGCATTGGGTGCAAAAGTTACTGGCGGAGGAGGGGGAGGGTGTTGTATTGCCCTGGCAAAGGATGAAAAACACTCTCAGAAAATTGCAACTGCCTTGAATGACCAAAAATTCGAAGCATTTTCAACCAGAATAATTAAATAGTGTTTTTTACATAAAATAACACATGGCAATCGATTTATGGAGTATGTTCTGGCTTTGTGTACCGCTTTTAGTCATCGGTGTTCTAATTTATTTGGCTGCCGCGGTAAAGATAATAAGGCCTGTGGAAAAAGCGCTTGTAGAAAGATTTGGTAAGTTCAGTAGAACTGCTGAACCCGGACTTCTTCTGGTAATACCTGGAATAGAAAATGTAGTTCATGTTCCAACAACTGAGATGAGAGTCGATGTTGCAGAACAAACTGTTATCACCAGTGATAACCTAAATGCAGTTGTTGATGCAATTGTATACTATAGAATCAACGACGTGGTAAAGGCAGTATATAACATAGATAACTTCCGAACTGCTATTCCTTCACTGGCCCAGACTACCCTAAGGGCAGTTATGGGTAAGATGACCCTGGCAGAAGCTAATGGTAATAGACAGCAGATTAATGCTTCTCTTGAAGAGGAACTTGATAAGGAAACCCAACAATGGGGTGTTGATATTATCAGAGTTGAACTTCAGAGAATAGATCCGCCACATGATGTTCAACAGGCAATGAACAATGTTGTGAAAGCAGAAAACGAGAAACGAGCTGCTGTTGATCTGGCAACCGCTGCTGAAACAAACGCAGATGGTATTAGAAGAGCTGCAGTAAAGGCCGCTGAGGGTGATGCAAAATCCATTGAACTTAAGGCTCTTGCAAATGCACACGCAGTGGAGATGGCTGCCCAGGCAAATGCCAAGGCTGTTGAACTTAGGGCTCAGGCAGATGCTAAAGCTATTCAATTGGTTAATGAAGCAGCACAAAAATATTTCAAAGGAGATGCACAGACACTTAAAAAATTACAGGTGGCAGAAAAATCACTAAGCGAAAATACAAAATATGTGATACCTGAAGGCACGGACATATCAACAATTATTACAGAAGCAGCTGGCATAACCCCAATACCAAAGAAAAAGTCTGACTAATTTTTTATTATTTATTTATTATTTTTCTTACTACACCTTGTTTTGGACAAAGTTTCTCAAGTGGACAGTGTGAACAATCTGGATTTCTGGGTAAACAAACGGTCTGACCAAATGCAACGAAATTACGATTAAATTTCCTAATGTGTTTTGACGGTAGTATTTTCAGTAGTGCAATCTCAGTTTCTTCTGGTTTTTTAGTTTTAACAAGACCAAGCCGATTGGAAATTCGATGAACGTGAACATCAACCCCGAGGGTTTTTTGATTAAACGCTCTTGCAAGAACAATATTTGCAGTTTTTCTTCCAACGCCTTGAAGTTCAAGTAATTTTTCCAGAGTGTTAGGGATAGTGCCATCTTGAAGTATCTTACACATTTCCAAAAGATGCTTGGTTTTGGTCCGATAAAAACCAACACCATAGAGTATTTTTTCCAGTTGTTTTTGACCAAGGGCGCGTATTGCTTTTGGGGTCGCAGCCATCGCAAAGAGATGATTAACAACTTTTATGGTTGTGGCATCCTTGGTACGTGCAGAGAGCATGGTAAAAACTAAAATTTTGAATGGGTTTTTTCTAGTTTTATCTTCAGCATAAAGAACAGGTGCTTTACGTTTTAGTGCAGTGGAGTACATGGACTTTAGAGCCCAGTCAAGTTTTTGTAAAAATTTCACGTTCACGAATTGAATAATGCAGAAGTAGCATTAAAATATTAATGAAATTATTCTAGGAATTTTTTCCTTTGTATTTTTCCTTCTCTGTAGAGTCGGAACACGCGGGAGATATCCAAATTGGTTTTTAATATCCATCCGAACATATTGGTCACCTTTTACATGGGGGATATCTCAACGTTAAGAGAATTTATAAACATTTGTACCAGTTTAATGGAAAAATAGTGTAAAAATACATAGAATTAGGGGGTACTACCCTCAACACAGTGGTCCACATCGCAGAAATAGTCAACGCCACACTGTAGTTTTTGATAGGTTGTATCGTCTGCAATGCAATAATATTCGATAATTGTTTTTTTATCTTGACAAACATCGGTGTGTTCTAGTTTATCCTTACCTTTAGCAGTACCAACTTTGTAAATGTTAAAACCACCGTCACTATCATTGCAGGCACTCTTGACACATCGACCATCAAAACACTTGAAACCAGTTCCGCAATCGATATTTTCACTTGTGGCAGTGTTGTTTGGTAGACAATAATATTCCGTCAGAGTACTTGTGTCAACACATTCATCGAAATTTTCTGAGATCACCATTATGCCAAGAAGGGCAGTGGTCTTACCAGTGGATGAAATGTTTTTGCCGCCATCGTTTTCACTGCAACTATACTGCCTTAGCTCGCACCTACCAAGATTACAATAGTAACCAGGATTACATTGGATATTGATGGATTCCAATTTATCATTTTTACAATAATATTTTTTTACAAGATCATAGCTCATGCAAGTGTCTTTGTTGGTCCTATTGGCAAATGTTGTAGTGTATGCGGTTGAGATATCCACTTCGCTAGGACCAACACAGGCCGAGACTGGGGTGATATTCTCATGATAGTTTGGATCAACAATGCAGGCACCATTCATACAGATATTACCCAGACCACAGGGAATACCAACAAGAGAAATGTTACTGTCAGCACAATAGTATTCGGCCAATTGATTAGAATCCATGCAATAATCAGTAAAACTCTCACTTCCTTTCGTTACAGTACCGATCATATTTTTGTTATTGCCACCATCGCTATCAATACAGTTTTCAACAACCAAACAGGCTTTCTTATAGGCAATTTCAACATTTTCGTTTTCTGCATCACAATCGGTATTATAGGTTTGACCATCAACTCCACAAACTGGTCCAGTACAATTTTTCGGTATGACAATGGTATCATTGGTGTTGTTGGTTTGATTATCAACAGGAGGAGGATTGGTACAACCGAAAACAAATAACAGACCCAAAAGCAACAAAAGATAATGAATTCTCATGAAACGGTTTTTCGTTTATAATTATTTAAGCTTTACTAATTCATCAAAACCAGTCTGAAGACGTTTTTCTGTATAGGTCCACTCCATTAATTTCTTAAGATTGGAGATATCAGCGGCATTGTAGCGAACAAGCCTATCCAGCACAGTTTTGTCCTTGGTTTTTAGATAGGATTGCCACATGCGAACTGCATCATAGCCATTCAGCCCCTTGAGATCGTCTTCACGTTCAAAACCAAATTTGGTTTCGATTTTCTTTAGGCCACCAGTAACATTAAGCGAAGCAAGAGCAAAACGAAGATCAACATGTAATTTTGGAAGACTGACGCCGGTAAAACTTTTTCTGATAAATGGAAGATCAAAAAAGGCCCCGTTGAAGGTGACCACCGCATCATATTTTTGGATATCCATGACAAAGTCATCAAGATTTTGACCGTGGATATAGCTGTAAACTTTTTCACCATCATAGACACCGATAACCGTGATGTAATCAGTTGCACTTCCCAGACCGGTGGTTTCTATATCAAGATAGGCAACCTTGTTAAAGTGGGGAAATGCACGCCAGGATTCTCCGGAAGGAAGATTATTGGCAAAATATTCTGCATCGCCAAGATGAAGTGCATTTTTTGAGCTGGCTAGTTTGGTGCAAAACATTTTGTGAAATTGGGATGAACCATAGTGTTCCAAAAAGTCATCCCAGGTGGTTATTCCATTCATCCAAAGTCTTCGCTCACGCCAGGGTCCAAAATTAGGAAGATGGATGAAGGTGTGTTCGAGCATGTTTTTTTATTGCTAAAAATGGTTATTAAACTAATCAGTTAATTGGATGTATATGGTAGGAAGAGAAAGAGGCAAGATGAATCCTTGGTTTTCACTAAAAAAAATGATTCACGGTGTGGATGTTGTTATCGAGGTAATCGATGCCAGAGATATGGACAAGACAAGATTGCCGCTTGCTGAAAAATGGTCAGGATCAAAAAGATTACTGATGGTTGCAAATAAAACTGATCTTCTTCCAAAAGGGACACATCTTCCAAAACTGGAAAATGGTGGAGTCTACATAAGCGCAAAAACGTGCGATGAAGAGGAAGGGAAAAAACTAGTGAGACTAATACTCGCAAGAACAGAAAATCGTCCGGCCAAAGCTCTGATAATAGGCTATCCAAACGTCGGAAAAAGTACTCTGATTAACATGCTGGTACATAGAAAAGTGGCCAGGGTATCAGCAGTGGCCGGAACAACAAAAAATATGCAATGGATAAATGTTGGACCGGAACTTATTGTTACAGACTACCGCGGGATGTTCCCGGTTTTTGAAAAAAAGGATGAACTGGTTAGAAAAGGTGCGTTGAATGTCCAGGGTGATGAGGACAGATATGCCCATGGCTTTGCAGAAAAAATCCTGAAATCAGAACAGTTGAGAAAATGGCTTGAAAAAAAGTATGATGTTGATCTTAAGGATGCAAAAAATTCAGAAGAGTTGCTTGCAAAAATAGCTGAGAGAAGAAAATGGTTTTTGAAAGGCGGTGAACTTAACCTGCAGGAAGCTGCCCGGAATCTGGTACGTGCAATGATGGAAGCACCGGAAATGTAGAGGAAAAAGATGTTAACCTATAGAAAAGGATCCAGAGCGGAACGGGAACTGATAGACTATTTCTCAACACGGGGGTTCTGTGTAATTCGAGCCGCAGGCAGCGGGGTAAATTCCTTAAGCCCTGATATTCTAGTCTTTAAACGCGGCATGCAGATGGGGATAGAAGCTAAAGCCTGGGAAAAGGAAAACCTGAACATTGATCATGAACAATTTTTGAACCTGAAAAAATGGGAAGATATTAGCGGCATCACCTGCTATGTTGGATGGAGAAGAAACAGGGAGCCATGGCTCTTTTTACCTCTTGGAATTTTCAAAGAAAACAGTAAATCATTTGCAATAAACTGGGAGAATGCCAAGGGATTGGGAAAGAAATTAGAAGAATTTATCTAGAGGAAATTTCTTTTGAAACAATCGGTACATACCCAGCACTCCCCGCTGGGAATGCCACTTGCACCATTTCCACACATTTGTATTACCGGATGAGTACCAGTTCCGCATCTACTACAAGATTGTGACATGTATTCAACTAGAATAGAATGTTTAAAATTCTGTTGGAACCCAATGGATATTATGCGTATTTTGGTAGTTATTTCTGGCGCATCGGGCCTGGAGTATGGTAAACGACTAGTTGAAGAAATGAAAAAAATGAGAATAGATATGAAAGTGGTTGTAAGTTCAGGTGCAAAAAAAGTTGCAGAAGCTGAAAATACAGAATTGCCAAAAGCAGATTATCAGGAAAACGACTTCTCTTGTCCATATGCATCTGGATCCAATCCGCCAGACGCTGTTGTTATAATTCCATGTTCACTCAAGACCCTGGGTGAAATAGCAAATGGGGTGGGGAATAGTTTGATCACCAGAGCTTCGGAAGTTGCTCTTAAGGAGAGGAAAAAACTTATTTTGGTGGTTCGAGAAACGCCCTATTCCCTAATTACCATAAGAAACATGGAAAGTGTGACTCTTGCTGGCGGAGTGATTCTACCTGCAACTCCGGGATTTTATGGAAAACCAAAAACAGTGGAAGATATGATTGATTTTGTTGTTGCAAGGGTACTGGATCAATTAGCTATCAGACATGATCTAAGTAAAAGATGGAAAGGCTGAAAATTTATATATTTAAACATATTTATACACAATTTTACCATGGGTGGAGAGCAAAAAATAGAGACCGCTAGAACAGATGGTAGCTCTTTAGTAGTCAGAAGAACCACTCTTCCTGCCCCAACAGGTTTAATGGGCCGTTTTTTAGGTCAGCTAGCTGAATTGGAACCTGCAACCCACATTCACCCACGTACCATAGACGAAAATCGACTGTATAGAGTTTACAGTGAGATGAAAGGAAACATAGAGAAGGAGGATACATCAACAAAAACCAGACTTTTACTATTACTACATTCAACAAATCCAGATTCAGTAATAGAAACTCTTAGAAGGCAAGTGTTACTTGGTTTACTGGAGGACTTTTTAGATGAGAAGATAGTCGCCAAGGCAATCAGAACTGAGCACATTAGAAAAGAATTTTTGTTTACCTTTGCTTTGAACACCGAACAGGAAGGACGGGTGGTGATAAAACTTGCAGAACCAACATGTGATGTGCTTCGAAGAATATCAGAAACCCATGAAAAATCCTATGTGAGATTACGGGAGTTTTTAGATTACCTTCCAGATGACCAAAGAGCGAGATTTGATTTGGCAACTGCCCAATATCTTGATCATGGTGGGAAAAGATATGCCTATCGAATTCAATACGAAGGGAAAAATACTGTGTTGGTTATAGCCATGGCAAGTGCCAATGAAGGAAACGGTGCTGCATTCCTCCCGATTATGAGGAAGGAAGCGGATCTCTACGAAATTGCACGACAGCAACCACTTAAGGTTTTACATGTGCCAGATGTTTTTGGAGTTGTAGGAAAACTGGATGATGCTGGAATCGTGCTAACAGATATAACCAAAGGGGGAAATGCACGCCTAATGTGCATACAATGTAACACAGATCTGATTCCACAGGAATTGGTTACAGACTATTACCAGGATATGGGGTTGTTACACCGAGTCATGTCAGATCACGGAGTTAGAAACTTTGATATCAGAGCAGAAGGGTCAGTTTATGTACAGCGAAGTTTGAAAGATGGTTTAACAAGGATATATGCATTGGATTTCGAGAATCTTGTTGATTGATTTATTTTAAATCTTGTAGGTTAATATTGTTCATGCTTTCTTTTAGAGACTTTATTGAGAAATTAAGAAGACAGGGAAGAGTCAAAGAGATAAAAAAACAAGTATCAAAAAACCTTGACCTGGCTGGAATCATGTATGCATTAGACGGCAATGTGGTCTATGCACCCCAGGTTGAAAATTCAGATTTCAAAGCAGTTGGAAATGTTTTTTCAACTAGAGACCTGGTTTGCGAATATCTTGGAGTTGGAAAAGAGGAACTGATCCCAAAATTAGTTCATGCCATAGCAAATCCAACAAAGCCGACCCTTGTTAAAGAAGGACCAGTGCTTGAGAACAGCACAACCAAAGTGGACCTTAACCGATTGCCAGTACCCATCCATTTTGAAAAAGACGGGGGACCCTATTTCTCTTCCGCAATAGTAATCGCCCATGACAAGGAACTTGGTAGAAATCTATCTTTTCATAGAATGATGGTTATTGATAAGGACCGGGTAGTGATGAGAATTTTGAAACGACATTTGCAGGAATTCATAACCCGAGCAGGTGGAGAATTGGATGTGGCGATTGTTGTTGGAGCACCGATTAACGTTCTTCTATCTGCTGCAATGTCAGTTCAGATAGGCCAGGACGAACTTGAATTTGCAAATTCTCTAACTCCAGTTAAAACAGTAAAACTGGGCAATGGAATAGAAGTTCCAGCAGATTGTGAATTTGCATTTGAAGGTAGGATAACAAAAGAGCTTCACGATGAAGGTCCCTTTGTTGATTTAACTGAAACCTATGACATAGTTAGAAAACAGCAAGTGATGAAGATAACAAAAATGTATCATAGAAACGATGCTCTTTGGCATGTTCTGCCCCCAGGGGGACTGGAACATAAAGTTTTGATGGGAATGCCAAGAGAACCCACAATTTTTACTGAAGTCAATAAGGTTTGCGAATGTAAACGAGTGAACATAACCCCCGGAGGATGTTCCTGGCTTCACGCGATTGTTTCAATAAAAAAGAAACATGATGATGATGGTAAAAAAGCAATGGAAGCCGCATTTGCTGGCCACAAATCACTGAAACATGTGGTTATTGTTGACGATGACATTGATGTGGATAATCCCATGGATGTGGAATGGGCAATCGCCACAAGAATGCAGGCGGATAAAGACGTGATGATAAAAACAAAACAAAAAGGTTCATCATTGGATCCAAGCGCTGATCCGCACACCTATGATACTACGAAGATGGGTATTGATGCAACAAAACCTCTTGTTGTCCACGGTAAAAATTTCACAAAAGCAAAGTGGAAAAAAATTGATTTGAAAAAATACGTGGATTAGTAGTAGGTGATTAAACACACAAATAAATACTTTTCGACACATATAGTATATAGCTGATAATATGAAAAAACATGCTGGAAAGGCATTCTACCTTGGCGTGATGACCCTGGTATTCGGGTTAATACTCATGGGTGCTGTCAACTTTGCAACCAACGTCAAAAGTGATGGATTTCTAGCAGACGTTTCAAAGAGCATGGTAAAGACCACAAGCGAGATATCTTTTGGACTGGTAGTTATAGGTGTTCTTGCACTAATTTTAGGAATTTTCATGCATACCAGAAATTAGTTTAATAAATAAAGTTTCAGATTCTATTACCTACAGATCAGGGTGTATGCTAATGAAATTAACAAAAGAAGAACAACAAATGTTTAACGGAGAGATGGGCGAAGCAGCTCAGCAATCCATGGAAATTCTTGTGGCATTGGGCAAGATATATGGTGCTGAAAAGATGGTAGAGATTAGCAGTGCGCAAATTTCTGGAGTGTCCTACAAGACCATTGGTCAGGCAGGCCTTGAATATTTAGATGATCTTGCCAGGAAAGGTGCCAGGGTAAAGATTCCAACTTTTCTAAATCCTGCTGGCATGGATGTGGAACAATGGGAGGAAATGAGAATCCCAAAAGATTTCGCAAAAAAACAACTTGAAGTTTTGGATGCCTATGGAAAGATGGGCATAATGAAAACCTGTACCTGCACCCCCTATTTCATTGGTATACGACCAAAAAAAGGCGAACATGTTGCCTGGGCCGAATCCAGTGCAGTTGCTTTTTGCAATTCAGTTTTAGGTGCACGAACAAATCGTGAAGGAGGACCATCTGCCCTGGCCGGTGCCATTTGTGGTGTAACGCCAGAGTATGGTTTGCACAAAGATGAAAATCGGGTTGCAAAGCTATTGGTAACTGTAAAATGCGAACTCAAAACAGTGGCTGATTTTGGTGCCCTTGGTTCCTATGTTGGGAAAATGGCAAAAACCAATTACCCGGCATTTGAGGGGATAAAATCAAACAAAGAAGAGCATCTTAAGGTCCTGGGTGCTTCCATGGCAGCAACCGGCTCAGTACCATTATTTTTTATTAAAGGAGTGACACCAGAGTGGAATATTGCTGACGACGCTCAGAGAATTGAGATTACTGAAAAGGAATTGAAGGCAACGCGAGCAGAGATTGACTCTAAACTAAAACCAAACCTGGTGACCATCGGCTGCCCTCATGCCTCGTTGGACGAGATAGGACAAATAGCAGAGATGGTTAGTAAAAAGAAACCAACCTGCGAATTTTGGGTTTGCACTGCAAGAAAAACAAAGGAAGATGCAATAAAAAAAGGATATGAGAAACCAATTCTAGCGGCAGGTGGAAGAATAGTAGCTGATACCTGCATGGTAGTCTGCCCACTTGAGCAGATGGGATATCAAATTACCGGTACCAATTCGGGTAAGGCAGCAGCCTATTTACCAAATTTATGCAAACAACGGGTAGCATTTGGCGATGCTGAAGATATCCTCTATAGGTGAAGGGATGATTCCGAAAAAATCTTCTCAAAAATATAGCAGCATCATTTTCTATGTTGGTTTAGTGGCCATGGGAATTCTCATCGCAGGAGTGCTATCAGAACCAGCATCATTACTCCAGAAAATACTATTTTTTCTTGGAGCTTTAGGTCTAACGGTAGTTGCCCATGGAAATAAACAATTGATGCTATTTGTACTCCAAATTATCATTTGTTTGGGTTCCATTTTAGCGTTTTTGGATATTGGAGACATGGTTAAATACGCCATCCTACTGGGTGCAGGTATTTTTGTAATTGGCCATGTTGTGATGACCAAAAAGTATAAAAAAGATAGATGGGGACCGATCTGCATTGTCGGTTTGATGCTCATAGCTGCGGGAATGGCAACCAACGCAGCGACCTACCCACTTTATTTTGGATTGTTCCTAGCCATGGGAAGTATCTTGGTTGCATTTTACTCGTTCATGGATTATGTTTATAATAAGGATAAGATTGCAATTATCTGGTTGATTTTGAACCTGATTTTTGCAATAAATCCAATATTGCTTGTTATTTCGATAGTAAAATGAGGGATATAATGAAAATCAAAGCACGTTCAATTGCAAGAGGAAAAGCATCGGGGGAAGTACTAATGAGCAAAGATCCGATTGGATTTTTAGGTGGAGTGGACCCAGCCACCGGTTTAGTTATGGAGAAGGGCCATCCACTAGAAGGAAAAAGCATTGTTGGAAAGGTGTTGGTTTTTCCAAATGGCAAAGGATCCACCGTCGGGTCATATGTGATGCTTCAGCTGGCAAAAAACAAAAAAGCCCCAGCTGCAATAATCAATGTCTCAGCAGAACCAATAATCGTGGTGGGGGCAATAATTTCAAAGATACCCATGGTGGATAGGACTGGTCAGGATATATTTGAAATTTTAAAGGATGGAATGAAAGTAGAAGTTGATGGGGATAGCGGACAGATTACTATTTTCTGATTTTTGTTATATAAAGTTGCATTACATGTATATTTAAATAAGTTATAGAATATAGATAGATGTATGAGTAGAAGGCACTTCCAGGTTTTTAGAAACCGCCCAGCTTTAGCTAGACCTAGAAGTGTCAGACAGGAAACTGAGGAAGACAGGGCAAGAGATGAATTGGCTAGATTTTTTTATACCATAAACCCACCGCTTGGTGGAAAAAGACTTGAAAAATTACCCAGGGAAGATGCAGAAAGATTAATTCGAACTCCAGACAGTTTTAGAAGGATTACCCAAAGCTGCTCGGATGCACACATGGAAGAACTTGAACCACTAAAACCATGGATACAGGGAATGCTTAGGGATAAAATTGAAATGAAGGACGCAGTAAGGGGAGAAACAGATCGCCCCATGGACTCTGCAACAATATGGACAGAACATGCCGGGGAAATAGAAAGAGTAAGAGCAATAGCAAAGAGACAGTTAGCAGATGTCGATGCGACGATTGCAGAGGTTAGGCAATGCTCAGCAAAGCTTGCTGAATTAATGGCTCTGCTACCAACTTTAGTTTGCAGTGACAACGAAGAAGTAGCTCAAAGAAACAAACAGCTCGGAGAAGTGTTGAAGCAAACAGATCAGTTGATTGCCCGTGTTTCAAGAATAGAACAGACAATTAGACCGATTGAATTGGAAAGAATAGACATAAATGAGAAGGCTAAGGCAGTGGACGAATCAAGATCAGAACTTATTAGGATGGTCCGTGAAATAAATAGCGCGGTAGAGGAGTTTAACAAAAAAGTTACGCAACAATTTAGGATGCTAAAATGTAAAGGCTGTATCCTCAAAAAATTCGTAAAAGCATATTATGACCATTGGCAAACAGTTCGATGGTTGAGACTGCTTTTATCAAACGATTTTCCAAACCTTTCAAAGGAAACAAAAACAACAACAAAAGCATTGGGAAAAGAGATAGATGATAAGCTGAAGGAACTAGAAGAACGTAGGAAAGTTCATCAGTTCAATGGAGCAGTACATGCCATGTATGCAGCCAATAGAGAGAGGATAAGGAGCGTTAATGATTGCATAAAGGATGTTAATAGAATGGTACTGGAAGTTGCTAGGGCAACTGAGGACTTGAGAAGATGCATGGAAAGAGTACCAAGTTGTGAAACACCAAATTTCACTGAGGTAGAAGGAGACCTTCGTCACCCAGAAACACTTATCAAACTTTTAGAACAGTCACGAACCATCAGAAAGTTCTATTTGCAACGATTGACAGCCATGAGAGAAGTGTTGGGAGGGATGGAACGAAGTCTGGATCAGATGAGGGAGAGATGCCAGGGCATAGTTAGTAGATGTGAAACAACAGAAAGATTTCTAGGAGTGCATAGTGTGGACAAGGAGATGCGGGGGGTTACAGGACGCAGCATAAGCATAGACGAAGCAATAGTTTCCTTGTCCAATGGAGCTCATTTGAGAGAATTGATAGAGAGGAGAATGCCCTATCCTGAGGAATTAGTAGACTTGGCAAAATTATTAGCCATATACGGAAAAAAACCCGGGCCGTTGGCAAAGGCATTAAATGAATTTGAAGAATTGGATCGCGAATTAACCTCACCAACAGATGAAGTTACTGTTCAGAATGGGCTAAAAAGATTGAGAAGAAATGCAGTATACGAATTTCTACTTAGTGGAACTTTGGAAATATTCGAAAGAGCATTGATATCCGATACTGATGATGAGATAGCAAGAGCAGTAGTAAATATTTATCTAGCTAGAAGAGATTGTGAAACAGACATAGAAACCGAGCTACATAGAAGAGCTTGGGCGGACTTGTTAAGAAGCGGAAAGAGAGAAAAGATTGTAATGGATGGTGTAATAATAACAAGAGAAGAACTTGTCAGATCATTCACCCCTAGACTTAACAGATTTTTAGAAACATTGTCTTTATTGATCCGCGAAAATGACCAATATCTAATGGATCATGCAGCAAAGCACGCGGGATTTAGAGTGGATAGACCAGTGCCAGTTGACAGAGAAGAGATTGAATTATGGAGAATGGTAAGACGGGGGGATGGACCCTTGTCAGCTGCTGCTTTAAGAATAAAACATGGAAACAATGATGATATTAGAACACACTATGCACGAGTCGCAAGAAGAACTGCCATACATAGCGCACCCCTTCTAGCTGGTTTTGGATATCCGTTCATAACACCAGGGGTAAAACCTGTGCTACTATTTGCCCATGATTTAACTGACGATGGGTTAGAACACCATCTTATGTATACCTCATTTGGATTAGACAATATGAGATGGAGAACAACATTCATAACATCTAAAGACGAATTCGAACAAAAAGGTAAGATATCTTTGATAACACCAATACCAAAAACCACGCTACTCTAAAATTATTTTTTAGCTACTTTAGTGCACAGTGCTTCCCTACCAAGCATTAGAGCTTCCACCCGTTCTGGGGTTAAACCATTGACAATATAGGAAGGAGTTTCAAGTTCCAAAAGTTCTTTTAACTTACCAGCCATGGCTCCGGTGACATCTTTTTTACCAGAATCTTTCAGATGCTTAGAAATTTCATTAAAATTGGATTGGGTTACCATTGGAATAACCTTACCAGAATCATCCAAAACACCATCAACATTAGTTGCAAGAATTATTTGTTCAGCAGATTTACCAAGATAGGAGATTACTTGATCTCCAGAACAAACCGAACCACCTAGTTCAAGGTCAGGAACCATATCACCGAATAAAAGCGGTACATAGCCAGATTTCAAATAATTATCGATCAGTTCAACATTGAATGAGTGAATTCTCTTGTTTTTTGAAGTGATGATCATAGCGGGGGGGATTGAGATCGCGGGTACGCCTTCGGCATTTAGTGCAGAACAAACCAAAACGGAAAGTTCCATGCACGCATCATGGGTTAGAGCAAAGGAAAGTTTTTGCGCTGTGTTCTTGACACCATCATTTATTTTGTATTTGACCACCAGGGGATGACCGAATGAACCAGCACCATGAACAATAACCCAGTCACGGGATGAATTTTTCCATGCTTTTGCAACTGATTTGGCAAGATTTTCAATATTTTTAAGATTAGCCTCTTTCCAACCTGCTTTGTTGGTGATGATAGAACCGCCAAGTTTGAGAAGTTTCATAAACAATAGTCACCCTCAACAGATTAAAATTTACCTAAAAGTTCTTTCATCCTATCAATGCGATAATTGGTTATGGGAACGCAATTTTCAAGTTTGGTTTGGCCATATTTTTTATACTGAAGCCAACCTGCGTAGGCGATCATGGCACCGTTATCACGATTGTATTCATCAGGTCCAACCCCAAACCTAATTCCATCTTCATGGCACATGGTTTTTAGCATGGATTGAAGATGACGATTTTGAGCAACCCCGCCACAGACAACCAGATGTTTCTTTTTTGTAAGGAACAGGGCCCTTTCAGTTACCTCGCATGTCATGGCAAATGATGTTTCCATCAAAGAGTAGGCAACATCTTTGTGGGAGTGTTTTTGCGCTGCTTTTTCTGCTGCAGTTAGCAAGCCAGAGAAAACCAAGTTCATACCTTTTACTGTGTATGGTAATTCAACATATTTCCCACCCTCAGCCAATGCAGATAGAGCAGAACCGTGGGCATGTTCCATTTTTATAGCTCTTGCAAAGCTATCGAAAAGATTACCAATGCCGATATCCAGTGTTTCACCCAACACCTGATAAAAACCATCCCTATTCTCAATCAAAATCTGGCTATTGCCACCGGAAATGTAGAGTATGAGTGGTTTTTTTACTTTACAAAAAAATTCGCTTATCTTAACATGAGCATAACCATGATTCACTCCAATTATTTTTTTATCATATTTCAATGCCAGGTATTTTGCAGCACTCACACCGATGGAAAGAGGAGCTCCGATTCCCGGGCCCTGGGAAAATGCAATCAGATCTATTTGGTCTATGCTGATTTTCGCAGCATTGAGGGCTTTGGTAAGAACATCGGCAAAAACATTGGTGTGATGATCGGCCATTTTTCTGGGGATTAATCCCTCATTACCACCAGAATAGGTGTCAATTATGTTGGAGAGAATTTTGTCATCTTTGGCAATACCCATGGAAAGAGTATGGGCAGTTGATTCAATACCTAGAGTTATCATAGTTACGAACCCAGCACAAATTTCATTACCAATATGGAAAGCCCGTTATAGATCATGTGAATGAGAATACAGGGAGTTATGCTTTTCGATGCTTTGAAAATAGAGGCAAAGAGAAGCCCGATTGCAAAAACACCAAGAGTTTCAACTACAGAACCATAGGCAAAGTGTGCCAAACTAAAAATAACAGCAGAAGAGAGGATACCAAGATGAGGGAACTTGATTAATTTTAAAAAGAAATTGTCTAGTTTCGGAACCAACAATGCCCGGAAAAATAATTCTTCACCTATGGGAGCAACAAGAACAGCAAATAACAGAACTATCACAGGAAGAGAAGAAACCTTATCTGATACCTTTTCCTGATCGTTAAAACCTGCAACAGTGATGATTACACCAAGAATGAATAGAACAAAGAATAGAATAAGCAGACCACCCACGGTAAAGAGTAGAGTTGTTTTTATTGAACCTGGAAACCCAATTGAATTGAGAGTGGTTCCCAGATCCTTTTTCCATAGGAAATAAAATGCAGCTGAAAAAATACCAAGTTGGATGGCCAGCGATCCCAATATGGTTAGGTATATTGAAGGGAAAAAATCCAATTTAAGTAAGTTACAAACTAGAACTGAAAAAAGAAGTAATATGGAGAAAATAGTAAGAAAAAGAAAAATGCTTTTCATTTTTTCTCAAAGTAGCCACATTTGCCACAGGAACGTCGGTCTTTATGTTCGGCCAATCTTACACCAGCACCACATTTAGGACATGCTTTTCCTGGTTTGTAGGCATTTGGTTTTTTCTCTTTTTTCTTTGCTGCAGGTGCTGCAGCTGGTTTTTTCTTATCGTCAGCCATTTAATCACTCTTTCTTCCTAGCCGGTGCGGCCTTTACTTTTTTCTTTTTTTCTGGTTTTGGCATCAGACCTTCACGTACTTTTATGTGAACTGGTTCTGTGGCCAGTAGAGCTTCCTTGGAGGAGTAGGCATGTGCAGTAACCTTGACCATGTGTCTTCCAAAATTGCTTGACACGTTTCTCAATGCAATCAGTTCTGGATTTGCACCGACCTTGTGGCCAACTGCTTCCTTGAGTTCTGTCCGCTTTGGAGTGGAACCACTGAAACTTACTTCAGCCTGAATCTCTTTTCGTTCTAACAATTTATTATCGTTGTTTGCGATGATATTAACATTCATTTAATCCTCTCCATTCTTTTTCTGCCCATACATTCCAAAATTTCTGCTTCCTTACCTGGAGCAGCTGCGCTTAAAAGTTCTTGTGGAATTTCAAGATCATAAACTTCATAGGAAGCCTGGTCCATGACCTGGGCATTGTTCCCGTTTACCGACATTATTTGAACATTTTTGCGTTCAATTATCGGACAGTCAACATCAGCATCTCCTGGGCTTAGAAGTGTTTTCTTCTGGCCTTCAAAAACGCCTATGCCTGTAATTCTCATTTTTGCAGCACCGTGCTTACCTGGTTTGGAGCTTTCAATTTCCACTACCTTGCATGGGATGTCTTCAATGAGCACGTATCTCCCTACTCTTAATTCCTTTGCAACAGCAAATACTTTATCAACCATTATTACACCTTGTAAAAATTTTCCAAATTTTTACTAAATAAAAATCTATTTTCGATTTTTACGCCCTATCGAAATTCTTATTTCGATTAAGTAAAAATGCCAAGAGTATTTTTACACCTGACAATTCGGATAGAAGTATAACTTATAAAACATTAGGGTTTTTAAATCGAACTCACTCTCTTGAGATTGTTCAAACCTAGACCAGTGAAAGTCTTAATAATCTAGGATACCTAAACAAAAAAATATGATACTTATCGACTCCCACACCCATCTCTTTGAAATGAAGAAAGATTACCTACTACCTGCGGATATTTATCCGGTGGTTGCTGGCTATTCCCATGGTGCAAACAAAAAGGCAACGACTTTTGCAAAGGAACACGGTTATCCTTTTATTCTGGGTATTGCGCCCCAGAGCACGGTAAAAGAAGGGATTTCAAAACTGGACGAGTGGGTGGGATTCATTAGACAGAACAAACCCAATGCCATTGGTGAAGTTGGATTGGATTACAAATGGGCAGAGACTAGGCAGCAGGCAGATAATGAAAAAATAGTTTTTCAGAAAATGATAGAACTGGCCAAAGAAATGAAATTACCACTGGTGATCCATTCAAGAAACAACCCGGTTGAAAATGATGTTCCTAAGGATGCAGTGGAGGACATATTGGCGATGGCCACTGGGATGAAATTATTAATGCATTTCTATTCTGGTTCAGAAGAACAGGCAATGAGAATCGTGGAAAATGGAGGATATATCTCCATAATGCATCTTCGTTCAAAGGAACGCAGAAAGGTTATTAATAGTGTACCACTGAATAGACTTCTGGTGGAAAGTGATTCACCCTATGTTGGCAGGACTCCCGAGTCCATTCGCGAAGCAATCGCGTACATTGCCGAAGTTAAAAATGTGGGAACTGCTGTGGTTGCAAAGGCAACCAGCGAAAATGCGATGAAATTTTTTAACTTCCACCTGGAGTAGATTAATATGTTTGATTTTTTAAAACCAAAAAAAGAAAAGCTAGATATTGCACTTTTGGTCGACGGACCGAATATCCTGAGAAAGGCATTTAATGTGGATCTACACGAATTAAGAAAAGAAATTTCTCGATTCGGCAACATACGAATTGCCAAGATATATTTGGACCAGTTTGCATCAGATAAGTTGATTGAGGCCATGGTAAATCAGGGATTTGAAACTGAGATAACCACTGGCGATGTGGATGTGACCATGGCCATTGAAGCCATGGAATATGTTTTGGATAAGGATGTGGATATAATTGCTCTGATGACACGAGATACTGATTACCTGCCAGTGTTGAGAAAAGCAAAAGCACGAGGCAAAAAAACCATGATCATTGCCACCGATGTGGCATTCAGTGCGGCCCTTAGAAACACAGCAGATAGGATAATAATATATAAGGGACCTGGAAAAATTGAGACCATAGTAAATAACGAATAACTACTTCAGTTGAAAACTCTTCAGCATGTGATCGAATATGGGCTGAAGTTTATCAACTTTCTTTTTTTCGCACCAGTAGCTAACCCTAAACAATTTGAGGTTTTTAGGATTTTGAATATAGAATGTCCAGACATCACACAGAACCTTACCCTTGTCTAGTTTGAAAGGTAGATCCTCAGTTATGGCAGTGATACCATGCAGAGCATTGAATACTGAAAATTTGGCTTTTGTCTTTCCACCTGGGTTTATGGCTGCTTCCGTATTGGCATATTCCTGGGGTTCGAATTTCAGTAATTCGTCCCTGTCAAAATATTGAATGGATGCTGCATTGGGTGAGGTGGAGGTTTTACCTACATCTTTTGGAGATCGAAAGGTGATCATGTTGTGTTGGTCCACACCCTTGACCTGAAGGTAGCGTGCTTCCCAATTGCTGGGCATTTCCATGGAGAAAAATTGATCGCCTACGCGTTGATAGGTGATTTCTACCTTAGAATCGGTTTTGGGTTTTGTTGTTTTAGTATTTGGTTTGGCCTTGGCCATAGCATCACCACTAAAAATCTAAATAGAAGATTTAAATATTAACCGGTATTAAAAAGCTATAAGTTTTATTTTTTGAGGTGAATTTTTTATGCCAGAACGAAGACCATTTGATGTATTGAACAGTGCTTTGAACAACACCGTTATTATCGGAATGAAGGGTGGAACAGAATTCCGTGGTGTTATGGTTGCCTATGACGTACACATGAACATTGTTCTTGAAAAAGCAGAACAAATGGTAAATGGTGAAGTTAAAAGAGGGGTCGGCACAGTTTTGCTACGTGGCGATTCGGTAACATTTATCTCACCGTCTTAGATAGCTAGTTTTTTGGTTCTTTTTTGCACTGGTTCGGCGCACCGAACAAGGCGCAAATCGAACGGATTATCGTTCGATTACGTCCTAAAAAAGAACAAACGGGCACGTAGCTCAAAGCTTTGAACGCGGCGTTCGAAATTTGCCGCGTAAAGCGCGAGCAACGGTAGAGCATCCGCTTGGCGCACGCTTTTTTACCAAAAAAGCTTGGCAACAAAGTGTCCATAGTGTGGAAGGCTGGGGGTTCAAATCCCTCCGTGTCCATTTCGAAGAAATGGACTGACGGGAACGCAGGTTTCCGGTAGGTCCAATAAAAGGGACCCGAGTCCCTTTTAATCTCCTTTTTTTGTTAATAACTAACATTTGCAAGAACGCAGAAACGCTTTTTAATGTGCTTTGAGATTACCATCCGGTTAAATGGTTTTTATCTCCCGACTTAGATTAAAGAATTTCAAATCATTCAAAGCAGCGGATGTTCAGCTTCCAAAAACATTTGTTTGTTTTGCTGGACCGAACGGCAGTGGTAAATCTAATTTATGTGATGCTATCCGCTTTGTTATGGGCGAGATAAGCCTGAAATCGCTTCGTGCAAAAAAAGTAACTGATCTGATCCATACTGGTTCAAGAACAGCTGAGGTTAGCCTGGTTCTTCAAAGTGAAAATGATGGACATGGCTATGAGATCAGAAGAGCCATTAGAGAAGATGGGAAGATTAGATACAGACTGAATGATAAAAAAACAACCCGAGGTAGTGTGGTTGAAGCACTCAAGAAGCACAACTTGGACAGCAGCGGTCGTAATACCATTGCCCAGGGAGAGGTTCAAAGAATAATCAACATGAACGGAAAGGAAAGAAGGCAGATCATCGATAGTGTTGCCGGAATTGCAGACTTTGAAGAGAAGAAAAAAGAGGCACTAAACGAATTGAACATGGTTGACACCAGAATAAAGGACTCTAGACTGGTTCTCGGCGAAAGAAAAGCATTTTTAGATGAATTGGAAAGAGAAAAAGAGATAGCCATAAAGTACACTGGTGCAAAAAAAAGCCTTGCCAATGCCAAGGGCACACTTTTGAAAAACGAAATGGAAAGATTGGAAAAGGAATTAACAAATGTTAGCAAGCAGGAGAACAAATTAAACGAAACAAGAAAGATCAAGGAACAGGAAATGGCTGATGTGGAAACAAAGGTAACAGAAATAGATTCTAAGAGATCAAAAACAAGCGAAGAGTTGCAATCAAAACAAAAAACCAACACCATGATCAGACGCCTGGAAGAACTGAAGGCATCCTGCGGGTCGAAAAAACAACTTGTTCTAGATAAGGAGACTTTTGTTAAAGGAATAAAGACAGAAAAAGAGGAAATTGAAAGAGAAACTTCAAAAGAAAAAGAGGTTATTGCTGCCATTGAAAAAGAACTGGCTGCGCTTAGACGTGATTTGAAGAAAGCAGATGAAGAACTTACAAAACATGGCGGAGCAGTAGAAGATGATAGGATTGCAGAGATAAGGAAAACTCTTGAGCATGAAGAGAAAGAACTGGCTGCAATTAAGGAAAAATTAACATTTTTTACTTCTGAAATTGAAGCTAAAAAACAGCTCATTGATGCAAAGAAGACCGAACAAACGAATATCCTTCCCAATGATGAAAGAAGCGAAGAAAAACAAGAAGATATGGGTCTGCTCAGGAAGGAAGTGGATAGGATTGCCAAGGAAATAGACCGATCGTTTTCAAAAACAAAGGAGATAAACTCCCAGATGGGTGAGCTTGACAAACAGATGCTTGAGCTTAAAGAAAAACTTTCAATATTTAAGGTTAGAAGCTCGCCCCAGCTTGCCAATCCGGCCCTAAGCTTTATCAGCGAACTTACAAAACCAGGAAGCGGGATTTACGGTACTGTTGCTGACCTTATTAGTTTTGATCCTGAGTACAGCACTGCGGTTGAAGCAGCAGGAGGGGCAAGACTGCTTTACGTTGTTGTGGATGGTATAGATAGGGCCACAGAGGTTATTGAAAAATTGAAAAAAGCAAAGGCTGGCAGAGCCACTTTTATACCATTGGATTCGATTAGGACTCCCGCTCCAGCAAAGGCAGGTAAATTCTCATCAATTTTAGATGTGGTGGAATGTAAATCAGAAGTCAGAAGAGCAATGGAATATGTTTTTGCTGACACCCTATTGGTGGATGGTGTTGCCGATGCAAAAAAGCTGGGCATTGGAACAGGGAGAATGGTGACACTCGAGGGTGAAATTTTTGAAAGATCAGGAATAGTAAGCGGTGGCCGAGCACAATCCGGTTTATTGAATAATAATCAACTTCGTAAGATTGAAAACGAATTTAATGATGTAAAAAGTACAAAGGATTCTTTCCTTCAGGAACTTTACACCATTAGAGAAGAAGAATCCAAAATGAGAGCAGAAAAGGCAAAGTTGGAAATTCAGATAAAAACTCACGAGATGAAAGAAAAAATAGAGCAGGATCGAAGAAAGGAAATCGAACACTTGATCAGAAGAAAAGAGCAGATAACTGATGAGATAAAAGGACTGGAAGAATCAATCAAAAATAGGTCTGAGGAACGAGAAAAACTAACCAAAGTAGTTGCAGAAGCTGAGGGAAAGGTGGCTGGTCTAAAGGAGAAGTTAAAAGCTGCTGAAGGCGAATTTAGAAGAAGTTCCGAGGAAAGCAGCAAGAAAAGGGCAGACCTAAGTGCAACCGTATCGTCATTGAAAGCAACCATTGAAGGTAAAACCAGTGAAATTGAGATAAGAAACAAAGAACACATGGCAAAGCAGGAACGATCCAAAAAGCTGAATAAAGATGAAAAGGAAGCCCTGGAAAAAATAAGGGAAGTACAAAAACAAATAGGCGATGAGGAGAAGGAACTTACCCACACTGAAGAGAAAATGAAGTCAGCAAGTAAAGAGATAGAACAGCTCTTTGAACAAATGAAGAGCTATGAAGATGAGCTTCAGGAAATGGGTAAGAAACGTGGCCAGATTAGAATTGAATTGGATAAGGCCATGAAGGATATTAATCAGATGACTGTGAAAACAGCAACTGCACAAACCAGATTAGAAGATATTAAAGCAGAATTTGCAGCCTACGGTGATGCTGAATTCCTCAAGGTTGAGAAGGAAGAACTTAGCAATATGGTTAGGGGAGCAGAGGAAATCCTTTCAACCATTGGCAATGTGAATATGGCGGCAATAGAGATGTATGATAAAAAGAAAGCCGAGATGGCAGACATTGAACAAAAAATAGAGAAACTGGATCAGGAAAGGGAAGCCATACTATCCATGATTGGGGAAATAGAAGAACATAAAAAAGAGGCATTCTCAGAAACATTCAACGCAGTAAGCGATAATTTCAGTAAAATGTTCAAATATATCCAAGTAGGTCAGGGTCATCTATACCTTAGTAATCCATCAGACCCGTTTGAAAGCGGTCTATTCATTAAATTAAGAAGAAATAACCAAGAACATGCGCTGGATGCCCTATCAGGTGGTGAAAAAACACTCATTGCCATGATGTTTGTCTTTGCCCTGCAGATGTTCAAACCAGCTCCATTCTATATCCTTGACGAGGTGGATGCTGCCCTGGACAAGGCCAATAGCAAAAACCTGGCGGATTTAGTAAATGGTATGAGTAAGGATAGTCAGTTTATCATGGTAACACACAATGATACGGTGATGTCGAACGCAGATTCGGTAATTGGTGTCACAAAAGTAGACGGAGTATCAAAACTAGTGGGTATAAAACTTAAGCAGGCTATGAAAGAAATGTAATAGGGGGTTAAATATGAAACGTGCTCTCTTCATCGGAAGATTTCAACCATTCCATCATGGACATTATTATGCTATCAAAAAATTAATGAAAAAACATGACGAAGTGGTAGTTGTCATAGGCAGTTCGGAAGATGGTTTTACCACAGAAAATCCATTCACCTGTGGCGAAAGAATTGAAATGATGAGACTTTGCTTTAACAAGGGAGATTTGGCAAAGGTCGTCATAATACCAGTCCCAGATGTGAATGACAATAGGATCTGGGTCGATCATTTGTATATGCACATTCCGCCCATTGACATTGAATCTGTTTATTCCAACAATGCCCTGGTAAAAATGCTATTTTCAAAACATGGAATATTGGTAAAGGCAGTGGACTACTATGACCGAGGTCCAAAGGAAGGAACCAACATAAGAAAACTTATGGGGGAGGGCAATAGGGAATGGGTAAAACATGTTCCAAAGGAAGTTGCCAAGTACCTGGATCTTATAGAAGCAGAACAAAGAATAAAAAAAATAGTTAGGATGGGAGGGAGACACGTTTAATTTCGATTACCTGGTTTCCCAAAGCCAATGCTTCCACTGAAAGTTTTATCTGATCCTCA
The DNA here is from genome assembly GCA_902386555.1 of Candidatus Bilamarchaeum dharawalense. Taxonomy (GTDB): domain Archaea; phylum Micrarchaeota; class Micrarchaeia; order Anstonellales; family Bilamarchaeaceae; genus Bilamarchaeum; species Bilamarchaeum dharawalense. The sequence continues at coordinate 73,421 of CABMJJ010000007.1, forward strand.
ATTTGATAGGAGTTAATTGAATCAATGGCAAATGAACTGGAGGGGATTGTATAACTACCAGAATCCACCAGATCCACATTGTATCGATAGAAGATGGTACGATTGTAGGGTAAATTGGGATCGACACCAGATGTTATGGTAAGGGTAGATGGGGGTAAAGTATATTTGCTGGTTTGCAGGGCAGAATCAAGTTGACTCATATTATCAAATGATGATTCCACCTGAGCGCTGTTGGGATCGATGTAGAGTATGAACGAGTTGAGTTTTACCAAAACTATTTGATTAACAGATAATGGTTCAGTAAATAGAATGGAATCTACTTTTTTATAATTAACAATATAGTTGGATAGATTTCCAAGAGAATTTCTCTCTCCCCAGGGAATGGAATAGGTGTAGGTTGTTTGATTGAGTGAGACAATTTTAGCATCGACAGTCAGAGTGATGGAATTAATCAAAATTTTAGCTTGATTGTATGCGATAATCTGACCATTTTCAAGTACTGCTTCAAGTTGGATCGGAACCGTATTATCAGCTTCAACAAATGGTTCACAGGTAACTTGGATGACACCATTGGGAAGATAGGATTCCACCTTGCCAGTGAGAGTTTCAAATACAACCTGCTGATCAACAACCACATTGGCTCTGGAATAGGCAGTAACATTCTGTTCTCTTAAAAAAACTGCAATTGGATAGACACTATCTCTACTGTCCAAACTGATGATAATAACTCCTGAATCTTGCTGAATACCACGCACTTCCTTGCGGCTATTAAGCTTATCTAAAACAGTTTGTGGGATGTTGTTTTGCACAACCAGAAATGGATCATAGGTTCGGATGGTACCGTTGAAAATGGCAACACCAGTAATATTACCGCTGCTCTTTATCGGCGATTTGAATAGACTGGTTAATCCACCACCGAACCAGAATGTTTCGGTGATAAACCCAACAACAACTAAAATGGCGACTACTTTGAGAATATCATTTTTTTTCATGATTAAACCTCTTGGTAAAATAGAAGTAGACATAATGGGATAAATAATCTTAAAAATCAAGCCGACGCTTTTCATTTATGTGTAATTTCTGTGAAAAGGCCAAGGATACACCTGAATATGTGCAATTTATAGAAAAAATGCTCGAAGAAGACAGGGCAAGGATGGACTTTACCAAGATCATGGCCCAGACACTTTCACCAATATCCAGAAGTGTTTACGCATCCATGAATTGGCCGGTTAAGTTGATTTACCCGATGTTTGAAGCCAGAGCTGCATTTGCAGTACCAAACAACTATTTTCAGAATTTAACAGTGGATGATGAAAGACTGGGCAATTCGTTTGGCCATGGTGCAATGAGATCGATATTTTTTGCAGGAGAAAAACTGGTGGTGTTTTCCAAGGCAACCAACTTCCATGATGCCAAGGAATTTTTCACGTCGTTTATTTTGCTTCATCTGGAGAAAAATGAGTACACCGCAACCATGGAAAATGGAGAAATAAAAATCACAGCCCAGGTTGAAAAACCCCTGTTGAATCTTGTTACTGGAAAAGTTGAAAAGAAGAGAATAGCGTTTGGTTTTGTCAATCAAAACGTGGAGAGTAAAATTGTGTCAAAGGAACAGGCCACCACTTCGGCCAGATTCAAAAATGTATATGACAAGTATAGCGGTGCTCAACTAAAATCAGCATCAATTGACATGGAAGGCTATGCCATAACCGTGCCCCACTTCTCTCCCCATCCCTACATGATACAATTGCACGATAAATTTGGTTTTGAAGAGAATAGGGAACTGCAAATACATGTCGAAGACTATTTCAAATCTCATCTAGTCAAGTGATTTTCCAGAAAAGAAGTCCCATGCAAAATCAACGGAATTGATATCCTTAGTATTGAATATTGTGTGGCCACCACCCTGGACAACACAAAGTTCAATTTCTGAATTTCCAGCACAGTTCGAATTCTTGGTACATGTTGTTGTTCCCTTTTGATAAACAACCCCATCTGCACCAGTGCAACCATCTTTCTCTTTCCAGAAGGCTATGGCATCTGGAATGGGCTTGCCAGAATTACAACCTGCACCGCCCAATTGGGGATTTGACGTTCCAAGATAGACAACAGTATTGTCCGCTGCACCATGAATATGCAAAAGCGATATGGGACGAGAGGGATTGCATTTTGAATAATCCAAACTTAAGGCTCCGGAGTTGGAAACAAATGCTGCAATTTCAGTGGACATCTCACAGGCAAGTCTTTGTGTAAGCATGGCACCATTGGAAAAACCCATGGCGTAAATTCTTTTACCATCAATGGAAGTTTTCGATTTTAAATCTGCGATAACTGCTCTTGTAAAACCAACATCATCTGCATTAACACAAGGATTGGTACAATCTCCTGAATTCCAAAACTGACCCAATCTATTTGGAAGTGCATTATAGGGGCAACTTTTCCCATTAAGATATGCGACAACGAATCCTTCGCCATTGGCCTTGGAATTGAAACTGGTGCCTTTTTCCACCTCTTCTCCAGTCATGCCAGCCCCATGAAAAACTAAAACCAAAGGCATATTTTCCTTAGGATTGGTAGGAACGTACACTCGATAGGTTCTGGTTAACCCACCGAATTGGAAGGAGAAATCATGATCTCCTGGACTCAGATTACTTATATTCTCGACTGGACAGGGGCCACAGTCCTGAGAACATGTTGAACAATTTTCATTAATGCAGGTTCCATCGCCACAATGGGCACAGGGGCCACAATCAACTTGACAGGTGGAACAGGTTTCCTTAGCACCGCATAGACCGTTTCCGCATTCTTCTGAACGGTCCAGAAGTCGGCAACAGCCACTCATGACAATTAGTAGAATCAGAAAAACCGCAAGCACAAGAGATTTCATTAGAAAATTTAAGAAAAAGAAATTTAAAAAAGAATGTAATTTACTTTTTGCACATTGGACAGGCACGGATTACGTGAAATACTCCGCCCAGACCATGGAATGCAAGAAGAATACCAACTGCAATGTAGAGTGGTTGAGTATCGAGCATACCATAGGCCGCTAGCAAAAACACAATACCGGCAAACAACGAGAGGATGCCACCAAGTGCATAGCACATGCCACTCATTGGTGGTCGTGTGGAGTGTGGATCAGGGGTACAACAACATTCATCAGTACAACAGTCTTCTTTTTTCGGAACTTTTTTAGCAACCATTAGATTTCACCTGCATTGGATAACAATGGCAAAATTTTAAAGGGGCTGCTGCTGGGTAACGCAGTGGATTGCACCCAATCCCCAGACCAAAGGTTCGCAATAGATGGGAACTATCTTACGATCTGGGAAGCATTCCTGGAGAAGCGAGATGGCTTTCTCGTCATTCTTGTGTTTGAAAACTGGCAGAAGCACTGCACCATTGCCAATGTAGAAATTAGCATAACTTGCAGGCAACCGACCATAGGGCGAACTAACCACACCTGGCATGGGAAGTTCTTTTACCTCAAATGATTCGCCGTTCTGATCTTTTGCATTTTTTAGTGTTTCAAGATTATTATGAAGTATTGCATAGTTTTCATCTGACTTGCTTTCTTCTACTGCGCAGAGAACGGTCTTTTGATTTACAAAACGAGCAATGTCATCAATGTGTCCATCGGTATCATCACCGGCAATTCCTTCCTTCAGCCAGACAATGTTGGATATACCCAGATGTTGTTTCAGATGATCTTCAATCTGTTGCCTAGACAGAGTATGATTTCTATTTTGATTTAGAAGACATTGTTCAGTGGTGAGTAGTGTTCCCTGGCCATTAACATCGATGGACCCGCCTTCCAGTATAATACCTGGACGAACGATTTCCATTCCGCCAACCAGGGGAGAGATATTATCAACAACCGAATTGTCTTCCATGAGCTCTTCGTATTTTCCACCCCAGGCATTGAAAATCCATTTGGTGATTTTTACTTTTTCAGTGTTCTTGACAAAAATGGGTCCATAATCACGCATCCAAACATCCACTGTTTTAATTTTGTGGAGGAAGACATTGTTTTTTACACCAACGTCATCAAGCATTTTCTGAACCCTATCTTGGGTTTTTTCATCATTAACAAGAAGATGTACTTTCTCTTTTTCATGAAGAGCATTGATCATGTCAATGTAGATTTTTTCAACTTTTGGAAGAACTGGATCAGGAAAAGTCTCTGGGTCCTTTGGCCAGGAGAGCCATGTGGCTTCATGGGGTTCCCATTCAGCAGGCATTCGAAATTTTTGCATAAAGAATAATACAAACTAATAATTTAAAGGGGTGCAGTTAGCCCGATGATTAATAGTGGCAATAGCAATGCACAGATCCAAATGAAATAGGCAAACGCAACCGTGAGCCCATAAACTATTTGGGGAAGCAGATCCTTATCTATTTTGTGAATTAGTTTTATTTTTCGATTATTTACCATGAGAACACAGGCGTAGGCAATGAAGTCAACCCCGAAGTTTAATCCCTTTGGAAGAAATGCTGAAATGATCATAAGTATGAAAAATGCGAATGAAATTGGTGTGACATAGATGTTTGTAATGCGAAGTTGGTCCCAAAAACTTCCCTGGCCACCTTTTGATTTCGCAGTTAGATAGGTTAGATATTCTATAACTGGTATGGCAATGGCAGTGACAACTGAAAGAAGAATAAAATAGAAAATTGCAATAACCGGAACTTCAATAAACAAAAATGCAAAGCCAGCATTCAATAGCATGGCATTGACAAGTAGATGGATGATTGAAACCTGGTTTGGTTTTGGTGATGCCAGCTCCTCTGTAATAACCCTATCGCTTTCAAGAAAGATACGGACAAATTTACTTAACATAATTCACCTCTCAGTCAATTTCCCATAGGTTTCGGGTCTTCGGTTATAGAAAAATCTCCAACCTTCTTTTACATCTTTTCCAAGTTCAGTTTCCACTTCAGCAATGATTATTTTTTCCTTGTCTTTTCCCCTGGCTAGAAGAGTGCCAAACTGGCTGTAGATAAATGATCCGCCCCAGAATGTTGTTTTGCTTTCTTTTCCAACTCTATTAACTCCAGCCACAATAACTCCATTGGCAATGGCATGACCTCTTTGAACTGCCTCCCAGGCCTGTTGCCAATTGCCTTCGGATTGGTCCACATTGTCCAATGTGCCGATTGCAGTTGGATAGAAGATCATATCTGCACCCATAAGGGAAACGATTCTGGCAGCTTCCGGGAACCATTGATCATAGCAAATCAAAACTGCAATTTTTCCAAATTTTGTCTGAAAAACTTGATAGCCCAGGTCTCCCTTCTCAAAATAATTTTGTTCATAGAAATTTGGATCATGGGGGATATGCATTTTTCTGTATTTACCAAGGAATGTACCTGTTTCATCGAAGATCATTGCACTATTGAATTTCCTGTTGTTGAAATTTTCATAGACTGAACCACCAATAAGAATCACGTTGTTATCCTTTGCTGCCTTGGATAGCATATGGTAGCTAGGTCCGGGTATTGATTCTTCATATTTTCTTGTATCTGCTTTTTCTTCTTGAGGAAAATAGGGGGATGTAAAAACCTCTGGAAGACAAACGATCTGAGCTCCTTTTTTTGCAGCCTTTCTTATCAATTTTACTGCTTTTTTCAAATTATCTTCAAGATCATCGGTCATGGCCATTTGGATTAATGCAATTTTTACTTTCATATTAGACACCTTCTGCAATTATGGTTTTTAACCTCTTTAAACTTTGTTCTGGTGTTTCTATGGTATTGAGTAGGTAAACCGGTGCTCTGGTGAATAGCTCGCCAAAAAATTCAGTTCTTTGTTTTGTTTTAATTTTACTTCTTACCAACTGGTGAGGGTTGCAAAAATCATTCTTTTGCATAAATGAAAGCGCTTGGCTTTTTGAAAGTTTGGAGAGAACGGGTAGTTTTTTATCTCTAGTAAGAAGCACGGTCAATTTCAAAATCGAATCGGCTCTTATGCGATCAGATCCAACCAATCTTTTTACATCAACAATTGCACGATCATTGTGATCCCTAATTGTACCATCTAATTTGCTCTTGTATTGTGGCCAGCTTTTTGCCAGATCACCACGAACGTAGGAATTCTTCTCAGATGAATAAACTAGAACTTCATTTGCTGCCAGTCTGACGAAAAACCAATCATCGGTAACAAAATTGGATTTTTTATCAAGAAGAAGACCGTAGGTTAATGTTGTTTTTCCACTTCCCGATGGACCGATTATTGCTAAACCTCTGCCACCAACATCAACAAAAGAACCGTGAACCGAGTATCTTCTATGTTCAGAAGTAAAATCTTCCATGAAATCTGCAACCAATGCAAGTGCAATGCTTTTTATCCAGCCATAGTAGCTGCACCCCACGATTATCACTGTTTTTGATAATGGTTCATATTTAACTGAAAAAGATTTTCCAGAAACTGAAAAAATTCTTGCATGGGGTCTAATCCAATCTGGCATTAATTCAAAATTGTCTTCCCACATGTCCTTGAACTGATGATTATCAGTAAAAAATTTCACACAGGTTCCATGAATCACTGCTTTTCTCTCGATTAGATTCTTGGAAACAAGTTTTGTCATGAGTTTGTCTTTCTCTTGAATAGAAATGATTTCCACCTTATAATTGGCCATGGCATGAAATCAGAGCTTAGTTTAATTAAATTTTTCATTCGTATCAGCCATTTTAAACCTTTCTTGATAACAAATAAACGATGGATGGGAGACGGCAACTTAGAAAAGATCAGGTTGAATTACCCAGACCAATAGCTGAACTACTCAAAGGAAAGGTTTCGGTTGGAAGATTATTTGAGCTGGTCAATGAATTTGCTGTAGAGAAAAGAAAAAGAGATCTTGTTATTGAAAGAGCTCAGGTTGCCATTAAACAAGTCTATGATGGTTTTACACCTGAAGAAAGAGTGCGATTTTTTGCAATGCTCTATGATCAGTTTTCTGATAGATATGATGAGCATATGGGTATTGAGACTCGACACTATCAAGCCATAGAGGCAGTAATGCAATATGCTGCACCATTTTTGAGAATGCCAATGGTGGATTTGACTGCTGGAACCGGCGAACCAATGAAATATGCAATGGGGATCATTGAGAGAAGCGAGAGGAAACGGGAACTAAAAATTGTTGAGCCTTTGATGGCACCAGTGCAGGATTCTGATGAAGTTGCTATTAATGAAATATCAGAAAGGATGTTGGCAAAGGCTTGGGCAAAGTTAGGAAAGAAAGTTGCACATTTGAATGGAAGTGCCTATGATTTTTCATTGAAAGGATTTAGGACTGTTCTATGTTCTCAGACGTTCCATTTGATTAAGGATGAGGATAAACCTCGTTTGGTTCGGGCTATTCATCATGCATTAGTTCCAGGTGGAGTTGCGGTTGTAATGGAAGAAGATCCATTTAGAATTTCTCCAACTGCACCCATTGAAAGTGTGGCTTTATTTATTCGAGCGATTGCGATGCCAGTATCGCCTCAGCATTTAATTGGTTATTTTACTGCAAATGGTTTTACCAAACTGCAAGAAAGAGCAGTAGCTCCAATAGACGAATTTCATTCAATGAGATTGCATCTATTTGAGAAAAGATAAATTTGGATTTATGATGGAGTCAATGATAATAAAGCAGCCTTTATTGGCCGTATATATTCTTTGCGTTCTAAGAAAAGAGAAGTTATGGCCATAAGTTACTGCGATGATACAAAGGTAAATCAGCCACAAAAATCTGCAACTATGATTATTTGATTCCACGTATCATCAACATCCGGATCACATATCTGGATATTAGAATCTGTATCATGATAGCATGAATATGCCGATCCCTTCCCAATTCCAATACCTACCTTCTTAGAGTTAGTATCTAATATTGGGTATTTATGACCAGAAGAACTGTTCATCCAGCCAGTTACTATCTCTTTTGCAAAAGTCTCACTAATTGATGGTCCAGTGTAACGATAGCGGGCAAGATTCTCATAACTTGGGCTCTGACACTTAGATCCAGACTGCTCTAGTCTATCCCATGCGTGACCATTCTCTAGATCTATATGGCCATAGTATCTAAGATCGACCATTTCCTGAGCATATGACTGCGATACGGGGGTTATGCGAGGATCTAAGCTTAACGGAGCAAGCCCGTATTTTAATCGTTCATTATTCAACTCACTAAGGATAGCTAATTGAGTATCGGGTACACTACTAGTACTACTTTTTTGGGACATTGAATAGTCAATTTGTTGTTCTATTTGCTGATCTTGAGAGGGGGGTTTCTGGTCTAAAATCTGCCAATTAGCTGTAAGCTGCCAAAATGGCCAAATAAAAATATACACAGCGACTATTAGTGATACCAATATAAACAAACGAGTTAGATTTGAATCGTCATTCATTACATATTACCTACGAGCCTTCGCCCATATCGTTTTCCAATATGATAACACTCTACGAGTATTATCATAATGATAAGTGCAAAACCACCAGACATTAAGATTGATGCTAGAGGAGAGCAAGGGTTGATACCACATACGGTCTCTTTAACAACGGGATTTATATCAATTGCAAGGAGTACAACGGTTAACGCCGCCATGAGAACACTTAATTTTTCCATAGCAACGCTGGATCTATCCATACTCTCTAATATTGAATAAGATTCAGATGATGTTTTATTAAGTGCTTCGAGTTCTTTTCTGAGGTTTTGGACATGATTTTTTGTTACTTCAAGCGAAGCGGATGTGAGTTTATTTTGTTCTATTATTAGTGTATTCATATTCGAAAGTTTTTGATTTAGTTCACCTATTTTCTGGCCTAATTTATCAAAAGTCTGATTTGTTTCAAATTTCTGGAGAACATCTATAAGCGTTAATAGGTCCTGCGCACCATTTGATTTTGCCATGTAGATAGTATATACCGCATAGAATTATCAAACTATTTTCCTCGAAACTCTCATTTTCTCAGAATATCAATAGGAATTCACCTAGGGGGGAAGGTTCATGATTCCTTAGAACTAAATTTTCAAATCTTCTTTAAGTGGATTATACTCATAGGGCTCTCTGTAGGTATCAACAATCAAATGCGTGGTCGTTTTCTTCACAACCTTAGTTGCTTGGAATTTTCTCATTAAATTTCCAAGGTGCAATTCGTTCTTCACCCGTGCAATTATCAAAACATCATGCTCGCCAGTTATCAACAAAAATGAAACAACTTCTGGCATTTTAGCCAATGGCCGCAAAGCATCCTCCCAGCTTTTTGTCATATCAACGTCTAAAAACATCAGAGCCTGCATTCTTTTGTCGATTTTAGTAAAATCAACAACAGCAGTGTATTTCATCAATATTTTGGCTTGCTCGAGCTTTTTCAATCTCTGCAAAAGAGTATTGGGATGAATTCGAAAACTTCGAGAGAGTTGTTTTAATTGGGTTTTGGAATTTTCAATTAGAACTGATAAAATTTTCCTATCCAACTCATCAGTAGTTTCTTTCATAAAATACTTTTACACAGAAAATATTATAAAAAAGTGTGGTTAACCCTAATATTCGAATAGTAAAAATGTGGTAAAGCAAAAACAGAATAGAATTTTAAATTAGAAAGAGAAAATGCACCATGTTCCTTGTTGAATTGGCAAAACTTACGCGCTTTGAACACGCACTAATGCTTGCATTTGCTGTTTTTATCGCCGAAACAATTGTATTTGGGTCAATACCAATTTTTACGCCAGTAATTATTCTTTCGTTGTTAATCCCAATCCTAAGCGAGATGGGATCGTTTGCCCTGAATGATTATTTTGATATTGAAACTGATAGGAAAAACAAGAAAAAAGACAGGCCGTTGGTTAATGGGAAAATTTCACCAAAATTTGCATTGCTCTTTTCAATAATATGTCTGATCGGATCAACAGCATACGCATTTATCATTAGCAACACGATTTTCGCAATTGTTTTGATATTTAATTTGGCAGCCATACTCTATAATTGGAAAATGAAGGATCTTCCATTGGTTGGAAATATTTATATCGCATTAACCATGGCACTGCCATTTATCTTTGGGAATTTTGTCGTTTCAAACTCACTAACCACCATGGCCATAGTTTTAGCGTTGCTTGGTTTTGTGGCAGGTTTAGCCAGAGAGATAATAAAATCAGTTCAGGATATGGAAGGAGATAGAAAAGCAAGAGGATCGAAAACCTTACCTATTGTTATTGGAAAAAAGCCGGCCATGGCCATTGCAATAATACTATATTTACTATTTATACCATTAAGCGCAGCTCCATTTCTCTTTGGATTGAAATTCAATTTAATAGCTGCCAGTCTGATCGTACTAGCGGACATAATCATAGTATTTATCTGTTACAAAACAACAAACAATAAACTGAAATTTGCAAGAGATATGAGTTTGGTGTCGTTTTTACTGGGAATGTCTGGTCTATTTTTGGCTTCAATACTGTAAAAACACGTACAATTGACGAAGGCCTAACGGTGGCTTTTAAAACCTAACTGCAGTGTAAATGGTCAAATTCGAGGTGATAGTAAAATGGCAAAAGAAAATAAAATGAACTACGGGCAATACGCATTCCTTGGTGGATTTGCAATTGCTGTAATTCTCGGCCTTGCCTCAAACATGCTCGGTACTGCATTGCCTTTGGCACTTGCTGTAATGGGTTTGTTGGGTATAATTGTAGGGCTAATGAATGTAGGTGACAAAGAAGTTATGCCATTCCTCGTTGCGACCGTCGCTCTCCTCATGGTTATAGGTTCTATTAATCAGATTGTAGCTAATATGAACACCATAACCGGTGGAATTGTAGGTCCAGTGGGGATTTTCATTGCAAACTTCTTGAGTGCATTGTCTGCATTTGTTGCACCAGCAGCATTTGTTGTTGCAATTAAACAGATATATGACCTTGCAAAACCAGGTTAATTTTTTATTTATTTTCTCTTTTTTCCATTATAATTAGCATTTTAAATGTTGCCTAACGTTATAATAACGCTTATTTAGGTAGAGTCCCTGCTGCAACATGATAGATATTGCGTCAGGGGCGAGCCTCAGGTGGCGTATATGAAACATGAAAAGGACAATCAGCTTCTTAGATCTCTGATAGGAGATTTATTGAAGACGGAAAAACCGCTTTGGATAAAGGTAGCCTATGAGCTTTCCAAACCAAGGCGAAAGAGGATAGAAGTGAATCTAAGCAAGATAGATGCATTTGCAAATGATGACGAAACAATACTAGTCCCGGGTAAGGTACTTGGTTCTGGCAATGTTTCAAAGAAAGTCACTGTTGCAGCATTTTCCTTCAGTGAAAGTGCAAAGCAGCTTATCAGCATGGCTGGCGGAAAGGCAATGACCATTGAAAGCCTGAGAAAAACCAATCCAGAAGGGAAAGGTGTCACAATCATAAAGTGAGTTGATATTCATGCAAGTTATTAACGGGGAAAACATGATTTTTGGAAGGCTTGCAAGCCAGATTGCAAAAAGGCTTATTAAGGGTGAAGAAGTCCACCTGATAAATGCTGAAAAATTAGTAATAGTCGGCAATCCAGAACAGATCACACAAAGATATTTAACAAAAAGAGGAATTAGACATAAAGGTACTCCAGAACGATCTCCAGTTTGGCCAAAGGTTCCTCACCTTCTTGTAAAAAGAATGGTAAGGGGAATGCTTCCAATGAAAAGTTCACGTGGCAAAACTGCGTTGGGAAAATTGAGAGTGCATACTGGAAATCCGAAAAGACTTGAAGTGAACACCAACATAGAAAATGCAACATTTGATGGTGTATCCAAGCATGTTACGATCTACGAGATCTGCAAGAGCATAGGTTACTCAGGTTGATATCATGGTTAAAGAAGAAAAAGAAAAGAAAAAAGCGGTAAAGCCAAAGAAAGTTAAGGAAGAGACAAAACCAGAAGAAAAACAAGAACCCAAACCAGTTGAAACACATAAACACGAGGAAAAACATGAACACAAAGAGTCAGTTCACGAAGTGAAACATGTTGAACACAAGCCAGAACACCATGAAGTAAAACCAGAACCAAAACCAAGAAAGAGAAAAGCAGCTGCAAAGAAACCATCCAAGAAAGTTATGACTGCAAGAGGAAAGAGAAAGGAAAGTGTTGCTCGCGCAACCATAACCGAAGGTAAGGGTGTGATAAGAGTAAACAGCCGCAACATAACTTCGATTAACAATTCATACGTTAGAGAAATAATCAAAGAACCATTGAGATATGTTGGACCAGAAGCAAACAACATTGACATTGCAGTTAACGTGAATGGCGGTGGAATAATGGGCCAGGCACAGGCTGCAAGAACAGCAATAGCAAATGCACTGGTTGCCTATTTTGATGGTATGAACCTCAAGGAAAAATTCATTTCCATTGACCGTTCATTGGTGATTGAAGACACCAGACGTGTTGAACCGAAGAAGTTCAGAGGACCGAAGGCAAGAGCCAGGTTCCAGAAATCCTACAGGTGATTTTGATTTGTTTCGGGGGTATATCCCCCAAACCCCCTGAAAATAGGGGTTTCAAAGGGGCTTCCCCTTTGAGGTGAAAAAAATGGAATTTCCAGTAAGATGTTTTACCTGTGGTTCAGTCATAGGACACTTGTATGAACCATACAAGGCGTCTGTTGCTGATAAAAAACCAGAGGCAACGCTTGATGAATTAGGCGTGGATAGATATTGTTGTAGACGAATGTTCATGTCCCATGTGGACATAGTTCCAAACGTCCTTCGATATCCGCGTGTTTAATTTTTTTTATTTACGTCATTTGACATAAATTGAAACAATGGTTTTTAAATAGTTGTATGCTATATAACTATGCAAACAAGGCGTAGTTATTAACATAGATGGGATGGAGATTGCTTACAATAGATAGGGGTATGAATGGCTGTTGGAGGTATGGGAGTGGCGGGAAACGGACAAGGTCGTGATTTCAAAGGACCTACAAGATCAGATGGACCGCCGCGTATCCAAGTTGCGACTGTAACTGATATGCAAGCAGCAGTTAGAGACTACCAAGAGGACAAAGCATTGCGTTTAAGAGAACTTGCCAAAGGTCATGATCCAAAACTATTTGCACAAACCTATGCAACCGTCAGCGCAGCAGGATTATTTGATGACTGGGTTGGAAGAGGTTACAGCAGCCACATGCGCATAACTGGCCATGATAGTGCAGTGGTAAATCTTATTAATCAGGCATTGATGCTTCATCGACTTAGACTAGGTAATTCGGGCAGACCAATTTTCGGTAAAAATATACTGGAGATGTCAGTAGGAACCGGATTAGTAATTGATGCAATTTTGGCTGGAATGACTCCGGATGAACGTAGGCGAATAAGATTTACAGGTAATGATCTATCAGTTGGAATGCAGGATGAAGCCAGGACTGTATTGGGTGAAAGATGCAATATCCAGTATACCCAGCAGGACATTAGAGCCATGACATTTGAAAGGAGAAAATTCCAAACTGCGATTCTATCCCAAACGCTTCCGTTTATTACTGATCCTGAACTTTTGTATATTGAGAATACCACAGGGGGAGAAAGAAGTGAGCACAGGGCTGCAAAATTAGCAGTAATCAAAAAAGTATCTCAAATACTAAAACAATATGGTATTTTCCTAATGATTGATGAATGGCCAACCGTATTAACGAGAAGGGCAGCTGATCCAGTTGCACCTGATATTGTTGAACGTTTTGGAGAAATATTCAGACCAATTACCGATCGTGGGACCTTTAGAGATAGAATCATGAATAATGGTCCTGCCTTACCAAGCATGCGCTTCCTGGCAGAGCTTAAAGCTAGGATAGACAAGGAACACTCCATGTACCTATTCATTTACTTTAATGATCCAGATAAGGTGGATCATAGAGATGAAAAACTATCAGATACTGAACCACACCGACAACTTAGGGATAATGCTGTGGAAAGATTAATTCAGGCATTCAAGCTCATTGACATGCCATTTAGAGACCATCACCAACCGATAAATGGTGAAAGTGCAACCTGGGCAGAATTGGCACCCATGGGTGAAGGACCAGTATATGATTCAAGAGAGGCAAAGATTGTAGATGGTGTGCCCCAGTTCCCGAGAAATGGTAAATATAACACAGTAATTATTGCAGAAGATATGCACGTGATGGATTGTAAAACAAGATTGCGCTTTGTTAAAGAAGCAGTGGACAACCTGAATGTTGGTGGAACACTGTTGATCGTTGACGAATGGAGCGTACCAGCAAATAGACCACACCCAGTTGGCAAGAAGCAGATGAGAGATGAAGCACTGGAATTGGTAAGGGAAAGATTGGTGTTTGAAGGTGCTCTAAGAGAATCAATAAAAGAAGGGTATAACAGTGCCATGTATGGTTATGCCTATAGAAAACGATTCTAGTCCTTTGAAGGTAGCACTGAAGATAGTGGATTGAATTGGAAACTCTCCTTATAGGTAATTAGCACAAGATAGCTGGTTGTTCTTAAAACAGACTCCTGTGTTTGCACAATTCGCAATACACGTACAAGATCGTCCCTGTTCTTTGCTTTGACAACAGCAATGCAGTCAGCACCACCAGTAACAGCGTATAGGGATTGAATTTCTGGCAACTCAGCTACTTCTTCTAAAAGTTTTTCATTCTCAAGACCACTTTTTTTTATCTTGATCATGACCACTGCGTGCATATCATAGCCAAGAGACTTGAAATCAATATCTGCATGATACTTGCGGATGATCTTGGATTTTTCCAAACGCTTTATTCTTTGTAAAAGAGTATTAGGATGCATTCTAAGTTTCTGGGCTAGCTCTCTCATTGGTCTCTTGCAATCATTTCTCAATTCTCTGAGTATTAATAGGTCAACAGTATCGATTTTATTTTTCATAGCATCACCATTTTTGTTGTATAATAACAGAATACGCTTTTTTCCTCCCAGGATTTTGTTATTAAAAACAATTTTATTATTTTATTTTATGTATTTTACCATTTAAATAGGTTGGTATTTTATTGGTAGAACGATATAGAGAGTATATTAAAACCTTCCATATCAAAACGAATTCTACAAGTTTCGGGGCCGTGAGGTAACCTGGTATCCTGCAAGCTTGGGGTGCTTGTTATCTGAGTCGCACCTTTTTGAAAAAAAGGTGCGCCAAAAACGGGCTGTTGAAAAACCCTCTCGGGTTTTTGGTGAAAACCGTTTTTTGCTTTCGAGCAAAAAACTAGCAAGTCGGTTTTTTGCGCGCTTTTTTACAAAAAAAGCGCAGAAATTCAAACTTCTCAACTACAAATTCCTGCGGTTGAGGGGAGTATATCTCAGCGGCCCCACACACTTTTTTAGAAAAAGAGTGTGGCAAAAAAACTGGTTGTATAAACCAGCGGTTTTGCGCCCTCGCACTTGTTGCAACGCAACAAGGCGCACGTTGAACTTCGTTCAATGTTGTTCCCAAAAGGGCAAACAAACCAAATCAGGAGGATTGAAAATATGACAACAGAAAAAACTGGATTGCCTGTCAAACAGGAGATTTTTCTTGAGGCCGGTGTACACATCGGAACCAAGATAAGAACAAGCGATATGAGAGAGTATATCTTCAAAAGAAGAGATGACGGTCTTTACATACTCGACTTGAGGAAAAGTGCTGAAAGACTAGTGAGTGCAGCCAAAATTATATCAAAGTACAAACCAGAAGAGGTTTGTGTGGTTGCTTCTCGTGTTTATTCCAGCAATCCTGCAAGCAAATTTGCAGAATTAAGCGGAGTAACTTTGGTTAAAGGCCGATTTGTACCTGGAACCATGACCAATATGAATGTGAGGGGTTTTATGGAACCAAAAATAGTTATGGTCTGTGATCCAAAGGGTGAACACGAAGCACTGGTTGAATGTGCAAAGAACGGTGTTCCGGTTATTGCACTCTGTGATACGGATAATGAGACCAAATTTGTGGATCATATCATCCCAATAAACAACAAGGGAAAACGATCCTTGGCTCTGATTTTCTACATTCTCTCAAGAGAAGTGATGATGGCTCAGGGTAAGATTAAATCCTACGAAGAATTTACCCATGATCTGAATTACTTTGAACAAATGCTTACTGTTGAAGAACCAGAACAGCCAGTGGAAGAAGAAAAAAAATAATTTCTATTTTTTTATTTTGTTTGATTTACCTCATAGGCAATTTTACAGGCTTCCTGTGCATAGGCCTCGGAAATTTTATCACAGATGGACACATCTTTTTCTAGTTTGGCGGCCTCGTTGAAGCATTTATTTGACCAGTCGGGTAGTAAAACATCTGCGCAGTAGTGCCAATCCAAATTGGCATTGGAATAGATGATCACACCCTGGTAACAGATTTTCCTATTGGCAAGATCATTGGATGGTATGTAGTTGCATGCAGCAGCATTCCCATATTTTTTTGCATATTCAAAAATACATTGGAAACGACTGCTATCGGCAAGAAGATGAATGTTGGCACAGCCCTCCAGATTTCCAGTGGTAAGAGCGTAATGGGTGTAACAGGCCCATCTTTGATCAAGTTCAAGGGCATTGCAAATGGTTAGATCGTCCTTGGTTACAGCAAAATAGGAATAGCAATCAAGTGCATAGGGGCTTTCAAGATCCTGGATTTGATCGCAGGACGAGTAATCATTTTTGTAGATGCTGTAAAGCTGGTAGCAATAATCCTGCTGTGCATCTTTTGGAAGTGTTGCACACTGGTCATTGGAATTGACAACTGAGAGACATGCTTTGGAGATAACAGTTTCAGATATTTGTGAGCAGGTGGATGCAGATTTTTTAGTTATACTATAATTAAGTAAACATTCATCGTTGGATTTGCACTTTGATGGGTCTGATGTTTTTATTGCTTGACAAAGATCTGGATAGGGATCACCATAGCAGGAATCAACTTTTATTTTGCACTCCATGATGCCCTCATTAAGAAGAAGATCGCAGAGAAGAGCATTTTGATCAGCCATGGCAAAGTGGGTAACACAATCTTTTTTCTTTGAATTAGCGGTTATTAGCTTACAGGCATCGATGGAACTGTTGGCAAAATGTTCAAAGCACATTTGAGCGAGAGTAGCATTAAGCAAGGATAAACACAGTGTATGACTATTTTCACTTATGGCTTTTGTGTAAATACAATCTTCAGTAGTGCAGTTAATTGGCACCGTGGTTTGGTTGGTTAGGTTTGAGTTATTGGAATTATTAGGGGGGATAATAATAGGATTATCAGGAGACTTTTGATTTAGAATGTAAAGAAGAGCCCCACCAAAAACAAGAATCAAAATCAATAGAATAGCTATGGCCACGACGGTTCCAGAACCTTCATCTTTTTTCTTGAAACGATAGGGTCCCTTCTTGGACGGATTGGATATTGCCAATGGTAATAGGGGTTCATCCTCTTTTTTCTTGAATTTGTAGGGTTTGGTCTGGGCCATGCAAGTATCACTAAGTGAAGATTTAAAAACGAAATTTTATTTGGGCACCTACAGAGGAGATTCAAAAATGACCTCGGTGTCGAATAAAATGAGGTTGGGAAGGGACCTCGTAAAGAACGCTGCAACATTAGTTTGTGTCGCGAACGTCGTGACATTCGCAACCTGATCCCTTCCATTTGATTGGAGAAGGAGAGTTTTTGTGTCTTTGATTTCTAGAGGAAAAAATTCAGGTATATAAAGTTTTATAACTCTAAAGATTTCCTCCGATTTGGAGATTAAGAGTGGGAGGCGAGATGGAGCCCTTGGGTGTACCATCTCCCTTCTTTCCTACCTTTTAGGAAGAGGTAGGACCAAAACGTTCTGGTTAATTTTTGATTAAAAACTAATTTTTACGAGGTAAAAACATGGATAAACTTTATGAAAAATCCGAAACAGGATGTTGTAATCGATTTGATCCGAAACCATGGGATGAAAAAGAGTTTAAATGGAAGAATAAACTTTTTGTCAAAGACCATGTGACAAGTCTGTTCCATATTCCACTGAATTTCGGACAGGTTGTTGTTAAAAATATGGAAAAGATAAAAGCAGCGGACGCTCTTGGGGATCAGCTCATGCTTTCGGATGAGAATTCAATGTTTGGATCGGATGTTTACATCGCCGTAAGCAAGGAAGTTTCGAACGCTAAGATGGAAAAGATCTCAGGTACTTTTATGAGTAAGGTTTTCCAAGGCCCCTATCAGAACATGGGAAACTGGATAAAAGAGATGGAAAATTACGTAAAGACAAAGAATAGGAAAATCGAAAAAATGTACTTTTTTTATACCATGTGCCCATCCTGTGCTAAAGCCTATGGTCAAAACTACACTGTGATAATTACAAAGGTCTAGAAAACGAGAGCAGCCGAATAGCAAGCTTTAAAAACATCTTGGACTAAATTCAGTTTTACCTTTTTCTAGAAAGGTTGGCTATTTAGAAACAAAAATAAAATAAGGAGTTGAAACTATGGCAAAGAAAGAACACTTGAACCTAGTGTTTATAGGACACGTCGACTCTGGTAAGTCGACTACAGTAGGTAGAATTCTCTACGAGACAGGAGCAATATCTGAACAGACGCTCAACAAGCTCAAGGAAGAAGCTGCCAAGGTTGGTAAAGCAACATTCGAATTTGCATTCGTCATGGATGCTTTGAAAGAAGAAAGAGAACGTGGTGTTACCATTGATATTTCCCACAGGGAATTCGAAACACCAAAGTACTATTGTACCATTATCGATGCTCCGGGTCACCGAGACTTCGTTAAAAACATGATTACCGGTGCAAGCCAGGCAGATGCTGCAGTCTTGCAGGTTTCAGTTAAAGATGGTATTCAGCCACAGACAAAAGAACACGCATTCCTTGCAAAAGTTCTTGGTATTAACCAATTCGCAGTTAACATGAACAAGATGGATGCAGTTGGCTACAAGAAAGAGGAATTCGACAAGGTTAAAGCAGAAGTTGAAAAACTTTTGAAGGGTATCGGGTACAAAGTTGAAAATGTCAAATTTGTCCCATGTTCCGGATATGTAGGTGACAACTTAACAAAGAAATCACCAAACATGGCCTGGTACACTGGTCCAACTTTAATTGAGGTCGTTGACAGCTTCGTGGTACCTCCAAAACCAACTGATAAGGCATTGAGATTGCCAATCCAGGATGTTTTCACAATTACCGGTCACGGTACTGTTCCAGTGGGAAGAGTAGAAACCGGTAAGATGAAACCAGGAGACAACGTCGTTGTCATGCCAGCAGGTGTGAAAGGCGAAGTTAAGAAAATTGAAATGCACCACCAGGAGCTCACAGAAGCAGTTCCAGGTGACAACGTTGGTTTCAACCTAAAGGGTGTTGATAAGAAGGACATTAAGAGAGGAGATGTTATCGGTCCTGTTTCAAACCCACCAAAGGTTGCAGAAACATTTACTGCACAGATTGTTGTGCTAAACCACCCAACTGCAATTTCAATTGGATACACACCAGTATTCCACATTCACACAGCACAGTTTGCTGGTAAGGTTGTGGAAATTTTGGAGAAGAAAGATCCAAAGACTGGACAAACTGCTCAGGCAAAACCAGATTTCATTAAAACTGGTGATGTTGCAGTTGTGAAGATCCAACCATTGAAACCAATGGTAATTGAGAAGTTCTCTGACTTCCCACCACTCGGCCGATTCGCCCTTAGAGATATGGGTCAAACAGTCGCAGCCGGTGTAGTATTGGATGTCACACCAAAAGTAGTAGCATAATTTTTTATTTTAATTTTATCTTATTATATTCTATAAAAATATTCTATAAAAAATTAGAAGGGAAATAGACTTTTTATCAGTGCTATGAGCTCCCTAAGCAACGAATTACTTTCTTTCAGCTGTCTTTTTAGGTCATCAAGATCGTTGGGGCATTGATCGAATTCGCAGTTATTGTCCGGATTGCGGCTGACAACAGAACCATCAGAACAGACTATCGCCTCTTTCGTACATACTTGCGGCGGGGGGCATGTATAGCACACTACATAGCATGTATCAGCACATTCTTCAAAACAGCCGCACTTTGGTTTGGTAATGGTATTATTACACCCAGTGCCACCTGGACACGCGGGCTTGTTTGTAACACACATCTGACCTACTTCGCATCCCTTTGCATCATGCTGGATTTCAACATGGTAGCCATCTTTACAGAAAAGTTCAATCATGGGAAGCAGAGGGCAGAACTCTGAGTTGGTAGTGACATTAGTACCTGAATTCTGATTTGGATAAACAGTTAGCGCACTGGCGTCCTGCATCAACGCAAAAACCATCAACAAGCATATGAACAAATTTCTCATGTTATCACCAATCAACAAAGAACAATGGATAATATGAGAGAATGGAATTGTTGCGGCCAGAACCATAACTCCAGGTAACATTTCTTTTTATTTCTTTTCAGACTAATGCCATGCATGATTACTGATATTAACACTGTTTTTGCTAACAAAATGGATGGAAAGGAACTCACTGTTCGAGGATGGATATACCGCCACCGAGTTGGTAGTGCAGGCAGCATGGTTTTTGCAGTGCTTCGCGATTCAACTGGAGTTCTTCAGGCAACCATCAAAAAAGACAAGGTGGATGAAAAAAGCTGGACTGATGCCAGCGAAGCCTATGTTGAAAGTTCGGTGGTTGTATCTGGAACTGTGAAAAAAGATGACCGGGCGCCAGGAGGATTTGAACTTGTCGTTGATAAATTCGAGACTGTTTGCAAAGGGGAACCATTTCCAATTGCAAAGGATCTTTCAGAAGAATATTTACTAGATGTTAGGCATCTTTGGATTAGAAGCCAGAAACTGACAAAGATATTACAGATACGTAGTACCGTAATACAATCAATCCATGATTTTTTTAGAGGGCGGGGGTACACGCTATTTGATCCACCCATATTGTCCCCAAATGCATGCGAAGGGAAGATGACACTTTTTGAAGTACA
The DNA here is from genome assembly GCA_902386555.1 of Candidatus Bilamarchaeum dharawalense. Taxonomy (GTDB): domain Archaea; phylum Micrarchaeota; class Micrarchaeia; order Anstonellales; family Bilamarchaeaceae; genus Bilamarchaeum; species Bilamarchaeum dharawalense. Next base: position 94,331 of record CABMJJ010000007.1, read on the forward strand.
GTATTTTCAAGATAAGATGTATTTAACACAAAGTTGGCAGTTATATGCAGAAGCAGCCATATTCGCCTTGGGTAAGATTTATGATGTTGCACCGACTTTCAGGGCAGAAAGAAGCAAAACATCAAGGCATTTAGCAGAATTCTGGATGGCAGAAATGGAAGCCCCTTGGATGGAACTTGCGGAAGTAACCGAAGTTGCAAAAGATGAGATAAAATTTATTGTGGAGAAAGTTCTTGAAAAACATGAAGAAGACCTTAAATTTTTAGGAAGAGATGTGAGCAAACTTAAGACTGTTGTGTCCAAACCATTCCCCACAATCACCTATAGCGAAGTCCTCAAAATCTTGAAGGAAAAGGAGGGTATGGATATCAAATGGGGAGAGGATTTGAGAACCATAGAAGAGGAAAAGGTAATGACGCACTTCGACACTCCTGTGGTTGTAACAAATTATCCTGTTGAGATCATGGCATTCTATAAGCCAGAGGACAAGAAAAATCCAAAAACCGCATTATGCTTTGACATGCTGGCACCAGAAGGGTATGGTGAGATAGTAGGTGGATCGCAGAGGAGCTTGGATGTTGAAGACATGAAGAAAAGGCTGGCCAAGGAAGAGGGAAATCCGGATGATTACAGCTGGTACTTTGACCTTAGGAAATATGGGAGCGTTCCACACAGCGGCTACGGTGTTGGAGTTGAAAGAGTAGTGCGCTGGCTATGCGGTTCTGAGAATATTAAGGATGCGATTGCATTCCCAAGGACCATGAACAGAAACAAACCCTAACTTTTTAAACTAATTATGCTTTCTTTATTTTATGTACAGTCACAAACTTCTTGGATTGGGAATGTTATTACTTATTTTCGGCTGTCTTCAAAATGAAGCGGTCCAGGTTGATGAGACTGACACCATTCCAGAAAATGAGATGCATTCCTGGTGGGTTGACGCTGTAGAGGGCAATACGATAAGAGTAAACATGACTGTTACTGGTGGCGGGCCAGTAGACGTATTTTTTATGGATTCCAATGGCTACGCAGACTATAATTACAATTTAGGCGGTGGAGTACAGGATTTCATTGTCGAAGATCAGGAAATAGGAGTAAAGAGATATAATAGTGAAATAAAAATAGCCACTGCCGGCAGATATTATTTTGTCATAGATAACACTGGAGCAACTGAAGGAACAGAACCAAACGGAGAGGTTTTTGTAAAAATAAAAATATCAAAAAAATAGAAAATTAGAAGTCATCGAATTCTCTTCTTCGACCTCTGCCGCCACCACCGCCTCCTCTTGGTCGGAATGGTCTTCTTTCACTGCGTTCACCCATTGGACGGGCTTCACTTACAGTTATTTGTCGGCCTTCGATATCTTTACCATTCATCTCGGATATGGCTTTGAGGGCAACTTCATCATCGGTAATGGTAACAAAACCAAAACCGCGTGAGCGACCTGTTGCCTTATCAACGATAAGGGTAACTTCGGTAACCTCACCCAAAGGAGCAAAAAGATCTTTTAGCTGCTCTTGAGTTACACTAAACGGCAAATTCCCTACATACAATTTCTTACTCATTTTTTCTACCTCATATATTTATTCATCTGACGCGCACAAAAATGGCTCGACATTCATTGAATAATCATAAAGCTCATGTGGTTTGAAGAATCTTGGAATTTCCTTGGCAGCTGTTTCTTTGGAATCAGAAGCGTGTATAACGTTTCTTGATGTGCTGTTGGAGAAATCCCCTCGGATTGTTCCTGCAGGAGCTTTTGAAGCATTGGTTGGGCCAACTATGGTCCTCGTTACTTCAACTGCTTCCTTACCTTCTATGGCAACTGCGATGATTGGATTTTCAGTTACAAATTTTTCCAAATCTGGATAGAAGGGTTTGCTAACTAGATGAGCATAATGCTCACGGGCAAGTTCCTTGGTCATCTTGAGCATCTTCAATCCAACGATCTTGAAACCTTTTCTTTCAAATCGAAGAACGATCTCGCCGATTAGACCACGTTGAACTGCATCAGGCTTGAGAAGAAGCAAAGTTCTTTCTTTCATGAAATCACTTCTTTTTGGCTTGTCGACCAGTAAACTTTCTTGCTGCTGGAGTCCATTTCTGCCTTCTACCTTCTCTACCTAGGCCGAGTGCATTCTTTTTACATTTGCTCGAACATAGGTGAAAGATCGTACCGTCTTTCTTTATATATATCAGACCAGTACCTTTCAGCACTGGACTATCACAAAAAGAACAATTAGGCATTGCTTCACCTTGACTTAATCTCCTTGGCTTCTCTATCAGTTTCTAAAAGGACAACTACCATTCCTTTTTTGACAGGGCCTTTAACATTTCTGAGTATAACTCTACCTGCGTCAGGACCTTCTAACACTTTACAGAGAACTTGATAAATCTCTCCGTAAACACCGGTCTTGGCGCGAATTTCGACAATCTCTGCTGGATATCCATCTGCCATTCAAATCACTTTTTTTGTGGTTTCGGTAGTTTTTTGATAATGTCCTGGAGTTTTTCGGTAGCTCCACCTGCATTTTCAACTGCGACTGCAGAAGTTCCAACTTCAATACCAACGGCAACTCCCAAGTCTTTTTTTGTTGGGACAAATGCGTATGGAATGTTGAATTCTTTACAGAGCATCGGAATGTGAACGACTACTTCTTCAGGTGTTACATCACCAGCGATAACTACAAACTGAGCTGATTTTCTCTCAATTGATTTCGTAGTCTCGTTAACTCCCTTTTTTATTTTACCTGCGTCCTTTGCAACAGAGAGCATTTCCACTATTTGCGGTACCAGTTCTACTGGTATTTCTAAATCTATATATCCCATATTTACACCTCATTTCATCGGTTTAAGAAAATCGATCACAAAATTTGACTGATTTTGTGCAAATCGCAAATTACGAATTTACAATTTGGTGAGAATAGAATATTCAAACGGATTTAAAAGACTTGGTACTGGCTAGATAACCGAGCAACTTACTGACCTGACCCCCTTATGTTTTTTGAGTATACTGAAAAGTTCTCGAATTCGTTTGGCGTCTGCACAGATTATCAAAACTTCTAGACAAACACCAACATGATGCTGGTGAATCACGGTTTTGATAGTATCCTCAAAATTATGAAGAAGATCTGAGATGCTATGTTTTTCAGATTCCTTATAGGTCACAACAAAAACACTATCAACATGACCCTTGAGAGATTCCATGATCCGGTATTCATTGATTAATGACTGAAGAGTAGTACGAAGAAGTTTGGATCTGCTTTTGAAACCAAGTGTTTGTTGAACTCGATCAAGTTCCTTCAATGTTTCATTATCCAGGGACATGCTAATAATTTCCAAAGGATCACCGATTATTAAGTTTTTTAAGAAAACAATGAAATAGTTATTAACTATTTAACAAATATTTATTAATACTTGGAGTGGACAAATGATTATGCTTTTAGAAATAATAATCGCAACTGTGGTTGTAAGCCTGGTTTCACTCATAGGAGTTGCACTGCTTTCTTTGAATAAAAAAACTATGGATACGACGGTATTTGTCATATTAAGTTTTGCCATTGGAACATTGCTTGCTGCAACGTTTTTTGATCTTTTTCCAGAAGCCCTTGAGAAACTGGATGCACGAAGTGTTTTCACAACCACCCTTGGCGGTATTATTGTATTCTTTATTATAGAAAGACTGGTACACTGGCACCACGAACACCATGATCATGCCAAACATGAAAAACCAGTTGCCTGGTTGGTCCTTATTGGTGATGGAGTACACAATTTCTTTGATGGAGTAGCCATTGCGGCAAGTTTTCTTACATCAATGGAATTGGGGGTAACAACCACCCTGGCTATAATTGCACATGAGATTCCACAGGAATTGAGTGATTTCACTTTGTTACGATATGCTGGTTTTTCAACGAAAAAAGCTTTGGCGTTTAATTTTGTGAGTGCATTAACAGCCATTGCAGGTGCACTGGCATTTTATTATCTGGCGGGATATGTGGACAATATTGAACCCTATGGTCTTGCTTTCACTGCAGGTGCATTCATTTACATTGCAGGAACAGATTTACTCCCAGAACTTCATAAAGAGGAAAAAAGATCAAAATCCATGGTCCAGCTTGTTGCCATGCTGCTTGGTATTGCAACCATATGGGTTGTAGTTAATCTATTGCACTAGCAGAATTCACAAACACCTGATTCTGCACCTTTCTTTTTGTATTCCTGATAGTGTTGTGGACCACAAAAGTATGCTTTTACACCAGCGATATTTTGTCTTTCGATCCATTTTTTTGCATCAGTAGTACCACAAACTAAGCATTTTTTCTCGCTCATAAAAACACCAGATTTGGAATTTAGTTCAACAGATTAATATTACTTGCTGCAATTTTAACAAATACTAGTTCCGCTTTCCAATGGAACTCGGTTCCATGTGCACAGAGAACTTTGTTGTTTTCAAAAGCGAAAAAAGAGTGGGAGGCGAAAAATGCTTGGGCATTTTTACACCTCAAAAAAAATAACAGGGCGGACCTCCCTGTTTATCGCCCTGAGTTCTGCCCCATTGCAGAAGGTGACCATTATACATTAACAGTTACCATCACCTCCCTAGCGTATTGTATTAGTATGTCAAATACTTCCTGCTCACTTGAATCAAGTTCGCTTCTGTATTTGAATAATGAATTCAGTTTTTCTTCAACTCTGTTCATACCCACACCTCTGTTAATATGATGAGACCCTAGATGGGTCCCCACTGGTCGCACAACCGGGAGAGTTCCCCCGACTTATTTACAGAGAAGAAAAACCATACTGACTATATAAACAAAACTAGACACCTCATTTCCGCGCCAGCTTTTGGTAAAGGCTGGACCAAAACTAGTTAGTTATTTTTAGCTAAAAGTAGCGTATTATGAGGTAAGAGTACAGGGAAATTAGTGGTGATTCTGGACCAAACAAAAAAACCCACACGAGTAACGGCGGTGAACGCCACATTGGGAAGTCTACACTCATGTGGGTCAAATAAACACCCATCCAAAAAATCAAAGAAAATGAGATTTAAAAAGGGGTCCAAGGGGCAACACCCCTTAAACAAACTGGACTCGGTAGAAGAGATAGGACAAAACGGATTGAACTTAACCCACCCGCACATCCAATTGTACTCTTCAATGCACAAGACTTACGTAGATGGCACGGATTTCGTACGACGAGGCAAGGTCCAGACGCCGTATTAATGGCCAAAAACCACCCAGAGGAATCTATGCATACCATTTCCAAGGCAACCGAATTGTCCTTGCCCCTTAAATAAAGGGGGTAATATATTATATGGAAAAATTCTTAATTCTTTCTATTTTATATGAAATTTTACAGAAAAAGCTATGAATAATTGTAATAACTTAACAGATAATATATGTTTGATGTTATTTTTTAAACATATTGTTTAGAGCATCCATATTTTTTTGAGTGTATTTTATAAGTAACTTTTCATCTTTTTCTGTTAATTTATCCACTGCCATGCCCCAATGAATCGCAATCCTATCGCCAATTCTTGGTTTGATTAACCAGACTCCATTACGAACCAGATCTATTTTGCAAATTTTATTTTTTAGCAGAAAACCATTTTTCCAAGAAATACTAAAACGATCTACTTTGGCAGACTTATCAGACAATGAAAGAATTTTACCCGAAGTGATGCAACAGGAATCGAAATTTTGAATTGATTTTTTCACCTTGTCTGTAACAAAGTGCACATAGAGTGCATTGAAACTGTGATGGGGGTTCAATCCTTCTGGAAGATTCTGTGCCAGGTTTTTCCCTTTAATTGAATTTTTCGGAAAAAGTTCACTAACAAGAAAATCTTTCATAGATTTGTGGGAAACATTTTCAAGAAGAGAATTTCCAATCCAAAAAGCATGAACAACTTTTCGATTAAATGGTTTTAGATTATTTTCACGGGCAATAAGAGATAGATAGGCATATTGAACCCGGAATTTTCTTAGTTCTTTTTCCAGAATAGAAGAATTCCTTCCAGCTAAACAACCAGTAAGAATTTTTGAAAAGGAAGAGGCACCGCAATAGCCATGGCTATTTGGTGGAAATGCATAGCAGGCAGAGAAGGTGAGACTGTCCATAGTACTCTTATTCGCACGGGATAACATTTAAAAAGATTCGGTGAGCTAGACAAGCAGGTGACCATAATGGCCGATGCTGCAAGAGCGATAAGAGAAGTAGATAGAAGACCAGTTGCTGTGCCATCATCAGCAGCTGCTACGAAACCAAGAAGTGAAGGTTTGGCATTAACTATTAGTGCAGAAGAAAGAGCAAGATTTATTGCCGCTGCAGAAAGATTTGACAGATCTAGACCAGGAACAGAAGAAAGGTTTTTAGCAATGAAAGATTTTCTCCCGCTTTTTAGAGCCACCCACCGAAGATTAAGCTTGAAATCCGCAGAAAAAGATGCAACTGATGAGGATCGAGAACGCCATAGGGCGGTTGTAGAAAAGATAAAGACGATGGTTGAGGAATTACGGGAAGGGTGTAGCTCACACAGATACGAACTTCGGCATATTGCCTTTAGGGTTTTGGCTGAAACTAAATTTGTAGGAGAGATAACAACAATTGCAGAGAGGAGTAAACACGAAGACATGAGAGAAGCAGCATTCCAATATTTAGTAGATGATATAGCAAGGACGATTGGGACAACTCAGAATGTCCCAGCCACAGCAACAAGAACATTCACAGTAGATGATGATGGAAATGTTGCGAAGGTAATACCCTTTTCTTCCGTAACGAGTGCAGAAAGAAAACAAGCACAAGAAATGGTTGCAAGAAAAAAAGATGCGTTGTTGGACCTTGGCCTAAAAGCTTGGTTCAGCGACACAAGACAAAAGATAGCGGAATATTTTGCAAATGCAGGAGACGTGTCTAGATTGGAAAAGATGAAAGCTGAGATAAAGTACCCAGATACCAGAATTTTGCTGGGTGACTTGCTTGCCAGAATGGACAGGAATGCTGCCACCACGGCTCAGTTAGTAGAAAGATGTATTACAGACCACTTCGGTGGAGGGAAGCCTGAGCGCAAAGGAGATGACATTGCGCTTCCGCCGATTGTTGAGATTGGATCAAAAAGAAGAAAACCGCCAAGCGATGGTGCAGGGGATATGTTTGTACCGCCAGCAACTGGAACGGATAACTACGCCACGGCTCAGGCATAATCAATTGTAATTTTTCCTATTTTTATTATATTAGACAGACCAATTGCCATCGCACAACCAATTAGAATGAGTACGATGCTTGCTAGATCGGTAAGTGTTAGAACCGTGTTTAGGAAAACCAGATTTAGAACTGTCGTAACAATTCCGCCTAGGGTGAATATTGCCGTGGCCTTGAATACCGGGATGTATTTAAGCGAGGTATACCAGGTTGTCATAAAACCAAATAGGAGCAACGAGGTTATTCCAAGCCAGATCAGCACTGATGAATCAAAAATAAAGGATGACGCCGAACCTGTCACAAACATGTAAGAGAGTAAAACAACAGAGCCAAAGAGCATTCTTGAAACCATTAACACTCTTGGTTCGATATCAGCCAGTAATTTTCTAGAGATAGTATATTCCAATGCCCAAAAAACAGTGGCCACTAGAACCACCATCTGACCAAGACCAAATGTCAGATCACTTGAAAGAAGAATTGCATTCCCTGCAAGGATGAGGAAGGCTGCAATGAGATCATTTCTTTCTGGTTTTTCCTTGAGGATTAGAAAACCAAAAACTGCTGCGAAGAGGAATAATGAACGGTAAATGAACGAACTCACTACCGCTCCCCCAAGTTTAAGGCCCCAGAAAAATAATCCGAATGGGATACTGCCACCGATAATGCCAACCAGGATCAGTAATGCCCACTGTTTTCTTGAAAGATTGCGGAAATTTTTTATTTCGTTGAAAGCAAAAACAACTGCCACGAGAAAAATAAGTGCGCCTATGTTCTTCATTGCAGTGTAGACAATTGGATCGGTCATTTTCACTGCCATTCCATTAACAAAAACGGAAATACCGCTGATTACTGCTGCTGCCAGAGCTAACATTAATCCTTTAGAAAGATTATTACGTTGCATGACTTATGTTCGTATGAAAAGATTTTAAATTCTGGTGAACAATCTGAATTAATGAGAAAATTACGCATAGGTTGGTTCACGTTTACTTGCTGTGAGGACAGCTCCATTCTGTTCGTAGAATTAATGAACAAAAATTATTTTACCTGGAAAAAGCTTGTTGATTTTAGATATTGCAAAGTGATTAAATCAAAAAATGTCTTCGATGAGTTTGATGTGGCATTTGTGGAAGGAGCCATATCCAATGACAGAGACAAGGAAAGATTAATGCAAATCAGAGCTAAAGCAAAATATCTTGTTGCCATTGGAGCCTGTGCCTGCAACGGGGGGCCATCGGCACAGAGAAACGAGTTTTCAGATCATGTTAAAGTAAAAATTCAACCATTTCTTATGAAGTGGAATCTCTATGAAAAAGTTTTGAAGTTGGATGATGTGGTCAAAGTGGATGATAAGGTGGATGGATGTCCAATGGTAGAACAGACATTCTTGAATACCCTGGATAAATATCTGAAATTATTTGGGATCGTGGAGGGAGAAAATGCACAGCCAAAACTTTGATATTACAATTAAAGACCTAAGCAAAATAGAGGGCCACACGGACCTGGAAGTAGAAGTAAGGAAGGGAAAGGTGATTCGGGCAAAGCTTAAGATTGACGAGAATAAACGATTTTTTAACGAGGCAGTGGTGGGCAAACCAGCCTTGGGTGTCCATCAGATGGTATCAAGAATATGTGGAACCTGTTCCATAGCACACCTGATGTGCTGTATAAATTCCATTGAAAATGCACTTGAGATTAAACCATCGGAACAAACCATGAAACTGAGAAACCTGCTTTTTCATGGTCTAAATATCAGGGATCATGCAATGCACCTCTATCTTTTCTGTTTACCCGATGTTTTTGGCAAAGACTCGATATTGGAATTTGCAGACGAAGGATATGAACATGATCTGATCCACAAGGCCTTTGACATAAAAAGCGTGGGTAATGATCTTAGTATTTTGATTGGTGGACGGGCAATACATTCACCCTTTCCTCAGGTAGGCGGATTCTTAAAAATACCAAAAAACGAGGATGCAAAAAAAATTGCACAGAAACTTAGAGGCATACGACAGTCTGCCATGGAATTTGTAGAAATATTTTACAAATCAGATTTGAAATTTGATACTGAAACTACCTACATTGCACTTAGAAATGATAGTTTCAGCTATCTTGGCGGAAATTTGATGACTTCCGATGGAATTTGTATTCCAAAAAAAAGCTTCCGTGAACATTTGCAAAAGTTTGTCATTCCCTATTCCCAGGCACCGGGATTTGAATATGCAGGTAAACCCTATGTGGTGGGTGCCCTGGCAAGAATGAACATCAGCAAGGACACACTTCATAAAAATACGAAAAAGGATTTGACCAGATATTTGAACGTCTTCCCTTCCAAGAATATTTTCCACAACAATCTGGCACAGGCAATCGAAATTATTCACTGTATTGATAGTGCAATTGAAATTCTGGAAACAACGGAATTCAAAGACGAGCCAAAGATGGTCATAAAACCAAGAAAAGCAGAAGGAGTTGGTGTTCTTGAAGCACCAAGAGGGACATTATTCTATAATATAAAGATAGATGATGCTGGGAAAGTGGAATTTGTAGACCTTGTGATACCCACTTCACAGAATCAGATAAAGATAGACAAGGACATTGGAGCACTGGTACAGAAAAAATTAGATAGTGGGATGAAAAAAGATGACATACCACTGGAAGTGGAGAAATTAGTTCGTGCCTATGATCCGTGCATGAGTTGTGCTACCCACTTTTTGAAAGTAAAGTGGCGTGAAAGCTAATTATGCTCGAATTGATGGGCTGCCACATCAACGATAGTTTTGATTATTCCTATCAATAGTAGTGATTCGAATTGACCTAGGAAGAAGGAGAAACAGATGATGATATGCATAGGTAGAATACGAGGGTAGGGACCGACTAGAAAGTTTATGGCAGAATAGACCGCACTGCCTTGCATTTTTTCGAGATCACGTTTGATGTTAACTATAAATGAAATTAGATGGTTGATAAAAAATAGTAATACCGACATGAGGATAAAGTTAACACTTGAATCATCTAGGGGATATACTTTACATGGAACTGTTTGGTGATTATAGACACAGTTAATGGGAATGTGAAAGTTTAGTGATTCAATAGGGGCAAGGGCATAAACAAACAATAGAAAAAATAGATGAAGGGCAACATAAAAAAGGAAAGATAGTAGTGTTCCAAAGACGAGGGGGATGGAATAGAAAGAGATATTTGTTTTATTTAGACTAACCAGTTTTATAGTATGAAAGATTCCGATAATTAAACTCTGGAACCAGAATATCCAAACAAGAACACCAATGTGATAGCCCTCCTGAAGTGCAAAAAATATTACTACAATATTTACTGCGATAAGGGACAACGTTGATAGATCAATTTTCAAGTATGTTGCAAGGTTAAATTTATTATCAGGGAAAATGGAATCACCGTTTCAGAATCAATCAACAATCAAAGTTCTTAATAATTCCATAACTTCCTTTAGGGCTTTTTTTTCATCATAGTCAATGGGAATTGCGATTATCTTCACCGAGTCAATTGCCTTGATTTTCTTAAGGATTCTTAGAGTTACTGAGAGGTCAAAATCATGCATCGAATAGGCATGGGTTATTTCAAGATCATCAAAACCATTTAGTATGGAGACCTTGTCTATACCCTTTGCCACATCCAGAATAAGTAGATCACGACCTTCAGATTCTAGATTTTCTGCACTGTCGAATTCCTTGAATTCGATTTCAGGAAATTTTTTGACTAGTTTTGGCAGTAGATGAAAGGCAAGGGAATCTTCTTTCACCAAAGGATTACCAAAAACCAGAATTTTCATCAAAATAAAAAGAACCAAGGTTATTTTTAAATCTCCTTCCGTTAGGGCAGGAATTAAAAAAGATGATGACAGTATTCTTAAGTGCCTGTGGACTAGAAATGGCCCTGGCAACATAAGAGGATGAATCATGGTACTTTGTATAATCGCATTCTTTGTATTTGCAGTAATGTCTATTTTTTCTGCCAAATATAGACCCTTGGCAAAAGAAGGACTAAAATGCGTTTTCAAGACAATAACATTTAGACCATGCGATACGGGTTTGGATGATAGAATAAAAGCCAGATTAGTTTCCGAACTTCTTAAATTTTCACCTGGAGCAGCTAAAGTTCTTAACAAGCATTTTGTTATTTTTTCCTGGCTATTTGTACTTTTGACTTTTGGTAGTTTGGCCTATTCTATTTATGGATTTTACAATTTCTACGTCTATGGAAATTGCGACGGCCCCGATAGTGTAAATGGCTGCGTATTGAATGATATAACAGGGGACTATGGAAGATTCAGTGAACCAAAAGATTTGATAGTTCCAACAAACTACGATGGATTAACAGAGGGTAACCCCAATGGTACACTGAAGATAATAGAATTTGGTTGCTTCACCTGCCCCTATACCAAGAAAGCTGAGGACACTGTTCAGGGACTTTTACAAGAATATGACGGTCAAATTTACTATGTTTTCAAACCATTCCCATTGCCAAATCATAATAATAGTTTTGAAGCAGCACGAGCAGTTTTATGTGCCAGAGACCAGGGTAAAATGTGGGAATTTAGAAAAGAAGTTTTCAAACAGCAGGATGTCTGTAGAACAGACGGTACATTAGCCATAAAAGAACTTGCCCAGAACGCTCAGTTGGATATGGACAAATTCAACAAATGCTATGATAATAATGAAACCGATGCTGAGCTTGGTAAATACGTACAACAGGGCAAAGACGCGCACATATATGCAACACCAACATTCTTTGTTAATGATAAACCAGTGGTGGGTCCAAAGACCCTAGATCAGTTTAGATGTGAGATAGAGAAAAAGGATAGTCTGGTAAAAGAAATAGGTTGCCTATTGGGACAGTGGTGGGGATGAAAGAGATAAAAAAAGATTTTCCTGTTCTTGTGAATAATCCTGACATTGTATACTTGGATAGTGCCTGTACCTCATTAAAGCCAATGCAGGTTATTGAAGCAGAGATGGAATATTACAAAAAATTCGGTGCCTGCGCTGGGAGAAGCTCCCATAGACTAGGCAGAGAAACAAACCAGAGGCTGGATGAGTGCAGAGAGAAGGTTGCAAAATTTGTAAATGCAGAAAAAGATGGATTAATTTGGACAAGAAATGCAACTGAAGGGCTGAATATTGTTGCCAATGGTTTTGACTTTTCAAAAAGAAAGAAAGTGGTGACCAGCATTGTGGAACATCACTCGGTTCTTTTACCATTGATTAAACTACGAGACCAGGGTAAGATAAAACTGGACGTTGTTGGATGCGATAAAGAAGGAAATGTTGATTTTTCAAAAATAGACAGAGAAACTGCATTGGTTGTTACAAATAGTTGGAACAACATTCTTGGAACTGGTCGAAAGATTAACGAAATCGCAAAACTTGCACACGATAATGGTGCCCTGATTTGTGTTGATGGAGCACAGGGGGTTCCCCATCATAAAACTGATTTCAAAAATTTGGACTTTTTGTGCTTTTCAGGTCATAAGATGCTGGCACCAACAGGAATCGGAGCATTGGTATGCAAAACCGATCATCTTGCCAAATTAAAACCACTGATGACAGGTGGCGGTGCAGTAAAAACAGTGGAATTGAACAAAGTCGTTGAATTGCCAACTCAGGAGAGATTTGAAGCTGGAATTCAACACTATGCTGGGATATTTGGATTTGCTTCTGCCTGTGAATACTTGAACAAAATAGGAATGGAAGAAGTGGAAAAACACGAAGCAACTCTTGCCAAAGCATTTTATGAGGAGTTAAAATCTGCAGGTGCAATGATTTATGGACCAGATAGTCCGCAAAACCATAGTGCACTTTATTCGTTTGGATTCAAAAATGCCAAAGCCCATGACATTGCACTTATGCTGGATAGAGAAAAAATAGCTGTAAGAAGCGGGTTCTTTTGTGCTCAACCTGCAATGGAAGTAATTGGAGCTGGGGATGGTGCAACTAGGGTAAGTGGCTATATTTACAATACTCCAGAAGATGCAAAACGATTTGGCGAAATATTAAAGAAGATTAATGTGCTCTATTCGTAATATGAAAGTGACACTAACGCACATTGGTGCTATTTCTCTGGGTAGGTTACTTGCCATCTGGTCTTTTGTATTAGGACTAATTGGACTCTGCATTTATGGTGTGATTAGTATTCTACTAGCCATACTTGGTATTGCAGCTGGTGTTGATTTGGTTCAAACGCTTATAGGAGTAGCAATTGTATTGGTCATGGGCGTAGTTGGACTTTTTGTTGGTGCCATTGTAATGTTTATAGTTGGGTTTATCACTGCAACAGTGTACAACATTATATTGGGTGTCGGTGGCGGAATTGACATGGATTTTAACGAAAGAAAGTGATATTATGGAATGGAATAGGTTGGCAGATAAACCAATTGTAGAAAAAACCATGGCTGCCCTTAGAAATCAAGGGATGGAACCCTACTTTTGCGAAAATGCTGAAGAAGCAAATAGTAAAATTAGAAGTTTGATACCCAATGGCGCAGAAATAATGAACATGAGCTCAACCACATTGGACATGCTAGGTATTTCAAAGGAAATACAGGAATCAGGCAATTCTGTAAAAAAGAAGCTTGGTTCCATGGATAGGAAAACACAGGGAAATGAAATGCAAAAACTGGGCGCAGCACCAGAATGGGCCATTGGCAGCGTACATGCAGTAACTGAAAAGGGAGAAGTAATGATAGTTTCCCAATCAGGAAGCCAGCTACCGGCCTATGCCTACGGATCAAATCATGTTATATGGGTTGTTGGAACTCAAAAAATAGTGAAAAACTTGGATGATGGATTCAAGCGTATATACGAACATTGCCTGCCCCTAGAAAGCGAAAGAGCCAGAAAAGTTTACGGCGTACCGAGCAGCAGCGTAAACAAAATTCTTATTGTGAACAAGGAAACAAAACCAGGTCGGATAATGGTTATTTTTGTTAATCAGGTTCTAGGATTCTGATTATATAGTTAGTAGGAGAGGGATAGATATGCCAGAATGTATATTTTGTATGATAATAAGAGGGAAACGTCCGTGTACCAAGGTCTATGAAAACGATGATATGATGGCTTTCATGGACAATAAACCCATCACCAATGGCCATGTGCTGCTTATACCGAAAAAACACACCGAACTACTTACTGAGATGGATGATAGACTTGCAGGAGAGATGCTGATTGTAGCTAAAAAAGTTGGTTTGGCAATTAAAAAATCCAAATTGAATTGTCGAGGGATAAATTACATTTTAGCTGATGGTGCAGAAGCAGGCCAGGATATTTTCCATGTCCATATGCACATAATACCCAGGTACAGGGGAGATGGTTTTGGATTACGAATGCCCCAGAGAGAGGATGAGGAAACAAGCGAAGAAAGATTGGAAAGAATTGCAGTGAAAATTCGCAAAGGTGCTGGGATACATATTTAGAGGAGATAGAAAAAATAATTATTTCTTCAATCTTTCAAGTACTGCTTTTACAATCAAAGGCCAGGCCACAGTAGCATCATCTAGAACTTCAACCTGAACTCCGCCTTCTCGAACAGGTACAAACTTGCCCCAGCTTACACCTTCAGAATAGGTGCACCCAGAAAGTCCGCCAAAATGAACTGGCTCGGGACAGATACGCACTGCATATTTGAATCGTTTGGAATGGCCGGTTTCTTCGTGCATATTAACCTTATCGCCTTTGCCTAATCTCCATTGTAGTAGATCAATATATGGACCGACTTGTTGTGCCCAATTACGCGGAACTCCGCCACCTATGGTAAAGATACCCAGTTCTTTTGCTGCAACGATACGTGAAACATAGTCTTCTAAATCGTAGAATGGATCAAACGAAATATCTGGTTGCCCACTCTCCCTTCTTTCGCGTCGGATGGTTGCAAAATCAAGCCCCAATTCACTGTCAGTGAAAGCAGGAACATAAACAGGAACATTTCTTTCATAGGCAGACTTGAGTATGCCTCGCCCTTTGACATTTTTATGTAGGTATTCGCCAAGTTTTCTATTTATCTTATGGCTGCAGGCAATTTCTTTAGAATCCCACCCAATAATTTGTGAACGGAATATTTTGTAGGCATTATCAAAGTTGCTTTCAGGCTCAAGCGTATCATATACTCGATTATATCCTTTCTCGAAAAGTGCCACATCGTCCATATCTGGCCTGTACTTGAAATGTTGCATGCCGGCAGATTCGATAAACCCATGAGCCATGAGTGCACCGGTGCTTATTACTGCATCAACCATACCATTTTCGATCATATCGCATACTACCATGCCCATTTTGGCAACAGTCATGGCTCCTGAAAGAGTTAGTACTTTGAAGCAGTCCTTGTCACGAGTCATTCTTTCAAGTGCATCTGCAGCCTCACCCACATTTCTTCCGCCAAAGGCAGTGTGTTTCATGGCTTTTACCAGATCATCCACACTATTGCACTTTTCCAATTCTAGGGGCCTGAGTGGTTCCAATTTATCAGAATGACCAGTACTCATCTTTGCATGGGCTCTTATGCTTTCTTCGTGTTTCATAATCATTACCTTTTCAATTAATAATAAGAAACATGTTTAAAAAAGTGTTCGGCAAAAAAGATAGTTATGAATTACGTAAATATTCTTTTACCAGACGTTAAATGGAATACCAAGAGTGTAGGGTTGTTTCTCTCACTGCTAGTTCTGCCGAATTTACTAGGAATGATCAACCTCTCAACAGGATTTGGTTTCAATGTGCACTTTTTCCAAATTGCAATTTTTATTGCAGCATTTATCTATGGGCCTAAAGGAGGCTTGCTGTCTGGCTTATTTGGATCGGCTTACTCTGCCATGGCAATGGGAAATCCGTATATTGTAGTTGGTAATTGTATACTCGGTCTGGTTACTGGTCTGTTTGCTAAAAAATTCAATGCTATGGCAGTTGGCTTGGCTTTCATGGTCCAATTGCCCTGGCTAGTGGCTACAGACTATTACCTAATTCACATGCCATTACCAGTTATTACCCTATTAGTAATTTCACTAGCATTATCAAACCTTATTTGGGCGTTGGTAGCCTCAAAGATGACTGGACATATTAAAGGAATGCTCGCATGATTTTTTCTAAATATTCTCTTGTTTTGGTTAACGAGGATAAGGTAGTTTTTCAATCATCACTTTCAGGGTTAAGACCATTGGTAGAATGCGTAAAGACTAATGCCGGAGGAAATTGTATTTTATATGACAAAGTAATTGGCCTTGCTGCTGCTAGGATAATCGTTCATTCTGGTCTGATTTCGAAAGTAGTAACTCCATTGGCTTCCTATCCAGCAAAAAAACTATTAGAAGAGGATGGAATAACTGTCGAAGCAGATGAAGTTGTGGAAAAAATACTAAACAAAGACAAAACTGCACCATGCCCCATGGAAGTCAAAGCACTGGAAATGGATAATGAGCAATTTTTCAAATTTATGATTGGAAAATTTGGTGGTTAATTTTAGTCCTTCAGTGGTGTATTTCAGATAATGCAAAGACAGTTTCAGTTTTTATAACTCCTTTAACTTCGCGGATGGTATTGATGACAAACTCAGTGATATCTTTAATGTTAGTCCCATAAACTTTCACAATAATATCAACAGTACCAGATGTTTCAAAGATCTCATCAACATTAGGGTATTTGATTAACTCTCTTGCCAATCCACCTTTTTTTGATTTAGATTCTAGCAGATTGTTATCTAAGGAAACAAAAACCAGTGCGCAAACTTTTTGACCCATCTTTTCGCGATCCAATTGGACGACGTAGTTGCGGATAACACCATTTGCACGAAGTTTTTTGATTCTGTTATGGATCGTAGTTGGAGGAATATTCAGTTTTTTAGCTAGTTGGAAAATTGATTGTTTGGCGTTTCTGCTCAATATGTCTATTATCGCGAAATCCTTATCATCTAGCTTAACATCTTCCATGAGTAAAATATGAACTAGGTTATTATAAACAGATAAGATTTTGGAATAATTTTCCATTTTTATAAATTTTATGACTAAATAATGCAAAAATCACCCACTTTTTCAGGATAAAATTAATATAGAGCTTCAAATGCATCAAAATCGGTGATAGCAATGATTGTCTTGGTTGATGGTGCATTTGTATCGGATATATTGGTGGAAACGTGTGTAAAGTATGAAATTCCAATTTATGCAGCGAATAAACAACTGAAAACGAAGATCAGATCACACGGTCGGGCTACAATTTCGATTAAACAAGCAAAGAAAGTTTTCAAGAACGGAGAGAGGGCATATACCTCTGCGGAAAGCGTGCTACCCATAGTACATTCAAAGATAGTTGATGTTTTCAAAAACAAGTTTCTCTTTAGGACTATTTTGTCTTCATTTCCGGAGTATAGAGACTTTTTCTTTAGGGAATTGAGCAAAGAGGAGTTAGCAAATTTTCAGCCATCAAAAAAAGTAGTGCTCAAACCATCACGTGGTTTTTTCAGCCTGGGGGTACGGGTATGTTTACCTGAAAATTTTAATGAAAACGCTAAAGGAGCAGTAAAGGAGGTTGAAAATGCGACCAAGACTTACCCGAGTGCAACATTGAAAGAGGATAAATGGATAGTTGAGGAGTACATAACTGGAAAAGAATTCGCAGTGGATGCTTATTTTGACAAACAAGGAAATCCGGTGGTAAATGCAGTATATTACCATCCTTTTAGCGATGAAATGGATACACGAGATTTGCTTTATTATTCTAACAAGAGAATAATGAAAGAGCAGGTTCCAAAGGTCAAACTATTTCTGACTAGGCTACGTGATGCGGTTTCTTCATCTTCTAGGATTAGTAACTTTCCTCTGCACATGGAATACCGAATAAGAAATGGGGTTGTTTACCCTATTGAGATTAACCCTTGGAGATTTGGAGGGTTTGGACTGAGTGATTTGCCTGCAGTGTGGGGCTTAAACCAATATGAAAGATTCTTTGGACTTAAAACCAATGAAAAAGCAGAAATGAAGGATGGGATAAACTACGCGTTTATCTTGTGTAGAAACCCAGTTAATTTGAGTGATAACCAGAGATACCAGATAGACCACGAGGGATATAGAAAAATGCTGAAAGATTTGGAGATTGAAGTGAAACAATATCATAAATTTGATTATAAAAAATTCGGGGTTGCTTCTGTTGCCAATTGTGAGGCATTTAACGAGAGAAAGATGGTGAGTTTATTGAAATATGATACCTCTCCGCATTATCTGCCAGTATAATTTTTGTTCCTTTTTACAGCACGTTTTTGGTTCTTTTTACAAAAAATGGTCGTTCACTGCGAGGCGAAGCCGAGCTTTAACAACCAGTTTTTGGCTTTACCTTTTTCCTAAAAAGGTAAAAGGGCCACAACCGTGAATCGAACACGGGCCTAGAGGGCCACAGCCTCTCACGCTACCATTACGCCATTGTGGCCATTTTGGTTTGATGATTTTTGCAAAGCCAAAAATGGGGCTAATAGTCAACAGCTAATAACATCAAGAATCAGTCAGTTAGCTGTGCCTAACAATAGAAAAGTGCAATTATCTATTTAAAATACTGGCGTTTACCAAAGAACTGGCTTTTTCTTTGTATATTTTTCGATTAGAACGGTTAGATGATCAATGAGAGAGACTAGTTTTTCATCATCCCGAGCATCACCTGACCAAATTTCCATTTTTTGATTTTTTATTGCAAACAGGTATTTTGGTTCGTCTGGCTGGCCTGATCTTGTTGATTGTTTGAAATTTGCATTATCGATTAGATTCCAAATTTTGTCTGAATCACTTTCATCAAGATAGAATTCGCCGTAATTCTTGATTTGCCCCTTAATATTATGGGAGATGGTAACGACTCTGTCCTCTAATCTGAAAAACCATGATCCAAATCCTTCTGGGTGAAATGTCCCACCGCTTGAAAATTCAAATATATCTTTCATAGAAAAACCTATTTGTTTAGGATGAGACTTTTTCTGGCTTTGAGAACTTCAGTACCATTACCGCAAAAAAACTCAACTTTCTTTGCTCCACTTTGTTCAACATAATAAACAAGATCATGAAAATCTGCATGATCACTTAATGGAAATGCAATGTCAGTATCAAAACGATGATAAAGTGCCCATCCAGTTGCAACAGCACAATAGGTTGGTCTTTCAAAAGCTTCAGCAAGACGGTAGGCAAAATATCTTTTTGCCCTGCTCATGGGAACTATGGAAACAAAACTTCGAGACATGACTTCTTCTGCTTCCTCACTGCCAAGAACCAAACGATCTAATTTTACACCGTATTTTTCATAAATCGAACAAAATTCTTCTGTTTTTTTAGTAACCAAAGGTGCAATGCCATATTCATTGAGAATTCTGATCATTTCCTGCGCTTTGCCAAGTTCATAGCACCCAATTAGTAGATTATTTTGTGAGTTTTTATTGAGCCAATTGTGGATCATATCATAAACAGCTTCAGCAGGTGGAAATACATATTTTGGATCGCCATAGGTTGCTTCGATGACAAGATGATCGCATTGGGCAATATCTGCTTTGAATCCAAGAATATTAGGTTTCAAAGATATATCCCCGGTGTAGACTACTCTTTCACCATCGCAATCAGCAACAAGCTGTTTTGCACCTAGAATATGGCCAGCATCAATGGTTTTGACACCATCACAGGAGAATGGTTCCAGATCTATACCTGCAAGATCAAGAGTCTCAAAACTTGAGATAATTTGCTTATGCCTTCGGATTCCACTTGTGTGATCAGAATGAGCATGAGAGAGAAATGCGATACCCCCTTCTGAAGAGTCAAGACCGATAACTAAACCATTGCATGGGATACGCATAGTAATGGTATACACACAAAAAATATTAATACATTGACTGGTCTTCAGATTCAACATATTCGTAGCTAAGAATATCTCTAATCATCTTGGCTCTTTTTTTCCCAACAACAAATGCCAAATCCTTCTCGCTGGCTTTCATAAGATCCTCCACCGTGCCAAAATGTTTCAATAGTGCTTTTGATAACTTGGGACCAATGGAAGGAAGCATCTCTATGATAGAACGAGCAGATTGGGACGGAGTCAATGTGTGTTTTTTTGCATAGATTCTCATGGGAGTTTTCTTTGCAATTTGCTCATGTTTTGCAAGGTTGAAAACAAGATCCGCGGTTCCGTCCTTATCTCTTGTAAAAATTAAAGATGCACCAAAATCAGCCATTATGGATGCGTAGGCACCCATCAATGCATTTCGATTTATTCTACCATCATCATTTGACCCTTCAACAATGATAATTACTCTTTCATAATTTTTTATTAAATTTGGCAATTGGGTGAAAAGTCTGCCGTCAATGATGGATGATTCAAAATCAGATCGCGTTTTCCTTTCAACAACAAGACGGGAAGAACAGAGAAAATCTCCAACATCAAGAACTCTTCGATCAACTTCTGCCCCCCAGCCTTTGAATAGATTGTCAAACAATTGGTCTTCACGATGATCAATGGCAATTCTGATCTTGTCACTGGGTGTAGACTCTAAAAATTGCTGCATTATTTCACCGAGGATAGGTAATCAGTGATTTCATCAAAACCAATGGAGCAGCCAGCATATTTCATCTTATACAATGCAGCTTCAAGTGCTTCTTTCTGAAGTTTTTGAAAACTTTTGAAATAACCATTTTCGTAGGCAAGCATAACAAGTTCGCTGCTGCGCAGACTTTTTAATTCAGAAATTTGGGAAGCCATATCTCTAAATCCATTTTTATTAATCATAACATTTACTGAAAATTCCCGTTCAAGATGTTCCTTGAGTTTGAATGGGGCTTCGATTAGCAACCGTGTGGTTCTTTCGTCAATAAGAATAGTATTGATTCCCAACTCTTTTGATAGAACAAGCATTTCCGATTCGCCATAGTGAATAAGTCTAACTGGCTTGCCTTTAATGTAAAACATATTATTGGCCGCATTCATGAATCTTCTGGCTTCCGATTCAATTTTTGCATCAACAACAACAATAACTCCATCATCTATTGCATCCTTTAATCGTATGGCAGAAAAAAGATGTTTTCGCAGATCACTTTGCAATGGACGGGTTACCGTTTCATATTCCACAGATGGAGGAATGATAAAACGAACATTGTAATTTTCTGCAAAGAAGTATAATACAGAATCAAGACAGCCGGCAGTAAGGGTAATCAGGGCACCGGAATCACAAAGAACATCACGCGTCATGGGAATCACTGGCTAACTAATTTTCGTGCAACTTTCATTCTATCTCCGATTTTCATCTCGTCCTTTAATCTATCAAACATCATTGTTTCTCCTGCATAATCCAGGATTTCCTGTTTGTCAAGACCAGTCATATCAGCAGCAACACCAAGGCTCATACCCTGTGCATAGAAAGTCGCGGCCATTTTTAATCTGCCTTTGGTTACAAGATCAACAACAAATCTTGGATCTCTATCTTCCAAATGTGCAACTGCCCTTTCAAGTTCAGAGAATATATTAAGAACTTCTTCTTCCTGAGCCTGATCAATCCGATTTACTAATTTTTCAAGTGTTTTTTCAATTGCATTGAGTGAACTTTCAAATTCAGGACTTAGAAATCTGGGCTTGGAAACTATTTTTGATAAAACATAGGAGTAGGTACCAAGATTGAATGTGACTCGGTTAAATTCAAGATAGCTGACTTTCAAAACTTCGTCGTTTAATTTACGTAATTTTCTTTGATCACGAGATTTAAATGAGGAGAGAATGCGATCTGCAAGTGAATTTAGTCGTATCAAAGGTTCACCCATGGGAGATGAGCAATAGCTTTATAAATGTATCATGATCATATCATGACAGTTGCGTGATTTCATCGCAACCCGGTGATGCTCATGAAAGACAACAGCGATAAAGAATTTAAAGCTATTGACAGCGCGTTCACCAAAGAAATACGAAGTGACCTCGAACAGAACATGGAACGTTTCAGGGATCCGATTGTACTTGGCGAAATGGTCTATCGGCTGCTTGAAGAACGAGAAAACACAAACAGGCTTCTGAAAAATATTCTCCAAAAATTGGAACAAATAGAAGCTAAGACATTTGCAAAAACTCCACAAGATGAAACAATGCTTCCAGAAATTGACGAACAAATACTGAGCTTTGTTAAAGAGTCAGGAAAAGTGACTTCCGAAGAAGTTCGGGCAAAGTTCAATTATCGAGGTAAGAACGCGGCATCCGCGAGGCTTAACCGCCTCTTCGAAATGAACCTGTTGAAAAAACAGCAGGTTGGGAAGAAGGTTTACTTCTTTCCTCAGTAAATAGCCAAGAAACCTTGGTTCCAACTAAAAGGAAGTTGGAAAGAAACCCGGGTTTCTTTCATATTGATGGCAAGGCTGAGAATGGGTCGTACCTCCCGCCTCTCTCAAATTTTTATGATCCATTCTCAACTTGTCGGATTATTCCGGCAAGCCTTGTTATCCTCCCACTCTGCTAGACGCTCTGACCAGGGTTTCTAGCAAATTTTCTTTTTTATTTTCATCAAAAAGGAGATTCAAAAAGAACCATTGGTTCTTTTTATTTTCATAAAAGATGGCAAGTGCCGACCACACTTGTTATCCTCCCAATAAAAGAGTGCACCTAGAAATTCTGACCAGGGTTTCTAGGAATATCTCTTTTTTCTACCTTTTAGGAAAAGGTAGAACCAAAACTTGGTATATAGCGTTAGCTTTATTCTAAGGAGATGACCTGGGTCCTTTTTATTTCCAATATTCTCCTTTTCCTCGTAACATAAAGTAGACGATTATTGCTATTAGAAATATTACTGCCAGAATAGCCAGGAGCAGAAGAACATTGTCAGGAATAGTAAGTAGGTTTATTTTGTCAGGGTTTGGAATATTTGGCGTAAAATTCATAAAATAAATGTGAAGAGCAATTATAAATATAGGGTGGGAAATATGATCATGAATTTTGAGACTACCAAAGACGTAGTAATACCACAAGATCCTTTCGAAAGGATAATTGGTCAACCAGAAGCAGTAGCCATTGCCAAGATGGTACCTCACCAAAGAAGACATTTACTACTAGTTGGACCACCAGGCACTGGTAAGAGTATGATTGCTCAGGCCATTGCCAGTGTGCTCACTACCCCAAGATACGAAGTTTCAGTATTAGACAATTCAGAAAACCCAGAAAGACCGATCGTCCAGATAAGGGATGATGATCAGATAAAAAAAGATGAAAAAGAGAAAAAAACTGAAACCAAAATTGGTGTTGAGGTTAGTCCATTTGATGTACCTACATTTGTATCGGAAAGATTTGGTTTTAGATGTCGCAGATGCGCGGCTCTAAGCCCTTTCACTGAACCAACTTGCCCCCAATGCGGTGCAGCAAAAGCACAGAAAAATATGTTTGAAAGATTTAACCTACCACCTCAGGGCAATCTGCCTCCTATGGAAGGGGACAGGATGAGGGTGGCAACCACCAGGAGAGACATTTCCGGTAAGGAAGAAGTAATCATCTATGATAGAACAATTGATGGAAAAATAATCATGCTAAAACAGGATGAAGTAAAAAAACTTGAAAAGATGATAGAAGAGGAGAATAGGAAGAAGAAAAGAAGAATCCTAGTTCCTCTAAAAAGACCAACTTTTGTCCAGGCAAGCGGAGGAAGTGAAACTGAATTGCTTGGAGACATAAGACATGATCCCTACGGCGGTCATCCTAACCTTGGAACTTCACCCTATATGAGAGTGGTTCCTGGTGCAGTTCATGAAGCCCATGAGGGAGTTCTATTCATTGATGAACTTTCCACCCTAGGTGATATTCAAAGGCATATTCTTACTGCGATGCAGGAAAAACAATTCACCATTGTAGGCAGAAATCCAATGAGCAGTGGTGCAGCTGTGCGAGTGGAAGGAATGCCCTGTGAGTTCATATTCGTTGGAGCATGTAATATTAATGATTTGAAATCCATAGTTCCACCACTCCGATCTAGAATCAGAGGAGACGGGTACGAGGTATTGATGAATGCCTATATGGATGACAATAAAGAAAATGAGGATAGACTAGTGCAGTTTATAGCTCAGGAAATAGTAAAGGATGGGAAAATCCCCCATGCAAATCGTGCAGCAGTTAATCTTGTTGTAGATGAAGCACGAAATATTGCTAGAAAAATAGATAATGTAAAAGGATTTACTCTTAGACTCAGAAATCTTAGTGGTATATTAAAAATGGCAGGCGACATGGCCAAGACCAACAAAAAAGAGTTCATAGAGAAAAAAGATGTGGAAAAGGCAATTAAAGAGTCCAAACCAATAGAAGAGAAAGTAAGAGAGAAATATGGAAGTTGGTGGGCTGCTGAAGCTGCAGACTTTGGAACTAAGAGCGAAAGAGCAGGTCCAGAAACTGCATAGGTTGATTCATGGCCAACCCCAAAGAAATAAATAGCTTAGACTAGTTATTTCCTCATGAAAAATATAGTCTTGGCTTTCATATTTGGTATGCTAATCCTAGCTGGTTGTAATTCAGTTAAACCCTATGATGCCAGCCCAAATGAGCAACCACCTTCCTTATTCCCGTTTTTGGAATCCCCTGATACTAAAGTGATATACCCTAGCTATTTTGAAATGGTCAAGAACACAACAACAGGGGATTACTATGTTTATTTTATCCTGATGAACAAACCAGGGTACAATGTTGTTACTCCGGTTCAGGCAAATATTACCATGGTTGATCCTGATGGGAAAACATTCTATTCTCATTCATTTGATGTGAAAAAAGAAGATTATGTAATGTATACCTCAAGGATTAGCAATAAACCAATTGGAAAGGCATTTGTAGTTCCCATTGACTATGAACTGATCAATCAAAGCTGGTATTCCTTTGACATGAGATTGGACATTTACATACCAGAAGCCGTACCTGAGAAACAACTTAACGAATATAGAATGGTAAAAGTGAAGAACATTGCCGAAGTAGATTAAGTAATTGCATGCTGAGGAATTTGCTAATCGGATTTGTATTTTTGATTGGATTTGGTGGATTGTACTGATTCCCATTTTATTTGGTGGTGGGTATTACCTATTGAAGAGATATCACCAGTGACAGTTACAATCCGTACCAAGATAACCTTCTGTGCAGTATAAACATTGCCCACCACAACACTGACCAGTTATGCAATAGGTGCCACTATTACCGCATTCAGGATGACACATGCCATCTTCTCCATAGATGTAACCAGCATTACATTGACCATGGCATTGACAATCTGTTCCCAAATAACCTGCTGAACAAATTATGCAGTCACCACCGCAGCACTGCCCTGATATACAATAGATTCCACTGCCACATTCTGGATGACAGAGACCATCTTCTCCATAAATATAGCCTGGATTGCAAGTGGGTGTATTAGAATGACATTGGCAATCTGTTCCAAGATAAGAATCGCCCGAACAGGTTAAGCATTGATTTCCACAACAATCTCCTGTTATGCAATAGGTACCGCTATTACCGCATTCAGGATGACATAGGTCGTCATCACCATAAATATATCCTGGGTTACATGCACCGTGACACTGACAGTCAGTTCCTAGATAATAGGGTGAGTTACAGACTATGCATTTGTTACCGCAGCATTCTCCGGTTATGCAGTAGGTTTCACTGTTACCACATTCTGGATGACAGAGGCCATCTTCACCATAGATGTAACCGGGATTGCATGCACCATGACATTGGCAATCTGTTCCAAGATAGGAATCATCTGGACAAATGAGACATTGATTTCCACAACATTCGCCAGTTATGCAATATGTTCCACTATTTCCGCACTCAGGATGACAAAGTTCATCATCACCGTAAATATAGCCTTCATTGCAGCTTGGCGTATTTGAATGGCATTTACAATCAGTTCCAAGATAGCCCTGAGAACAGTATAGACATTGGCCTCCGCAGCACTGCCCTGATATACAATAGGTACCACTGCCACATTCTGGGTGGCATAGTCCGTCATTACCGTAAATATAACCAGGATTGCATGAGGGTACATTGGTTTTCGAATAGCATTTCCCATCATTACCAAGGTAATAGCCAGTTTGGCAACTTAGGCACTTATTATTGTAACATTGCGCAGTGCCAGTACAATAGGTACCGCTGTTTCCGCATTCAGGATGGCATAGACCGTCACTACCATAGATATTTCCCGAAGTACAACCAGTTGAAATGTTCTGTGAATGGCATTTTCCGTCATTTCCTAGGGTAGATCCTGTTTTGCAGCTTAAACACTGACCATTGTAGCACTTTGAATTTCCTATACAATAGCCTCCACTGTTTCCACATTCCGGATGACAAAGATTGTCTTTTCCAAGGATAGAAGTTGTATTGCAAGTGGTTGTATTGGAGTGGCATTTACAATCTGTTCCGATATAGGAACCTGCAGAACAATGAACACAGGTTTCACCGCAGCAAGTGGAATTCCCCATACAAAAACTGTTGCCACATTTTATTGTGTCACAACCAAAAAGAAACAATCCAATTAGAACAATCCCAAAAAGAAGTAGTTTGCCCATGCCAACAACCATGGATACCATTTCGGATAGTAATTTTTAAAGCTCATTGCCAGCCAGTTACATAAGGAAAAATCAGTGTTTGGATAATTGTACATGTTATCACTACCATAGAGATTATTTAGGGTAGTTAAAACAAAATCGACTGTAAAATAATTGCTCCCACCGGTCTTCTATATCGTGATTAGTTATATGGCTACAAATAATTATTTTTATTAAAATGTAGCCATAATCAAACACTGTCTGACGAATTCAAAAATTGTAGTGTTAAACCAAAGTGCCAATTTACCGATTAGATTTAACACTACATACTTTGTGGATCACCATGAAAGCCATCAGACACGATTCGTTGAATTAGTTCCGCTAGGTTATACCCACAAACTAGAAATCCGAATGTGGGGATAGCTATTTCTTCAATTCCCTCAGAATTGGTACGTCCAGCCGGTATTGCTGATTAAATGCTTCCAGCCGCCTTACAAACAGCTCTTTCAAGTCCTTTGAGAGTTTTTGGGAATTTAATTCTTCCAAAATAACCTTCCAGTTAAGGTTTGGGTATAGAATTTGCATGTCTGGCAAATCCCTCTGCCGCCCTTCGCTGGCCAACCCTTTGAACAGGAAAATATCTTCCTTTGAAAGCAGGTAAACTGATAGATTTCCATATTTCTTGTGCAATTCCGCCCTTTGAACCATGGATTTGGAAAGCACCAGCTTCCGGATGACCTGCCTGATGAATAAATCAAGGTGGAAACCGTCTTTGTTCTCGAACATTTTCATGGCATGCAGATTCTCGTGCTCTGTCTTGATGATGATTGGTTGATGATATTGGGCACCAAATAAAGCGTCACAAAAAGTTTCGTAATCTAGCTTGCTCTTAAATACGATATCAACGTCTTTTGTGAAATCTTTTAGACCGCGGAATGACATCGCACAGCCACCGATTAGATAGATGGCCATGGGCTTCTTGATTCGGTTGCCAATCTGAATCAGTTCGCGATCAATATATGTAGCATCGAAATTTTTATCCATAAGCTGACCCCCTAACATCATAATCTTTCAGCATCGACTCGACTTCGCCCCAGCTTGGAAACCCAGATGGGCTGTCTTGGCCCTTTGTTTCTATAAACTCAAGCAATTCTGAAATAAATCTATCAGAAGTCCCGAAACGGCTTTCTTTTTTGTATAACCACCTGTATTCAAATGAGTTTTTTATCATGAGGACGCAGATGTACTGGATAGTACGGGCGTCTCTATCCAATGCAAGCAAGTGGATTATAATGTCACCTAGCTTCGGTTTTATATTTGTGTAATAGTATTTTCCTGAGCTAATTAGGGGCACACCGTATTTAGCCATAGCAGTATACGCAGTTGGCCAATAATGTTTCGGGCTATTCTCTATCGCTGTCGTAAATATACCTTCAGGCATTGAAGCTCTTTCAAACGAAATTCGGATATCTGTTATACCTTTCAATTCCGCCTCTGCTTCTGCCATGCTCATCTGGGTTAGAGTCTGTGCGCAAAAACGAAGTGCTTCATATGTTTCCTTTCGGATGGAATAAAGACCACGGGATTTTTGGTAGATAAGCCCCAAACCTCTTAATTTAGCCAAAAGACGGGCTGAGGTAATATTCGGAAGATCTATTTCGCTTATTTTGAATTCAAATTCACTGGTTCTTTTGCTTCGAGTATCATAAAAATATGCCAAAAGATAGGGTATTCTTCCGATTAAAAGATCATCCAATTTGATGTGAGGCAATGTTTCTTTAACTTTCGAGAAAGCGATAAATAAAGTGTTTGAACCCTGAATTTGCTTAACTCGTCCAGATCTGAAGCTATTTATTAGATGAAATTTTTCTAATTTTTTGAGCTGACTGCTGGCATTACTTTTCTTGATATTAAGTTTGGATGCTAACTCGCCTAAAGTGAAAGTTTCCTGGGTACCAGTAAGAAAGGCAAGAATTTTTAGCTCGCTTTTGTTTAACTTCATACGTATATTTAATAACTATAAATCTATAAACGTTATGTTTTTTGATAGATATAACATCAAAACTAATAACTTTTAACCTAAACAATTATTAAAATTGATACTAAAAGAATATGCTCCTGCCGCGATTTTCGCCTTTTAGGAAAAGGCGACCCAAAACTGGTTCGTTATTCCTAAAAATTTGAACGCGGGTATTCAGAGTGAGAGTCTGACATCCTTGACCGGGCTAGATTACAGGAGCAACTAGCGAGATAATGTTTCTGAAGAGGGTTTTAAAATTAGCGTTTCTTTTTCGGTTTTTTAGAGTGCTTGCCTTTTCTTGAGATTTTTCTCACAATTTTCCTTTTTGCCTTAATTTTTCGAGGAATCTGAAGAACTTGAGCTTCAGCATCTAAACCATGGGATTGAATATTGCTAGTAAGATTTCGAACAAGATGTTCGCCGTGGGATTTTCTATCAAATGCCATGGAATAGGATTGAATGCCAGTATGATCAAACTTTGGACTTTCTCTTTCAAGCATTTTAGGTCTTGCGAATAGGACTTGCGATTTCTCTTTCATAACAAAAATATCCTGCCTTGGATCACTAGTAAAATCTGATCGTAGCACTGAATTTTTGGCTTTTGGATCTAGTTGAATAGAGAGGGAAGGTCCGGGAAGCATGGTTTTGGGGGTAATTGAAAGGTTGTTTTCCAATATACTTACTTTGTGATCTGCAAGTTGAATCAGTGCTTTTTGTTCATAGGGTGAGAAGGTGGTTGATCGCATAAGTTCTGGAAGAAGGATGGACATTTCAGAACTTCCGTGGTAGGAGTGGACAAACTCCATAACTGCTGCTTTCATGGCCATGGGACCTTTGGTTGATGCCCAGGTTTTAAGTTCAGTCCAGACTATTTTGGCTGGTTTTCCTGTTTTTGTGATTTTATGAGCTTGTTTTTTAAATTCAGAAAAGTTCATGATAGATATTGGGAAATAAGATTAAATTAGGTTTCTATTACTTCTATTTTTAAATATTATAAGGTAATCTCTATCGATACCAATGGACTTTTATGCGCATTCTTCTGCTATTGTTGAGGAACAAACCAGGATAGGCACTAATACAAAGATATGGCATTTTGCACACATTAGAAAAGGAGCTGATATAGGTAAAGAATGCAACATTGGGAAAAGCGTTTATATTGATAGTAATGTTTCTATAGGAAATAATGTAAAAATCCAGAATTTTGTATCAGTTTATCATGGGGTGACTATTGAAGATGACGTATTTGTAGGGCCATCCGTTACTTTCACTAATGACTTACATCCAAGAGCATGGATTTGGAAGAAACAAAAAATAGCTAAAACCTTGATAAAGAAAGGTGCAAGCATAGGAGCAAATGCAACCATAGTTGCCGGTATTACAATAGGCGAATATGCGATGGTTGGAGCCGGAGCTGTTGTAACAAAGAAGGTAGAACCATACCAGCTTGTCTATGGTAATCCTGCAAAGCCTCGTGGTTGGGTTTGTAAATGCGGTTTGCCAGTAGGCGAACAGAAAATTAAAGAATGTAAACACGAGGTAAAGTAATGATTCCGATTGCAAAACCATTAATTGAACAAGACGAAATAGACAACGTTGTTTCTGTTCTTAAATCAGGTCAATTAGCCCAAGGCAGATGGGTTGAAGAATTTGAAAATGAATTTGCAAAATATATTGGAGTAGAATATGCAATAGCAGTAGTAAACGGAACAGTAGCACTGGACTTGGCACTTAAAGCCTTGAATATTAAGGCAGGGGATGAGGTGATAGTCCCTGCATTTACATTTATCGCAACAGCAAACACTGCACTATTTCAAGGAGCAAAACCAATTTTTGCAGATATAGATGAAAGAACCTTCAACCTTGATCCGGAAAGTGTAAAAGAGAGGATTACACCTAAAACTAAAGCGATTATACCGGTACATCTATTCGGACAAGCAGCGGATATTCAAGCTTTTGTTGACATAACTGAAGACCACAGAATTGCATTGGTAGAAGATTGTGCCCAAGCACATGGTGCCAGATATAAAGGAAAACGAGCAGGCGGATTTGGCATTGGAACATTTAGTTTTTATGGCACCAAGAATATGACAACTGGCGAAGGTGGGATGATTACCACAAACAATGAAACAATAGCAAAAAGACTACGGTTATTACGAAATCATGGCCAAAGCGAGAAATATTTACATACCGAACTAGGATATAATTATAGAATGACAAATATTGCAGCAGCGATAGGGATATGTCAACTAAAAAAATTAGATAGATGGAATGGAGAGAGAAGAAAAAACGCAAAATATCTTGATGGTAAACTCAAGGATATACGCGGGCTGACAGTTCCGTATGTTGCACCGCACAATGAGCATGTTTACCACCAGTATGTGGTCAAACTTGGTAAAGATAGAGACAAAATCAAAGAAGAACTAGCAACAAAAGGTGTGGGAACCGCAGTACACTATCCAATTCCCTTGAATAAGCAACCAGTATATAGCAAAGAAAAAACAGAATGCCCGGTAAGTGAAAGAATGGCCACTCAAGTACTTAGCTTACCTGTACATCCGGCAGTTACAGAGGAACAGATCGTGCAAGTAGCAAAAGCAGTAGAAGAGGTTTTGATTAGATGAAGGTAGGAGTCATAGGCACAGGAACGATGGGAAGAAACCATTTACGTATTTATAACGACTTACGAGGGGTGGATGAAATTTTTGTATTCGATGCTGATTCTACTGTATCAAAACAGGTTGCACACCAATTCAACATCCAAAGTGCAGAAAGTTTAGATGAACTTTTAGGGAAAGTAGATGCAGTAAGTGTCTGTGTGCCAACTTCAAAGCACTATGAGATTGCTCAGGAAGTTCTTGCGAAAGGAGTAAACTGTTTAATCGAAAAACCAGTAGCGAGCGGCGTAGAAGAAGCTAAGAAAATAGTCGAGCTTGCTAACAAATCAAATGTTATCGTAGGAGTAGGGCATATAGAAAGGTTTAACCCAGTAATTCAAGAAATCAGAAAGATAATGAAATCGCCCAGATATGTCGAGATATTGAGACATAACCCGGGATCAGTAAGAATTACGGATACCGATGTCATCAATGACCTAATGATCCATGATATCGACATACTTTGGAACTTTTTATTTAGAGATACGAAGTATATTATAAGAGGAACAGCTCAAGTAAAGAAAAAAGTTACGGAATTGGGAGTAGTATTGGTAGATTTTGAAGGATGTATAGTAAAATTATCAGCTAGTCGTCTATCAGCTAAAAAAACAAGACAAATTGTAGTAGAAGAAGATGAAAAAACATCCACGGGAGACTTAATGGCACAGGAAATTTATGTATACAAAAAAGATCATGGAGGTAAGTTAGAAGATACAAAATATTCGCAAGAGAGCACCATAGATAAAGTACTAGTAAATAAGGTAGAACCCTTACGAGAAGAGTTAAAGATGTTTTTAAATTGTGTCAAAAATTCAAAACCATTTCCAATTTCAACTGGAGATGGATTACGTGCATTAGAAATTGCAACTGAGATACAGAGAAGGATGGAATTATGAGGATAGAGGTAGTTGGACTTGGTAAAGCAGGACTTCCATTAGCCGCAATAATAGCAGACTCGGGATTTGAGGTTATTGGGTTAGATATTAGTAAAGAAAGAGTAGAACAGATTAATAATGGCAAGAATCCATTTTCCGATGAACCAGGTTTAGACGATTTGATAAAAAAATATGGTGGTAGAAGAATAAAAGCTACAACCGACATACAGATGGCTGCAAAAGAAACAAATGTACATATTATCCTGGTACCCCTTTTTTTGAATTCTGAAAATCAGCCCGACTTCAGATATATCGATGAGGCAGTAATGGGGCTGTTGACTGGTATAAAAAAGAACGATATTGTGGTAATAGAAACAACTTTACCAGTAGGAACGATAGAGGATAGGATTAAACCAAAAATAGAGAATGCAGGTTGGAGAGTAGGGCAAGACGTATTTTTGGCTTATTCTCCGGAACGCTTGATGAGTGGCTTTGCAATATCGAGATTTAAAGAATTCCCAAAAATTATAGCTGGAGTAGACGAAGAGTCCAGTAGCAGAGCATCTGAAGTTTACAGAAAGTTTATCCCAAGACTATATTTAGTTAGCAATACGCGTACAGCAGAGATGATAAAAATAAGCGAGGGGGTATACAGAGACGTGAATATTGCCCTAGCTAATGAATTGTTCAAACTATGTGAAAAAGATGGGATTAAATATAATGAAGTCCGTCAGTTTGCAAATCACGAATTTTGCCACTTACACCAGGCAGGGTTGGGGGTTGGGGGCCATTGCATACCAGTATACCCTAATTTTTTAATACAAAAAAACAAAGAGGGAACACCATTAATTCAACTATCAAGAAAGATCAATGACGGGATGGTAAAATATTGGATAGAAACAATCAAAAATGATCTTAAAAAATTAAAAAAACAGAATGTGACTATTTGCATAAATGGTTTAACGTACAGACCAGGAGTTAAAGAGTTGTATCATTCAAGATCTTTGGAATTAGTTAAACAACTTAAGGCTCTTGGTTTTGATGTTTATGCTTGGGATTCGTTGTTATCAAAAGAAGAGATAGAATCTTTAGGAATAAAATATAAAAAACCCGAAGAGTGTGAATATGTGTTCGGGGAATTTTTGATAAAAACAGGTTAGAGGACAACAAGCTTTAATTGTTTTATCAACTTATACCAGATATGCTCTTGATAGATAGTATCATTATTCTATTTTTATTTGCTTCAATTATCTTTAATGGATTTTACGTAGGCCGAACGATATTTAAGAACAATATGGATATGGAGATTATAGATGCATTCATCCTAGGAGTCTGGTTACTGATTTTTATTGAATTTTTGGCATCATTGTTAGACGCCAATTTGTCCGTAATTTTAATTTATATTTATTGCTTAAGTGGTACCTTGCTGGGAATAATTTGGTTAAAAGAGAAAATAGCTAAAAAAGAGGAAATACGCGGGGTAGAGCTGATTAAGCATAGACCGGTTTACTTAATTCTATTGATATTAATTTTGTCAACATTAATTGTCCAATTCAGCTTTATGATTTTTTATCAGAAGATGAATTGGGATGGGATGGTATTTTATCTGAAAGATGCAAACTTAATACTTAGATCAGATTCGGCATTTGATAGATTTGGCCAAGGCATAACCTATTTTCAGTACCCGAATTTTGCAACTTCGTTTACATTATCGACTGTTTACGCATATTTCGGAGAGTTTATTCATTTTCAAGGTGAGACTTCTTTGGAAAAATTAATTTTTTATAACCAGACTTTCGGAATCTTGTCATCAGCGTTACTAGTAATATTTTTGCTAAGTGTATATAGATTAGGTTCAAAAATATTAACGAATAACTTGGCGGCGCTAGTACTGGTATTGGTCATATTATTTACACCGGCATTTTACGAATATCTTGAATATAAAAACTTAGCTACAGATTTGTTATTTCTAGTATTGATAGCGAATATTAGCTATTATTCAATTAATTTTAAAGATAGTATAACAAAAAACTCAATGTTCTTAGCTATTCTAATATTCTTAGTAACTTTAACAAAAATTAATGGATTGTATCTGGCGTTAATGATAATCGTTGTATTTGGTATACCGCAACTAAAAATCGAACCAAGAAAAAAAGAACTTCTAGCCATAGCAGGGACTATTTTGATTATATTATTTTTTATTGTATTTAATACAATAATACCAAAAGGGGAATTATTCAGGGGCTCTTATTTTGGTGAACCGATTAATCTTTGTATCATAGTTATTTCTGTATGTATCTTCATATATACATTTTTAACAAATCAATCTAGCCCAAGTAGCTTCGATTTAAACGAATTACTGAACCTAGTACGGAATAAAAAAGCAGCCGCAGTAATAGTAATAGCACTACTTTTGACCATGATAGTTCCAATGGTATACTTGATAAAAACTGGTTCGCCATTCTTATACTACATACCAAATATTGTAGGTAATGAGAAGGAAGTACTGAATAACCTTAACCTAGCCCAAGGAGAAACTGGTGATTGGGGTAGAATTGAGAGTTATTTTTATGGGATTTTTGGGGAGGGATATGAATTTGGCCCAATATTTATACTACTACTCTTATATTTAAAATTTGGGGTAAAAGATAGACCGGAGCATATTAAAGCAATAATTACGTGTATGTTTCTTCTATTTTTAGTTTGGATATTCATATTTCACGCACAAACAGTCAGACATATATTACCTATAATATTATTTATTGGTGTATACGTTGTATTCATAATATTCTCTCTTTTCAAAGATAATAATGGCGTACTACTCAGTTTAATAATTCTGATAACCTATTTGCCTTTGATAATCTCAGTACTATATGTGCCGACCGGCTCCAGCATAGTAAATTCATTTTTGAATTCTCATTGGAATTGGGCAATAAAACAAAACATTCTCGTATATTTTGGATATTTAGGAGGTGCCACGCTAAGCATATTTATTTTAATGAACTATATCATACCTCAATTATCTGAGGATTCAATAAAAATTTGGATCAATATTTTATCAGTGATTATAATTCTATTCAACTTAGTAACAATAGGAGTATTTTGGTCTAACCCACAATTCACAGAATATAGTTTTGCCACAACAAATTATGGATACTTATACGCACTGGATTTTATGAATAAGGAAATACCTGAAAATGGGGTATTGATATTCTACAAAGGATTTGGTGTCGAGATCTTTACGGATTATAGGTATAAATATTTGGATATGCTGGATTTTAGAGATGTAGCAAGAATAAATTCCCTTAATTGTTCGGAAGACATATACCACATTGCTCCAACTAAGCTAAATGAGTATTATGAGGTATATGCGAACGTCATCGAAAAAGTAGGTATGAAAAAATACCTTGATGGGAGCACACAGATATATACTACAAAGGATGGGTATTGGAACGTGAATAAATTGAATATGTCATGTAACAATAGCAACTGAGAGATGATTGAAATGAAGAATATCTGTTTTATTGTTGGAGCAAGACCCAATTTGATGAAACTTGCACCGATAGTAAAAAGATGTGAAGAACGCAAGATAAGTTATGCCATAGTTCACACAGGCCAGCACTACACCGAAAACATGAATGATGTTTTCTTTAAGGTCCTTAAGTTACCATCTCCAGATTACAATATAGGTGTAGGTGGCGGAGACCCTGCCAAGGTAGTTGGAAAAGTCATGCAGGAGCTACCAGACATATTTGATAAGATAAAACCAGAATGGGTAGTTGTATTTGGAGATGTTAGCTCCACCATTGCAGCCACATTAACCGCAAAATACCATGGATATAAAATTGCACATGTAGAAGCAGGCATACGAAGTTTTGACTGGAGAATGCCGGAGGAGATAAATAGGGTAGTAACCGATCGAATTGCAGATATACGGTTTACCCCAGAACCCGCAGCAAAAATAAATTTAGAGAAGGAAGGCCTTAGCCAGAATAATTTTTATGTAGGAAATATTATGATAAATACATTGATTGATGTTTTGCCAGAGATTACACGAATAGATACCAAAATATTAATTCCCAAATTGAAAAATCAATATGGAGTGGTAACCATTCATAGGAATACTAACGTTGATACAAAAGAACGGTTAGATCTGGTAATCAAACTCATTAGAGACGTATGTAAAAAAATTCAGATAGTAATGCCACTTCATCCAAGAACCAAGCAAAACTTGACTAAATTCAATTTAATGGAGGAATTAAGTAATATTAAAAACTTACAACTGATCGACCCCCTAGATTACATTGGATTTATGGCGCTGGTTAAGAACAGTAAATGGGTAATAACAGATTCTGGTGGGGTACAGAGCGAAGCAACATATTTAGGGATACCAACTATTACGGTAAGGGAGAATACAGAATGGACTGAGACAATTACGATAGGAACTAATGTTTTATGTAGGCTAGAAGATGGTGAATGTATCGACAAGTATGTGACACAAGCAATGAATAATGAATTTAAAAAAGGTCGTATTCCGGAGATGTGGGATAACAAAGTAGCAGAACGAATATTGGACGTTTTGACTAAGATGTGATAGAATGAAAAAAACGATACTGGTCACCATGATACATGATACCTCCACGTTTTCTGGACCAGTTAATAAGTACTATGCAACAATAGATAGTTTAGATAATTTTGATGTAGATATAAGCGCCACGGCAGTGAACCTTGATCCAACAAGACTTAAAAATCCTAAAAGGATAAAGACGACAACTATCAAAAAGAGATTTCTGATTTCTGATTTTTTATTAATGTGGGAGATACTTAGAAATAGAAGTAGCTATGTGTATATGCCGTTAGCATTTAGTTCAACATTTTTATTACTTGTTTTAGCAGCAAAAGCTGTTGGAAGTAAAGTAATATTACATATGGGAGATCCGCTATACCTAACGATAAAGAATATGCAAACAGAAGTAAAACAGAGAGTCAAATTAGGAGTTTTAGTGTGGTTGGTAACAGGTTTATCGAAATATATAGAATGGATATTGCTTGATTGCTCAGATTATATTTTTGTAGTTTCACCAAGCATGGAAGAGGATTACAGAAAAATAACCAATAACAAAAAATTTATTAAGACAGTATTTAATTATGTTCCGGTTCGACCAGAGGGGAAATTAGATCAAAGATTCGAAGAAATCAGGAAAAAATTTAAGTACATATTTATTTACTTTGGTCAGATCCAATCGCAGATACGGAGCTATGAGAAACTTATAGATATTTTTTCAATGATAAAAAGGAGCGACCAATGTTTAGTTTTCTTAGGACCGGACAAAACACGTGGAAATTTTCAAAAGCTAGTAGCACACAATAGGGCATCTGACCGGATATTCCATTTTGAACCTATGCCCAAAAATAGAGCGCTACTACACTTGGAAAAAACGGACTACCATATAATTGGACCTTCTCCAGCATATGCAATCCCAAATAAATTTTTCGATGCATATCAGGTCAAGCTACCTATGTTAATACCAGATAATTTAGAAGACGTAAAGAATATTTTTGATGGATTAGTAATCACCTACAAATCCGAAAAAGATTTAATTCAAAAGATAGAAGATATCGAAAATTGCAAGATAACGATACCGCAAAAGAAGATAGAAACATATGCCGAAACAATGGAGAGATTTTTCAGTGAGACTTTGGGTTTTGAAAAAAGATAATCACTTCATCTTATAATAATTCAAAATATTCAATCTGTACCATATAGCTAACGTATCTACAAACATACGAAATATCGATATTGGTTTAACCCCAGTAAACGAACTTTCCCTAAGCTCAATTGGAGCTTCTTTTATCTTAAAACCTTTTTTATGAGCTAGAACTAACATTTCAAGAGCAAACGCAAACCGTTTAACTAAAACCTTTGGAACAACAAAATCCAAAACTTTTCTTTTGTATAGTTTAAAACCAACTTGTGTGTCGGATATCGGCAGAGCAAACAAAAAATAACAGAATAATTGATAGCACCTTGACAAAAATTTTCTTAACAAAGGATATTTTACAATTGAATCTGGATGATTTTTTGAGCCTATTACTACATCAACATCAAAACGAGCCATATAATCAAGAAAAGTATGGATAGATAAGGGCGAAAGATCAGTATCGGCATCCATGAAAAACACTAAATCCCCTTTACTTACCTTAAAACCTTCAATAATGGCTCTTCCTTTACCAATATTTCTAGAGAGGTCAATCAATTTGGCTTCCGAATGATTTTTACAAAAATGCTCGATTTTGTCTTTGGTTTTATCAATAGAACAATCATTTACTACAATCATTTCAAATGGAATCTCGAGCTTTTTAAGTTCTTTATGAATTTCAGCCAGAGCTAACTCAACAACAGGTTCTTTGTTATAGGCAGGGATTATTGCTGAGATAAAAACCATAGGCTCACGTAAGTTTGTAAACAGTTAAACAGTCTCCTTCTTTATAAATTTCTGCGTTTTGCTTTACCCAATCAATATTTGGTTTAATCAACACACATTTATCTAGAATAACATAAGAAAAATTGTTTTGTAAAAGACAGGAGGTAGTAGTACAATTGGAAGCAGGATAAATGCTAGGATTGGAACCAAAATCCAATTCGTTAGGTATAACCAAAATCTTCGGAAAGCTTTCTTTTGAGATTGGATTTGCAATGCGCCCATCCATACCTGCCTTCAAACTCCAGTTATAAGTTAGGTAAATACCTTTTGGCAGATAAAGTGTTTGTGCGGGTAAGACGTCTCTAATCGTATAATACTCCGGAGGGATAGAAATTGGATGAAGCTGATTGTAGAGTCCAATCGCAGGATAGTTGTAAGCAATAGCACCGATTATGAATAAAGAAAAAATTAATTTCTTTTGTTTTTTAACAATATGAGATAAACCAACTGGCAACAAAAATGCATAGAATAATGTGACCAATTCAACAAACTTGTTGCTATCTCTAAACCCGGAGAACATTGGAACAAAACTTACTGCAAAATCAAAAAGTGGGAATATAGAACCTAGTGCAAACAGAAATCCAACTATTGCAGATATTGCAAGCCCATAATTAAATTGAGATTTTTCTTCGATAACTCCAATTGCTGAGATATAAATGAAAATAATCAAAGCTAATAGGAAGATAGCTCTTGGAATTAGATCGAAAGATAGTGATAACCCTGCTTCTCTCCAAGAACCAAATTGTGCAGCAGTTTTAAGAAAGATATTAGAAGAAACTGAATCTCTTGGCTCAAAGAAATTCATATCACTAGAGTCTATTGATGAAAAGATTGGCGCTTGGGGTAAAACGATTAATGGAATAATCCAATATAAGTTGAGTAAAAGATAGAAAAGAGCGAAGTAGGGAATAGTTGCAAGAACCGGTCTCTGATGCTTTTTATTTGATAAATAAAAAAGACTGATTACACCAAATAAGATGAAATGAAGGAGAATACCATGAGTCTGAACTAATGTTGAAAGAGTTAGAAAAAATGCTGCTAGGAAAGCGCTGTTTCTATTTGGATCATCGAAATATTTCTTAGTAAAATAAAGAAACAAAGGAGCCATAAGGATATTGTAAACAACCCCGAATTGACCCATCATTATCCTCTCATAAACAAATGGGGAGAAACAAAGAATTGCAACTGCCAACAGATACTTCAATTTATCTTCTTTGAAAAACAAATAAAGTCCAGCAGATGCTCCTGCAAACATAGCTAAGAAAAAAACTTTTGAAAAAATAGCCGACGCTGAATAACCAAACAACAAAATAAACGGGATTTGTAGAAGGAAGAATGGGATATTTCTAAAGGTTAGCCAGCTTTGCCCAAAAACATCTGAAAAATGTTCTAACGGCCAAAGACTTACATATGTCCCTCTCCAGTCTAAATAAACAAATTCTCCCGGAGATAGGAAAAACGGATAAAGAATGGCAAAACAAGCAATTATACCTGGCAGAACGGCCCATACAACTTCTTTCCAGTCTAAACGCATATTTTAATCAATTGTCCTTTATGTTTATAATTTGTGTCAAATCAGAAATTTTTTGTTATTGTTTTTTTTCTGTTAGTTGCATCAATCTTAACAGCACAGATAATATGGAAAAACTCGATTTCATCTGAATTAGCAATTATCCCATACTTAATTTTCATAGTACTATTCTTTATAAAAAAAATAGACGCTAGATGGTTTATTGTTGGAACTTTAATACTCTTAATCCTCTCTGGCGTAATTTTAATTTTAAAAAACGATGAAAATATGGCAAATTTAGTTGCAATACATGCTTACTACTCATTAACAGCCGGAGTAATCTTGATGTTGGTAGAATTACTAACAAAAAGAAAAGACGAAGAACTTTATTTTATTAAACTCGAAGAATTGAAAGCACCTGAGATAAAAGTAAAAACTCCGAAAATTAATGTTGGAAAATTAAACATATTAGACAAAATACTCGAAAAAATAGAGTTCTTAGCAGATTGGTTCTGGGAATTTGCAATCTTCTCAGCTGTAATGGTAGGCGGACTAATATTCTTAGTATTGAAAAAATACGATGAACCAATGTATTTCATCGGATTTGAAAAAGATATAATGACCTTATTAATTCCAGCTTTAATCCTCACAGCAATTTCAGGATATTTACGATATAAAGAACATATCAAAAACAACCAACATTATGATTTGCTAAAAAACATGTCATTTTTCTCTTTTGCAACAATTGCAGGGAATTTTTTTAATTTCATTTATCATTTCTATGCAGCAAGGTTAATTTCAATTACAGAATATGGTGCATTAAATGCATTACTAGCAGCAATTACCTTGTTCCTAATTCCAGTAGGTAGTTTCTCTGCATTAACCATAAAACAAATAGCAAAGGAAACAAATCAACAAAAAATAGCAGGAATTGCAAAAGCAGCATTGAAAACAGCTATTTTGGTTTCATTAATAATTGCAATTATTCTATTCATTGCAAAAGATTTCCTGCAAAGCTATTTCCATATTCAAGACGGCTTAGTTATTTTATTATTCATATTGGCTATTGCATTATCCATTATTTCAAGTGTAAATAATAGTACGTTACAGGGATTGCAAAAGTTCTTTATCAGCGGATCGATTTTTGTATTTTCTTCTGGTGTAAAATTAGTAGTAATGTTTATCCTAATGGCATCTTTAGGATTGGGTTTAGTCGGTGCAGTTAGCTCCTATGCTATTACCCCATTGATAACAATGGTCCTAGCATTTTATTTTACTTTAACAGTTTTGAGACACAAGGAAGAGAAATTTGATATTTTCAAATTAAAGAGAGAATATCTAGCAATTATCACAATTGACATTGGCCTATTCCTTGCATTGAACGGAGATTTAATCATCCTTGCAAATCTATTTCCAAATGATGACCTGGGTTTCTACTCAGCAGCATCGGTTATAGCAAAAATACTTACCTTTGCTTTGCTTCCACTTGCCACAGTTGCATTCCCAAAAATAGTTTCCCAGGGAAAAGAAGGGGGAAAAACATTTTGGATTGCTTTAGGGGGGATAATCGCAGGATCGTTAGTATTCCTAGGAGTTTACTACCTATTAGGACAGCACATTATCTCTTTCGTATATTCAACAAAATATGCAAATGCAACCCAATTTTTACTTTTATTAACTGTTTCAGCAGGCATATACTGTGCCAATATGATAATTTCAAGGTATTTGATAGCTAAAGAAGCTAGATTGTACTCGTTGTTTGCATTTATTATCCCAATAATCGGGTTACTTTACCTGTATTTTTCAAAAATAACTATACAGGACGCCCCGGTTTACATGATAGGTATAAATAGTTTGTTGTTTTTGGCTGGATTGTGGTTCGTAATCAACCAACGTAGGAAATGAAATAAAGATTTATAAATGTCATCATCAGTGTCTATAATATATTATAATCATCCGTGAGGCCTATGAAATTAATAGAAAATTTAGCAAATAGGAAGACTCTCGCACTTTTTGTGGCGTTGTTTGTGGTATTCGTAATGGTAATTATACCAAGCAATGCTATCTCAGTTGTATGGAACTACCTAGCGTATAATAGCACTAGTGGTAACGCTGAGTTTAATCTTAGAGTAAACGTGGAACAGGATTTCGTTACTTACAACACTACAAAATTCTATTTTTACAATGATAGTAGTGGACAGTGGGAAGACATTACCAGCATAACTCACTTTAGCATAACTTGGTACGGGACAGGTTATATGCCATATGATTATCAGGCATATGGTTATGGGTATGGGGATTACCCAGGATCTTTTGTACCAAATTATTTCGGTTATGGTGGCTATGGTTATGCTAATACCTATGGATATGGTTATGCTTCCTATGGATACGGATATGACGGTAGCCATTATGGTTACGGCTATGGTATGGGAAACGGATATGCACTTTTAGATGGTTATATTGAAGGAGATACCTTCCCACCAGGACTTTATGACGTTAGAGCAGTTGTTATAGTCAATACAGATGGAGGCACTCAACACGCTTTCTACAGTGACACAGCTCAGTTTGAGAAGATAAGTGGAAGTTCAGTTACAATAGATAGGATATACCCACTAGGAGATGTTAATGTTTCTCAGAATGAATTTTTCCCAGTCGTTGTAAATGTAACTTGCGATGGAGTTTGTGGATTGACTAACGTGAGCTTGTACAGACCATCTCCTCCAGCAACAGTAGTAACTTGGGAAAGCGGGGACGATACTGATTATACTGAAGGTTCACTAGCAGTCTCATTAGCTTTGGCTAACAGATTAGGTGCAACTTGGAACAGCACGTATTCTGGAGTTTCAAATTTTGATCCAATATCTTTGCCAGCAGGATTCTGGGACCAGGATGTCATAGTTGCATCAGGGTATTATATGATGGGGATGGGATACGATTATAATTGGACAGATATGCGCGACGCAATGCTAAACGGACATATTGTGATAGCTGAGAGGGATTATTTTGATTTGGTTAAGTCGGATTTGAGTTTGACCGAATATACTTACACGAATGACACATATAATACCTATTATATGTGCACATCAGAAGGAATGATGATCACAGATGATTACGGCGGACTTGGATGTGGATGGGAATATATGGATGTGGATAAATACGGCAATACGATTGGATCGTTAATTATCCTCAATCCATGTAATATTAGTGCCGTAGGTCTTATCAGTACCACACCAGGGGATACACCATTTTACACAAATGACAGCAACCCAAGACAGATTACATTAGTTAGCAGTGTACCACAAACAGTTACGTTCTATGTAAATGCAACTGGAGATCTTGATACAACATACGAATTCTTTGCAGATGCAATCCTACTATCAAATACAAGTGCAAATGATACAACATCAACCTGGAACGTAACCATTGTTCTAGGAGATGACACACCACCAGTTATATCAGA
The DNA here is from genome assembly GCA_902386555.1 of Candidatus Bilamarchaeum dharawalense. Classification (GTDB taxonomy): domain Archaea; phylum Micrarchaeota; class Micrarchaeia; order Anstonellales; family Bilamarchaeaceae; genus Bilamarchaeum; species Bilamarchaeum dharawalense. Next base: position 138,049 of record CABMJJ010000007.1, read on the forward strand.
TCTTGCACCAGTAGAGGGATACAATACCAGTTCTCATGGTATTCCATTAGAATATAACGTAACAGATGATATATCAACAACAGTAGATTGTAATATTAGCATCAATGGAAGTGTGTCTCAAGACAATGACTTAACAAGTGGCACACTTTACCACAACAACATACCAGTATTTGCTGAAGGATTGTACACATGGTACATGAACTGTTCGGATGACGCAAGCAATGTTGGAACAACAACTCCGAGAACGGTTATGGTGGATTGGACCTTACCAACTATAGATCTACTCAATCCAGTAAATGAATTCAATACAACATATGGAGCCCCAGGAATCGTATACTTGTATGTTCGAGCTAATGTAACCGATGACTTGAGTGGACCAGACCACTGTGAGATCTTCATAAATGGAGTAGATGATGGTACTGGCTTTTTTATGAATAATGGTGTGCCAAATGGTGGCTTCATTGACGTCACCAGTTATGGTGAAGGTAAACATACAATATACCTAAACTGTACAGATATGGCAGGAAATAGTAATTTAAGTGAAACAAGAAATTTCACAATAGACTTAACTGCACCAACAGTAACTCCACTTATGCCGGATAATAACACAAACACCTCAAACACGAGCATATACCTACTGACTAACATAACAGACAACCTATCTCCAGAAACAAACTGTACCTCTTACTTAAATGGAAACCCGAATAGTGTTTCAGTGATGACACCAAATGGCACAACACACGGTGTCACTTACGGACCACCATTAGCAGAAGGAAGATATAGCTGGTACCATCGATGCGTTGATTATGCAGGCAATGTGGGAGTAAGCCCAACAAGAAACTTTACAATAGATAGAACTGGACCTACAGTAACCCTTAACAATCCAGTAAATGAATTCAACACCTCTAATACGTCGGTTTTCTTCAACTTTACCATGACAGATGCACTTAGTACATACGCAGACTGTGAATGGATAATAGATGGAAGTTACACTGGATCGCATTACAATGTAACAAACGCAACAGCATATGGCTATACATTTGCGTGGGCCGACAGTATTGAAGGGAGACATAATTGGTCTATGGACTGTGAAGACAGATCAGGCAATAGTGGAGTAAGCGAAACAAGGAACTTTACAGTAGATATCCACGCTCCAACGGTGCACATGCTGTTCCCACCAAATAATACATTTACAAATAACAATACGCAATTGTTCACATTTATTACAGTGGACAATCTAGACACGTCAATGAATTGTAACTTAAGAAGACAGGATGGATCAACCATAAAATCATCGCCAACAACTGCCAATAACACAACCACCAATTTGACTCCAGCAATCAACTTGACAGAAGGAACACAACATTACGATGTTGTTTGTCAGGATGATGCAGAAAGCTGGGGATATAGTGAATACCCATGGTGGGTTACATTGGATACTGCAGCCCCAACAGTCAATTTAATGACTCCAACAACAGGATACATTACCACAGATACAACACCAAACTTCAACTTCAATTACACTGATGCACTATCTCCAAATGCAACCTGTACACTTTATGTTGCAGGAACAGCAAGAGGAAGCGTAACTGCAAACAATGCAACTAATACCTCAATAACCTCAAGCGCCCTTTCAGTTGGTGCTTCACAATCATGGTATGTTAGATGTACTGACCTTGCAGGAAATGCTAACAATTCTGCCTCAAGAACCATAACCATTTCCAGCAGTGGAGGTGGTGGGACTGGAGGTAGTGGCGGAGGCGGTGGTGGAGGTGGCGGCGGTGCTGGTGGTGGAGGAGCTACTGACACTGATAGAAATACTACAATACCACACCAAAACGTTACTACAAAGACTTGTACAGTTGATACCCAATGTGGTAGCAATGAAGCATGTCTTGGAAGCAAATGTATTCCAGTAACCGGTCTATGCGGCTTTGCAGCAAATCACCAATGGAATTACTTTGAATGCTGCGACGATGCAACATGCGGCACTGGTTATACCTGTGTAGAACATACATGCACAGCAATACCAAAACAAGGATGTACAAACAATGCAGACTGTCCAACAGGTAAAACCTGTTCTGGTGGTACCTGTGTTTCAACAATCACTTCAGGAACAGACCAGGAAGCAGAATGTGTAAAGGATTCTGACTGTGCTTCAGGCAAATCCTGCCTTGGAAGCAAATGTCTACCAACTCCAGTAACAGGACAGGGAACCTGTACCTTATTTGGAATAGCAGGACCAAAGATTCTTGGTATCTGCTGGTACTGGATAACCTTGCTTGTGATCCTCGCAATTATAATTGCTTTGTTCATGCTTGGAGGAGGAGTTGCATTGGCAGCTCTTAGTGGTCCAAAAGAAAAGCCAAAGTTTAACTTCAAGCACAGAAAACCACATCATAAACACGGGGAGTTTTAATTGAAAATTCAATTATTTTTTTTATTTTTACTAGTAGGTTCATACTTGGCCAGTGCTACTGAATATGCTCATCCTTTATTTGCAACAAGCTTTGCCAATGCAAATGAAAATCAAACATTGTACAGATTCAGGATTTTCAACAATGAAAGCACACCAACATTGCCATTTAGATTATGGCTTACCAGCGACATGAATTGGTTTGATCCTGATATCTTCAGCTATGCTCTGCCTCCAGATGGAGCAGATGATGATAGCCCATATTGGGATTTCCCACCTGTTTACCCTAATGAAAGCGCAGAAATATCATTCAGAGTGAATAGAACAGTTGGTTTGCCAGATAGAATACTGCTTGACACTGAGGCATTGAACAAATGGATTGGAGAATGTAAGACCTTTGTTCCACTTAACGGAACAAACGAAAGCGAAACAAAGATAGAGAACTATCTTTGGTCTTTGAATAAATCCTACGATGTGGTTATGTACTATGAAGAAAATGGCTATGCTTTGGCTAAAATCAAAGATTACAACACTTTTGCAGTTTTCAAAATTGGCAATATAACAGAAATGGCCATGATTGAGGATGATAAGACAATAACAACGCTGGTATCCAATTATGTAAAAAAAGGCACAGTAGACCGATATGTGAATTTATCTCAGGTAAGATGGTCATTGGAAGAAACCCAGAGAATAAAATCAAGACCAGAAAAGGACTGCTATAGAATAAGCGGTATGGATAGATTCCCGTGCGTTGATCGAGACACCTGCCTTTATGCTTGCTTTTCAGTACCAGTATGTTCAAATATAGGCCAAAGTGGTTGGTCTTTCCTAGACACATTACAGAGCTATAACAAAACAGTATATGATGCAAATACCAAACTAGATCATGCAGTTTCAAGCAGTGCAGATTTGGAACTTTCACCAAACTATGAAAGGGCAGCTGCCTTGCTTCAAGAATTAATCGAATTAAATAGAGCTGAAACCAAAGTCATATACCACCCGTTATACACTTCCTATGGCTATTGCGAACCAGCTGATTATGCGATTCCTCAGCAGATGGGTGCCAGAAGAGATTTACTTGATTACCTAGAGATTAATTGCCTCTATGGTCAGAAGGACTGGATTATACAGGAAAGCATTCACACTGCAGTTACCCTTAATCCTCCTAAACCAAAGCCAAAACTAAATAATACAATTAATGTAACGCCTCAGGTTAATACCAGCAATCATATTGAGTTACAGAACATTACCACAAACCAAACAGAAACACAAGAGGAATGTTGCCTGGGAGGAATGTGCTCGTTGGGTGGAGTTAAAAAAATCGCAGGACTTTGTTGGCAGTGGGGAGCAATAATTTTGGTGGTGGCAGTATTAGCAATTTATTGGCTCATAAAACCGAAGAGAAGATAATACCTACTGAACTTCTATTTCTTAGGTGACAGAATGAAACCGAATTTCAAAAAGATTACAGATTATATTTGGGAAATTGGAACTGATTACAAACAAGGCATGCTAGTTCCTGCTAGGATTTATGCAAGTGAAAATGTGCTAAATCAAATGGATATGCATGTCTATGACCAGGTAACAAATGTTGCAACATTGCCAGGTATTGTCAAATATGCCTATTGCATGCCAGATGGTCATTCCGGCTACGGTTTTCCAATAGGCGGAGTGGCAGCCATGGACATAGCCAATGAGGGTGTTATCTCTCCTGGCGGTATTGGGTTTGATATTAATTGCGGGATGCGTTTAATTCGCACAGATTTGACAATAAAAGATGTTCAACCAAAAATAAAGGAATTACTAGATAAATTATTCAAAAGTGTCCCTGCTGGTGTTGGCAGTAGAGGATTTGTGAAATTAGATGCCCCAACTTTCAGAAAGGTAGTGGAAGAAGGCTCTGAATGGTGCGTAAACCAGGGCTATGGATGGAAAGAGGACCTGGAAGTCACTGAATTAGGTGGAAGAGAGGAAAATGCAAATAACAAGACTGTGAGTGATAGGGCAGTGGAACGGGGAAAAGATCAGATTGGAACATTAGGAAGTGGAAATCATTACCTTGAAATTCAACATGTAAAAGAAGAAAATATCATGGATAAACAATTGGCAAAGAAATGGGGGATTTTCCCAGATCAGATAGTTGTCATGTTCCACTGCGGAAGCAGAGGATTCGGCCATCAAGTGGCAACAGATTATCTTAATCTTTTCCTGGATGTTATGGAAAGCAAGTACAAAATAAGAATATTAGACAGAGAATTGGCCTGTGCACCATTTAATTCGCCAGAAGGCCAGAACTATTTCTCTGCAATGAAATGTGCAATGAACATGAGTTTTGCAAACAGACAAACAATCCTGCACAGAGTTCGAGAAGTTTTTTCAGAGGTATTCCAAACCGATGCAGAAAAGCTAGGATTGCATCAAATTTACGACGTTGCACACAATCGTGCTTCTGTTGAAAAGCATGATGTTGATGGTACAATGAAAGAATTGATAGTTCATAGAAAAGGTGCAACAGCAGCATTTGGACCAGGAAGACCGGAAGTAACAAAAAAGTATGGAGAAGATGGTCAGCCAGTGATTATTGGCGGAAGCATGGAAACAGGGTCCTATTTGCTGGTTGGAGCAGAAACAGGCGCACAAACCTGGTTTACAACTGCCCATGGTTCAGGAAGAACAATGAGCAGAACCGAAGCAAAACGAAGGTATAGAGGGGACCAACTGCAAAAGGACATGGCACAACGCGGAATTCTTGTTAAAACAAATTCATTGGCTGGCCTTGCAGAAGAAGCAGGAGCTGCCTACAAAAATATAGACGAAGTGATTGAATCTGCCCACGCAGCCGGTATTTCTAGAAAAGTAGTGAAGTTGATACCAATAGCAAATGTAAAGGGATGATATGGATATTCCGATAACTGTAGTGACTGGTTATTTGGGTGCTGGTAAAACCACTCTCCTTCGTAAAATAATTGATGAATCTAAAATGAAGATTGCTATTTTAATGAATGAATTTGGAACAGTAGCCATAGATGGAAAGATAATCGAAGGAAAAAACATCAAAATTGCAGAAATGGCAGGCGGCTGTGTTTGTTGTTCCCTAGCAGGAGAATTCAAAGCTGCAATTGAAGAAATTCGAGATAATATCAAACCAGATTGGATGATTGTTGAAACAACAGGCGTTGCTGAACCGTCTGCACTTGCATTTGATATTATGGAAGGGATAGCTGGTACCAGATTGGATGCCATTGTAACCATTGTGGATGCAGATGCATTGACCAAATTCCTAACATTAGGCCATACTGGAACTGAACAAATTGAACTTGCAGATGTGTTAGTAGTAAACAAGGTGGATTTGGTAGAAAGAGAAAAGCTAGTTGAGATAAAACAACGACTGACAAATATGAACAATAGGGCAGCTCAGATTGAAACCACCTATTGTAATGTGGATCTATCATTTATTTTTGGAGTGGAAAGGGAACAGCTTCACGTATCCACCCACGGCCATAAGCCAGAATTTGAATATTTTGATTTTGTAAGTGATAAAAAACTGGATTATGATAAATTTATTGAATTCTATGCAAAATTGCCAAATGAAATTTATCGAAGCAAGGGATTTATAGTAACAAACAAAGGAAGTTTTTTGGTTAATTATGTTGGCGGAAGATATGGAAGCGAAGGGTTTAATGCAAATAAGACAGAATTGGTTTTCATTGGGAATAATATCAAAAAACACGAGGATGAAGTGAAAAAATGCCTTACAAATTTATTGATGGAGTAACAATGGCTGACATTGCATTTGAAGCCACAGGCAAAAGCGTAGAAGAATTACTGGAAAGTGCCGGCCAGGCACTTATGAACACCCAGGTATCCGATCTTAAAAAAATAAAAGCAAAAACTGAGAAGAAAATTGAAATTAAAAGTCAAAATGAAGAAAGACTGCTTCATGATTTTCTTCAGGAATTGATTTTCCTAAAAGACGCTGAATTGCTTCTGGTCAGCAAATACGAGATGAAGATTTACAGAACTGAAAGGGGAATTATGTTGAAAGCAACTCTGAAAGGAGAGCCGATTGATAATACAAAACATGAAATGCTTGTAGACGTAAAAGCAGTGAGCTGGCACCAGTTCAAATTAGAGAGAGTAAAAAATGAGTGGAAAGCTTTTGTAATTTTAGACGTGTAAAACCGTACCTGCTTTTTCTTGTAATGCTCTATCAACATTATCAATTGAACAGATTATCACTTTTTTGCCAGTATTCTCAATGAAATGTAGGGCAGCTTCTATTTTTGGCTTCATACTACCCTCAGCAAATTCTTTTGCTTCAAGATAATTTTTCGCCTCTTTAATGGCTATGGATGAGAGTTTTTTCTCATTATTTTTACCAAAATTAACATAAACAAAATCAACTGAAGTGACAAAAACAAGAAGATCTGCACTAACCTGGCTTGCTAAAAGTGAAGTTGCACGGTCTTTGTCAATAACTGCCTCAAGACCCTCCCCTGTTTTCTTGATTGGAATTCCTCCACCACCAACTGCAATAACAACAAAATTTCTTTCTAACAGTGAATCGATGGCATCGTGTTCGCGAATCTTTACTGGTTCTGGAGAAGCAACAAATAGCCTATAACCACGATTGGCATCCATTTTCATCCCAGGACGAACAGGTTCATCATAAAATGGTCCTATTGGTTTTGATGGATTTTGAAAAGCAGGATCATCAGGATCTACAACTACGCGCGTAATCAAAGTAGCAGAATGAAGACCAGTCATGGAAATTGCACTTGCGATAAAATAGCCAATTTGCCCCTGGGTCATGGCATCAAGAACATCAAGGGGCATTGGAGAGACTTCCTTTGTTGCCTGTTGTTGAATGAGTAGATTGCCAACTTGCGGTCCGTTGCCATGAGTTAGGACTACCTGGTTTGCTTTCAAAATAGGTTCAAGTTTTTTTACTACTTTTTTTGCAGCATCCAATTGTTCTTCCGCTGTGCCTTTTGCACCTTTTGGAAGAAGTGCATTACCACCCAATGCGATTACAATTCTCATGGAGAGATTGGACAGTTCACAATAAAAAGTTTATAGGAGATAGAAAACTATGAAAAAAGTACTTATCCTCGGTGCAGCGGGTCGTGACTTCCACAATTTTAATATGTTTTTCAGAGACAATAAAGACTACCAAGTAATTGGTTTTACAGCTACCCAGATACCAAATATTACAGGTAGAAAATATCCAAAAGAACTGGCAGGAAAATTATACCCAAAGGGAATTCCGATTTTTGATGAAAAAGATATGGAAAAGTTAATTGAAAAATATGACATTGATGAAGTTTATTTCTCCTATTCAGATGTTTCCCACGAATATGTGATGCATTTGGCATCACGAGCACAATCAAAGGGTGCAAGTTTTGTGTTGCTTGGCCCAAGAGAAACCATGTTGAAGAGTAGCAAAAAAATAATCGCAGTTACTGCAGTAAGAACTGGGTGTGGAAAAAGCCCTTTGTCCCAAGCAATTACGAAAATTCTGGTGAAAAACAAGAAAAAAGTTGCAGTGATAAGGCACCCAATGCCCTATGGTGATCTGATAAAGCAAAAGGTACAGAGATTTGCGACTTTAAAAGACCTTGATAAACAAAAATGCACCATAGAAGAAAGAGAGGAATATGAACCGCATATTAACAATGGAATTGTTGTCTATGCTGGAGTGGATTATGCTGAGATATTAAAACAGGCGGAAAAAGAAGCAGATATTATTTTGTGGGATGGGGGAAATAACGACCTTTCATTTATCAAACCCGATCTGCTTTTTGTTGTCACCGACGCATTAAGACCAGGCCATGAACTGTGGTATTATCCTGGTGAATCCAATTTTAGATCAGCAGACGTGGTAGTAATAAACAAGGTTAGTGAAAACCCCACAGATGTGGAAAGAATAATGAAAAATGCAGCACATGTAAATCCGAAAGCAAAAATAATTGAAACTGATATGATACTAACCCCATCAAAAAATATCAATATTTACGGAAAAAAAGTCATAGTTGTCGAGGATGGGCCAACGGTTACCCATGGTGGAATGAAATTTGGTGCTGGATTTGAATATGCAGCAAGAGGTGGTGCTGAAATCCTCGACCCGCGACCCCATGCGGTTGGCAGCCTAAAACAGATTTATTCAAAATATGATCATCTGGCTGAGGTTGTACCTGCCATGGGATACTATGGCAAACAGATGGAAGAATTGAGTAAAACCATAAACAACAGCAAAGCAGAACTAGTTGTTTCAGGAACCCCAGTGGACATAACAAAAATAATACATGTAAAAATCCCGGTTTTACACATAAAATATACTATGGAAGAAAGATCTGGGAGTGTGGAAAAGACAATTGAGGCGTTTTTGAAGTAGCTATTTGTTTTCTCCCTTATATTTTCCTTCGTAAAGTGCTGAAGCGCCTTCAGCCAACTTGATAAAGATCATTTGACCGATTTTAGCATTTCTTTTGAAACTGATTCCGTGAATGTTATGCACTACCAACAAAGCTTCGCTTCTACCTTCATAGCCAGGATCCCAAACTGCACAATTGAGTCCAACACCACAACGTAAAAGTGATGAACGGGGAAGACAAAGAGCAGCAACATCCTGGGGAATTTTAACATACTCATTGAAAACCACCTTGTAGGCCCCTGGTTTCAGAGTAACCTTATCATTTTCAAAGTGAATTGGTTCGACTTCGCTTATTTTTCTTTCTTTGTTGTCAAAATCAATTACCCCTGCATTTTTGAATCCATAAACCTCTTTCAGTGTAATATCAATTCCACAGGGTTGGAATTGACTGCTGTGCAGACCTTCAATCAATTTGGCTTCTTCAAGATGTTGTTTTGGTAAAATCATAAAAATCACTTACAAGAACCATCAACACTATCGCAAGTGGTACCTGCTGGGCAGGGCACGATGGTGTAAACTACCTTATCATTAATATCACAGCTCACTTTTCTCTGAACCGTATCGCTGGTGCAGGCATCTTTTTCTGTTCTGATGGTCACTCCGTCTTCCACAAGTGAAACTGACCCGGTGGCTGAACCGCGGTGATTGTCAATACAAACATAGGGATAGATACACGCACCATCAATGCATGCCTCATCGATTCCGCAATCAATGTATTCTACTTTGTAGTTAGTACCATCGCAAGAAAATTCAGATAAAAGTGCTGATGAAAGACAGAAATCAGATTTGACCTGAGTTACTGAAGAGCTGTCAGTTACAATAACCTGGGATGGTGTACCCTTGCCATGGTTGGTGACATAGGCATCAAGATCATAGCAGGCAGCAGTACTAATGTCCTGACATTTACCAGCATAGCAGAACTGGGTGGATTCGCATTCGACACTAACTGAATCGATTGTTCCACCAAAACAACGATAATCATTTTTAGTTCTGTAGTCGATGCAACTATCCACGGCACTGTCTACAACAAGAGAATCCACCTTGAGGGTGATGGTACGACCAGAGTTTGTTTCTGCGCAATCTATTTCGTTTAATTCGTAGCATTTACCATTTCTGCAAAGGCCGCTGCAGGTTTTCTCAGTGGAAACTACCCTATCTGATTCGCAAATGTATTCGTTAAGAATAAAATCATCTAGACAATAATCATTGTAGGTACCGGATTGATCTCTTACATAGGAAGAAACATGGGTTTGGATACCACCATCCCCATCCTCGCAAAGAGGGACGCATAAACCACCAGAGCAAACGCTATGGGATGAACAGGAAAGTGTTTTGGTTCCGATTTCAGTACTGTTACAATAGAATTCGCGGATGGTTTGATTATCAACGCAGGAGTCGTATTTTGTTTGAACAACCATCCCGCCACCATATTGAACAGTGGTACCGAGATCGTATTCGTCGCTACTATCCGAATCGGTACACGTTCTTGACAATCTTACACAGGCACCATCCTGACAGAGATTTCCAACTCCACAGTTCATCAAAGTTTGGTTTAGTTCATCATTAACACAGGAATATTCCAATAAACTTGAGGAGCCAACACAGTTATCTGAAAAGGATTGGTTATAGTAGCTCACAGTACCAGACACAAAAAAATCAAGACCGTTATCACTGTCAATACAATCAATTTTGGTTGTATTCTCTTGGATCACCTGGGCAACACAGGCACCATTTGAGCATGCGGTACCCTTCGGACAGGCAATAACTTCAGAAACAAGGGCAGCACCAGAACAGGAGTATTCGGAAATTGAATTGGAGTTTGTACAATAATCTACGAAAGTACCAGTATCTGAGATAACTTTGCCTTTGGTAAGAATATTTGCACCACCATCATTGTCAGTGCAACTTGGTGTGATAGGTTCGGTCGTAACATTGGATGGGGGGGTGGTTTCGTTCTGAACTGGTTGTTCAATGATGCATCCAAATAGCAAAAATGCGATTAATCCGAAAATAATGAGTCGAGCCATAGAAAGCTTTTGCTCAAAACATTTATAACACTTCAAATCAAACGATAGAGTATGAAAGAATTAATCAAAAAAGTATACCTACTTCAACTCACCTATAATGGAATAACCGATGAGATCTATCACTTTCTTTCAGATGGTGAGAAAAAATTGCTTATAGAGACCAATGGAAAGTTTTACCTAAAGGAAGCAGAAAGAAGAAAGATAAAAGTCGTTCTTACTGGCGGAGTGTTTGATGTTCTTCACATAGGACACATAATCACACTAATTGAGGCAAAAAAGCACGGAGATGTGCTAGTAGTTGCAATAGCAAAAGATGAGCACATAAAAAAGAAAGGGAGAGAACCGATCCACCCCCAGGAATATAGAAAGATCATGGTCGAAACACTTAAACCAGTGGACATTAGTGTTGCTGGTCTTGACAACCCGAAAAAATTGATAGAATTGGTAGGACCAGACGTAATTGTTTATGGGTATGATCAAAAAGAATTCCTTAAACCTGAGGGAATAAAGATAGTAAAGCTCAGCAAAAAAATAGATGATAGTAAATTTAAGACAGGACGAATCCTTGAGGAGCTTGGGGTCTAGACTCACATTTATAAACGTTTTATGAGTCTTAAAAACATGGTATTCGGTCAGTTTAGATCCACCAAGGGCGGGGAGAAAGACCCGGAAGAAGTGGAGAAACCACCGCAGGGTGAAGAAAAGTCTTCTTCGGCAGAAGAATTCTTGAAAACACCAGAAGCAAAACGATTTGTAGAAAGATGGGCAAAGAAAACAAAAGAGGGTAAACCTATTTATACAAGAAGAGGAGTCATTGCCCTTCTTGGATCCATATTCAAAATTCCAGGCCTTACTTCGAATAAGAAGGTCCTTGATACATCAGAAGAACTTCTAAGTATGCTAGGCGGCATGGATGGCTTGACTGGCTTCCTTATGGGTTGGAAAGCAAAATCCGAAGGATTGATCAAAGCGCTTAAGACAGCAGTTGGTGCTAAATAAACGCAATTTACCGTTTTATGTAACTATTATAAATGGCTCTTAGCATATATAATAAGAGAGGCGGAGCGAGAGTACATGAGACAAGGTCAATACCTAGGGCACATGGTTACCAAAGGTGACAGACGAACTTTTGTAATGGCAATTGAAAGAGCAAAAAGGCTAGCAGAAAAAGACGATGCCCAACCAGTTTTATGGACCCATGAAGGTGCAGATCCAGATGGGATAGGGGCAATGAAATTTGTTAGAGACTACCTAAGTCAAAAACACGGATTAACCGCACGAATTATTACTGGCCCCATAATGTTTACTGCCCGCCCATTCGCAGAAAGATTGGGCGTGGATATTAGTGAAAAAGAGGATAATTTTCAATCCGCTGGCATGCACATGGTACTTGATACTTGTGCAAAGCCACTATTAAACGGAGCAAGAGGAGTGCTTGTACCTGAAAGAACATTGGTGATAGACCACCACGTACCGGATGTTACTTCTATCGAAGCAGCTTATATGATACGTAATGCAGTTGCCATATCAACCTGTGAGATGCTTGCTTCCATAGTACCGGTAAGAGAGATAACAAGAGAGGGGGCATTTGCATTGGCAGTTGGTATTGCAAGTGATACTGATAGACTAAGAGTAGCAGAAAGAAGAACCATAGCTATTTTCGAAAGATTGCTTAGAATGGCTAATGTAAAACGAACAGAAATTGATGAGCTGGCAGACCCTTCCTGGGATCCTAAGATAACAAGAATGGTTGGAAGTGATCTAAATTACGCTAATTGGCAGACCTATGAAGTTGGATCAAAAGAATGGGTTATTGCAATTGGGCAAACTTCGCTAGAAGCTCCATTTATTCTTGCCAATGCACTTAGGAGATTGAATGCGGATATAAGTGCATCATTCACTGAAATTGGAATTGAAAAATTCAAGATTTCCATACGAGTTGGTTTTGCACAAGCAAATAAAACAGGGGTTCATGCAAATGACATTGCAAGAAGGATAAGCCAACTTTGTGAATTACCTCAAGAACAGTGGGGTGGTGGAGAGATTGATAGGGCAGGAGTAGTAATACCTGGAACCCCAACCCAAGTAGTTGTCATGATAAATGCTGCAATCAAGGATATTATTCATCTTGCAACTAAAACCTAGGTTTTTAAACATAAAGTGACAACAAAAAATCCTATGCCTCGGTAGCTCATTCGGTAGAGCGGCTGACTGTTAATTTTTAGGAATAGCAACCCAGTTTTTGGGCGACATTTTCCTAAAAAGTCGCAATCAGCAGGCGGGATGTTCAAATCATCCCCGGGGCGTTTATACTCAAAGTGGATACGCACATAACCCTTCCTTATAAAGAAGGTTGGAAGTGGTGTAAACATGAGCGTAGACATATACGATATGGAGAAGCGAATTGGCTACTTTTTGAAGAAGTTAAGTAAGTTGGAAATCCCAGAAGAGAATAAACGGGCTATTTTAGAGTTTTTTGACTACCTAACTGCAAAGGGCTTGAGCCGTAGCCGAATCCTCATATACGCCAATAGACTTGTTCCTTTGGCAGCTATGTTCGGACCATTACAATTCAAGGAAGCGAAGCAGGCAGACATCCAGCGCATTATAGCCGAAATCCAGAAAAAGGACTGGTCACCGGTCACAAAAGGCATCTATAGAGTTAGTATAAAGCGGTTCTATAAGTGGCTGCTAGGAAATGACGAGTTTTATCCTGAAAACGTACGCTGGCTGAAAAAAACTGCTAAAGAAACCAGTCATATTATGCCAGAAGAGCTCCTGACAGCGGACGAAGTTCAGAAGCTCATTGATGTATGCGAGAACCCCCGGGACAAGTGCTTTATCTCGATGTTGTACGAGAGCGGATGCCGTATCGGGGAGATCGCAGGAATCCAAATCAAACACATCGCGTTCGATGAATATGGCGCCCAGGTGATGGTGGATGGCAAAACAGGACAGAGACGAATAAGACTCATTTCCAGCATCCATTATCTGCGCTACTGGCTTGAGCTCCACCCTATGAAGCAGAATGCGGACGCACCACTATGGATTAAACTTACTTCCCATAAGGGCAGCCCTATGAAGTATAATGGATTTCTGCGGATATTCAAAATTCTTAGGAATAGAACAGGTATAACAAAACCGACGAACTTCCACGCTTTTAGACATGCAAGAGCTACTGAATTGGCAAAAATGGGGTTAAACCAATTCCAAATGGAGAAAATTTTAGGGTGGACTCATGGAAGCGATATGCCCCAGGTTTACCTTCATCTTTCTGGGACAGATACAGATAATGCCCTATTGAAGGCTTATGGCTTGCAACCAAAAGATGACCAAAACAACAAAAGAAAATGTTCGCGTTGTTTCGTTCTGAACGAAGTAAGTGGAAGTTTCTGCAAAGAATGTGGGATGCCGTTGACTTTGAATGCTGCGGTAGATATGGAGAATAAACATCAAGAACTTGAGAAGAAACTCGGGCCACTGATGGAATTGATGAAAGACCAAGAGGTTAAGGAATTTTTGGCGAATAAAATGAGAAAATGATTTATTTAAACCAAGCAATAAACTTACCCAATACTTGATAAATCTGCAATATCGGCTCTGGTTCGAAGAATAGATTGACATTCACATCCTTAAGCGTTGCATATTCAAGTACCTCACGTAACTTTCGTTGTGGGTATCTTAAAAGTACACCCTGATGTAGTATACTAGCCCAAGGGTAGCCCACCTTAATCGGCTCTTTTTTTAAATCTTTTTCTGAGAGAGGAATCAATCTATCCTCTTGTCCTGTTTGATAGTGTATATCGGCTTTTTTAGTTCCATAAATATGACATGCGGCGGCTAGTGCCATAGTAGAAAAAGGCTGTTGAGTACTGTCTTTTGATAAAGCTTGCTGGGTGATTTGTTGCTTAACCTGTTCGCTAGCTATCAAATATTGTTCAATAAATTTGGATTGAGACGTCTGGATCTTTGTTAATTGAGTTTGAAATAATGCTTCTTGAATGAAACTATTCAGTATTGGTCCTTCCGATGCCCCACTTGGAACACGAAATGCTAAACATAAATTGAAGAATCCGTAAACTGATGGAAACATCCATTTTCGTTTATGAAAAAACAATGGTTTCATCAAGTCCAAATCGAAAAGAGCAGGCCTAGAATAAAAAATATCCCTTTTAACCCCGCCTTTTATTCCTATAGGCATTTCCTCTCCTGATTGATAAAATCGGTTAACCCAACTCCGATAAAATTTATTAAAATTCAAACTAATTGTTGAGTTAGGACTTCGTCTTCCATTCTCTGCATTCAAAATTATCCACTTTTCTGATTCAAGTTTAGACACCAAACCGATATTTTTTCGATATAATATCTGAGACGTGCCCTGACTGTTTTGTCTTGGTGTTTTCCCCTTTTTCCTCGTTAGTATCCCTACATCAAAACAATATTTCTTGAATTGCTTCATAGTTTTTTTGCCGCTTAAAAGTAAAATTAAGATCTTGTTCTCATCTTCTGTAAATGTTATGCGATTCATGTTATGTTTACATAACATAACATATATAAAACTACTCTTATGCATAATTGACTCCAGGTGTTAACAATGGCAAAAATAGCAAAAATTTCAATTTCGTGGCCTGTTGAACTCGCCCATGAAATTAAGGAAAGAGCAAATAACGAAGGCCGTTCGGTGTCTGGTCTACTTCGCGTTGCATACCGAAGATACAAAGAGGGAAATAATGTCGAACCAAGTAACTGAATGGCTTCAAACTCTCAAAGAACTTGATGAGCTCGCAAAAAATAAAAAAGCCGCTGCAAACGGCTCACAACCGGTGATTACAAATGATACCAACAAAACATCAATTTAAGGATGGGTTGAATCTTCTCGATCGCTGTTTTGAGAAATTAGAACCATACCTAAAAGATGGAATTTCGCACCCTAGATATAGACAACTCAGTGGGAGAATTTTAGGACTTAAACGAGAAGAATCGAAAAAACTTCTCAAACAGCTTCGTCAGCAATACCCAATCATAGTTACCTGTCGTCTAATAATTCTTGATGAGGTGCCTTCCCATGCCTGAACGCGTATTTTTTTGCCGTAAAATTGGTTGTAAGAATCGAGCAGTTGGGGACAAAGGCAGATATGGTCAGTGTGAATTTGATGGTGAAACGTTCATAACTCCAGGAGAGAAGTTGGTTTATGAAACAGAAGCTGCTAAGGAGGCTTATCGTCAGAATGTGGAGCGTGTAACAGCTGAATATTCATGCTTACCGTGCGAAATCTACAAAAACCAACCAGATAACTGTCCAGCACACGGACCTTTGAAACATAAAACCGAGATTCTAAACCAATTCGAACTGGATTACGAAGATAGAATGCTTAACGTAGAACAAATACTCGGGATTGCCCCTAAAGATAATATTGTCTCTGAAACCGGACAACTTTCTATTATTTGGGAAAAAGAGCTTCAAACCATAATTTCCAAGCCCAACAACTGGATCGTAGACGGCTATATACCAAAAGACAGCATAATCCTCTTGGCTGGAAAGCGTGGCTTCTACAAATCGTGGGGCGCCTTACATCTTGCATTAGCTATCGCTTCTGGAAAGCCATTCCTTGGCAAATACCCCGCATTACTCTATCCTGTTTTGTATCTGGATGAAGAAAATGGTGTAAACGTATTGAAAGAGCGAGTAATGCAAATAAAACAAGGTATGGGACTCGAAGGTAGTGTAGAAAACCTGTGTTTCAGCTCCTTTGCAGGGTTCAAGATAAGCAACGCACAGGCTAAATTGGCGCTTGAAACCTTCATTAAACAACACGGGATCAAGGTCATTATAGTAGACACGCTAAGGAGGATTATTAGTAGCGAAGAGAATGATGCAGGAGAGATAAACAGTATTTTTACCAACCTGATCAGGCCCATTTCAAGCGAATATGGTGTTACTTGGATATTCTTACACCACTTACGAAAAGGCATGGCAGGTAAGGTGCCAACCGATCTTCTGGACGAGCTTCGGGGCTCAAGCGAGCTGGCGAACTATGCCGATGGGGTCATAATCTTCGAGAAACCACCAAAAACAGAGGCCAGATTCAATATTGTACATGGGAAGTGCAGAAATGCCCAAGCGCAAGAAGCCAGGATTGTCGAACTCAAGTTCGAAGAAAAATCCGTGAAATTTGAAGTTTTAGGCACAGCCCAAGCAATAGTTGATGCTGCGGATGAATGCGCTTCTACAATACTACGCCATCTTGAAGTCAACTCCATAGAAGACTTCAAAACTCATGAGATTCTAGAGGTCATGAAGGCTCAACAACATAGTAAAGCAACAATAACTCGAGCCTTAGCCATCTTGGATGAACAAGGCAAAATTGTGAGAGAAAAGAAAGGTCATTACAGAAGAATAATTGGGAGATTAGAGGAATATGTTGAAGATAAATCAGAAGAATCAAATAGATCATGAGCCATTGGATTCTAGATTCAGTGATGAATCACAAGAATCAAAGTATATATACTCAGATTCATCTGAGCCATCAATTACTGTTAGTAAAGGGGTAGGGGCTATAGAAACTTGCAACTTTATCAAAAAAGATGGAAAGCAGTGCAATGTTCTTCCACTTCATGGTGAGGATAAATGTTTCTTCCATAGCACGGATCCAGAAGTTGTGGCAAATCGGGCTGAAGCAGCCAAGAAAGGTGGGGAAAACGGCCGTAAACAGATGCTTGTACCATCGCAAGAAGAGCTTTCTTTAGTCAGTTTATCTGATTTAGCCGTACTTGTAGGACGTACAATAAACGATGTCAGGCAAAACAGAGTAACTACAAGCCAGGCCAATTGCATCGGGTATCTGGCCGGAACTTTAGCCAAAATCTACGAAATTCGAGATGTTCAATCAAAGGTAGAATCAATTGAATTGATTCTTAAAAAGAGGGACCAAAATGGATAAACAACTTGTAAAAATGCTTGATGGGATGACTGGTAAAGAAGTTTGCGAGTATCTATACGCGCTATTAGATAACTACGAATTGGAAGCAGCAGAAGATCTTAAACCCTATCTCAATTCCTTAGATTCTGTTCGTAGAGTTGATCTTCACAATACTCATGTGGAAACGTTGGAGCAGGAGCTTGAGGAAAGATGGAAGATAATCATAGTCCATAAACGCGAGCTGGTTAAGCTTCATAAAATCCAGGTAATTGAATTTTATAACGAAATTCTCTTTTCACTAGCTAGTCATATTTATTTCACTAATAAAGATGACAGAGACAAATTCAAAGGAATTGATCTTTTTATAATTTATAGTTCCTGGAAGCTTAATTCATTGTGTTCTTGGGACCAGATAATTGAAGTTACGACTGATCTCCTTGAAAAGTTCAGTGTCATGACAATGGGGAAGTATCGCGAGCATTTTGAGAATGTAATAAAATTTGCAAAATTCTTCAAAGACCGTGAAGCGATGTACGACACGTATCAAAGAGAAGATGTCGAAGTGCCAGATGTAAAATTAGACAAAAAGGAGTCGAAGGAGCTGGACGAATGGTTTAGGCAACCTATTGTCTAAATTTGCAAGGAGATTAGGATTGCTGTTCTACTTTCAATGTCCAACTTCCTCCATTATCATTCCAGCCGACGATTCCTTCGACACCGAATCTGTAATAACCATCTGTAGTAATATGTGTGGCATGTTTTCCATCATAGTTTCCTATTTCATTGAAAATCAAATCAACGTTGGCCCCATCTGAATCAAGCAACTGTACTATAAAATTGTGTTTACCTGAATAATAACCTGTGATTAGTACGAGTCCTTTCTTCAAGTAAATCTGATCAGTCACATCAGCACTATCCCCACTAAACGTCTTGGCCTGACTTACTGCTTCTGGGGTTGGGCATAATGTTGCATCATTGACAGTTTGTCCATTAGAGCATACATATCTTGTCAAGTTAACAGTAACTGTTACCGTTTTTTCGGTTATTTTTTCTGGTTGTGGAGAGCATTGTAAAGCAACATCAACTGTAGAATTATCCCAACAGACATACTTTGTTTTTTCTATAGTTACTTCTTTTATCTGCGTTTGATTATTCTTAGGTGGACACGATAAAGAAGAACTTACAGTGCTATTAGGACACTTGCATTCCTTTGATGCAGTTGTTGTGCACCCAGCAATCAGAAATATTCCAACTAAAATGATCCCAAAAAGAAGCAATCTATTCATAGCTTCACCGTTAGTTTATGGTTAGTAGATTCTAAGCAAGCTTATATAAAACTAAGCAATATTAAAGAACGAGGATAATAGTTAGTTTAGGCATGTTGAAGTCAGACCTGCCTCACTACTCCCAAAAAATCGCTTCCGTACTCAAAAAAGACTCGCTCGACATTTTATTTCTCTTAAGGCAGCACAATTGCAGGTTTCGTGATCTTCCAGGCAATTCTTTCACAAAAAGCAAGAGGTTGAAGGAACTACGTTTGGCTGGGTTGATTGAACCAGTTATTATTGAACAGGATAGAAAAGAGAGGCCTGTGATTGGATATAGACTGACGGAGAAAGGAGTTAATCTACTAGATAAGTTGGAAATAATTTTCAAGATATTATAGCACAAAAAATCCATTCAAAGTTTTGGTATAATCCCAATATTCATAAGACCAATAAAAAGAGCAAGTATTGTAATCCACCAAAAAGAATATTCTATCTCCTCTTTTTTTCTGCTCATGATAACAGTTACAAACACTACGCTCCAGCTAAATTTTTCAAGAAACTTTTGCAGTTGTTCTAACAAACTACTTTGAGTAACACTCGTAGTTACATTTACTATCTCTGGGCCGACAACAGAGATGGCATTGTACTCATATCCTTGTGATCTACCGTTAGAGTATGGTCTCGGAGAGTAATCTTTATCGTAAAGAAACACGTATATCTCCCAATCTCCAACTTCGTCTAATCTAACTTTGAAGTCTACTTTACCAGATAATAATTCAGATTTAGATAAACAAACAGGAGTACGGTTCGTGGTTGTAAGATAAACATATCCATCATTGCAATGGGGGTCGTAAATATTCCCCGTTGGATTACTCTCCCAAGCTACTGGCCTTTCATAATAATTTTTACCATATACCGGTTCCAATCCCCCTACGGTTGTATAACCAGATGGAAAAATATAGCGTTGTTGTTTATCTGGGCCAAGTACGATGATGTAATAATATGGATCCTTAAAATGAAAATTATCTGAGTTTTCTTCAGTTATCTTCACTGAAAAATCTAGATAGGAGCCTTTAACTACCTGGTTAGGTCTGTTAATTTCGATACTTGCCCCATAATCCGGAACACCTACCTGCTGTTGTATTTCGGTAAGCATAGGTTCATGTGGGCCTTGACTATTATCATATATGGTTTCTTTTGCAGGAATTTCAAAAATATTAGTTTGTGTTTGACTATTGCTAGATAGCATATTTTGTAGGAATAACAAAGGCCATATAAGAGCCAAAATTATCAAAATTCCTCGTTTCCAATTTTTCTTCGGTGCTCTAACAATATCGTGATATGATTCTTTTATTGCATCCAGAAACACATAAACCGTTTTGAGAATATCTGCCATAATTATCATCTTAGTCTTCTTTGCTTTGTATTGTCAGATTTTTATTGAACTAATCAAATACCCAACAACAGCACCGTATAATGCAGCAGTAAGGTCTTGACTTAATTTTCCATTTAATGTGAGCCAGGTAGCACCAGTTAAAAGCAGTGCAAGAAAAATAATTTTAACGACGAGAATATTGAGTTCGTGTTTCCGTTCGTCTGGTCGAATTTTTAGATATTGTAGAACCATTTCCTTTATGGCTTTCCAATCCAAATCATCAATGTTTTGTGTCATAACACCAGCTACTTTTTTTTTACATGCAACTCATAAATAACCCATAATGCCGTTCCTAATCCAAAGATACTTGGTATCAATGAGAGCAAGTACAATATATCCGCTTTAAGCCCAACTACCATGAAAAGGATAGTTGCACCCAAAAACACCAAAAAAAACATGATATGCGTGAATATCGGGACATCATATAACAAAAATTTACCATTATGAAATTCGTTTATCTGATTGTATAATGGGGATTTTTTTAGAGACGGATACAAAGCTAGAAGATTGTTATATCTTTCATCATAGTACCCTTGAGTCTTTTTCGATAAGATTAGAGGTTCATAAAAAGTTATTACGTAGAGAACTAATACTATTGAAGATCCAATAAAGGCAGTGACGTAATATGTTTTCGAGGTTTGGCTAACAAAATCAGAAACCGTTGGAATCAAAGCGATTATCGCTGCGATTAATGCTACATACTGATACCTAACCTGAAGTGAACTGAAAATCTGATCTCCATGGTCTTTCATCAACTCGAACGTCTTCTTTGGATCGTTCATACTAGCGGCTTTAGATTCGAATCTACTTTTTTTAGACTTTCCCTTGGCCATGACAAGATTACGAAGAATAATGTTAAATACCCTTCCCCCCTAATACGTCTTAGTAAGGAAGGTTACATACGAAAAGTGTATCTACTTTACGTCGTGGGGGTTCCCCGGGGCGAACGAAGTGAGCCACGGGGGCACAAAATCGGTTCGCCGTTTTTGGAAGTCTCCGGGGCGTTTCTTTTAATTTAAGGGGCGCTGCCCCTTAGACCCCAAAAACTTTTTGTTATTATAGTCAGTTAACTTTGTGAAATTATGATGCAGGAAATAACACTCGATGAAGCCAAACAAATCTGGGACCAGTACGTGCCGGAAAAACAAGTGTGGACAGACGATTGGGAAATTCGAGTTGCTCTTTGTAAAGGGTATGGTTGCAAGCCAACTATTTTTTATGATGGAAAAAATTTTTTCCCGCTTCAATATGATAGTGAAAATAATTTCTACACAATTATAGGTGGGGAATCAGTAGAAAAGAACTATCTTACATTTGATCCTGAGTTCATGAAAACAACAAAAGAAATACCTGAAAATATTTATTTTGATTTTCTTGAAAATAAATTTGATGGGTGTACTGAGGGATTTTGTCCTCAATTTTTCATAGATCTTACTAATATGGAGAGTATAGATGATTATATTCAAAGATTTTCAAAAAAACACAAAAAGAATTTTAGACGGGCATGTAAACTCTTTGGAGAATATGAATTCAGAAAAGAGGGCAATTTAGAAAAAATTGCGGAATTAAATAAGAAAATGTTTGGTGAAGAATCAGACTTTAATAATGAAACCAAATTCTGCTATGAACTCCTGGATAGGGACCAGAGAACTGAGTATTGGTCCATAATAAAGAACGGGAAACCTGTTCTGACAACACAATATTTTTTTTCCAATCGCACCATGTCAGTTTGTATTTGGGGAGTGGACAAGGAATACGAAGACACCATGAAGATAGCACTTGTGGAAGGAATAAAACTTGCAAAAAGCAGAAACTGTAGAAGAATTGATTTTGCTCCCACCTATTCCAGTTGGAAATTGCTATATAGATTAAACACTGCACCGTTGTGGAGATACAAAAGAGGGAAAATACCCGAATCAATTGAAATAGTGGATTATGGAATTCCTAGAGATGAGTTGGAAAAATTAAGAAAAATTGGAAGGCTTTAACTATTTTTACTATTAATTTTGAATTGAATGAAAAAGATTGGGATTGTTGTAGTATTGATTCTATTCCTATCCGGTTGTATTTTACAAAATAAACATCAGAACGATCAAATTATTATCGAAAATACTACGGTAGTTTATACGCCCCCAGATTCACCAAATGTTTCAAATTTCAATGTAATTGTGATTGGTTGGGATGGAGTACAACGAGATAGATTTTTTGATTGCTATTATAATAGAACAGGCGAATGCCCTAATGGTTTACCAGCAATAGAAAAACTTTCGAATGGAAAAATATACAATCTAACAGTTACCGATGGTGCAACCCATACCAAGCCAGGATGGGTCCAACTATTAACTGGGTATAATTCAGCAATTACTGGAACCTATTCCAATGCAAAATACCAACCAGTTCCAGAAAACTATTCAATATTTGAAAAATTAGAAAACCATTTTGGAAATATTATCACTGTGTTTTTAGCATCCAAACCGGATCATACGGGTGCCAAATGCAAAGGAGAATACACAAAGGTTACGGACTATTGGGGTGGGGTTTTATACGAGGGTGCAGAACCATTTGGAGAACCATGGTGCATTACAAAGACAAAAGTGGATTATTTTGAAACTGGGATGGGTGAAAATGAAAAGGTTGGTGAAAAAGCTCTGCAGATGTTGGATCAATATGGAGATAAAAGATTTTTCATGTTCTTTCATTTTGGTGATCCTGATGAAACAGGTCACAGAGCAAAAAGTTTTTCAGCTAAATATGTTCAGGCAATCCAGGATGATGACCTGTGGCTCAAAAAAATAATGGATAAACTAACTGAATTAAATATTTCAGACAGAACCTACATTTACGTTGTCACAGATCATGGTTTTGACACTCTTCAAAGTCCAAGCAAGGGAGTGAATCACTTTAATGCCCCCTATGGAATTTACGCAACAAATGATATTTCATTGATAAGAAGCATTGATAGGAAAGATCTTACACCAACACTTCTTGAAAGATATGGAGTAGCACTCGGGCAAATAGACAATGCTCCTCCGGTTGACGGCTATCCTGCACAATTTTTACAAACCTCGTGTATTCCTGAGGGTCTGGCCTATCTTGATTATCCAGGAGCGCCAGTATGTTGCAATGGACTTTCTTTGATAAATCTTGACAAACAGGTAGTTAAGCACTGTGAAATTGCCACTGGAGGGGTTGGGGATGATTCAGGTTATTGTACCAAATGCGGAGACGGGATTTGCATGACTCCAGAAAATAAATGCAACTGCCCAGCAGATTGTAAATAGTAATTTAAATCCTAAATAGGTAAACAGAAAAGAGGTAGTTAAATGGGAATGAGCAAAAAAGACTTATCACGAAAAAAAGCGAACATCAAATCCAGAATAGACGAACTCGAAAAAAAAGCTAGAATGGATCCACTCAAGAAAAACAGAGCACTCCATGACGAATTAGACCAACTTAGAAGAAAACTTACCGAAGATTAGTGTTTTTGTTCCTGCAAAAGTATTTCTCTAGGTTTAACAACAGTTGGAATCTCAGTCTGACCCTTATCCGTTGTTATCACTTGTAAACGAGTAACCCATCCACCACGATCAGCATTGAAGATAACTGGTAAAGAACCATTAATAGAGACGAGATTTGGGAACTCGGTTCTCATATCCATGCTCCAAAGATCTACTGGCACCAGAGCCTTGTAGGGTCCTCCTGGCCATTTGACATAGTAGATAATGTGAGTATTTTCTCCAAAAGGAATTATTGCGAATTCATTGGGACCAAGAACTCCAACTGCTGCACCGGTGACCTTCTCTGGCCATTTAACATTTTCTTTCAAAAGAGGATTGTCTTTTAGACTGAAGATGAAATTTTCCTGTACCACTGGACCATCTGATGGTGGCATAAAAACTTGAAACCAACCGTTATTGGTAACTGTGGCAACAGCAGGGCGTGAACCTCCTGCAGGAAGCCAAATGCTGGCGGCAACAACTTCAGCGCCATCGATTTGATATTCTGGTGCTCTTGTATGGGAAATTTCCTGTTCCAGATCAACTGAACAGCAGGTTGGATCAGATGAAATTTTTCCTTTGATTATTGTTTTACTGTTAACCAGCCAAACAGTACCATCTTCTTGACAGCTAACTGCCAATGGTTTAGAAAAATCAGAAAGAGAAACCAATGAGGGTTTACCAAGTTCTCTGCCCTTTTCTTTCTGATCAGACTCGGTGTAAACCATAAGCCCTTCGGAATAAACTCCATGGGAGCACCAAATTCGTGGTTTTTGCGGTTGTATTGTTTGTTCATGACTGGGGATGAGCAGTATGGAAGCAGTGGCTATACCTAAAGCGATTGTACCTGCCCCAGCCCATACAAGATGTTTTGGTTTTACTCTAGAAGCTTGAACTGTGTCTGACACAGAGGAGATATGTACCAAAAAGCATAAAATGTGGTAAGGTGAGGGATTTATTGTGAAAAAAATTAGGTCCCTTTCTCCTCTGCTTCTCCAGGAGATTTTTTCTTTGGTGCAGATGCTCCACCAGGTATAACAACTGTGCGTTCACCGGAAAAATTAACATCACCGGGGACTGTACGTATTGCAGTTGGAGCACCACCAACAACAGTAGCATCACCAAACATGGTACCAGTTAAACTTCCCCACAGATGGCCAAGGAAAGTAGTATCACCTTCTGGCTTTGCCACCACAACCTGACCTGCAAGTGTTCCAGGAACAGTGGAATTACCAGTGGTAACCGTAACCTGTGTGTTTGGCTTTGAAGTGAATGCAGGAGGATTTGGTCTAAATTCAAAGAAATCATTGGTATCACAAACCATTGCACCGCCAGATTCCATTCTATCATCTTTAACTGGTCCAATAACTGCAACAGGAGCTTTTCCATGTATAACCGAAGCAGCCATGGTTGTTTGATCTCCGAATTTTCCATCAACTGCAATTGCCCCACCATGCTTCAGATTATATTCGCGCTGCATTTTTCTAATGGCGTCGTAGGTTTGTTTATCGAAAACACCAGTATGATAACCAGCAGCAAGATAACCCATTTCAAAAAGCGTTTTTTGCATGGAAGCAACATCCATATGTCTGGAAGTTGTCCATTCTCTTGCATCCCTGAACCCATCAACTTCAACAGTTACGGCACGTTTATCAACATAGGCAAGAACAGTATCGGAATTTACATCATACACTCTTTGAGTTTTAGGATCCAGAATTTGACAATTCATTTCCTTAGGCAATTTGGCTGGATCACCACTCTCCAATGCTGCTTTAAGATCAGCAGGATCAGAACGGGTAGTGAGGAAAAAGGTCACCGGGTGTCCATCCTGTTTACTTGGAACTATAACTTTGAAAACATGTAAATGAGCGTGTGTATCCAATCTATCTTGAGGCAATGGATTTGCAAACACGGGGGGTTTTTGAACCTCAGTAACCACTGCTCCGCTACCGGTTGTTCTTTTTGCACCATCATCATCTGACATGGGGATCGCCAAATTCTAATCACCAATTAGAAAAATAAAGCTTTGCTAGGGTGGAGAAGGGGGTATTTTTGGCAAAACAATGGTTGGAAATTGGGTATTTTCAGAATCAACATCAAGAAATTGTGGTAGGTGACCGGGCGCAGAAATAACAACAACGGTTTTTCCTTTGAGTTTATTTCTAAAGGGAGTATGACCCAGATCGCGTAGCCAACGAGTGCCATCTTCTGCAGTTTCGTACATTTGAACCAATGCATTTTTAGGTTCACTATCAATGAAAACCGAATAGGATTCTTGAGCAGGTTGTACCAGGGCAGGAGGTTCAACTGTTGGACGGTGAGCAATATTCCAAGTAAACAACCCAGCAGTTGCTATTCCCAATGCACCAACAAGCCACCAGAATCTTTTTGGAGTTTTTTGCTGAACAATAATAAGCGGAGCAGGGGGAGGCTCTGGTACAGTTTGACCATCAGGAAGATCAAGATGAATTGCTTTGGCAAAAGCAAAATCAATTATTGCTTGACGGAGCTCGCGCAAAGTCTGAAATCTATCTTCAATCTTTTTCTCCATTGCCTTGGCAACAATATCACTTACTTCTTTAGGAATTGATGGGTCCACGGCTACAGGTGGAACAAGTTTTGCAGACAACGCTTTGCGTACCACTTGCATAGGTGCATCAGGATCATTTCTTGATAGTGTACTTTCAAATGGAAATTTGCTACATAAAAGATAGTACAAAATTACACCAATGGAATAGATATCAGAACGGTGATCTGCTTCACGACCCACGATAACTTCAGGAGGCATGTACTCGGGCGTACCCTTAACTATACCTGGATCAGTGACCTGATCACCAGCAGGAGCGTGAGGGTGGAGAATCTTGGCCAGACCCATGTCAACTATCTTTACTCTAATTGCACCAGTTGGATCATCCAATAAAAGTATATTTTCAAGTTTTAGATCTCTGTGAAGAACATTTTTGTCATGGGCAGCGATCATTCCCTCGCAGACCTGCACAACCGTACTTAGTGCCTTATCCAGCGGCATTTTACCATTATCCGCAAGATGATTACTCAAATCTTTTCCATGAACATATTCCATTACAAGATAGAGTTGATGACTGAGTTCATCAAAATCAAAAACCTTGACAAGGTTGGGATGGTCTAGTTTTGAAGCGGTTTTAATTTCTCTAAAAAACATTCTTCTTGCCTGCTCAGAACTTGAAAGATGAGGATGCATAAGTTTTATGGCAACAAATTGATCTGGATGATCAGGATCCTGGGCTTTGTAGACAATGCCCATGCCACCACTGCCAATTAATTCAACAACTTTGTAGATGGAGATGGTTTTACCAATTAGAGGATCAACTATGATTGGAGCAGGTGCGGTCTGACCAAAAGTATCTACCACAGGACCTTGGATAGGAAATCGTTTAACTGAGTCAGCTGCAAATGGCGGTCCGGTGACAGTTTTTTTGAAGCCATCAGGAGGGCCCTGCTTTTGCTTGGTATCTCCCATGTTGTATTTAGTGTCTCAAAAGAGATTTAAACCCCCAGTAATTATAAATATTTTTATTGAGTTAGAAGACTATGATTGAATACAGCGAATATAAGGGAAACAAATTAATAGTCTTGAAGAGAAACGAGGATGACAAATATCCATTCAGCTTTGGTAAAACAAAGGCAAGATTAATCGTGGAAAATTTCGAAGAAATAAAGAAATTTGCTGAAGAAGAATGATGATATGGGAATAGCACAAGAAGAAACAAAAAGAATGATTGATCTGGTCATTCACCCCTACTTCAGCCTGGGCCTGGTTCTACTCTCGATCGGTAGTTGGTCATTTGGATATGCAGGCAGTTTTTTCAGCATATGTGTTGCCCCATTATTAATAGAAATAGTCGGATGGCTTGCGGCCATTGTTGCTGCTTATCTTTCGGGTTATGCAGCCACATCCAGAAAGGGAAGTGGAATTATTACAGCTGCAATAAACGGATCTGTTGCCATGGTCTTGACTAATTTTCCCCGTCATATTATGACTATGGTGATAGGCCCGATGATAGACATGCTCTCATATGGTGGGGGGTTTTTATTTACAACCCAAGGTACAGCCTTTTTGATTGAAAAGATAGTTATACTTTTAGTTATAAGCGCAGTACCTGGCTTTGTAATCGGAACAATTGGCGGATTTTTCGGTAAATCTAGCCATCCATAAACTTCCAAAAAACATAGTTAAAAATTTTGGATCGCAGCCAGCCTTTCGGATTGGATAGAATCCAATGCACAAGCCAACAGAATGGCCAGGCAGTTGCAATATCAAAAATAAGAACTTGCCAACGGTGAGCATTTTGCATGCTATTCATGATTTTTTGTCCTTCCGGATCTCTACGAATAAATTTGGCAACTCCTTCCCCGCTCTTAACTGCATAGAAAATGCCCTCGGTGGTTAGGGGATTTAGAAGCCCAGCAGCATCTCCAACTAGAAAAACATTGTTGAATTTCCAACCACGATAATCCGCATTGCCTTTCATTCCTTCTGATTTGAGCTTGTTAACATCCAATCCGAATTCCTTTGCAACCCATTCTTTGACTTTTGGTGCAAGAACTTGGTGGACTGACTCCTTGGAATTATCTGATCGTTCGACCATTGCTCCACCAATCATTGTTTTCCCCAAACTTTTGGACATCACATAGCCATAGCCTTTGGGAAAGGTATTGGGCAACCAATAAACCGCAAATCGATCTGCAGGTTTGTCAATGATAAAATGAAATGCCCAGCCAACAATATGTTTCATTGGCAATTTCAAATAATCCCTGACCCTAGAAAAAGAACCATCGGCACCAACAAGAAATTTGTATTTGTATTTTGCTTTTGAGGTTACAACATAGTCCGGGGTTATTTCAACAACTGGTTCGGAAAAATGAATCACAGCATCAGAATTGTTTTTCAAAAAAGTTTCCAGTTCAAATCTGCCAACAGTCCAAAGGAATGGACGATTGTAACTAACTGGAACAGTTCCTTTATGGGTGCCAACAACAACAGTTTCCCATTTTTGCTCATTTTTGAATTTTACTCCAGGAAATGTTTTGGAAGAAACTTCGCCAGAGCAAATTTTTTTCCCAAGGGTGTTGTTTTTCTCTAGCACTAATATCTTGAGACCAGAATTAGATAGATGGCGTGCGCAGGAAAGACCGCCAGGGCCTCCACCTACAATCACAACATCGTAATCTTGCATAGCTATCAAGAATGGGAAGGGAGATTACAAAGAACCGTAGGTTCTTTGAATCAAACAAGAACGCCGTTGATTACGCCATCCTGACCAATGCGGTTAGTAATGCGAAC
Source organism: Candidatus Bilamarchaeum dharawalense (assembly GCA_902386555.1). Lineage (GTDB taxonomy): Archaea > Micrarchaeota > Micrarchaeia > Anstonellales > Bilamarchaeaceae > Bilamarchaeum > Bilamarchaeum dharawalense. The sequence goes on from CABMJJ010000007.1 coordinate 167,368, forward strand.
CTTACCGAGTTCTGTTTCAACAACTGCTCCCTTTGTCATTATGTTCATACGAACAAATTCTGGGTTGTGACTGGAAAGCACACGAAGAATTTTGACTTTTTTCATTTTGTCTTTGTTTACAACGTTAATGAAAACAGCTTTTTTGAGCTTTACGCTTCTTGAACCGCCTCGACCTCGAATGGTCTTTTTGAGTTCTTTTTCAGAAACTTTAGAAGCTGCAAAAACTCCACCTGAATGGGAAAGTTTCTTATCCCTGAATTTACGTCTGCGACCGCCTGTACCGCTACCTACTTTTTTAGTATGTGGTTTATGATATTGTTCCATTATACTACCTCACTCTATTCAATAGAGATTTTTAGAATATGAGCAGGAGTTATTAAAGCGATACGGATTTTAAAACATTATGATAGACCCGGTTTTACTGAAATAATGAACGTTTTTATACATTACTAAACACAATAGGCCTGTGGGATAATGGGTGGAGTGTTACAAGCAGACAGGCATCTAGATCGCTGGCAGAATACGCTAAACCAGCTTTACCGCTCACCAAGATTTCAAAGATTCCTTGTTGATAGAATAGATACCCCAGAAGGCAGAGAAACAAGAGTGAAAGAGGCACTGGCCATTGAATTGGGTTTTCTAGGATATAGCATGAGGGGATATGCCGAATCCTGGAGAAGAACAATTGACAAACATGTTGAGGCTGGAGTTTATCGTAGAGTATTGGAATTTGGAAGACTAGATGCGGATAATGAATTATTGGTGGATATTTGTTGTGGCTGCGCAGGTTTCCTGGCAGAACGAGGGAAACAACATGCGATTGGTATTGATATCAACCCATATGCTTTGGAATTTGGAGCACAGCTACTCGCATCAAGAGGTATGGATGCAAAACTATTTGCTGAAACAGACATTTATGTTAATCCAGAACGAGGGATCGTGCTTGAACCAATTCCTGTTTTTGAAGAAATTGATTTGAGAAAATTAACCTTACTTTGTGATGATCTTGATAACCTGCACAACCTTATGAGAGCGCTTTACATGCAAGGCAGACTTGCAGACTCTGCAGTGTTCATGCTTCAAGGTGGTAAGGAAGTTGCCAGGAAGGTTGAATTTATAGCAGATGCACAACCAGAAGAGGCACCTAACCCGCTTGGTATGATACCAACTGTTCTGAAAAATGCAAGGAAATTTTGCCGAGTGGGCGGACGGCTAATTATTGGGATACGAGTGCTAAATATTGAAAATGAAACAATAGAATTTCCAGATCTTGGAGTAGCTCTACATAGTTCAACAAAAGAGATTGATGCTTGTGCTGAAGAGAATAGATATGAAATAAGAAAAAAAGAAAAGACCACATTACCAAGAGAAGATGGTGAAAATGGATCTATTTCTCTATCTTTAGTTGGTGTTGGTGGAACAGAACCACTAATGAGAAAGGAAGTTGAAGAAGAGATAAAAAGACGGGTTGGCGCTGCCATGCTGCTCTATGAATTGGTGATAAAATGAGAGCAGAGAGAATGCTTTTTGCTTTGAAAGAAGTTCCAAAGGGCGCCATTATCAGATTGGAAATGAAATACGACAGCAAACTAACCGCACCACTTGTTGAACGACACATTAGAGAGGAACCAAATGACCCCGGGGGTTATTGGGGGTTGGCCTATATTACAAAGGGAGCAGCACTGGCAAGAGTGGAAGAAGCGATAGCACGATTGGGAGAGGACCCTATTTTGTTATATGCATTGGGCTATGCCAAAATGAGTTTGCAGGATGATTCGGGTGCCTTTGAGGCTTTTAGAAAAGCAGTAGATCTGAATCCAGTTGATTTCGAAACCCTTAGCAATTGTGCAACTGCACTTAACCATCTTGAAAGATTTCATGAGGCTAAAGACTATTGGAAACAAGCGATAGAACTTGATCCAGAACGACACGGAATTTGGTTTGGTCTTGGAAAAAGTGAATATTATTTGGGCCAATATGAACGCGCATTGCGACATATAACTTCCGCACTTATTTTACTTGAGCAAGAAGAAGGGGATACCAGACATGCAAAAGCCTGTTACCTGGGAGCAAGAGCAAGAACTTATTTTAAACTTGAAAAATTTGATGAGGCAATAGCAGATTTGGAAAATGCTGCAAAATCAGATAGGAGTGAAGCAGTTAAGGTGATGAAATCCATTGTTGATGGGTATAAAAAACAAGCAGGAACCCGAAAAATTGGAAGAACCCTTCTGCGCATAACTGAAAAGATGATAGAGGTAGACCCTTCAGCAGGTGGAGATCATAGCTGGTATCTGGTCAGAGATAGATTGAGAGAGCAGTATGGCACTGGAACAGTGGAAACGATAGTTCGCATCGAACCAAAAATTGGTCGTAATGAACCATGCCCCTGCGGCTCTGGTAGAAAGTACAAAAAATGCTGCGGTAGTAATGGGTAGTAATGATAATTAGAGTCCAGGGTAATTCTAGGTCGGTTGACGAGTTTGATGCAGTAGCAGTGGGACTTGATTCGGTTGAAGCTTTGGATGAAGTAAAATTGGCGGAATATTTGGCTTCCGACGCTTTTAGAAATAAAAAAAATATTGCAAATAAATTCAAGTATGAATTTCTGCTTTGGCTCTCTGGAAAACGGGATATAACGAGTGCCATTGAGGAAACAGAACCAAAGGGAAGTGAGTTTTTTTTAGTTATTTTTTCTGGGGATGTGAAGAAAATCCTGGCAAAAATAAAAGCCATAAAATTAGAGCTAAAAATAAAGAAAAACGCCGAACCACTGAGGTTAGAAAAAATAGCACTTTCAAGACTTAAGTAATGATTTATCAATCTTTTCGTAGATGTGAGAATGGAAGAGGTGTGTTAAGAATGCCCTTAAATAGAATTAAAAAATTCTTAGTGCCAGAAGACAACGTTTTCTTTGAATTGATGGAGAAACAAGCAGACACGGCACATTTGGGATCAGTAGCTCTTTATGATCTTTTAAAAGATTTTAACAATGTTGAAAGCAAAACGAAAAAAATCAAAGATTTGGAACACATTGGAGACCAATTAACACGTGAAGTTTACACTGCACTTAATAAGACTTTTATTGTTCCCATAGATCACAGTGACATTTCAACTCTTACCAGCGCTTTGGATAATGTTCTTGATTTGCTTGACCATACTGCCACCATGTTTTTCGTCTATGGTATAGAAAAGCCAACACCTCCAATGATACAACTGGCAGAATTATTGGTTGAACAGACAAAGGAACTCAAAAATGCGGTGGCTGCAATAAACCACTCGCGAACATACAGTAAAGTAGCCCAACATTGCAACAAAATAAAACAACTTGAGATTAGAGCTGATGAAGTTTATGTTAATGCGATTGCAGCATTGTTCAAGAAAAAAGAGCCAATGGAAGTAATCAAACAAAAAGAAATTTTAGAGTGTCTGGAGTCTGCAACAGACAGGGCAGACAAGGCTGCGCAGATCATTTCAGATATAGTAATGAAGCATGCCTAGAACTGAACAAATATATCGGTGATTTTTCGATGATCGAATTGCTCATATTAACCATTGTGATGGCATTGATATTTGATTTCCTTAATGGATTTCATGATAGTGCCAATGCAATTTCAACCATAGTAGCAACTCGTGTGATGACACCAATGCAGGCAGTTTCCATGGCTGCAGTTGGAAACCTGATAGGCCCGCTTTTATTTACAACTGCCATAGCTGCGACAATTGGAAAGGGAATAATTGACACTTCTGCTATCCAAGCAATATTGCCCCAAGAAACATTTATCGTTATGATTCTGGCAGCCCTTGTGGGTGCCATTGTATGGAATATTATTACATGGTATTTTGGAATCCCAGTTTCAAGTAGTCATGCGCTTATAGGGGGATTAATTGGAGCTGCAACTGTTGCGGTTGGCCCCCAGGTTCTTCTTGTGAGTGGAATTACCAGTGTGGTGATATTTATTGTAGTTTCCCCTCTACTTGGTTTTATTTCTGCATTTTTACTTTCATTGGTATTTATGAGGGTATTTAGAAAAACTTCACCACAAAAAATTAACAGATGGTTCAAAAAACTCCAGATAGTTTCTGCTTTTTTCTATTCAGTAACACATGGAACCAATGATGCCCAGAAGACCATGGGCATAATAACAATATTGCTTGTGGCAGGTGGATTTCTCACAGTATTTGATGTCCCGCTTTGGGTTATCCTGGCATGTCATATTTCAATTTGTCTTGGAACCTGGTTGGGTGGATGGCGCATTGTTAAAACCATGGCCCATAAAATCACCCAGTTAAGACCATATCAGGGATTCTGTGCTGAAACTGCCGGTGGAGTGGTATTGGTTCAGATGGCACACATGGGAATACCCGTCAGCACCACTCATGCAATTGCAGGTGCAATAATGGGTGTGGGATCAACCAAAAATCCAAAGAGCGTACGTTGGGGATTGAGCAAAAATATTATGATGGCATGGGTGATAACCATTCCATTTAGTGCAATAGTCGCAGGTGTTTCTTTCCTGGTTCTTCATCTATTTGTATAATTAGGTTCCCAATTGTTTTTGTAAAACTTCTTTGTCAATGGGAAGTTCAATACCAAGAACTCTGTGGATGAAAACAAACATGTCGACTATTTTTGATTTGTCTTTAGTGATTTTATCTGCCATCTGTTTGATGGTAAGTTCTTTACCGATTAGTTCGTAGAGCATTAGCCCTTCTTTTCCATAAACCTTGTAAACTGAATAACCATCGTCACCGTATTTTTTGCGGACATCTGCTCGTGAAACTGCTTTCACAATAAGCATACCGTTTTCCAGCATGAATCTTAGAATTTCAGCTACTTCGTAAAGTGGGGTATCAAGTTTTAGCGCAAGATCAATAACATCGTTTTTACCATTAAGCTGCTCGGAGATTTTAGTGCCCTTGTCTCCATATTTGAGAAGTAACTTTGCCTTTCCCTGAACAGATTTGATAATGTCAAGAGGAGCTTTGATTGGAATCTCCACCGGTGATGGAATGGCTTGGGCTTCATCTGGATTGGTATCAAAAATAGGTCTGAACCCACCGCTTTCAGCCTGGGAAGTTTGAGGGGTGGAAACCTGTTGGGTTGTGGTAGATGGACCAGGACCAAATGCAGATTTGGTTTGGGAAGAGGATGGACCAGAACCCTTTGGATAGTCCAATTTGATTATGCCCTGTTCATCCATGAAATCTAGAATTTCAACTAATTTGGGCTCGGTGAGACCAGTTTCACGCATTATTTCTTCAGCAGTTCTCTGACCATCTATAAGTGCATAGACACGAAGTCCAATGTCACCGTATTTATCAGAAATTATCTTTTCAACAGGGCTTAACTCTGGTTCTGAGGAAATTGGCTCTTTTGTTTCTTCAAAAGCAGTAATTGTGATCTCTTCGGATTCGTTTGTTTCTTCAGGTTTTTCTTCTGGCTCGATTTCTTCGCTCTCCTCAACTTTTTCCTCGGGTTGTTCGGGGATATCTTCGCTTTCGCTGATTGGGTGAATTTCTTCACCGGGACCGCTTACTTCGATGCCTTCAATTTCTGTTTTTTCTTCAGTCTCTTCGACTTTTGGTTTCTTTTTCTTTTGAGGCTTTGGCTCATCCTGGAGAGGTTGAATATCCGGTTCAATTTCAAGTTGCTCTTCTGGAGAAATATCCTCAAGCTTACGAGCTGGTGTGACTGGTTCCTCTGGCTCTTCGATTTCAACTTCCTTTGTTTCTGGAACTGGAGCTTTTTTACCTTTTACCGGTTCAAGCTCCACCATGCCAACGTCATGCATGAAACTAATTATTTGATCGAATAGAGCAGCTTCAATACCAAGATCTTTCTTCAGTTCATGGGAAGTTCTTTTGCCAGTGATGGCCTTGTAAACCTGAAGTCCAACCTCGCCAAATTTCTTAATAAGAAGATTTTGATTTTTAAAACGTTGAAGTGGACCCTTTTCGATTTTTTGTATTTTGTAATCTGGACTATCAGGCATTAGAACCACTTATTCACTAGAATAATTATCAAAATGTTTATTAACATAGGACATTTATATTAGCACATGGAGTTCGACGAGCTACTGATTACTACGGGTGTTGACGCACTCGTACGCCTAGTTAAAGAAAAACAGAGAATCGAACTGGAAACCGCTTCTTCTCTCCTTAATATACCCCAAGAAACATTGGAAGAATGGGCACGGGTTCTTGAAGAGGAAAGTATTCTTAGAATGGAATTCAGACTCACTAAAGTTTATCTGATCTGGGTCAAACCAAGTGAAGACGAGGTTGCCACAGAAAAACAATCATTCTATGAAGAGAAGAAGGATGTGGAAAGCCAGGTGGATCAGTTTAAACAAAAGATCTCATCTGAAACAGTTGAATTGACTGAACTCAAGAGATTGTTTTCCGAATTTTACGCGAAGATGTATACCAAGGTTGAGGAACTGGAAAAGAAGGTGGCACCGGTTCCAGCTGCAAAGACACTGTCAGAAGATGCCCTGGTAAAATATACCAATGAACTAACTGGATTGGAAACAAAATTAACTGATATTAAATTAGCACTTACTGATGTGAAAAATGAGATTAACAGTGTTGGCGTTGGAAGAGATGATAGCCCGAGCCAAGAATTGGTTAAAAAAATAGAGGGCAACTCCAGTGAAATAAAGGAGATACAACAAAGCATTGAAGAACTTAAGAAAAAAGCCATGCAACAGGAAGGACAGAATGAAGTGTCCCTGCCAACAGTGAAAGACATAAAGAAAAAATTCGAAACTTTCCAAAGAGATTTTACTTCACTTCGATCTAAAAATGCTCAAATACGAGAGGACATGCTGAGCTTGCATGAAAGTTCTGAAATACTAAAAAGTGTGGCCGAATCCATAATGGGCCAGGAAGACAAGATAAATGCTCTCAGAAAGGATGCCCAACAGGTTTCGCAGGATATAGAAAAGATGGTTGAAAAGACAACACAACTTTCAAGAGAAGCAAAGCAGAATGTGGATTTGATGGATAGATTGGGAACGTCTGTGGATGTTGCCAAAAATGTTTTGAACAAATTCCCAAGCCAGGAGAGTGTCATTGCAACTCTGGATAAATTGAAAGCAGATGAGGATGCTCTTGCAGAGAAAAATGATTCCCTGGCTAAGATAATTGAAGCCGTTGGCGGAAAACAGGTTACTGCCAAACAACTTACCGAATTGGTGCAGAAACTTGATGAAAAACTGGAGCAGGCAAAGCAGGATGTGGAAGGCCTGAATTCGACTTTGAACGAGGAAAAGGGAACCTATTTAACATTCCAAAAAATAAAAGAGAGAATTGTGCCATCCATCGAAGGATATCAAACCCAGCTTGACACAATGGAGCAGAGAATAGTAAAAATACGTGATGAAACAAGGGATCAGATAAAAAACATAAAAACTGAGACGCAAAAACTTGAAACATCGCTCCAAGATGGGGGAGAGATGGGCGAAATGGTAAAGGTTGCCCAGGAGATAAAAGAAAAGAAGAAAGTTCTTGATGAAATAAAACAGACCTTTGATAGTTTAACAGAAATTTCAGATAATCTTAACAAGAGGGCAACTCTGCTCTCAAGAGAAGCAAAACTATTGGAAATACGATCGGGCAGTGCTCCTCTGGCAACTGAAGTGGTTAGTGGCAAAACAGAAACACCAGAACAGAAAGAAAAAAGCGTCCGCCAGCAATTGGAACTAAGTGAAGAGGAGGAGCTTGAATTTAGAAGAAAGAGAGAGGAATTGAAGAAACTAATACAGAAATTGTGGGAAGAATAATCTTCATCGTAAGAAACAATAAAAATTGTATTAAGAATAGGTAAATGGTGAATGCTATGCCAAAAGATCAGACAAAAGATGGGGAAGAACCAACGGAAGAAACCATAAAACCAAGAGTAACCCTGTTGTCATCCTATAATTTTGTAAGTGAAAAACTACCCATTGAGGTAAAAATTTTCAAGAAAAACGATTACGTACCCCGTTATGAAATAACCATTCCAGGCATAGCAGAAGGTACAAAACTGATACTGGAAACCAAACTTAAAGGGGAATTGGTAACCGAAGTAAAACTTGATATCAGCGAGATATTGGACCCGAAAAAATTTGATGAGGTTAAAGCCAAATTCTTGGAGGCCGCAAAAAGAATTTTAACCAGAAATTTCCCATCACTTCCAGATGATAAAAAAGAAATCCTTGCTGTTTATTTACTTCAAAAAACATTGGGATTGGGTGAAATAGAAGCACTGCTGGCTGATGAACAACTGGAAGAAGTTGTAATCAACAATTCAAGAGAACCAGTTTGGATTTACCACAAACAATTTGGATGGTGTAAGACCAATCTCAAAATCAAAAACGAGGAAATGGTCTATGACTATGCTTCCATGATAGCAAGAAAAATTGGTAGACAGATAAATGTGCTTACTCCAATGCTTGATGCTCATCTGCCAACAGGGGATCGTGTCAATGCAACCCTCTATCCAATTTCGTCATTTGGAAATACGATAACAATAAGAAAATTCTCAAGAAACCCATGGACCATAACCAGTTTTATTAAATCAAAAACCATTACCACCGACGTGGCTGCGCTTATTTGGCTTTGCATACAGAATGAACTTTCACTGTTGGTATCGGGTGGAACTGGGAGTGGTAAAACCTCATTCCTAAATGCAATGGCAGGACTTATTCCTGCAAATCAGCGTATAGTTACCATAGAAGATACGCGAGAACTTACGCTGCCTTCATTCCTCCACTGGGTACCCATGGTCATAAGAGAACCAAATCCAGAAGGAAAGGGCGAAGTTAAAATGCTTGACTTGATGGTCAATGCTCTTCGTCAGAGACCGGATCGTATTTTGGTTGGAGAAATTAGAAGACAGGAAGAAGCCGAGGTTATGTTTGAAGCCATGCACACTGGCCACAGTGTCTATGCCACACTCCATGCAGATAATGCAGATCAGACCATATCCAGATTGACAAATCCACCCATTAACATACCCCATGAAATGCTGGATGCACTTTCAGGAATTGTCGTTGCCTTCAGACATAGAAGATTTGGGATTAGAAGAATTTTGGAATTTGCTGAAGTCACAAAGAAGGGTGGAGTGAACACACTCTATAGATGGGATGTGAAAAGCGATAAAACCAAGGGCGTGCAGAAAATGACAAGCCTGGTAGACACTTTGATGCTATATTCAGGAATGGGTGAAAAAGAAATCGAAGAAGACATGGAAGAAAAGATTGGTGTGCTTGATTGGATGACCAGAAGAGGATATGATGGCGTTGATCAGGTGGGCCACATAGTGTCAAATTATTACATGAACACTGACGAAGTATTGGAAGCAGTGAAGAAAGGAAGGGACTGGGATTTCAAGATATAGGGGAAAAAATGGCAACTGAATTCGAAATAAGCATAGAGGAAGCAAAAAAGCTTGAAGGCAAGATAGTGGAGTATGCACCCTACAAAGGAGAGATAGAGATAGAAAAAACAATGGAATTGGAACCAGTAGAATATATTGATCTGACCTATGATGATTTGCTAAATATTTATGAGAGAGATCAAAAAATTATCAGTACCGCTTCCATGGGGATATTAACTAGCAGAGAAGAGGTAGAGATAAAGGCAACCCCGAAAGTAGTGGAGACCGAAGAAGTTGAAACAAGACTACGGGAAATGACCACTGAGACTCTTCAAAAGGCAGAGGAAGTTGGAAAAGAGCCCATGGTTGTTGAAGTTCCAGTTGAAACAAAACCAGTACAGAATAAAATAGAATTCGAAGTTCGCACAGTTTCAGAACCAGAGATACCAAAACCAACAATAGAAAGAAGTCAAGAGGAACCCCAACAAGAAAGAAAGGTTATTGTGGCCAACGTACCCCCAGCATTAAGAGAATCCCCAACTGAAGCAGCATCAGAAAAATATGGTAGAATGGAGGAACAGATAAGAGCCACCATAGGTGAAAGGGCAGACGAACTTACACTAAAGAAAAAAATGCTTGATCTGACAAAACAGCTTTTCAAAGAAAAGACAACTGATAAACGGGAAGAGTTGAAACTTCAGATCACCATCTTGAAGAATATGCTTACCGGTGCTCAGAGTGGAGCAACCAAATCAAAAAAGAAACAGGAAGATGCAACCCACACCAAACTCTTTGAAGCCATGATTAACGGCCACCAGGCAGAACTGGCACAAACAAAAGAAAGCATAATGGATTCATACAAAAAACAAATTGCAGAGATCAAAAAGAAATTCTACGCAGATTTGGAGGGAGTGGAAGACCAGACTAGAAAAAGAGAGATTCTGGAATCATTTGTATTTTCCATTACATCGCTTGCTGAACAGATACCAGAGGTCCTGGATAAATATACGGATTTCACTGTCAAAAAACACACTGCAGAACTGGAGAAAATCAGGGAGTCCTTAGACAGTGATGAAAGGAGTACCATGACCACGGTCAACGATAGAATTGAATACATAAAGAACAACTACAGCCAGGAATTTGTAGTTGTAAAAGGGATAATTGGAAAAGAAATTGAAAACCTGATAGATGTGGCTGGAGTCGAGGTTTTCAGAAAGCCAGAAGAAAAACAAAAAGAATCTGAGTCAAAGGTACATGACCTGGTCAGAGAGATAAATGAAACTGACGAAGGAACCTTGCTCTACTATTTACATTCCAATGATGTGGAGTATTATAGAAAATACGAACACAAAGAGATATCAAAATCAGAAGCCATTTTCAAAGCAAAGGAATTGATGGCCCATGAGAAAGGCTTAAGTGATAGTACGGTTAGAAAATATTTCAGTCAAAAGGAGGGCTAAGATGGAGCAATTTAAGAGCCAGCCAAAGAAAAAAGATATATTCACCGGAATAGCAGAAATGGTTTCGGTTAGGTTCCCAGATCTAAAAAAGAAGCTGAAGATGGCAGACATTAATGAAACGCCAACTGAATTCCTGGAGAAACTTGTTCGATCAGGAATATTTATTACAGTCGGATTGGTTGTCCTTGCCTATTTGGTTATGTGGGAAACCCTTAGCTATGATCTTGTGTACAAACCAATAAACGGGATACTCATGCTTCTTGCTCCATTGGTGATCATACCTCCAGTGGTATTTTTCTATCTCATGTTATACCCAGATGCGGCAATCATGAGAAGACAGAAGGAAATGGACTATGAAATTGTTTTTGCCGGAAGACATATAGTGATTGCTCTTAAATCGGGGATGCCACTTTTCGATACTTTCGTTGGTGCCTCAACTGGCTATGGAGCGGTGAGTACCGAATTCAGAAGAATAGTGGATCAGGTTACGCTGGGAGTGCCGGTAACCCAGGCAATACGAGATGTGGTTCAGTACAATCCATCCAAATATTTCACAAGAATATTGATGCAGATAACCAACTCGCTTTCAAGTGGTTCAGACCTTGCCAGTTCGTTGGAAAGTGTAATTGAACAGATATCAAAAGAACAGATGATTTCGTTGAAAGAATATAGCCAAAAACTTACACCAATAGTTATGTTCTACATGGTATTTGGAATAATAGTACCGTCTTTGGGTGTGGTACTGGCAACGGTGGTGTTTTCAGCCATTAGTGGTGGGGTAAAGGGACTTTCATCGGTTCTGCTTGTGGAGATATTCCTTTTGATAACGGTGGTGCAATTCCTGTTCCTGGGATTTGTAGAAAGCTCAAGGCCAAAGTACCTTATATAACGGTGGACAAATGACAAACGAAAATGTATTTGAAAATGCCGGAAGAGTGCTTTTTACTAGAGATCGTATAAAGAGCCTTGAAAAAGAACTTAACAGTGCCGGCATAAATATGCCTGCGGATTCTTTTGCAGGTTATATCGGGCTAAACGTCTTGATACTAACCATATTCCTAACCCTGCTTATAGTCCTATACCAACCAACCAGCGAATTGATGGTAAATTTATTCCATTCATTTGTACCAGTTCTTGAACCAGTGATTCCGTTGTTGGTTTTAATTGCTTCTTTTATCACTGTTTACCTGGCAACCATGGCATTGGTTTCAAGCTATCTTCTTATGAAGACAGATAATAGAAGAAACAAACTGGAAGCCATTTTACCAGATTTTCTCAGCCTGGTTGCATCAAATATTAAAGCAGGAATGACATTGGATCAGGCAATGTGGTATTCAGCCAAACCAGAATTTGGCCTTCTTTCACAGGAAGTAAAGGCATTGATAAAAAGTTCCTATAGCGGAGAAAGTTTGGAAGACACATTGGATAGACTGGGAGAAAGATTTGATTCTAAAATATTCAAGAGAACCCTTCTGTTGCTTAAACAGGCAACCGCAACAGGTGGTGAACTTACCGAAGTATTGGAACGAACATCAGAGGATGTGCGCAACACAATAATAATGAAAAAAGAAATTGCCGCATCATTGGTACTCTACGAGATTTTTGTTTTATTTGCAGCCATAGTTGGCACCCCATTTTTATTTGCAGTTGCCTCCAAACTGGTGGCCGTATTTGAAAAAATTGCTCCACTTGCCAGTAGTACAGGGGGAGGGTCAACGGCTGGAGCAGGCGGAGTTTTCACTGTATTCTCAAATATGAAATTTGCTGGACCAGTAATAAGTTCCAGTGATTTCTTTTGGTTTAGTATTCCAACCATATTGGTTACGGCGTTAATTTCATCATTTATGGTTAGTGTTATAAGAACTGGATCAAAAAGCCAGGGAATGCAGTATTTCCCATTTGTTTTAGTACTTTCCTATCTTGTATATTGGATAGTTATGAATGTGGTTGAATCCATATTTACATCAATTGGTTAAATGAGGGTTGAATATGAAATTTGGAAGTAAAAAAGGACAAGCAGTCATGGAGTACCTAATTACCTATGGTCTTGCATTATTTGTGATTCTAGTGGTACTTGGTATTTTGGTTGCCGTGGTAATACCAGCACTTAAACCACCAGAAGAGTGCCAGTTCACTCAACCTGGGTTTAGCTGCAATCAAAGACAGCATGTTATAGTGTCCAGTACTGCAGATGACAGCGTTAGGGTAATACTTTACCTAACAAATGACCAGGGAAGCGCTGTAAATGTAACTGGCATATTATGTACCACAAAACCCGCAGGTAATATACAAAAAGCAGATATAACATCGTTTACCGCTGCCAATGCAAAATTACTTGCATCAGGAGCCGGACAGGTATTTGGTAATGGTACCCTGGTAAGCCAACAGGTACTATGCACCAATGATGCTGGTACTGTTGTTACATTAAAGCCAAACTCAAACTTCAAAGGAACGGTTGCAATACTCTACAAGAGAACAGATGACGTTCAGGGTGCACCAACAAGAATGGCAACTGCAGTCCTAACAGGAACCGTCCAGGAAGAATAATTTTTATTTATTTTTTATTTAAAATTAACTCCCGTATTTTTCAGCATGCCCAGTAATATTGAGGATGAGTGGCACGATGTCCTTTCCCTTAATATGTCCCAAACCACCCTTGGCACAGTCTATTTCATTGAATTTGCTCACCGAGTCATACCTTTCTCCACCAGAGACTAGAATTGGGATTTCATGCCCAGAATGAGCCTTTAAACTGCATGGAGTGGAATGATCCCCGGTGATAACAAGATGGGCACCTGATTTCTCTAAAATTGGAATGATCCTATCTATTTTTTCCAGTGATTTTTTCTTTCCTTCAAAATCACCATCATGACTAAAACTATCGCACATTTTGATATGAAGAAGCAAAAAGTCATAGTTTTGTATGGCTTTGACTGCAGCATCTGCTTTGGACTTTAGATTGGTGTTCTTATCTCCAGTTGCACCTGGAACCATAATGATATCCATTCCCATAAAACTAGCTACTCCACGATAGAGAGCGCCACCAGCGATGCATGCTCCCAAGATCCCAAATCGTTCATAAAAAGATGGAGCACAAGTGTAGTCTCCAGCGCCTCGCAATAGAATAACATTTGCTTTTTTATCACGCTTTTGGTTTTCCGGTGCCCGAGAGAGAGCATCAATTGCAAGCACAGTAAATTTATTAATAATATCAGCAGTTTTCCTTGCTTCAGGACTGTTGTCCATGGGTTGACAGTCTTCCAGAAGATCAGAACCATGGGGATCGGTTTGACTAACATTGCTGCTTAATCCTCTACCCCTAAGAACCAATGCACCCCTATGTTCCACGGAATTTTTAAAAATAATTTCAACATCATCGATTTTCTTTGGCAGGTATTTCACAAGAGAGGCTGCAACTTGAGTTTCTATTCTGCCAGCCCTGCGATCAGTAACTTTATTGCCATTGAGTGTGGCAAAATTAGCTCTGAAAGCAACATCGCCTTCATTTAATCTGATTCCAAGACCAAGGGCTTCAAATGGTCCTCTGCCACAGTAAAATACTGCAGGATCATAACCAAGAATGGCCAGATGAGAAGTGTCACTGCCAGGTATAAGATAGCGTTTAAGAGGACTTAGCATACCAGTAATACCTTTTTTAGCAAGACGATTGAGATTGGGGATTTTGGCTGCCTGGAGAGGTGTTTTCGGTGTGGGGAGATCTCCTAAACCATCAATTATGAGTAGAATGGCTTTTTTCATGAATGAGACTAGTTGGTGAGATATATAAACTTTTTCTGTTGGAACGCAGCTTTAATAAACTCAATCTTTAATATAAACTTCCACTATTCCTAATGGGGTATTTATGCAGGTTGATTTGTCTTCGCAAATAGCAGTATTCAATGATTTCTTCACTAATATTTATAGACAAAAAATAGACGACCTATTGGCTGTTTACCCCACTCAAAAAAGTATTTACATCAGCTTCGCTGATCTTGAAAAATTTGACCCCGATATGGCAGATGCACTGGTAAAATCACCAGATTTGATAATTGAAGCAGCAGAAGAGGCGATAAAACAACTTAATCTTTCAGTGGCTGCCGGTACAACTTTTACGCCCCATGTCCGCTTTAATGAAATGCCATCAGAAAATGCATGGATCGAAGAGATCAGTTCAAAGAATATAAAAGAGCTGGTTGCATTCAAATGCGTTGTAACAAAACGAGCAGAAGTAATGCACCGAGTGAAAGTGGCCATGTATAGATGCAGTCTATGCGATGCCGAGATGAAGCTTTTTGTTGGAAAGAATTTCACTCCACCGAAAAGATGCGATAGTTGTAAGAAATTTGCACTCCAGCAGGTGGAAGAGGAAAGCACATTCACAGATATTCAGAGAGCCGAGGTTCAGGAACTCCTTGAAAGAGTTAGGGGAGGTGCACCTGCAGCCCACATAGAACTTTTACTTGAAGACGATCTTGTAAACAAAATTGCACCCGGTGACAATATTGAAATTGTAGGTATTCTGCGATTAAAACCACCAATTAAAGCTAGACAAAAACAGGAACTTGTGTACAGCAGATATATCGAGGTTAATAGTGCAAAAAGTCTTAAACGGGATTTTGAAGAAATTGAAATAACAAAAGAAGATGAAAGAAGACTTAAGGAACTTGCAAAAAATCCCAATATCAATGAGATAATTGCAAAATCTATTGCCCCATCTATTTATGGACATACTGAGGTGAAAAAAGCACTTGCTCTTCAGCTTTTCGGTGGAACCCGTGGAAAAACAATGAAGGGCGGAATGCCAATTCGTGATGATATTCACGTGCTTCTCATCGGTGACCCAGGTATTGCAAAAAGCCGTTTCCTACAGAGTGTATCTGAAATCGCACCAAAAAGCATTTACGTAAGCGGTAAGAGCGTGTCTGGTGCTGGTCTTACTGTCTCAGCAGAAAAGGATGAACTGGGAGAGGGGGGCTGGACCCTTAAGGCAGGGGCTCTTGTTCTGGCAAGTGGAGGTACGGCTCAAATCGACGAATTCGACAAGATAGAAGATGAGGACAGAGCAGCACTCCATGAGGCAATGGAAACACAGACCATATCAGTTGCAAAAGCAGGAATTGTGGCAAAATTCAGAACAAAAACCTCCATTTTAGCAGCAGCAAATCCCAAACACGGTAGATTTGACCAGACAAAAAACCTATCCGATCAGTTCGATGTTCCACCAACATTACTTTCAAGATTTGACCTCATATTCCCAATTGTCGATGTTTTGGATGAAGAAAAGGATACCAAATTGGCAGAGCACATACTTGCTACGCACATGGGGAACATTGGGGATGAACCAGACGCTTTTGAAAAGGATATTTTGAGAAAATATATTGCCTATGCAAGAAGAAAGATATTTCCAAAACTAACAACAGCTGCAGCTCAAAAAATTAAAGAATTCTATGTTGATTTGAGACGCAAGGGAAAGGATACTGGTTCGGTGGCCATTACCCCAAGATACTTGGAAGGATTGGTACGACTTGCAGAAGCAAATGCTAAGATGAGGCTAAATGATACGGTTGAAGAAGAAGATGCAGAGACTGCAATTTCTTTGTTTAACTATGTTATGATGCAGATCATGACTGACCGGGGCACCGGTAGTTTTGACATTGATGTTGTTGCCACAGGAAAACCAAAATCAGAAAGAGAAAAACTCCAGAAAGCAGATACCATTATGGATATTATTAGGGAACACCTGCGCAAACACGAAACTGCCGACGTGGAACAGGTAATTTCCGATGCCAAA
Organism: Candidatus Bilamarchaeum dharawalense; assembly: GCA_902386555.1. Taxonomy (GTDB): domain Archaea; phylum Micrarchaeota; class Micrarchaeia; order Anstonellales; family Bilamarchaeaceae; genus Bilamarchaeum; species Bilamarchaeum dharawalense. The sequence goes on from CABMJJ010000007.1 coordinate 183,983, forward strand.
TCCTATGATATAGACGAACCAACGGCAAGAAGAATATTGGCTGAATTATTAAGAAAGGGAGTTGTTTACGAGAAAGAGTATGGCCACATAAAAATTGTTGGCGAGTAGAGTTTTAAACCTCCCTTGCGAATTATTTGACATGAGATTATTAGTTTCCATGCTATGTCTTTTCATAATAGCCCAGGTGGTCGGACTCTACACCGGCAATACGATAATCAAGGATATTGATCAGAATCCCTATGTCAATAGCATGGTTGTCACCAACAATGCTGACGACCCCATGAATGCTGTGTTTTTTATCCTATATATACTTCTTGGGGCAGTGGTGATGGTTTTACTGATAAGAAAGTTCACCCTATTTCCAATAGTTTTTAGAGCAATGGAATTTCTCATGATCGCCAGTGCAAGTTCCATTGCCATCTATGCCCTATTACGAATGGTATTTGACTATGATGTGAGCACTTCGGCAGCCATTATTTTATCATTAATATTTTCTGCACTGCGACTGAAATACCCAGCTTTGAAGAATGCTGCAGCAATAATGGCAACTGCAGGAGTTGGAACCATATTTGGTGTGTCCCTTGGACTGGTGCCATTGATTCTCTTCCTTATTTTCCTTTCCATCTATGATTTCCTGGCAGTCTTCAAAACAAAACATATGGTGGAGATGGCAAATTTTGTTGTTCAGAAGGATTTTGCATTTACAGTAACTGCAAAGGCTCCACCGGAAAAAATGGGGCAGAAGGAACAGCGAATTGACCTGGGAACCGGAGATATGATTGCACCAGTAATGCTGGAAGTTGCAACCATGGCCTGGAATCCGGTGGCAACAGTATTCGTGTTTATCGGAGCAGTTGTTTCCTTTGGTCTTTTCATTGGGTTTGTATACAAGAAGAAGATGGTTTTGCCTGCTCTGCCTCCCATTGTGGCTGGGATGGTGGTAAGTTTACTGCTGGGAATGCTACTGGGTTTTTATTAAAGTTTTTTCAGATCAAGCACTACTTGAACAATATTTGGTGCATAGGGTCTGACAATTCGCATATTCTCAAATTCAATGGCAACTTTTGATTGGGATGCCGCAGTTTGTGCTTTCTCCATTGCTTGCACAAATGGATCTTCAGACTCGGACCAGGTATAGAAATGGATTATGCCCCCATTTTTTACAGATGCAAAAGCAATGTTCAGGAATTCGTGGCCTGTTTTCGGAAGTGGCATGACCACTCGATCAAAGTCTTTCCCGCTAAATTTATGTGCATCGCATTCCATTGCTTCCACATTTTTCAGCCTATTCAATTCGATATTTTGACGCATGTAGGAAACTGCAACTGGATTGAGTTCAACAGCAACAATCTCAGCATCAGGATGTTTTTTGGCAAAAACAAGAGCAAATGGGCCAACACCAGCGAAAAGCACCAGGATTTTTTCTCCTGGTCGGATAAGTTCTGCAATGCGGGTGCGCTCATAGGCTAAACGAACAGAAAAATAAACCTTGGCAACATCGAGTTTCATCAAAGCTCCGCTTTCTTTGTAAATTGTCTCGGTTTTTTTCTCTCCGGCAATGTGACTGAGTTGCCTTACCCTGAACTCGCCTTCCATGGGGCCAAGTTTTTTTAGAACAGTTTTAACATTCCTATGGATCTTGAGAACAGTGTCACCAATCTCCAGTTCCTTTGATGTCAAGGCGTCAGGTACTTCAATTATGGCGATGTCTCCGATGATATCAAAGGAAGCAACAAGATTTTCAAGTTCTTCAGAAGAAAAAATTTTGGAGAGTGCATCTTTTAGTTTTCCGTGTGGTTCAAGTCTTTTTTCTGCCTGAAGTTCAACTATTTCAAATTTTTTATTTTTCGAAGAGAGAATTGGGAATAAAACAAAATCCCCATCTTTGAGAATGGAGTACTCTAAAGATAGACTATTTTCATCTGCAAGTTCTTTACGTATTTTTTCAGCCTGTTTTTTTGGAACCTTTAGAAATTTCATGATGTTCTCCTTTATTACAAATTGACTTTTTGTAACACTATTTTAAAATGTTACTTGTTATATATAGAATACAAAAATGGTGACTTTAAATGGCAACAAATAGAAGATTAGTTGGAGGACTAGTCGTGGCTATGGGTGCTGCGGCTATTTTCGGATATCAAGCTCACTCGGCAAAAGGCGAATTGGAAAGATTAAAATCAGCTGTAGCCAGCGAGGCAATAAGAACCGCAGCTACTGCGAAAGTTCATGATAAACTTGGAGAAACCACACTAATGCTTCCACGATGTTCTGAAGGTCAGGACCAGATTGACACTGAAATGATGAGTATACCTCTAGTACTTGAAGCAGACGGAACAATACGCAGTGTTCCTAGCTTGCAAGATGGAGTGATTACCATCAAGGTTACCACCTGTGTTGATGATCAGGGAGTTGCAATAGCAGTGACTCCAGTTATGATGGATGTGGCATCAAATCTAGCAAGACTTTCTGGTAAAGCAGATGCAATGAGCTATGTTGGCCAGGCAAAAACAGAATCAGAAGGAGGGTTTGAGGGTTGCGAACCACCCCCTGAACCAGACAACTGTCAGCCAATTCCAAACAAGGGGAATGAGATCGATCGAGGCACTGTGATGCCAAAGTACACCCCACCAGTTAAAAGAGATGGTGAAATCCAAATCTAGCTAATCAAGAACAATGGCTGGCTTTCCCGGCATTGCATTCTTAGCCCTTTCATGCTGGGACTTATCCTCAAGCATCACTTCGATTTCACATTTGAATTCATTTTTGAAAAAGTCAATGGCACTGATAAGAGCTACAAGTTCATCAGCTGCACTGGAAACCGAACCAAGGGAATGGACATTCTTTGCAAGAGATTTTGCCATCTTTTGAACAACATCCATTTTTGTTTTCATTTCCGGATCGCCAGATGCTGCCTTCATAATTTTATCAAATGCTTTTTCCTTTGCTATTATAGTGTATATCCTACGCTTAAGGTCATTGGCAACAAAAATCGAAATCTTGGTTGGTTTTTTCTTTAACAGGGTTTCAAGATTATCAATATCCTCTCGAACTTTTACCACGAGGGCTTCTCCGGCTTCAACTTCATCGCTAATGACAGATGGATCCACTTCAGGGAATTTTGCAGTGGCAACCAACCCAGTTTGGCCAGACATTTCCCAGAATTCTTCAGCATAGTGAGGCATGAATGGTGCGATTAGAGGAATCCATTTTACAAAAAAGCTATGCAGACCAGAATAGTCTCCATTGTTTCTTTTACCATACCATTTGAGATCATCAAATACGCCGTAGAAAATTTCAAGTGAAAGTTCCCTCATTTGGATTTTTTCATAGAGCGCGGATGCTTTTTGGATCCTACGATTAAGACGGGAATTAAGCCATTTTCCAATATGTGTTCCGTAAAGTGGGTCAGCAGTAGACGCTGGTGAGCCCATTAGGATTTTCCATGCTTTACCTGATGATTCCACCATTTTTGCAATCTGTTCTATTCTTGTTCTGGTTCCTTCTGCAACGGTTTTATTGAAATCAGTGTCACTGGAAAGATCTGCACCGCAAACAACCGAGAAACGAATGACATCAGCACCATATTCCGTAATTGCTTTTCTCAGGGGTAAAATATTGCCCATGCTTTTTGACATCTTCTTGCCATCCATGAGAACAAAACCATTGGTAACAATTTGTTTTGGCCAGTGTTTTTTGTCAAAAATCGCAACATGATTGAAGATGAAAAAGGGCAGGTGATTTCGAACCAGATCTGCACCTGAATGCCTTGAATCAAGGGGATACCAGTAGACGAAACTTTCTCTGATTTTATCCAGCTTGGCATTGCCACTGCCCTTTCCCAGTAGCACATAATCAAAGAATTTCTCATCAAGCTGCTCTGGAGTAAAATCATTGAGCAGATGAGCAATGGTATAAAACGCCATGTAGATGGTGGAATCGGACAGGGCTTCTATCATCTGGGTTTTATCAAATGGAAAACGAGTACCAAGACCAGCAGCACGAGTACACGCCTTCTCCCTAAGCCAGCCGGCAATGTAAAGATAATCTGCGCGGTTCTTTTCTGGGATTATGCTCATGGAATTTATACATTCCCGCGCCTTTGTTTTCCATGATTCATCGCCATAATTAAGGAACCACTGGTTTTTCACCACATTTGCTATTACTTCGGCACCGCAGCGGCAATACACTGGTTTGTTATCAATCTCCCAGAACATAACTCCATCCTGGGATTTTTGAAGATCTTTTTTAATTAGTTCTTGACAATCTGGTACGCTCATGCCAGAATATTTCCCACAGCTATTTTTCATGATACCTTTGCGAAAAACACGACGATTAAGTTCGCCTTTTGCTTCTTCCAGTTTATCTTTTTGATCTGCTGAGGTAACGCCAAATTCCTTTCCAATTGAATCTCCCAGATCCTCACCCATGCCTTCCACGTTTATTATAGGAATTGGTTTGAGTTTTGCAACCACATTTGGATCAAGACCATATTGTTTAACCAGGGTTGAATCGGCCTGTATTTTACGTAACTCATAGAGGTCAACTGGATCTTCCAGGGCAGAGTACACAAGACCAGAACCAACGGTGATGTCGATAAATCCTGCAGGAAGTATATATAATTCATAATTAACAATGGGACCCTTAGCCCATTTTCCTATCAGTTCTTTTGCAGTTATTTCGCCAATTATTTTTGCATTTGAATCAAACTGGCTGTGGATTTTCGCAATTGCCGCATCCCCAACAACCCATTTTTCGTCTTTAACCTGGACTATCTTGTATTTGCCATGGGGATCAATCCAGAGATTGGACTGACCCAGAAGAGCATCTGGACGGGTGGTTCCAGTCACTAGAATCAGATCGGAATTTTTTAGACGAAATTTGATCCACATGAATTCCTTTATCTCAGGATCCACGTCGCCTTTCGTATCATGCGCCCCCACTGCATTGTTATCCTTTGGACACCAGGGGACAGCATGTTCACCCTGTACGAGAAGGCCCATGTCCTTGAATTTTTTAAATTGCCATTCTATGAATTTATTGAATCGTTGGTCGAATGAGTAAAATTTTCTACGCCAGTCAATGGAATAGCCCATTTCCTTCATGCCTTCTTCTATTTCATGAGAGAAGTGCATAACCAGGTTGCGTGGCTCTGTAAGACCGGCAGCAGTTTCCCTACTTATTCCGTAGATTCTTTCAAAAACACTGAGAACATCTTCATCCTTGTCTGCAATCCGCTTTGCCATTGCAATGATCGGCGTACCAGTTACGTGGAATGCCATGGGGAACAGCACATTATAGCCCAAAAGACGAAGGTATCGAACATAGATATCAGTTGTGGTATAGGTCCTACCATGGCCTATATGCTGAGGGGAATTGGGATAGGGAAAGGCTGCAGTGATATATTTTTTTTCCTTGGTGCTGACCGGATCAACCTGAAATACCTTTGCTTCAGTCCACCTGGTGGACCATTTCTTCTCGAGAGTAGTAGAATCCATAGTCTCATTTAGACTGAGAAATGTTTTTAAGTGGCTGTTTCTTACCTGGTAACTGGCTTGAGCCATGTAAAAAACAGTTAAATAATGGTAAAAAATGGTAAAAAGCGAGTATATTTAAATCCTTCACGCCAGAATAAGGAATAACCAGCACTCGCGTTGTTTTTAAAGACTTCCGAGTAAAGGTTAAAACATGGGATCAGATTTGAAAGTGGGAGATATTATGACCAAGAAGGTCGTGGTAGCACCATTTGGCAAAACCATCCTTGACGTGGCAAAACTCATGAAAAAAACGAACGTGGGTTCTGTAATTGTCGTTGAAGACAGTGAAGGAAAACACGCAAAAGGAATTATCACAGAGAGAGACATTGTTTACAAAGTCCTTGCAAAGGGCATAGACCCTTATAATAGCAAAGTTGAAGACATCATGTCAAAGCCGCTGAGAGTGGTTAAACCCGATACTACAATCGAAGATGCAGCAAAGGCGATGAGGGAGAATAAGATAAAGAGACTTCCCGTCGTTAATGATGATAACGAACTCATAGGAGTTTTAAGTGAAGGGGATATCATGAAGATATTCCCAGTAGTAGTAGATTTAATGGAAGAACGAGCTGCAATGTCATGAACGACGTTTCGTTCATGAACACTTCCATGGACGTTTCAACGTCCATGATATGTCATAATCACTGTGCATGGATGGCCACCTGAGCCATTGAGCTATGAAGGAATGTTTATTCCGAAAGGAAAGGACAGCCCTTACGGGCGGTCAACAGTGCACAGGATATCTCTAATTCTGATCCCGAAGTAGTGTAAGCTTGGGGCTGATAGCAAGGTTCCAAGGTAGAATGTAACTAAGGAGTTGAAAAAAATGGCTAAAACGTATATTGATACAGTAAAATATTTGGTTTATACAAATGTAGAAATTGGCGGTTTGGTTGAAAAACCAGACGTGGTAGGGGCCATATTCGGCCAGACCGAAGGGCTTCTAGGAGATGAACTTGACCTGAGAGATTTACAAAAGAACGGTAGAATTGGCAGAATAGAAGTAGACCTCGCTGGCAAGGATGGCAAAACAACAGGAATTATCAAGATACCCAGCAGCCTGGATATGGTGGAAACCTGTATAATTGCAGCAGCTCTTGAAACCGTGGACAGAGTTGGACCCTGTGAAGCTAGGCTCAAGATTACCAAGGTGGAAGATACAAGAAATCTTAAGAGAAAACACCTGGTGGACCGAGCTAAAAACTTGCTAAAAACCCTGTTAAACACAGAAATACCTGAAAGCAAGGAAATATCCCAATTGGTTAGAGATGAGGTTAAAACAGCCGAAATAACTGAATATGGATATGATAGATTGCCTGCTGGACCATCCATTGAAAAGGATAATGAAGTGGTTTTTGTTGAAGGCAGAGCAGATGTTGTTAATCTTCTCAAAAATGACATTACCAATGTAATTGCCATAGGCGGTGCAAAGGTAACCAGAACAATCGTAGACCTTTCTAAAAAGAAAGAGGTAACTTTGTTCCTTGATGGGGATAGAGGCGGAGACATAATTCTAAACGAACTTGCCCAAGGGGGAGTGGATATTGACTTTATCTCAAGAGCTCCGGCTGGTCTTGAAGTTGAAGAACTTACCAGAAAGGAGATCATAAAGTATTTGAGAAATAGAATTCCATTCGAACAGGGCAGTGCAAAAAACAACAGAACTCAGGAACGAAGAAATAACAATGAGGTTCCTCGATTTAGACAGCCAGTTGTAGTGGAAAAACAGGAGGACTTTTCAATAGATATTGAAGAGGATGTTGCCCCACCACCTCAGCCGGTGTTTGAAAAGAAATTCAAAAAGAAAGAACCTGAGGATAATGGACTGGATATTCCAAGATTGGATGAGCCAGAGATTATAAACAAGGAGCAGCCAACAACAGCAAAGCTTACCAAAGCTGATTTGATGAAAGAATTGGACAACCTTGGTAACACATTAAAAGCAAGATTCTATAATGAGAATTTTGAAAAAGTGAATGAGGTTGCTGTAAGGGATGTTATCAAATCGCTTGGCGAAACAAACAATGTCCACGCAATAGTGTTTGATGGTATTATCACCCAAAGATTAGCTGACCTTGCTTCTAAACAAGGGGTGAAATTGCTTATAGGTCTTAAGATAGGCAATGTGAACAAGGTACCAGATAACATTGAGATTATAACAAAATCTAAGTAATTTTTTAATATTTTTATTTCTTATTTTGTCTTTTACCTGTACAATTTCTAGACCCAAAATTAGATATAAAATAAAAAATTAGCCTTCTTTGTACAAACTCAGATCAAATGTAACCATATAGGTTGAACCATCTGGATTTACCACAGTGCCCAATCTTCTGATTTTGACTACGTGAATGGTATCTACCGGCGGGGTGGATGGATCATAACCAAGAATAATTGGATTATGAACATCGGTAACATTGGCTATTTCTAAAGTTGCCTTGTATGGCGTGCTTAGGTTTTGATAAAGCCAATCTGGGTTGCCAAGGCTGTTGACCATTGCACAGTTAAGTAAAGAGGAATTGACTCGTCGGTCAGACCAGCTCAATCCAAAACCAAGCTGTTGAATATCTGCACAGTTGGGGGATGGCGATGGTGGTGCGAATAGAAGATTTGAAACTCGAATTGCTTCTTTTGAAATGGGATCGTTTTGATAGTCTAAAAATGACCGGACACTATGCCAATAGGATAGTAAAGCCACTAACGCAAGAACGAAAATGACTGCTGCGATGATCGCGTCAAAACTAAAATATTGTCCTTTGAAAAATTTCATACGTTGGCACCTAGGTTTGTATGATGGTAAGATTCTCACCATCATTTATTAACGTTAACACATTTGAACATTGATCACTATATAATTTTTCAGCACTCAGACAGGCTCCAGTGGTATTGTATTTGTAGATTGGAACGTAGTACTGGTAGCTAAAATTTCCATAGCTTCCTTCCCATTCAATAACAACCACTGGCTTTGGAGCATTAAGATTTGATAGATCAACGGTATAGGGAACATTGAAGATGGTTTTTGGGAAATTGTATTTATAGGAAAACCCTTCCCCACCCTTAACCGACAGGGTCAGGATATTTACAAATTCATCTCCTGCTTCCTTTACTGCCTTATTTTGCTGAAGTGGGATCTCGGTTTTTTGTAAATCGCTAACAACCAGGAAAGCAACTATGGCAATGATAATGAAAACAGAGGTGTAAAGCATGAATTCAGTGGCGACTTGACCCCTTTTATTTAGCTGGTGCATATATTTTTACCTCTACTTGATCACCACTAGTGGCTGGAACCGCAAGGACTGTCACCTTGAATAAACCAGTGTGTTTACCAAGAGAATAGTTTGAAGCACTTATCCTAGCGATGGTTGGGGCAACTGCATCAAAATCACCATTGTTGGTCTTTATGCGAACAACAATTTCACCATCAGAAGCATAGATGTCTTCTGTGGATACTGGGACATTGAGTAGAATTTCTCTTTGTGCTCCGGCACCCTGGGCATAGACACTATTCATTGTATCTGCCAGTGTTCTTGCTGATGCATCTGCCTGAGCCTTGGATGCATCTTCATAGCCAATAGAGGTAAAGGAGAGCAACAAAAACAAAACCGGCACAGTAAATGCCAAAACCACACCGAAGGTTGTAAGAAGTTCAAAGGATGATTGTGCTTTCATTAGTCGCACCCCGCACCATGATCACAAGTTATGTCACCAAGATCGTACCAGGCTTGAACATCTGGGCTAACTGCAAAGATTCCTGTTTGTGGAGAATCTGAACAGGAAGCTAGATTTTTGCAACCAGGTAAACCACGGACTTTATAGGCAACCAAGGAATTGTTGAATAGTTGACGATCCAATCTGCTATTGGTGTCATAGGCAGCAGTGTCATTTGCATAAATGCCTATCACAAAAGTTTCAATGCCAAATTCCGTGCTATTTCTTGAATAGGAATTGGAAAGTAATCTTTGGAAGTAGGATGGTGCCTGGGGATTGTGAGTGTAATAACCACACATCACAAAGTCACGAATCAGTTCAACCGAATAAACTCCAGTATAGGTGTTGCTTAATTTGTATTCAGGATGACTCGCCACCTCGCTTTCAGTATAGTCAGTTATGAACAATGCACAACGACGAGATTCGTTGCTGCCATCGAAAAGAGGACAGAGATCAGCAGAACCTGGGTTGAAATTTTTAGATACGATAAAGGGTTTGCTGGTTGAGATTACATCAAAAGATGTACGGTATTCTATGGTACAGGACGGAGGGGCATATTCCACTGGATTGAAAGTATCATTTTCATTTTTATAGGTAGTACCGCTGGCAGTACAATTGGATGGATTGCCAGGTGTATTAGTTAGAATATATCCGCCAAATCCTTCATAAACTTCATGTGGAAGTGAGGTTATCTCAGAGTAGGTTCCGGTAAGAATGTAGAATGGCCTAAGTTCTGGCGACACTGTATTTGCATCAGGAATATGATCATAGGTCGAAGTACCAGCAGTGGCCAAATAACCATAGAACCAGCCCTGCCCACCTCGAACTGAAGTGGATGTTTTGTTAACTTTGATATCTGAATAGGTTAGATAGTTGGTTTTATTGAAGAAGAACATTCTGTAAACAGCTTTTGGATCACCAAGATGGGAATTGGCTTTGGTTTCTCGTAAAAGTGCCGGATCAACAAGCCCGGTAATGGAAAGTTGATTATTTATAGTATAGGTCCTTGAAACAGAAGAGGTGTTGGTTAGATCCTTCAGACCAAGTTTTATCTTAAATGAATAGTTTATCAGATCAATATCATCTTGGACAAAATGAAAATCATAGATGCTGAAATCGCTTACATAAACACCGATGGCAAGCAGGGATGCATTAAGATTATTTACCCAGGATCGGAAGGAAGAATTTTCTTCCTGTGAAATGGGTCCACCTGCCCCTATAAAGTAGTTTTGTTTAGCTGAACCGTTGGCAGCAAGTTCAAACATGGCTTTCTCAATATTTTGACTTTCGTTGCCCACAGGTCCAACCCTAACTTCATAGTCCACAGCATGAGTATTAAGTCTTGAAAGCGCGCGGTTCATTATTAGATCAGACACATTACCCATTTTTTGTGGGGTGATCTGCTCTATTGCAAGCTCTATTGTTGATTGCTTATAGAAGTCAGCAAATGACTTTTCAGAAGTTTCAACAGACTTTACCCAAACTGAGATTGACAACAGAATGTAGGTAAGTATAAGGAAGATCGTTACCGTGAAAAGAAATCCTTTTTTATCCAACATAATCACCTAGATGAAAACAGTAAATTTCACAACCCGAACATCAGTCGAAGGAACAAGATCGCCGTGGAGAAGATTTTCTGGAGGGGTATTTCCTATGATGGTTCCATTGGAACCTGGAGAAGAACCATTGATTTGCAATAGTCCGCAGGTAATTTCACCCCAATTAGTCCAGGTTGAACCGTCTGAACCAGGAACACCTTCCACCCAACCTGCACCAAAACCACAGCTATTGTAATTGTAAGGAGTTTTACCCATTTTCTTTAGAGTATCAGGATAGTTAAATACCATAATTTGAGTGGACACTTGAAGTTTCCTTGTAGTCTTCGCATGAGGATCAGATGGTTTAGCAGAAGTATTGTAGGCAACCAGCCAGGTTTGACCCATGTCTTTGCTAACCTCAATAGCATAGCCAAATTGATTTGGTACCATTGAACCCACAGTATCTTGAATAAGATTTTCTGGGAAGGTCGCAGCTTCAGGGAATGCAATGTTATCTAGAACTGAAGTTCCTGCATTTGAACATGGAGAGTACAATGTGGAACATCGAGTAGTTGAAAGTGAATAGAGCACATCCCTAGTAAGGTAATGGGCTTGGGTCAGAAGATAATAATAGGCCGATGGCACGCTTGAGAAGAATATTAAGGAATAAATAACCACCAAAGCAAGCGTGAAGGCTACAAAAGCATCTAGAGAGAATATGAACGCACGCATGAATAAACAATGGATGGGGGTCTTTTAAAACCTATACGCTTTTTTTACTTTTTCAGCCACAGCCCTACGGCGGACCACAAGGCCCATAACCAGAACCACACTCATTACAAACCTGAACTGCATAGGCGCAGCCTTTCTGAATACACATTTTTGTAGAATTAGGAGTACAAACAATATCCCATTTGCAAGAGGACCAGATACCGTGGTTACAGGTTGAAACCCCACCACAGGAACCAATTGAACAGAACTGGGTCATATTGTCCTTGCAGGATGGATAACTATCTGGTTCGTGCACCATTATGGATGGGGACATGGTCAGAGAAAAGGTATAGACTAGAACAATCAAAAGAATAAAAAACAAAACTAAAACAACCGGATTCTTCAAATTATCACTTTATCGTTGGTAAATTCGATTTCATTTCAATTGTTTTTATCAAAGAATCTAGACCAAAGAGACTGGAATCAGTACCAGCAGATGGAACAACGCACACCCGAACATCGTCGTAGGAAGTTGGATTCATCCCGGCAAGCTGTGCTGCTTTCATGATTGCATCTTTTTTAGTGCCAGTTTGGTCCACCAAACCAACCTTGAGAGCCTGCCTGCCAGTCATTATACGACCATCAGTAATATTTTCGAATTTAGACATGTCCAATTTGGAACCTCGATTTTCCACCACGATGGATTTGAATTCATTGTAAACTTCTTCATTAACTGCCTGTAGAAGCTGCTGCTCTTCCGGTGTCATTTCACGATAGGGCGATCCAATATCCTTGAATTTACCGGATTTTATTACAGTGGTGTTTATACCAATTTTTTCAAAAAGATCTTGCATTTCGGCAATGGTAGTTATTACACCAATGCTGCCGGTGAGTGCATTTGGATTGGACACAATATAATCTGTTCCAGTCGCAATGTAATAGGCTCCTGATGCAGCAACCTCACGGAAATAGGCAACCTTTGGTTTGTTTAGTGCCTTAACAGAATCATAAATTTCCCTGGTTGCAACAACAGATCCGCCACCGGAATTGAACACAATAACAACTGCGCCAACATCATCCCTTTTATTCAGACGATCAATATTATTTGCAATTTCCTCTGAACCTGCAATGCCGCTGGTAAGCAGGGATGGTGAAGCACCTTCAGTAACAAGTGGTTGGTTTATTTCCATAACTGCAACACATTTACCAAGCATGCTCGGGGTGAATGCAGATACAATAAAGAATAATGCGATAAGGGCTACGAATGCTAATATGAGAAGCAACCCTGTGCCAAGAATTAGGCCACCACTAGGTTTAACTGATCGTCTTCTAATTTCAGATTGAGGTTCCATACAACAAAATCTCATGATATAAATATAAATCTTTAGCGAAGAAAAAGATTATGACGATTTTAGATTTACTAATTTTCCTCATACCCATTTATATCGCTAATTCTTCGCCAGTGGTTCTGGGAGGCGGAATGCCCCTGGATCTTGGTTATAGACTGGGAGATAACAAAAGAATTTTCGGTGATGGGAAGACCATTCGCGGATTTATCGGCGGAACATTGGCAGGGACAGTGGCTGGTGCCCTGGTTGCAAATTATTATCAACTTCCGTTTTTTGCTGATGCACGAATTCAATTTATGGCAGGTTTTGCTCTGGCATTGGGTACTCTATGTGGGGACGCGTGTGGAAGTTTTATAAAAAGACGATTTGGCGTTGATTCGGGAAAACCGTTTCTTCTGGACACTATGATGTTTATTATAATAGCCTTGGTGTTTGTTACACCATTTGCAAAAGATGAACTTTTCACACCCCTAAATCTTTTATTTTTCCTGGTTTTGACTGTGATTCTTCATCCATTGGCAAATATGCTTGCAAACAGGGTTGGTCTGAAGAAGGTTCCCTGGTAATCAACGAACCAATGCAACTGCCGTATCTCCATCAAATCTTGGTTTTTTAGGAGGTGGTTGGAGATTTGGAAGACTACAAATTGCTAGTCTTCGATCTAGAATAAGATCAGTTGGATCGATATAACCTTTTTTTATCAGGCCACCTGAACCCAGAAGTTGAAGTGGATAGAAATTTTTACCTTGCAAAAACGAAGGCAGCGACCCTTCACGATACATCTGCATAAATTCTTCTGCGGTCTGACCACTTTGAAGCTTAACAGTTGCGCTGACATGCAAATGGGGACTGGTACTACGACCAGTGTTGCCGCTATAGGCAATGGGTTTGCCATCTAATTCGCTGCTGGAAACCTCAGAACCAATGGAAATTCCTTGTTTTTTAAGTTCAGTGAATGTTTTAGCTGATAGATGGAGAAAGAAAAGGAAGTAGGGTTGTTTTTCATCTGGAACAAAAAACACAAGTGCATTGCCCATGCTCTCATTGCCACGAGCGGTGCCGATTAGAACTGCTTTCTCAACAGGTAATTGGATGGGCGTATTGTTTGGTACAATAAGGTCAATACCTGCATGTTTTTCTGAACCTCGAGAAGCATTGAAATGGATTTTTCCGCCCTGTCTTAAGCTTGCATTAAGCTTTTCAAAAGCAACTTCAAATGGATCCACTTTCCGGGGAACTTCTTGCTCTGGGGTTGCCATAGATTAATATAGAATCGCAGAATTGAAAAATATAACTAAAGGAAAAGAAGCCAGGTTCCGACTAGAATAATCGCCACTGCCAGCCAATTAGGTTTCTCACCAAATTCATGGGTGGCCAGGAAAATAGTTAGAGGAAGTGAAAGCATGGCCAATGGTTCAGCCAGAGAAACTTCTATTTCTTTTATGGCGAACAGCAGAAAAAGATAGGAAAAACCATTGACAAAACCGCATTGGAACGAAACAACTGGTTTTTCATAAAAAAGCTTTTTGATTTCAACAAGTTTTCCAAGAAAAAATAAAGAAACGAAATAAACAACACTGGCAACGGAATACATTACAGCAGCGTAGATTATTGCGGGTGGAGAAAAGGACTTGAATGCAACGGCATCAACCGTACGTACAAATGCAAAAAATAAAGCAGAGAGGACTATTGCCTTTACTGCACTTGAATCGAACATTTTGGATAGACTTGGGAACTTGTGAAGTGTGGTGGCACCAAAGAAAACCAGTAGGACACCAGAAAGTTTAGCAAAAGAAAAACTATCATGAGCAAACAGAACCGCCAGGAAAAGCAGGAACACAATGTTCAGATTATAGAGTGGAGCAATTAGGGAAACCTTTTCTTTTGAAAGAGCGTAAATGTATAGAACATCTGCCAGAGAGATTAGAAAACCACTGAGAACAGCATATCCCAAAAATGACCAGGATTCCACGGTTTCGAAAAAAGCAAAGGGTAGCAAACAGACTGCACCTATGAAAAAGAAAAGAAATGCAGCTGCCAGAGGATTTGCTTTTGTACCAAGCTTCTTTACAAAAATACGCTCATAGGCAAGCAGAACAATCCGACCAAACAGGGCTAACCAGGCAAACATGGTAGGAATTAGATTGGATGTGGACTTATTATTTTAGTAGACCATGGTCTATATGGACCAGGTGATGATTTTTGCTTCTGCACGCCTTAGTGCACTGAGCAGTGCAGTTTTACTAATATGGAGTTGAGCGGCAATTTTTCTTACGTCTGTTTTTCTTGGCCAATAATAATAGCCCAGCACATGGGCAGCCATTATGGCACGCCTTTCCTGCTTGGTAAGAAAGTCTTTGAAAACACCTTTTTTGATGTAGACAATCTTAACTTCGCCTTCTTTCTGTGCCTGTTCTACAACTTTAGTAAGATTTTCTTTTGAACTACTTCCAATGATCCAAACCTCGCAATTATTTTCGTAGGTAAGAGGTTTCAGATAGTAACAATTGTTTGTGAACACTACTTCGGATATGGTTTTGACTTTTCCAACACGTCTACTGATAATTTTAAGATAAAGATCGCCATCCCTTTCTTCAAGTACCTGAACCTTTTTCACGGATTTGTGTTTTTTCAGGTAGTTTACAATGGATTGGGACAGGCTGTTGGTGTTGAAAAAATGAAACAGATCAACTGCGTCCTTGCCTATAAATTGCATATTAAAACATTGGACGCTAACGCCAGGAAAGAGAGTGTTAAAATTATCACTATAGCAACCGAAATGGTGGATGCAGAATTTCATTTCGTAGTGATTGTCATTCATCCTAACATTAGTGATTCGGAATATACATAAAGATTACATTGGTAGGTTGATTATGGACCCCAATGTTCTGAAAGATGCTCTTCAGAAAGGTAAAATAGAAAAAATAAAGGACGAAATAGAGTATCTTAGAGTTAAAGATCCATTTAGAGATGTGGAAAGAGGGACAGTTATAACAAATGAAATAATAGTACCAAGTTATCCCCACATAAAAAGAATTTTTACTCTTGAGAATGGCCTGAAGAAAAACATTCATCTTCCGATTATTTATGCTGAGGAAAAAATAGACGGTTATAACGTAAGAATCGTCTCCATAAAAGGAGATATATACGCCTTTTCACGGGGCGGATTTTTGGATGCCTTTGTAACTGAGAAAGTAAGAGAGATGAAACTGGAGAAATTTTTCAAAGACTTTCCAAAGTATATGCTTTGTGGGGAAATGATTGGAAATACCCCACACACTGAACCAACTGATCAGTTTGATGTTAGATTGTATATTTTTGACATTTATAATGGGAAAAATTTTCTAGGATGCGACGAAAGATACAGAATGGTTAGCAAGTATGGTATGCCCAGTATACCAAAAATTGGAAAATTCCAAAGTGATGATTACCCGGGTTTGAGAAGAGTGGTCCTTGCACTTAATAAAGGAAGGAAAGAGGGTGTGGTACTGAAAAGTTCTGACAGAACAGAAGCTGTCAAGTACGTTACTGCCTATTCAGACATAGAAGACATTGCCCAGGCTTCCAACAGATTTTTGGATATGCCTCTTGGATTTTATTATCAAAGAATCCTTCGGTCAGCCATGTTCATAAATGATTTTGGAATGAATCGTGAAGAACATGCAAAGAGATTGGGTATGGCGTTTTATAGGGGATTGGAAGACTCCGTAAATAGGATAAAACAGGGAAAGGAAATAAGTGAGGAATTTGAGATTTTTATTAAAGATGAAAAAGTTTGGAAGGACATATTGAAACACAGCAGCAAGGATGCAAAAATAGAGGAAATATTTAGAAAAGTAGAGAAAGGAAAAACGCGAATCAGATTTAGACGAATCTACAAAAACACAACAAAAATTTTGAATAGCTACTCTAAAGGGAAGGCAATAGAGGATTGATTATTTTTTCTTTAATTTTGCTAGGAACGAGTGGAACTTGGTTGGATCGATGCATTCACAACCAATCTGATGGGCAAATTTAATGACACCTTCATCAGATGAAACAAGTGCTGCTTCGAGTTCTTTAGCAAGTAGAACGAGTTCAAAATCTTCCTTGCTGTCAAGAATACCAGCACGCATGGCATCCCTATATTTTTCGCGCAATTTTCTTAGTTTGGTGTCATTATCAGGATGATTATCCTTGGCAAATTCCTCGGCTAGACGCATTCCCTTGTTCATTCTTCCACGAATATCCTCAATAAATTCATAGAAGATGGCTGCAGGTAAAAAAATTCCGTAGGTATTTGGTGCTCGTTTTTTTACTATCAGCTCAAACTCGCCCAATGCTTTTGCTTCAACAAAATTACTGAGTTCTTTGAAAACGATGGGGGGCATATAAAAATCCACTTCCAGACCACTCACATGCTCAACAAAAGCGGTTATGGCAGAGCTGGGATCCTTACCGAATTTCTCACGAGCATAGGGATTAACAAAAAGAGAAGTATCCAGAACATATTTGCGGCTTGACATAAGAGATATTCAAAAGTGAGTAATTAAAAACTTCGCAATTTTTTATTTTGGCGGGTTTCTAAAAACTTGGTACCGATCACATAGGCCACTGAAAAATGCTACAAACTCATCGTCTGCAAGACCCTGCTCACCAATGGATGATTGACCATTATTTGAGTGGACCTTGGCAATTCGAGTTGGAACAGCATTTATGTTTTGGAACTGGTCCAGATTACCTAGAAACAGTTGAAGTTCAAGAATTCCAAAATGTTCAATATGTGCTAAAACTGCCTTCAGTGTTTTGCCAGTTCGAACGTCATCTTCAATAAGCAAGACTCTTCGACCAGATAGGCGAGTTAGATCTTCTGTTTCCCTATAATCAATGCCACCATGATCGTCAAAATCAGCAAAAACATGAAGAACTGGAAGACCATGGGCTTCAAAAAAATATGCATAGGCACAACCCTCAGGTTCAACACTCAAGCCGATATCAATTTCACCTGAGCGAACAATGGCACCAGCATTGGTAAAGGATCCGGAAATTTTATGTGGAACGAACAATTTACCATGACCATGGGACCGAACATATTCCATGGCTTCTGTTCTAACTACGAGTTCTGTAAGGTCAAAGAGCAGAGTTTTGGTTTGGTCACCTATTCGCATGGTGGTGCTTGATTTGGATAACATATCATAGATTGCCACTAGCTCTAGGGTAGCTGAAATATCTCGCAATAGGATTTCATATTTTCTTAAAGCAAAATCAAG
The DNA here is from genome assembly GCA_902386555.1 of Candidatus Bilamarchaeum dharawalense. GTDB lineage: Archaea > Micrarchaeota > Micrarchaeia > Anstonellales > Bilamarchaeaceae > Bilamarchaeum > Bilamarchaeum dharawalense. Next base: position 202,069 of record CABMJJ010000007.1, read on the forward strand.
AGCAAGAGGGGAATTTGGATTGATTCGATCCAAAAATTTGATGGTTGATTTGTAGTCTTGGATTCTATCCTTGAATGGAGTACCACGCAGCCGGCCCACCTGTTCAACTGCTTTTTGTTTAAGCAATTCGAGTTGCATTTCCAACCAACCTCACAAAAAGATCTGCAGTGGTTTCACCAAGTTCCGGTTTAATATGAAGCACAGCAAGGCCAGCATCAATTAAAAGTCCAGCATTAACAACACGACCCATAGATTGAATTTCTCCAACAGCATCTGGGTGCAATCTAAACTTACCAGCATAGCTTGCACCGAGCAAAGTGGCATTGTCCTCAGTAATAAGACTTTCAACCCCAATATTGTGGGTTGTGACTGTCACCAGTTCATCAGCTAAACCTGTTTTTGTATCATAACGACCAGGTTGTCCATGGTGCAGGAGGATATTGACAAGTTGGATTGATTCGCCCATCTGACTTGCAAGATCCATTACACCCTCGGTAAATTGTGGCATGAACCAACCTAATTTTGTACCTGTTACTGAAGTATCAACATAAACAATACGATGTCCAGCCTCTGCATTAATGGATTGCTTTACAGCTCTTTTTAGGCCTTTGGAAACAACTTCACCTAGATTATCAAGAAAATAACTTGTGTAAACCTTAACTCCAGTAAATCCATGACTTGGGTAGTCGAAACTCTTTACTTCTGAAGGATTTGCCCAAATGGCACGTTCCACTCTATCTTGAGCGATGGACCTGAAAAATGGTAATGCACCCCGCATGGAGATAATTACAACTGAGGGTTCAACTTCCCCAAAAATTTCTCGTGCTTTTCTTACTGCACTGATATATGAGGCCAATTCACTTCTGGAGATTGGAATAACTGGTGCACCATCTAGTCGTTCTATTGATTTCAATGGTGGTGGCTCACGAAAAGATATTCCATCTGGCGGCGCTAACCTTAGGTGCAAGGATAAACGTAATTCTTGCTTAAGTTCCTGTCTGAGCGATTGATGGCAACCTAAAGAGAGATCTATGCCCATGAATAAAATTGTGGTAAAAAGAGTTTATAAAAGTATGTAAATTAGATTAGCTTAACCAACCCACGCCCAATCTCAGGGATATTACCACCAAACAAATTGGTAGTATTTAACACGAAAGTTAATAGAACCACAAAAGCAAGCATGGGGAAGAGACAAATCACAGATGACAAATGCCTAACAAAATCATCTATTTCCACAGTAAATAAATCAGTAAGTTCTTTTTTATTGGCTGCCAGTTGGTCTGGATATTCCATCAACCTTCCAACATCAGCTGCACCACAACCCATGGAAGAAACATCCGCAGGATCGGGTATGGCACAAATATAATTGGTACTGCCAGCGGCGGAGGGATCAAAACCTGAAATAACGGATTGGGAATGCTGAGTGGCCATGGATGCGATTAGAATGTAGGATAGTGGAAAAACAAAGTACAGTCCGATGGACAACGCCATGACATAGGCTCCAGCACCACGGGTTGGTGGAAATGCTCGGAGTGCGACTCCAATGGAGAAAAAGAAACCGCCATAATATTTAACAAAATTAAAAGAGTGAACAAGAAGATAGAACGCATACATGTAAAACGACAGGGATTGTGTTGCATTCATAATACGTTCAGACATCCATTTGACACCAAAACCAGAAGCATGCTCAGACATGAAAATTTCCATGTAAATTGATGCGGCACCATCTATTGGAACTGCAAGACCGTAGAGAAATTTCATGAACCGGGTAACACATTTGGTTGGCGTTTCCATGTAAAGCTTCATCCAATCGATAAGTGTACCGCAGGGTTGAGTGCCACACATGAATGTTTGCCCAGCAACAGAAGGAGGGGGATTGAGACAGGAAACACCCAACGATTCAACGAATAGACATCGTGAAAGGCTATCAGTGGGATTTGCCAGGAGTTGCTCCAACAGCGGAATGGAAAAGACAACTGCGGTTACAATAACCACGGTAGAAATGGCATAGATGAATTCGGTCTTTGCAACCTGTTCAAGATTTTTAAGACCGAATAAACGGGACATCATAATCAGAATGGAGGAGGCTAAAACTGCGATGGCTGCGGCTGCAACTGAAATGAAGCCCCAGTCACCGTAAATTCCTCCATAAAAACTTGATAGGAAGTCAGCCATTATATCATCCTGGTAAGAGAGCTTATGTCAACCTCTTCACCCAATTGTTTACTCAATACCTTTGCTGCAGCAGTGTAAATAATGATGTTAATTGCAGGAATTACAAAACCGATGGTAAATGCAAAGCTAATCATGGACATGGGGATAATAAATAGTATAAGGAAAAGTTTGCCTATAAACATTTGAATCAGATCACCCAATCCTCCCAAAACCCCACCAACAATGTCCATCACACCTCCGCTACCGCTGTTAAAATTCGTGACGTAGTAATTGGAAAGCGATTCCCCAAAACCGCCAGTGTAGTCACCGAAATATTGACCAAGAAGCATATCAAATGACATGAGCGGACCGCCACTGCGATTATAGAAAATAGAATAGGTAAGTGTGGAAAGTGCAGGGAAAATAAATAGAAAAGTCAATGCAACACCGATGAGGGTACCTCCCAGTCTTCTTGTTGGAGTGAATGATCTAAAGAAAATACCCAATGGCAGATAGAAATTCAAGAATGCCTGAAGCGAGAATAAATAGACAACCAGTTGTGCATGATTGATGATAAATGCTAGTGAAAGCGCAGTGGTCATATTGTAAAGAAGTTGTTTTAATGGCGAGGCGATACCGGTGAGTGGAGAAGCAACCAAACCAACACCAAGTGGCCGGGCATAGGGCGTAACAGATGCTGTTTGATCAACATAGATGTTCATAATATAGTTGAGATTAAGCCAGGCACTCATATCCGCTTCAACTCGTTCATAATATTGCTGAGCTGCCTGGTAAACATTGGTTGTTTGGTCAACATCTTCAGGAAGAAGCTCCATGGGGACATAATTACCAACAGCCATATGATCGAGACCAGCTATCATGCCGAAAATAAGCGGGATGAGTAGAGCGGTAACAAAGCACTCTTGAAGCTCTTGTTTTACATAGGAATTCAATTGCTGGTTTCTGAACATAACTGCCCAAAGGTACATGGCAGAAAGGAAAACAATCGAAGTGAACAGGGCAGCTCCTGCGAATGCCACATAGCTCCAAAGTCCAGGAAAAATAGTAACACTACCCCAGGTTATTCCGGAAGTACTTGAAACTATATCAACTGCGTTTTGTAGCACCATGGCAACCCTCAAATAATTTTAAGGAAGGCAAGGAAATTCACATCTGCCTTGAAAAATTCCGCGGTCTCTTTTGCAGAGGTTAGAGTGACAAATATGTTGATGAATGGCATGAAAATGCTCATTATCACCACATAGTAGACTGCTCCTTTTATCAGTTCAAAAGCCAATGACAGTGCAGACCCAAGGAAAAACTGGATGAAAACACCTGACATTAATAGCATCATCACCACAACTGAGCCAAACACATTGAGAACTCCGCTTCTTTGGAAAAAGCTATCCATTGCCTGCTGCGGATCAATTATGGTAAGCTTCATTATCTTGTGAACTTCATAATCAAAAACAAACATGAAGGGATAGAAAATTGCTAGGGCGAATGAAAGCGCAAGAATGGCTTCACCAGCATTTCTAGTTTGTGGCAATGCCCTTAGCAACATTCCCATTGGAATAAACAATCCCCACATCCATTTTTTGATAAAACATAGAGTAACAATGTGCAGCAACCATTCACTTATGCCAAGTGAAAGAAATTGCAATGCAGTTCCGATGATATCAATAATTGGTTTGAGCACCGGACCAAGATTGAAAGAGTACATGGCACGCCAGGTAACACCAAACCACATTGTGGATGAATAAACCGTATGGATGACCATGTTGTACATCAAAAGCATGCTGTAATGGTTGATCATATCACCAACCATAAGTCTAGAAAATGCCATTGCAGCTTCTATTGCCTGGGGTTGGGAAGGGTCCTCATAAATATTGGGATTACCATAAATTCTGTCAGTACTTCCAGCAGTGCTTAGCCCGTACCAAAAATTAGATGCCATCAGTGTTCCAGCAACAATGAGAACACGCAGAAATGTTAATCCTGTTTGGAATGCTTCATCTTTGGCAATCTGAGTTAGATTTGGTGCATTCATGATCTGGCCGAACATGTAAAGACCAGTGATGGCAAAAAGTACAAGCAGACCAACAGTGGTAGCAGGAAGAAGCCAGAGTGAGATTATGGTGCCGACACCTGACATGCCAAACATGCCGTTAATCCAATGATCACTGCAATCAGATGCCTTGAAAGCATTGAGAACCCCGGGCACAGTGGATGCACCAGCAGCAGTGGCATCAACAAAGGAATCAATTTCAGCACTCAGATTACCTTTGAAATTATTATAATAATTTTGAAGCGAGTCTGGATCGGCATCTACGGCTAATATGAATGGAAGCAAACACAAGAACAAAAGTAAGAATTTCTTCATCATATCAACCTGGTAAGCCCGGCAATCTCTATGTCACCACCGAATGTTATGGAAAGCGAACGAATTGCAGCAATTGTTCCAAGAATACTGAATAGGGCGAAGAAAACTGACCAAAAGGTTAATCTGGCCAAAGTATCCAATGGCCCTCCAGTTTCAAATGCAAATCCAATGAAATTATCAGCCTTATTTTCCTTTGACACTGTACCAAACCAATCATCTGCAGCTTTACTGGCCTCCTCTATTTTTTGTTGTTTCTCATCCTCAGTAGCAGTTACTCTTTTGGACATATCAAAACCAGGAGTAGTTTTTTGACCACTGGCAAGGGCACCAGCTTCCATTTCCTTGAAGTATTCTCCTGAGTCTTTTCCTTCCATGTCTCTTAATTGATCCATAACCTCTCCAGTTTCGTAGGTGCCTCCAAGTGTGGACATGTTTTGTCGTATGTACATTGAATTTGCAATTGGTGGATCAGGATAGTCTCCCGGACTATCAGTTGGATTGGTGCTTAGTGCAGCTGGATTGGCAGGACTACTGAGCCAGGCCAGTTGAACCTGCGGATCATTTTTGATATCAAGCATTAGAAGTGCGCCAAATGCATAGAAAGCAGGATAAATAAAATAAAGTGCAATTGCCATTCCAAGCATAAGACCCCCTAGTTTTCGGGTTAGGGGAAATGCCCGCAGGATGGCTCCAATAACGAAAAATGCAGGGAATACGGCAGTGGCAATAAATCTGAGAAGAACTTCCTGGAATTTAGTAAGCATAAGAAGTTTCATTGCCCAGTCAAAACACAATTCTTTGATTTTGTTTCCCATGGTGTAGAAACCAGCCCATGGCGTGAATGTGAAGAAACCTGCCTTTTCGAAAATGAATTCTATGTTGATGGTGAATTGGGCAAGCATGGATGTGCCGATATAGCTTAGGTAAATGTTGAAGGCAAAATTCTTTGCTTCGTCAAATACTTCACGCATGTACCAAATTCCAAGCCGCATGTGACAGGATTCTATATCATGATAGATGGATTTAGGGTCAACAGCAATATCAGGACCGCAAATATCCTTACATTGATAGGTTTTAGTTGGCATGACGGTTCCGTAATCGGTAGTTGGAATGAAAAAGCTGGTCACACTGCCAGTGCATCCAACGTGGGTTCCTGTTGGGGAGAAACCCATATTTGAAACCCCAAGAGAACCTTGCACCACTGCATCCACAAGTGGAAGACCAGTGATACCCATGGAGATTATTATTGCTGAGTAGAAAATTTCAGCAAGTTCCATCTTTGCCCAATTTTTCATTTTTTCATTGATGAATAATTCTGATAAAAAGTAAACGATGGCAACAAGAATAGTGGAGAGGCTGAGTACGGCACCAGCAACCCAAACCCAATCCTGCCACATTGCACTTATAATAGCCATACTACCCCTTAGTGATAATGAATTTAGTCATGACATTTATGAATGAGATGGTTACCATCATCGCCAATGCAGGCATGAAAAGAACCAGCAGGGACAATGATGCGATGTGCTCCAAAATCGGAATAAATTCCGACATGGAAACTGCATTCAAAAGACCTTCAGAAGTCAGTGTTCCAAGCGTTCTTAATAAAGTACTAAAACCAGGAATTGGAATTTTGAATAGCGGACTTGCATTTGGATTAAAGAGATAACCAGCTGCACCATATTTCAATGGACCACAGAGGAAATTGATTAACGTTTCTGGGCTTCTGTAGGGTTCTCCGCCTATGGAATTGAAAATTTGTCCATTGATTATGTAGAGAGTTGGAAAAAGAAACTGGAAACCAAAGGCCAGAGATATGAGGAATGCACCGGCATCTCGCGTGGGGGGGAAGAATCTAAGGATAAGACCCGCAGGCAGGAAGAACGGAATCATAAGACCTTGGACAAGATGAAGTAGGGCAATTTGGACTGAGATGGTGCTATAGAATGATATCAGGGTAAAACTCAGAACATTGGTAACTGAAACGAATGTGTCAACACCTGGAAAAACTTTATAGGTTTGAGTAAGAACGAATTCTCCGGTTCTTCTGCTGAATGTGGATAGCATCGAGGTGCATGCTTGTATTTTGTAAACATCCATACTTGCTTTCAGTGCGCTTTCTGAAACAGATGAACTCATGAACGCAATGGCAGCTTCGGCAGCACTGCAATAACTAACCGAATCGTACCAGGTGGAGGTTACGGCACTTCCAGTTGCAAACAATCCGATTACAAAAATTATTACAACAAAAGAACTCATGAGATTGGAAAGTTCAATATTAAGATAGGCTTCCCATTCAGGAACTTTGAGGAAACGGGATAACATATAGGTGACTAGTATGATTATGGAAACTAGAATGCACACATCAACCAAAATCCCACCGTACAGTCCAAGGCTAGCACCACCAGAACACTGGCCAACTGCTATGGGTTGGGTAAAAATACCCACCTGAATTGGAATAATAACATTATAGATAATCAGGTAAAGGGCAGCCCCGAGGATGGAAGCCGCCAAAAGATTGTTTGACCAGACAGCAGCACGAGCTCTGGTTTCGCTTCCAAACATGGGACCCAGAACATAGATAACAGCTGCAATGATTATCATTACTAAAATCAAAACTGCAAATCCAGTTTGTGCAATGCTTAGGATAGTTGGTATTGCGCCCTGATGGGTGAGAGGATTGTAAAGATCAAGCATGGCACTTGAGAGCTGACCAGAAAAGAAACCAGGAAGAACAGCATAAATCAGGAACAGGATGAGTGCAACTATTCCAACTGCAGTTAGCATACTTTGAGACCAGACACTTGCCTTTGCTCTGGTTTCAGTACCAAAAAGTTGACCGCCAACATAGGCTGCGGCTGCCAGAATGATCATGATGAACATGAGAGGTACAACAAATTGGAAGAGAAGGGAAATCTGATCGGTTAATCCAGTCAAAGGGGGCTGGGATGGACTATTAAAAAACGGTGTGCCTGCAAATGCAATGCAGATAAATAATAAAATGAAAAAAGCGCGTTTCATATCACACAACCTTGGTTAAACCAATTATTTCAGCTTCACCGCCGATCATGAGAGAAACACTTCTATATGCAGTAACTGTGATTATAATTTCCAAAACAGTTGTGAGCATTATGATTACAATAAATGGACTTACCGTGGTTACTTCCAATATGAGGAAATGAAAAAGACCAGCAGAGGCACTGGATGGCATAATAGGATTATTGAAACCGGTAAAAAAGAAATCGCCGGCCATGCCAATCATAAATCGCCATATGGTAAAGACAGTACTTAGAAAACCACCAACGACCTTGAACGCACCAGTAACCAGATTGGAGATACTGCAGAACAATCTTACAATGGCATTTCCAGCACAGGGTGCACCAACTCCCTGGGAAGCAACGTCAGTGATACTGGGCGCACGGAATGCTTCAAACATATCACCGGTTGGAGATCCTGCAGATTCATCCTGTGAAGCAGTAACATCACCGGTAACTTCACTATTTGTCTTTGTTGTATGCATGGCACTTGCAGATGATGGATTGTAGGCAAAATCAGCTGGCTGGAAGATGTCAAATATCATATAGTTGGACAGTAGCACTGCAAAAGGCAGGGCAAAATAAAGTGCAAAGCAAAGAGCAATGATACTGGAACCGGTTTTCCTATAAAACGGAAATGCACGTAGGATAAGACCAAGAGGTAAAAGAAGCAGAGGAACAATATCACGGGCAAATAGAAGAATGAACTCCTTGCTCCATACTACCGTAAGTAGATAACCAATTGCTTCAACGACAACGGTGTGGGCGGTACTGAGCATACCAAGACCTGCAAATGGAGCAATGGAAAGAGAAACGATGTTAACCGCAGGAATTGGCGAACCAACCGGGAAACTGATTGTTGATAGAAAACCAACAAGTGCCTCGAAAAGATAGAGGTTCATATATTGTCCTTTGAGCGTCTGTTCAAGAATACCCATGGAGGCGATTGCAAGAGAAACATGGCTGGTAGTAAGACCGTTAACTACGCAGCTGGGCATTGTCGGATTATTGATATTAAGAGGATTTAGACAGGAATCAGGACTTGCGGTTTGTAGATAGTAGGTGGGTAAGGACGCCAGCAAAAGACCAGAAACCATGGTATTTATTATTGCATCAAAGCTCAACCAAACAAAGATGATCATTACGGTAAGAACCAGGGCTGCAAGTTCTTCTCGTGCAACTGCAACCATCTGACTGTTGTTCAAAGAATAGGCAATGATGAAGAGTGAGGATGTAACGAGAATAGAAAAACCAACACAGATGGATATTAGTGAAAGGGCTGCGGGAGGCAAAGTCATTAGTAGTGGCAATAGAACCTCCATAGGTTTAATATCGTCTGACGCCTTTTTAATAGCTATTGGTTTACAATTTATGAAAGTGAAAAAATGTACAGAACGCACTATATTAAGGATGCAAAGAAGGTACAGGGAACTAGTGTAAAGATAGCAGGCTGGGTTCATGATTTCCGAGACCTGGGAAAACTGAAGTTTATACAGGTCAGGGATATAACTGGCATCATCCAGGTGACCATGAAAAAGGGCGTGGTTAGCGACGAGCTTCTGGATGCAGTAAAACTAAACAAAGAGGATGTTGTTGTTTTTGAAGGCCAATTGAAGGAGAATAAAATCGCACCGGATGGTGTTGAACTTGTGCCAACTGCCTTTCAGCATTTGAATAAAGTTGAGAGAAAACTTCCAGTTGATCCAACAGGATTGGTTCCATCTGAAATCGACATTCGTCTTGATCACAGATATTTAGACCTACGAAGAAAAGAATCAACATTGATATTCAGAACACGGTCAATTGCAATAAAATCTTTCCGTGAAAAGCTGGATCAGCTTGGATTTTTAGAAATACATCCATCAGCTATCACCGGAGCGGCAACTGAGGGTGGTGCAGACGTTTTCCCTCTTCAGTATTTTGAAAATAAAGCCTATCTGGTTCAATCTCCCCAGCTTCACAAACAACTGGCGGTGATTGGCGGTTTTGATAGAGTGATGATGACTGTCCCGGTTTTCAGAGCAGAGAAGCATAATACCACCAGCCATCTCAACGAAATCACCCAGATGGATATTGAAATGGGTTTTGCTGACCACAATGATGCAATGGACATTTTGGAACAGACCATGTTGCACATCCTGAAAGAAGTGAAAAAAGAAGTTGGTGAAGACATTGCTAAATTATGGGGCGAGATTATTGTTCCATCCAAAGTGCCAAGATACAAATACGCTGATTTGGTGGACAAATTAAATAGCAATGGTTTTGAGATGAAACATGGATGGGACTTTACAAAAGAAGCAGAGAAAAAGCTTCATGAGATTCTAGGTGAAGAACTTTATTTTATTTATGATTGGCCAACTGAGGTCCGAGCATTTTACTCCATGCCAGATGAGAAGAATCCAGAAACATGCCATGCGTTTGACCTTATGTATAGGGGTTTGGAAATTTCCAGTGGTGCAAAAAGAATTCACATTCCAGCCATATTGGAGGAGCAGCTGCGTAAAAGAGGTATGGAACCAGCAAATTTTGAATTTTATATAAATGCGTTTAGAATGGGAGCACCCCCTCATGCAGGTTGGAGCATTGGCCTTGACAGACTGGTAATGAAGATCTGCCAGCAGGAAAACATCAGAGAATGTACCATGTTCCCGAGGGATAGAGTTAGGTTAATGCCTTGATCACAGGTGAAAAAGTGACTAATGTTTTCATCATTCATGGAACAGGAGGACACCCCCAAGAGAATTGGTTTCCCTGGTTGAATGCAGAACTAACTAAACTTAGGATGAGAGTTATTGTCCCCCAATTTCCAACTCCTGAAAATCAGACACCAAAAACCTGGTTTGATGTTTTTGAAAAATACAAAGGCGATTTTACCCAGGATAGCATTTTGGTGGCCCATAGTTTAGGTGGGGCATTTGCTTTACGAATTTTAGAACAAAGCAATGTAAGAATAAAAGCAACATTTTTGGTGGCTGCACCGATTGGAGTGAGACCAATAAAAAATTGGGATGGTGACCAGCCATTTATAGGTCAACCTTTTGATTGGACAAGGATTAAACAAAATGGCGGTAGGATTACGGTCTTTCATTCTGAAGATGATCAGATGGTTTCTGTTGGAAATGAAAGGACACTTGCTAAAAACCTAGACGCTGAATTTGTAGGTTTACCAACTGCCGGTCATTTCAATGCAAAGGCAGGTTATACAAAATTCGAACTGCTTCTTGATAGGATAAAAATGATAAAATAGTACTAAAAAAGAGATTGGAAAAGGACCCGGTCCTTTTCATTTTGCCATCAGCAACCCAGCAGCTTCGGTATTCTTTTTTGAAAGGAAGATAATGTCGCTGTTGAGAGTACCGCTAACATAGGGCTTGCCCCAGCTGCTTTCATAGGGTATGGACGTAAATCCAACTGGATAGGCCCAGTAGAAAGAGTCTCCTCTTTCAACAATAATGTAGCCCTGCATCCATTTGTAGCGGTAGGTATATTCCATCAGCACATCACCCTGCATTTTCCATTTTTTCTCTTCTATAAGTTTCCAGTCTGGTGAAGTAATCACAATGCCAAGGGTTTTTTCTCCTTTTCCATCAAGTTTCAACTGGGATTCCAGTAGATCTTTCTTAACCTGTGCTAAATCTGGTTGGGTGTACTCATCCTTTGGGGGTTGAATGCTATCCAATTGCTGAAGGTAGAGTTTTTCACCATCTTTGAGCAACGGGGGTGCTCTTGTTTCAACAAAACCAAGCATGCCATCAAGAATATCTTTGGGAAGCATGTCCAATGCTTTTGCAGCTTTGAGAGATTTTGTTATTCTATCAAGAGAACCTCTTGCACGAAGATAATTTTCTGAGTAGTATTTCTTACACTCATCATCGCTTTTGTTTGCCAATAGCTCCGCATTTAATGTTGCTTGTAATAGTGGAGCTAATTTCTTTGCCGTTTGAGTTTTGCTCATGGACACCCTCATAAGACCAAACTTTACAGCAATGTTGTAGAAACTCACCGCGCCATTGGCCTGGAAAGTTTTTGGGATATTTTCATTGGCAATCTCCATGGCTTTGTGAAGTGTTTTTGGACTTGGAGAAACTTTGAACAGTCCGAAGGCTGATGTGGTTTCTTCAGTATCAGCCCCGTATCGCGTAGAAAGTTGATCAAGATCATAGAACGCATACTTGTCCTTGGCCGCAGCCTCAGCCAGCATATCAATGCTATCATCCATTTGGTGTTTTTCAAGTGCATCAAATGTGGCCTTGGCTTCAGCAGAACCATATTTTTCTTTTAAAAATGCAACCAATTGATTGGTCTGTGCTTCTAGACCAGTGGCTCCTGCATTTAGAAGATCCACAAGAACCGTAAGTGTATTTCCATATTGGTTTTTTGATAGTGCTTCCTGAAAAACCTTAAGTGCCTGGTCAATGCTGGAATAGCCAGGAGTTTCAAAAGGTTCAAACATGGAATTGTAGGTTTCCACATATGCATTCACAAATTCTTCTGAATATTGGGTGACATCGCCAGGGTCACGGGGTGCCTGTGCCTGATAAAGCAGATTGGATAGTAAACGATAGGCAGTATCAAAATCCGTTTTTGCAACATCATTTTTGAACAGCTCCCCAACCATGGAAGAAAATTTGGTTAGTGTATCCACACCCATGCTTTTTGCACGAACAAGGCTACTAGAACAGGTGGCAATTTTTTCTGATGAATCTGGGGTATTGACTAGTTGAGCGGCGGTTGCCTCATCCAACCCAAGGCCGTCCATGATATATTTAACTACTTCGGCCTTGGCAGGTTCCAAATCTTTACCGAATTTTGATCGAAGCATGCTAATGGCATTACCAACCTTGGAAAAGGATTCTGGGTTTTTAATGCCAGTGAATTTAGAACCAAGAAGCCCGGATAACTGTTGGTTGAGCCCGGCCATGGATTGAATACCTGCAGAGTATCTCTGGGTATTTTTGCTTATATCATCGTAGAGAGCCATAAGCTCCTTGCCAGGGGCATCAGGGACCCCCTTGAGAATTTTTGTAGCTTTTATTTTGTTATATTCTCTTACAACATCGGAATAGAAAATATACATAAGAATGGTGAGTTTTTCCTTGTCATTGGTTTTAAATTCATTAAAAAAAGGCATTAACTCGGTTTTAAAAAACGAAATTTTTCTTCTGTGTTCATCCATTGTTACCATAGAACTACACCTCAACTATGGAACTCAGGAAATGCTTTTAATCTAGACTATTGCCAATCAGGTTATGACTATTCTTGTTACCAATGATGATGGTGATTCTGAAGGATTACGAATATTGCTGGGGGTGGCAAATAAATTTGACAATGCCTATGCAATAATTCCAAATAGACAACGCAGTGCCGTATCAGGAGCACTGACCATGCACAAACCCATCAGATTGCACAGAATAGAGAGTAATATTCACTCGATAAATGGAACGCCATCGGATTGTGTTCTTTTTTCTATTTTTTCAAAGGAGTTCCCGAAACCAAACCTGGTCCTTTCTGGAATTAATTGGGGAGATAATGCAGGCATAGACTGCCTTCTTGGATCTGGAACCATTGCTGCTTGTTGGCAGGCTGCTTTAGAGGGGATACCAGGAATAGCATTTTCTTTAGCAAAAAAAGAAAGGAATTGGCATAAAGAAGGTTGGGGTGAAAAGGAAAAAATAGCTGGTACAGTAGAGAAGATAATTAAAACACTAAAACCAAAATTAAAACCCGAAACTTTTTTCAATGTGAATTTACCGACAGATTTGGAAAATGCAAAAATAGTGTACATGCAAAAAATGCAGAGAGATCGTTTCGGAGTGGCTGTGGAAAAAAGAATAGATCCCTATGGCAATCCCTATTTTTGGATAAGTGGAATATTAAAGAAAACAGAGAAGGGAACCGATGTCCACGAAGTCATTGAAAATAGGAATATTGTGATAAGTGAGATTCCATTATCCATCTTCGAAAAACCCTAATCTAATTTTGAATAGTATTTCTTGTAATCCTCCTCCAGGCCTTTCAGAAGAGGAGTAAATTTTATACCCAAGGATTTGAGTTTTTTATTACTACATAAAAAAGTTTCATTGGCAAAGGGAAACTCATCTTGATTGAAATTTTTACCATCAGCACTGGGATTGAAACTTAACATGGGTTTTTTGCCAACGATTTTACCCATCTCTTCAACTAGATTTTGCAATGAAATCCTGTCATCTCCGACGCAGTTGAATGCACCCTGAACTTTTTCCTCCGCAAGAAGAGATAGGGAATTTGCAACTTCTTTTGCAAAGACAAATTGCACAAGAGCCTGCCCGTCACCTGGCAGGGTTATTGGTACATTGGACTTTATTCTGGAATAGATAAAATGCTCACGATCGCAATAATTATTTGGTCCGAGAATGTAAACGGGGCGTATTGACGCAAATTTGATTCCGCTTTCTTGGAGTACATTTTCACATTCCACCTTTCCCAGATTATACTCCCCCCACAGAGGCCAGACACCAAGTTCGGATTCTTCAGTTAGAGGGAAAGTATTTGTTTTTTTGTAGGCAGCAGCACTACTAAAATGAATAAAAAAATCAAAATCAATTTGTTGGATCGCTGCTTTGGTCTGACTGCCAGCATAGGCACACATATCTATAACAATATCAAAATGCTTGTTTAGAGGAAATCCGTTGTTCCTATCACCTTGAATAAAATTAATGGCAGTATAGTTGGAACGAACGTGTCCACGATTAAAGAGAGTGATATTGTGCTTTTTTTTAAGTAGATTTTCAACTAGCAAAGGACCTACAAAACGAGAACCACCGATAATCAGGATGTCCATGAAATGCAACCTCTTTTACAAATAACCGGGGTTGCCCCCGGGCGTATGCTTGTTCAACCTTACTCTCATCGTTTAAAACTCAAGGGGCCATTAGGCATACACGTGTAGAATAGGATAAGAAGAATTAATAACTACTGAGAAGGTCCTTACCGAATTGACGCACTTCTTGTTTAAACTGTCTGAATTCTTCTCGTCTTTCATCTCGAACATCGGCACGTGTTCGTGGTGGAACTGGTATACCTAAAGAGTTCGGAGTTGAAAAATCTCTTTTCCAGAATTTTGTCAGTTCGCAGCTTCTGTGGAGAGTACGAATTCCTGCTCCAAATATATAGGGTGCTGAATGAGTTAATGCATAATGAAGTGTCATGTGGTAGAATATAGATATAAAAGCTTAAAAACAGGCGAGAATCACAAGTTAAAATGCACTTCGTCTTGTTCTAACATGCACAGTGGCATTGAATTTCTTCTTTAAAAGGGTTTTAGCTGCCTTAATCCTCTCGCCATCTCTTCCAATGGCTATCCCCCTGTCCTTCTCTTCAATGGTAAGCATAACAGCTTTTTCACCCATAATATCGCGAACTTCCATTTCATAGATTTTTATGTTACCAAAGAAATTTCTAATGAATATTTCAAGATCAGGACTGTCGGCAACGATAATCACTCGTTTTCTGAAAACTTCACCGAGCTTCTTAATATTTGAAGCATTTTTTCCAATTGCCTTGCCCAGAACATCAGGGCTAACTAGAAAGAGAATGGAGGATTCAGTAGCAATATAATCAGATGGCATAACGTGGGTTATTTTCTCAAAATTCGAAAACATTGTCAGATCGTCTTCAGTCAATTCAACCATATATGATTACCATCCTAGATAAAAATAAATAATAAAAGATTATTTTGCAAGGTCCAGAATATTGGACGAACCTTCATTGTAGACAGATAGAACAGATACTGGAAATGGTTTACCACAAACCGATCCGAGCTCCACACTGCTTCCATCATATATAATTACTGGTATTTTTGAACCGGTTGCAAATTTTTCAACTTTTTCTTTAATAGAAGGTGGAGTGTTGCTGGCAATTACAAGAAGTTTTGCCTTACCACTGGCTGTTGAAATACTGGCACGAGCACCAAACTCAACAGAACCACTTTCAACTGCAAGTCTTATTGCAACGGTGATTGGGTTTTCTCTTTCTTTCTTTGTCTTTCTCCTTCTAACTACCTTTCTGACCTTAACTTTCTTTGTCTTTATTTCCTCTTCATCTACTTCAGGAGTATCTTCAACTTCATCAGCCATTAAATTCACCTTTTCTTAGTATGTTTCATTACAAGCCTAATTTTACCAGTACCGACTGGCACTGTTTGACCAACTATAATGTTTTCCGTAACTCCGATGAGCTTTTCTTCTTCAGAAAATGCACTGGCATTAATAAGATGTTTTATTGTTTCTTCGAAAGCTGCCCTTCCGAGAACACCAATCTTTTCACCAGATAACCCGTGTCTTCCGATTGATTTTACGGAACCAGCGTAGGTCATCGCATCTGCGATTAACATGATATGGCGAACATCAACATACAACTTCTGCATGTTCATAACATCAGTAATTTCGCGCACGATTGCATTTCTTGCAGCCTCAATTCCATAGACTCGCTCTATTTCTTTGATGTTGTTCGTATAAATGCGCTTTGGATCGACAGCGAGATTTTCAGAAGCTCCGACAATATTGAAACCACCGGCGCGAACAAAATAATCTTCTGCTCCCTTAATAACAACTGCCTTGTGAATACCACGCACGCCACGAACAATGGTATCGCGAACCTTCTGGGTGAGCTTTCGCACTGCCCTTGCAGTTAGTTTTTTTTCTTTTTTGTCCTTGTCAGCATCCTTTGTTTTGGTTTCTGAAGCTGGTTTAAGTATGACATTTGTTTCGTCAATTTTTACATCTCCTGGGAATGATTCGAGTGCCTTTTTAACCATGGCAAAGGTTATGCCCTGGGATTTACCATCTTTTTCATTAAACAAAACCTTGATGGTCAAACTTTCAAGATCATCTTCAACATCAGCAACATCGGATACGAAAACACTGGCAAGTTCTTTTGCGACTTTCTCGGCATCGCCCCTGCTTCTGGCATAGGATGACTTCAGGTGGATATCGATAATTGCTTTCTTTGGTTCTTTTTTCGCATCCACGATTTCGATTAACCTGGGCAACCCAGTTGGTACGTGTTCAGCAACACCTGCATAGTGGAACGTACGCATTGTCATCTGCGTACCAGGTTCACCAATACTTTGAGCACAGACAACACCAACAGCCTCATAGGCCGGGATTTTTAGCGATTGTTGTTTAGTAGATTTCATCATAATCACCTTATGCAGTATCCACATCATCTTGCTTGGCATCTCCGCCAACTTCAGCAGTGGACGAGTACATTGGGTCTTTTCCATCCCCACCGTAAATGAATTGAACAACACTCATATCAGCATTTCTAACAGTGAAATCATCAAACACAACAAGATCCTGAAGTGCGTTGATCAATCTGCGCTGCATGTAACCTGATCGAGCGGTTCTAATTGCTGTATTAACAAGAGCTTCACGACCACCCATGGCATGCATGAGGAATTCGTAGGGAGTAAGACCCCTGTGGAATGATGAGTAGACAAATCCTTTTTCCGGACCGGTAACTGCACCTTCTTTGAAATAGGGTAATATTCTTCTTCTGTAGCCTCTTGTGATTCTCTTATTTCGCACAGTCTGTTGTGCAACAAGAGCAGACATCTGAATTGCATTAAGCAGACTACCACGTGCACCGATCTTGGCCATGATAATGGATGGATTGTCTAACCCAAGATCAACTTCCACCAGCTTACCAACATCTTCACGAGTTTTAGTTGTTATTTCCATGATAAGTCCTTCAAGAGTTTCTCTAAGGCTCATACCAGGAGCACGTTCAAGTGATCGGTTTCTGTATTGCATGATAAGATTGTCAATTTCACGATTCATCTTATCAGTTACTTCTTTGGCTTTTTCTTCACCTTTCTTAGAAAGTGAATAATCTTCAAGAGAAACACTTAGACCATGATAGGAAAGTGCTTCGAGGGCAAGTCTGCAGGAATTATCAATGAAATTCTTGGTGAACTCTGGGCCGTGAACAACGAACATGTGCTCAAGTAATTCACCTTCCATTGCCTTGCTTTCCACTGAACCTTTGATGAGTTTACCATTCTTTATGACGATTTCCTCACCAAGTTTTGAGGTTAATTTCAGGTTGGTATCATCTGGCAACAGTAGAGAAAACAAAAGCTTTCCGGAATATTTGTCTTTCTTATCTGGTTCTGGAAGCTCGGTTATCCCAATTAGATAAAGCATGCTTGATGCTTCAGCTTTTGTGAATTCTGTTTCGTCTTTAGTTAAGAAGTAAAGACCGGAAACATGATCTTCCTGTGGTTTGATGATTGCGTGACCATGCCTTGGAGAAAGAAGCTGTTTTTCAACCTTTGTTAAATGTCTGGCTTCAGCCTGGGCTTCTTCAGTCTGCATGATGTGCAGATTCATTTCATCGCCATCAAAGTCTGCGTTGTATGGCGAAACAGTAACTGGGTTGAGACGGAATGTTTTTCCTGGAAGAACTCGGATATCATGTGCCATCATGGAAATTCTGTGAAGAGATGGCTGTCTATTGAAAAGTGCGATATCACCATCAACAATTTGTCGTTCCAGTGTGTAACCAACTTTCAGGTTTTCGATCTGCTCTTTTCTCATTTCAGGAGTATCGCCGACCTTTATTCTTCGCCCGTCGCTTCTTATTATATACAGAGCTTTAGGGTAACCTTCGGAAAGAATAAGCTCCTTACAATAGGGCAAATTCCATTCGGTAACCTTCATTGGAATGGTAAGTTCTTCAGCAATAAGCTGGGGAACACCGACTTCGTCAAGATCTATTCGTGGATCTGGTGAAACAACTGTTCTGGCTGAGAAGTTAACACGCTTACCAGATAGGTTGTATCTGAAACGTCCTTCCTTTCCCTTAAGTCTCTGGGCCAGTGTTTTAAGTGGTCTTCCACTTCGGTGTCTTGCGGGTGGAATGTTTGCGGTTTCATTATCAAAGTAGGTTGTAACATGGTACTGTAAAAGTTCCCAGAGGTCTTCGATAATTAACTGGGGTGCACCGGCATTGATGTTTGCATCAAGTTTCTGATTGATTCTGATAACATCAACCAATTTGTGGGTAAGATCGTCTTCGCTTCTTTCACCGGTTTCAAGAGTAATTGATGGTCTGACGTTAACAGGTGGAACCGGGAGTGCAGTTATGATCATCCACTCAGGGCGTGAATACAATGGATCAAAACCAAGCTCGCGCAAATCACCGTCGTTTATGCCAGCAAGCCAATCGCGAATGTCGGTTGGAAGCATCATATCCTTGTCTCTGAAGATGGTAGTTGGCTTCATGAATTTTATTTCTGGAAGCTCGATGCTACAGTGGGGACATTTTCTTGATCCCTTGTCTTTCTTTTTCTTCTTTGTCACTGCATCCACATTTTGTGCAGCTTCGGTGGAAGCAGTAATTTTAGTTGCAGCAACATCCAAAAGAGATGGAACTTCATCACTTACCTGCGCAACTGCAGCAGGTACTGCTGGCTTTGCAACAGGAACTTCAGGTTTTTCTTCATCGGCAAGTTTGTCCACAGTTTTTTCAAGTTCTTCAATTTCTTTCACAGCTTTTTTAGAAAGAAGCTTACGACAGCTGGGACAGGTTGACTTTAAGACGTAGTAAATGTGCTTTGCAAATTCAACATGAAGAACTGGACGAACAATATCAATGTGACCAAAGTGGCCTGGGCATTCCTTTACCGTACCACCACAGGTTTTACATCGAAGGCCCGGGTCAACAACACCAAGCCTGGTGTCCACAAGTCCGCCATCAATTGGGTAACCATCATCATCATAGGTATCAGGCACCACAATTTTTGCAGCTGACATTTTTCTGATCATTTCTGGCGAGAACAAAGAAAATTTCAATTTATCAAGAACTTTTTGAACTTCAACCATGTGAGCACCTCGTTAACCCTTATCCTTCAAAATTATTCTTGGGAAAATGTAGAGAGATTTAATCTCATCAAGCAGTAATTTGAATGCATAACTAATTTCCACAGGTTCAACATTTTCACCTTGACAAATCGGGCAAATATCACGATTTCGTGCGTAGTCATGGGTTGCGATTGAACCACAGTCAGTACAAACCAATTGCACTGTTTTGTCACTCTCTTCCAAAAGTCTTTCACGGATAAGCATGCTGGCGCCGTAACCAATAAGACAGTCACGTTCCATTTCACCGAATCTAAGACCACCTTCACGTGCACGACCTTCAGTTGGCTGATGAGTAAGTAACTGAACAGGACCACGACTTCTTACATGCATCTTGTTGGAAACAAGGTGGTGGAGTCTTTGATAATAAACATTTCCAATGAAGATTTTTGCTTTGATCTGCTTTCCAGTCAAACCATCGTAAAGAATTTCTTCACCGTTTTCTTGGAAACCGTTTTGTTTTAATATTTCCTGGAATTGTTCTTCCGTACTACCGGCAAAGGCAGTACCATCCATGAGCATTCCTCCAAGAGCACCTGCCTTGCCACCCAATGTTTCTAAAAGATGGCCTGCAGTCATTCTCGACGGAATAGCATGTGGATTAACCACCAAATCAGGAACAACGGCATTCTTGGTAAATGGCATATCTTCCTGGGGAACAAGAAGGCCAATGACACCCTTCTGTCCGTGTCTTGATGCAAGCTTGTCTCCTATTTCTGGTACTTTAACAGATCGAACACGAACCTTGACCAGTCGGTTTCCGCTTGGACCTTCAGTAATCATTACCGAGTCGACTTTTCCTTTTTCACCACTCTTTAATGAGAGCGAGCTTTCTCTTTTCTTTTCTTCAACTGCACCGAAAACAGATATTTCCTCAAGGAATCTTGGTGGTGATGTTTTTCCAACAAGCACGTCTTTTCCATTGACTTCGCTTTCTGGCATCACGATTCCATCTTCAGCAAGATAACGATAGGATTCTTCTCCTCTGTAACCAACAACTTCAGGAGTGGGTAGTTCAATTTTATCTTTCTGCCCACCAGGATACATTCTTTCTTCGGTTTCATAGGTTTTAAACATGGCAACTCTGTGAAGTCCACGATCAATGGACGAACGATTCACAACAATTGCATCGGCCATGTTATAACCATGGTAACTGGTAAGAGCAACAACACAATTTTGTCCTGCTGCTTTTTCTTTTAGATTTAGAGAACGGTAAATACTGGTTTGTACAAGTGGTTGCTGTGGATAGTACATGATGTAGGCTCTGGTATCATATCTTGCACCGAAGTTTGTTGCGTAGATACCAAGAGACTGTTTAGCCATGGCACATGCCATGGTAATTCTTGGAGACGAATTGTGTTCCGGATAGGGAAGAACACCGGCGACAACACCAAAAATATTTGAAGGGTCTACTTCCAAATGGGTGTGATCTGGTGTAAGTTCAGATTCACTGATGGCAACAAAAGAATTTTCTTCTTCCTGTGCATCCAGATATTCGATGATGCCCATTTTCACAAGATGATTCCAGTTGAGTTCATTGTTTTTTATTCTTACGAGAATTTCTGGTGTGAGTCTGGACTTGCCGTTTTCAACGACGATATATGGCCTTCGTACTCGGCCCTTGTCAGTAAGAATGTGAAGTTCATTTAATTTTTGATTGTAGTAGATGTTTACCTGGTTGCTAAGCTCATTGGTTCGCCTGCGTTCACGTAAACGGCTGGCTAAACTTTTTCCATCCGGATGGTTTCCAACAATTCTACCGTTTAGAAATATTGTTGTTTTATCCGGTGCTTTTCTTCGTCTTCTTTTGACCATAAGTTCACCTAAAATTAAGCATGCTCCTTTACATCATAGGCCTTGAGGATTCTTTCGATGTCTTCTTCTTCAACACCAATGGAAACCTCTGCCATAACCGACAGGTTCTTAACCAACGAACAGCTTGGACCTTCTGGAGTTTCGTTTGGACATAGTTTACCTATGTGTGTTCCATGAAGGTCACGGGCTTTGAAATGTGGGTGTTTTTTGCTCAGGGGAGAAATAACTCTCCTCAAATGAGAAATAGTTGACAAATAACTCACACGATCAAGCAACTGGGAAACACCAGTTTGACCGGCAATCCAGTTACCAGTTGCCATGGCATATTTGATTCTGTCCCCCATGACATCCTGTCTAATAAGTGTGTGAACTTGCAATCTGCGGCCACGGGCATCTGCTCTTGATGCTTGATAAACAAGATCTTTGATCAAGAATTGGAATGCATAACGGAAAAGTTCTTCCATCATGTCACCTGCAAGCTTAACACGTTTGTTTGCATAGTGATCCTTATCATCTGGTGCAAGTTCCTTGTAGGCAATTCTTGTTGCGCGTTCTGCCATTCTCACAAGATAAATTGCCTTGTCGATTCTAGCTGCTTTTGTAACACCGATGTGGGGAAGCAAATAATTATCCAAAAGATTTTCCATTCTGTTTAATCTAAATTCCGGTGGCTGACCAGGTGAAAGTCTTCGGCTTAGCATGTCAATTGCTTCTTCACGATTATTTGATTGTTCAGCTTCGACATTTAGAATAACGTCGTTCTTTATGTGTTTTTCATCGGTGAATGCAGATAAAACTTGGGCATTTGTTTCAAGACCAAGAACACGCAGAAGTTGAAGAAGTGGGATGCCTGCCGGTGTGGATGGAAATTCAGCGGTATAAATTCCATCGCCGTTTCTTTCAACCACACATCTTGCTCTGAAACCATAATGGGTGGAGAAAATTTTGGAGACCACACCATTTCTTTCTTTAGTGACCATTAATTTATTTGGAACAAGATCTTCGATGGAAGTCAAAACACGTTCACTGCCATTGATGATGAAGTAGCCCCCAGAATCATCTGGATCTTCTCCATTTTCAATGAGTTCGTCTTTTCTCATGTGAGAAAGGTAGCAAAGTTTTGATTTAAGCATAACTGGGAGTTCACCAATGAAAACATCAGAGTAAACTGGTCTTTCAACCCCGTTAAATACTGGAATGATTTCAAGGAAAATTGGTGCAGAATAGCTTAGATTTCTAAGGCGTGCTTCATTGGGAAGAACCTGTCTATAACCGCCCTTAACTTCGTAGTATCTTGGTTGCTCAATTCTTACTTTACCAAGCTTGAGTTCAAAACCTTCGACGTTAGTTTGTATTTTTCCAATTCTATCAACAACCTGTTGTATTCCCACATCCAAAAATTTATTATAGGACAAAAGTTGCTGGTTAACGAGAGTGTTAACCCTGAAATAAGACTCCATAAGACCTTCAACCATAATCACACCTCAATAGCTGAATAACTAATTATTCAACCACTATCCTGTAAGTAGTGTATTTACCAGTACCGTCGTTTCGTTCAACTTTGATTAGGTTTCCCGCAGTAGCTTTTAGCGCTACAGCTGCCGGATCTTTAGAATACATTTTCGGGAGCTGGTGCTCATTGATTCGGTATTTTGACAAGACTTTTGTTTTTTCAGCATCAGACAAAACCTTCATTTCCGGAACAAGCATATGAGACAATACATCTATTGTAGTACTACCTTGTTTCTTCTTCAAGCAGAATCACCCGAGCAAAAGAGCAGGGCCAGCAATTGTGCTAGCCTCCTAGTAAGGGGAATTTTGAGAGAAGTATTTATAAACGTTAGGTTTATTTTGGTTTCTTTCAGCTTCCGCTAACCTGTGGTAGATACTGTTAAAATAGAAAGAAAAAATATAAAAAATTAATCTTTGAGCCTTGGCTTTCCACGTGTGAATATGGAGTACATGAATGCAATGATCAAGGCAAGTAATAATGCAATGATCACACCTGGAACTGCCACATCACTGATAAAGCTCGGGTTTGTTGGGCCCACACCTGGACCTTTTGATAATGCTTTCAAGGTTATTGATTTAACAGGTGCTGAACCTTTGACCAGGGTGAGTGTGTAGGTACCATTGTATGATATTGGTAGTAACATATCAC
>CABMJJ010000008.1 GCA_902386555.1 Candidatus Bilamarchaeum dharawalense
GGCGGGTGTTACTGAAGTTACAATCAGAAACCGCTACAGGGAACTGAAAAAAGAATTGGGTCTGAAAGTTAATCTGTAGTTTGTGAAACCAAGGTTTCACACTTCCTTTTTATTTTTGAATTTTTTTATTCTTATTATTTTTCAATTCCTACTCCTCGTTCCCCTTCTCAATTCCTTTTTAAACATATGTATCCTAATTAAACCTGCTAACTCTAGCATAGTCACACTCATCCGTGAGGATGAATGGCTAAAGATCAGTGAACACCCCTCGACTCATTATCCTGGGATTTGCTGCTTCACAAACAAAAAAATAAGTGGTTTCGCAATCACACTCCAGAGAGTGAAACTACAATCGGTGAAAATATGGTAGATAAATGTGATGATAAAAAATGCTTCAAGCACGGTGGCGTAAAAGTCAGGGGCGAAATCCTAAATGGTAAGGTGGTAAGCTCCAGGGGTAAGCATACGGTTATTGTTGAAAGAACCAAAACCCAATATTTCCCAAAATATAGAAAATGGGCACGTGGTACCTCAAGAATTGCTGCTCACAATCCTGGCTGTATAAATGCCAAGGTAGGTGACATGGTTGATTTGGCCGAGACAAGAAAGCTCAGCAAAACAAAAGCATGGACCGTTACAGCTATTGTTCAAGGTGAACACCTATGAAAGGATTGACAAGTACAATTACAAAAACATTAACTACTGGAACCATATTGACCTGCACTGACAATAGTGGTGCCAAAATGGTTTACATCATCAGTGCCCTTCACTACAAGGGTACAAGAAGCCGAGGACCTCAACTTGGTATTGGTGATGTGGTTATTGCTTCAGTAAGAAAAGGAAAACCCGACATGGTCAAGAAAGTCGTAAAGGCTTTGATCGTTAGACAAAAGAAAGAGTTCAGAAGGGCAAATGGAGTTAGAATCTCATTCGAAGACAATGCAGCTGTTTTGGTAAACGATGATTTTCTCCCAGTTGGAACTGAAATAAAAGGTGTGGTGGCCAGGGAAGTCGCAGAACGATTCCCCAAGGTTGCTGCCATCTCTGCAGGGGTTGTTTAAATGAAATCCGATACTGAAAGAACTAAATTCTACAAGGAAAAAATCCACAAAAGAAAGAATCGACTTCATGTTCATCTTTCCAAAGAATTGCGTGGAAAATTGAAAGTAAAGAAAAGATCACTTCTGGTTCACAAAGGTGACACGGTTCGAGTTATGCGTGGTCCTGAAAAAGGAAAGGAAGCAAAAGTTGGACGTGTTAACGTTATAATGCGTACCATATTCCTTGAGGGCATAACGGCAAAAACCGCAAAGGGAAAAGAAGTCCCACTTGCAGTTCAGCCATCAAACCTTATGCTTATTTCACTTGAATCCACACCTGAAAGAAAATTATTGTTCAGTGATGATGCATTCAAGAAAAAAGAAATGAAAAAGGCAGAAGCAAAGACCGAGGCAGCCGAAGCAAAAACAAGCGAGGCCAAGGCAGAAGAGGTAAACTCACCTGCCAAAATGCCACATGTACAAGATGCAAAGAATCTGAAGATGGATACTGATCAAAAAATAAGGTGATATTACCATGGCAAAACGAGGAGGAACTAAACACTTGAAAAGAATTGCTTCTCCAAAAGCGATTCCTGTTCATGATAGAAAAGAAAGAAAATGGATGATCAAAGCAATTGGCGGTCCGCACCCAAAAAAGAACTCAATTCCATTGGGCGTACTTGTGCGTGATGTGCTTAAAGTTGCCACAACCCTACGAGAAGTCCGAAAGGTACTATCCAATAGATTAGTACTGGTGGATGGAAAAGCGCGTACCGATGAAAAATTCACAGTTGGGCTTATGGATGTTGTCTCATTCCCAAAAAGCGGAAAGAACTTCCGAATTGTTGTTGATCACAAGGGTAGATTGTTACCAGTTGAAATCAGCAAAGAAAAAGCCGAAATGAAAATTTGTAAAGTTGTTAAAAAACACACCATTCCCGGTGGCAAGCTGAATTTCACATTCCACGATGGCAGAAATATGCTTGGTGATAACCATGTACGAGTCGGTGACAGTGTTCTACTTACTCTTTCTGATGGTAAAATGAAAAACCACCTTAAGAGGGATAAAGGCTCTCGCTGTCTTGTCATGGAAGGTACACATGCTGGAAAAATCGTTACACTAAAAGATATTATCGAGAGAAAAGGAGGCAAGCCTTCTGAAGCAATTGTACAAGATAGTAAAGAAGAATTCATTACAGTTGCTAAATATCTCTTCGTTGTAGACGAGAATTTTAAGGGTGAAAGCTGATGACCGAAAATAAAATGCGCGAAATATTAATCGAAAAAGTCACAGTAAATATTGGTGTTGGTGCACCGGGTGACAAACTCGAACATGCCAAAGGTCTACTTGAAAGGCTCACCGATGGTAAGGCTGTTGAAACCCACGCTCGAAGGAGAGATCCAGTCTTCAAATTAAGAAAGGGACTTCCCATAGGTGCAAAGGTTACCCTCCGTGGTGAAGGAGCGAAAACTTTTCTGGACAAAGCACTTAATGCAAAAAGAAGACAACTCAAGTCTTCAAATTTTGATAGACAGGGTAATTTTGCATTTGGTATTCACGAATACATTGACTTTCCAGGTGCAAAATACGACCCAGGAATCGCAATGTTTGGTTTTGACATCTGTGTCTCTTTGGCACGTAAGGGTGGGAGAGTTTCCATAAGAAAACTTAGGCCATCAAATGTTGGAAGACACCACCGAGTAACCAGAGACGAGGCCATGGACTTTGCAAAAAATAGCCTTGCTGTGAAAATTGAGTGATTTTTATGACACCATTACATTCAGATGAAAAATTTAAGGGGAAAGGAAAGCGAGTATGTCGAAATTGCGGCAACTCTAGAGCCCTGATAAGAAAATACAGGCTTCTAGTGTGCAGAAGATGCTTTAGAGAAATGGCTGAAAGCATCGGTTTCCGCAAATACGGAGGTTGAAAACATGACAGATCATTTAGCTGACGCTTTGAATACAATAAAAACCCATGAAACTGTTGGGCAGAATGTCTGCACAGTTAAGGCAACTAAAATTGTTGGTGATATTCTCAAAGTCCTTAAAGACCACAAATATCTTAAGGACTACAAGAAACTTGACGACGGCCGCGGAGGTTGGTTTGAAGTCCATCTGGACGGTAGAATCAATGACTGTGGTGTTATCAAACCAAGAATGCCAGTAAAAAGAAACGAATGGGCAAAAAGGGAACAGGAATTCATTCCAGGTTTTGGTGTTGGTCTATTAATAGTATCAACATCCAGCGGAATCATGACAAATGCTGAAGCAGAAAAAAAGCACGTTGGGGGAAGGCTCCTGGCTTACTTCTATTAGGTGTTGATCATGGAAATTCCAAAAGGTGTTACTGTAAAAATCGAGGGCCAAAAGCTCACTGCCAAGGGACCTCAAGGCGAAGTTTCCAAAACCTTTGCAAAAAGCGTTTCTGTGAAAGTTGAAGGAAATAACGTAGAAGTTTCTTCACCGTCAAAGGCGCTTAATGGTACAAGCGAAGCAATGGTAAAAAACATGCTTCTCGGGGTAAGTGAAGGGTACACTAGAAATTTTAAACTACTCTATGCTCACTTTCCAATTACCATCGAATCCAAGGGTCATGATGTAACAATCAAAAACTTCCTTGGTGAAAAACAACCAAGAAAAACCAAATCCATTGGAGCAACAAAAATCCAAGCAAAGGGTCAAAGTGTTACTGTTTCAGGACCAGATAAGGAAGCGGTTGGTCAGACAATTGCAAACCTTATCACCGCCATGAGGATTAGAGATAAAGACGGCAGAATCTTCCAAGATGGGATCTATAATCAAGAAGGGTGATGTTCAATGATAACTAAAAAGAAAAAACCTAAATTTAATGTTTTGAACCTCGGATTCTTCAAAAGCGTTAAGGCAAGATGGAGAAAACCAAGAGGTACTCACAACAAGAAAAGAATGAAGTTCAAATGGGCCGGAGCATTACCAAAGATTGGCTACAAAAATGCAGCTGAAGTCAGAGGTCTGAGAGCTGGTCTGAAAGAAGTTCTTGTTCATAATTTAACTGAACTTGAGGGTCTCAAAAATGTTCTAGTCAGAATTGCCTCGGGTGTAGGTGGAAAAAAGCGAAAGCTTCTTGTGGACAAGGCAAAGACACTTGGTCTGAGAGTAGTTAACCTTGGTGGAGAAAAAAAGGAATTCGTGCCAAGGTCCTCGAATGGCAAATCGTTCAAGAACGATCTTGACAAAGCAAAAAAGCCAGAGACTAGGAAAGCAGTAGCTAACAAACCAAAAAAAGGTGAACATTCATGACAATTGCAACTGTAAGAAGGCTTGCGGCTGATATTTTCAACGTAGGCGAAAATAAAATTAGGATAAGTCCTGATGGTTTGAAAGATGCAGAAGGTGCACTTACCCGATCTGATGTTAAAAGCCTTATTGAAAAGGGCGTGGTAACAAAAAAACCAAATCTTGGTCGAGCCAGCACCAAAAAGCGTTTCAGAAGAGGTCATGGTCACAGAAAAGGAAGCAGCACCATCAACAGCAAAGAAGTCTGGATGATGAAAATTCGTGCACAGAGAAAATTCCTGAATCTACTACTTTCAACCGGAGCGGTAAAAAACAAAGACCGACGTATACTATACAGTAAATTAAAGAGTGGTATCTTCAGAAACAAAAAAGCATTCCTGCTTTATTTGAAGGACAACAAATTTGTTCCAAATGAATTCGAGCCACCCAAAGCAGAATACACTCCAAAGCCAAAAAAAGCACCAAAGCAAAAAAAGGCTGCGGTTGCAAAAACACCGGAAGTTAAAAAAACCGAACCTGTTTCCGAACCAAAAAAAGGTGAAAAACAATGACAAAAGCATCTGGTCCTAGCTTCAAAGTATATTTCAGAAGACGAAGAGAAGGTAAAACCAACTTTGCAAAAAGACTTGCACTGGTACGCGGAGGAAAAACCAGAATGGTGGTGCGCCGAAGCAACAAAAGCATACTAGTTCAGTTCATTGACTTTGATCCAAAGGGTGACAAGACCCTTCTCACGGTTACTAGTACACACCTTTCAAAAACCTATCAATGGCCATCCAAGAGAAATGTTTGGACTGCCTACTTGGCTGGGTTAATGGCTGGTAAATTAGCACAGAAAAAAGGTGTCAAGGAATTTGTATTAGACATGGGCATGTACACTGCTTCCAAAGGTTCAGTGATTTTTGCTGCTCAGAAAGGAGCATCCGATGCTGGCATGGCAACACTCTACGATAAGGAAAAAGTTCCAGAGGCCAAGATTGCAAATCCTCCTGACAAATACAAAAGCATGTTCAACGAAGTCAAAACTAAAATTATGGCAGGTTAATGGTGATATTGATGGCAGAAAAAATAAAAACTGTTGATAAAGAATCCTGGCAACCAAGAACAGGTCTTGGAATCAAGGTCAAGAATGGTGAAATAACCACTCTTGAAGAAGTTCTTGAATCTGGTAAACCAATTCTCGAACCAGAAATTGTAGACATTCTATTGCCAGATATGGAATCTGAAAATCTTCAGATAAAAACAACCCAAAGAGTTACTGACTCTGGTAAAAGAGCCAAATTCCGTGTTGTTGCAGTTATCGGAGATAAAAAAGGCCATGTTGGTCTTGGTGTTGGTAAAAGCGACGAGCTCAAACCAGCAATGGACTATGCTGTTCGCGATGCAAAAAAACACATGATATCCGTTAGAACCGGATGCGGCAGTTGGGAGTGCAAATGCGCTTTCAGACACTCGGTTTTGTCAAAGACCATTGGTAAGGAAGGTAGTACCATAATCACATTGAAACCAGCACCACGTGGTCTTGGTCTGGCTGGAAATGATATAGTTAGAAAAGTCTTGGGTATGGCAGGTGTGAAAGATGTTTGGAGCTCCATGCAGGGCGGTAAAAACATCTACAACATGGCTGTTGCAACCATGAAAGCTCTTGATGGACTAAACACCCTTAGACCAAGGGCAGAATGAGGGGTTAATCATGAAAATCGCTGTATTACGTGTAAGAGGAATAAGAAAAGTTGATCCTAAAATAAGAAAGACATTTGAACTTCTTAGACTTCAGAAACCAAATCATTGTGTTTTGGTGGACGATTCTCCTCAGACTCTAGGTATGCTTTCCATTGTGAAAGACTATGTAACCTATGGTCCAGTGGACGAAGAAACAATATCTGCGCTTTTATACAAGCGTGGACGAAAAGGTGCAGCACTTCTGCGATCTATTCTGAAAGAAGAGCAAATCAAGGAGGCTGCAAAAAGCATTTTTGCTGGCAAGAAAACTGTGGATTATGTAAATCCTGTTTTCAGATTGAATCCGCCTTCAAAAGGCCATAAGAACATTAAGGCAAACTATCCAGAAGGTTCGCTCGGAAAAAGAGAAAGCATGAGCATACTTCTGCGAAAAATGATGTGATCACATGAGTAGAAGACAAAAAGGACAAAAAAGCGGTTATTTAGGTCACAGAACCCATGGTCGCGGTAATGTAAAAAATAGAAGAGGTAGTGGTAATCGCGGTGGCCGTGGTATGGGTGGTGCCTGTAAGCACAAAAACAGTTGGATTGTAAAAAATGCACCTGGTTACTTTGGTAAAACCGGATTTGTTAACGTCACCCGAAAGGGAGTTGACACAGTTAATCTTTACGAGATCAATCAGAAAGCCCTTCTCAACAAACTGGAAAAGAAAGATGGTAAATATCACTTTGATTTCAAAGGTAAAGTCCTTGCAACCGGTGATGTTACCGTACCACTTTCAATCAAGGCACTTTGCTGGAGTAAGAATGTTGAGAAGAAACTCAGCGAAGCTGGCGGACAGATTGTAAAAATAGAAGCCAAAGCAAAAGCAGCTTAATTTTTATTTTTCTTTATATTTAGCAAATAAAAAGATTTATAAAATTAAATTGAAACAAATAGCTGATTTTAATGGGTCTACTAGATATATTGCATACAATTGCCGGATATTTGCCTGAAATTAAAGCTCCAATTAAAGCGTTGGCAACAAAAGAACGCCTCATATGGACTGGTGTGGCTCTTATTCTCTATTTCATGATGTACGAGACCACTGCCCTGGGTGTTCAATACAAGGATACCTCTGCCATTGATTTTCTTCAGACAATTACAGCATCGCGTACAGGCAGTCTTCTTACTACTGGTATCGGGCCCATCGTGCTTGCAAGTATCTTCCTACAATTATTCGTCGGTGCAGGCATTATCAACATAAATATGCACGATAAGAAAGAGCGTGCCAGATTTCTCGAAGCGCAGAAAATTCTAGCAATTGTTCTTGCTATTGTGGAAGCACTTATATTCGTAGTTTTCACAGGTATAGTCCCAGTCAGTCCTCTTTTTGCTGGTCTTGGTGAAGGTATAATCACAGATCCGGTTACTGGTGTTCAGCATCTCTATGCTCCATTTACCATGGCCATGGTTGTATTCCAGATAGCCATTGGCTCGGTTTTGATTTTATTCCTGGATGAACTTGTAACCAAATATGGTATTGGTAGCGGTATTAGCTTGTTCATCGCAGCTGGTGTTTCACTTTCCGTTGCAGTTGGTTTGGTGCATCTGATTTTTGCTACTCCAAACGGATTCATTGCTATGATGAGCGAAGGTGGTGCCGAGGCATTACCCAATGCATTACTTACCATAGTCCCATTTCTGTTTACCATACTCGTCTTCCTGGTGGTTGTCTACGCAGAATCGCTAAAAGTTGAAATTCCCATTGCCTTTGAACGTGTTCGTGGCATGGTACCTAATCTGCCGCTTAAATTTTTCTATGTGTCCAATATTCCTGTTATTTTTGCCAGTGCGTTGATCATTAATATGCAGTTATTCGCCGGTGGATTACTAACTGGTGCCTATTGGGAAACCTCGCAGGTTACTGGTGCAGTGACCTCTGTTCCAGCCTACCAGGCCCTATTGGAAACTCGTCAATATGATTTTGCAAGAGATGGCGTTCTACCGCTCATAGGTTACACCACTCAGGATAACCGACTTCGTGATGGTCTTCTATATCTGTTCACACCACTCTATGGTATGGGTCAGGGTACCCAATACTATTCTCTTCTATTCACAACCTCAACACCAATTCTAGGTATTCCAGAATGGGTTCATGCCATCGTATATATCCTGATGTTATCCATAGTCTCGGTTATTTTTGGTCTATTCTGGGTTGAAACATCCAATATGGATGCAAAAAGTGTTGCCAATCAGCTATCCGAATCTGGTCTTCAAATTCCTGGTTTCAGAAGAGATCCAAGAATGCTTGAGACCATTCTTAACAAGCATATTTTCCCGCTCACTGTTATGGGTTCGTTTTGTGTTGGTCTTCTCGCAGGAATTGCTGATCTTACTGGTGCTTTAGGTACTGGAACTGGTATCCTTCTTACCGTTGGTATTCTCCATAAGATGTACGAGCAATTGGAGCAAATGAAAACCTTTGAAATGTACCCTAGTTTCACTAAATTTTTAGAATGAAAAGAGGACCAAGGCAAGAAGCAAAGCTTCTTGACTGTCGCGAACGTTGCGACGTTCGCAACAAGGTCCTTTTCGAATCTCCTTTTTTAGGAGAGATCAAACCCTCACACGAGGTCCTATTATGCTAAAAGTATTCGTCAAAACCTATGGCTGCACTTTAAATCAGGCTGACAGTGATATCCTGAAGGCTATTATCAGTGAGAAATACGAACTGGTCGAGCGTGAGGAAGAAAGCGATGTTGTTGTGCTCAATACCTGCACTGTAAAAGGGGCAACAGATAATAAAATTTTTGCAAAAATACGACTCCTGGAAAATAGCGGAAGAAAATTTGTTGTTGCTGGTTGTTTGACGGTAAATGAAGCAAAAATCAGACAAATTGCTCCCCATAAGCCCATCCTTGGTACCTCTGCTCTCAGGCACATAAATGAAGCTGTGGAGGATGCATTGGCCGAAAGAGCAGCCACCTATCGCGATTACGAATCGAAAGACTCCCTTCCAAAAATACTGGGAGCACCGATCGCCAGGATTCCAATAAATGATGGTTGTGTTTCAAAATGCGCGTTTTGCCAAACCAAATTAGCAAGACCCTATCTTAGAAGCTATTCACCAAAAACCGTAGTGAACTGGATAAATGCAAGTGTAAAAAATGGGGCAAAAGAAATACAACTCACAAGTCAGGATGCCGGTGCCTATGGCATCGATATCAAAACTAATCTAATCTCCCTTCTCGAAGCTATTCTGAATGATAATAGCAGTACCAAAGCCAACGAAGAATTTTTCATTAGGCTCGGAATGATTAATCCGGATCATGTTAAGCGCATGCTTCCTGATTTGCTGAAAAAAATGGAAAATAAAAAAATCTACAAATTTCTACACATCCCAGTTCAATCTGGCAGTGAAAAAGTATGCAAGGATATGAATAGGGACCATACGGTTCAGGATTTTGTTGATATTGTCACTGCAGTAAGGAAAAAATTTCCAGAAGTCACAATTGCAACGGATATAATAGTTGGCTATCCAACTGAAACCAAAAAAGATTTTGAAGACACATTGGAACTTCTCAAAACTACCAAGCCTGATATTACAAACATTTCACGATTCAGTCCCCGTCCTGGTACCAAGGCCAAGGAACTCAAACAACTAAACACCGTGGAGATGAAAAAACGCACTGGTCAGATTAGCACACTGGTCAGAGAATTAAACATCGAGAGCAGAAGACGTTTTATTGGCAAAACCTATCCTGTGCTAATTACTGAAAAGCAGCGAGATTTCACTGGTCGTAATATAAACTACACTCAAGTTGTTGTGAAAGGTTTTCAAGGCAAACTTGGAGATTTTGTTACTATAAACATAATTGACGCAAATCACGGTTCCCTATTCGGTGAAATTTGCCAGTAACACCCCTTTTTATTACTTTTTTTCATTATCTATTCGCTAATTGGGGTGTTTTGAATGATAATTGTGATGGGACTTCCAGGTGCAGGAAAATCAACAGTGCTTAAAGGCCTGAAAACTGATTATAGAATCCTTAACTATGGTGACCTGATGCTTGAAATCGAAAAAGAGCATTTTGGTGTAAAAGATCGAGATGATATGCGCAAACTTCCTATTGAAAAGCAAAAAAAGGCCCAGAAAATGGTTTATGAAAAACTTGCCAAAGAACACGGTAAGGTCATCCTAGACACTCATTGCTCGGTTAGTACGCCCACTGGTTTCTTTCCTGGACTTCCATTTGATTACTTAAAACTACTAAAAGTCGATGCGCTTGTGCTTGTTACTGCAGATCCTAAAGAAGTTGCAGAACGAAGAGCAACCGATCCAACCAGAAAACGAGATGACGATGATATTTTCCTTCATGATAGCCTGAACCGAGGCTATTTGGCTGCCTACAGTGCCTTTACGGGTGCCCCTGCAGTTGTTATCTTTAATCGCCAAGGTAAATTGGAAGAAGCAGTTGCCAAACTGCAAGCTATTCTCATATGATTTAAACAAGGAGATAGGATGGTATGATAGATATCCATAATCTTAGGAAAGATCCGGCTGTTTTAGAAAAGTCATTACATGATAGGAACTACCCACAGGAAGCATTTACTCTATTATCAAAAATCCTGGAACTAGATTCCAAGTGGAGATCAATAAAAAAAGAAGAGGAACAGCTTAGAGCCGAGCGAAACAAGCTAAGTATGGATATCAATGCTAAAA
Source organism: Candidatus Bilamarchaeum dharawalense (assembly GCA_902386555.1). Lineage (GTDB taxonomy): Archaea > Micrarchaeota > Micrarchaeia > Anstonellales > Bilamarchaeaceae > Bilamarchaeum > Bilamarchaeum dharawalense. The sequence goes on from CABMJJ010000008.1 coordinate 10,709, forward strand.
AGAAAGCCGGTGAAAATTTTGATAATGAGATCGCCAGATCAGGAGAAGTCAGCAAGAGAATTAAGGACATATCCGTTGAGACTGCAACATTGGAAGAACAGATAAGCGATCAGGCTCTTCTTCTGCCCAATCTACCTCATTCATCCGTGCCCCAAGGTAAGGATGAAACTGCAAATCCAGAAGTTCGCAAATGGGGCGAACCAAAAAAACATTCAACGGATGTTTTGGATCATCATACTTTCGGAGAGAAAAGTGGTTTGATTGATTTTGAAAGAGGAGTAAAACTTGCTCACCATCGATTTACTGTACTCTACGGAGATATTGCCAAATTGGAAAGAGCAATAATCAGTTTTATGCTTTCTGTTCACACTTCACGTGGTTACAAGGAGGTTGCTCCGCCCTATTTGGTTAATTCAAAAACCATGACTGGTACCGGTCAACTTCCAAAATTCAGAGAAGAACTGTATCAATGCAAGGATGACGATCTTCTTTTGGTTCCAACTGCCGAGGTCCCAGTTACCAATCTTTTTGCAGGCGAAATTCTTGAGGAAAAATATCTTCCAATGAAATTTGCTGCCTATACTCCATGTTTTAGGCGGGAGGCTGGTGCCTATGGTAAGGACATCAAAGGCCTTATCCGCCAACATCAATTCAATAAGGTGGAATTGGTTAAATTCGCCCACCCAACCAATAGTTTCCAGGAACTTGAAGGGATGGTAAAAGATGCAGAACGAATTCTCGAACTTCTTGAAATCCCCTATCGTGTAATCGAACTATGTACTGGTGATCTGGGCTTTGCAAGTACCAAAACCTATGATATCGAAGCCTGGATACCATCCCAGGATCGCTATCGTGAAATATCCTCCTGTTCCAATTGTACTGATTTCCAAGCACGAAGGGCCAACATTCGGTTTAGAGGCTCAAAAGGCGTAGAATACGTTCACACCCTTAATGGAAGTGGACTGGCAGTTGGAAGAACCATGGTTGCAATACTTGAAAACTATCAAGAAGATAAGAAAACCATTGTTGTACCGAAAGTTCTTCAGGATTTTATGGGCCAGGAAACCATTGAATTAAGAGATCAGATTTGATGGTCAAAAAACAAAGAACCTTTTTCTGCAAGAGTTCTGATGGTTCAATTACCTATACCACCGATGAAAAATTCCTCTATGCAGAAAAAGACGGCGTAGTGATGCGTCTTGACCTTTTTGATAAACACTATTACAAACTTCGTCCAGTTAATGGAGTTCCCATCCTTGAAATCGATGGTCTTAGAATGCAACTTATCCGGGATTTTAAAACTCCGTTGGACTATGCCAGGGAAGTGGTTCGGCATCTTAAAATCCCTGAAAAAGGTGAATTTACTATTCTTGATAGTTGCATGGGACTGGGCTACACTGCAATTGAGGCTGCCAAAAGACCAGCAACAAAACTGGTTGTAACATGCGAAATTTCCCATGCTGTTGTGACCTTGGCTCAATGGAATCCATTCAGCGATTTGCTATTTGCCAAAGATGGCAATATCGTTCCCATGCAAGGCAGTGTATCTGAGCTAATCAAAGATTTTCAATCAGAAATGTTTCATTTTATCATTCACGATCCCCCTAGAGATTCCCACGCACCTGAGTTATATTCCTCAGAATTCTACTCCCAGCTTTATAGGGTATGTAAAAAAGGTGCCAGAATATTCCACTATGTCGGGTCTGTTGGCAAAGTAAAGGGAAGAAAGATTGAGAGTGAAGTGGAAAAGCGACTTAGAGTCGTTGGTTTCAGGAACATAAAGTATATTGAAAAATTGCAAGGGCTAATTTTCGAAAAATAACTACTTTGGGCAGACTATTAAATACTAATTGTGTTTACCTGTCATGGATAGGGCAGTAACCATCACAAACATCTCCAAAACCTTTCATAGCGGTAAGGATGCAGTTAAGGCTTTGGTATCTGTGAACATAGAAATTCAAAAAGGTGAAATTTTTGGTTTACTTGGTCCAAACGGAGCAGGTAAAACCACACTTATTAGTATCATGTCCGGTCTGATCAGTCCCGAGTCTGGCACCATAATCATTTTGGGTTACGACTGCTCAAAACAAATCACGGATATTAAAAAACACCTTAACGTGGTTTCTGGATTTACTGGAGTTCTCAATTCACTTACCTGCGAGCAATCCCTGACCTATTATGGTCTGCTCTACAATGTTCCCAATCTAAAAACAAGAATCAACGATGTCTTGAAACTCACAAATCTTACACCTGTACGAAATCAGCTCGCCGAGGAATTATCTTCTGGTATGAAACAAAGATTCATGCTTGCCAAGGCTCTTCTGAATGAGCCTGATATACTTATTCTAGATGAGCCAACTGTTGGTTTGGATGTTGAATCCGCCCTCTCCATCAGGCATCTTATCAAACAACTTCGATCAGAAGGAAGAACTATCCTATTAACCACTCATAATATGTTTGAAGCAGAGGAGTTATGCGATAGAATTGCATTCATAAATCGTGGGAAGATCATGGAAATTGGCACTCCCACTGAACTCAAGAGGCATGTTGTTAGTAATCGTCTTGTTGAAATTCATTGTTCAGAAGACGAATGCGTTGTAAAAACACTATCAAAGATCAAAGGAGTTTCAGCATCAGTCAAATCTGCAAATCTTGTTCATGTGTCTGTTGACAGTTATAAAAAAATGAAGGAAATAATGAAGGCTCTTGCAAACTGTGATAGTGAAATCTATAGCATTAATGAAATGGAGCCCACTCTGGAAGAAACTTACCTTAAAATTATTAACAAGAAAGGGAAGCAAAATGAATGAATCAATCTCTCGTATCTACTCTCAAGTCTACAAAAATATCGTGTCTTTACGACGTCAGTCCTTTAGAATGGCCGATGTTTTTATCTGGCCGATTCTCTATCTATTTACATTGACATTTTTTGTTACCTACATTGGCTCGGATAAATCCTACCTTAATCTTATTATTCTTGGAATGATGGGTTGGAGAACCATCTATTTCCTCAATCTTGAAATTGTCAGCACCTTTATGGAGGAATTTTGGTCAAAGGCTCTTCCACATATGATGATCTCACCCATCAGTCGAATTGAATTTACCATCGGGTCAGCCATAAGTGGACTGATAAAGGCCATCTTCGTTATTATTCTCTACCTTATCATCACAAATATACTCTATGGATTTTGGATTCCCGATTGGGGTACGTTTATTCTTGCACTTGGATTTCTGGCAGTTATAGGCTTTTCTTTGGGTCTATTTACCCTTGGTCTTGCCTACTTTTTCAAGCACGATGCCTTCAACATATCTTTTATCATACCTGATGTTATAGTTCTTATTTCCGGTGTTTATTTTTCTGTTGAATCGGTTTATCCAAGTTCTATTCTACCCTTTATCCGTCTGCTGCCTACCACTCAGGCATTTGAATTACTAAAATCAATTATCGGATTCGGACAACCAAATATGATTCTATTAATTCTTCTCACTGCACTCTGGCTTGTCCTTGCCTATCTCTTCAATGGTTGGATGTATAACCGGGCCAAAAAAGAAGGTAAACTTGCTCGTTTGGGTTAAAAAACTCTAAGAACATCATCGATTTTTTCTATGGCAGAAATAATCGCAAGACTATCCTTTTTTGTTAATTTTTTCTCTTTAATGAGCTTTTCCACATCTTTCATAATTCTAAATATGCGTCTATAGGCGAGTTTTGTATTCAAATCGTCGTCCATGGCATCTTCGAACCCACCAATGATCTTTTTTGCTATTCTTTCCCCCACTTTACCTCCCCCGCTTCCGCCATTCTTCTTTAATCTAGTCACCATCTTTCTGGTTTGCTCACAGTTGCATACTTTGCTCTTGAATTTTTCGATGGTAAAATCAAGGGAATTTCTATATTTTTCTGAAGTTAGATAAAACCGCAGGCATTTTGGTGGAACTCCAGCTTTTTTGAGTTGTTTGACATAGAGTACATTGCCTGTTCTTTTTGACATTTTTTTCTTCCCAATTGTCAAGTGTTTTGCATGAAGCCAAAAATTCGCGAATTTTTTTCCAGTTGCGCTTTCGCTTTGAGCAATTTCGTTTTCATGATGGGGATAAACATTGTCACTTCCGCCGCAGTGTATATCCAGTGTTTCACCCAAATATTTCATTGCCATGGCGCTGCATTCTATGTGCCATCCTGGTCTTCCCATTCCAAACTGGCTCTTCCAGTTTGTTTTTCCATCTGCAGGTGACCAAAATTTCCATAGTCTGAAATCCCAAAGGCCTTCCCTTGCATAATCGTCGTGTATCATTTTTCCCAGGTATTTTCTGTTTTTTAGATGTGCCAGATCTCCGTATTTTTTGAATTTTTTTACATTGAAATAGACCCCGTCCTTTTCTTTTTTGCAGTACCCTCTGCTGCAAATCTTTCCAATAAGCTTTATCATTTCAGGTATGTGCTCCGATGCCCTTGCGATAATATTCGGTCTAAGCATTTCAAGTTCATCAAAATCAGAAAAAAATTTTCTTACCTTATCCCGTTGTCCTTGTTCTAAGGATTTACCTTCTATCCTAGCTTGTACAATTGCTTTGTCTTCCACATCTGTGATATTCATTACCCGTCTAACTGAATATCCCTTATACCTCAAATAGCGTACTAAAAGGTCTTCAAAAAGGTAGGTTCTAAAATTGCCAATATGCGAATAGGCATAAACTGATGGTCCACACGTATATATCCCAACCTCTTTTGTTGAAATTGGGTGAAAGGTTTTCTTTTCTCTTGTGTAGCTATCAAACAATCTCATTCATCTAGCCTCTTCACAATCTGTTAAATATCTTTTGTATCATATTTTATATCCAGGGGGTATGTATGTGTATTAGCGATTTCTTTCCCAATAATATTAACTATTCCTCTCCACCATCCAAAACTAAAATCTACGTCTTAAAGAATCTTGGTTGGAATGAATTTCCCAATCCTCTGCATTTTGATTGCTTCAGTAATTTTCATCCGTTGCGTTGTTTGAAGAGAGTGACCCATTGCATCCACAGTAAAGTCACTTCCATTTTTCGTTTTGGCCACCGTAGTGGATAGCTGATTCTATGATTACTGAATTGGAACAGGATCCAAAAATCACACTCAAATCCGTTAAAGCTGCAGTAGTTGTTTTCTATGCACCCTGGTGTGGCGATTGTAAAGTTTCAGAAAATTACGAAACACAACTCGGAGAAGAATTTGCAGATAAAATCGCTTTTTATCGATTGGATGCAGTAAACTTTGAAGAAATTGCTGATCTATACAAAGTTGAACGCTACCCAACCTATATCTTTTTTATTAAAGGCAAGGCCACAAAAGGGGTCCTAGTTGAACCTGTAGAGTTGGGTGAAGCTCGGAATTGGCTTGAAATACAGCTTTCGAAAAATAGAATCAGCTAATTTTAATAAAATATAAAAAGAAAAAATAAACTATTCCATAAAGAATGCTGCTGTTGGTGGGTCTGGTTTTTCTCCTTTTCTTTCACGTATTTGTCTAACTACCTTGGCAACAAGTTCTTTTGGCATCGGTTGGTATCCTGCATATTCCTGATACCATATTGCTCTGCCCTGGGTTGCACCACGTAGTTCATTGGCAAAACCAAACATCTCTGCAACTGGTAGAACTGTGGTTATGGCCGTATTTTCGCCTTCCTGTTGCATATCCACTAGCTGCCCTCTTCTTCCGTTTGTAAGAGTAATAACATTTCCAGCATAGTCCTGCAATGTGTTAATCAAGACCTTCTGCTTTGGCTCAAGCAATGTGACACCTGCAGTTAACATGGCTGCATAGATGGCCCTTTTTATTGTAGGGATCATCTGGGCTGGACCACGGTGTATGTTATCTTCGTGTAAAGTCGCATCAACAAGTTTAACTTTGATACCGCTCATCTTTTCTTTTGCCATTGGACCCTGATCAAGTGCTTCTTCGAAACCCTGAATCATAAGTTCTTCCACTTCATTCAGGTACTGGATACCCTTGGTACAATCGATGAACACACTTCCGTTGTGGATATCATAGATGCTCTTCGCCTCTTCTCTATCCATGCCCAATTCAATGAACTTTTCCCAAACCTCACGGCCTTTTGGTCTACCCTCTTTAACCACACCATCCTGAATAGCCTGGATGACTTCTGGTTCAAGTGGTTCCACAGTTACCTTTAGTTTGTTGTGTTTGTTCGGTGATTTACCTTCAACAACTGGTGATTTAGCCAATAAAGCTTCTCTGTACACAACAATTGGCGGTGACGTTATTATGGGCACTTTTTTCTCATTAACTATTTTATACTCTATAATTTCCAGGTGTAATTCACCGTTGCCGCTAATGAGGTGTTCACCCGTTTCTGCCAATTGCACTTTAATAGTTGGGTCTTCCTTTGAAATACTTCGTAAGGCTTCAATTAATTTTGGAAGATCTTTTTGTTCTTTAACTTCAATGGATTTGGTAATAACAGGTTCAGAATAATGTTTTATTTGTTCAAATGGTTCGATTGGTTCAAGTGAAATTGTTTCTCCAACATATACGTCCTTTAAACCAACAACAGCACCGATGTTTCCTGCCATAACCTTTTCGGCTGTAACTCTATCCGGTCCCATGAAAATACCAACGGACTGGACCTTGGCGTACATTTTCTTAGATGAAATATATAGCTGCTGGCCTTTTTCAGCAGTACCGGAGAAAAATCTTATAACTGCAACTTCTCCGGCATGTTCGTCATAAACAACACCAAAACAGACACCAATTACTTTGCCGTTTGGGTCACATGCAAGCATCGATTTTCCTGCTTCTGTTGTAAGATCCCCATGTCTCCAAAGAACTGGGATACGATAGGTCTGTGCAACCTTTGGTGATGGTAGGTGTGAAATAATTATCTCTAACAAAACTTCGTCCAACGGACTTCGTTCAACAAGTGATTTGTGATCACCATCCACACATCTTTGATAAATCTCTGGGAAGGTGATATTGAATTTCTTCATTGATTTAATCGACACTGCCCACTTGTTGAATGCGGTTCCAAAAGCAACATTTCCTTTGTTTACCGAGATCAACCAGTCATCTTTTTTTTCTGGTGGGGCATTTGCAGAAATAATCTTGTTTACCTGCGTGATAATTTTTACGAATCGTGCTTGCATGCCTGCAGAATCTAACTTAAGTTCGTTAATCAATCTGTCTATCTTATTAATGAATAGAACCGGTTTTGCTCTTTCTTTAAGAGCCTGTCTTAGGTTTGTTTCCGTCTGGGGCATAACACCTTCCACTGCATCAACAACAAGACAAATACCATCAACTGCACGCATGGCACGTACAACATGGAAACCAAAGTCAACGTGTCCTGGTGTATCAATCAAGTTAATCAGGTGGTCTTTTCCTTCAAAGTTGAAACCAAGTGAAACATCTGCTGATTTAATGGTAATGCCTCGTGCCTGTTCCTGAGGATCGAAATCTGTCCATCTCTGTTCGCCGGCAAGTTCTTTTGAAATAAGACCTGCTCTTGCAATTAGCGAGTCAGTTAGGGTGGTTTTACCATGGTCAACGTGAGCTACAATTGCAACGTTACGTACGGTATCAATGGTTTCCATCATCCTTTGTACTTCTCCAACTACAAATTCTTTTCGAGCCATAAAAATCTACCTATACTTCTAGCATAATACTAGCAACTAGCTTACACTAGCATAAAGAGTAAGTTTTATCTGATAAGAAAGTAATATAAATCTAGGCAGGACTGCACGTTTTCCCCATCCCCGAGCCATCTGTTAAATTTTACACAAAAGTTCATGTTTTCTGTGGAAAATGTTGTACCTACTCATTTTTCATGTTTTAACCACATTATTTATAAACACTATTATGGAAAGTCACTAGTATATGGGTGGGATACTAAATTCAAATAATAGCTCACTGGTTGCTATTAGCTACTCCGAGCTTAAGCTGGTGAGGTGCTGACTTGTCGATACCCGTAGCTCTTCTCCAGAGTAATCACGGAATGCATTTTCGTGAAGGTAGACATGGTGAGCGTGCAGCTCATATCGATCTTATCGGTGGAGTAGTTTTTGATACTACTGATGCAGGAAGACGTATCAAACATTTTACTGATAACAAATACCCATTTGGACTTATTGAAGGACGATTCGGAGATCCTACCTGCTATCCTGATCTTGCCCCCTATTCTGGTTATGAAAGACACGTTGCCCGAGCTCGGTTCCATTCACCGCGATTACATTCTAGCTATGTTATGGGTGGTGATCCTGCACTCAAGGAATATCTTCGTGAAGGTAGAAAAAGTCCAGATAACATTCAGGTTCCGGAAGACGTCGGAGTGTTTATCACTGCCGGAGTTGCAGGAGCATTGAGAATGATAAGTGATGCCACCCTATTACCCCTATACCTAAATTTAAACGGAATAGACGTTACCTCGCTTCATAATCTTTTTGAAACTGGCAAACAAACTGAAACCGATGTATCAAATGTTTTGCACATTTTGGGTCAACTTAAAAATTTCCACATGGATAATGTTGTTGTTCCAGAATGGACCTATCCTTCCCATCTTGCTGAAACTTATCGTGCTCATGGCCAGGTTTTGATATGCCCCATTACTCCAGACGGCCAGATTGATATCGAGCAACTCAAGAAAACAATCAATCCTTTCACCCGTACTGTTCTTTTTGCTACTGTTGGTAATCCACTTTCTGTTGCCATGGAACCAACAAAGTTTGATGAAATACTAAGAGTAGTTAGTGCAAAAATGAAAGAATTCAATCATCCCATTATAGTTGTTGCCGATACTATTTACGAAACTTTCAGAAGATGCAATGCGGACGGTTCAATTACACGCATCGATCCTATTCAAAGGGCGCTTAAATTAAAAGATCAACTGGATCCGCCGGTGCCTGTTATCGCCACCTCCAGTTTTTCAAAAATGATGGCAATACCTGGTCAGCGAGTCGGTTATATGCGCGTATACTGGGACAGTTCCGTATTTCCAAATGAACGTTATAATTTCCTCAAATCGCTTCAATTATTATACAGTCCAACACTTTGCCCTGTCTCTCAACATATTCAGTGGGCCCTTGGTACGCTTTATGGGGATATTAATGCCAATGTACATATTGATGAAGATTTTATACCCATAATCGCAGTTCTGACTGCTCTCAAAAAGCTTAAACAAACCGACTTGAAGACCTGGAGAGCAAACGTACCCGCATTTGAAGGAACTCCGGTCGGTTATTTCAGTGATTACGATATTAGTGAGATGTTCGGAGTCATGGGTAACTCGTTCTACGATGGCGATTATGGTACCAGAACCACAACTAGAATAAGAGAACTCTGCAGTTCTTTGAAAGATGTTACTGTTAAAAACGGGTCAGGAATGATAAAACTTATTGATGTTACTGAGGTAAATGGCAAATCTTTCTATCGCCTTGTTGCCGATATACCCGATCCGCCCTTTGCAAGAGACGATCTTATGGATTCTGTTCTTCTAGATCCAAATGGTGTTCCCATTAGCAGAATATATGGATCAGTAACTGATCCAGACTGGGCGTATATCGCCTCACGATGCGGTATCAAAACTGAGTTTGAAGCCTATAGTGAACATAAGGAGCACATGCGCAAAGTTGTTTTTGAACGTACTGCCGCATTTGCAAGAGACTTTGATTCACTCCGTGATCTAGGGATTTTTATGTATCCTGCCTATTACGAGGGCGGAGATCCAATTCATGGCAAATTGGTTGTTGAAAGAATAAACGCATTCTATATCCTCTATGCTTTGAAAAACCTTCAACACTATACTCCTCACGGTCTTTCACAAGCTGCCAGATTAGTTGAAGAGGCGGTCAAAGTGCGCGGCCAATTAATAGCAAATACGCCTGGTGAGCTTTTCCTACCCCCAGAATCTCGTTCTGATAAAACATCCTATATCCGGCATGTTGCACTTCAAAGAGACGATGAGCGTGGCCGTATGATTGAGACTCTTAAAAAAGTTGCTAGAATGATTTAAAAAAATAAGAAAAAATTAGAGCCCGTTCATGAGCTCCTGTGTCTTATATATCATAAATAGCATTCCAATACCAGTAAAGATACCGACTATAAACAATATGGTTGCCCCCAATGGGTAACCTGCGGCACCTTTCTTTTTTGCTTCTTCCTCAACACCGCTGAAGAATTTCCAAAGGATGTATAAGTTTACCAATGGAATGAAACACAAAACCAACTGAATAATCGGATTATATGTTGCTTTTGTTGCATCCTTAAATTCTACAAACCATTTGTAGATCAAATACAAATTTACCAATGGTATAATTGCCATTACTAATGCCATTATTGGGCTTCTAGCCATCATTATCACCGAATGACAATCTGAAACAAGGTTTATTAATTTTTCTAGTCTGCACAAGTTAGTGCACATCCATCAGGTCTATCTCAGGTGGTGCAAGAAATCTTATTCTTCCTGAAGTTACGCCACAACTTACATACAAACTACTGTCCCCCTGCTGATACAATCCGCCTGCTTTACCAAACACTGGCAGCAGATATAAATCAGTGATAAATGGGATTCTTATCTGACCGCAATGGGTATGGCCTGATAGAACAACATTTCTTCCATCTACCTTGGTTTGGTCCACACCCATTTGATTATGGGTCAAGATTATTTTAGGAAGATTATCGGTTCCCATACTTGCATTCTGGTAATTGTTTCTGCACATCCAAAATTCATCAAGACCAATAATCGCAAATTTCTCCCCATGAATCTCAAGAATCCGATTTTCATTTCTAAGAACATCTACACCAAGTGAAGATAATTTTTGTTCAACCTTGTCCCCAAGCCATCCATCTCCGCCACACATCCACGAACCATAATCGTGATTACCAAGAACAGCATAGGTTCCGTATCTGGATTGGAGTTTTTTCAGTGGGGCTAGCAATTCCAATTCATTTTCATGATCAATAAAATCTCCACCCAATAGAATCACATCTGGTTCTTGCTGGTTGATTTTCTCGACAACAGTCTCAAGATACTGGGTGGTTTGGTAACCTGCATGAATGTCGCTGATGAAAATAATTTTTATATTTTGATCCCCTTCTAGAATATCAAAATTTTGCTTAACTAGGACGGGGTTGTAGGGTTCAATGACTAGTGCATCAACAATAATTAAAAGAGAAATAATTAAAAAAACTAAAAATAGTTTTTGATTCAGCATATCATCGTGCTGATCTGGCCATACGCTCGGTTTCATCGCGTTTTTTGATTGCATAGCTTGTTTGCATATCTCCTTTTGCTGTGGAGATAATTTCATCTGCAAGTGCCTGCGAAAGCGATTTTGGCTTGTTAAAAGCACCCATTAATGCTGCCAATGCCATGTTTCTCAAAGCCATGTCAAGCCTTCTTGTTGCTGAGACATCAACTGCAATTTGGTAGCTAACACCACCGTGAGAAACTCTTGTAACATCCTCTCTTGGTGCTGCATTTTCCAGTGCTCTTATCAAAACCTGGATTGGATTTTCCTTTGTTTGGCCTTCTACAATTCCGAATGCATCCTCAACCACTTTCAAGGCTTTGAGTTTCTTACCCTGCATTCTTCCTTTGGTTCTGATGACCTTACCTGAGGTTTTTTCACCAGTACCCCCTCTCATGAGTTTGTTGGCCAATCTTTCGACAACATTAACCTGAGTCTTACCCAAAACTTTCTTTGAGTTTCGACCAAATGTGTGTGGAACTAGGATTGGTTTAAGGGAAATGTTTTGGGCTAGGCTTTGATCTTTTATTACGACATTGTCCAATGAATATTTACCAAATAATTTATCCATTCAATCATCTCTTTGCCTTCTCCTTTTTGCCTTTTCTAAGCATCTGCAAGTCTATGTTGTTCACTGCAATGACTTTGTACCTAACACCAGGAATGGAACCCATCTGACCTCTTTGGGATCCGCCCAGGCCAGCAAGGAGAACTTCATCGTGTTCATCAATAAATGTAATTGCCTTGTCTCTTACTGCGTGTGCTGTAACTACTTTTCCATTTTTAAGAAGTTGACATTTGACACATTTAACTAATCCGGAGTGAGGCTGCTTTTGTTCTAAAACTACTTTTTCTAAAACAATGGCTTTAGCCTGTGGTGCACCTTCTAGAGGGTCGAACTTCTCCTTCAATCTGAGTGTTCTCCTCTTCCATCTTTTTGAGAGCCACTTGTGTTTCTTTCTTTTTCTTTGTAAATTTCTACCTGCAAATTCACCATTACTCATTAATTCACCTGAAGTAATACGACTAAAATAATCTGACGAAAGCTAGCTTCCATCAAGCCATGAAATCATACTGAGAAGTATTTATAAAGATTATGAATGGTCATTCTCGAACCATTCACATTCTAAACTCACTTCTTAGCTCGAATTTCTCTTCTCTTTGGCCTTAAATATTTTGAGCCGCATTTTCTGCATTTATCTACTGTCTTCTTATTTCTCGTCTTGCATTTCTTACAGACGTTCATGCCTGCAAGCTTTAAATCTGCTTCTGGAAATTTTCCCATCTAATAACACCTAATTAGTATTTGATAGCTTTAACCTATGCTCAGCATTGTTTTTAAATTTGCCCATCCTTGCCTTTATCATGATTCACGAGAAATCCTGTGGTATTGTTGTTTACCGTGCCGCTGGGGAACAGCGACTCTACCTTTTGCTTCATTATGAAGAAGGTCATTGGGATTTTACTAAGGGGCATGTTGAAAAAAACGAAAGTGAAAGTCAGACTGCTCTACGTGAAGCTCAAGAAGAGACTGGTCTGGAGGATTTAGAATTACGATCTAATTTCCATGAACATCTCGAATACAAATATGTTAGAAATAACCAGAAATGCCACAAGGATGTGTTTTTCTTTATTGGCAAAACCAAAACTGAAAATATCCAACTGTCAGATGAGCACATCGGCTATCTTTGGTTACCCTATGCCAAAGCCAGAGAACGTCTAACATTTGAAAATGCAAAAGAAATTTTAGATAAGGCAGATCAGTTTCTTAGTAATAAAAGGAAATAGAGTTGTCCCATCCTTCTTATTAGTGATAAATAAATAACCTCCCAAGCATAATGCTACTATGAAATTCGAGCGGATAACGCCAGACTCCTGCTATTTTGATTCTGTTAAAAAAATTTATGAAACCTCATTTCCGCCAGAAGAAAAAAGAGATCTTACTGAAAAACTTTTCACTAATCCAAATTATTCGCTTTTGGCAGTGTTGGAAGAAGATATTATTGGGTTTCTTTCTGTTTGGGATCTTGGTAATTTTGTTTTTATCGAACATTTCGCCGTAGTTAAGGAACTACGTGATCAGGGCATTGGCACCAAAATGCTCGTACAATACCTTTCTGATCATAACAATGTTATTCTGGAAGTTGAAATGCCGCAAACCGAAGATCAGTATCTAAGAATAAAATTTTACGAAAAAATCGGATTCAAACTCTGTGTATACCCATATGTTCAACCATCCTATGGACCAGGAAAACCACCTGTTAGTCTCTTTCTAATGAGTTATCCTAGGACATTGGGCTCTGATGATTTTGCTGCTATTAAAGAAAAACTCTACAAAACGGTTTATGGTTTGTAATCCATCCGCTTCAAATCATCCATTAGTCAAAATTATAAACCTCGCTGATAATATCTTCTTGTGATTATATGAAATTGGCCACTTTTATCTTACTTGGCTTGATTATGGGGTTGGTATCTGCTTCATCTAGTCCTGATCCATGCTGGGACCAGATTCGTTCTTGTGCACAAGACTGTTGTCCCAAAATGGGTGGAACATGGTCCTATACAGAAGACGACTGCATGATTGATTCTTCCTATACTGATGAGCAAATGGTACAACTTTTGCAGGACAACTGTCCAGCTTGCTATAATACCTATGTAGATTGTGCAACCAACGGTAATACTCCAGATAATAGCTACACACCAAGCACTACCACACCATCTTCCAGCAGCTGCTGTGGTCCATCATTTCTACTTGGCGCGCTGTCACTCGGTGCATTCATCATTGGTAGAAAGTGATTATGACTCGGAATACTGGTACGGGCAACATCTCACAATTTACGTTCCTGTCAGTTGTTTTGCTTTTGCCCATTTTATTATCTAATTTTTTTCCATTTCTCGCTCTAGTTGGTCCTGATGGTGCTTGCGAAGCATCTCCAATCCAAAACTTTGAGTTTACTGATGACGGAACCTTCTTAGAGGTGCCCCATTCTGATGTCCTAGAACCTGATTTTTCTAATGTCCTTGTTAAATTTGTCGGTCCAGACTGCAATCCCATCGTGATAAACCATTCTATCGCCCTTATTAGCAATGGTGAATGGGCTGTTCTCAAACTGGAACGGGGGCTTTCCCCCAATGAAACTGTTTATCTAACTACCATGGATCCAAATCTATCTGAAAACAACTCCACACCTGAAATAATAGTTGATTTTGCACCTGATCCAGCACCTGGCGATCCTATCACTCAGGTTGGCGAAGTGCTTATTTCATTCGCACCACCCACTCTAGCTGATGGAACCATTACTTCCAATAGAAATATTGTTGTTAATGTTAGTGCAAATCTCACCACTCCACTTTCTCAATTCAAATGGTATTTTAGCGGCACAAACTATTCGTTATTCGATAGCAATCTTGTTACCATGTTTAATTTTGATAATGTAGCCGCAATAGGAGATACCTCGACCAAAGTAGTTGATCTTTCTACTAATGGAAAAAATGGTACTTGTTATTCCTCTCCAGAAACTTATCCAGGAACTATCACTCCATGTACTTTTGTTTCTGGCAAATATGGTAGTGCAATATCATTTGATGGCAATGCTTATGTTGAGTTTAATCTAAACACAAACCCTTCAGTTATGCCAGATACTACTTGGGTTATATGGGTTTATCCTACAACCATAAACCATGGTACACGTCAGACCATAATATCTAATGATGATGGCGGACACGATCGAACTATCATTATAGAAAGTGGCACCTCAAATTTTGCTGTTTTTACTGGGGGTGGCGCATATCAAACAGTTAGTGTTACTCAGAATGCTTGGCAACAAATTGCAGTAGTTTATCATTCAGATCATACAATAAGTTTTTATAAAAATGGCGTTTCCTATGCTGTACCTGATACTTGGTCAGGACAATCCTCTGTTTGGACCTTAACCCATATTGGCAGCAATCCCAGCTATCCCCACGAACGTTTCCATGGTTATCTTGATGAACCACAAATATACAACCGAGCTTTGTCTAGTGCAGAAATATCTCAGCTCTACCTAACTAATCTCAATAAATATAATACGAACAACTGGGCATTCAATTATTCTCAAACAAATGCAGCCTATGGCACTTACAACTATTCTGCATGTGCTAAAGACAGTGCGTTAAACGAACTCTGCACCGAACTACGAACATTAACCCTAGCTTCCAATACAGCACCGGTAGTTTCAAATGTACTCTTGACTTCAACCTATGGAACTAACCTTTCATCTGAAAATCTAACTGTTAACTTTGATATTTATGATGAACAAAGCGATTCTGTAAAAAACATTACTGATTGGAGAAAATGGACTGGTTCTAGTTTCAATTCAATTGCTATTCTAAATATGCCATTCGAAAACGGTTCCAGCAATTCAACCTGGACAAAAGATTATTCTACCTACGGGAATAATGGAACAGTAAGCGGTGCAACTTGGAGTGCCACTGGCGGATATGATGGAAAAGGGGCATATAGCTTTGATGGAAATGATTATATCAATCTAAGTAATCCCACCTCCTTGAATAGTCTCGGTGTCGGTCCTTCTACTTGGTCTATGTGGTTCAAAACTTCGACGAACGGTGACCTATTGTACAAGGCAGATGGCAATACACATATGGATGGTTGGTGGATCGACGTAAGAGGTGGAGATGAAGTTGGAATAGCGATAGAAAGATTCAATATAAATACTAGAAAATATGTTTCATTCACTCCAAGCGGAACCTGGAATCACCTAGTTGTTACCTGGGATGGAGTACTGGCGTCTTCTGGTATAAAAATATACCTTAATGGTGTTGAAGGGACATATACCACTAGTGATGATGGTGTAGGCCCTCATGAAAGTGATGCGGCATACCCATTTTATGTTGGTTATGGGGGCGGAGGATCCTCTGGTTATCTCAATGGTCTAATCGATGAAATACGCGTATACGATTATGTGTTGTCCCCTCAACAAATCCAAGCTATTTACAATAATCGAACTAATCTAATTGTTTCCCAAGAACTTTCTGATGGACAGGTTTGGCAAGCATGTGTGACTCCAAATGATGGCAAAACAGATGGTTCAACTGTTTGCAGTAACAGCCTGACTATCCTTTCTATTTCAACTGGCTATGAATTTAATTTTACTTCAAGTTCCGTTTCGAACTCTTCAGCCTTTGAAAATACAGAAATAATCTATAATGGCACACTCAATGCAACCATTCCAAGTGCTACTTCGCTCACTATTGACCTTCTTGTGGATGGAGTATCAGTCAATTCTACAATCCTCTCCCTCTCATCAAACGGCACTACCAACGTTTCTCTTGGTTGGGATGCAGTGCGTGGTAATCACACCCTCACATTGTACGCAGACTATCCAAATAGCTACTCAGAGTCCAACGAGTCAAACAACAATATTTCTGCAAACGTCTCAATTTACGCTCCAAGTGTTGTTTCCATTGTTTCACCAACTGATTCAAGCCATTGGGTCCGGGGTGCAAATAATCCTGATGAAGATATTTTGGATAAGGTTGACAGCACCACTGTGTTTCTGGCCCAAGTTTATAATCCAGATAATCCGCTTGAACATGTTGATGCCATTTGTTCATTTTATACTGACGGCGTCTTTGCTGGTTATAACACAACCAACGGAACAAATTTCTGTTCCTATACCCTTGATCATTCTCTTGCCAGTCCTGGTAGTCATCAACTATTCATTAATTACTCTCTGCTGGATGACAACTTTGCGATTCTCATCAATAATTCCACAGCCACAATTATCCTTGATGTTCTAACTTCAACAGTTACTCCGCTTAACGAACGTTTATCTGGTCATTACATGTCTGGCGATGCCATCATCACTCAAATATCCACGTTCAATAATTCCGTTCCATTCGAACCATATAATTTTGAAATATTTATTGCACCAAACAATGCCCAATGTTCTGATGTATTCGCCAACAGAGATCTAGCCTGGTCAATTGTTTCCAAGGCCGATGCGATTTCCAGTCCATCTACTGGGGTCTATATTCTAAACTCCCCATCTAACAGTTCGTTTGATCCAGCCTATGATATCCATTGGTGTCTTTATGTAAATGATTCATCCAACTATATCTCTACTGCTACCCACAGTGATGTTGGTCTGGATCCAGCAACTTCCAATCTTACTCTACTTGCATCCAATGCAACTAATGAAACACTGCCTTCCTATCATATTTTGTTATATGATCGAAATGGTTATGTTCTTGAGAACGAAACACTGAATAGTGTACTATCAAGACCTGCTGCCCAATATGATAATTATTCTATTTATTTTTGGGACAATTCAGGCAATCTGATTAAATTTGAAGACATAAATCTTACTTCGGAAAACGTCACAATCAATCCCATGTTTGTGCCAGATTATTCCGGTTCTCTACCATTAAACGCTACCTATGGAATTACTGGTCTGATATATGTTGAAAATTCATCATTCTTTGATTCTTCTGGAGGATACGCAAATATTTCACTAAGTAAAAATGGAATAAACACAAGAAGACTCTATGAATGTGCTAACTACGATCCATTAACTCAAAATTGCACCAGCTGGAGTCAATTCGCAGGATATACTGGCTATGGTGAAAATTCAACTCATCTTTGGTTTATTGCAACATCATTTTCTGGCTATGCAGGAGGTCCTGATGGTTCTAATTTAACCATCTGGGATCCATCGGATTTCGGTTATTATGGCTATCAAGGCATCCTGTCAACAGGTCAATCTGTTAAATTCTATGCGAACTATTCCAGTCCAACTAATCATCCAATAAATGATAGTTTAGACTTTGGCCAATGCAGAATTAGTTTTGCTGATAGTTCCAATCAGTCCATGCAATATAATTCCAGTCTTGGTTATTATGTTTACTCAAGGACATTTAGTTCTTCAGGCAGCTATTCCTGGAATGTAACATGTAATTCATCAGGTTATTTCAGTCTATTCGCATCAGATGGTATCTCCATTATCAAGGCAGTTAATCCACCCGCGATACACAATATTACCTTTGCTCCTTCAAGTCCATACAACACTCAATCGGTTAGTCTTTTGTTCAATGTAACTAGTGATGATGACATTACTGGCCATGTTAATTGTTCGATAAACTCGTCCAGTCCAGATATTCTTCCTCAAAATAATTCTGAACTGGCAGGTTCCAATGTGTCATTTTCGTTTACGCTTGGTATGCTCTCAGTTGCTACTCATTACATTAACCTAACCTGTGTTGATGGTCATGGTACGAATCATACAATCACAAGCATAACAGTAAATCTAGAGCCAACTGATCTTATCTTCCCTGAAGATGGTCTAACATTTACAAATGACAATCCTTCTCCGGGCGGTCCAACTATTCCAATAATAAGAGTTCTAAATAACGGAACTTCCAATGCCTCAGATGTTGTTGTCTATATTTTTGTTGATGGTATCTATGACCAGTCATTGTCATTTGATTCTATTAATTCGGGTGCAACAGAAGAACAGTACGGTTCTTCTCCGATCACAATAGGGACCACCGGCTATCATATCATAAAGGCAGTTGTTGATCCTTTGAATGCCATATCAGAAACTAATGATCTGAATAACGAGATCTCACGATCCATAGAGGTTGGAATGGTTCTGTCAAGATCTTTGATAAATATAAGCAATGTTTGGCCACACGTAGGTCCTGGTAGTACAATCTACACTGGTGATCAATTTTGGGTATATGGCCATGCTTACTATGATCTTAATGATAGCCCTCCGGTTCAGGGTGGCCGTGTCACAGTGACCATAAACGGTACTACGAATGGCGGATATACTAATGATGAAGGTAATTTTGATTTAGGTTGGTTCAGACTATGGACATCGGGAGACTATCCAATTGAAATTAATGTTACTGATGTCAATGTTTATGGCGATTCAAATATCTCGTTAGTTAGAATCTACGACCCTATTGGTTGCGTCTACCCTCACAATATGACTGATCTAGGAACCTCACCTATGACTCACGTTACTTTCTCAACCCCGCCTGTTGTAGGGCGACCTACTACTGCCTATGTTAATTATGGGAATGGTTATTGTGGTGAGAATGGAACGTCACCAGGTATCCAAGCCCCTTACGTAATAGTTTCACTTTATAATAAAGGTCCTGGCGGTAATGAAGATATAACTATAGGGACTGCAAACAATACTCAAAATCTTTCTGATAATCAAGCAACCTCGCAATCGTTTGTTTGGATCCCGCCTCAGATTGGTTATACCTACCTCAAATCTGTTGTTAATGAAGGTTTGTTTATTCCAGGCCAGATATACGTTCCTGAGTATTATACCAGTAATAATATCCAAATTACTAGATTCCGAGTTTATCCTGATCAGCCAGATTTGTCACTGAACCTGGAGTTTTTCCAGGAACCGATACCTGAAAGATATGGCTCACGATCGACTGTTTTCCTAGATCGTTTGGTCAAACATAAGGTGTTCATAACCAATGATGGTGGAGATAATGCCACTTCTATAAATTTGACTTTGTACGATAATGGCGTTCCGTTCAATAGCTCCATCGTGTCCGTTAATGCAATAACTACATCTGAGTTCATTATCTATCATGCCTATGATGTTGTAGGTGGGCATGTTATCACTGCCAATGTCTCCCTAATAGGTCAAACTGATTACAATCCAACAAATGATAATCGGTCAAGACCATTGACTGTTGCTGATAAACCGGATCTTGAAATATACGCCCATTCACAAGAACCAGAAGGCGTTTATGTTGATGGATTCCTCAGGTCTCCAGCAAATATATCTGTAAATCTTACAATTAGGAATTTCGGTAGTGCCACTGCCTATGGACCTTTTAATATTACCATCTACGAAAGATATAACACTTCCAAGTACACCACTGTCCAGTATGATGGTGACATACCAGGCAATTACGGGCAAATAACTTTAACCAATATCAAAGTTACTGATTTTGGTGTTGGTCCTCATTACATTATTGGTTTGGCTGATTCAGGAACTAATTTCTTAGATGTCCTAAATGGTCTAAGCTATGGAGCATTTGATGAAGTCTATGAAGGAGATGTGTTTAATGATTGGTACGATCATTTGGATAACCTACATCAACTTACTGATTTCACCGTCTACTCAGGAGATCCCATACTTAGACTAAGATTTACCTCCTATTGTAATATTGACCAATTCGTATTCAATCCAGCTGGCTGTAGGGTTTATGTTGACAATATCGGTTCTGGTCTTGCCAATTCTGTTGATGTGAACATGTGGCACACTCATCCAAATGGAACTGAAGTCTATGTGAGTACCTACACCACTGGTGATATTCTCCCTGGTCATTCTTACTATTTTGATCCATATTTTATCCCTGTTACTCCTGGTTACAATTGGTTCAAGGCAAATTTAAGCTCTTCTCAGACTGGTCAAAATCTAGAAGCCATTGAAACCTTTAGAATACGACATCCAGATATGCTTATCACTGTTGATGATGTGGATACCAACGATTTCTATGTTCCAATAGGGCGAGATATTAATATCACTGTTGTAGTTCACAATCTTGATCCTGCAACTGCCTATAATGTTACTCTTAATTTTTCGATAAACGACACTCAAATTGATACTTACCTCTTCGGCACTGTTCCTGCGGGTGGTTCCAGTTATCTGTTGATACCCTATACCCCAGACTTTGAAGGCCCCCACGTCTCACAGTTTATTGTAAATGATCGATGGAAAATGTACGAAGGAAGTTGGATGAATGGCTATCCAAAGGATTGGGATAATACAGCATCCAAAGCACTAATAAGTGCGTATAATAGTTCCAAGGTTACCGTTCCACTCATAACCTTTGATGACTCAATTCTACCTCCTGTGCTTTCCGGTACCAAGTTCTTCCAAGCTAACATAATTGATTATGATAACTCAACTGATATTTTCACTGCACATTTCCATTACTATCCTTATGGCGATCCGTCATCACTAACATCAATGTTTTCTGCTCATCCTGCACTTTCTGGAAATGTTTCTCTACCTATAGGTGCAGATTTCGGTGCTGATTTTGATACCCATCTAATACCGGATGGCCTCTACTACTTCTATGTAAATACCACAGACTTCAATGCCAGCTCCAACGACACCAGCGATCTATATATTGTAGATAACACCCCGCCAAATATCCAACTTCATAAACCAGATAATGATGCACATTTCACAAATCCAAACATTCATTTCAATTACACGCCAACAGACAATCTTCAATCACCAATTCTCTGTCAGCTCTATGTTGATGGCAGCCTGCTGGGTGACCCAACATCTGTTGTCAACAACAGTGTCGAATCTTACGACAGTACCATTTCAGTTGGTTCTCACACCTGGTATGTTTCTTGCAGTGATGGCTACAATGATAATGCTAGTGTTACTAGAAATTTCGTTGTTGATGCACCTACTCTAGAAGTAATCCAAAACTCTCCAGCCAATGACACCAATTTCACCACATCAACCATTGAATTCAACTTTACTGAAATAAGCAATTCAGCAGAATTTGCAAACTGTTCAATCTTCATTGACGCTATTCTGACAGATACCAACAGCTCAACACAAAATAATACCCCCACATTATTTACCGTACCATCTATTCCAGATGGTTACCATAATTGGAGTGTTAGCTGCAATGATAGCAATGCACAAGCCTCAAGTTCAAATAGATCATTTATGGTAGACACAACACCACCATTAATCAATCTCATGACTCCTGCAAATAATCTCCATCTTTCTATGGGTGATGTGTCATTCACTTTCAATGCAACAGATAATCTTGCACCAATTTTAGATTGCACTTCATATCTTGAAGATGTTTCAGTATATACGAATACCAGTACCCAAAACAATACTCCTGCATCATTCTCCGTTCCTGATCTTTATCCTGGCATCTATCATTGGTATACTAACTGTAGTGATGGTCATAATTTGAACACCAGTGAAACGTGGACATTCACAATTGATCCACCACCTATCTATGTTCAATTGCTTTCGCCACCCAATGGATCTAGTTTCGAATCCATACAACCATTTACCTTCAAATTCGTAGATATGAACTATCTCCTGGCAAATTGTTCAATGTATCTGGATGGTGTTTTTGCTGCTCTTAATTCAAGTGCTATGAATAACACAATCACCACCTTCAGTATACCTACCCTATCCCAAACTACTCACAGTTGGTATGTTAACTGTTCAGACTTGCTAGTTTCTAATGTAAGTGAAACCTGGGTATTCACTCTTAGGAGTAATCCACCAGAAGAACACTACCCCCTGCATCTTGATAGAAGCAGTGTTTGTGATCTCCAGACTCGGGTGGTTACCATAAAAGTTACTGATGCTGGCTATGGTTATCCACTTCCTGGTGCTCGTGTCTCAGTTTTAGACCAAGAAACAAAATACGCTGATGGAAATGGGGTGGCACTATTTGAATTTGACGCTAGACAATCAGCAACCTATCAGCTGGAAGCATCCTATTCTGACTATGACCCATACGGACCAGTGAATTTGGATGTTCCCGTCTGTCCTCTTCCTGTCGAATGTATCTCCAATGATGATTGTGGAGAAAATGGATGCTGTTCTAATGGTGTTTGTACCCAAATAGAGCAAGGTTCATGTGGCTACCAAAATGGGTGCAGTTGGATACCATATGAATGTTGTGGAAATCAAGATTGCACAGGGGCAGTGTGTGCCAATCACATATGTGTTCCACCTGAATGTGAAGATAATTCTGACTGCTCGTATAATGAATATTGCGCTGCAGGAAATTGCATTCCGCTAGGCTGTGGCAATTGCAGTTATCTTGAAAACCACAGTTGTATGAATTTTATCTGCTGTTACGATTCAGATTGTAAAACCAATGAAAAGTGCGTTGATCATAGTTGTCTCTTCATAACGTCCAATCAGACCATTAATCAAACGACCCACCAGATAATAGAAGAACCAGAAAAGCCAGTCATAACTGGAGATGACAGAATTTGTTGGGCTTTGATTATCCTGTTGCTACTTATCTCCGCCTATATAATCTACCGTAGAATTGGTCCCAAGGGAAAAGTTCCCATATCTAAAACAGTTGCTAAAAAAACTGCCGAGCACCCTAGCGATAAGATGCCTACCAATGTAAAATAAGTGCAGGGAGCA
>CABMJJ010000009.1 GCA_902386555.1 Candidatus Bilamarchaeum dharawalense
ACCCGCCACATCAGCAACTTCTTTCTGAGTCTTTTTTTCGCCATGCATTGCACTGGCAATGTACAAAGCAGCTGCAGCCACACCAGTCGGACCTCTACCAGAGATCAAACCTTTCTTCAGGGCTTTTTTAATCAACTTTACTGCTTCTTCTTGCACTTCGCCACCAAGTTTCAATGCAGTTGCAAATTTCGGAACATATTGGGCTGGGTCAGTAAGAGGAACATCAACCTTCAGTTCGCTCTTCAAAAATCTGTAGGCTCGACCGATTTCTTTTTTCTCAATACCTGAGGCCCTTGATATTTCATCCAAGGTTCTTGGTATGCCCTGTAATCTACAAATAGCATATATCACGGCAGCCACAACACTCTCGATTAATCTTCCACGGATTAGCTCTTCCTTTACTGCTCTTCTGTACAATAGGGCAGCGCTTTCCTTGATGTTTTCTGGAAGACCTAGAGAAGATGCAACACGATCCAATTCGGCCAGTGCAATAACCAGATTTCTTTCCATGGAAGTTGCAATGGAAACTCTCTTGTGCCACTTTCTCATTCTGTAAAGCTGCGCCTGTTTCTTTGGTGAAATTTTTCCACCGCGAATATCACGGTTATATTGATCGATTTCGGTGACAAGACCCTTATTTGGTCTCATATATTTTATTGGAGCACCACCACGGGCTTTCTTTTCTTTTTGTTCTGCATCAAAAGCACGCCATTCTGGACCCATGTCGTGAATGTTTTCTGCAATAATCAAACCACAACTAGAACACAATAATTCTCCTCGTTCGTAATCACGAACTACCCGCTTACTTTTACATTCTGGACATTTTGTTGCTGTTTGTCCCATCAAAAAGCCTCCGCAAATAGTAACGTTTTTAAGAATTTGCAAGATTTAAATGGAGGCATGGATTTATATACTTTTCGGTATTTTTTACTCGAAACTACGACGGAGCATCGACGTGAATAGTGCTAGTCTGGTCTATCGGGCAGCAACCCTCTACTTTTTACCCACCAGTAGGCAACCACGGTAGAGAGGACAGTGGAACCTAGTATCACAAGGATATACCACCAGGCATCTTCCGGCCCCAAATGAAATACATCACTTCCGAGAGCGGTAGCCAGGGTGTTTGGAACAAGTACCGCAGTACCTATAACTGTTAGATAGGCAACCAGGAGGGCAAGTTTGTTGTTAAGAACTTGTAATTGATTATTGTAAATACTTTGAATAACTTCAAGCCCACTTGCCAATACTTCGCTCATATGTTCGGCTAAACCAATCTGTCCATTTACTTCCGCCACAAGACCGCTCATTCTCTGTAATATTATTGGATCATCAGTGAGAAGTTCAGGATCACCATAGCGAAGGGTGTTGAGAACATCCACCGTCTCCCAAAGACCGTTTAGGTAGGAGATCAGAGCATGCTTCATCAGGTGAATATCCTTGCCAAGTTCCTCTCTACGAGAGTTGATGGTGGATAATTTTGCACTTAATTTGTCAGAGTTTTCTTCTATTTCACGCAGGTGATCAAAATTCCTTGCATTATTCTCATCGATAATACGAATAAGCACTGATGTGAGTTTGTCCTGGGGGGAGAGTTTGGGCTTGATTTTACGCATGAAGATTTTTGCATATCTTCTGATTCTAAAAAAGCGCTTAACTTCAGTGGTGTGTATGGTAACCACAAGATTTTTACGCATGAGAATAAGCAGGTATTCGATTTTAACATCAAAACCGTTTACAATGATAGCCGGGATGCGAAGGCCGAGTTCACTATCAAGATCTTCATAGCTGGATCGTGTACTTTTAAGTAAGGGAGTAATAAGTTGTTCGCTAAAACCAAAATCAAGAGCTGCCTTGGAAGCACTCCCGTTCAAATCATCAACGATATAGTCAATCCAGGAGATATTAGCTAATTTAGTTTTTTGTAAAAATTCAGGGATATCCCGAGCTTCATGTTCGCAGGTGGTGCCATCATTCATAAGGGCGACACAAAAGCCCTTTTCTTCTAGGGACAGGATAATTTTGCTAGTACCGTGCTTAACACGGAGTTTGCGAACAAGTTCGTTGCTTAACGCCATAGTGGCACACCACGGATAACTGATTACGTATATTACTGGAAGTTCTGAAGTTTAAAAACCTTGCGGCTATTTACGGCGCGGGTGGTGAAGGTCATTAAGCTGGAATTTTTTTTCATTATCATCCAAAGCAACGATACCAGGCAATTGTGCCCCACATAGGTATTCAATAAGTGCTTTACCGGAAAGACTCACATAGCCAAAATGTTTTTTATTGAGGTTAAATCGATCCAATGCAGAGAGAGTGTGCCCTCCACCAAGAAGGGAGAATGCTTTGGACTTGGCAACCGCCTCCAGAAGAGATCTGGTGCCTTTGGCAAAATCATCAATTTCGTAAACTCCAGCCGGTCCATTCATAACTATGGTGTGGGAGTTGGCAATGATTTCCTTATATTTCTCAATGGTTTTCTCACCGATATCCCAGATCTGGCCGTTTTTTATATGACCAACGTCTACTTCCTGTCTTTTGTTATCAATGGAAACTGCCACATCAACAGGAAGAACAATCTTATCTTTATTTTTTTCAACAAGTTCCTTTGCAGCTGGAACGTACTCCATAAGCCCAGAGTCTTCAAGATATTTCAATGAGTCGCCAACTGAATGTCCAGTTGCATACAACATCAGAACGGAAAGTGCGCCGCCAACCAGGATGTGCCGTGCCCGACCTTCGGCAAGCCATCTTTTCATAACTTCGAATGAATCCTCAACCTTAGAACCGCCAAAAATAAATGTTGTATCTCTACCATGCCTAACTTTTTCAACAGCTTCGACTTCTGCCGCAAGAATATCACCTGCAAAAGATGGAATTCTTTTGGAAAAACCAACCACGCTGGAATGTTTTCTATGGGCAACAGAAAGAGCGTCGAGAACATAATAATCAGCAACTGGAGAGAGATGATGTATTATTTCACCCTCGCCATGTGGATGTTCTGTTTCACAATGTAGATGACGAACATTATCAAGAACTATTATGTCGCCATCGTTCAAACTTTTGATTGCATTTACTGCCTTTTCACTTACCAATGCATCGATGAAAATTACATCCCTGCCGATCAACTGGTGCAATCTTTTAGCATGTTGTTCAAGACTTAGAAAATCCTCCTTGCCCTTACGACCTTGATGAGAAAGGACTATCAGCCGTCCGCCACGGTCACTTAATTCTTTTATGGTTATGGCATGTGCTCGAAGTCGGGTATCACCAATTATTTTTCCGTCCTTGACTGGACAGTTGAGATCAACCCTAACCAAAATTCTTTTGCCTTTAACGTCATAGTCAGCTATTTTTCTCATTAGTACCACGTTTTTTCCAATCTGCCTTGGATGGACAATTCGGATCAATACACATGGTATATCTGGTCCTACCTTTTTTAACATTTATAGTTGGTTTGTTGCAGGCATTGCATGATTTTCCTGCTGGCTGGACAAAAGATCCAGGTGGCAGTGGATAGGCATTTCTACAATCTGGATAGCCGGTGCATCCAACGAACTGACGCTTATCTTTCATTCGTATTATTTTGAGTTGCTTCCCGCATTTATCACAGGGACCCAACAGATTAGCCTGATTTTGAGATAGTTTAAGTGCATCGGCCAGGTCTGCACCAATCTTTGCTTCATTCTTTTTCCATTTATCAAGAATTTGGGTGAGGAACTCCTTACCTTCAGCTATAACTTTATCTTTGTCAAGTTTGCCATCTTGTATGGCTTCCATCTCATCTTCCATTTTTCTTGTTAAATTCTCATCAAGTATTTCTGGTGCATACTTTTCCAGCACCTCTAAAACTTTGATACCGTAATCTGAAACTTCAATGGATTTAGTACCACCAGCATATCCTCGTTTAAGAAGAGTGTCAATGATAACCGACCGAGTTGCCTTGGTACCAAGATGTTGTTTTTCAAGTTCAGATACCAAAGATGCTTGCGTGTATCTTTTCGGTGGTTTGGTTTCTTTCTTTGCCTTATTCTTTGATCCAACCTCAACTTTTTCTCCAACTTTAAATGGAGGAAGGGTGGTGTCCTCTGGAGTGTAATATTTTCCGTAGAATTCTGTCCAACCCGGCTCAACAAGCCTACTACCAGAGGCACTGTAGAGCTCACCTCCAGAATCAATATCAATGCGATTTCGTTCTCTTTTAGCAGGTGGGGCAAATGATGCCAAAAATCTTCGAACAATAAGATCGTAGAGATTTTTTTCTGGTCCGCCAAGAGAACTTTTTTGGCCAGTTGGATGGATAGCAGGATGGGCGGGGTCAGTCTTTTTACCTTGAACTGGTTTTGACCATTTTTTGCTTTGGATCTTTTTAACAAGATCAGAATAATCAGGATTGTTTCCAAGGGCCGATAGAATGGGTGAAAGTTTTATGGTTGGAGGAATTTGTTGTGAAGAAGTTCTTGGGTAGGTAATTAGTGATGCTTCGTAGAGGGTCTGTGCAAGTTCAAGTGTTCTTGATGGTGGGTAGCCAAAAACTCTATAGGCTTCGACCTGTAGGCTGGTAAGATCAAAACATGGATTTGGCTGAACCTCCTGCTCCTTTTGATCAACTTCCTTAACTGTCCCAGTGCCCTTTGTTTTATCAAGTGAGATGTCCGCTTCGGCTTCAACCAAAAATCTGCCTTTTTTATGAATAAATTCAGTTTCCTTTATTTGAACAGAAAGCTCCCAGTAGGGGGTTGGTACAAATGCCCGGATTTCTCTTTCAAGAGTGGCCATGAAATGAAGTGCAGGACCCTGAACACGACCAATGGAAAGAA
This sequence comes from Candidatus Bilamarchaeum dharawalense, assembly GCA_902386555.1. Classification (GTDB taxonomy): domain Archaea; phylum Micrarchaeota; class Micrarchaeia; order Anstonellales; family Bilamarchaeaceae; genus Bilamarchaeum; species Bilamarchaeum dharawalense. Next base: position 4,821 of record CABMJJ010000009.1, read on the forward strand.
TTCTGTATCCGTGGGCTTTGTGCATGGCACCCATGAGTGCACGGCTGAGATTGATACCATAGTACCAGTCCAGGATGTGCCTGGTTTCACCCGCATAGGCATTGTTGTAATCAAATTCACTGCAATCCGAATAGGCTTCCTGTAGATCTTCCGGAGTAAGTGCAGAGAACTTCATTCTTTTTCCATTGCGAATGGTAGTGGCAAAACGAAAAATATTATAGGCAATGGTACTACCCTCAATATCATAGTCGCAGGCAGAAACAAAGGTGTCTGCCTTTTTAGCTAATTTTTGGAGGAGTTCAACATAGTTTTTAGTATAGGCAGCTTCTTTCGAAGCCTGGTGTGAAGGTACCCATTCAATATCAAAAACAGGATAGGATCTTGTTCGCTCGCGCTCCACTAGAGTATATACGTGACCAACTGCAGGAGCTACAACAATTTCATGACCAGTAGAGGAAACTGCCTCGTAGTAGGAAACGCCATTAAGAGCTTTTTTTTCCACTTTGTCGCCTATTGCCATGGCGATTTTTTCTGCTACCTTTGGTTTTTCTGCAACAATGAGTTCCATAGGAATCTGTTTGATGAGTTAAAATGACAAGATATAAATAGGTGATGGAAAAACAAAAATAAAATTATTCATATCTCAAAGCATCAACAGGATCCATTTTTGCTGCCTGTCTGGCTGGAATTAATCCTGCGATCATACCAACAAATGTTGAGAAGAAGAAGGCAAATGCAAATATGCGCAATCGCACCCAGAATGGTACCCCAAACTGACCTGCAACATAGAGTATGGCAAGACCAACAACCAAACCTATAATTCCACCAATAAAACCAATGATACTAGACTCGGCAATAAAAAGAGCCAAAATGTCAAATTCCGTTGCACCAACGGCTTTGAGAATTCCTATCTCTCGCACTCTTTCAAGCACACCCATGAACATGGTGTTCATGATACCTATTCCGCCAACGAAAGTGGCAATGAGCGTGATGAAAAGCAAAAATAAACTCAATGTGCCTAACAACGAACCAATGGTTTGGTTTATGTAATCTGAAGATATAACCATGAAATCTGCATCATCAACTTTTAGCTTGTGATTGGAAGCGATTTTTTGTTCAATGATGCCTTGTAAATCACTGGATTGGTAACCATCTGCCAGTTGGATGCCAATCATCTGGACTTCGTTTTTAGATAACTGATTAACAAATTCTTCTCTGCCATCTTCGTAGGGGATGTAGATGGAACTGTCATCAGCTGCGGAAAGAGAGGTTCCAATTTTTTTCAAAACACCAACCACGCGATAGTCTTTCCCATTGATTTGAAACACACTACCCACGGAAAGCTCGTCCTTACCGAACGTATCTTTTGCAGCAGAATATCCTAGAACAACAACTCGTTTTTCATTATCGCTGAAAAAACGACCGCTCTCAAGGGTAAGGTAATCTCTCCATTGCTCAAAGAAAATGCTATCAGTACCGTAGATGGTTGCAGTAAGTTCCTTACCCCTGAAGGCTAGGCTTGAACGCCCATAGACCACCCGTCCAACTGATTTGATACCAGCAATGGACGAAACAGAATCAACATCCCTTTGGAAAAGTTTTCCCAATGTTGCACCCTGAAGAGGACTGCCACCACTGAATCCACGACCACCGCTGCCAGCTATGCTGGGAACAACAAACATTTTGTCAGTACCAAAAGCAGACAGCTGGGAATTTATATCCCTTTGAACTCCTTCGCTAATAGAAATTATAACCACAACTGCAATAACACCGATAACAATACCAATGATAGTAAGATAGGAACGAAGGCTGGTTGTTTTCAGACTTCTAATGGCATAGACAATAATATCTTGAAGGTTCATCCTGTCAATGCCTCCACTGGATCAAGCTCAGCGGCTTGTTTTGCTGGAAAAACTCCAGATATTACCCCGACAGTTGCAGAAAACAGGATAGCCCCGATAACAATGGATGGATCAATAATAACAGTAACACCAGATAGGAAGGTGATTAGGTAGGATAGGATATAAGCTAGAACCAGACCGAAAAAACCACCGGCAAAACCAATAATACTGCTTTCAACCAAAAAAAGGCGTAGAATTTCTTCTTCTCGTGCTCCTATGGATTTGAGTATACCTATTTCCCGTTTTCTTTCGGCAACACTCATGAACATGGTATTGGCAATGCCAACTCCACCAACCAGTAGAGCAATGCTGGCAACACCACCAAGAAATATGGAAAGGATCCCAGTTACCTGATCAAGTTGCTGGTTTATGAAATCAGAAGTGATGACACTGAAATCCTTGTTATCTTCAGTTACTCTATGGGCAGCAAGCATCTCATATTCAATTTGATCTGCGATTTCAGTGATGTTAGAACCTTCCTTTACTGTGAGTCGTATTATTTGAATTTCCTTATCACTTAAAACATCTGCAAAAATTTCTCTGGCTTCGTCAAGTTGAATAAAAATTCCACTATCAAGATTGGTAAAAGAACTGCCGGATTTGTTCAAAATACCTACCACCCGGTAAGGCCGGTTGGAGATAAAAAGTGTTGATGAAAGAGGAACTTCTTCGCCAAATGTGTCATTGGCAATCGTGGCACCTATGACCACAGATTTTTGATCATTGGACTGGAGAAATCTGCCCTTATTTATCTCCATTGACCCTGCGGTTTCCTTAAACATTGGTTCTATCCCAAGAACAGAAGTGGTAATCTCCTTATCCTTAAATCCGATGGTGGTACGACCAGTAATAACAGGGGTTATGGATTCGATATCTGGGATTTTTTTGATGCGTTCGTAATCTTTCATGTATAGTTTACCATTGCTCGGAAGCCAGGAAGAACCAGCCATGGCACCGCTTTGTACATTAACCGGAAGAACTACTATGGATCGAGCACCAAAAATAGAAATCTGCTCATTAAAATGGGCCCGCAGTCCCTGCACCAGGCCAATAAGAACTACAATGGCCGTTATGCCAACCACTATACCCAGTACTGTGAGCCAGGAACGAATTTTTCTCTGGCGTAGAGAATTAAAAGAATAAAAAATAAGATCAAGAATATTCAATCGGTCACCCAACCTTGGCCGGTTTCTTTCTGATGAAGAAGAACCAGGCTACCAAAGCAACAACAACAATGCCACCCAGGATGAACATTTCTCCTCCGCTTTTCACAGGGGCAGAATAAACATTCACGGTTTGGGGGACTATTTTGTGCTTCCATTCACCCGAACGATCACGGTAGCTAACATCAATGTTAACCTGATATTCTCCTTCAGGTACATCACCAACTCTGACCTTGAACTGGACTGTGCTGAAATCATCGTTGTTCAAATTACCAATATACTGACCATCAGATATATCAAGCGATTTGAAACTGTCTGAAGAGAAGTGCACATCCACATTGTCAATTGGATAGGAACCAAGGTTGGAGACAAGAACAGATATGGTATGTTCCTGGCCAGCGATAAGAGGAGTTGGTTTTGCTTCCAGATATATCCCCACATCTGCATCGGATGAGACGGTCAAGGGAAAATCAACTGCTTCATCTTTAGTCACATCTTCTTCTACCCAGGATAGGGTACCGTCAATTAAATTTAATCCGGGGGTTAGATCAGCAAAAATCGTTGGATTTACTTCTGAAGTTGCGCCAGGAGCTATGTCACCAAATGACAGCTCAGCACGGTCTTTGAAACGCAATGATGTGTTTGAAAAGGTTAATCTGACGTCTTTCAAGAGCTTGGCACCATTATTTTTTATGGCTAATTTGACTGGACCTTCTTTCCTTGTAATGAGATCAGAATTTTGTAGGAAAGTAACATCCACTATGGCCTTCTTAACTGTCATTCTTATGGTGTAATCGTTAGAATGTTTAGTACCTAGTTCGTCTTCATAATTCATAACAAATACCAGGTCCTCTGGACCATTGGTTGCACTTCTGGAATCAAGTTGAAGAGTAATGTTCTTTGAACCTTCCAGATTACCAAGGAAAACCTCATTGGTTCCGTAAAGGGAAATTGTTCCAGATGTACTCAATCTTGCATTCTTTGCCAACCCACCATTGTTTGTAATTGTAACATGAACCGTATCAATTCCACTCAAGGAACTGGTATCAGTTGCAAATGAGAGAATGGGTTGATTAAGAACAGTAACTGGTATGGAAACGCTGTTGGTAACTGTATTTGGAACTACCCCATTTTCATAGGAGGTTCCTGAGAAAATTACTGTAACCAGATAAACTCCTGCCTTAGCCTCTGGTCTTATTTTTATTGGTATGGAAACTATTCCAGTTCCGCCTGCTTCTATGTCTGATAGTTTGGTACTACCAGAGATGATGATTTCATAGGGATTGTCAATGGACATGGTCAACGCAGTCACCCGGGCACTGCCAGTTGGATTAACTATGGTGGTAGTTAATACGCCCTGTTCATTGGGCTGAAACGAATCCTTTGAAACTGTATAATCAGTTATGGATATTCCTGCGAACGACAACGCAAACAACAACATAAACGCAACCATCAATTTTTTCATCTAACGCACCTCAATAAAAAGGACCAAGGTCCTTTTTGAATCTCCTTTTTTTCAATCTCCTTTTTTTTCAATCTCCTTTTATTATCATGATTCAATTATTTTTCCATCTCTAATTCTTACCACTCGCTCCACAATCTTGGATATGGATTCATCGTGGGTGATTATGACAATTGTTTTACCCTGTTTGTTTAACTGGGATAAAATTTCAAGAACTTCCTTGCCGGTTTTGGAATCCAGATTACCAGTTGGTTCATCGGCAAGAATAACATCCGGTTCATTGACCAATGCTCTTGCAATGGCAACTCTCTGAACCTGACCACCGGAAAGCTGGGATGGATAATGATCAAGACGATTACCCATGTCCAATAGTTGAAGAACTTTTTTAGCTTTCTCCTTACGATTATTATATCCATTGGAGAGCACAAGAGGCAGTTCCACGTTTTCAAGCGCAGTGAGACTTGGAATCAAATTGAATTTCTGAAAAACAAAACCGATTTTTTTGCCGCGCACTCGGGCCTGATCACGCTCGTTCATCTTGGTTGTTTCAATCCCATCTATGTATCTTTCTCCAGAAGTAGGAGTGTCCAACAATCCCATGATGTGAAGAAGGGTGCTTTTGCCAGAACCAGATGGACCAACAATACAAAGCATTTCACCCTCATAAATAACAAGATTGGCACCATCCAAAGCTCGGATGGTACTGGGACCCATTTTGTAGATTTTGCTAACGCTCGCTAATCGAAGAACTTCTTTTTTCTTCGATGAGTTTGAAGGGGATTCGGATGAAGGGGAATTCTTTCCTAGATTTTTCATTGGGTCATCTCCCTGAGAAACTGTCTCTTCAATGCACTTACACAGAGACATTTTTTTATTTGTTTAAGAACACTGCTGCCTTTTTCAGTTATATGATATACCTTACGAACTCTTTGACCTTGTGATTCTTTTTTCTGGCTGATTAAACCTTGTTTCGTAAGTACTTTTAAAATAGGATACAGTTTACTCGCAGTGATAACATGAAACCCCCCGTCCTTTTCTATTTTTTTTATTAGCTCGTAGCCATGGACAGGTTTTTTTGAAATAAGCCAAAGAAGAAATGCTGAAAGCATATGTTTGAGCATCTGCCTATGAATAATCTCCGGCTTCTGATTGAGAATAATCATAAATGTCAATATATCTAAATCTAGATATATATTTAAATGGATATGTTTCGTTCCATGGAAATGTTTTAAATTAGGTATAGCTGATTGTATAATTGGTATGACTTTGACTCATGCCCGGACCAAATATAAAAATTTCCGTAAGGAAAAGAAGGGATGAATTTTTATGACTGATTATGCTGTGAAAGATGAAAAACTGGCAGAACAGGGAATGCTTAACATTGAATTGGCAGAAAAAAGAATGCCGGCTCTGCTTACCATAAGAGAACGCTTCAAAAAAACCCAGCCATTCAAGGGCCTCACCATAGGCATGGCTTTGCATGTTACCAAAGAGACTGCAGTGCTGGTTAGAACACTTAGGGCGGGTGGAGCAAAGGTTGCCATTTCTGGGTGCAATCCACTTAGCACTCAGGATGATATTGCAGCTGCACTGGCAAAGGAGGGAGTAAATGTCTATGCTCACAAAGGGGAAAGTAAGGAAGAGTACTATAAATTTTTAGAGAGGGTTTTATCCCATAAACCAGATCTGACCATAGATGATGGCTGTGATCTGATAACGCTTATTCACACCAAGCACACCGAGTTGCTATCGAAATTAATTGGTGGGTGCGAAGAAACAACTACCGGAATTATTCGATTGCATGCCATGGTAAAGGATAATGCTTTGAAATACCCGGTGATAGCAGTGAATGACAATAACACCAAACATTTACTGGATAACTATTACGGTACCGGTCAATCAACGCTAGACGGTATTTTCCGTGCTACTAATATTTTGTTTGCTGGAAAAACCGTGGTGGTTGCGGGCTATGGTGATTGTGGAAAGGGTGTTTCGTTACGAGCAAGAGGAATGGGAGCGAATGTGATAGTCACTGAAGTAAAACCATTCCGGGCATTGCAAGCAATTTTAGATGGATATAGGGTTATGCCAATGAACGAAGCAGCCAAATTGGGAGATGTGTTCATCACAGTTACAGGGGACCGAGATGTTATAACAGTTGAGCACGTAAAAAATATGAAAGACGGTGCTGTACTTGCTAATTCAGGTCACTTTGACAATGAAATAGATGTGGCTGCATTAAACAAAACCTACAAAAGGAGAAAAATGCGCCCTTCCTTGGATGAATATAAGGTGGGTAATAAAAGCATCTATCTTTGTGCCGAAGGGAGATTGGTCAATCTTGGAGCAGCCGAGGGTCATCCATCAGAAGTGATGTCAACTTCATTCTGCGGCCAGGCATTGGCATGTGAATTTTTGGTAAAGAATAAGGGAAAACTGAAACCATCGGTTATTACCCTGCCGGAAGAAGTGGACATAGAAATTGCAAAGCTTCAACTGGAATCCATGGGAGTCAAGATAGATGTGCTGACTGAAGAACAGAAGAAATACCTTGCAAGCTGGCAGGAAGGGACTTGATTTTAAAACCATGCCTTTGTTATTATCCTCATGAATTCTGATGGTACATACGAACAGCTACTAGACAGCATGTATACCAAACTTCCAAAGACCACTGCCAGCGGTGAACGTTTCGAAATGCCAAAATTTGAATTCTTTACAGAGGGTAACAAAACAATTTTAAAGAATTTCAAGGCAGTGATTGAAAAAATAAGAAGGGATCCTGCTTTCCTGTCCAAATATCTTTCCAAAGAATTGGCCGTTCCAGTAGAAGTTCAAGGTGACAGACTGATTCTTCAGAGAAAACTTACTGGAGATATTGTTAATAGAAAATTAGAAGAATTTGTAAATAAATTTGTAATGTGTAAAGAGTGTAATCGACCCGATACCCATATTGAGGATCTGGGCCACCGAGTACGCAACCTGATTTGTGAGGCTTGCGGTGCTCGAAAGGCAATAAGGTGAAAAAATGTTCGCACATTTTTTCTTCATAGAAATAAGGTGATATGTTGTTTAACAGAGGTAATAGGGGCACTGGCGGTGGAAACCAGCCATTCAATAAGGAAGAAGAAAGAAGAAGATTAAGATTTCCAAAGGAAGGAGAAGTTCTTGGTGTTGTTCTTGGTTTGATGGGCGGATCACGTATGAAAGTGGTCTGCAAAGACGGCAAAGAGAGAATGTGTAGAATTCCAGGAAAACTCAAAAATAAAATATGGGTAAAGGAAGGGGACGTGGTGATAGTGAAACCATTTGAAATCCAGGGAGATTCAAAAGGAGATATCGTCTGGAGATACTTCCCATTGCAAGCAAAAATACTGAAAGAAGAAGGTCACGTTTAATTTTCGGGCATCTTCATGGCACGAAGGGTATCTAAAAGAAAAAAACCTCTAAAAGAAGATTATCAACTTAAGGAGCGATTTAAAATCGAAAGTGAGGTTTTTGACAAGAATACCCTGCTCGATCTTTACAAACTGATCAAAAAAGAAATTCTGAAGACTGTGGATTATCCTATTTCTACTGGTAAGGAAGCCAATGTTTTTCGAGCAACAACGCCAGACGGAACCTATGTGGCAGTCAAAATTTACAAAACAGAAACTGCACCATTTTTTAGAAAAGAAGAATATCTGGAAGCAGATCCTCGTTTTTCTAATATAAAAGACAAGGATGTGGTTAAGGCATTTGCTCGCAAAGAGTACAAAAATCTAGAGATGTGCGAAAGTGCAGGTGTTCATTCGCCCAAGCCCTATTACATAATAAACAGGGTATTGGTGATGGGGTTTTTAGGCGAAGGCGATCTGCCCTATCCAACGCTGAATATGGTTGGCCCATTACATGGAGAAGCAGATCTTGATTCTCTGCTTGAGGACATTAGAAAAATGTATAGAGCTGGTTTGGTTCATGCTGATCTAAGCGAGTATAATATTATGCTGGGACCGCAACCATTTATCATAGATTTTGGTCAGGGTGTGATTACTAGACACCCGAATGCGGAGAAATTTTTGGAAAGAGATGTTGCCATAATTCTAAAGTACTTTGCCAAATTCGGGATAAAAAGGGATTTGGAAAAAACATTAAGTTGGATTAGGAACTAGAATCTTTTCTATTCGTGTATTATCACATGCGCTCAGGGCATTCAATTCCAAGCAATCCCAGAGTATTCTTCAGAACAATGCTGGTTGCCATAACAATGGCAAGTCGATTTTTCATGGTTTTTTTATCCTCAGCAACCAGAACTGGAGAGGTTGTATAAAATGAGCTAAAATCAGCTGCCAATTCCAAACCATATTGGGTTATGTGGTGGGGTGCGCGTTCCTTGGAACTACGTGTAACTATTTCAGACAGTTGAGCCATTTTTCTAATTAATTTTTTCTCATGATCATTAAATTCAATTTTTTCAATCTTCGGCTTTTCCTCGGTTTTATTTAGAATGCCGTTGGCTCTTACATAGGCATATTGGAGATAGGGACCCGAATCCCCTTCCATATTCAAAGCATCTTCCCATCTGAAGGTGATTCTTTTTTCAGAACCAGTTCTTAAAAAGGAAAACTTAATTGCAGCAACACCAACCAATTTTGCAATTTGTTTTTTCTCATCTTCATTGGTATCAAGCTTAATTTTTTCCATAACTCGCGAATTGGCTTCTGCTAGGAGTTCATCTGCAGTGAACCCGATCCATGTGCCTTTTCGTCCAGAGAATTTTTCATCTGGCAGACCAACATGCTCATAGGAAAGGTGATGCAAATTTTCTGCTTCTTTGGAGAATTTAAGACGTCGCAAAACTTCCACAATCACTCTTTGAGGATATTTTTGCTCAACGCCAATAACATTTATGGCAATGGCAGCATGCCCGAAATCCATGGGCTGACCAGTGGGCGAACTTTTGTAGGCAACCTGGCCATTGGGTTGGGTGACGAATGGTTCGTAGAGGAAATTTCGAAGTTTGCCGAATTTCCATAAATGAAAAATCACATCCTTGCCAGTGTAAACAGCGGTTCCATCACTTCGGATCAGAACCTTGTCTGGATTTTCCATTTTTCCGAATTCCTTTTCAAAGTCCTCGCTGAGTTTCACCACCCAGCAACCATTATTCTTACCTTCTTTTTCAAGAACAACCGCATCGTTTTTCTTAATATATTCAATTCCTTCATTGAAGATAGTACGAAGGATATCACTCTCAAAGATAAGTGCATCGTGATAGATACCAAAATTGAATGAGGTTTCATACTGAGCCTTAACACAATTTTCAGCCAGGGCTCTGCCTGCCTGAGCAATTTCATCAGTGCCTTCTTCCATGGATTTGAGAACATTTCGTACTGCTTCCACCAAATCCTTATCCTGTTCGAATTTTTTTGCAATACCAACATACTGATGACCAAGCCAGGTGTCAAATTTGCCCTCGGGATTGGAATCAAAATTCAAAAATCCCCAGAGGCTTTGAGCCACCTGAAGACCAAGATCATCGATGTAATCAATTTTTTCAACAGCATGCCCATCAAATTCGAGTATTCGTGCCACCGAATCTCCCAGCAGTGCATTTCTAAGATGGCCAATGTGCCATGGTTTGTTTGGATTGACTGATGGAAATTCTATGATTACCTTTCCTTTTTTCTTTTTTCCTTTGCCAAAGTTTTCTTTTTTTGCCAATATCTCGGAGACAATTTCTGAATAGGCATGATCGCTTAGGTAAAAATTAATGTAGGGACCAGTAGCTTCGATCTTACTGAAATTTTTGGTGGGTTTAAGTTTTTTTACGATTTCTGAAGCAATTGCAGCGGGGTTTCCTTTGCTATTTTTTGCAACAAGAAAAGCAACCTTGCTGGACAGATCGCCCATCTTTCCCAGTTCAACCAGTGGGAGTAAATCTTCAACAGACAGAGCCGTAGCTTCGCTGGTTAGAATAGCAATCTCTTCTTTTAATTGGTTAAGCAATTTTTACACCTTTTAGGTAAGATGCCCTAACATCTTCTATGGAATCATTGATAAGTGTCTCATCAGCGTTCCTAATAATGAATCTCTTATCTCCTCTAACACGACCGGCTTTCTTGCATGCTAACTTGAACATTATTTTTTCAAATTTCTCAACATTATCAGGGTTCACGCTAACAATAAAACGACCGGCACTTTCTGAAAAGAGTAGAGAGATATTATCTTCGGTATCTTTGTTTATTTGAGAAAGATCAAGTTCTGCCCCAAGTAGGAACGCGGATGCGGATTCTGCAAATGTAACTGCAATACCACCATCAGAAACATCATGAGCAGATGATACCAGGCCTTCTTCCATTGCTGTTGAAAGAGCCTTGTAAAGAGGAATGTGTTCGTCTGGATAAAGCTGAGGCGGCGTATTGCCAATTCCACCGAATAGTTTGTAGAATTCACTACCACCCAATTCGTCTCTTGTGGTCCCCAACACATAGATTATGTCACCGGGATTTTTGAATTCGGAACTACGTGCTTTTTTTATGCTTGCGACCTTCCCAACCACAGTTACCAGAAGGGTTGGTGGAATGGAATATTTTTTACCAGCAGAATAATAATCGTTTTTCATACTGTCCTTGCCTGAGATGATTGGCACACCATAGTTTGTTGCACAATCGTAAAGTGCAATGCAGGCTCTAACCAGGCTTCCGAGTTTCTGTTCGCCATCTGGGGTTTTTGCTGATTTGACTGGATCCGGCCAAGAGAAATTATCTAAACAGGCAAGATAGCCGAATTTTGCACCAACCGCAATGGCATTACGAACTGCTTCATCAAATGCCAGGGCTGCCATGGAATAACCATCCTGAACATATCTTGGACAGATACCGTGGGCAATGGCAAGGCCTTCATCCGAAGTATAAACTGGACGGATTACTGCACCATCGCTGGGTCCAATCATTATTGGTTTGATGACACTTTGGCCTTTCACCTCATGGTCATATCTTCTAATCACACTTTCCTTGGTTGTGATATTTGGGGAGGATAATAATTTTTTCAGAACTTCGCCTGGCTCAAATGCTCCGATATTGGGCTCGGGGTACATTAGTTTTTTCCAAGATGCATTCAATTTTAATTGGGGTAACCCGTTGTGAAGGAACTCCATATCCAGGTAGGCAACAGTTTCATCTTTGTAAAGGGCGTGGAATTTCTTTGAATCAGTAAATTTACCCACAACATTTAGTTCAACATCATGAATTTTTGCCAGCGCAGCAAGCTCAACCACTTTTTCTGGTTTTACAGCAAGGGTCATTCTTTCCTGGGATTCTGAAACAAGAATCTCCCAGGGATCTAAACCTGGATATTTGAGCGGGCATTTGTCAAGATAGATTTCACAACCATTACTAATCTGGGCAAGCTCACCAACACTGGAGGAGAGTCCGCCTGCACCATTATCAGTTACTGCCTCATAGAGAAGCTTGTCTCTTGCATCAAGAATAAAATCAAGCATTTTTTTCTGAGTAATTGGATCGCCGATTTGAACAACACTCTGGGGGGTTGATGCATCTATTTGCATTGATGAGAAGGTAGCACCATGAATGCCATCTTTGCCTATTCTACCGCCGACCATCACCGCAAGATAACCAGGTTCGATGTTTTTTTCCGAGGTTCTCTTATCTCCAACCATGGATGGCATAATACCAATGGTTCCGCAATAGACAAGTGGACGGCAGGTGTAATCTTTATCAAAAATTATGGATCCGTTGACAGTTGGAATGCCCATTTTATTTCCACCATGTTCAACACCTTTGACAACCCCATCTGCAATAACAGCAGGATGGAGAACACCTTTCGGAACATCATCAGCCTTGGCATCAAGCGGGCCAAAACAAAGAATATCAACATTGGCAATTGGATTTGCTCCCATACCCGTGCCCATAATATCTCTTTGTACGCCGAGAACACCTGTTAATGCACCACCGTATGGATCCAGGGCAGATGGTGCATTATGAGTTTCAACTTTCACCGCAATATCATATTCATGATTGAACTTGATGATTCCGCCATTATCTTTGAAAACGCTAACTATATAGGGCTTTTTTACCTGTTCGGTGGCGCCGCGAATGAATGTTTTGAATATGGAATTGATGGCATGGATCTCCCCATTTTCATCGTAACTTATTTTGGCATTGAAAATTTTGTGTTTGCAATGCTCACTCCAGGTTTGAGCCAATGCTTCCAATTCAACATCAGTTATCTTACCATCCAGACCAACTTTTTTACGGCCGGATAGTACTTTTTCAAGTTTTAGATGATGCTTGATTGCTTCAAATTCTTCATAGGAAAGTGAAAGAAGTCGTTCTTTGGCAAGTGCCTGGAATCTTTCTTCGCCCATGTGCAGACTGATTTTCTGCACCGAAGGTTCATGTGGTATTTTTACTATTGGTAAATAGGGTTTGGTTTCTTCATCAGGAGGATAGATGTGAAACTTTTCAACCAATGGATTGTGTAGCATGGCAGCTATTTTTTCACAGAGAAACTCGTCCACAGGACCGCTGATGGCGTACATTCTACTATAATACACTGCAAGGTTGCGGTCCAGTTTGTCTTTGATGGCTTCAGAAGCAGTATGACCGATATTATCAGTAACACCGGGAAGCATTCCAATCTCAATTCGCCAGCAATTTTTGAAAAGAGGTTCCTGGAAGGAAAAATCTTGAGTAATTACATCAGTAAAAACATCAGTGGCAAGTGTTTGGAATTCCTCTGGAGAAATTTTTTCAGCAAGATTGTAGACATCTAGGAAATGGCATTGAACTGATAGATTGAGTGTTTTTTGGATTCGCTCTTTGAGCTGGTCCCCTTGAACATCTTTAATATGAGTTTTTGTCATGATCTCTAAGCGTTGCTGCATACAATCACATCAAATAAGTCATAAACGCTATCGAAATGAAGAATTTTATACTTGCCTGTTTCGGAACCACTCTTGTTTCACTAATGGGGTTCCGAACCGTTCTCAGTGGAATTACCTAGTCTCTGTAGTTTTACTTTTGCCATTTGGCAGCAGTTCCAAAAATTCATCTGGATGGACATTGAAACGTTTTGATAGGGATTTGGCTAGGGCACCCTTGTCCTTACCTGCTAGAGATGGGATAACAAGCAGTTTTTGTTGGAGATTTCTCGTGGATAATTCAGGAAGGATTTCAACTCCTTTTTCACCAAGACCTATTTTTAGGACAAGTTTCATGGCCCTGAACCATTTTCTCTCTCCATTGATTGCAAATGCACCGCTTGGAATGAACCCTCCAACTGCATGTTTGCTTAGTTGGCTTTTCTTAACACAATAAACATCCACACCCGCATTGGCATTTTTCCAGGCATTGGAAAAACAGGCAGCAAATTGTGCAGCTTCCTTTAATTCATCTTCGCCAGCATTGGCACCATCCTTTAGGATGACTGCTGCACCACCTTGAATATCAGCATGAAAGAAGAGGTCATTTTCATCAATGTATTTTGCATAAATTAGATCATTTTGCTGAGCACTTCTTCCACCAATCATCAATTTTTCACTGGAGGTAAGAGCAAAATGGAATTTTTCAAACCATTGTTTTTCTCTTTTGATTTTTACCTGCTTCTTTTCAATTTTTTTAGCCTCTTCGATTTCTTTCTTTGTTTCTTCGATGGCTTTTTCAACACCTGCAATTTTTTCTTTAGTATCTTTAGCTAGATCATAGTAGTAGGCAGCATTTTCATGAACAGACTTGTTCCAAAAAATCCTCATATAGAGAGAATGAATAATATGATTAAAATAGGTAAGGATTAAGGAAAAGTATATGCGAATACGGGCCATAGATAATTTTAGAGGCTTAACCATTGTTTTGATGGTATTTTTTACAATGCTGCTAGTCCTAAGCAACTCCCTACCCTGGCTACTTACGCATAATGTATCTGGCGGACTTCGTCCTGGGGATTTTGTTCTGCCAATGTTTCTTTTTGCAAGTGGTATGTCTTTAGTCTATTTTGAGAAAAAAAGAGGAAAAACAAAAGGATATCTGTTGGATATTATCGAGAGAGTAGGAAAACTAGCAATACTCTGGTTTTTTCTGTCACCATTCTCAGCTGGTGAGTTTCTAGGGATGGATGAGATTATGCTAAATCTCCTTTTGTTTGTACCGACCATTCTTTTGATTAGATTCTCAGATAAAGAGATAGTTTTAGCTGGGTTGGTTATTTTCATGTTGTATTTGATCTTACATGCCACCGACAGTCTGCCCGATCTTACTACCCATTACTTGGGTGGGTACGGGGGTGCCATATTCTATTTGCCAGTAATGCTTGCCGGAGTTGTAGCTGGAAGAAATATTCATGAAATAAAAAAGTACATTCTTCCGAGCCTTCTGCTTTCCATGCTGATGCTTTTGACCATTCCTCCATTCAAACTAGCAGTTACTCCTTCATTCATGGCACTTTCAATTTCCCTGGCATTGATTGTTTTTGAACTATGCAAAAAGATAACATTTGAACAATTGGAATACCTGGGTAGAACACCCATAAGATACTGGGTACTGATGTTTGTTTTGCTAGGTGCCCCGCTTGTATTCTATGCAAGTTCAACAAAAACCAGTTTACCCTTGGAGTTTGATTGGCCAGTTGCAATTTTGATAGCAGTATGTGAGATGGTCCTGTTGTATTTGGTTTCAAAATTAATTGATTGGTTTTTGGTGTTTGTTAAAAAGATAGAGATAGTTAGGGGTTAGAATGGATTTGAACAGGTTGGATTATAAAAAAATAGTGCTCATTCTTGCACTGGCCTATCTAGTTATTAGAATCCCAATAATAGCCAGCGTACCATTGATGCAAGATGAATCATTCTATTCGGTAATGATAGAAGAACAGATTTCTCATCTAACCACTGTTGTGACTCTATTTAACGAACCGGTTGGTTGGAAACCGCCATTGTTTTTTTGGATTTCCGGATTTTTCGTTCAATTTTTAAGAGATTTACCCATACCCATAGAGGCGGTTTATCGTATTCCGAATGTTCTGTTCGGACTGGTCAACACCATTCTGGTATTTTTTATTTTTGAGAAAATCACAAAGAAAAAAGATGAAGCATTTTTGATGGCACTTGCCTATTTGACAATTGGAATAAATATTCACAGCGAATTAAGAGTGTTGACCGACACCATGTGCGGAACTTTTATTTTTGCAGGAGTTTTGTGTTATATAAACGGATTAAAAGATAGCAAACTTTTCTTGCTCGGCGGGGTATGCACCTTCCTGGCCTATTTTGTCAAACAACACAATGCGGCCATTGTTCCAATTATTGCGGTTGCATATTTTTTCCAGTGTGATAGGAAAAAACTTTTGACGCCGTTATTTTTACTATCCCTGGCTGCGTTTCCACTGGCCATCATAATAGAGGACATGAACTTTGGATTCTCAGCAGGGGGAGTTACAACGGTTGTGGCCGGGAATACACTGATAAAAAATCTCAAATGGGAAAGCGTAGTAGCATCAATAATAGGTATCTACCCCTATGCCGTGGTTTTGTTGACCTTATCAGTCTTTGGGATTTGGAAAAGTTGGAAAGAAAACTTTGCCATGAGTGTTTGGTATTTGCTTATGGCTTTCCCGCTCATAGCTGGGACCTATATGCCATTTTATTTCTATTCTGTTGTTCCACCCATAGCCTATTTTGCAATAAAATATCTTTCAAAAGACGGACACAAGACAAAAATGGACAAATTTTTCTATGTTATATATTCCATTGGTTTGGTCCTTGGATTGATACTCGGGATCATGGCACATTTTCAATATCAGGAAGCATTCCAGATCCAAAAGAATGCGGGTGAATTTTTAGCAGGGAAAGAGAATGTAATGATTATCGGAATGTATTATCCTGGCGTACCGGCCTATAAAATGTTGGAAGAGAGAAGAGCCAACGGAAGCTGGCTGGACTATGGTTTGATAATTCCTGGGAATGTAACCACTCAAACCCTTCAGGCTTTTGTTGATAATTATTGGGTGGAAAATGATAGGGTAGAAGATGCAAACTTCCGATGGGCATTTGTAAATCCAGACAGGATATATAGAAAGAATACAAGTGTTGATCATTTTGATTATATCTGTCTACTTGGGAATATGACGGAGAATGTAACAGTTAATGGAGAAATGGTTTATCAGGAAGAAACAATACGGGTGTATAAAACAGGTAACTAAATGTATTTGGTAACTGGCGGAACTGGCTTCATAGGTAAAGCGATTGTAGAACGCCTAGTGAAACAGAAGAAGAAAGTTCGCATTTTAACTAGGAAAACAGAACAGATCAGGGGCGTGGAGACAGTTACTGGGGATATAACCGACCGGGAAGTTTGTGAAAAAGCATGTAACGGAGTAGATGTTGTTTTTCACTGTGCAGGGGTATTGGGTGGATGGGGGATAGCAAAAAAGAAATTTTGGGATGTTAATGTCACCGGAACGAAAAACATGTTGGAGACCGCCTCCAAGGCCGGAGTGAAGAAATTCATCCACGTTAGCAGCTGCGGTATTTTTGGCCCGTTGAAAGAAGGTGAAATTGCAGACGAAGACCACATGTATAACCCAATAAATATCTATGAAAAGACAAAAATAGAAGGAGAAAAACTGGTTTTTGAATATGCAAAAAAACTTCCCGTGATCATTGTCAGACCAGAATGGGTCTACGGTCCAGGGGATTTACACCTTATCTCATTTTTCAAGGCAGTGGACAGTGGAAAATTCGTATTTTTTAATGGAGGGAAGTCAACCCTGCATCCAACATATATAGACGATGCAGTGGAAGGGATAATGTTGACTGCTTCTAATCCAAACGCAATCGGCCATGCATTTAACATCGCTGGTCCAAGACCAGTGAGGATTAGGGAATTGATTGCAGCCATGGCAGACGCACTTGGAAAAAAAATCCCAAGAATAAGCATACCTGGTCCAGTTGCCTACATGGGAGGTTTGGTTTTAGATTATAGTTTTGGACTTTTTGCAAAGCCGCCATTGTCTGTGGCGCAGGTTAGATACCTAACTGAGAATAGGGCATTTAGCTATGAAAAAGCGAATAGAGTTCTCGGGTATAAACCAAAGGTTGATATAAAACAGGGCATTACTAGAACAGTAGAATGGTACAAAGCGCAATCGTTGATCTGAATGGACATGGAATCTGACGTTGGAGTTGGAGTTGTTTACGAACAGTTTAGATTGAATAGGCTTTTGGAAAGAATAGTTAGAAAATATAAAATAAAGAATACACTTGAGGCACCCATCTATGGTATGGCCGGGCTGACGGGCATAAATAGCATGGGGCTTGCGAATTTTGGGGTAAAAATAACTTTAGCAGATAAAAAAGAACATGTGAAAATTGCTAGAGAAGCTTGGAAAAAAACAAAACGAGAGGTAAGATTCGTAGATATAAAAAATGAAGAACTGCCATTCAAGAATGGGGAATTTGATTTTGCCTATAATTTTGCAGCACTTTGGTATGTTGATGATCAAGAAAAAATGCTTGATGAAATGTGTAGAGTTTCAGACGTGGTAATGATTTGCATGCCAAATCCGTGGAATTTCTTATTCCAGATTAGAAAAATACTTGGGATGACACCTAGGAACCACCAATGGGCCAGTGAAAAAAGGATAGCCGCTGGACTGAAAAGACGGGGATTTCAGATTGCTGAGATAGGGATTTTAGATATTCCACCCTGGCCAGATACAGTGATACCCATAAAGTCGGTTTTGACCTGGGTTGGATTGAGCAAAGGGGCAACATGGCGATGGAGCATGTTGGATTATTACATGGGCAAGACGGAGATAGAGAAAAAAGTTGAGAAATATTATTTTATTGAAGATTCAAAATTACCTAATTTTATAAAAAAATTGTGGGCGCACCACTTTTATGTATTAGCGACCAGAAGGCTTGCAAACGAATAGATGACATTGCCCCAGATACCTGAAAGGCCAAATATTGCACAGCAAATTATCATACCAGATTTTAAATTTTAAAATCCCCGGGATTCCGTAGATAAATCGATCGATAAACTTGAAGATGTCTGGTAGCCACGGTGAGATGAAAAGTGGTCTGTCATAGGTAACTTCTAAACCAGCAGAGCTGAGAATTTTTTTCCATTGCCACGGAAATAACTTATGAACATGCGTACTATACCCATATTTGTAAACTTCAGGCATTTTAAAAATGCGAAGAAAAAAATTAACAAAACCGATGGGACGTGTTATAACTTTCCACTTTCCATCTAAAGAATCATAACCAGCTAGATTGGGAACCGTAACAAGAACCGTGCCATCTTTTTTTACAACTCGGGATATTTCCAGTATTACAGGATGGTTGTCAGTTATGTGCTCGAGAACCTCGCTGCATATTACACAATCAAATGAATTGTTTTTGAATGGTAATTTTTCTGAGGTTCCAGTCGTTAAAACAAGGTTCGTAGTTTTTGGAATTTTATCTAACAATTTTTTGGAGATATCGAATCCAGTAACTTTGTAACCAAGATTAGCTAAACGCCGTGATATAACAGCACCGCCACACCCATCATCTAGGATGCTGGAGATTGTTCTTTTTTGGATAGTATCGATAATGATCTGCATTCTTATTTTATCTAAAGGATCTTTATACCCATCAAGCTGATCAAAGCTCCAGGAGTAAACCGATGGATCGTTATAAATTCTTTTGAGTTGTTTTTTATCTGGATTTTCGATGTCAAATTGGTTAGTCATAATGTGGCACCGATCAAATAACTTTTTTCGAAACTTTGGCTAGAGTAACTGGATCCATTATTGCACTGGAATAGTATGCATTTGCCAAAGGGCAGGCACATTCTTTGTCTTTCACACTTTTCCTAAATTTATCAGCTTTAACATCAAACCAAATTTTCCTGAAATCATAATCAGCATTACGTAAATTACCTAGTGGTTCTGCCCTTACGCAACATCCCCAAACATCACCTTCCGGTGAAATTTGAGCAGAAGCAACACCAGCATAGCACGGGATAGCCTGTTTTTTTGTTGACAAAACTTTTTTTGCAAATTCATAGTAACCAGAACGGAATGCTAGAGTGAATCTGGATAACCCTTTTGTTTTTGTTTTAGAAGTTTTTTTGGATAGGTAGTCCACGGCTTTGGTATATTCCTGCGCAGTAGGTGTGATCTTTGTACCGATGCTGTCCAGCTCAACTCGTTCTTCTGCAACTTCACTGATGTAGGAGTCGGGCTTTAGTTTATCTAAAACATAATCACATATTTCCGGTATATCATTAACATTAAATTTAGAGATAACCGTGTGGATGCCAAGGGAGAAATTTCTGAGCTTTATTTTACGTAAAGCTTCATAGGTTTGCATGCTACGCTGAAAATTACCTGGTATTCCACGAATCTCATCATGTTGTTTCCCAATGCCATCCAAAGACAGATTAAGAACAATTTCTGAATGGGGGCAGGCGCGAGCTATCTCTTCTGCTTTTTTTGCAATATATGGACCCAGAAGACCATTCGTCGGAATGTTGATTATTTTTGGTTTGCAGTGTTTGTAAAGTAAAAGTGCGATTTGATCCAAATCTTTACGTAAAAAAGGTTCCCCGCCACTCAGAGTTACCCAGAATACTTTACCAAATTTTTTGAATATTTTTTCATATTCTTCAAGTGTTAAATCCTGAGCGTGTTTTTTCCAAATATTACATGTTTTACATTTTGAATTGCAATCGTAACTGACACTAACGGTAAGATTGAATGGAAGTAATTTTGGTGCGCCTAAAGCACGAAAAGAGATATATGCAGGTATTTTTGGAACAACATGAATCATTTAACCGCCTTGGTAGTTTCCACCATCTCCCATGTTGTATGATAGTTTTTCTTTATATAGAAATCGTAGGCACCAAGAAGCATGGAAAGAATTTCTAGTTTCACTGCCCCAAATGTGAACAGTAAGCTAATGGGATCAAATTTTAAAGTTTTAAAAAAAGCGGAAAACACAATTCTTGGGTTTGATGTGGAAACCATATATTTCATTTTATTTTTCAGAAACAGATGTTGTGAGTGTATTCTCCTACGTTGGCGCAAGAAATCAGTAATGGATTCTGGACCGTGATTATGCACGATGGCTTCTGGTGCATAGGCAAGACGATATCCTTCTGCAACATAGTGATGCTCAAGATAGGCTTCATCAATTGGAGAATTATTTGGAATAGAATAACCGAAATTCCTGAACGCAACAACCTCGCCACACTTTGGGTAATGAAGTGCAATTTCATGATGGAGAGACCAAACAAGATGGGAACAGAAACCAGAGAAACTTTCTGGGTTGTTAGTAGGTATTGGATGTGCACCCACCATACCAATTTTCGAATCGTTAAACTTTTCAACTAATTTTTGGAAAGTAAATCTTTCTAGTTGAACATCAGCGCTACAAAGAATGATCAGGTCACCTTTTGCATGACTAAGACCAAGATTTACTGCAGAGACTTTGCCTAAACGTTTAGGTTCACGCAATAGAGAGATTTTTTTATCGGGAATTTTTGTTACAATGGCATCGGTTCCGTCTGTTGATCCTGATGATACCACAAGAATTTCTTTTATGGGTGCATAGGAAAGTTTTTGATCAAGGACTTGTAAAAGGAGTTTCTCGATGTTTTTCTCCTCATTGTAAGCACACATGATAACAGAAATATTTGGCTTTGCCATCAATTGTTTTGGGAGAATAAGGATAAAAAATACAGACTATGGTTCAGTTGGATCGGTTCTTTGGTAGATATACCAAAATAGTGTCATCTTCATAGATTGGCTTTCCAAAAGCTTGTTCAAGCGGCGGTTGAATCTGATCCATTACTGTTGAATTATATTCCGTCATATCACCAAAAAAACAAGCCACCGGATTTAGACAATGAACTTTGTCAAAAACAAGATAGTCATAGTTGAATTCGTTCATAATTTTAGTTGTTTTCTCAGCTAGTTCATCTCTAGATTGGTTATCGAAATAGGATCCGTTGTATGCTACGAATAGATCATTTCCGTTATCTGGAAAACGGGATACTAACCCAAGAGAAATGGGTTTACCGTGGAATGTCTGATAGTATAATTCATTCATAAGTGAATAGTAATTGGCATAGGGATAGATGAAAATAGTTTTTGCACTTTCATCTTTAGCAAGATCAAGGTAAAATTGAGGGACTTTCTCTTGAAAAATGAATCTCTCCGGGTTAGGCATAGACTGGATAAACACAAGTAGAAAAAGCGCTGAGGAAAATAAAATTACTTTTAGATTTTTTGTTTTTAATAGCCGTTTTAAAACTAAAGCAGAAAGCACGGATAGGAATAACAATGCGAATAGTAGGAATCTTGCAGGGACTCGCAACACAGGCATGAGCGGGAAGAGAGAGGGAGTGAGAAATGGGGTGACAAACAAAAGCGAGTCTCCGAGTTTTATAATCGGAAAAGAAAATGCGATACAGAGAAGTGAAAAATTCCTAAAATAAATTTCTTCTTTGGAAGCAGAGGGAAGGATGGCGGAGATAAGTGGAAAAAGGAATGGACCAGTTAACAAAAATAATAGAGTAAGTAGCACACCAATCAGATCAGGGAATTCTGCATCATAGTTCCAGACATTTTTGATGTGTTCAAAAAAACTAATTTGAGAGAGTGCTGGAATATCTAACTTGAAGTCCAGTACAAATCGGTCAAGCGGAATCGCATATCTAATAATATTCACGATTATGGAGTCCTGATAGAAAGGATAGGAGGGTTGTAGGAAAAGGAATAGCAGATATAGGACTACTGGAACTGCTATGGTAACCATCATTTGGAAATATTTGAATTTTGATTCTGTTTTTATTAGCGCTTTGGGTCCGAGTATTAGTAGACAGCCTCCAAAAAATAAGAGTGACGGAACAGTGTAGGTCAGTATTGAGGATATTCCAAAAAATGCGAATGATTCGTACAAAACAAACGAGAGTAGTACAGATAGGGCAAGGATAATTGTGTTCCTAGGGGTCCATAATTTGATTGAAGCCCCATCAAGATATCTTGAGAAAATATCTAGGAAAACAATAAAACTAAGCATTATGGTGATTGTTAGCTCGCTAAACGCGACCATTAGAAAAGCAAAGGATAGAAGAAGGTAATTTAGTCTTTTTTTAGGAGTTGAATAAACCATCTCGAAATAGAAAATAAAAAACAATGCAACCCAGGGCATTGCCATGCTGTAGTTGAGATGATGCAGTGCTTTTTCAAAATGAAACGCAGAGAAATTGTAAACCAGCGAAGCCAACATGGATGGTAAAAAAGATTTGGTAAATCTGTAGGCTAGAACAAATGAAAAAAGACCGCCGAGTATAAATGGGATGACCTGAAGGATGGTTATTCTCCCATAGGTACCCAGGCTGGATGGAAGTAGGCAGTAGAGGAGGGTATGGATGGGGGATAGTACGGTGGTTGTAAGACTGATACCATAGGGATAGAAAACTTCATTGGCCATAAGAGGGTTTGTACCATGTTGCACGCTTTGCTCAAAATGCCAAAGCATCCAGATACCGAATTTGATATCTTCAGCACCCACCAGCACTTTTCCAAAACTCATGATGGAGGGGTAGAAAAAGAAAAAGGTCAGGAGACTGGTAATGAGTAAGCAAAGAAGGATTTCTGTATGCGGGATAGAAAAATTCAAAATCTTCATTATATCTCCATTGACTACAGCACTAACCTAATCAAATCAAAAAGATAATTAATTACTTCCCTAACCCCCAACTTTGTTTTCCCAGAGTAACGAAGAGCAAAAGTATATGGGAAATCCTTAATCTTGATTTTAGTATTATCATGAAGGATATTCAAGAGAATTTTGTAGCCTCTGACGCGGATTTTTGTTTTTTCAAAGATATTTTTCTTAATTAGGAAAAAACCACTCATTGGATCAGAAGTTGAGTTTCCTATTAGTGGTCTGCACAGGAATTCTGCAGTTTTTGAAATAAAATCTCTGTGAGCAGCAAGATTGCGGTCTCCGGTCTTACCGATGTTCCTACTGGCAACAATAAGATCAAAATCATCCTTAAGGTCAAACATTTTTCGAGCAATTTGGGGTGGGTGTGAAAGATCCCCATCCATAATTAGTAGCCACGTGGCACTGGCAATTTTGACTCCGGCCTGAACTGCGGTTGCAAGACCCAATTTGCCTGAACGGGTAACAAGTTTGACTGCTTTTCCAAAATCTTTTTGCGAACGGATGGTATCAGCAGTACCATCTGGGGAGTTGTCATCAACAAAAATAACCTCGTAATCGGTGTCTTTAAAAGTAGCTGACAGGAGCTTCATCAAAGGAGCAATATTACCTTTTTCATTGTAGGTGGGTATGATAATGGATAGATTGGTCATGAAAACACTAGAATAACACTTAGATAAATCTTTTTAAACATTAACGTATACATGAATCCCAAGGTGAATGGATGAATATACTTAGTTATCTTAACAAAGTGAATTCTGTTGGTAAGTACCTGGTTTTAGTGGTACTGGTTCTGAACTTGTTACCTGCAGTCTTTGCCTCTGGAAGTATAGGAGCTGCCCTCGCATCAATGTGTAGCATGGCAAAATTGTTCCTAGCTGTTGGGGCTTTATTGATGATTATATTGGCTGGTGCAGTATATGCAATTGGCCAAATCATGGGTGCTGAAACAAGAGCAAGAGCCTCGGTTTGGGCAACTGCAATGCTTACGGGTGCAATTATTGGTGCTTTGATCTACCTGGTTGCTCCGGTGATAGTTCAGGCATTAATAGGAAACGCATTTAGCAGCTCTTGTTAATTTTTCATTTTTATTTTTTATTATTCGTGCGATACCCGACATTTAAAAACCTTCTAATCGAATTCTTAGCATGAGCTTAGGCGTAAACGAAGAGATGCCGATTCTAAGAGGTAATAGACTGTCCACTGGAATAGCTGATTTGGACATGGTACTTGAAGGCGGATATCTAAACCCAGGTAATGAGATAATCATGGGTCCGAGTAGTATAGAAAAAAGTGCCCTGGCATACCATTTTGCAGCATCAGCCGACCAAAAGGAGAATGTCTACATCATATGTGGAGGTTATTCTCCCAATGATATAATTGAAAAGGCAACAGGAATTGGACTAAATCTGAATAGGGAAAATATCAAGTTCATCGATTGTTACACTGCAACGCTGGGAACAGGGGAGATAGCCTCAACTGAAAAGATAAAGATAGTTGCGGGTCCAAGTGCCTTGAATGACATCTCACTGGCAATAAACGAAGCGATAACAGAGAGTACGGGTAAGAAAATGAGAGTTGTTTTTGATACTCTTTCAACTTTTGTTCTTTACAATCAAAAAGATTCTATCAGAAAATTCTTGAATTTAATAGAAGGCAGGTTGAAGGGAGTGGGAGCAACAACACTCTATCTGGTGGACGATGGTGTCCATGACAAGCAAACAATCAGCCTGATGTTACAGGGTATGGACGCAGTATATACTATTGTAGATAATGGAGGGAAATTTTCCTTGACCATACCGGATTTGGATATGCCAGTTCCAATTAAAGTGGGACCAACGGGGGTTGTGATTTTATGAGCGCCGAACTTGAAACTCTTCTCAACGAGATGAAAACTAGAGGAATTGGTGGTGCAGTGATCCAGGTTGATGGGGTGGTAGTCCAATCAACCATTGCCTTGAATGATGTTAGTTCGGGTTTACTTGCTTCCGTTGCCAATGTATCTGATGCGATGATAAAGAAGATGGACGATAAACAAAGAGAAATAGAGGTTTCGTTCGGTGGGCTTATTCTTGTTATGGTTCCGATAAAAAATCATATTTTCTGCGGTCTGGTTAAGGATAGAGAAGAGAAAAAAATAGTATCCGAATATGCACAGAAAGCAAAGGCACTTCTCTGAAGTTGATTAGATGGATTATGGACAAATACTTTCAAAATATCACTATGCAGAACTACGAATCGAGAGAAGCGCAGATTCACTGGTTAGTATAAAAGATGAAGAAGTCAAGCATTCGTCTGGGTTTTCAGAAGGAGTGAGTGTGAGAGTACTTGAGAACGGATCCTGGGGATTCGCATCAAGCAATAATTTAAACGACATCGAGATGCTGTTGCAGAAAGCACACAAACTAGCAGCGTTGAATTCTGGAAAAATTAAATTGAAACTCCCTCCACAGGAAAAAAAAGAGAGTGGGGATAGGGGTAAAGCTACAGATGGAGAGGGGCAGATCAAAGAATTGCTGGAAGCAGGCAAACTTATGAAAGCCCAGTCCATCACATCTAGAACAATCTCATCAACAGATTCGACTTTGAAAAAAGAATTTTACAATTCGCAGGGAAGCGAGATAATCGAGGAAAGACTCTATACCTATGTGTCCTGTACTGCAATTGCAAAGTCAGAAGGTCTAATTCAAAGAGGATCGGAAAGAGCATGGTCACGAAGCGGGTTTGGAAAAATTAACTTGCAAGAAATTGCTGAAGAAGCAAAAAACAAGGCAATCCGACTATTGACTGCAGGTCCTCCACCCAAAGGTAGATTTACTGTGGTTCTAGACCCGGAGATGACAGGTGTATTCAGCCACGAAGCAGTTGGTCATGCCTGTGAAGCTGACTCGGTGGTTGACAGAGAATCCATATTGGCAGGAAAACTAGGTAAAAAAATAGGTAACGAATTGGTTACCATCGTGGACGATCCAACTGCCAATGATTTTGGCGGTTACAGATACGATGATGAAGGCGTTGAAGCAAGACCTGCAACATTAATTGATAAGGGAATTTTGAAGACATTCATGAATTCCATGGAAACTGCACAGGAACTGGGCCTGGAACTTAATGGCCATACGAGAGCAGGGGAGTATTCGGAAGTTCCCATTATTAGAATGAGTAACACATATTTCCAAAAAGGCGACAGCACACTAAACGATGTTTTTGACGTACGCGATGGTGTGTATTTGAAAGGCATGCGAGGCGGAAGCGTGGATATTTTCTCAGGAGGTTTCATGTTCAAAGCTGAGGAAGCCTATGAGATAAAAAATGGTGAAAAACAAAAAATAATGCGAGATGTTACCATAAGCGGAAATATTCTGCAAACCATGCTTGATGTTGAATGTGTTGGAAATGATTTTGGAACAAGCCCCGGAATCTGTGGAAAGATGGGCCAGGAAGCTCCAGTAAGCGATGGCGGACCCCACATAAGGATAAAGAATGTTGCCATAGGATAATTCTAGGGGATAAATGGGCGACTTTGAGTCGTTTTGTATAGGTCTACTTACTGGTTTTGTCAGTGGTTTTTTTCCTGGACTTCATCCGAACATGATAATTCCGATATTATCTTCTCTTGGAATTGATGATCGGACACTTGCGATTTTGATTATCTCTCTTTACCCTGCCAATCTCATCTCTTCATTTATTCCATCAATATTTTTCGGAGTTCCAGATGGTAGAACGGTGGTGACCATATTGCCTGGTCAGAGAATGGTATTGGAAGGCAAGGGGTTGAATGCACTTAAGGTAGTGTTATTTTCATCAATAGTTACTGCCCTTCTCGCAGTGGGTGTTCTCTATTTCTCATTGGATTTTTTTTCCTGGGCCTACGAAGTCATCAGAAAAGAGATGAGTTGGATTTTACTTGCAATTGTTATTCTGCTGCTTGCAAGAGGAAAAAAACCGCATTTTTCAGCTTTTGTTTTTATTCTATCTGGGTTGCTTGGTAAATTTAGCCTTGGAAGTGATATGGTTGATCCATTTTTACCTTTATTTTCAGGTATGTTTACCATTGCAGCTATTCTGAATTATAGAAGAAGCAATGTGCCAAAGCAAGACGATGAGAAAATAGAATTTGATTTTGGTAAATTTATAATCATTGGAATTGTTTTAGGTATGCTGGCAGATTTGATACCGGGAATCGGATCTCCAGCCCAAATGGCCACATTTGCAACCATATTCTTGCCCATAAACACTCTTGGTTATTTGGCCACCATAAGCTCCATATCAGTGAGCCAGGCAATTTTTTCATTGGCAACTTCAGCATCAATTGGGAAAAGTCGGGTAGGGGCAATGATATGGTTAGCAGAATCCATTGACATTGGAAAAAATCTGCCATTTCTGATCGGATTGTTCATCCTAAGTATGGCCATTTCAATTGGTGGAGTTTACCTTATTAGAAAACAGGCTGCAGGATTAGCAGGATGGGATTTTTCAAAAATGAATATTATTCTGTCTCTCTATCTTTTTGCGATTACTTTCGTAATTGATGGTTGGTTTGGATTGGGAGTTCTAATCATTTCTGCTGTTCTTGGATGGCTAACAATAAAACTGGGAGTAGAAAGAACCATGCTCATGGGTTCCATAATTATTCCAACATTACTTCTTCTTTTTAGAATTTTTTGAGTTTTTATCTTTAGATAATCTTTTACCAAGCCAAGGACCGATGAAATAACCAAATCCAGAGAAAATTGTGCCGAGTATTATGTTCATAAGAAGACTGACAAGCATGACAAGGACTAGTTCAGGACCAAGAGGAAGGGAAACACCGAGAACAGGAATATGCACGAGATACCCGACCAAAGTCGCAACAAAAAAGATCATGGTTCCTGCACCTGAGGTAATGGCACCATTGATAAGTGCATTCTTGAAATCAAGTGCTATCCAGCCAGCGTAAACAATTACCATTAATCTAACAAAAAGTACTATGGTGCCTAGAAAGGAACCTTGAGAAAGAGAGGGGAGAATACCAACAAGGATGAGAATGGATTGTAGTGCAGCTAGACCAACAACCAGCAGAATGATTTGCTTCAGATTCATAAAAAGATCTAGCACGGGCAATAATAAAAGCATAGTGGAAACTAATCGCGGTATTGGTCCACACGTCTTATATCCAACTCTTTCTTTTGTAATTCAACCAATGCTTTGAGAAATTCGTAGGCAGTATTTACATTGGTGATACAGGGAATACCACTAAGGATACTGGTTCTGCGCATTTTGTAACCATCGGTGTTGGCTGCCCCTCCTTTTGTGGGTGTGTTTATTACAAGATCAACTATGCCAGATTCGATAAGCTCCACAACATCCGGACTACCCATACCTATTTTTGGAATGGTTATGGCACCGGCCACCCCACCAACAGTCCCCATGGTTCCATAAACAGTAAAATCAAGTTTTTTGAGAAGTTCGGTGATTTTTTGAACATGCTTTTTATCTTCGTCATTTAAACTAATGAACGCACTGTGTTTTTTACCTTCGCGTAAACGAATTCCAGCTGCAAGAAGTGCTTTGTAATAGGCCATTTCGAATGTTTTTCCAATGCCCATGGTCTCTCCGGTGCTGCGCATCTCCGGTCCGAGTTTTATATCAGTACCAAGAAGCTTGAGAAATGGAAAAACAACACTTTTCACTGCAAAATGATTCATCTTAGGATTGAGTTTTGGGAGTTTCTCACCTAGCATTGCTTTGAGTGCCAACTTAGTCATTGGAATGTCAATTGCCTTGCTCACAAATGGAACCGTACGGCTGGCTCTGGGGTTTACCTCAAGAATGTAGACCACCCCTTCTTTCACCACATACTGTACATTAACCAAACCGATGATACCAATGGCTTTGCAAAGTTTCTCAGTATGCTCAACAAGTGTTTTTTTGTCCTGATCAGTTAACCTTATGGAGGGAAGAACAATATTGGCATCACCAGAATGGATACCTGCCGGTTCTACGTGTTCCATAAGTCCGCCAATGAACACTGTTGTTCCATCGCTGACCGCATCAACTTCACATTCTATGGCATTATCAAGATAGCGATCAATCAGAACCGGACGCTTTTGACTAACTTCAACTGCCTCGGTTATGTAACGACGGAGTTCTTCATCACTCCTGACAATCTCCATGGCTCGCCCTGCTATAACATAACTGGGTCTAACCACAACAGGATAACCAATTTCAGAAGCAACAGACAATGCCTGCTCCTCGCTGGAGGCAGTTCCATTTTTGGGTTGGGGTATTTTGAGTTTGTTGGCAAGATCTCGGAATCGATCTCGGTCTGACGCAATATCAATTCCATCAACAGAGGTACCCAATAGTGGTGCACCTGCTTTTACAAGAGCTTCTGCAAGATTGATACTAGTTTGGCCACCAAGCTGTACAACAACACCAAACGGTTTTTCATGCTCAATAATATTCATTACATCTTCGAAAGTTAAGGGTTCGAAATAAAGTCTGTCACTGGAATCAAAATCCGTACTAACTGTTTCAGGATTGTTATTGATCATTATGCTTTTATAGCCAAGATCACGAAGAGCAAATGCAGCCTGGGAACAGCAGTAATCAAATTCAATACCCTGGCCGATCCTTATTGGCCCCGAACCAATAACAACCACCTTCTTCCCATCCATGACGCTGGCTTCGTTTTCCTGTTCATAGACAGAATAGTAATAGGGGGTGAGGGCTTCGAATTCACCTGCGCAGGAATCAACTATTTTATAGGTTGGGATTATACCAAACGATTTGCGAAGGGAACGAACTTCCAATTCGGTCATCTCTTTTAGATTGGCAATTTGCAGATCAGAAAAACCAGACCGTTTGGCTTCGAACGTTAGTTCTTTTGATAGATTTTCAGTTTTGATTTTTTTCTCAAGTTTAACCAATGATTCTAAGCGTCTGAGGAACCATTTATTGATTTTTGTTATTTTATAAATATCATCAACGGTCCTGCCTTTGCGGAATGCTTCCAGGATAGCAAAAATACGAAGATCAGTAGCTGGATAGAGATGTTCATCGGGGCTTATTTGTTTTGGAATTTTGATTTCCAAACTTCGCAATGCCTTGTTAAGAGCTTCTTGAAAAGTTCTTCCAATGGCCATTACTTCACCTGTGCTTTTCATCTGGGTCCCGATAAGTCGTGAAGTCTTTGGAAATTTGTCAAATGGCCATCGTGGGATTTTAACAACAACATAATCAAGGGCAGGTTCGAAAGCTGCGGATGTGCCGGTTATGGCATTTTTAATTTCCGGAAGACTATAGCCAAGTGCAATTTTAGTTGCAACTCTTGCAATTGGGTAACCAGTTGCTTTTGAGGCAAGTGCAGATGAACGAGAAAGTCTTGGATTAACTTCTATGACCACATAGTCTCCAGTTTGCTGGTTCATTGCAAGCTGAACATTACACCCGCCTTCAATGCCAATGGCATGGACTATTCTAAGTGATGCTTCACGGAGAGTTTGATGATCAACATCGCTGAGGGTTTGGGATGGAGCAACAACTATACTTTCACCAGTATGTATGCCCATGGGATCGATATTTTCCATATTACAAATTATTTGTGCATTGCCCTGGGAGTCTCGAATAACTTCATATTCAAATTCACCCCAACCAATCACACTTCGCTCGACCAATGCTTCGTTGGTGGCACTTAGACGTAGAGCCAGCTCCATGATTTTTTCCAATTCCTGCTCACTGTTTGCAGTTCCACCGCCAGTTCCGCCCAAAGTGAATGATGGTCTGATGATAACAGGGTAGCCATTTTTATTGGCAAATTCTTTTGCACTTTCATAATCATGAACAACACGGCCAGGCAAAATAGGAACATGAATTTTTTCCATTAGACGATTGAAATGTTCTCTTGATTCGGCAACCTCTATTGAATCGGAATTGGTCCCTAAAAAACGAACATTGTATTTTTCTAAAATGCCTTTTTTCACAAGTTCCATGGAAAGATTTAAACCTGTCTGACCTCCCATGGTTGCAATCAGTGCTTCTGGTTTTTCCTTTGCAATTATTTTTTCCAAAACAGAAGCAGTAAGTGGTTCTATATAGACAATGTCTGCCGTGTCCTTGTCGGTTTGGATTGTTGCTGGATTGGAATTAACTAGCACTACCTGAACGCCTTCTTCTCTGAGAGCACGGCAAGCCTGAGTACCGGAGTAATCAAACTCGGCTGACTGGCCTATGACTATGGGACCAGACCCGATTACCAGTACTTTTTTTGGTTTTTTTAGTGTAACCATTGTTTACCTCAATACTTTCCCGTCAGTCATTACATCGCCCAAAATAACATGTCAATTTATTCGTGCTTATGCTCTTCATGCTTATGTTCGTGACCTTCTTCATGCCTATGCTCTTCCTGTTTTGACATTCTTTGCATGAAATCAAACATAAAGCGTGCACCTTCAAAGAAAGAAGTTTGAGCAAGGTCCTGCCTTGACATTTCCTTTAGTTTTTTCTTTTCCGCATTCCAGAGTTCCATGAATGCGCGAGCAGTAACATCATTGATAAATTGCTGGAAACTCTCGGCAATTTTTTCTGGTGGAATGCACACGTGAGTTTTGTCTTTTACATTATCAGGCAAAACGCCATTCATACCCTGGTAACAATCATAGCAAACGTGTTCCATGTTTGTTCCTTTGGCTGAATCCGTTTGACATTGATCACAAAATGTATCATTTCCACAAAAACTGCATTTTACATTATTATTTTCCTTTTTTCCTTCTGGTTTTTCACTTGTCATAGTTACACCTCAAAAAAATTACCGCATTTAACACATTTTATCAACGCATCTACATGCCAATTGAATATGAAGTTTATCTCTTTCATCGATGATCTGGATAGAAGCTTGTTCCAATCCTGACCAGCTTGGCCCCATAGAATAATTTTGGTACCGCAATGGCAGCATACGCTGTCTTTTACCTCTTCGGATTTGAACTTCCTTATTTCAAACTCTTTATTGCAACCTATGCACGTGTGCTTGGATGGATGTGCACACACAATCCCACAAACAACATAGGTAACTGACTTGTCATTCCAAGATTCGTCCAGGGTACACGAGTGATTGATGTTGATTTTTCCTTTGCATTTTTTGCAATAGTAGTCAGTCATTTTTTCACCTTTTTAAATTCTTCAGTAGTTAGACGATGTATTTTTTCAGTAGTAGGTTCGCTTCCACTCATATAACCATGAACATAATATGTGTATGCATAATGTGTTCCGCATTTGGAACACTTGTATATTTCAATACTTGGAGGGCAATCGCCATACTCGCCCAGATTCTCCATATGAGATATGGCTTTCCACATTTTATCAAAATTTAGATTGGGTTCGGATGGAGCTGTAGAGTTATCAAATTCCCTAACTGCATCATCTGGAAGTTCCTTGCATATTTCGCAATTTTTATATCGAGCTTTTTTTTCTTCCATAAATATCAAATCATTTTCAAAAACTCATCAAACAAGAACCTGGTATCGTGTGGACCAGGGCATGCCTCAGGATGATATTGCACGGAAAATATGTTTTTGGAATCGCTACGCATTCCTTCCACACTTTTGTCATTCACATTAATTTGAGTTAATTCAAATTTGTCAGGAATTTTATCAACTGCAAAACCATGATTTTGGGTTGTGATGTAGGTTCTTTTTGTTTTGACATCCATAACTGCATGGTTTGAACCTCTATGGCCAAATTTTAGTTTGTAGGTATCTCCACCAAATGCATGGGCAAGAAGTTGATGTCCAAGACAGATACCAAAAATCGGACAATAACCCTCAAGAGCTTTGATTGTTTTATGAGCATCCGTCAGAATGGCCGGATCGCCAGGACCATTGGATAGGAGAATACCGTCTGGTTCTATTGCTTCAACATCGTGAGCAGTACTGGAACTGGGCAAAAGTAAAACTTGACAGTCACGCTCAACCAATTGACGTACAATTCCCATTTTTACTCCATAATCAATTAATGCAATTTTTTTCTTGTTGTTCTTGCCAAAAATTTGCTTTGTTTTGGTGGATGTTTTAGAAACAAAATCAATGGCAGAGTAGTCAAATTTCTGCATTTTGTTGATCAAAGATTTGACATCGAGTTCATTTTCCGATGTTGCAAGAATTGCCGGCATAACCCCCTTGTCTCTTATGTGGCGGACGATAAAACGGGTGTCGATGCCACAAATGCCTGGCACTCCGTGATCTTTTAGAAAATTATCAAGATTTTTCTGTGCGTCCTTGTGTTCAAAATCTTCACTGCGTTCACGAATAGCAAAACCACTGGTATGAATCTTGTCGCTTTCCTGATCAGTTTTATTGGTTCCATAATTTCCAATCAGTGGATAGGTCATGAGAAGGATCTGCCCTCCATAGCTCGGGTCAGTTAAAGCTTCCTGATAGCCCATCATGGAAGTGTTGAAAACAAGTTCACCTAGCATTTCGGTTTTTGCACCAAACCCGATTCCATGGATAACAGTACCATCTTTCAGAGCTAAAACTGCTTTCATTTCATTTTTCACCGATCAATTTTATCAAAAGAGCCATCTGAGCCCACATGCGGTTTTCTGCCTGAGTGAATGCAAGAGATCTGGGACCACGCAGACCAAACTCATCAATTTCATAGCCAATGTGAGCAGGCATATCGTGCATTGAATGGGCCTGGGGGCCTGCAATTTCCATTAATTTTTTGTTAAGTTGATAAGGTAGGAATGCCTTTTCCCTTCGCTCTTTTTCAGAAGCAAATTTTGGATCAGAAAAGAATTCCATGTTGACCCAGGTATCAGTATAAATTACATCCGCTCCTTTTACTGCTTCTTCTAGTTTGGGATTCTCATGATAATTTTTATGGGAGCGAACTTTTTTCATTTTTTCCTCGTCAATGCTATCTGGGTCAACTTCTGGAACAGAAAGAGTGAAATCCGCGCCAGTGGTTACACAGGCATAGGAAAGGGAATTGCTTACATTGTTGCCAATGCCAGTGTAAACTACTTTTACCCCTTTTAATTTACCCAGTTTCTCCTTGATTGTCATCACATCTGCCAATGCCTGACAGGGATGATATTTTTCACAAAGGCCATTTATCACAGGAACTTTTGATCCCTTGACCATTTCCACAAGAGTTGCATGCTTGAGCGGTCGGACCATTATCGCATCATCATAGCTTGAGATGACTTTTGCCTCATCCTGAACTCCGCCCATGGCAAGCTGAGTGGTTCTCCAATCAATATAGATGGCATGACCACCCAGTTTTGTCATCCCTGTTTCAAATGATAATCTTGTTCTTGTGGAAGTTTTTTGGAAGATCATTGCAAGTGTTTTATGCTTTAAAGTTTCGGTGTATTTGCTTGGATGCTTCTTGATATCTAAAGCCAAATCAACAACAGATTCGATCCATTTTCCATCGTATTCCTTAAGGTATAATACATGATTCATTCTCTCAACTCTGAATTTAATTTAAATATTTCTAAGAACTAGGACATTCTATCTCAATGATAATTTATAAAGTTATTGAAATTTTTTAAATAAAAAATTACAAACGAGCCAGATAGGGTTCTAGATGTTCAGTGGAAAGAGGCGGATTTCTAATCATACACATGAGTGGGTCCTGCCCGGTTTTTTCAGCAACTGACTTTACGAAATGATATCCAAAAATATAGACTGGTCGCTCCTCAGAAGTGCGAAGAACTTCAAAACCAGGATGTAGTATTCTTGCTACTTTCTCTCCATAGTAGGTTGCAACTCCTTCATAGAGCATTTCCCCTCTTCCTTTTGGAACAACTTCAAGATCAGGAGTAAGAAGATGGATTGTTTCATGGGCAAGAAAATAATCAAAATTAGGAGTATTTGGAGTTAGTGGTGCCTTGGCCAATACTAATATTACATTTACACCAGTTACTGCATAGCCGTTTATGGCCCCAAAACCAGGAAACAGGGAATAGATACTTCTCACGGCAAATAAAAAGGGGGTAGCAACTACGGTTGCAGATCGCGATAATGTACCGTATTCTGGTGAAAAAGCAGATTGCTGCCGTGATAATGATGTTTTAATTGGATACCAAAAATCAACTAGGAAGTTGGTGGTTGGTTTTGAATGTATTCTTACTTCTATGG
Organism: Candidatus Bilamarchaeum dharawalense; assembly: GCA_902386555.1. Taxonomy (GTDB): domain Archaea; phylum Micrarchaeota; class Micrarchaeia; order Anstonellales; family Bilamarchaeaceae; genus Bilamarchaeum; species Bilamarchaeum dharawalense. The sequence continues at coordinate 40,184 of CABMJJ010000009.1, forward strand.
GTCGAACTAAACGCCTACCCAGCATATCCTCGCATATTGGTTGGATAACTCTAAGCCGATCGGATGCCGCCTCTCTTAACTCTAAGGCTCTAAGTTTTTTCACATGGGAAATGTGGTACAATGTATTTATAATAGAAAATGGTTGAAGATGTAAATAAAAAAATTAGAATTCCGTTACAAGCGGAATACCCGAAGCGGGTATGGAACGAAGTACCCTGTCAAGAGATGCTTGAAATACTGAGGGTGGAAGATGTTCATAGATAGCTGAGAAAATGGAACGAACTAAAGTTGCTGTTTCTTCCAATGTCACATGGGTTTTGGGTTCAAGTGGGGCCAGGATGAGATCCAATGGAAGCGCTTCAGTTTCGGATATGGGCTGAATGTAATCAAATCCAGTGGTATGATCCAAAAGTCCTGCACCCGCTCTAGTGAAAATGGTTAATCTTTTCTTTGCATCGGCTGGATTTGTTGTAAAACTTCCTGGTCTTTCTACTTCACCACAAATAGAACGAAGTACAGTGCCAGCATCTGTTGCAGAATCAAGTGCAAAATTAAGCATTTCAGAAAATAGCTGGTAGCCCACGCCAATTTTTTGTAAGCTATCAGCAACTCGGATAAAACCAACAAAAAGAGTGGATGGTTCAGCTAAATAGAAATATGATGAAACACCAACAACTTCCTCACCTTTCATCGCAAGAGTAAACCGATAACGATTTTTAGGATGACCGAATCGACCTGCGGAAATTGCTCCTTCCCATGCTTCTGGAGGGACCTGTTCTTCGGGCGGGAAATAAGAATTAATTAATGCAACTCCTTTCTGGAGTAAATCTAATTCAGGCTCATGCCTTGCTATAATCTTTGTAATATCAAGATTTCTAAGGTGGATGCCTTCCATTGCAACTGTTCGATTTTTTAAAGCATCAACGGTTTTTGATCTAAGTTGTGTCATTTATTCACCCAGTAGAAGTATTTCCAAATCTCCTTTGAATGGAGGATAGAAATCTATCTGTAATTTTTTTCATTTCATTTCCAGCAGAGCCAACAAACAAAGCAAGATAAAGTGCTTCGGTTATTATCATATTTACTCCTTCAGCAAAAAGCGATGTTGGGAGTTTGTGACCAAGATCATGACCGAGCAGGTTGGTTAGAGCAACCACTCCAGCGGATATAAGTGCGGAAACAGCATAAACAGGGATGGAAACCAATGCAGCAATGGCCTGTGCTGGAAGAAGGTCGCGAGCAAAATTTTTCAGATTTTTGAAAAACGATTTTTCTTCGGTGTATACTCCGCGATTTAGAAGGAACCAGGTCGCCTGGCCAGTTATAACCGCAGGGAAATAATCCCCGGCGATAGTACCAAGAATACCATTGTAGGCATTTCCAGTTGAATATTGAATCGCAAGTCCTGCCAAAGGTGCGCATACATAGGTTCCAACAAGCTCGCTGGCTGCCAATGTTGCCATCATTCTTACATTTATTGCACTTCTGGCAGCTTCTGGTCCTGCTTGGAACAGTTTTTGATCATCAAGCAAAGAAGCTTCTTTCACAGTACGAATATCCTCTCTCATGGTCTGGTAAATTTTTCTTGGATTGAGTTTGGAAACTGCACTCTTGGTAACTTCCCATGTCTTGTGAAGACGTGGGTGCCTATAAGCTTGTTGTTGTGGGTCCACTAGGTATCACTTCAAACTCTTCCAACTATTCTGTTAATCTCATGTGAAATTTGCTGAAGTGGCATTCCTGCGAATGGATGTCCTTCGTAATCTGAACGAAGCTGATGTTCCAATGGTCTGTGACCCATTGCATACTCTGCGTAGTTTTTGGTCTGGCTCAGAGGTACAAGGAGGATCTGGACTGCTTGATCAACAACTTCCATGATCGATCGCCTTGCCAATTCTACGTTGCTGATTGGACCATCGGTTCTTATACCGAACATTGCTCTTGCTTTTCTTTCAGTAATAAGGTATCTGTCGAAACCTTCAATTGAGAAATTATCAACAAGTAGATTCAACATTGCCCGGACTTCTGGTTTTGCCCACTCACGAACAACTCCTCTTGGAGCTGCTGGATCTGCTGGCTTGAATGCCAAATTGAACATATAAGGAACGCCAACTGCGAACTCTTGACCATGTCTCATAACTGAGCTAAGTGCTGGCTGTTTCCACACTGGAATGTGAGTTCCGTCTGCCATAACTGCGACAATGCCGCATCCGCCAAGCAATTCATGCATATGAAGTCTTGTTCTAGTATACCTCATGGCATCCATATCTAGTCTGCCGTCTTTTGCCTGAACTTGACCTACAAATTCAGATTCATAAACTGCACCAACTGCAGGTCTTCCTGCAATCTCTTCAACCAATGTAAAACCTGCTGCGAATAGTAAACCAGCAACACCGCAACCACGGTAATTTGGTACCTGGCCTGATTTGAAAACACCAGGATAGAGGATTTCCATCTGTGCCGAATCTGCAATGGCACCATACTGGCCGTAAACTACACCAGTGCTACCAAGAACAGAACCTTGACCCCAACCTACAACTCCGCTTCTTCTTGAACCAAATGAGCTACCTTGGCCATATCCTATTGGACCAAGTTCTTCGTGAACAATAACAACAGCTGCAAATGGATTTTCTCTAAAAATTTCTCGTTGCTCGTGGAGAGCAACCAATCTTGATTTAATATCTGCAGTTGGTTCTGATTCGTCTGGGTTTTTATCAAAATCAAAGTTAAGAGCGTAAATACCTGGTTTTTTACCACCTTTATCATTCCTATCCGAACCAATACCTAATCTTGCTTCAAATGAATCTGCATCTAAAACATGAACTACTTTTAGTACCTGACCAAGAGGCCTACCTGTCAATGGGTCTGGCTGCTCTAATTTTCTAATCCCATTTTGGGACAAATAACGATCGAAATTTGGAACAATAACTCTATTTTCTGGTTTTCCTTTTGGTAACATTGCTTCTGCCACATAATCACCTGATTGTAGTGCTCATTCAAAGTATATAAGCTTGATTGTACACTTATTAACACACAATAGGTTTATAAATACGTGTGGGATTTTTTGGATAAAGAAGAGTATAAAAATACTATGGAAAACATTAACTTTAATCGGATATTACTGGCGCAGGGGTAGGTGCGTTTTAAATACCTTTGTAGGGTAATATGTAATTCGCAAATTTTGCTTATTTAGGTGTAAATGTATGACAAAAGTTAGAATTAAACTTAGTGGTGAGGACCCTGCTGCCCTCGATAATGTAGTTGATCAAATAAAAAATTTATCTTCAACGTTAAGTATGAGATTCATCGGCCCGGTTAGGCTTCCAAGAAGAAAAATGGAGATTGCCTGCAGAAGAACTCCCTGTGGCGATGGTACAGATACCTATGAACACTGGGAAAAACGAGTACACAAGAGACTCTGCGACGTGGAAGGCGATGAAAAATATATAAAACAGATTCTAAGAATTAAAGTGCCAACCAACGTTTTCGTAAAGATTTCTCTTAGTTAATTTTTTATACTGTTTTTGGCGGCATACCCTCAAGAACAGTCTCTGCCATACGCTTGAGATAGGTGTCATGACCTTGAGTTAAACGTGAAACTTCTTCCCTTAGACCATCTGGAACAGAAATTACATGTCTCACGATTGCAGATAGTTCCCGTAATACAACACGCATTGATTTTGCATTTCCAGAGGTAAGTGCATCTGCAAACGCAGTTAATGCATCTCCCCGCAGCTCCTGTCGACTAATGGCAACGGTAAGTATTTCACCACATTGGTTATTGGCATATTCATTATACTCCTTGGACGCCCCATGACCAAGTGCAACAAGAACTTTTTTTAGGAATACTTGATCGCTTTCTTCGCGAACAATTTTCATAAACAGTTTTCTGGCCTTGTCTCTTTTAGTAAAATCAGTTTTCCCGAGTAATGCAATGGCACTGGGCAATTGTTCCGGATGTTCCTTTAATCGGGTGATGACAGCTGTACTTTCACCCATTTTGAGAGCCTTTGCAATAGAACCTCTTTGCCAAAGATCAACAAGTAGACCAGGTTTTTCAAAACCATCTTTTTTACCAGCAGACGCAACTACCTTAAAAGCAGATTGTGGTGGACCCATGATAGAACACCTCCCTAATGATTATATGTATTACTAAAGGGTTTTTAGTCATTTTTGGTTGATTAGTCAGATTTTTTTATTCGATCAATGGTGTAACTAGTTTTGGAACTAGAACCAGGTTCTTCTTTTTTATCAAAGAAATACTTCATCAATGCATAGAGGATATACCAAAAACTAACCATGGCAAAAAGAATCCCAACTAACCAAAACAAACCAACAATACCCAGACCAAAAATACTACCAAGAAGAATTATAGGGGAACCAAAAGCAAAAAGAAAGATAATTGCTGCCACTACAACAACGGCCAATATAATTATAACCGCAAGAGAAGCAGCAGCATACAAAATATCTTTTGAAGTCATTACCTAACCTTTTGGGATGTAGGGTATTATTTTCTGTGCTAGACTACTGGCAGGCATGGTCTGAAGCCATATTTTACCTGGGCCTTCCAAAGTTGCTAGGAACAGACCCTCACCACCAAATAGCATGTTTTTTACTCCCTTAACCATTTCAACTTCGTATTTGATGGTTGGTTCGAACATGGCAATGGAGCCAGTGTCGATTTTCATTTTTTCACCGGCCTTGAGATTCATTTCAAAGACTTCACCGTCGATTTCAACAAAGGCCAGTCCCTTGCCAGATAATTTTTGAAGCAAAAATCCTTCACCACCAAAAAGACCAACGCCCAGTTTCTTTTTGAAAACAGTCTCTAGATTTACACTTTCCTGGGCAACAAGAAATGCATCCTTCTGACAGATCATCTCTTTACCCGGTGCAATTTCTAGTTTGAGAATTTTTCCTGGGAATGATGGTGCAAAAGTAACAACACCGGTTCCGCTGGTTACTGTATATCTAACCATGAACAGAGATTCACCAGTAAACATTCTGCCAATTCCAGCAGATAGTCCACCACGCATATAGGATTCCATGTTTACATTATTACTCATCCAAACCATGGCACCAGATTCTGCAAATACCTGTTCACCAGGTTCTAATTCGAGAGTCAACGCCTGCATTACTTCGCCTTCAATCTTGTTTTTCATACAAATACCTCCAAAAATCAACCTACACAAAGTTATTTAAGCCGAACTATAAAATAATCTTTCCACGAATCATACTATTAATTGAGGTAATGTAATGGGTGCTAAACCAAGAAAATGGAAAAAGAAAAACAGAATGCGCTGGAAATGGGTAAAGAAAAAGCGCAAACGATTAAAGAGAAAAATGAAACGAAGAGTAGGCGAACTCTAGTTATCTGAGACAATTCGGGTCAAAAGATAGATTATATGCCCTAAGTGCATTGATATATCTTGGACTCAGAATATTGACTCCGGCCTCCAAAATAGCAGAGGCAGATTGCTGGTCCTCTACCGTAGTGTCAACTTCAAGAGTTAATCTTCTGGACTTTGCATGCACCGCAGCAAGACGAAGATCGCGCAATGCAATTTCATCAGAAACTTCGCTAAATTTTCTGAACCTAGGATGATCCTGTTTATCTGCTGGGACATAGCCACGCAAAATTAAGATAGATGGTTGAACGCCGGCAGATGCGGTGATATCCACCATAAAATTTATTGCTTCCATGAGCGCTAATCTTCGAGTTGGAAGTGTATGTTCAAACATATTGTAGATAAAATAACCCCTGAGACCAAAGCCCTCTTGACCAAGAATGGTGGCTGCTTCGTAAATATGCAGATTGGTTATCCCCTTACCCGTGGAAAGCCGAACATCTTCATCTGCAGTTTCAATTCCGCAGGCAATTTGTCTACGACTATCAATTCCGAAAAGTCTTGTTATTTCCTGACCTACCTCTATTAGCCCCTTGGCTTCAATCATATCAGCTCTTGATTCAATAGAAACTTCCAGAATTCCAGAAAATGCATGTCTCAAAAGTTCAAGCGTGCGATAAAGTGCAGCAGGTTGAATTGTTTTAGGATTTAGTAAACTGTCGCTCATGGAAATCAAAGAAAGCTTGAGAATGGTCTGCGGATTCACACCCTGTTTTCTAAGATCTTCCAGCATACCATAGATTTGAGTTTCGGCCTCGCTGACATGCAATGGCGAACCAGAATTTCCATCCAAAAGACCCAAACCGCAAAAATCACATCTGCCATTTTTTTCTGCCCGGGAACAGTTTCTGGTCTTTAGAGTAACAAAAAGTTCTACACCTGTTTGTCTTCTAACCAAAGCTGGACGAATAGATGGAGGATAATGGTTAGGATCAGACATGAAGAGTATTTGTGTCAAAGTGTTTATAAACATGTTTATATATGTTCAATGGTATAGTGAAAAATATGGACCCAGTAACAAGAAAACTTCAAACAGCAGCAAGAGCTGTGCAACACTTGGATAATTGGGGAAAGTATTTACTTGATTGTGTAGGTTTAGCTGGCACTGACAAAGTGGTTTACGGATTTAGGGATGGAACCAGATTTCTAGTTCGAGCCGGCACCATGGACAGATATGTGCTTAACGAAGTATGGTTTAGAAGATGCTACTTGCCAGAGGGTTTTCAAATAAAGAAATCAGATGTGGTTGTCGATATTGGTGCACACATTGGATTTTTTTCGGTTATGGCCGGACAAATGGCCAGGGAGGGAAGAGTATATTCCTTTGAGCCAAATCCAGATAATTTTGACCTACTTGGTATAAATCTATTAATGAACAATCTTGGAAATGTTAGACCAATCCACGAAGCAGTGACAGATAGGAGGGGGTCAATAGAACTTTTTCTAAGTGACAAGAATACGGGAGGCCACTCTATTTATGATTATGGAGATAGAACCAACAGGGTTGTTGTTTCATCCACTTCGTTGCAGGATATTGTCAAACAACACCAACTGGATAGAATAGATTTCCTAAAAATGGATTGTGAGGGTGCCGAATACGAGATATTTAGGAATATCCCTCCAGAAGTTTTGAGATTGGTAAGAAAACTCTCCATGGAATGCCATTACCAGGGCGAAGGCAGAGAACCAGCATTGATAGTTGGATTGCTTCAAAGAAATGGTTATGTGGTAACTGTAAAAACCGACAACCACCTGGCAATGATTTATGCAAAACAGGGAGAATGGAACTAGAAAACGATCGAGATATGGGTTTTTAAATTCATCTCATAAAGAATTATCCTTACCCGTAATAACTACCATAGGTAGGAGGGGAATTTTATGGACAAGAAAAAACTAGCCGAGGCCATTTCAAAGGCCCTTGAAGATAAAGGAAAAAAGAAATTCAAACAGAGCGTTGAGATAATTATCAACATGAGAGGTATCGACTTCTCCAAAAGTGAAAACAGACTCAACCTGGACATAGTATTACCTAAAGGTAAAGGTGGAAAGGAGTTGAAATCTGCGGTTTTTGCTGACGGAAGCTTAGCAGACGAAGCAAAGAAAGCAGGTGCTGATTTGGTAATTGCACCAGATGCAATCCCAGCCTACGCCGAACCATCTAGAGTAACTGATTTGGCAGATAACTATTTCTTGCTGGCACAACCAAATTTGATGGGTGTTGTTGCAAAATCACTTGGTCAGTATTTGGGTAAAAGAGGTAAACTACCAAAACCAATTACCGGAAATGTGGCAGATTTGATAAAAAGATCAAAGAATAGTATCAGAATTGTTTCCAAGGGTAAATATCTTCCAGTTGCTCAAGCACTTATCGGTACTGAAATCATGGGTGCAGAAGAGCTTGTGGATAACGCTGAAGCAGTCTATGATGCAGTGAAGAACAAGGTAAATGAAGGCAACATAAAATCAGTCTATGTCAAACTGACTATGAGTAAGCCTATCCGAGTATTCTAAGGTGATTTGAATGACATACAAAATTGATGTTAACAGAAAAGAAGTTAAGAAAAAAGTAGAACAGGTGCAGAAGGCAATCACAGACATGAAAAAGTATAAAACAGTTGCAATGCTTGACCTGAGAAAACTCCCAGATGCTCTTTTCCAATCCATAAGAAAAAGAATCAGAGAGGGAGGAGGACAGGTTCTTGTTCTCAAGAAACCAGTTGTAAGCAGGGTTCTTGCAGCAAACAAGAAATTGGCTGCAAAAGCAGGAGAATGTAACAAACCAGTGGCACTTATATACACCAACCAGTCAGCCTATGAACTTAACACATTCTTCAAACAGAATAAGAAGAAAAGAGCAGCCAAGAGCGGCGATGTTGCAGTTACAGATATTATCGTTTCAGAAGGTGAAACTGATCTTCCAGCTGGTCCGGCTCTTTCAGAATTGAAAGCGGCTGGTCTTAATGCCCAGATAAAGGCAGGTAAAATTGCAATTGTAAAGGAGAGTGTGGTGGCTAAAGCTGGCGAAAAGATAACCGATGCAAAAATTAAAGCACTTCAAACTCTTAATGTCATGCCATTTGAAATCATGGCAAACCTGATATTTGGTTTTGATGGCGAATACATTTACACAAGAGACTTGCTTGACATGGGCGATACAATAAATGCAGATATCGCAGTTGGCTTGTCTCAGGCACTAAATGTCTCGCTTAATGTGAAATATCCAACTGAGCAGAATATTAACCTGCTCTTGGGTGAAGCATTGAGACAATCGAGAGATGTGTCATTGAATGCAGGAGTATACTCATCCAGCTCAATCGAGCAGCTTCTCTCCTCTGCCGTAAGACAGGGGAAGGCTTGTGAGGGCTTGGGTAAATAAAAAGGACCAATGTCCTTTTTGAATCTCCTTTTAGGAGAATAAATAATGAAGGTGAAAACATGAAAGTAGATCCATATTTGCATGCTGTGCTTTTATTGCACGGTGCCGGAAAAGAAGTAAGTAAAGACCACATCGTGGCAGTCATAAAAGCCAGCGGTGCTGAAGTTGATGAAGCCAAAGCAAAAGTTCTTGCTGAAGCAGTAAAAGGAGTTAACTTCGAAGACCTCTTGAAACAATCAACCATGGTGGCAGCAGCCCCAGTTGCAGCAGCTCCAGCAGCTGAAGCAAAGAAAGAGGAAAAGAAGGAAGACGAAGGCAAGAAAGAAGAACAGGCAGCTGAAGGTTTGGCTAACTTGTTTGGTTAATTTTATTTTTTTATTTATTATTTATTTTAGTAGATCTAATTTTCAAAAAACATAATATCATATAAATTATTTGTAGTGCTTACTAGTCCATGAGGCTAATTATTGTTGGTTTTGGACCTGCTGGCTTTGCCGCATCACTTTATGCAAGAAAACAAAATCCTGAAGCAGAAATCACTGTTGTCGATGGAAAAGATTACCTGGCACACAATTGCTACATCCCATTTGCCCTGGCCGGGATTGTACGATTGTCAGATATGAAACATGATCCAATGCTTGGGAAAATGAGAATCAATCATATCACCTATTCCAAAGTGGTTTCAGTAGACAAGGAAAATAAAAAAATTGAAATCGAAAAAAAAGATGGCAGTAGAGAGAAACTGGAGTATGACAAACTGATTATCAGCACGGGAAGTCGAAGTTTCGTACCAAAAATAGAAGGAATTGATGGGGACAATGTTTACACTTTATATTCGTATGAGAGAGTAGAAGCACTTGAAAAGAAGATTAAGGAAAGTAGTTCGGCATTGGTTATTGGTGCTGGTGCAATAGGTGTGGAAACTGCATTTGCTTTGAAAAAAGCAGGGTTGCAGGTTTCAATTGCAGAGGCAAAGGAAACCATAATGCAGAATTCGTTTGATTCCGAACTTGCAGGATATTTGCAGGATGAGATAAAGAATTCTGGGATAAATCTGCAGCTAAATTCAAAGGTTGAAAAAATTAATAGCAAAACAGCAATTCTGAATGGTTCCGAAATTCAAGCAGATCTGATTGTGCTTGCCACAGGAGTGGTACCGAATGCCCAACTTCTAGATGGAATAGCAAATAGCTCAAGATTGGGCATTGCTGTGAATGAACACATGCAAACTTCTGCAAATGATATTTATGCCGCAGGAGACTGCTGTGAAGCAACTAATCTTATAACTAAAAAACCCTGTTTTTCGAAACTTGCGACAACCGCCTATTTGCAGGGCATGGTGGCAGGAGTTAATGCGGTGGGAGGACAAAAAAAATATGCAGGAACCCTCACCACCTTCGTATCAAAATTCATGAGTTATGAAATTGCATCAACAGGACTTACAGAAAATGATGCCAGAGCAAATGGTTTTGATGTTGTATCCTCAAGAATAAACGCAACTGCAAAACCAGAAGTTTTTCCAGATAATAATAAAATAATCCTTAAACTAATTGCAGAAAAGGGAAGTGGGCGAATTCTAGGCTGTCAGGGATTTGGATTCGGAGCTGCGGAAAGGATAAATTTGGTTGCCCAGGCAATATATTCCAATGCAAAACTAGGTGACCTGATTGATTATGAAAATGCGTACTGTCCGTCGGTTTCGAAAACCTATGATATGCTAAAAGTCGCAACTGAGCTTTGCATTCGCAGGCTGTAAAGCAATTATAAATAGTATGGCGCAAACCCATTGCATGGTACAGCGAACGCCTCTTTATAATGAACATGTGAAACTTGGCGGTCACGTAATAGATTTTGCAGGCTGGGAACTTCCAGTATATTACACAAATATTATCGATGAGCATAATACCGTCAGGCAGAGTGTTGGACTTTTTGATATTTGCCACATGGGCGAATTTTTTGTTGAAGGAAAAGATGCCTTCACCCTACTCCAGAAATGTCTTACCAGAAATCTGGATGGAATGAAAATGAATACGATAAAATACAGCACCATGCTTAACGAAGGCGGGACCATAATAGATGATCTTCTATTCTATAAATTTAATGAACAAAAATATTTCGTAGTTGTAAATGCTGCAAATATTGAGAAGGATTTTAACTGGTTGAAAAAAAATGCAGCAGGTTTGGATGTGCAACTTTCAAATATAAGTGCCCAGACAATGAAACTAGATTTACAGGGTCCGAAGGCCCAGGCAACCGTTGCAAAAATTTCTGACATTGATTTTAATTCAATTAAGTTTTATCGTTTTGTCGAGGGCAAAGTTGCAGGTTGTGATTGTATCGTAAGTAGAACCGGATACACCGGTGAAGATGGTTTTGAGATCTACTCAAATGAAAATAATGCACCCAAAATTTGGAATGCCCTATTGGAAGCTGGAAAAGAGTTTGGTATCAAACCCTGTGGACTGGGTGCAAGAGATACTTTGCGTTTGGAATGCGCAATGATGTTGTATGGAAACGACATAGACGACCAGCATACTCCATTGGAAGCAGAATTGGACAAAATGGTTGCACTTGAAAAAACTTTCATAGGGAAGGAACCCTTGGAGAAACAAAAGGCTGAGGGAGTGAAAAGAAAACTTATTGCATTTGAAATGACAGATAGTGCCATTGCTCGCCATGGATATGAATTTTATTCTGGCAATAGAAAAATAGGAATTATAACATCGGGGAGCTATTGCCCAACTTTAAAAAAGCCCCTGGGGCTTGGTTATATTGAAACAGAGTTCTCAACTATTGGAAGCGAAATAGAAGTGATGATTAGAGGCGCATTGCATAAAGCCAAGGTAGTGGAGAAACCGTTTTACAAAAGGCAAAGGTGATTTTTTGACAAACATTCCGAAAGATCTTTTGTACACTAAGGAACATGAATGGATTAGAGTGGAAGGCGATGTTGGTGTTGTTGGAATAACAGATTATGCACAGCATGCCTTGACTGATATTGTTTTTGTGGAATTGCCAGCGCAGGGAAAAAAGATTGATCAGTCAAAGGGATTAACAGTTGTTGAGAGCGTAAAAAGTGTCTCGGATGTTTATGCACCCGTGGCAGGAGAAGTTGTTGAAGCCAATTCTAGCCTCAAAGCTAACCCTGAACTGGTAAACCATGATCCCTATGGTAAGGGTTGGATTGCAAAGTTAAAAATCAGCTCCAAGGACCAACTTAAAACTCTTATGGGTCCGGAGCAGTACGAAAAATATTTACAAGAACAAAAACACTAGGTAGATATAATGGATTTTGTACCGCATACTAGGAAGGACATAGAGGGAATGCTGAAAGAGGTTGGGGTAAACTCATTGGATGATCTTTTTAGGGATATACCAGATAACATCAAGATAAAAGGTGGCCTGAAGATCCCAGCTTCCTTGGATGAAAAAAGCGTTTCTGATCTTGTCGGGGGATTGAGCAAGAAGAATGTAAACTCGAAACAATATGTCAGCTTTCTAGGTGGTGGGTGCTACAATCATTTTATTCCATCTGCGGTTGCACATCTTGTATATAGAAGCGAATTTTACACTGCATATACACCATATCAACCAGAAATGTCACAGGGTATACTCCAGGCCATATTTGAATTCCAAACCTATATGGCGAGATTGACAGGGATGGATCTGGCCAATGCCTCCATGTACTGCGGAGCTTCGGCTCTTGCAGAAGCAATGATGATGGCAAAAAACCACACCAACAGGAAAAAAATCGTAATAAGCAAAGCAGTAAATCCAGAGTATAGACAGGTTGTTCAGACCTATGCAACTGCCAATGAGCTAGAGGTAGTTGAGATTAAAGTTGGAAATGATCTGGCAACTGATTTTTCAGAAGCTGTGGATGACAAGACGGCTTGTGTGATAGTTCAATATCCTAATTTTTTTGGTACCATTGAAGATCTTGAGAAAATTTCAGCCCTGGCTCACTCGAAGGGTGCGGTGGCAATTGCATCAGTCCAAGAAATGTATTCTCTTGGTATGCTCAGACCACCAGGAGAATTGGGAATGGATATTGCTGCATGCGAAGCGCAGAGCTTTGGTAATCCTATTTCATTTGGTGGCCCGCATCTAGGGGTCATAGCATGTAAAACAGATCTTATGCGAAGAATCCCGGGCAGGCTTGTTGGTAAAACAACAGACAGCGAAGGAAAGGAGGGATATATTCTAACTTTGCAAGCAAGAGAGCAGCACATTAGAAGAGAAAAAGCATCAAGCAACATTTGTTCAAACGAAGCTCTTTGTGCTTTAGCAGCAACGATCCACCTGTCCATGCTTGGTAAGTCAGGCTTACAAAAAGCATCGGAAATTTGTGCAAAGAATGCAACCTATGCAAAGAAGAGATTTGAGGGGTTAAAATTGCATTTGTTGAATCAGAATATCTACAATGAATTTTGCGTTGAAATACCAAATGCAGATAAAGTATTTGAAAAACTTGTTGAAAAAAAATTCATTCCAGGGATAAAACTTTGGAAGTACTATCCTGAAATGAAGAATGGTTTGCTAATTTCTTTCACTGAAATGAACACCAAAAAAGAAATGGATGAATTCTTCAGTGCTTTGGAGGGATCACTATGAAAACCATATTTGAAAATGGCGGTGAAGGAAGAGCTGCAGTGCAGTTTAGTGACGATCAATACCCAACAGAAGCACCAAAAATAGAAGATAGATTTAGAAGAAAAAACTTGAAAATACCAGAAGTCAGCGAAATCGAAGTGGTTAGACATTACACCACATTAAGCAAGAGGAATTATGGGGTAGACTTGGGTTTCTATCCCTTGGGAAGCTGCACAATGAAGTATAATCCTAAGGTCAATGAGGATATGGCAAAGCTTGAGGGATTTACCAATATCCATCCAATGCAGCCAGAAGAGCTTTCCCAGGGCGCATTGCAGATGCTCTTTGAACTTCAAGAGATGATGAAGGAGATAACAGGTTTTGATGCATTTAGTTTACAACCAGCAGCAGGTGCCCATGGTGAGTTGGTCGGGGTAATGATGATCAAAGCATATTTTCAAAAACATGATAAAAAGAGAAAGAAAATATTGATCCCGGATTCGGCACACGGTACCAACCCCGCAAGTGTAACTCTTTGCGGGCTTGAAACCCAAGAGGTAAAAAGTGATGGCAACGGCAATGTTGATTTGAATGATTTAAGACAAAAAATGAATGACGAAACTGCAGGCCTGATGCTCACCAATCCAAATACCCTTGGTTTGTTTGACCAGAACATAATCGAAATTTGCAAAATTGTACATGAGAAGGGAGGGTTGGTTTACTGCGATGGGGCAAATCTGAATGCAATGGTAGGAGTAACAAAACCACGAGATGCGGGTTTTGATATCATGCATGTGAATTTCCACAAAACCTTTTCAACACCCCATGGATGTGGCGGACCAGGTGCCGGGGGAGTTGGGGTTGTTGGAAAACTAGCCTCATTTCTACCAAAACCAATGGTGAACCAAACGAATGGTATGTACCATCTCGACTATAACATTCCAGACTCCATTGGCAAGGTAAAATCATATTATGGGAATTTTGGGGTCCTGGTTAAGGCGTATACTTATATTAGAGCGCTTGGACCAGATGGCTTGAAAAGAGTGGGCCAGAATGCAGTTCTAAATGCCAATTATATGAGAGTTAAACTAATGAAACATTTTGATCTACCTTACAAAAGAATTTGCCAGCATGAATTTGTCATAAGTGATAGGAACATGCCCAATGGCGTAACAACCATGGATTTGGCCAAACGATTGCTGGACTATGGATATCATTCACCAACCATTTACTTCCCACTGATTGTGCATGGGGCAATAATGATCGAGCCAACTGAAACAGAGACAAGAGAAACCATGGATAGTTTCATCGAGACCATGTTAAAGATTTTACAGGAAGCTCAAACTACTCCAGAACTTGTCAAAGGTGCACCCCATACTCTGCCAGTAAAGAGATTGGATGGAGTAAAGGCAGCAAGAGAACCAGTGCTTACTGCTAGGTAGCCTTGAATATCTCATCTGCCTTGTAGGAGGTTCTTGCAAATGGTTCAGAAACCACAAACTTGAACCCTAATTCTTTTGCTTTCTTGCCATAGAACTGGAATTTCTCGGGTGTAACAAATTCCTTAACTGGAAGATTTTTCTTGGATGGTTGGAGATATTGACCTATGACAACTGCATCAACCTGGACCTCGCGTAAATCTTTCAAAGCTTGCAAAACTTCCTCCTCTTTTTCACCAACGCCTAATATAATCGAACTTTTGGTGAGTATTTTTGGATTGATTTTTTTGGCAATTTTTAGAACCTCGAGTGATTTGCGGTATTTTGCCCGAGGATCACGGATATTCTGCAGTCTTTCTACTGCCTCGATATTATGTGCAAAAACATCGGGTTTTGCATCGATCACCAATTTTATTAATTCCGGTCTTGCGTCAAAATCAGGGGTAAGAACTTCAATTTTGACATGGGAAATTTTGGACCTTATTGCAGATATGCAATTTGCAAAATGGTTGGCACCAAGATCAGGAAGATCGTCCCTATCAACAGAAGTAAGAACAACATAGTTCAATTTCAGACCTGCAGACGCATTGGCAATTCTTACACCTTCATTCGCATCAATTTCAATACCTTTTCTTGCATGTTTGACATTGCAAAAACTACAGAATCGAGTGCATGTGTCTCCTAGAATCATGAACGTTGCCGTTCCAGCGCTCCAACAGGCAGAACGATTGGGACAAAGCGCCTCATTGCACACTGTGGTCAATTTGTGAGACTTGAGTAGAGAATCCACCTGATTGTAGAGGATTATTTCATGACCTTTTGGCCTGCATATCTTTAGCCACTCTGGTTTTGAAATTTTCATATAGTAAAATTGCTGAGCTAGTTTTATAATACTCAAAGATAAAACATTCTTATGATCAAAAGGCCAAAAATAAGTAAAGAGGAGATCATAGCTGATGGGATCTATCTGTTTGTGGGGGCACTGGCAGCTTTCATAGCCATATTTATTTTCGATATACACTGGAGTTTCTATCCTGGTGAAACGATTCTGCCTCCGAGTAGGCACATTTTCCAGACGCTGGATCCGTACTATTTTGGCATACCTCTTGGTGCGATTATAGGTTTTTTTGTGCTTAAATTAGTCTACTTTGCTTTTGTTGAGGATGAGATAGCACATCATATATTCAAGGGCAAAAAAAAATGAAACATATTTATTCCTAGCATTTGTTAGTAAAGCATGCATAGGGATGTAAAAAAGATTATAGGAGATATTAAATCCCTAAAGATTCAGGGCGCAAGAAACGTTGCAAAAGCTGCCCTAGGGGGATTGGCGATTGCAGCGAAAAACTCAAAGGCCAAAACAGCATCTGCATTCTATAAAGAGATGCGTGAAACAGCAGACCTGCTCTCACTGAGTAGACCAACTGAACCAATGATGAGGAATTTATTGGATGAAGGACTGCATTTCATCGAACAACGAATGAAACAGATGGACATCAGTGGGTTGGCCAAACTTATTGTTAATCATGAAGAGGAAACCGTTAAAAAAATGGACGATGATGCAAAGCATCTCGCACAATATGGTGCAAAACTCATTCCAGATAATGCTCTTGTCCTAACCCATTGCCATTCGTCAACAAGTACGAAGATCTTGATTGAAGCTAAAAAAATGCGCAAAAAATTCAGCGTGGTTGCATTTGAAACAAGACCAAGATATCAGGGAAGGGTCACTGCAGACGAATTGGCCAGGACAGGAATAGATGTTACCCTGGCAGTTGATGGGGCAATGCATCTGTTTATGAAAAAAGCAGATATTGTGATAGTTGGGGCTGACTCGGTAACTTCCAGAGGGGATTTGATAAATAAAATCGGTACGGCAACACTTGCTCACATTGCAAAAAGCAATGATGTTTCGTTTTACAGTGCAGCAGAACTTTCAAAATATAGTCCGATGACCATCTTCGGTACAAGAGAAAAAATAGAGGAACGAGATCCCAAGGAGGTTTGGGACAGGGCTCCAAAAAAAGTAAAGATAAGAAATCCGGCTTTTGAAGCCACATCAGCAAAGTATATCAATGGATATATAACTGAGATAGGCGTAATTCCTCCTGAATCGTTTTTTGCAATGGCAACGCAAAAACTTGGAATAAAATTATATGAGTGAGATGATTTTCATGGTTGAATATGTTGAATCTGAGATGAAAAAAGTAGATGTTTGGAAATTGAAGAAGTATGTCTGTAAAGTAAAGCCAATGGACATTATGACTGGGAAAAATATAATTGTCCTGAACAAAGCAGAAGCCCAGGAACATGATATCTATTCCGGATACAGAACCGAACTCAAACATGATGGGAAGAGCATTATCACAATTGTTGATGTTAGTGAGGAGATAGTTGAACCAGGAGAGGTTGGCATATTTCGTGATCTGACCACCTGGCATAAGATGAAGAAGGGGGACACGGTTGAAATTGTTCACATGGATAGGCCAGAATCAATAACTTACATAAAGAAAAAACTTGATAAGGGAGCTTTAAACGCCCAGGAGATCAGAACCATAGTAAAGGAAATAATGCAGGATAAGTTAAGTGAAATTGAAACCTCGGCCTGGATCGCTGCAGCCTACATAAATGGTTTTACTGACGATGAAATTATTGCATTGGCCGAAGCAACAGTGGATTCTGGAGATCAACTAAATTTAGGGAAACACCCTATTTTGGATAAACATTGTATTGGTGGGGTGGCAGGCAACAGAACAACAATGATAGTGGTTCCAATAATCACTGCACTTGGACTCTATATGCCGAAAACATCATCCAGATCCATAACTTCTGCTGCAGGTACTGCCGATACCATGGAGGTTCTGGCAGATGTTACCTTTAATATGGAAGAATTGCGTTCAATGGTACTTAAGGCCAAGGGAGCAATAGTATGGGGAGGGGGAATGAAACTTGCTCCGGTGGATGATAAACTTATTCGCGTTCGCCACCCATTAAGCCTGGACCCAGAAGGTATGCTCCTGGCAAGCATATTAGGTAAAAAGAAAAGTGTCGGAGCCGAGTATGCCATAATAGACATACCTGTCGGCAGAGGAGTCAAAGTACCGTATATAGAAAGGGGAAACGAACTTGCCAAACATTTTATAAGTGTGGGAGACAGGCTTGGAATCAAAATTGAAGCACTGATCACAGATGGAGCCGAACCAGTTGGAAACGGAATTGGTCCTGCTCTTGAATGTTTTGATGTTTTAAATGTTCTTCAAGGTAAAGGTCCAGAAGATTTGAAACACAAGAGTGTGCTACTTGCAGGAAAACTATTGGAATTATGTGGTAAGGTAGATAAGGGCCAGGGATATGGGATTGCGGAGAAAACACTTATGAGTGGCAAGGCCCTTGCTAAATTTAGAGAAATAGTGGAGATACAGGGGGGTAACCCAAATGTTTCTGGCTATGACATAAAGATAGGAGATCATACCCACATAGTAACTTCTGAAGTCTCAGGAAGCATATTCCACATTGATAACAAAACAATGGCTAAGATAGCAAGGATTGCTGGGTCACCAAGAGATAAGGGTGCTGGTGTTCTTCTACATAGGGTCAGAGGAGATAGGGTTGAAGTCGGAGACAAACTATATACCATATTCGCTGAAAGTGAAGCAAAATTAGATTTCACAATAAAAGCAATCAAAGATCTGGAACCAATAGAGATGAGAAAGATGTTACTTGGCAGTCTCCAGTAAAAGGAACCGAGGTTCCTTTTTAACTTTCTTTTAATCTTGTATGTTCGATTTTGATACATTTGTCCATGACCACATTTAGCCCAGCCTTTTTGGCAACTTCAGCTGCAGTTTCGTTAACTACACCTAGTTGCATCCAGATGGTTTTTGGTTTGGGTACTCGTTTGGTGGCTTCTTCAACAATCGGCAGCACATCTTCGCTTTTTCTGAAAATATCAACAATGTCAATTTTCTCTTTAATTTCGCTGAGAGATTTGTATGCTTTCAGGCCATGCCAATCAGTTAGATTTGGATTTACTGGATAAATTTTGAAGCCATTGGCAACAAGATAGCTTGCAACAACATGGCTTGGTCGATCAGGTTTGTCTGAAAGGCCAACAATTGCAATTGTTTTAGATGTTTCTATGATTTTTTTGATATCATCCATGATAAAACCAAAACGCCTAAATTTATAAGAACTTCCCTGCACGTTTCCATTCTATCCCGTCGTAGCTCAACGGTAGAGCGATCGGCTGTAGTTTTGATTTACTCGGTTTTTACGAGTTATATCTACACCAGTAGATACCGATAGGTTGCTTGTTCAAATCAGGCCGACGGGACTTTCTTATTCTAAAAAGATAACAAACATAATTGTATTTTAAATATAACTATACACAAAGAGAATATCCTGAGAATTAGTGGTAATAATGTCACTCGAACAGCTTCAACGACGCTTAGCAAATGGTAGATGCTACACAGCACCAGAGATAACACCATTTGTAGGAAATTGTACCTTGAAACGACTGGATGCAGCCATTGCTTTCGCTGAAGCAAGGAGACTGTTTGATGCTGGATTGGAGAGGCATGCAAAAAAACCAGGACAGATTATCGCATCAGATATGGATGCTGTCTTTACAGAATTAAGCATGGTGGGAGTAATAAGTAGACGAAATGGAGATCACAAACTTGCATTAGAAGTAGGAATACAACTAAGAATGTTACAAACCGAGACTCCAAAAACAGTTCAGATGGTTGCCTGTGCTTTGACACATATTCAAAGAATGTTTTTGGAATATGGGATGTTTATAGGAGAGTTTGGAATTGGACTAGTGATACCAGAAAGAATAATCAGAACCGAAACTGAAGATTTTTATCCGTATATTAGAACTTCAAATGAACAAATAGGAAGAGCAGGGGAATTTTATGAATCGGAATGGGGAGTACGACCGATAGTTGGATTAGACCTTCATCGATCAGTAGCCAACATAAGGATAATGGCTGCCATGGTGGACGACACCAGTTATGCACGGGGACTTGGATTGAGTTCAGATAATGTAGATTCTGAGGCCAGATCAGCACTGCGATCAGACAGGGAACTGGCACGCACAATAAAAAAAGCAGCTCTGGCGGTGTTGTATGGTAGAACATTGTGCCAGGCATTCGAAAGAGAGAGGGAAGATGATCCTGGAGAATGGTTTCTAAATTTAGTTAATGCTCACATAAGCACCATGGTAGCTCACGAAAAGACTCATGCCAGGTTAAGGGAAATTAAAGCTATTCCTGACAGTGAAATAACAGAAGAGGCAATTGCCATGCTTGGACAAGTGGCTTATGGACCCACAGAAATGGCACTTGTTCAATTGTTCCTAAACAATGTGGATGAACTCACCCCGCATTCTATGGCAAGAGATAGGGTGCTGGCTAACTTGCTTTTGATCAACGGTATACGCGATGATAACCCAGAAACATTACCGGACATATTGGAACTAACACCTGCACTTCTTGCTCAAAGTGCAAGAAAATTGCTGGGACTTGCATTTAAGTGCAAGAACTATTCCGGAGTAGATGGAATATTAGAAGCCAGAGAAATTGAAAGAGTGGCTTCATTGAGATTCTTAACATCGCAGGATATGGCACTTTTGGATACAATAAAACATGATCCTAGAATAATCTAGACGCTTCCTGCGCCTCTCTGAACTACTTCGCTCAAAGAAGGATGGATGTGGATAGTGTTTATTATATCATTAACATGACATTTTCCTGCTTTCATTGAAACCAAAACTTCGTGTATTAAAGTTGATGCTTCAGGACCAATGATATGACAACCTAGAATTTTACCTTCATAATCAGTCATGAATTTGACAAAACCATCTTTTTCTGCCAATGCTTCGCCCATTCCAGTTTTGCTGTATTCATATTTACCAACAAGATAATCAATGTTTTTTGCTTTGAGCTCTTGCTCGGTTGCCCCAACACCAGCAACTTGAGGATTCGAGAAAACAGCATGCGGCATGGCAGTATAATCAACCTTGTGCTTATGTTCTGGATTTAGAATTGAGATGGTGACATATTCAGCCTCCAAATTGGCTGAGTGTTTAAACAAATATTTACCGGCAATATCGCCTATTGCCCATATACCTGGCACATTTGTTTCCATGAACTCGTTGGTTTCAACATAACCTTCCGGATTAGTTTTCACGTTTGTTTTGCTAACATCCAGAATATCTGTGTTGGGAACTCTACCAGTTGCAAAGAGGATATCTGTTCCTTCAACCCTAGTACCATCCTTACCATAGACAACAATCCGAGTTCCTTTTTTCTCAACCTTTGCAACCGGGAATCTTAATTTAACATCGTATTGCTTGGAAAAAAGTTCAGTGAATTTTAGCCCTATTTCTTCGTCCTCATCTGGGAGAAGTCTAACATTGCGCATGAGAATTGTTATTTTAGAACCTAGGGTACCGAAAAAATGGGCAAGTTCACAGGCAATGTACCCTCCTCCGACAACAATCAGTTCTTTAGGTAGTTTTTTCACCCTGAGCACTTGATCGCTTGTCATATGGGGTACTTTATCGAGTCCTTCGATGGGTGGGAGAGCCGGCCGTGTACCTGCTGCAATAACGATTTTATCTGCAGTTATGGTTTCGCTACCAACTTGAAGAGTTTTTGGACCAGTGAATTTTCCGCGAACCTTGAA
Organism: Candidatus Bilamarchaeum dharawalense; assembly: GCA_902386555.1. Lineage (GTDB taxonomy): Archaea > Micrarchaeota > Micrarchaeia > Anstonellales > Bilamarchaeaceae > Bilamarchaeum > Bilamarchaeum dharawalense. The sequence goes on from CABMJJ010000009.1 coordinate 61,690, forward strand.
TAGTTTGATTTTGGGATGTTTACGGATACTTTGTTCAATTTCTTCTGCGTCTTTATCAACAATAAATGAACGTTCCATTATTTTTTGGAAATCCACGGATACTTTTCCGACCTTAATGCCAAATTTGTCTGCATTTCTAATGGTCTGTAAAACATCGGCAGTGTGAATGAGAATTTTAGATGGAATACAACCTCTATTAAGACAGGTACCACCAAGTGGACCTTCCTCAACAATAGCAACTGACATTCCTTTTGCTGCAGCTGCACTCATAATATCAAGGCCTGAGCCTCCGCCAATGACTATAAGATCGAATTTCATGATAGGATAACTAAAAGTAAAAATAAAAAGGCGACTAAAATTAAGAAAAAAGGGCTTTGAAGAAAAATAAGGGGTCAACTAGTTTAGCATGGTCATGGGGATTCAACAGGGCATCTGAAATGACACCCTTGACATAGTTGCTCTTTGCTGCCCGGCCAATAACCAGATTTAGCAAAAATGGATTGTTGGATAATTTTTGCATTCGGTAATTGGAATTTATTTCACCGCCAATTAGGTCGAACAGTTGGTTTTGATATTGGGAAAGTTTTTTCTCAGAAAAATCATTTTCTACAAAGGCTTCGTTGATTACTTTTGCTGCAATCTTTCCACTGATGAGCGCATTTCCCACCCCTTCTCCTGTAAACGGGTCTATGAGGGAAGCAGCATCGCCAACAAGAACATAACCATCGCCAGCTATTTTTGTTCGTTTGGTTGCATAGGGCAACAGCCAGCTTTTTACTTCGGTTGTCCGTTTTGCTTTTGCAAACCGGGGTTTGAAAGTAGGATTGTTTTCGATTATATCAAACATGATTTTTTGTAGGTTAACCTTATTCTTTTTGATATCTCTAACCATCATGCCCAAACCAACATTTGCTTTTTTGCCAGGCAATGGAAATATCCAGAAATAACCTGGAATGGCTTCTTTTACGAAATGAAGTTCGATCTTATCTTCCATTCCTTCAACGCCTTCATAGTAACATCTTACACCAGAGCATTGGTGGGCCGGATCATCATTTACTGACCCCAGTTTTCTTGCGGTTATTCCGGCTGCGCCATCAGCACCCACAACAACTTTTGCTTTGAATTCTACTTGTTTTCCTTCATGGGTTCCTTTGACCCCGACTACTCTCTGACCATCAAAAATAAGATCTTGTGCAATAAAACCTTCGAGGGTTTTAGCTGAGACAGACTTTGCATGATTAAAAACAACATTGTCAAAAACTTCTCTTCTGCAGACAAATCCAGGGGATGTTTTTGCCTTGGCAGCTACGGGAACAACAATACCGTTGGGTGATGAAAAGGTAACGCCAAACATGTCTTCATGTTCCACTTTTTTGAACTGGTCTAAAATACCCAATTCCCTAAGCACAGAAACAGAACGGCCGCTAATTCCATCGCCACATGTTTTTTCTCGTGGAAATTTGGCGCGGTCAAGCAGAAGAACTTTTCGGCCTGTTTTAGATAGGAAAGAAGCACAACTGGACCCTGATGGTCCACCACCTAGCACTATAACATCAAATTCCATAGCACCACATAAACGTCGGTTAATAAATTTATTAGAGCTATTATGAGACATGCTTATAATCATTTGCGGTCTGCCAGGGAGTGGTAAGACAACCGCTGCCAAGATGATTTCAAAACATTACTCCGCAGTGCATCTAAGCAGTGATATTATCAGGAAACAGAATCTCCAAAAACCACAGTATAGTGATGAGGAAAAGGAGAAGGTCTACACTGAAATGGCTGAGCAGGTGGAAAAAAACCTGAAGAATGGAAAAAACGTGGTTGCCGATGCAACTTTCTACAAAGCAAAACAACGAGATCGATTCCTTGCTCTGGCTGAGAAAGCTGGGACCAAAGGATTTGTTGTAATTTGCAGCCTGCCAGAATCTGAGATAAGGAAAAGAATTGGAAAACGTGAAAAAGGACCAAGTGATGCTGACTTTGAAGTATATCTCAAATTAAAAAAAGAATTTGAACCGATAGCAGGAAGGTACTTGGAGATAAATGTATGGGGCAAACATAATATTCTGGAAAAAATTAGTGAGTTTATAGGTGAATAGCTTGGATGATAAAACAATCAAAGAATTAATGAAAAATGGACCGATGGAGATTATTGAAACACATATCTCCTGGATTTTATTGGGCAATGAGGTTTACAAGATAAAAAAACCAGTTAAATTTTCATTTCTAGATTTTACAACCTTGGAAAAGAGAAAATTTTTTTGTGAAGAAGAAGTCCGTCTTAATCAAAGAATGACTCCTGATGTTTATCTGGGTGTATCTACCATAACCAAAAACAATGATGGAATGGGATTTGATGGAAGCGGAAAAATAATTGAGTACGCAGTAAAAATGAAAAGATTGGATCAGACCAAAAAAATGGATAGAATGCTTATCAACGGGGAAGTTAGTCCAGACAAGGTAACGGAAATAGCAGGCATAATTGCAAATTTTCATGAAAAAGCAGAAGTGGTCCAGGAACAGTATGGCTCGCCAAAGCTGATAGGAAATCAGATAGCTGATTTGAATAATTTCAGAGAAGCAGTGGAGGATGGCTGTGGGCTTGGAAGAGAAATGGATTTTGTTCTTGGTAAGTCAGCAGAATTCATTGAGAAAAATAAAGAAACCATAGAAAAACGAAAAAAAGAGGGCAAAGTAAAGGATTGCCACGGAGACCTGCACTCTGGAAACATTTTCTTTGATCAGGGGATAAAAATCGTGGATTGTATTGAATTTAGCAAAGACTTCAGGTGTATTGATGTTGCCAGCGACATTGCATTTTTGGCAATGGATCTGGATGCCTTCGGTAAACAGGAATTGAGCAACCTTTTTGTTAGGACATACATCGAGAAGACAGGGGATAACGGAGCCGAAAAATTATTGAATTTGTTTAAATGTTATCGGGCCAATGTACGCGCAAAAATTGCAGCCATAGAATGGATGCAGAATAAAAGCGCAGATAGCGAACAGAGAATGGCAAAGTACATAAAATTAGCTGAGAAATATGCAACTGAATTGTGAGGGAAATCAATGGGTGACGATGGCGGATTGGAAAGAGCATTCTTGGTCAGCCTGATTGTTCTTATAGTTCAACTTTTCGGCTGGTACTATTCCAACAGCCTCGCGCTTCTAGGTGACAGTGCGCATGTTTTTTCAGATATTATAGCAATAGGATCTTCACTTCTGGCAATGAGACTTGCATTGAAACTGCCATCTGCAAGAAGAACATTTGGGTTTCATCGAACGGAAGTTTTTGCAGCATTTTTCAACGGGATTTTACTTGTTGTGATGTCACTGGTGATCGCCTATGAGGCATTTATGCGCGTGGGCGGAGGATATAGTATAAATGGTTTGCCCATGCTTTTCACCTCTCTCTTTGGTTTGGCTGGTAACATTTATGTTGTCTATCATCTTCAACATGAAGAAAACTTAAATGTTCGAAGTGCATTTCTGCATGCAGCAGGCGACGCACTTTCTTCGATCGGGGTCCTGGTTGGAGCAATTTTGATAATGATTACTGGCCAGTACCTTATCGATATCGCAGTCAGTGTTATTGTTTCCAGTCTGATTCTAATCAGTGCCTATACCATATTGAGAAGTTCACTATCAATCTTACTTGAATCTGCACCCTATGGGGCATCCATTGATGCGATAGAAAAAGCAGTCCATATTCTACCGGAAGTAAAAAATGTGCATGATATCCATGTTTGGAGAACCAGTTCAGAGTTCACTTTCGCAATGATGCACGTAGAAGTGGAAGAAATGGATCTGATAAAATTAAGAAAAATCCAGATGAAGATTGAGGAAATCCTTAATCAAAGATTTAGGATAATACATGCGACAATACAATTCGAACCGGTTGGTTGCTCCTGTCAAAGTCAAAAGATGTGTCACATATGGGAGCATAAAAAAATCAAACATCAGCATTGAGCTACCATCTTTTGAATTAATTTGAAGTTCAACGCTTCAAAAGATTACCATCTTTTGAAACTAATAAACGTCTTGGTGTCTTGGACATCGTTCAGCTTTCTTATTTCGTCTATTTTTCCATCTATTTCTTCCAAGCTCATGCCTTCAAGAATAACACAGCCATCGTAATCCCCGGAAATTTCATAGGCATCCTTGGCCAGTTTGGATTCGGAAATTTCAGTCATCATCTTTTTTACATCGTGTTTGGCTTTTAGCATTACAATACCAAAATAGGTTCCGCCGCTTGTTTCGATGGTAAATCTCTTGATGGAATTATTTTTGATAAGATGATCGATTCTATTTCTTACGGCACCTTCAGTTAGATCAACTGCCCTGGCAATTTCAACATTGCTGGCACGAGAATTAGATGTTAGCATGCTCAAAATTTTTTCATCTTTTTCATCACGCTTCATGATATTTTTACGCAGTCAAATAATATAAGCATTACGATTTTCGTATTTTACGTTTATCAGCATAAATATCCGTATCTATTACGTTAATCGTAAGCAAACTACGATATATTTATAAACACTATTGTAAACAATAGGATAGTACGTAATGGCCCAGACAAAGGGCCAATGAAATAGAAGGTTAGAAAAATGAGAAGAGAACTGCAACAATCTGTGATACAACGAAATACAAGAGTAAGTCTAGAGCGAGAGCTTGCACTCTTTAAACCAGACAGCAGACCATTGAACAGAACAGAAAGTGCAGAATTTATGGCAACTCTTCAAACAAGACTTGGAAGCCAAGTTGAAAGAAAAACAGAAGTGGTTGAAGAAGTCGCTCCGAATGCGGTCGAGATAAAAATATGTTTGTCAACAGTAGGGGAACTTAGAGAGGATGTTAGAAGAGTTTACGCTGTTTTGGCAGAAGTGGCAAATGAATGTGGGGTTTACGTTCTTGGCTGTTCCCAACCAACTACGGACGGGATCACCCATGACACCACTCATTTTATGACGTTGGATGTTTTCAAAGCAACCATAGGACCTCTTGCGGCAACCAATTCATTACATTTACATTTCGGCGGTGCCACAGATGAAGAATTGGTGGCCATTTACAATGCAGGAAACCGCATAGCACCCATAATGCTGGCAGCTTCCCAATGTGCAGTCATTGATGGTCGGGAGAGGGGAAGGGCAAATTCAGTGAGAGATTTTTTCTCAAGTTTACCACCAGCACTGGCGGCCCCGTGGACGATTTCAAATAGAGAAGATTTCGAAAACGGGGTACGTAGTGCAATAAAAGCTGTTGAAATGCAGATAGGAGCATTTTCACCGGAATATTTGGCAGTGCTTGCATCAAGATATCCTGATTTCATAGGTGCAGATGGACGCATGAAAAAGTTATCTCCAGATAAAATATTCCATCCGACAAGATTAAGATTTGACAAAGTTTTACCTGAGTTGGGACTTGTGGGAAGTGCAGAATTCAGACCAATCGATGCTCAGCCAACTCTTTCACGAGATCTTGCAATTTTGGAATTGGCAATTGGCCTTTTGATACATGAAACTGCCTACAACCCAGCACCGTTGAGCCGAGAGGAGATAGGGCAGATAATGCATAGTATGGCTAATGTGGCAGACTTTGGGATGGGTGCCATAATGTGGAATGGACTTTCCAATGAATATGTTGCAAAAGTACGCGCTATGGAAGCGTTAATGGGAATAGGACTAACACCACAATCACTTCATACTTTCGGAATAGATGGGGGAGCATCGGAGCTAGCCATCATGTCTTCACTGAGTCCAGCAGATATTATAAGGATCAACCATGCTAGATTTATGAAAAGTGTTGAGTGATTGCATGGACGCTATTGCGCTTCTGAAAGATCTTGTTTCAATAGATTCGATATTTCCCAATGAACAAAACATCGCGAAGTATGTAGAGCGCAAGCTGACTGAGTTGGATTTTAAAGTTAAGAAAATTGCGATTACCCAGGGAAGGTACAACATAGTAGGGGAAAGAGGAAGCGAGGGTAGACCTATTCTTTTCTATGGCCATCTAGATACAGTTCCAGCCTATGGGAAATGGGAAAGTAATCCTCATTCTCTTGTGGAAAATGGAGATAGATTGATTGGACTAGGTGCTTTTGATATGAAATCAGGAGTTGCTGCCATATTGAAAGCTTGTGAAACGAAAACAAACAGAACAATCAAAGTGGTTTTTGCAGTTGATGAGGAAAATATTTCAGAAGGAGCGCATGCTATTGTTAAAAGCGGGTTTTTGAAAGACGTTGATGTTGGAATATCAACTGAAAGCCCTGATCCTTTGGGTCCTAAATTTGGACCTCAGGTAGTCTCACTTGGAAGGAGAGGAAGATGTGTAATTGAAATAGGCGTTCCTGGACTATCAGCCCATGGTGCCAATCCGGAACTGGGAAAAAGTGCAATAAGTGACGCTGCACGGTTAGTGATTGAGTTGGAAAAACTTAATTTGCAGGAAAATCTACTTTTGCCAAAACCAACGCATTTTATTAGAAAAATAGTTGGGGAAAGTACCTCTTTGTCAATACCAGATAGAGTAGTGATTGAGTTGGATGTACATATGGTGCCTCCAGATACACCACAGACTGTGCTTGAAGCAGTAAACCAGATCATAGAAAAATGCTATTCAGATAAGAAGATTAGTTCACCGAATGGAGTAAAAATAACTGCGCGCTTGAAACAGAGGAAAACACCATATGGTACACCATATGTAACAGACAAAGATAATACACATGTGAAAAGAATAAGCGAGATAATCCAGGGAAAATATGGTAAAGTGCATTACAATTATGGAATGTCAGTTGCAGATGAAAATATTTTTGCAGCTGCCGGTGTACCAATGATAGTTGTAGGCCCATCCGGTGCAAATGAACATTCTGCAAATGAATGGGTCTCCAAGAAAAGCTATCTTGAACTCATTGAAGTTTTGAAAGCATTTATTGAATCCTAATCCTTGCATTTTCTTTCTATGCCGGCGTTCAAGTCCCTAAAGTACATTTCTGATGAACTGCAATCTGGGCATGTGGCATCAAACATTTTTGGCATGGAACCGCAGGTACTGCATTTGTTTTGAAGTTTGTTTTTCTTGAACCTACCGATAAAAATTTCCTTGCATTTTTTACAAACAACAGGAAGCTCACCATCACCGCTGGACATGTCAAAGCCATGCATCCCCAATGGTCCGTGTTTTTTTCCGCAAGATTTACAATAATATTCTACAACTTCAGTCATTTCAACCCCTCTGGGAAATAATTTGCAATATGATCATGGAAAATAGGATGTCTCATAGGTTGAGACCATATCCCCGAATCTAGTTCTTAATTCTATAAGAAAATCCCGAGATTCACTTTGTTTACACGACTGTAGGATGCTAATGTCTGAAATGTCTGATTCCAGTAAATACCATTGCCATTCCATGTTCATCAGCAGCTTTGATAACTTCCTGGTCTCTGATGGAACCACCAGGCTGAATGATTGCCGTGATACCCAGTTTGGCAGCATAATCGATTCCATCCCTAAATGGGAAGAATGCATCCGAAGCCATGGCACAACCTTTCAAATCTTCACCATAGTCCTTGGCAATCATGGCTGCAAGTTTGGCTGCATCCACTCTCTTCATCTGTCCAGCTCCAATACCAACTGCACGGTGAGCTCTTGCGTAGACAATTGAATTGGATTTAACATATTTGGCAATTTTCCAAGCATAGAATAGAGCTTTCATTTCCTCTTCTGTGGGTTTACGTTTAGAAACCACTTTAATGCCTTCAAGCATTTTAACATTGGCATCCTGAACAAGAAGACCTCCAAGAATTGAACGATATTTACGATAGGGTACACGTTTAGTGTTGATACTGGGAACTTCCATAACACGCATGTTCTTCTTTACACGTAAAACTTCCAGGGCACTTGGTTCAAATTTTGGTGCCAGAACGATATCGACAAATCGGCTTATGATCTCTTTCGCAAGTTGACTGGTTACTGGACGATTTAGTACGACAACACCACCAAAAGATGCTTCAGGATCAACTGCCTTTGCCATTTTGAATGCTTTCAGAATATCCGGATCAGAGGCCACACCACAGGGATTATTATGTTTTACAATAACCCCGGTTGGTTCGTCAAATTCACGGATGAGTTTGAATGCAGCATTACAATCCAGTACATTGTTGTAGGATAGTTCTTTGCCTTGAATTTGCTTGGCATCAAGAACAGAGGGATTTTTGTATTGCTCATCACGATAGACAGTTGCTCTTTGATGAGGATTTTCACCATAGCGCAGATCTTGTTTTTTATGGAAGGTGAGATTTAGAAACTCAGGGAATTCGTCGTGAAAACCAAAGGTTTTTCTGAAAAATTGTTCTATGAAAACATCATAATGTGAAACATGCTCCCAGGTATCAAGAGCTAATCTTTCAAGAGTTTTATCAGAAAGCCAACCACCACCCTTTTTCATTTCTTCAATTATTGTGGGGTAGCGGACAGGATTACAGATTACTGCAACATGTTTATAATTTTTTGCTGCTGCTCGTAGTAGAGTGGGACCACCAATATCAATATTCTCAGTTATATCTCGAAGGGATTTTCCACCTTGAACAGTATCTTCGAACGGGTAGAGATTTACAATAACCATATCAATAAGCTGGATATTGAATTTCTTTGCCTCGAGAAGGTGTTTTTTGTTATTCCTATCAGCCAAAATTGCACCGTGTATTTTCGGATGTAAGGTTTTTACCCTACCATCCATCATCTCAGGAGAGCCAGTAAAAGTAGATACATCAATCACTTTGATTTTTGCATCAGAAAGGGCTTTGGCAGTGCCTCCACTGGATACAATTTCAACACCAAGTTCCTGCAAAGCACGAGCAAATTCGATAAGACCATCTTTCTTATAGACACTGATCAGTGCTCTTTTTACTTTCATGTTCTTCCTCCAGCCTGCATAGTAAGATTCACGATAAATAAGATTCAAAACCAGTTATATAATATGCGTGAGTTTATTATAAAGGTTTTCCTCTTGGCATTTTTACGGGTAAAAATCTAATTGATAATGTGCATTTCTGTTGAAAAACATGGGGTTTAAATGGATTTGCGAGTATTAGAATCAGCTAATGAGACAATTAGTTGCACCGCATATTAAACAGGCGATGGAAAGACCGCTAGCGATTGTACCTGCACCAGCCAAACATCCGTCTGGATTGACCATAATTAATTTTACACTTGGAGACCCTGCAAAGGTTGATCCAAAAAATTTTTCCACTCCATCACACATTCAAGCAGCCATGAGCGGATTTCGTGGGGAATATTTTCATCCAAGAGGCGCTCCACCATTACTTGAACTTCTAGGAGAGCATGAAACTAATACGGAACGTGTGCTTGCCATGAATGGTGGAAGCGAAGGAATGGAAAAACTTATAAGAACCTTAAACGGTCATATCCTTCTTCCGAGACCTTGTTTTCCGCCATATGCAGAAGGCCATGAATATCATGGAAAACCAGTCAATATGTATCGAGTGGATTTTGAAGGAGGACCAGATCTTGAAGATATGGAAAGAAGGATTACACCAGATACGGCAGCAATTCTTGTGATAAATCCGGATAATCCAACAGGCATGGCCAATGGAAGGAAAGTTTTAGAGGCCATAATTGCACTGGCAAAAAAACATGACCTGGCAATCGTTGCTGACGAAGTTTATCATGATCTAACATTCGATCATCCACCCCCAAGGATGAGAGAACTGACTACCGAAATTCCCATCATCGAGGTGGGAAGCTTTTCAAAGAAATATTTAATGTGTGGACATCGTTTTGGTTGGCTTGCATTTTATAATCAAACACCAGAACTGGAGGAAGCGCTATTGAAACAATGTGGTACGCGCCTTTGTGCAAATGTGCCAGCTCAGCTTGGAGCAATTGCAGCAATACAAGGCGGAACAGAGCACATAGCACCAATGATGAACGAATTAAGAATCAGAGCCAGGCTTATGGTGGATGGTGTTAGTACGATACCAAACACTAGGATAGTGGTGCCACAGGGCGGATTCTATTTCTGGTGGGGAATAACAGGAACACGATTTGAAAAAGATCTTGATTTTACAAACGAACTTGGAAAACAGGAAGGTGTGTACATCCTTCCAGGTAGTGGATTTAGCAGAGAACAGGATAGCAGTGGCACACTTTGGTTTAGAACAGTTTTTCTATCTCCAGTGGACATCATAAGTCAGGGAATTGATAGAATTGCAAAGTTTGTCAGCGCGAATAGCTAATTGCTTCTTTTATCAACCCAAGGACTTCGTCTGGAGCACAGAAAATACCCAATTGTTGGCCTTTGCTTTGACCATGGAAATCAGAACCACCACATTCAAGAAGATCAAAATCCATGGCAAGATGTTCTGCTTGAACAATCATTGCAATGTTTTCTTTTTCAGTTAATTTTACCTCGGAACGGTTGGTGATATAATCGTAAAATGTTTCAAGACCGTCACCGCCAAGTTTCTTAAAATCCGAAACTAGTTTTTTACTATCATAGGGATAGAGAAATGGGTGCGCAAGAAAGGCAAGACCACCAGCTCCATGAACGAGTTCTATTGCTTCTTTTAGGCTAAAACCAATATCCCTATCAAGATAGGCTTTTTTCCCTCTTCCAAGAAGTTTAGAAAAAACATCAGAAATGGAACTAAAATCATTGGGATATTTTTCCAGTAAAACTTTTGCAATGTGTGGTCTGCCCACACTTCCATCTGCTTTCTTTTTTACTTCATCAAAAGTGATTTTATAACCAAGTTCATTGAGCTTGGCAACAGTGGCTTTTTTCTGAGCCTCTCTTTCTTTCTGAAGTTGGTCTAATCGCTTAACTAGGCCAGGGTTTTTTGGATTGATATAGAGACCTATTAGGTGTATATCCAAATAACCCAATTGATGATCATATATAGAAAGCTCCACACCAGGAATTACCTCGAATTTGCTTTTTGTTTTAGGAATTTTTGCTGCACTTAGAACACAATCATGATCAGTGATTGCTATGGCTTTCAGACCAACGCTTTTGGCATGTTCAACCAGTTGTTCAAGAGTTAGAGAACCATCTGATGCATTAGTATGGGTGTGGAGATCGATCATAAACTAAATGACTAAATACCAATTTTAAATCTAATGTAGAAGTAAGAATATGGATAGATATTGGAGAATGAAAAAAGAGCAGTTGTTCTCCTCACTTATTGTTAAAGACAAAGGACTTAGCGAAAAAGAAGCTAAAACCAGACAAAATGAGTATGGTCCAAATGAGATAGAAGCAGCAGACAAAAAAACAGCAATTAGAATTTTCATTTCACAATTTCAAAATCCGATGATCTATATCCTCATTGCTGCCACCATCTTGGCATTTTTCATGGGAGATCAGATGGAGGCATTGATTATTCTGGTAATGCTTCTGATCAATGCAGGCCTTGGATTTATACAGGAATACCGATCGGAAAAAGCACTGGAAGAACTCCGCAAATTTGTTTCAATGACCGCCAGGGTTATTCGAAACGGACAGACATTTGAGATAAATGTCAAGGACCTGGTTCCTGGAGATATTATACTGGTTTCAATTGGGGATATTGTTCCCGCAGATGCAAGACTCTTTGAAACCCATGAACTTGAAGCAAACGAATCACTGCTTACTGGTGAATCAAATCCAGTACAGAAAAATTCAGAAGTGATAAATAAGGATGATGCTGCAACCCATGAACTCACGAATATGGTTTTCATGGGTTCCACAATAACTGCAGGATCAGGAAAGGCAGTCGTTATTGCAACTGGAAAACAGACCTATTTAGGGAAGAGTGCCAGAGCACTTAAAGCACCAGAAGAAGGAACGGATTTTGAAAAAAACATAAGACGCTTCGGAGCCATGCTTGTAAAGGTTATTTTAGTAATGACCGTTTTTGTCTTTATAGCAAACAGCGTTCTTGGCCATGGCATACTTGAATCGATTTTATTTGCACTGGCAATCGCAGTTGGGATAACTCCGGAATTATTACCCATAATAATTACCATAGGACTTTCACATGGGGCCAGGATTCTGGTCAAAAAGCATGTTGCCGTGAAAAGATTGGAAGCCATTGAAGATCTTGGAAATATAGACATTCTTTGTGCAGACAAAACAGGAACATTAACGGAGAATATCGTCACGCTTATACGTTATTTAGATGTGGAAGGTAAAGATGATGAAAAAGTGCTACTCTATTCCTTACTTTGTAATGCGGCAGTTGTTCACCATGGTAAAGTAAAGGGCGGAACCATAGACAGTGCAATTTGGAGCTATGCGCTTTCACAATTTGATTTGAAGAAAATGAAGGGGTATGAGAAGAAAGATGAGATTGATTTTGACTATGAACGCAAGAGAATGAGCGTAGTTGTTGAACACAAAAAAGAATGGACCATGATTACTAAAGGAGCTCCGGAATGCACTTTGGCAGTATGTTCAAAGGTTTTCCTGGATGGAGAGGAAAAACCAATTTCGCCCTATTATTTTAGATTGAAAAAAATGGCTGATGACTTTAACAACCAGGGCTACAGAGTTATCGGTGTTTCCTACAAAAAAGTAAAAAGCGGCAAAGATTACCACCCCAGTGACGAACATAATCTGGTTTTTATGGGGTATCTTATTTTGATGGACCCACCCAAAAAAGATGCGCTGCTAGCCCTTGACCATTTCAAGCGAATGGGTGTTGAACTCTACGTACTCACTGGAGATAGCCCCATAGTTACCTCACATGTGTGTAACCAGGTTGGAATCAAGAATAAAAGTGGGAATGTACTGGTAGGCGCTGATTTAGCAAAGATGACTGAACAGGAATTGCGTGCTACCGTGGAAATGAATAACATATACGCACGTCTTGCTCCAGCAGATAAATTAGCCATTGTTAGGGCTTTGCGCGCCAATGGCCATATTGTAGGATTTATGGGGGATGGGGTAAATGACGCACCATCGCTCAAGGCAGCAGATGTTGGGATTTCTGTTAACAATGGCACGGACATAGCTAAAGATGCTGCCAGTGTTGTTTTACTAAGAAAAAGCTTGAATGTGGTTGCCGAGGGTATATTCGAAGGCCGTAAAACCTTCTCCAACATAATTAAGTATATTGACAGTACCATAAGCGCCAATTTCGGGAATATGTTTACTCTAACCATTGCATCGTTGTTTTTACCGTTTATACCCCTTTTACCCTCTCAGATACTTTTGAATAATTTACTTTCCGATGTTCCGATGCTTACGGTTTCCACAGACAATGTGGATAAGGACGAACTCAAAAAACCAAGAAGATGGGACATTGATAGGATAAATAGATTCATGGTTTTTTTTGGTTTGATAAGCTCAGTATTCGACATTATTACCATGTTGTTTGTTTACTTCATGTTAAGTGCGGATGCTGCCTTGTTTCGAACGGTTTGGTTCCTGGAATCGGTTCTATCAGAGATATTTGTTGTTTTTGTAATCAGAACAGCTAAGCCATTTTATCGTTCCAGAGCAAGTAATCTTTTGATAGCCACTTCGATAATTTCAACCCTGGTTGCAATAGGAATCCTGTTCTCACCATTGGCACCATTTTTTGAATTTGCACCGATTACACCAACAGTAATCGGAATTGTTTTGGGTATTGTGATTGTTTACGTTATGATAGTTGAATTTGCAAAAAGACAGTTTTACATTAGAGAGAACAATAGAAACGGAAATCACAAGTGAACGATTGATTTTTAAAAGTAAGTCAGTAGAAGTTCATAACTATGCCTTGGTAGTGTAGAGTTACACAGCTTATGCTGTATAACGCAACATGGTTAGCATACAAGACTGTCATCGCGCTTTTAGTAAAAGCGCGGCAAAAACTGGCTGTTGAAAAACCCTCTCGGGTTTTTGGTGAAAACCGTTTTTTGCTTCAAGCAAAAAACTAGCAAGTCGGTTTTGGGCCGCCTTTTCCCAAAAGGCGGGAGAACTCTTGCGACCCGGGTTCGAATCCCGGCCAAGGCGTTTATCTTCATTTGCCTAATATTAATAATCCAAATAACAAGTTTTATTTTAGATATTCAGTTCTCCAATCTGAAGATAGAATATAACAACTATGAAAACTAGGTAGAGAAGTAAAAATAAAGCACCACCTAATTTTTGGAGTTTTTTATTTACTGCAGCAACATAAAGCAAAACAATATTTGCAATTATTGCAAACAACAATGCAGCAATAAATATTGGTAGAATAATCGTGATTGGATTTATGATAGCCGCAGTACCGAGCACTAAGGTAATGTTGGTCATGGTACTGCCAATCGCATCACCTAATGCCATTCCATATTGTTTTTTTCTAATTGCCTGAAGATCTACTGACAATTCAGGTAAAGATGTTCCGATCGCTATGATCGTAGCACCGATAAAACTTTCCGCGATATTCAGTAGTTTGGCAATTTTAACCGCAGAGTCAACCACAAAACTTGAACTTACAAGAACTAGAAGTATAGCAGCTGAAAAGATCAGGAAAGAATACATCGCCTCTTTTTTCGTAATCAGTTTGTATCCATCCCCATCTACTGTTTTTTTTCTAAGGATATACGCTATGTATAACACAAATAGCAGAATAAGGATTACACCTTCTAAAAATCCAAGTGCTTGATTGGTTATACTACTATTGAAGATTATATATGCCGAAATTATTGTAGTTAACACCAGGATTATTGCAATGTCTTTTAGTTCATTTTTTCCTATCCTTATTCCGTATAAAAAGGCTCCAACACCAAGAACCAATAGAATATCGGCAATATTTGATCCGAAAACATTTCCTGCAGCAATAGCTCCCTCACCAGCATTTGATGAAAGAACTGATACGGATAACTCTGGTAATGAAGTTGCAACAGATAGAAGGATGAATCCAATAGCAACCTGGCTTATCCCAAAAAACTTTGAGAGCTTTGTTGCATTATCAACTACCAAACTTGAGGATTTGGAGAGTATAGCAAGAGAAACCAAAAGAGTTATCGCTTCTATGAGTACCACATCAACCAACCTTCTCCTTTTCTCTCTTGGCAATCAATGATTGTAGGATAGGAGGGGTACATAGAGTTGTTAGTAGAGCCATGGTTGCAATAATAGAATATTCAGAAACATTCAGTATTTTTGTTGTTAATCCAATGGATGCAACAATAAGAGCAACTTCCCCTCTTGGAGACATACCAAAACCAACAATAGCAGCTTCCAATGATTTTAATTTTGCAAGTATACCAGCTACTCCGCAACCAACGACCTTAGTCGCGATAGCCAAAACAGTCAGAATCATAATAGGAACAAAGAAATCAGCCAATGCATTTACATCCATAAGTGTTCCCAACGAAATGAAGAAAATAGGCATGAAAAGCATTTCCAACCCGTATGTTTTTTCTTCGATTTCTGCATGGTGTTTGCTTTGGTTCAGAATGATTCCAGCCATGAATGCTCCGACTATTGCGGATAATTTGATAAATTCTGCAAAATAAGCGTAAAACAGTACGAATGCTAAAATCAACATAAATCTTTTCGGACTCATTTCTGCTTTATCCAAATATTCGATAAAGTATTTCCCTGTTAATACACTTCCAAGAAGGAACACGATCGCAGTGAGGAGTGTTACAGCTAATGATCCCGCCACATTTTCTCCGCTACCCCCAGTTATATTTATTACAAAAGATAAAACTAACAAACCTAGGATATCATCTAAAACTGCAGCTCCAATAATGATTTCCGCAAATCTTTCCTTTAGAAGTTTGAATTCTTTTAGAATTGCGACTGTTACCCCGACTGACGTTGCTGTTAATGCTGCAGCAACAAACATAGAATACGCAAAGCTTCCGCCTGCATAACTTGCATATAGATACCCAACTGCAAATGGTAACACCACACCGGCAATTGCAACGATTAGATTGTCAAGGGCAAAAATGCGTTCAATTTTATTATGCATCCCAACTTTGAACAGTAAGATAACGGCCCCTAATTGTGCGAACACGGTTAGGATAGTTTCCAGTCTTAGAATGTCCGGAGGATTGGTAGGAAGATTAAACGGAAGATTTAGGGAATGTAGAAACCCCCAAGAAAGTTGTAGGAAGCCTGGGCTCATTAAAAGCCCTAAAATCATAAGAATCATAACTGATGGCTGTTTGGTATATGTTACTAGCAGCTCACCAGCTACTGCGAGCAATAGTAAAAAGACAATCTCAAAATAGATGTGTTTTTCGCCTTCAACTTCGCCAAAAAGACTAGTTCTGACAACTGAGATAGTTAGTAGAATAAATACTCCAAGTACTAGTAGTGCTATCCAGGGTATTACTTTTTCCACTGATTTTTTGTCCATACTCACCAACCATAGATTCTCTTACAAACACCCTCAACAGATATAAACTAATCCAAAGTATTTGACTTATCTGAGGTTATAATATCTCGATATCGTAACCGGCCGATTTAAGCATCTTCTTGCCTTTTTCTGGGTCAGAAACTGTGAGGGTTATTATTGCATGAGTTCCGTTCAAATTTACTTCTGCCGAATTTACGACAATATCGGCATTTTCAAGTATATTCATTACATTTACTAATAATCCAATCTGATCTTTTTTAATGAGTCTTATCCTATTCATTAATGTTCATTCCTCCAAGTCAATTGCTAATTCAGAATCAAGTAGCTGATCAACTTCAATTTCTAATTCGTCACAGCCTCGCAGAGCGAATTCTCGAGCAAATGTTTCATCAAGTTTTTCCGAAATAATATGGCCCTCTTTTTTTACGTATTCTAGGATTTCATCGGATTTTGTTTTTCTGTTTGCCAGCATTTTATTCAAACGATCGATACTGGGATCTTTTTTCATGGGCACTTCTTTCATGGCAATGGCAGTGAGATTTTTTGTATAACGATAAACTTCGTCATCTTGCATACCGTATAATGCAGATTTATATTGGAGAACTTCGCTCAGATAGCCATAGGGAGGCACATGAACGATCTGATCTTCGATCTTAAACGGCTCTTTGATTCCTATATCTGATGGTCGTATAATCAATTCGTCTCTTCTGACTTTATTGAGAAAATATTTGATTAGGAGACTTGTACCAATAATATTTGAAGGAAGATTCATATCCATACCTCGATATTCTATAGTACCCGCGCGATTAATTCTGACCGGCCCCCAATTGAATTGAAGTGGGTGTTTGGATTCTACAATATCTATATATTCTGGGTGTCTCTCCTCAACCATCTCTTTCCAAGTATTATGCCTTCTTTCTATAAGCAATATCAAATCTGAAATTGTTGCTTTATATCGCGGCAATCTGCCGAACATAGGATAATCGTAGTAAAGCCCACGTATCATTTTCGATCCGGTTCCTGTTCGCATTGCACGATAGAGAAATAATCGAGAATCATTTGCCGTGAATACTCCGTCAACAAAGGGAGATGATTCCATAAAATTTGATACTGCAGGATCCATTGCAATTGCAGAGTTGTATAGATTTAGCAACTGTTCTTTATATCTTGAATTAAAAAGATGCTTCAAACTTTTATTTTGTTGATTGAAAGTCCCATATGGGAGGGTATAATGTAGATGAAATCCCATGACCCTGCCGGTGGACATCGTATACTTTTCAGGCCCAAGTATGTCTTCGCACATACGATAATACCGGTCTGTTCTAGTAGTGGGTACGTGTGTTCCAGTATAAGTGCCGTAAGGGTATAATCTAAGTCCCAGATCTTTTGCAATATTAATGAGTTTTTTTGCACTCTGAAGCCAACCGTGTGCCACTTTTGTAAGCTTAACATTTGGAGCACTTGAGATTTCGACCATATTGTGCGCGTACTCTTTATGGACTGGGTATGGAAGTTTTGCTTGTTCCGCTTTCTCAATAAGTTCATCTGCAAGAGAAGAAATTGCCCCATTTTCTTCAAGAATTAGCATTTCGGTTTCAAAACCAACAAGGTGTGTCTTACGCAGTTTTGTTTCACTAGGTTTTGAATTTTTTTTACTCATGTGCTAATATCTCACGCCGAATATATTAACTAACACGTTCCACGATCGACGTAAAATCATTCCACGATTGTGGAATTTTTGATTAATGTTAGTTATTTGTCAAATACAAATATACCCAATGTAGCCACAATATTTGAGAGTAATATCACACCAAACGCAATTGGCTGAAAATCTTGAATCATAATTCCGTTGGTTAGTGGCATTGTAGCAAGCACCGCAGCTGCAAGTCCTCTTGGCAATACAGATATTACGATATTTCTATCTTTTACAGGTAGATCACCCAGAGTTATTTTTTGACCTACCCACCTGGCAATCAAAAAAATAACAATTAAAACTGTCGAAACTGCTACAATTTGTTGAGTAAAGTAGGTGAGAGAGAATAATAGACCGATATAAACAAAGAAAAATGTTCTTACGAAAAATGTTATTTCCTCTTGGAACAGTTGTATTGTTGGATTTACAGTAAGGCCCACATCAAGATTCAGAAGTTTGCCTAGCTCACGTGAATTTCCAAGCACCAATCCGAAAACAAAAACTGCAAAACCACCATTTGCCTTTACTGCCTCGGTTATCGCGTATACACCGAATACCAGCGCGAGGGTAAGCATGTAGGCATATTTTGTAACTGAGAATTTCTGGATTAAAAATACCCAGGCAATTGCACAGATACAGCCAACTAAAACTGCTAAACTAAAGGATGACAGAAGCAGGTTTACAATTACTCCGGGCTCTAGTGCTTGGTTAGTAACAATAAGTTGTATCACTAAAACAGCGACAATGATGCACAATGCATCGGTTATTGTTGATTCGACAGTGAGTAACGATTTTGTTTCACGGCCTATTTTTATTTTTTCTACCATCGTGATGACTATGGCCGAACTTGTTCCACCTACCACTGCACCCAAGAGTACTCCGTGTAATATTGGCCAGGCTAGGGCAATAGCGGTGAATGCGGTTACAAAGATTAGACCTAATATGAATACTAGGAAGGTAAATAGTGTACCTTTAGGAATGGCCTTTGCAACTGAAAAAATATCGATCATTAATCCGGCATCAAATAGCAATACTATCAGTGCAAGAGTGGCAACAAAAGGCATTATGGAAACTATGATCGAACCTTCAGATACGTCAATTATGTGAAAGATTGGACCTAGAAGAAAACCGAATGCCATAAGTAGAATTACTTGAGATATATGAACTCTTTCAAAAATGGCAGTTGCTAAGAAACCGGCAAAAATTGTCAGGCCGAGAACAAAAAAAAGTTCGTACATATTTTTTGTTTAGGTCTGATTGTTTAAAAGTCTACCTAGCAGTACTTGAAAAATTTAGAATGGTTCTGACGGAAAGAATACCTAGTTATTTTTTCCCTGCAAATAATTGTATTAACACGCATGATGTTGCTTGTTTTAAGTATGATTTTAACGCCGTATTGGTCAAACGGCCAAGGCGAAAATTTTTCTTAAAATTTTCGACTGTCTCGAACGCATCAGCGTTCGAGGACAAGGCGTTTTTGTTCACTGGTCTCGCCTACGGCTCGACAGGTGAACACTTCCGGAACAAAAACGACTGTTTTGAACTATCTTCTTCTTAAAAATCAATAATATTAATAAAGTCTCGACACTAGAGAAAAGCATGCAATTGGAAAAAGAATTAAACTCGCTAGAAGACGGCGAAGTGTTTCTTATATCTGCCCCAGGAGAAAAATTGCTTGAGGTCAACCTAAACGTCTTGACTCACCTGGTCAACAAAGGATATAGGGGGGTTATCATAACCCTGAACAATCCCTATAGCGTACTTGTAAAAATAATAGAAAAACACAAAATAGATCAATCTAAACTTTATTTTATAGACTGTATTACAAAAACCGCAGGTGGACAGGCAGTACGTAACGAGAATACCCTATTCATATCATCCCCTGCCAATCTTACTGAACTGGGAGTGGCCGTATCACAGCTGATAGCAGCGATGCCAAAGGGAAAACAATTCGTAATGATGGACTCGCTTAGTACGCTTGCCATGTATAATTCCACAGGTTCAGTTGCGAAATTCTCTCACTTTCTAATTACAAAAATAAAACTTCATGAAGTGTCTGGGGTAATAATATCTGTCGAAGCAGAGATAGATGAACAAACAAAAACCCAGATTTCATCTTTGTGTAATAAAACAATAAGATTGGGTGATTAAATGATTGAATTGTATATTATTCTTGCAGTTATTTCGCTTCTGTTGGTGCTTGTGGCAGTTGTTTTGATGACAATGGCAGTTAGAAGATTCGTCAAAGGTGAATTGAGATCATTTCTAACCTGGATGTTGATTGGTTTCTGGCTTATGGCAATACCCTACAGTCTCTTCATCATTAGAGAAGTTTATGTAATCAGTGGTGAACAATCCTCGCTAGTCAGTTTGATCATATATGCCTGCATGTGCGTAGTGGCACTTTGTGTTTTGCGCGCTTCGTTCATCCTAGACAAATTTTCAAAGGTATTTGGCTTTGCTGAATGACTTAATCAAAATCTAGTCTAAAATATCTGAGTAATTTTACTCCTTTTTTATCTATTTTTAAATTTACCTGCCAGTTCTCAACACCCTTTCCAGTTGCTTTTCTTACTGCATTTTTTATCCTAAAATTAGTTCCGTCTGTCTTAGGAGGACTGAATGGTTTGGCGTCATAGAGATAGCATAGTAGGACAATGGCCTTGTTTTTTCCAGCTGATTTTGCTAAATCCCGGTAATGTTTTATGAGTCTGTCAAAGGAATTGAATTTTGAGAAATGTTTCTGGCCTGGAAGCATAATTAGCGGAGTTTTGACTTCAATATAAAAATCGCCAACAAGAAAATCGATCCGAGAATCTCCAAGTTTTACCTCTCGCTGAATGGTGCCGGTGGGAATCATTTTTGACAGGGCACCTTTTTTCAAGAAATAATAAAGATAGTCATTTGCTTTCGATTGATTTATTCCGATCCAATTTTTGTTATGTTTACCAGGGGGACCAAGGGAAATTGCCTCAACAGTGTAGGCAGTTTTTCTATCTCCTTTAATTTTTGGTTTTGAAACTAAACATGAAACCTTATCAAAAACAATATCACCAATACGACCAGTGGAAGGACAGTGGCATAGATAGACATGACCGTTTAGCTTGACATTCATCAGAAAACGGTTTGGACGTGATAGGATTAATCCTTCTTGAAGAGAAAGGGGGTACATTGACATCAGATAGGTATGGCACATGTATCTGGATTGACACCAACGGCTTCATAGTTTGCCAAACAATTATCCATGCAATCTGCTTTACTTTCACCACCATTGGTTGAAATGGCAAGATCAGTACAAATATCATCGCAGTCCTGTCTGAAAGTACTTGGACAACAGGTAGTTGCATCACCCAATCCTTCAGCTCGCACATCATCAAGGCAGGTGGAAACACAATTGGGAACATTCGCTTTGGTGCAGACATAGGAACATGCAGAACCATAGGTTCCATAGGGACAAAAACCTGAAGAAGATGATTCAGGAGTCAGTGCACAACAACAACCAGCAGTAAGAATGGATAACACCAAACCAAATAGAATCAATAATCGCATGAATTTTTTTTACACAGGATGATTATTAAACTAAAGTATTTAGTAGACAAATTTTCGTCCTCTGAAAAGCTGGAACGCCCCATCACAAATATCCGCACATACAACCCCAGTAAAACCTGCCTCGTGAAGTTCGGCTTTTATCCTAAGGGGATCATGATTTCGTTTTTTCAACAGAGGATAGGCACGTTGGCCTTCAACAAGAAAGATAGATCCTCCCGGGTCCATTACTCGATAGGCTTCGGCATAAACAGAGGCTGGATTATCAAGATACTTTTCACCAAGAAGCATGGTAACTGTTCTAAAATGAGAGGAAAATGGTAACCGAGCACCAGAAGAAACAGAATTTAAATTTCCAAGAAGTCTAACCAATGCAGCATTACGAAGTAACATTGCCTTTGAACCATCCACTGCAACATCAGGAGTATAATATTCGCTTTTACCACTGGCCAGATCTATACTTGGCCCGTGAACCAGGGAGGATACGCGCAGACTAATTTCGTGAAATTCTCGGATATCACCAAACTGCCAGGAGTTACATGCATATTGCCCCCAAAGACCAGTCGCACCCGATTGCATACTCGAGTTGCCATAGAAGTCCAATCCGGGAGTATGTTCAAATCTAAGAACCTTTCTTGCCAGCCGATCTGCGGCTTCTGGATCACCATGCATGGCGGCATTAAATGCAGACAATGCGCTAGCCCATACCCAGTCTTTTCGTGTTTCTGGAATTTCCACAACAACTGGGGTGACTGGTTTTGGCATATACCTATCGCTAAGTACAAGATCACGTAGGCCTTTTGGAAGTTCCATTTTGATCAGTCTTGTCTTTACCTCGACAAACTGTCGGTTAGCATTCACCATCGTATGTCTTTTACCACGAAATGTATAAAAAGGAGCGCTACCGGTTTAACTGTGCAAATGTGGTTGAAAGTGTAAATTCGCATATATTTATAAACACTTCCCTACACAATAGATTATTCACCAATAACTCCCGTGGTGATAAAATGTCTGGAATAATAAAATCACTTTTGAAGATTACCGGTTCAAGCAGCTCTAAATCATATTTTGTTGGTTTGCACAGAGGCAGAATCTGGGCAGAAGAATATGCTGATTATTTCGAGATGAAAGAATGGAGCGACATGGACCATGAAGAATTTGACAAGTTGCTCCTCCCACACAACGAAAAGCTTCATTTTACTCTTCTAAACCAAGAATCTCCATTGGAATGGCAGGAGTATCTTCGAGGTTGGATAGAGGGAGTAAAAGAGATAGCAGACAGTGCTTTTTAAATTTTCTAGGATAATACCGTCCATGAACAAATGGATTCTGTTTTTACTTGCGGCTTTATTGGTTTTTGGATGTACAATGCCTGGAACACAAAATAATACAACACCAAAATTACAAATACCTGGGAGTACCCAACCGGAAAAATGCACGTTCCAATATTCATTCTCAGAATTGGAAACTGGTGTCCTGGGCGAGAGTTCCAGCTTAACTGCAACAGTAACCTGTGCAGCTGGAAAGGACATTGTGGTTAAATTTGATGGGGCCCAGATTGCCCAGAGCAGCATAACCACCAATGCCACAACACCCATCCAACTCGAATTTGCACCGCCGAAAGACGGTGGCTATTTACTCACGGTTGAGATTGACGGTGAGACTGTATATTCAAAAAACTGGGTGGTAAACCCAGTGGGAAATGATAATCTACTTGGAGCAGACAGTGATGGTTTCTCATTCAAAGAATGGAGAGCAGTTGCATTCCAAACAGACAGCTCGATCACACCTGCAAGAATACGAATTTATATGAAAAGATTGGATGCCAGAACCGAGGCAGGGAACAATATACTTGTTGAATTGCGAGCAGATAATAACAACAAACCAGGGCCGTTGGTTGCGGCAATCAGGAAGCCAACAACAGCAGCAACATTGAGTTATAATTGGATTAATTTTGATTTTACTGAACCAACAGCAATACCAGCAGGAAAATACTGGATGGTAATGAAAGTAGAACAGACGCTTACTCCGAAACCAGTGAGTGACACACTCTATGTGCATTACAGAGTGATTAACAAGGAAGAATCAGGAAATGATTACACTAAACAAATGATGCTGACTGTTGATCCACAAACAAGCATTACCTCAGAAACAGAGTGGCAGACCTTGCCCTATGATAAGGTTTACACAATGGTGTTAACAACAAACAAATAATTATTTTTCTTCTATTTTTTTTGCGATTTCTTTTAGATGATCAAATCTTCTTTGCATATCATGTTGCATTTCTTCCAAAGTCTCACTTAGACTGCGACCACGAAGATAGTACATTCTTCCGTCTCGAACAACCAGTCCAGAGCGCTGGAACATGTTAAGATGATAAATAACTGCGGCTTGACTTACTTCACTGAGTTGCATTATATCTCTTGAGGAAATACCAGTACCCCGCATACTTGCCTTAACCAGTGCTTTGAAAACAATAAGGCCAACGTCGTCACGCTCATCCCCTAACCCTAGACATTGATAGATGTAGTCTAGTTCAGAATTTTCATCTTCTTCCTGATTAGGAACCGAGATATAGCGAATAACTATCTGACGATAGTAGCGCCGTTGAGTCATGATTTAATTGTTCACAAAAAGTTTTAAAAATCTTTCCAAATATTAAACAATTTGTTAAAAGTTCAAACTAATACTTTGGGTGATTTTACGAGCGAGAAACTTGGAAATGAAAAAAAACCAGAGATTGCTGCTCCGGACGAATTGAAAATGGTGGGAGCACCAGAAGAGATGAAACTGGTGGGTGATGATGCAGAACTGCTCCAAGAGAGAGATAAAAAAATAAAAGAACTTGAAGAAAAAATAATGAGACTCCAGGCAGAATTTGAAAATTATAAAAAAAGAGTAATTAGAGAAAATGAAATGATAAAAGAAAAAGCCAATGCAGATGCCATGCTTAAGTTGCTATCCATTGCCGACGAATTTGATATGGCCATGATGCACATTGATAGTGCGTCTCCCAAGGAATTCGAACATGGTGTGGAATTGATCTATGCAAAGCTTTTGGACTTGCTGAAAAAGGACGGAGTTGAGGAAATGAAATCCATAAACGAAAAATTCGATCCTTTCAAGCATGATGCCCTGAGGCAGGCAGAAGGGGAGGATGGAAAAATCGTTGAGGTAATTCAAAAAGGATATTATATTGATGGGAAGATTTTGCGACATGCAAAAGTAGTTGTTGGTAAAGCAAAGGAGGAAAAAAGGTGATTTGAATGGGAAAAATAATTGGTATTGATTTGGGAACTTCAAACAGTGCTGCAGCATTTTTAGAAGGCGGAAGACCGAAAATAATTCCGAGTGCTGAGGGTATTACTCAATATGGTAAAGCATTTCCAAGCTATATTGCACTTACAAGAGATGGTCAAAGAATAATAGGTGAACCGGCAAGACGGCAAGCAGTTACCAATCCAGAGGGAACAGTTACCGCATTCAAAAGAAAGATGGGAAGCGATTACAAATACAATATTTTTGGAAAGGATTACAGACCTCAGGAACTCTCTGCCTTCATATTACAGAAAGTCAAAAAAGATGCAGAGGAATTCTTAGGTGAAAAAGTAGATAAAGCGGTAATTACCGTACCGGCCTATTTCAATGATAATCAGAGACAGGCAACAAAAGATGCAGGTGAAATTGCAGGCCTTGAGGTTGTTAGGTTGGTAAATGAACCAACAGCAGCCTGCCTTGCCTATGGCGTGGATAAGGTTGGCAAGGACATGAAGATTCTGGTTTTCGACTTAGGTGGAGGAACCCTGGATGTTACCATCATGGAATTTGGAGGTGGAGTTTTCGAAGTAAAATCAACCAATGGTGACACTCAGCTTGGCGGAACTGATATGGATAGAATAATATCCGAATTTCTAGCGGATCAATTCCGCAAGGAAAGCGGTGTGGATATTACAAAGGATAGACAGGCGCAACAAAGAATCCTGGAAGCTGCAGAAAAAGCCAAGATTGAACTTTCCACAGCATTGGAATCAGAAGTAAATCTGCCATTCTTAACTTCCGTGGATAATCAACCAAAACATTTTGTCTACAAACTCACAAGAGCAAAACTTGAAGATTTGATTAGACCCGTAATAGAAAGATGCAGAGGTCCAATGGAAAATGCTCTTCGTGACGCAAGGCTAACACCAGCGGATATTGACAAAGTCATAATGGTCGGTGGACCAACAAGAATGCCAATTGTCCAGAAATTTGTCGAAGATACTTTGGGCAAGAAGGTGGAACGGGGTGTAGACCCAATGGAATGTGTTGCCATGGGTGCAGCAGTTCAGGGAGGGGTACTTTCCGGTGAAGTCAAGGATGTTCTTCTGCTTGATGTTACGCCACTTTCATTGGGTATTGAAACCCTTGGAGGGGTGATGACAAAACTGATTGAGAGGAACACCACGATACCATCAAAAAAGAGCCAGGTTTTTTCCACTGCTGCAGATATGCAAACAGCAGTTGACATCCACATACTACAGGGAGAAAGACCAATGGCAAAGGACAATGTTTCCCTGGGTAAATTTAGTTTGGTTGGAATACCTCCTGCCATGCGAGGAGTACCCCAGGTGGAAGTTACATTTGACATTGACGCTAATGGTATCCTGCATGTTGGTGCAAAAGACAAGGCAACTGGCAAAGAGCAGACCATGAAGGTCATTGCTCCGCTTAAGATGTCAGATTCAGAGATAAAAACAAAAATGGCAGATGCAGAAAAATTCTCTGACGAAGACAAAAAAGCCTATGAGTTGGCCACTGCTAAAAATGAAGGCGAGTCCATGCTCTATGTCACCAAAAAGACAATTGATGAATTTAAGGATAAAATGTCCAAAGAGCAGTATGACAAAATTACTACAGCCCAGGCTAAATTAGAAGATGCAATGAAAGGAGAGGATGTTGCAAAGATACGTGCTGAGACCGAGGCCCTCAAAAAAGCATTAGAGGAAGTGGGGGGGTCCATGTATCAACAGCAGGGCGGCCCTGAGATGGGTGGTGGATCTGGCTCGGGCGAGAGTAATGAGGCAGGTTACGAGCATATAAAAAAGGGAAAGAAGAAAAATGATGAAGACGTGGTTGACGGAAAATATGAAAAGGTGGAGAAATAAAAATGACTAAGAATTATCATGAAATTTTAGGGGTTTCAAAAGATGCTGACGAAAAGCAGATCAAAAAAGCCTACCGCAGGTTGGCCCTTAAATACCACCCGGATAGAAACAAAGATGCCGATGCTGAAGAAAAATTCAAAGAAATAAATGAGGCATACGCGGTTTTGATTGGTAAGGATAAGATCGCTGAAAAACCAATTAACGAACCAGAAATGACAGAGGATGAGCTTTGGGTTGCTGGGGTCATACGCAGATGGTATGAGATGGAAAATAGTAAAGCCAACAGCAGCTACCGCTAGGGTAATGATATGAAGGATTATTACAAAAATCATGCAGAGTGGTATGATATTCTAAGCCCTGGCACTGATGAGGATGTCAAATTCTATCTGAAAGAAGCAAAAAAAACCAAAGGAAAGGTGCTGGAAATTGCATGCGGAACAGGCAGGATATATCTCGAATTACTAAAAGCGGGGGTGGATGTATACGGCCTTGACACATCACCAGCCATGTTAAGAGTTCTTAATGAAAAATCAAAAACTGAAAAACTACATCCCAAGGTAAAACTCGCAGATATGCGCTCGTTCAAATACCCTTTCAAATTTGACCTGGTGATCATCCCGTTCAGGGCATTTCTCCATATGGAAACACGAGAGGATCAGAAGAAGTGCTTGAAATGTATAGGACAGCACATGGAAAAAGGTGGAAGATTAGTGTTGAATTTCTTTGACCCAAAGTTGGAGATATTACTGAAGGCATGGCACAAGAAAGGGACAATAGTAAGCAAAAAACACAAAATAAAACTCGATTATACTCAGGATTCAGAGTACGATCTAATAAATCAAAGAATTTCTGCAAGATACCACCTCGAGAATAAATCGAAAGGAGTGTCGGTCGAGATTCCTTTCTCTCTGTGTTACCTTTTCCCACGGGAGTTCATGAACATGCTGGAATTATGTGGATTCGAAAAATGGGAACTTTACGGTGGATTTGATAGACGACCCTACAACAAAAACGGACAGGAATTGATATGGATCGTTCATAGATAAGGCGAAACAATGGCAAAAAAAGATTATTACGAAGTTCTAGGAGTTGCTAAAAATGCCAGCTCTGACGAGATAAAAAAAGCCTATAGAAAGATGGCATTTGAATATCACCCTGACCGCAATAAAAGCCCAGATGCAGAGGCCAGATTTAAGGAGATTTCAGAGGCCTATGCAGTTCTTAGTGATGATAAGAAAAGAGCACAGTATGACCAATATGGCCATGCTGGCTTTGACCAAATGTATAGCCAAGAAGATATTTTCCGAAATGCAGATTTCAGCGATATTCAGGATATGTTCGGAAGTTTTGGATTTGGAGATCCTTTTGGTGGTTTCGGATCCATGTTTGGAGGGGGCAGAAGAAGACGGGAACACGGTGCCAACCTTGAAACCGGAATAGAGATATCATTGGAGGAAGCAGCAAAGGGAGTAAAAAAGGACATTGATTACAGCAGAAGTAAGGCCTGTTCAAGATGTAGCGGAAGTGGAAGTGAACCGGGAAGTAGTAAAAAAACTTGCAGTGTTTGTCAGGGTAAAGGCCAGGTCCAGCAAACACGACGAGTGGGACCCATGGCATTTTACACAGTAACAACCTGCAACAAATGTCGTGGAGAGGGAAGCTCGGTTGAAAAACCATGCAAGGATTGTGGTGGCTCTGGTAAGGTTGGTTCGGCAGAACATATCAAAGTTAATATTCCAGCAGGAATTCATAGTGGAATGAGCCTGAGATTGGATGATCTTGGGGAATATGGACGAGATGGCCCGGGAGATCTTTTTGTCAAGGTTTATGTAAAAGAACATGACAAATTTGAACGCAAGGAAGATGACCTTTTTATTGAAATTCCAATAGGTTTTAGCAAGGCAGCCATCGGCGGATTAGTAGAAGTACCAACCCTATTTGGGAAGGCAGAATTAACCATACCAGCCGGAACCCAATCGCACACAATTTTTAGATTAAGAAATGAGGGGATGCCAAGATTGGGACGTAATGGAAAGGGAGATGAATTGGTTCGAGTTCTCATTGATGTTCCTAAAAAATTGTCAAAAAAACAAAAGGAATTGCTTGCACAATTCGATGAAGAAAGTAGGAAAGAGAGTAAATTTTTAGGAATTCTATAATTTCAAATAATGTCTGGGATTTAA
The DNA here is from genome assembly GCA_902386555.1 of Candidatus Bilamarchaeum dharawalense. GTDB lineage: Archaea > Micrarchaeota > Micrarchaeia > Anstonellales > Bilamarchaeaceae > Bilamarchaeum > Bilamarchaeum dharawalense. The sequence goes on from CABMJJ010000009.1 coordinate 90,601, forward strand.
ATAACGTTTCACACAAAATACTGGTTATGGCAACAGTATTAAGATACTCACCAGACGAACTCAAAACCATAAGAGAGTACTTTGGTGGCAAACGACCAGTAAAAATGCCTGATCAGGCGCTTGCAGAGAGCATAAGAAGGGAAAATCCTGGCCTGGTCCCGTTTTTAAGAATGTCTGACGAGAAAGACCTTTTTGCCAAATTACAAAGCGATCCCAGAATCAGAAAATTCTCATTTGTTATGTTCTTTCCTGTATTGGAAGGACATCTTGATTCAGATTTAAGGGAAGTGACAATAAGCATTGGACCAACCAGAACCCGAGGTTTTGCAGCAAGGATTTTGGTTGATGACAGGGATATGATAATTAAACCAATACAAAGTCCAGACGAACCAAAAATTGCGAAATTTGCAGGAGAACAGGGAATTGGTCCATTACAATATGAAACCATAGAACATTTTCTAACTGAAGAATTCCTACCTGGTAGTCCCTTTTCACAAATTTCTTCCAACATGAATGACGTTGCTGCCAGGGTAATTGGCTCACGGGTAGCAGATATTCTTACTATTTTACATAAAGCCGGAATTGTATTTAATGACGTTATCCTAGACGATGATATGGGTGGCAGTCATTTGTTGATAGACCCAGCTAACGGGATAAAACTTATTGATTTTGGTGTTTCCCTTGATTTGACTGCTTTCCCGAATTTAACCGATGAACAGGTTTACCGAGTTCTGCTTACCATGCCAGGAATAGGGGCGCTTATTCAATCTGGCATGATTGGAGATACTGCCTTGGAAGTTGAGATAGCTAGAATGAAAGAAGAAATAGGAATCAAACCCATACGAGAGCTTTTATTTACTGACGTTAGATTTGTACATGAAGGTGTGGGTATTACAAGCATGAAAAATAATATGGCAGCCCAGGCAATCTGGCGAGCTTTCGAAGCAAAATACCATATGGAATAGGAATTATTTTTTCCTAGATTTTTTCTTTACTGGTTTCTTTTTTGCTACTTTCTTCTTTGGTTCAACACATTCACAATCACAGCAACAGCCCTTAGTAGATTTTTTCATGATTGGAACAGTACACCAAAAAATTTAAACCTTATCTAAAATTTTTGCAATTTCAAGGCATTCTTCTTTTGTTAATGCTTTTGGTCTTTGCTTTAGAAAAGCTCCGAGCTTTTCGATTTCCTCTTTGGTGAACATTTTCGAATCCATCAATGCATTTCGAACAGTTTTGTTTTTATGTTGGAAAAGCCAACGGATGACATTCTCCTGTTTTTGGTTGAGACTCATGCCTGTTGGTCTGAGGACAATTATTGCAGAATCAACTATAGGCATTGGTCTGAAAAGATGACGAAGAACCGTGCGTTCGAGTTTTATATCAAAAGCAAGCTGTGATGTCACACTAAGACGACCATAGTTCCCATCGCCGGATTTGGCCACCATTTTTTCTGCGAATTCCTTCTGCACCATCAAAATTGCTTTTTCGATTTTTTGTTTTGCCAGTTTGAAAACAATGTCAGATGAAATATAGTAGGGGATGTTACCAATAACAATATCGCATCCTGGAAATTCCAATTCGAGAAAATCTGCTTCGACAATTTCAACATTTTCTTTGCTAAATTTCTCCCGAAGTATAGCAGCGAATTTTGGATCCAGTTCCACTGCAATTATTTTTTTTGGCTTTTCGGCTAGTAAACAAGAGGTTAGACGACCGTCTCCGGGTCCAATTTCCAATATTGTTTTTCCAGAAACTTGGGCCAATTTTGCTTCCAGCTTGAGAATATTTTGGTCTTCAAGAAAACATTGTCCAAGTTTTTTGTTTCGGTCAGAGGATAATTTCATCTTTCTTACCTTCAATCACAAGAACCGCATCAATGAACCCATAGGCATAGTTGGCTGCACCAAATGAGGTAAAATAATCGCCTTTTTCGAAAAAATGTTTGGCATCTGCACCATAGTTTTCAACATACTCCATAACTTTTGGATATTTTTTATCTAGCTTTAGTTTCTTGAATGTGACAACTATTCGATCAAGTTTGTCAATGTCTTTTTTAGCGCGTTCTTCGGAATTCATATTTCTTTCACCATATCTTTGATTGGACGACGAGTAGTTGACTTTATTGGTCCGTTTGGATAACCAATTGCAAGAATTGCAACTGGAACCTGGTACCCCATAAGATGAAGAATACGCGAGACTTCAAGTGGATCAAATGCACCCACCCACACTGAGGATACGCCTTCGGCAGTGGCTGCAAGTTGAGCATAGGTTGCAGCAATGGTTGCATCTTGAACAGAGTAAAGTTCAAAGCCACGGGCACCATATTTTGATTCGGAAATCATATGGTCAGCAACAAAAACTAAAACCAAGGGGACATTTACGATGAATTCTTGGTAATCCGTAGCCGGAAGTAATGCTTCCCTGGTTTCCTGTGAATGGACCAGATAAATTTTGTAGGCCTGGAGATTACCAGCCGATGGGGCTCGCATTGCCGCATTGATTATATTCTTTATTTTGATGGCTTCCACTGGCTTATCTGAAAAATCACGAACAGAATGTCTTTTTTGAACAACATCGTAGAATTCCATGAAAATGATTAGAGAGCATGAATTTAAAATAAAAGGAGATTGAAAATATGAGTGTCAGCAGCAGTGCAATTTCCCGCCCGGAGGGCAGTACTCATATCACCGTGAAGGGGCTTAACTTCTGAGTTCGAAACGGGATCAGGTGTTTCCCCCTACCTATGACCGCTGACAAGAGGATATATGCTCTTACCTCTTTTTAAACATTACTATAGACTTTCTATCATATATTTTTGTCAGTATAGGTGAAAAAATGGGCTTTGATTTTATAGGTAACAGCTTCAACGAGTCAATTAACTTGCTAAAATCCGATTTTTCAGATATTTTCAAAGGATTTTTTATCATACAGTTTTTGGCATTGGTAGTTCTTGTTTTGGGTTTTGGATTAGCAATAGCTCCCTATTTCCTACTCTTGCCAGCTGGAACGAGTTTGGGTGCAGGAGGAGTGCTTGGCCTTGGCTTGATATTCATTGTTGTTAGCATAATTGTAATTATACTTGCAGTAATTTTCAGCAAAGTAATAGCATCTAGTTCGTATAATCTGGTAGATAGTAAATACAAAAAAGAACCGTTTGGTATGATAGGACAGATTGGAGCAAATATTGTGCCCTACGTTTTCTATTTTATTGTAAACCTAGTGATCACACTGATAATATTGGGTCCATTCTATGCAGTATACTTTTTCATAAGTACAGGAAGTGAACTAGCAGCATCTGATTCAAGCGGAGCAGGACTTGGAATGTATATGGCTGGAACTTTGATCGGGTTGGTATTACGAGGAATAATAACAATTATAGCCTCAATACTCGGGCTATTCATCCAATTTGCAATTTTTGAAGTCATAGTAGCAAGAAAAGGAGTAATAGAGAGTTTTAAGCGCAGCTTTGATCTTGTAAAAGCCAATCTGCTTGAAACCGTATTATTCTCATTTGTACTTTCGTTGATTAGTTCGGTTATAATATTCGTAGTTTTGGTTATTGTAGTGATTGTGGCGATTATAATGGCCGTGGTATTTGGATTGGGTGCTGCGATGTTGTCAGCATCATTGGGAGCAGCATATGGTGTGCTCGTCCTAATTGTTCTAGCCATTGCCGGCGTCATAGCACTGATGATTCTAGCAGCACTTACGGCATTGCAGGATATTATCGAAATACCTGCTCAATATAGTTATTGGAAACAGATAAGCAAGTGATGAAATGTCAGAAAAACACATGCATTGGTCAGAATGGCTGGCCGAAAAAGTTATTCAGGAAAAAAAGGAACCATACGTAATCAGCGGTGGGATGACCACTTCAGGTCCAGCTCACCTGGGCACACTTTGTGAATTTTTGTTTCCTTCAGTTATAAAGAAGGCAATTGAGAATAGAGGCAAAGAATGTAAATTTTATTTCGTGGCAGATATACTTGATGCCTTTGATGGAGTACCGGTGGAGATGGAAAGGTATTCGAAAGAACTTGGTCCCCATCTTGGAAAGCCACTTTGTAATGTTCCAGATCCAACTGGCCAGAGTAGAAGTTTTGGCGATCATTATCTTGATGAGGCTCGGGCTTTGATGGTGAAATTCGAAGTCCAACCTGAGATTATTAGGGTAAACGAATACTATGAACAAGGGAAATTCGATGAACACGCCAGGTTCTACCTTAAACATGACCAGGAATGCAGAAAAATAATAGAGGAAACCAGTGGTAAAGAAGAGAAAAAAGACTGGTCACCCATAATGCCCATTTGTGAAAAATGTGGCAGAATTGCAACCACCAGAGTCATTTCCCATGATGGGGAGACCTATGAGTATGCCTGTGACAAGGATGTGAAATACACAAAAGGCTGCGGCCATGGTGGAAAAAACAAAATTGCAGATCACAGGTATAAAATTGTCTGGAGGCTGCACTGGCCAGCTTGGAAACAGGTATTCGGAACAACAATAGAAGGTGCAGGAATTGACCATCACACCAAAGGTGGATCGGAGGATACGTGTAAAGCCATTACCCTTGGTTTGATGAACAGGGAGTATCACATCCCATATAGATATGGGTTTATCCTATTTCAAGGAAAAAAGTATTCCAAATCAAAGGGAACTGGCATGGGCGTACGGCAGATGGTGGTGCTTATTCCAGTTGAAATCATAAAATATATGCTTTTGAGACCGGATTTGGAAGAGAATATAGATATTGACCCAACCAGTCAAAATTTACTTAGAACAATTGATGATTTCCAGGAAGCTGGAAAGTTAATTTTAACAGAAGATATGAGTAGAGCGGACAGAAAACGATTAATTGCCCACAATATGAGCACCGATAAACCAAAATGGGCAGTACCATTTTTGGATGTCCTATTATATTACCAGATTTATCAGGATTGGAATGAAGTTGGCAGATTGACCAAAGACCCAGAGGGAGCGAATTACCTGAAGCAATATGTGGAAGCCTGGATCGCCCAGGAGTTCATACCCGAGGAATATAAATTCAAATATCAGCCAAATACTAAACCAGCAACTGAAAATGTAACAAAATTCCTTGCTAGCTTGAAAAGTGGTATGGATGCATTGGCAATCCACAATGGAGTTTTCGAATTTGCAAAGGCAAATGCAATCGAACCAAAACAGATGTTTGCTGAGCTATACGATGCGCTTATTTCAAAACCAAAGGGTCCACGAATAGGAAAACTAATAGATGCACTTGGAGTGGACCGAGTTAAGAAAGATTTTGGAGTCTAAACCATGGTCCTTATTTTAGATGAGAAAACTGCAATGGCGATAGAAGAAGCGATGCGCGTGCTTCAGGAGGGGGGAGTGTTGATTTACCCAACTGACACGCTCTATGGTATTGGAGGGGATGCTACTTCAGAAAAAACAGTGAAACGAATCCATAGAATAAAAAAAACCGATGAAAAAAAACCATTGTCTGTGATGATGGCAAGTCTGGAAATGATAAAAGAGTATTGTGAAGTGGATTCTGAACAGGAAAAAACATTAACAAAAAAGCTTCCCGGTCCGTATACTTTCCTACTCAGAATAAAGAAAAAAATTCCTGCCAGCAATGAGGGAAAGCTTGGAGTTAGAATTCCTGATAATGAATTCTGCCAGTTTCTCAGTAAGAAATTTGGTAAACCAATTATTACAACCAGCGCCAATATCACAAAACAGGTACCACCGACTACAATCGAAGAGGTAGATAAACAAATTCTAGAAGAAGTGGATTTGGCAGTGGATGGTGGAAAAACAAAGTATAAAAAAGCGTCTGATATTACGGACCTGGTTGAAGGAAAGAAGATCAGATAATTCACTCTGAATTTGATGGGTGGAGGTAAAAATTATAAATCTTCTAGACTTTATGAAATTCATGAAAAAGATAATTATTCCAGGGATTGCTACTGGAATCCTAATGCTTATATTTGGGATGATATTCTCCATGGCCTTCGGTGCCCTATTTCCTTCTGTGAACGCAGAATATCAGAGTGTTCTGTTCAGACCATGGACTGACCCACTGATGATGCTATTTTTTGCCTACCCTTTTGTACTTGGCATGATTCTTGCCTGGGTCTGGAACCATGTGAAAGTACTTTTCAAAGAAAAAGATTTCATCAGAAGAGGATTGAGATTTGGGGTGACTGCGTGGGTTGTATTTACAATCCCAGGAATGTTTGTTTCTTATACAACTTTCCCAATTTCGCTCCTCATGGTACTGTCCTGGACATTAAGTGGATTGGTGTATACATTGTGCGCAGGATTGGTACTTGCCAAGTTGAACAACTAGAACCATTGATCCAGTTTGCTTTGAGCTAAACGCTCATTCATTATTTTTTGAAGGCTGGCTAGAGTGTTTTCTACTCGATCTTTAGAAAAATCATGCTGATCGATAAGAAGTTTTGTGATTTTCTCACCATTCACCCCGGTCCATTTTAGGTTTTCAACCGGTACATAGGGGGGATCAAGGAAAAGATGAAGAACCTCTTCCACATCAACTTCGAATTGATAATCATACTTTTGTTTGACATATGCGATTACTGAGTCCAGGGTTCTGTTTTCCTTTACGATTTTTAATGCGGTCTTTGGACCCACTCGTTTAACTCCGTCATTGAAATCAGTACCGAGAAGTATACCCAGCATGATAAGATTATCACGACCAAGATCAAGGGAAGCCAGGGTTTCTTTAAGTTCTATTAATTCTGGCTCGACGAGGATGTAGCGATTCTGTCTTGGAACTTTTCTTCTTCCAGTAATGGACAGATTACGAACAAGGGTGGTTGAACCAAATAGCAAAGCATCATAATCCTGCGAAGCAGTTGCATGGGCAAGACCTTTCTGAACCATCAACGAGGCCTGGGCTTCTCCATCCGATGGTGCCTGCACAAACGGGACACCCATACCCTGGAGAAGAAGTTTGGTTTCGTCCACCATCTCTTTTGTTAGTTTAGATGTTGCCTGGGCGTATTTCTTCGCATCATCGTATCTGCCCTGTTCCAATGCTTCTTTCCATTTCTCTTCTGCTTTTTTCTTGATTTCAGATCGTTGAGTCTGAACTTTGTGCTTAAGATCACTTGGCTTACCATCAAAAACATAGACTGGTTTTATTCCACTTTCAATGAGTTTGCAAGTGCGATAGAACATACCGGAAAGATGGGCGGTAATGTTGCCCTTATAATCCATCAAAGGCATGCCGTCTTCCTGACGAATGGATGCTAAAAATTGGTAGAGCATGTTGTAGGCGTCTATGGCAATGATTTTACCGGAAAGCGATTCTAGCGATATGGTATGTTTGATACTAAGATCGCCAAGATCAACACCCATCAAAACCCTCTATGCTCCTCTTCTTGGGGTTTTGTATGTCCTTGAACGACGTTTCGTTCAAGACAGTCTCGAACGTTCGAGGACATCCCCATCATATGAAACACGCTATTTCTCCTTTTTCTTTTTTGCATCTATCATGTCGCCCAATGTCGGAGGTTGGAAGTTTTTGGAAGATGGCTTGGATAGTGCCGGGGACATGGTACCAGCTACTTTTTCAACAAGTTTAATTCCCAACTCTTTTTCTAATTTTCTTGCAACTTCCATGGTTGGGGCGAGTCTTTCGTGTTCAATGGCATGAAGATAGCTTTCTTTTTCCTTTAATCTTTCGGCAACTACGGCGATGGGAAGACCCAGTTTTTCTCTTGCTGCGATTATGATTTTGCCATAGCCTTCAACAATTTCTTCACTGGATTCCATGGTTGTAGGAATTGAACGAACGATTGGTTCGCCTTCATCGTCATCATCAAGTCGCATGAGTATCTTACCGCTTCTCATACATCTACTGCAAGCCAGCATCTTGGCGCCTTCCACTAGAATCTGAGCACGCACTGGACCGTTTCCACAAATGTCACAAAAGAGCTCTGCCATGATAGTTGTATTCTTCCATAAATATAAAAAGACCTAACTTCGTAGCATATACATGATAATTATTCTATTATTGGTAGCCATAGCATTGCTTGCATTTTATGGCATACTACAGCTGGACGTATCGGGACTGATAAAGTTTATTCTGGTAGTTGTGGAAATGATTATAGTCAGCCAAATTCTTATCAAAAAGTATAAACTACCAACCGAAATGGGATTGGTTTTATTGAAGAGTAAAAAAGGTATAGAACTGATTGAGAAATTGGCGCAACACGAAAAAATTTTCAATTATTTTGCAGACGTGGGTAGTTCCATATCCTATGGCTTACTTAGCCTGGTCTTGATGAAAAAAACAACCACCTGGAAGAGTCTTATACCTGGTTTGGTTCTATTGTTTTTTCTCTCCATATTTGTTGCACCAATTGCATTATCATTTATTTTAAGCGTAGTAAAGGTAGGAGCAGTAGAAAAAACAGTGAGTGGGGTAACCGATAACCCCGGCACAGGATTACTTCTCGTGAGTTCGATTTTGCTTATCGGAGGCATGTTCCTGTTCATACTTTTTGGACTTGTTTTCTATGGTATTGTAATATTCAAAGCAGTTGTTACAACGCTTTTCTTTGGAACGGATACGCTGTCTCAAACTGCAGCAGGCGGAACGTTCTTGTTACCTGGCATAAATCTACCATTCTTCGAAGGTATTGCCGCACTTGCAATTGTAATGATAGTCCACGAAGTAGCCCATGCGGTTTTAGCCAGAATTGCAAAAGTACCAATCCTTTCTTCAGGTATTGTACTATTCGGAATAATCCCCATTGGAGCATTTGTAGAACCAGATGAAAAGAAGCTGGTGCGAGTAGAACCGGGAAAACAAACACGCGTGTTGGTGGCTGGTCCAACTGCCAATCTGATAACGTCCTTTGTTTTGTTTTTCCTATTTCTAGGATTTTTCTATGGAACCGTTGGATTCCGTGAAGAGGGATTGATGGTTGTGGCGGGTATGGCACCAGGAACAGTAATATATCAAATAAATGACCAGGTGATAGATACCCAGAATTTTACGCCCATAAATCTTACTAAAAATAGCGAAGTAACTTTTATCACAAATAAGGGCAGTATAACTAAAATGACAAATGAAACTGGCGATGTGGGGATACAGTACTATCCGATTTCAAAGAATTCCATATCCGCAGTTTACAACAATTGGGTGATGCAGTTTATCTACATTGTTTTGGGGCTGAGTTTAGCACTTAACTTTGTAGTTGGGACAGTAAATATATTACCAATCCCCCTATTCGATGGTTTCAGAATAATAGATATCAATGTGAAGAATAAGATGATTGTAAAAATAATCAGCTATGGTGCACTATTGTTTTTTGTGCTTAATTTCTTGCCACTGCTCTTCCATTAGTTCTTTTTTTGTTTTTCAAAACACCCAGCATATCCATCATAAAACGGTCGGTTTTTCTTCTTTTTTGTTCTGGTAGTGGTTTTGTTGCAGATTTTCGATCTGAATTTGGCACGGGTTTGGGAGCAACGACTTCTTGCAGTTTGGGTTTTGTATATTTTTCTGGTTTAATTTCATTGGGGACTGTTTTTGGTTTTTCTGGTTTGATCATAGCATTGACAGGAATTTGTTTTGGTCCTTGTTTTTTTACTGGCTCGACTTCGGGTTTTTGTTGTTTTGGAACATCTGCTGGAGTGGCTCTTGTTTTAGGGTCGTGCTTTGGCTCGTCGGTTATTTTTACTACAACCTTGTTTGGCCTGGTTTGAACAGAAGGTTCTTGCACTTTCTTTGGTTTGGTGATTGTCTCACTAGAATGAACAGGAGATTTTGATTTAGGATTAACTGGGTGAATGGGAATGTCCGTTGGTGCAACTTTTCTTGTTTTTACTTGTTTTGGATGAATTTCTGGTTCTGTTTGTTTTGGTTTCTCTGGTTCTCTGATCTTTACTGGTTTTGATTGTTTTTCTGGCTTTAAAACAGGAACGTGGAATGGTTGACATGGTGTAGGATAGCAAGCTTTTGCATCCAATGAAGCCAATTTAGATGCAGAAACAGCTAGTAAACCCTCAGACATAACTGCAAATGAATGTTGCACTGGTATTGCTGGTCTGGATGAAGACAGGGTGGGAACGATGGCTGGGCTGAGTATTGATTTGGGTGTAAACGATGGCTGGTCTTCGTCTGGGAACCCATACAGTTTGCCCCATAATTTGCGCTCAGTTGGATTCATAATCAGGCGCACGATCATGCTCTCTTCTTGTTTTATGCCATCGAACACAGGCGCTTGTGTAGTAGAAACAACAATAACCATTTGCTTTGAGTGAGAACTAGATTGGATAGAAGGTGGTGTTTGTTGAACAACATAAGAGAATGTTGCATCCCATTTGTCATCTCTTGATTTTTCAGAATCAACCCAAAGCCCGCTTACAATTGCCAGTGCATCTTTTCCAGAGACTGTGTTGGGTGATGATGGAACCGGATTCGGTTGCTGGTTTGGAGTAGTGAGTTGGGTCAAAACAAGCGGCGGTGGGATATAAACAAAAGAATCAGAATAAACTTCCTGCGGGTGTAGCGAATCTGAAATGAATGACACTTTATTATCGCCATCCCCAGTCCAACTGCCGACTTTCAAAATAGAAACAGGATCCATGATTATTTTGGCATTATCCGAACCGCATCCGCCTTCTGGTTCTTTGGTAATGGAATCGCTATCAACTCTTGAACCGGATTGCGGATAATTTGAACTGAGAGAAAAAGAAGTGGAACTATCACTGAATGTCAAATCCTGAGTATAACCGCGATCATATCTCCAGACCAAAGCAACCTCAATACCTGGAAGCATGGTTTTAAGGTAGGAATCAACATCTTCAAGTGTTAATTGGTCTGAACCAAGAAATTGTTGTTTTCCAGATTTATCAGGAATGAATGGCAAACCCATCTGGACCACTTTGCCATCCACAACAGTAGCAAGATAGATTTGCCAACCCGCATTGGCTTCTTGCTTAAGATTACCAAAAGCGGTTACTCCCTCTCCAAGGCCAGAATAGGCTTTTGTTTCAACTGAGGTCCCGTAGATTGTTTTAGTACTATCAAGGATAGTTTGATTGAAAAGTTCTGAACGAATGGCCCGCTGATCAACTACGCGGTTTCCATCGTGAACGATAATGCTTATTCTAGGGCCTCCCATAGGCCAGAATAATGATGAAGAGGATTAAAAAGAGATAGTAAAAAATCGAAAATTACGTCGGAAAGAAATGAATATGGAAAAAATTATTTTCTTTTCTCGATTTCCAGGTGAATGGTTTTTACAAATTCAGAGAGATTGGCATTGTGCGTTTCACTACCTTTTCTATCACGTATGGAAATTGTGTTTGAACCAACCTCCTGTTCACCAATGATTACCATGTAGGGAACTTTTTGTTGCTGCCAATTTCTTATTTTCGCACCAACTGTCCCGGTTTTGTCTTCCAACTCAACACGAATTCCGTTTGCTCTTAGTTGGTCATAGACTTGCTTCGCATATTCTTTTTGATCATCGGAAACGGTAATTACTGCGACCTGAATAGGTGCAAGCCAGGTTGGGAATTTGCCCTCGAAGTGTTCCACCAAAATTGCATAGAAACGCTCGACTGAACCATGAGCCACTGAGTGCAGCATTGCTGGATTGGCCTCTTTTCCATCCTTATCCACGAAAGTAACATCAAAACGCAACGGCATCTGGAAATCAAGCTGCTCGGTTGCACATTGCCACGTTCTACCCAAAGAGTCCTTAATGTGAAAATCGATCTTTGGACCATAAAATGCGCCATCTCCTTCGTTAATTTTATATTTTTTACCCAATTTATCCAAGGCTTTTTTCAGTGCATTTTCTGCAATATCCCATTGTTCATCAGTTCCAAGCCTTTTTGGAGGTCTTGTGGAAAGCTCGAGAGTATACTCAAAGCCAAAGGTATGGTAGAATTCATCCAGATAACGTAATCTGGCCTCCACTTCCGATTCGATATCTTCCTGAGCACAGAAAACATGGGAATCGTCTTGGGTAAATGCCCTAACCCTAAATAGACCAGAGAGCACACCTGAAAACTCATGCCTGTGAACTAGACCAAGTTCAGCGAGTCTTAGCGGTAATTCACGATAGGATCTTCTGGTGTTTTTGAATATTATTATGGCACCGGGACAATTCATTGGTTTGACTCCATTTAATTTTCCATCAATTTGGGTGAAGTACATATTTTCCTTGTAATGATCCCAATGACCGGAATTTTTCCAAACTTCTGCATCCATAAGAATGGGGGTTCTGATTTCCACATGCCCATACTTATGATTAAGTTCTCGCCAGTATTTTTCCAATTCATTTCTGATAATCATACCCTTGGGATGGAAGAATGCCATACCAGGAGCAACATCATGAACCGAAAATAAATCAAGCTGTAGACCGAGTTTCCTATGATCACGATCTTTTGCTTTTTCTTGAAGCTCGAGGAAGTTGGTTAGTGCTTCTTTTGTTGGGAATGAGAATCCAGCAATTCTTTGTAATTGGGGCTTGGAAGAATCATTCAACCAGTAGGCACCCCCAACTCCAGCTAGATGAATTGCACGAAGTTCATTGGCATTATCCAACAGGGGAACGAGAGATGGAACAGAGACCTCATCCATGCAGTAGAGATTCAGAAATGCGTGTTCTGGAAGTTTTTGTGCAAGCTCCAACAGATAGGGTTCCTTTTGTTCAGCGAAAATTTTCTCAGCCTGTTCTTTGGAGACAAGTTTTTGAGTAATTGGATGGGATGTTGAGATAAAATTTTCCAATTCCTTTTGAAGTTCAGGTAGTTCTTTTGGTGATAATGAACGGTGCAGATCTATATCAACATAGAAGCCGTTCTCATTAAGCTGCATCAACCCAAGACCAACGTTTTTATCTTTCTGTTTAAGCAATGCTGCAATGGAGAGAGCGGTTGTTAACCGATAGGCGTTCTTATCTTTAGCAAACCCTCGGTTCTGAGGTTCTTCAAGCATGACAGAATAGATAACTTCGTGTATGGTGTGGGCAGTTCCTGCTTTTGGTTTTCTTGTTGTTTCTCCTTTCGATTCGCCAATTGTTTTTGAAAGTTCAGATAATGGATGGCCCTTGCATTTTAGTTCAAATTCCTTATACCAACCAAATTGGCTTTTGAACGTATTTGGAGTTACTGATTTTTTTGTTTCTTCATACAGTCTGGCAAGAATAGTAGGTGCGTCTTTTAGAGAGGCAAGATTGGAAGAAAGGTGAGCATATGGGTAGATCACCACATTCTGTGCTTTCACAGTTTCAAACATTTTTTTGATTTCCACCACTGCTTCAGAAACTTCTTTTTGACTGTCTCCATTTTCAACAGCAGTAAAAACAACCAACACTTCTTCTACTTTTTTACCTTCCAAGTCTTCTTTGGTAACTTCATCTGCACCCTGTTTTACCGCAAGCTTTTTTGGCTTATAATAAATATAATCACAATGTAGTTTTAGTATTCTCATAGTTTCACCTGTATAGGACTGTGGCTTCTTTATCTATAAAAAAATAAAAAGAGATCAGAATTCGATTGTTTATAAATATTGGTAACAAATCGACGGTGTTGTCACGAAATATCCCGGGGGGAATAGGACCGGAATGAGACATTGAAATGGTGGAGGGGGACATGAAGATCCAATGTCTTGTCCCAACCAAAGGGAAATGTTTTTATCCCAGGATGGATTGGACGTATGGACTCCACAAGATTATCAATGATAGTCCTGGCAAGCGATGGGTCTGCCACTTGATCGCTTAGATGGCCAAATGCACCTACAACAATATCCGCAACGCCCAGCATCGCTCGGGCACGGACAATATCATCACGAACTGGAATCAAATTCAACCGATCATCGCCTTTTTCTGCACAGACGAAAACCAGAAGAGCATTCTTCGATTCGGTCCTGCGGTTTGAATCATCAAGAAGCGGAAGCGCATTACCCAAACGTTCACGCAAAAGTCTTTCGGTTTGTTTTTGTTTAGCTGGGCTGCCATGTATGCCTGCTTCTAATCGCAGATCCCTAGCATGAAAACATAATAATTTCATAATCCCACATTTTGTGTTAATTTCTAAACTTATCTGTTCGTTTCATATATATTAGATTAATTAGCAAATTTTTGCTAGAACACAAAGCTTTTTATATAAATTTATAAAAAATAGTAGATATGGAACTTAAATATTTTCTAAAAAACAATGAGATATGCCCGATTTCAGAGGCAGTGATATCGCTTTTCAATATTGAACATAGCTATGGATTTGGAGTATACGAGAATGTACGAGTGAAAAACAGTATCCCATTTTTCATAAACGACCATGTGGAGAGACTGTTCAAATCTGCTGAAGCAATAGGACTGGAACACCAGTTTACAGAAGATGGAATAATAAAGTGCACAAAACAATTAATAGAAAAACTGGAAATTAAAACATTGAATCTGAAAATGCTGCTAATAGGTGCGAAAGAAAGGAAAGATAGCTGTCTTTATGTTTTACCATTATCGCCTCATTTTCCTGATGAAAAATTTTATAGGGATGGGGTTAAAACCATAACAAAAAAGTATGAGCGTTGGTTGCCCCAGGCAAAAACTCTGAACATGCTTCCAAGCTATATATACTATTCTGAAGCAAAAAAGAACAACTGCTATGATGTCTTGTTTTTAGATAAAGACGACTGCATAATTGAAGGGAGCAGAACTAATTTCTTTGCCATGACAGGTAAAACAATAATCACGGCACCTGAAGAAAGAGTTTTGAGCGGTGTAACACGAAAACATGTGATTACGGTGGCAAAAAAGAACGGCTATGATGTTCAAGAGAAAACAATAGCGATCAATGATCTAAAAAAATATCAGTCGGTTTTTCTTACAAGTACCTCAAGCAAAATTATGCCAGTGAGAATGATAGATAAAATGGAATTCGCTGGTCCAACAAAAGAACTGAAAGAGCTGATAAAAAATTTTGACGAATACCTAAAATCTCAGGAGGCAGCGTAATGAGTTACGATCTGGACTTGGTAGACAGAAAGATTCTTTCGGAATTGGATACCAATGCAAGAATGAATTACAGTGAGATTGGGAAAAAGATTAGAGTGGCAAAGGAGACGGTAAAATATCGAATTGGCCAGTTGCAGAATAAAAAAATCATATCGGGTTTTTACACTGTACTGAATTTCTCTAAACTTGGTTTTACACTATATAGAACCTATATTCGCCTTCAGAACACCTCTCCGAAAATAGAAAATGAAATAGGGGAATATTTGATCAACTCAAAAAATATCGCAATTTTCTATAGAACAAATGGACCATTTCAGATTGCCCTGGCCATATGGGCAAAAACACCATGGGAACATGAACAATTCTGGCTGAATTTCAAGAATAAATTCGGTGAATATCTTGCAGACTACCATCTTTCAGTTATGGTGGAGTATTTGGAATTTACAAGATCCTACCTTTTACCATCTAAATCAAATGAAAAGAAAATTTTTACAACGATAATAAAAACCGAGCCCGAAACTCTTGACAAACTTGATTTTGCACTTTTGACTTTTTTATCTGACAATGCAAGAGCATCGTTAGTTGAAATTGCAAAAGAGCTGCGGATCAGTGTGGTTACTGCCCGTTACCGACTGAAAAATCTGATTAATAAGAAGGTGATAGTAGGATTCAGGCCCGTTTTCAATCTGAGCGCGCTTGGAAGAGAGTATTACAAGGTTGACCTGTGGTTTAGAAAATTCGATAATGCAAATGAAGTAATGCAAAAAATATTGTCCCACCCAAATGTCATTTACACAGAAAAAAGTCTTATTACCAGTGATTTTGAATTTGATGTGGAAGTAGAGAATTTCGAAAAATTCACGGAAATGATGGAATCTTTTAAAGCAAAATTCCCAGAGGATATCAGAACCTATAGATATTACTCGCTGGTTAAGAATCTGAAAACTAATTATGCGCCAGAACTTTGATTATTTTGATTTTATATAATCAAACACTTTGTGATCCTTGAAAAGTTTAACATAATTTTTGATGAATGTTAAAAAAATTGCGGGCCTTTCAATAACAAGTCGATCGCCCCGGCGCCTGGCAACAAAACCTAATCTAAGCAACATCATTTCATCCTGTTTGGTAGCTGATCCGAATGACACGATACCGCGCTCATCAATGGTGCCTGCAGCGTCAAACATTCCAGCCAGGTAACTGGCTGCATATTCATTTAGATATTTGAATCGCTCCAATTCCTCTTCTTCAACCTGTTGAAAAAATTTCCTATAGGCAGTATGATAGAAAAAGACCCGGTCTTCTCCAGTCAGAAGTTTTTCTGAAGTGATTAGTTGCTTATCTAAAACTTCTTTGGAAAATATTTCTAAAATGTTGCTATCGCCCCTGACACCAATACCCTCACTACAGCGAGACTTGCGCCAAAAACCGATGATGTAGGATAATTCAGGACTTAATTTGATCTTCATTATGAAACCCCGCCCACCAAATTAGGTCTTAACCTTCTTCTGGGTCTGATCTTTTTCCTCTTCTTTTTCAAACTTAACTGTCTTTTTTGCTGGGATACCAACATCCACGCGTCTAGATCCAGAAATAAACTCATTGATTTCCTCAGCCAGAAGTTCATCAACCTGTGCAGAAAACCATCTTGCGGTTTTAGCTGACATGTATGCTCTTTTGAAAATAGAGGTTAGCTCGTTTTTATCTGCTGTAGAAAAAGGCTCTTTATCTTCCTGAATTCGATTTTCAGCTAATTGTAAAATTTCTCCAAAACGCTTAACATCAGTGTCACTTGCGCCACTGGCACTTAATGAAGTTAGAATACCTTTTGCAACTATTGCGTTTCTTTTACCTGTTCTTAAAAGAAGATTATCGAGTTTTTTTACGTCCTTATCACTAAGGCCGCCATTTTTTGCCGCATCAATCACACGTCGAGCGAATTGAAAAAATCCACCGATGAATTTCATCAGAGAGATAATACGAGTAAAGTTAATAAACTATTGCAAAAAAACCAACAGATTTTAAACCTCAAGAACGTAGTTGTTGATATGAAATATCAGATAGACGTAAGTCACGTTAAAAAAATCCAGAAAAGCATCTGGGATAAAATCAAATCTTCATTTTCATTCAGAAAGGGATATGGTGAACCAGTTCCTGTTTTTGGCCACTACGGTGGAATATTCAAATGCGGAGACCAGCAACTGGTCATACACACGGATGGAGTCGGGACTAAATTAATTGTTGCGCAGGAAGTTGGAATCTATAATACTGTTGGGATTGATGCAGTTGCCATGTCAGTAAATGATATTCTTTGCGTTGGAGCAGAAGCACTTGTGGGTGTGGATTATATTGCCCTTGCAAAGGAAGATGATGAGTTGGTTAACGAATTGATGGATGGACTGGTAAAAGGCGCGGAGGAAAGCAGCTGTGCTATTATTGGTGGTGAGACTGCCATTGTTCCGGATATTATTAAAGATGGAAAACGACCATTTGACTTGACATTTACCGTAGTAGGTAGAGTGAAAAAACTTATTTTGGGTAGTGAGATTGTCAAGGGAGATGTTATTGTTGGATTGGAAAGTTCAGGAATTCATTCCAATGGCTATACCCTTGCTAGAAAAGCCCTGGATATTTCAAAATGGGGAAAGGAAATGCTTGTTCCAACCAGGATTTATGCGAGCACTGTTTCTGAAGTTATTGATGCCTGCGATGTTCATGGGATTGCCCACATAACAGGTGGTGGGTTTTCCAAATTAACAAGATTGAATCAGAATGTTGGTTTCAAATTAACAGATATGCCTAAACCCAAGCCAATTTTTGAAGCACTTCATGAAAAAGTCGGGGATGTGAAAGCAATGCACCAGACCTTTAACATGGGCGTTGGCATGGCGATAATTTTACCAGAAGACCGAGCTGGCACTGTCATGAACATTGCTAAAAAACACGGTGTTGAAGCGTCCATCATTGGGAATATTACAGACAAAAAAGGAGTTTGGCTGATGGATGGGAAAAAGGAACTGGATTTGACACTTTAATCTTTACCAACTAGTTCAGCTTCCACAATTTCCGCAACTCCTCTGACGCCGTCCCATTTCTTATTCCATTTTTTGATTTTTATTCGTTTTTTGAAAAAAGGAGCGTCAGTAACAAATGTTTCGCCTTCACCACCCTCTAGAAATGGATGGACATTTTTTACTTTCGCTTCAACCAGTTTTTTTAGTGGTTCACCAAGAAACTTTTCATCCAGACCTTCAGCAGAAACTGCAATAACAAAAATCTCCATGGTGTCAAGCATTTTTTTTAGTTGATGTTCATCAGCATGCCAAAGAGGAGCAAAACTTTTTATGTTAAGCTCGCTGGCGATATCGTCCAATCTTGATTTTTGGTAGGTACTGGCAACTGCACCAGAAACTATTGCCTCAACTTTGAGTTTTTTGAATGTTTTTACCAACTGGTCACGCCAATTTTCTTCTGTTGTTTCCACGAAGATTTGTTCCAGACCCATTGCCCTAGCCTGAAGCTCGGTAACGTGAATATTCGGATGGTGAAACATCATGGAGTATTCGGGTGGTTTTACTGTGATCAGAATTGGTTTGTAGCCCTGTTCCAATGCCCAACCTGCAGCATGGGTTGAATCCTTGCCTCCAGAAAAAAGAACAGCTACGCGCATGTTTTTATTTTCTAGTTGCGAACCTTTAAAACATGATAAAATTAGTCATATTCGACTTAGATGGTGTAATCTATCGTGGGAACACTCTCATTAAAGGAGCTGACAAAACAGTGAAATTGCTCAAATCCCGAGGCATAAAAACCGCCTATCTTACCAATGCCTGTAGCCGATCAAGAAAAGGGAGAATATGCAAAATGATTGAACTGGGCCTAACTGCAGAGGAAAACGAAATGTTCACCACATCCTATGCGGTTTCGCACTATATTCTGGAAAACTACCCAAAAGCAAAACGAAAAGTTTACTATGTTGGCCAGAAAGGTGTGGAAGAAGAATTGAAACTCCATAAAATAGCGGTTGTGGACCATAAAAAAGCAGACATTGTGGTTGTTGGATGGGATCCGGATTTCAATTACAAGAAAATGACCGAAGCCTACAGGGCAGTGGCAAGAGGAGCAGAATTTATCGCAACCAACACAGATACAACTTTTCCTGTGGAAGACGGATACAAACCAGGTGCAGGAGCAATGGTTGCCTCCATTGCCTGTGCAAGCGGAAAAAAACCAAAGATTGTAGGTAAACCAAACATTTTCATTCTGAAGATGATCCTGGAAAGATTTAAGGTGAAGAAAAGTGAAGTCTTGATGGTGGGGGATAGACTGGAAACAGATATTGCATTCGGCAAAAAAGCAGGGATAAAAACTGCGCTTGTTTTAACCGGTGTTTCAAAAAAAGAGGATGTGAAAAAAATAAAACCAGATTATATTTTCAAGTCCATTGCTGACTTACCTTCAATCTTCCATCAGATCGCGTAGCATGTCATTATCGCTGCTATCCGAACTTGTTGAACCGAATAGACTTTCATCAAGATCAGGAATTGAATTGCTTGAATCCTCAGTGGATTGCGTGGAAAGATGGTTGAGTGGATTGGTTTGGGATGCACTGGTATCAACTAGACTGTAATTTATTTGAAGTGCACTGCCGCATTTTGAACACTTGCCAGCTATGAGCAATTCTTTCATATCAAGGTCGCTGGAGATTTGGATATTTGATTCGTTACCACAATTTGTGCATCTTATCGATCTTTTGAGGTCCATCTGATCACTAATTAGCCATACTCTTCGATATTTATTAAGTTTACTGGATGGTCCTTTTATCAGTTATTATGCAGTTCATTCGCTGATCGTTCTCGTGAACAGGTAGTTTATCGATAATCTGGAAGTCAAAACAAATGCCAATGCGAAAGGCCTTACAATCCGAAAGATAGCGATCGTAATAGCCCTTACCATAGCCAAGACGATGCATGCAAAGACCAAAGGTAACGCCAGGCACAATGATAATATCCGGACATTGTTCGAAGGGTGTATCCTTGGATTTTGGTTCCATTATTCCGAATTTACCTTGAACCAGGTCATCAAATGATTGGAATTTGTAAAATGCAATTTTCTGACCAGTTACTGGCACCAGAACCTGTTTTCCTTCTTTTATGGCACGTTCAATCATTTTTTTAGTGTCAACTTCGCTTCCCTTGGTCATGTAAAAAGCAACTATCTTAGCCTCTGGAAATTTTGGATGGGATAGGAGCCGTTCTAAAATTTTATCACTTAATTTTTCAATCTCATCTTTAGAAAGTGCGTTTCTTTTTGCAAGAATTTGTTTCCGAATTTCATTCTTCAGATGAGTTACCATCACAATTGAATCGTATTGAAGAGTTAAAAAAGATTGGATGGTAGCTATGGATATGGATTCATTGGTAAATTATATTTTCGAAACAGGAATGCTCAAAAAAGTTGCTAGAAGCGGATGGTGGACGGAAAGTGTAAAATACCCTGAAACCGTTGCGGAACATAGTTTTCGGACAGCAGTGATTGCATTTATTCTTGCCAAACTGGAAGGCCACAGCGACGAGACAGCAAACAGAATCTGCACTGCATCTGTTTTCCATGATGTTCATGAAACAAGGATACTTGATTTGAACAAGCTGGTGGCCAGGTACATTGACCTTGGAGAGAAGTTGGAAAGAAAAGTTGAGAAAGAACAAATGGCACCGCTACCCAAAGAGGTCAGCAATGCGATAGTCAAAACACTTGGATTAACAGACGCTGAGAAAAAGATCTTGAAAGATGCGGATTATTTGGAATGCGCATTTCAAGCAAAGGAGTATGCGGACATTGGATATCAAACATTAAGTTGGCTTGATAGGATAGAGGGGAAACTTCAGACAGCCAGTGCGAAAAAACTAATTAAAAAAATAAAAAAAGCTAAAGCAAGAAGCTGGAGAGATGGGTTGAAAAAATTGTAACCAGCCCTATATTTGAAAAACTAACCGGTTGATATTTTGTTGATGAAACCGCGTTCCGCGGTTTGTGGTGTGGAGCGTAGCTCCGCAATCAAACGGTTTTTGGGCACTTTTTCCTAAAAAGTGCAGGGAAACAAAAATGGGAATGCAGGAAAAATTAAAGGAGCTTGAAGACGAGCTTGCGCGAACACAAAAGAACAAGGCTACCGAATACCATATCGGAATTATCAAATCAAAGATAGCCCAATTAAGAAGAGAAGTTCTTGCACCGAAAAAACACGGAGCAAGTGCAGGTGGATTTGATGTTAAGAAAAGCGGGGATGCAACCGTTGCTATCATTGGTTTGCCAAGCGTGGGTAAATCAACTTTACTTAACAAACTAACAAATGCAGAATCAAAAACTGCAGCCTATGCTTTTACCACACTTAAATGTATTCCTGGCGTGATGGAATACAATCAAACCAAAATCCAGATCCTGGATCTTCCTGGAATTATTGAAGGAGCAAAGGATGGAAAAGGAAGGGGAAGAGAAGTAATTGCAGTTGCCAGAAGTTCAGATCTTATTCTTATTATCATCGAAGCTGCAAATCCAAAACAAATGAGGGTTATTGAAACAGAACTTTATGGTTTTGGCATAAGAATAAACAGCCGAAGACCACGTGCCTCAATTGGGAAACAGGCACGGGGAGGGGTGGTGATAAACTCCACAGTCCCCCTTACTAAAATAACTGAAAAGGAGATTCGTGCTGCCATGAGCGGTTTTAGCATTTTTAATGCCAATGTGGTTCTCAAGGATGATATGACCATTGATGAATTCATTGACATATTGGAAGGGAATAGAACCTACATCCCTGCCATAATTGCACTGAACAAATGCGATCTTGTCAAAGAGCTTCCAAAACTCCCTTACCCTTATATACCGATAATAGCTGAAAGCGGAAAAGGAATTGACGAATTGAAAAAAGCGATTTACGAAAAATTAGACTTGATTAACATTTATACTAAAAAAAGAGGGGAAAATGCAGACCTAACCGAGCCATTGGTAGTAAGAAGATGGATCAGTGTGGGGGAGGTCTGCGAAAAGCTCCACCGTGATTTGAAAAAAGATTTTAGATATGCATTGGTCTGGGGGAAAAGTGTTAAACATCAGCCGCAGAGAGTAGGGTTGTACCATACCATGGAAAGCGGCGACATAATACAAATAGTAAAAAGGTAAAAAAGAAGATTAACCCCAGGTTTCACAAACTAACAACTATTTCTTAGCTGTTTTTGCTACTGGTTGTACTGGAGTTGTTGGTTGAACCGAAGGGGTTGGGGGTGTCTTCTTGTTTTTCACAATAAAGAAGTACAGCGCAGCTCCAAGCCAATGACCAAGGAATACAACAAGACACCAGAGTAATTTTTCATTGTCAGTTGCAAAATCTTTTCTGGTTAGAGCATCGATTAACATCCAAATCCAGAAAACAAAGAATAGCAATGCCAGAAGAAAAACTACGCAGTAGATAAGCATCATAACTCCGTAGAAGCCAGCCATTATCCCCATAAGACCTGCAGCTGCACCGGCACCTGCTGCACTTGACATATATGGTAGCAATTGAATCATGGGATGTAATTACGTTAAACTTATATTTAAAGATTAACATGGAAAACAAATTATGGTCACCAAAGAAGAAATCCAAAAGGTAATGGACTGGTGCGAGAAAACAAAAAAAGAAAGAAATCGACTTTATGTTATTGAGAGAAATCCATTTCGAGACGAAATAGATTGGATGAGAAGATTTATTCTTATTGAAATAGACAGACCAAAGGAAAGTGCCTCCAAGAATAACCTGGTCTACGATTCATTGCTAAAGCAATTGTGGCAGCACATGAATGGTGATTGGAGAAAAATAGAACCGGATATAAGAATCGGTTAATGTGGCAAGCAGGAAAGAATTTAAACAACAAAAGGAGTAGCACTAACATGAGGGTGAAGACACTACTATTTCTATTTCTTCTAAGCACGATTATTCTTGCATCCGCTGACAGGGTGGACGCAATTAAGGATAAATTTGAGGGCATACACAAGAACAGGTTTGATGTTAAAGAACTGACAAAAGCGGATATGGGAGTGGATCTCAAGGACCTGCAAATCTACCAACTACTTAGTTATGAAACGATGCCGCCCAAAGAAAGTTTTATCATAGAACGCGAAGGGGAGATTTATGCTGTTGATGACTTTCCCTATAAAGATAACGACGAACTCGCTATCCTATATGTTGCAACAACAGACGCAGAGTTATTTCATATAAGAAAGATATTGAATTCTGCAAAGGACATACCAGGAGATGTTGAAAAAAGATGGTTTTCGGATATAGAAGCTCCAACCAGTAAGGGAAATAGATTTATTGCATATACCTGGAGCGAAGTGAATGGTGTACTCGCAAAATGGACAGTAATCACGAAAAAAGGAAAAGTTAGTAAGGTAAATTGGGAGGTACTTGCAGTTGGAGTTGGAAATGCAGAAATGGATTGGGAAAGAGGCGGGCCATTGGCTGGCCAGAAGTCAGAAAAAATATTTGAAGAGCCTTCCAAACAAACCCAGGAATTATACCCGTCCCAAATAATAACCGTAAATGATAGTTATGTAGATATTTTATGGACAGAAACCGAAACAACGGTCCAGCCGGTTCAGGTTACTCTTTCGGGTTTTGATCCAAGTTCAGAAGTTCAGATCAGCGTGGTTTTGTTTGCATTGCCCCCAAATGGGATGAGTTCGACAATAGCGCAAACAGTTAACACAACGACAATAACAACTGATGGATCAGGAAATTATGTTTGGACTTTCACTGCTCCAGAGGATAGCCACACTGGAGTTGGGGATATACGCGCAATGCAGGTTAGCAACCCAACGAAAAACGCGTCGTTCTATAATTCAAAAAATAACACAATTTGTAGTGGTTATGCCTCCAGTTGTTATTTTATAATAGAAAAGATAGCACAGAGAAATTCCAGTGATGATTCTTTCAACTGCAGAGCGTATTATTTCGATGTATCCTTTGGCTGGAACAAAACAAGAGCAAATGAATATGCCAATGACAGTGCCTATGCCTGTGCATACGCCTATGACATAGACATGCTAGATTGGGGATTCCAATCTCCAGATCCAGACCAATCCTTCCAGATATTCATAACAAACGGAGCAGATACTTCATCAGCATGGTTTGACCCAGGCCAAAACGCACCGCAAGATGTACCAGGAAATGCGCATTCGCATGGAGGAAGCAGTGGGAGATTTTGTACGAGAACTGACCTTAATTCTATTATAACTGGCTATGGCTGGCAGTTTGAAAGCGAACGAATGATGCAGTATATTGTTATTGAACATGAATTTTACCATAATGCCCAATATGGTGCAAATGGATGGGACGGAGACAGCACCAATGTTGAAGGATTGGCAAGAAACAGCGAAAGCATCGCCTATCCAAATGGAAGCAGGTGGGTAAATGGTTCACTTAGGGCATCTACACTAACTCAGCACAATAGTTATCTTGCAAATCCAGACCGGTCGCTGAGCTCTTTTTCCTATACCTATTCACTTCCCTGGGGTTACATATACCAGGAAAATGGAATGGATGTACTCCGAGCTCTTGAAGGTAATCTTACTGATTATTCCGACTATGATCCAAGCTATTCAAATTATGATGTTGGACTGCCAGGTGTTCTAAACCCAGTTCTTGCTGACCTTCCTGGCACCCACAATAGTTTTGGTGAAGTGATAGCTGATCTTGGTGTGGCTTTGGCTACAAGAAAGTATAGTTGGGGAGATGTTTACGGAAATAACCAACAAAACTGGAGCACCTACGAGAACGCAGTTACAAAAACAACTCCCAGTTGGAATATAACTAGTTCGTCTATTTCAGGTTCAGTTTACAGATGGGGACTTGATTTTGTAAATGTATTAAATCCGTCATTCACAAATATTACGATTTTTTTTAATGGTGCAGATGCCACTGATTTTGCTGTTTATCTGGTAACAAAAAACGGCACAGATTATACAACAGAACAACTTAGTTTAAACGTAGATAATGCAGGCAGCCTGACTTTGAGCAACACGTCGGAATATGATGAGGGAACGCTAGTAGTTGCAAGAAACTCATCTGCAGGTTCCAGTACAGAGTCCTATGCATTAGCTCTTGTGGGTGATAACTCAGGCCACAATATAGCAGTAACCCAGATAGAATACACTCCTGATATTGTTATTATTGGCGGAACGGTAAATGTAACTGCCGCCATATGGAATTTAGGATCCGAAAACGAAAGCAATATTGAAGTGAGACTACTTCAGAATGGTACGCCCTATGCAAATACTTCGATTACAAGTCTTCAATCAGGTGCACTGACAACTGTTTCATTCAACTGGAGTAACACCAGTGCTCCAGGCATCTATAATCTCACAGTATATGCTGTTCCGGTTACAAATGAAACAATCCTAAGCGATAATCAGCTAGGGCAGAACATTCTCGTTACTGGCAGCAGGATAATCCTTGTGGATGATGACGGAGGGGGTAGCTATGAAACATATTTCTCCAATGCACTAACAGCAAACAATTATAGTCATTTGAATTGGAATGTGGTTAACTCAGGTACACCCCCCAGTACATTGTTGGAACAATTTCAGATTGTGGTTTGGTTCACTGGAGAAGATTACATAGATACTCTTACTTCCGATGAAAAATTAGTTCTTCAAAGCTATTTGGATGCGAATAAGAGCCTATTTCTATCTGGCCAGGAAGTAGGATACCAATCAGGTGGCACTACATTTTACACTAATTATCTGAAGGCAACCTATGTCAGGGATGACACCAACATAAACAGTGTAATCGGTGTCACCAACGACCCAATAACCAATGGCATGACACTTGGTTTAAGCGGTGGTGATGGCGCCAATGACAACAGTTGGCCAGATGAAATTGCCCCCAATACAGAGGCCAGTGGGATATTCAATTATTCAGGAGATGGATATGGTGGATTAAAGTACAATGCAACTTACCAACTTGTTTACCTCTCATTCAATTTTGAAACAATAAACTCTGCAACAAACAGAAATAATTTGATGAAGAAGATAGTAGAGTGGTTGGATGTTGTACCGCCCAATAATCTTTCCATTACTATCAACAATGGAAACGGAAGTACGATCAACACGACAGTGAGTTTAACTTTAAGTGCAGGTGATGCAACTGCGATGCAGTGTCACTATTCAAACAATGGATCTGGATATGCAGAATATGAAAATTACGCAACAACAAAAATATGGAACCTGACTGCAGAACCAGGAACCAAAACTGTTTATTACCAGTGCAGGGATGCTCATGGGAATGACGCAGCTCCGGTAAATGCATCCATAGAACTTAATGCCACCTGGCCAGGTGATGGGGGAACAGAGATTCAGCAGAACCTTCCCGGAGGCTATGAACCAAGTGGCATTGTTTGGCATCCGCATTTCAATTCATTATTTTTAGTTAGCGATGGAGGCACAATAAGCAGAATGGATGTTGATGGCGAAAATGTGGTTAATTGGAATGTTGGGGGAGATTTCGAAGGAATTGCAGTTGCAAACCAGAATTCCGATTACGTGTATGTCGCTGTGGAATATCCGTTTAGAATAATTAAATTTGACGGGTCACTCGGAACAGTATCTGCAGAGGTAGATCTAACAGGAGTTGTGCCTGCAACCATCAATCCAAATTCAGGGATAGAGGGAGTTGCCTACGTTCCAAATGGCGATCATCCCTATCCCAATGCTCCATCTGGTGGGTTGTTTTATTTTGGAGTACAGGAGAATGGAAAGATATATGTAGTCAATGTAAGTTTTGCATCAGGTACTGCAAGTTTGGTTGATTCATTCACTCCGGTGGTTAATAGAACGGATATTTCAGATTTGTATTTCAGCACTGAAACAAAAATATTGTATGTATTATATGATACTGACAATCGTATAAGAGAGATTAGAACGAATAATAGTTTTGTTGCAGAATATCTTGCGCCTGGGCTCAACCAGGAGGGCATAACTTTGTTGCCTGCCTGCCCAAATACTGAAACAACAATGTTCATAGCAGAGGATTCAGGAAGGGTTATGAGGTATGAGAACTACCCGATAGATTGCCAGCATATGGATCCTGAATCAAACATCCATTTGGTTCCGCCAACACTTGGAAACAATTCTGTTACAAATCAAAATTGGGCATTCATAAATGCAACATTTGTCGAGACCAATGAGGATTCTTGTTGGGTAGACTGGAACAATGGCACCCAAACAAATATTTCCATGACAATGGTTGGATCAAATTGTTATGTTAATATCACAGATCAACCAGATGGCGTGATGAGCTATGTTGTTTATTTGAATGACAGTGCAGGAAACCTCATCAGCAATGGGACTTTTTATCTTACAATGGATACGCACGCTCCGCAATTGACTATAGAATCCCCTGAGCCCAGGGGGTATAACACCAGTACTCTGGACTTAAATTTTACAGTTTCTTACTATAATTCCTGTTGGTACGTGCTTAATGCTGTCACCCACCAGTTGATTGGCTGTGCCAATACAACCATATCAGCACCAGAAGGTAACAATCAATTAATTTTATATGCAAATAACTCGCTTGGAACTGAGAACTCGGCAAATGTTAGTTTTGTGGTGGATACTACGCCACCAACCATACTTCTAAACAGGCCAGTGGAAAAGTATAATTCTTCAAATGTAAATATTACCTATAACTTTACTGCCGTGGACTTGTTTTCAGCACTAATAAACTGTTCGGTTTTTGAAGATGATTTATTAGTTGGAACTGTCGAGATTCTTAACAACAGCCCATACAACATGACGAATAATAATCGACCAGAAGGCAGACATAATTGGACAGTAAACTGTACTGACGAACTTGGCAACAGCAATGGTAGCGAAACAAGAAATTATACTGTTGATATTCATGCACCTGAAATCGAGCTAACCGGGCCAGACTCTGGAACCCATTCCAACAACAGCAGTGTAGCTTTGAATTTTTCAGTAACTGATAATCTGGATCCAATATTCTATTGCAATACCACGATGGATGGTTCAAACCAAACAAATGCTAGT
Source organism: Candidatus Bilamarchaeum dharawalense (assembly GCA_902386555.1). Lineage (GTDB taxonomy): Archaea > Micrarchaeota > Micrarchaeia > Anstonellales > Bilamarchaeaceae > Bilamarchaeum > Bilamarchaeum dharawalense. Next base: position 118,684 of record CABMJJ010000009.1, read on the forward strand.
ATGGTAAATGGTACCTACTCCAGAATATACAGCTTATCGCAAGGACTGCATATTTGGAGTGTTGGATGTTGGGACCACACAGGAAATATGGCAACAAGCGGAACACGAAATTTTACCATTGATACCATCGGACCGGTGATGGGAGTTGTCGGGCCAATAAACGGATACTATTCCAATGGTTCTAGTTTTTGGTTGAATGTAAGCACTAATGATAGCTATTCTCCGCCAATGAATTGCTCGGTCTATCTGAACCAAACGATGTTTGGATTAGGCAGTCTGGTAGCAAATAATTCCTACGCTGTTTTTAAGATTGAAAACATGCCAAATGGAACCCATAGCTGGAATATGACATGTGTGGATTTGGTTGGAAACAGAAACTGGACTGGAACAAGAACATTCGTGATTGATGGTAGTCTGCCAACTGTGAATTTGGTTTCTCCAACCTCAGGTACAAGCACAACAAATAGAACGCCGGGCTTTAGCTTCAATTTCACCGATGCATACTCTCCAAATGCAACTTGTGTGCTTTATGTTGGAGGATCAAATGTTGGTTCCGCAACAGTAAACAATGCAACCAATGCAACAATAACATCAACCACCCTAGCAACTGGTACCCAAAATTGGTTCGTACGATGCACTGACCTGGCAGGAAACACAGCAGATTCGGCTACACGATCAATAATCATAAGCTCCACCGGCGGTAGTAAAGGGGGATCGGGTGGCGGCGGAGGCGGTGGTGGAGGGGGTGGCGGCGGTGCTGGTGGCGGAGGGGCTACTGACACTGATAGAAACACCACAATATCTCACCAGGATATTGCACAGGTGATCTGTACCTCTGATACACAATGTAAAAACAACGAAGCATGCCTTGGAAGCAGGTGCATACCAGTAACTGGTTTGTGCGGCTTCGCAGCAAATCATACCTGGAACTATTACGAGTGTTGTTATGATGAAATGTGCGGGCCTAACCAGATATGTAACAACTACAGTTGCGAAAATCATGCACCCATAGTAGTACCACAGAATCTATCGATTGGAAAAATTAAACTTGTCAGTGTTTTGATGGCGAATGAACCACCAAAAAAAGAAAATGGAGATTTGATTGTTGTAGGTCAGATAGGTACGATAGTGATTGTACTTTTATTGGTGCTATGGCTCATATTTACAATAGGAAAAGACTGGAAGCCAAAGATAAATATTGGTAAACAAGCACCTGTGAAAAAATGGAAGCAACGGAAAGAAAACTATCCAGACCAAATCTAATTACTTGACTCGATCGATATCTTTTTGATATTTTTTAATTCTCTTAATTTTACCAACGCCGATGCAGACAGTTTTTTCTCCAAAATTATGGTCAGTTTTGGAGTTGGATAGATATCCGGGTCATCAGTAACAATCTGCCTTATACTTATCCTAGCATCTGCAATGATTTTTGTCACTGCACTCACAATCCCGACTGAATGGGGTTCGGATTCGATCTCAAGAACTTCAAAACCAAGATGTTTTGCCACACCGCTTATGAACGCTTTCGGTACCAGACCGTCAAATATTCCGAAAAGTTCTTTCACTTCTGAGATCATCTGCGCAGTCTCAATCACAACACGACGGTCCACATCAAGTGATCTTGCTATTTTTGCAGGGCTAAGTTCAATTTCACCACAGTAGATTTTGGCGGATTTGTCCACCCGAAGACCATATTTTAGCAAAAGCTCGGCCACCTTTTTGCGCATTGGATAACGTAAAAACGCATCTTCCAGAATAGGATACATAATGTACATTTTTGTACATAAAAGCTTTAAATATATCATTGGTGCTAGAAGTATAGAAAGTGTGTAAATCGCAAAAGGTGGAAAAATGATATATAAGGAACTAAAACTAACGCTTAACCCATACCAGCTCTATTTGCTGGTCAACAGACAGTATCGGGAAACATTCTTGCTTGAATCATTAGAAGGTAAAGAAAAACTTGCAAGGTTTTCATTCATCGGATTTAGCCCGAAAAAAATGATCAGTGCTAAAGGGAAGGTAGTTCAGGTAGACGGTGAAGAGTTTGACTCTCCACAACCAATCCGAACACTTGCAGATAATATACCCAGGATTAAAATAGACAAGGAAGGATTTACTGGTGGGGCAGTTGGTTATTTCGCCTATGATTATGTAAGGAATTTAGAAAAACTGCCAGAAAAAACAAAAGATGATATAAAATTTCCTGATTTTGAGTTTGGTATTTTCGATGATTGCATAATATATGATCAGCGAAACCGAACAGTGCACTATCTTGGTCATGGTGAAGACAGATCAACTGAGATTATGGCTCTTACAAAGGAAGATGCTTTCTCTGGACCATTTGAAGCTGGAAATCCAAAATCAAACATGGACGAGGATGAATTTGAAAAAGCTGTTGGGATAGCAAAGGAAAGAATAGTTGACGGGGACATATTCCAGGTTGTTTTATCCAGGAGATACACCGTACCCTATGAAGGCAACCTATTACGATTTTACAATTATTTAAAGCAGACCAATCCTTCACCCTATATGTATTGTTTGAACTTTGGTGAGAGGAAAATAATTGGATCCAGTCCAGAGAACTTGGTACGAGTTGAAGGAAAAAAAATAGATAGTTATGCCACGCTTGCAGGAACCATGCCACGGGGAAAAACTGCAGAAGAAGACCGGATGTTTGAACAAAAACTCCTCAATGATGAAAAAGAAAAAGCAGAACATCTTATGCTTGTTGACCTTACTAGAAATGATTTGGGGAAAGTTTCAAGTTCTGGTTCTGTTTCGGTTCCTGAATTAATGGAGGTTCACAAATATCACCATGTCCAGCATCTAAGCTCCCACGTATGCGGCGAACTGGCCGATGGTAAGGATTGTTTTGATGTTTTTGATTCCATCTTCCCAGCAGGAACGTTGAGTGGTGCGCCAAAAGTGCGGGCCATGGAAATAATCGAGGAATTGGAAAAAAACCGACGTGGAGCCTATGGCGGTGCAGTTGGATACTTTTCATTCAATAGAAACTGTGATTTTGCCATCACCATAAGGACACTGATAGCCCAGCGACAAAACGCCTATGTCCAGGCAGGGGCTGGAATAGTCTACGATTCTGTTCCTGAAAAAGAATACCAGGAAACTGAGAACAAAATGCGCTCGATCATGCAGGCGCTTGAGGTGAGATTTTGATAGTTATCATAGATAATTACGATTCTTTTGTCTACAACCTTTCCCAGTATGTTAGTGAGCTTGAATCACGAGTTTCGGTTTACAGAAATGATCAGATTACAATAAACAAAATAACAGAGCTAAAACCAAAAGCAATTATCCTTTCACCTGGTCCTGGCCACCCAGCCAACAGACGGGATTTTGGTGTATGCGCAGATATTCTTGATCGGCTTACTGAAACAAAAATACTTGGGGTGTGCCTTGGCCACCAGGGAATAATCCATTATTTTGGCGGTGAAGTTAGCAAAAACAAGCCAATGCACGGTAAAACAAGCATAATAGAACACAATGGAACTGGAATTTTCAAAAATGTAGAAAAAAAATTGCAAGTAATGCGCTATCATTCGCTTGCAGGAACAAAAATCCCAGACTGCCTAGAGGTAACTGCCAGAAGCCTAGATGACAATACAGTGATGGCAGTCCAGCACAGAACACTTCCAATTTATGGTGTACAATTCCACCCAGAGAGCATAATGACTCATGATGGGAAAAAAATCTTACAAAATTTCCTGGAGTTGGCGCCATGAACTTACTGCAAAAGCTCATCGAAAAAAATAACCTCACAAAAGAAGAAGCAATGGCAATGATGAGTCAAATAATGAATGGAAGCTGCAGCACTGGGCAGATGGCAGCTTTGCTAGTTGCCCTGAAAATGAAGGGAGAAACAAGAGAGGAGATAGCCGCATTTGCGGAAGTGATGAGAGAAAATGCTAGACGCATCATGCCAAAGGTGGATAGACAGAGACTAGTTGACACCTGCGGAACTGGTGGGGACTCTTCAAATACATTCAACATATCAACAACTGCTGCTTTCATTGCTGCTGGAGCAGAAGTCAAAATTGCAAAACATGGTAACCGTTCAGTCTCAAGTAGCTGTGGTTCGGCAGATGTACTTGAACAGCTCGGAGTAAAAATGCTTGAACCACCGAATGTTGAAACATGCATAGAAAAAATCGGCATAGGATTCATGTTTGCACCATATTTCCACCCGGCAATGAAACATGTTGCTCCAGTTAGAAAGGAATTGGGAGTTAGAACGGTTTTCAATATTCTTGGGCCGCTCACTAATCCTGCCGGTGCACAGGCTCAGATTCTTGGCGTGTTTGATCCACTGCTCATTCCGACAATGGCAGATGCACTTGCTAAACTAAGCACAAAAAGAGCACTTGTCGTCCATTCTGACGGGATGGATGAAATTGGATTAGGTAGGACAAAAATTGCAGAACTCAAAAATGGCAGTGTGGAAGAATATGAATTGGATGGAAGTGAATTTGGATTTAAACAAACTGAAATACCAAAAGCCAGTTCCAAAGAGGAAAGTGCCAGAATACTGTTAGATGTACTTCATGGAAAAAATGACGCTGCTAAAGATGTGGCAACCCTGAATGCAGCTGGTGCAATTTACGTTGGCGGAATGGCAAACTCCATTGAGCAGGGTATTGGTAAGGCTAGTGACTCCATTGATTCTGGAAATGCTTTGGCAAAACTAGAACAGATGATAAAATTCGGAGATGTAAAAAATGAGAATTGTTTACTTAATCTAAATCAGAATTTAGATAAGGTGGAAAAATGAATCTTCTTGACAAATTTATAGAACATGCAGAGGAAAATATAGAAAATGGCTATTACAATATCAGGTCAAAGGCAGTGGGACCTAAATCTTCACTGGTCCAGCGGATCAGATCGCAAGGATTCGTTGTCATAAGTGAGATAAAACATGCCTCCCCTTCCGGCGAGTACTCTTTTGATGAGATGGATGTTGAAAGCTCGGCAATGACTTTCATGAAAAGTGGGGCTGATGCTATTTCAGTTGTTGTGGAGCCAAAAATATTCAAGGGGAATATATTAGATGTGCCACTGGCAAAAAAAACAGGACTACCGGTGCTGTTCAAAGATTTCATAATCGAGCGAAAACAAATTGAAGCTGCAAGGAATGTTGGAGCAGATGCAATACTATTGATAGTAAAAGTCGCCAAAAAACTTGAGCTGGATCTTGATGAGCTTATTGCAATAGCGCATGAAAATGAACTTGAGGTAGTGCTCGAGAGTTATGACGAAGATGAGATGAAAATAGCTCTAGGAACAAAGGCAGATGTTCTAGGCATAAATAACCGAGATCTTGACACTCTCAAAATTGACATTGAAAGGACAAAAAGAATTCTTGAGCACGTGGGCAGGATAAACAGACCAGTAATAAGCGAGAGTGGTATCAGAAATGCAGCTGATGTTGCATTTGTTAGATCAGCAGGCGCAAGCGGGGTACTGGTTGGTACAGCCATCTGGAGATCGGAGGATATTGGGGAAAAAATAAAAGAACTCAGAGGTGGGGCAAAATGAACAGATACTTTGGACAGTATGGAGGCCAGTTCGTGCCAGAAACACTAGTGCCTGCACTTGCAGAACTCGAACATGCATACGAAAAGATGAGTAGCGATGAAAAATTTCAAAACGAACTTGCAGGATATCTTAAACATTATGCAGGACGCGAAACTCCACTTTACTTTGCCAAGAGATTAAGCGAGATGATTGGTGGGGCAAAAATTTATCTGAAACGCGAGGACTTGCTCCATACGGGAGCACACAAGATAAACAATGCACTTGGTCAGGCGCTACTTGCCAAAAAGATGGGTAAAAAAAGAATAATTGCAGAAACTGGCGCAGGTCAGCATGGTGTTGCAACTGCAACAGTTGCAGCTCTGTTTGGAATGGAATGTGATGTTTATATGGGTAAAGTAGATGTCGAGCGTCAGGCACCAAATGTTTATCGGATGAAATTGCTTGGAGCGAAAGTGAAGGTAGTAGAAACTGGCTCGCGAACTCTTAAGGACGCGATAAATGACGCAATGCGTGACTACACTGCAAATTTCAAAACAACCCATTATCTTATTGGCTCTGCCCTCGGACCACATCCCTACCCAACCATTGTACGGAACTTTCAATCTGTTATCGGCAGGGAAGCTAGAAAACAGATTAGTTTAGCCGAAAAAAAACTGCCAGACTACCTCATTGCATGTGTTGGCGGAGGAAGCAATGCCATTGGACTTTTCCATCCGTTTTTGAGTGATGATAAAGAACAAATAAACATGATAGGGGTTGAGGCAGGGGGAGATGGAAAAAAACATGCTGCAAGACTTTGCGGAGATGGAAAAAAAGGAGTACTGCATGGAATGCTGACCTATTTACTCCAAGATGAGAATGGGCAGATAAAGGACACTCATTCTGTTTCAGCAGGCTTGGACTATCCTGCAGTTGGACCGGAACACTCTTTGTTTGGTGATAATGGCAGGGTGAAATATGTTGCAATAAAAGATGATGAAGCTCTTGATGCATTCCATCTTTTGTCATCTACTGAAGGGATCGTGCCTGCGCTTGAAAGCGCTCATGCTGTTGCCCATGCGATTAAAATAGCAAAAGAACTTGGACCTGACAAAGTGATGATTGTTAACCTGTCTGGCCGCGGGGATAAGGATGTGGATCATGTAAGACGATTGGAGGGAATATTATGAAGCTAGATGGTTTATTCGGTAATGGAACTGTATTTATGCCCTATGTCTGCTGTGGCGATCCTTCAGAAGAATTCACGCTAAGACTTGTTCAAACATTGGTTGCAAATGGAGCAGATGCAATCGAACTAGGCATTCCATTCTCTGACCCGATTGCCGATGGAAAAATAATACAGGCTGCATCAAGCCGCTCACTTGCCAATGGAATGACACCTAAAAAAGCAATTGGAATGATCACAAAACTTAGAACGCAGAACATAAAAGTGCCGATATTTGTGATGACCTATTATAATATTGTTTATTCCAATGGAATCGAAAAGTTCGTGAAGGAAATACAGATAGCTGGTGCGAATGGCCTTATAGTACCAGATGTTACTCTTGATGAATCAGGCGAACTTGAGGGGATATGCAAAAAGCACGGAATCGATCTAATTTATTTTATTACACCCAATACCCCACCTGAGCGATTGAAAAAGATTACTAAAAAAGCAAACGGGTTTTTGTATGCAGTATCTGTCCTTGGAACAACAGGAACGAGAGAGCAGAATGCACCAGAAGCAATTGAACTCGTAAAAAGAGCAAAACAGATCACAGCTATACCTATTGTAGCTGGATTTGGAATATCCAATGAAAAACAAGCTGCAGAGTTTGCAGACGCAGGAGCCAGTGGGATAATAATCGGTAGCAGATTAATCGAAATTTATTCGAACCAGAGTGACATGGAAGGAAAACTTCGCGAGGTAGCAAAATTCACAGATAGAATAAAAAAAGCCATTCGGAGTGGTGGTCGGGATGATACATAGATATATAAATGACTTAATTCCAAATTTACTAACCAAAAAAGTGGTTCAAATGACGATAGCTCGAAGTAGATGGCAAAACTTCTTCTATTATTTCAGCTTTAGCTATCGCTATCAGGAGAACCACAAATAACGTCTGAATCTTTTTGGGGTTTTCCTGATGCTATGACAACTAGAGGTAGTGATAGGTTTTGAAAAAAATGAGGTGAAATATTAATGAAAGGAATAAAATTGGCCGGATTGAACGGCAATGGAAGAACAATCGTAAAAGTGGGCAATGTAAAAGTTGGTCAAGATTTTACAATTATTGCAGGCCCCTGTAGCGTGGAAAGTGAAGAGCAGTTGCTTGAAACTGCCAGAGCAGTAAAGGAAGCAGGAGCGGACATGCTCCGCGGAGGAGCATTCAAACCAAGAACTTCGCCCTACGCCTTCCAGGGACTTGGTCTTAGGGGATTGAAAATTCTTGAAAAAGCAAGAGAGGAAACAGGCTTGCCAATTGTCACCGAAGTAATTGATACACGGGACGTATCATGGGTCTGTGAGTACGCAGATGTTCTTCAGATTGGTGCTAGGAATATGCAAAATTTCTCGCTACTGAAGGAGGTGGGCAAGGCCAACAAACCCATTTTACTCAAACGAGGAATGCACTCCACAATCGAAGAATGGTTGAACTGTGCCGAGTACATTCTAAATGACGGCAATCCAGATGTTATTCTTTGCGAAAGAGGGATTAGAACATTCGAAACCTACACTAGAAACACATTAGATTTGAGCGCAGTACCAGCAGCAAAAGAGCTTACCCACCTGCCAGTCATTACAGATCCAACCCATGGAACCGGGAGACTCAGTCTGATTCCACCCATGAGCCTTGCTTCGGTTGCATGTGGAGCAGACGGGATAATTGTTGAAGTTCATAGAAACCCACCGGAAGCATTGAGTGATAAGGATCAGGCACTAACTCCGCCTCAATTTGCAGATATGACCAGAAAGGTAAGGCAGCTTAAGAAATGCATGGGGGGAGTGAAATGAGAGTATTGACATTGAACGGCACAACTGGAAGCTGTGATATTGTTCTCGGAGATTCGATTGAAAATCTGAAAAGCCATTGCGAAAATCAACGAATAGTTGTTGTTACAGATGAGAATGTTAGGAGAGTGCATGGCGACAAACTAGATGGAATGGAAATGATAGAAATTGGTCTTGGAGAAGAAAACAAAAACCTAGTGACTGTTGAAAAGATTTACAAAAAACTCCTTGATTTGGAAATTGACAAAAGCACCATGATGATTGGTGTTGGCGGCGGAATCGTTTGTGATGTTACTGGTTTTGCCGCATCAACGTATGTTAGAGGTTTACAGTTTGGATTTGTACCAACCACACTACTTGCCCAGGTTGATGCAAGCATAGGTGGAAAGAATGGAGTCAATTTGGAGGGCTACAAGAACCTGGTTGGACTCATTAGACAGCCCAGGTTCTGCCTATGTGATTTTGAAATGCTTAAAACACTGCCGCCAGTTGAGTTGAGATGCGGAATGGCCGAAGTGATCAAACATGCAGCCATAGGAGACGAGGCACTTTTTTCATATCTTGAAGCTAATGTGGAAAAGGTACTTTCACTCCACAGAACATCCATAGAAAAAATAGTTCATGATTCCATAGTGGTGAAATTAACCATTGTGAAAAAAGATGAACTGGAAAAAGGAGAAAGGATGAAGTTGAATTTTGGCCATACCATTGGACATGCCATAGAGAAAACAACACAGAAAAAACATGGGGAAGCAGTGGCCATAGGAATGGTTGCATCAGCAAATCTGTCAGTTGCAAGAGGAATGCTTCAGAAAAAAGATGCTGAAAGACTTGAAAACCTGATAAAACAATTCGGATTGCCAACAACCATACCTGCGAAAGACAGTTTGATGGAGGCCATTAGAAAGGATAAGAAAAAATCTGGTCAAAAAATCAAAATGGCCCTTCTGGAAGGGATAGGCAAGGCAAAGATCACGGAAATTGAATTGGAGGCTGTTGTCAATGATCTGTGTTAGCATTGCTGAGCCAACAGTAGACAAATGCATAATGGCACTGGCTGGACTAGAAATGGCTGAGATCAGGTTAGATAAATTGGCAATGGCTGAGCGGGACAAAGCAAATAGGATATTCGCACAGCCACTAAAATTGATTGCAACGTGTAGGCCAGAAGCAGGCGATGAGAAGATCAGGAAGAAAATGCTACTGGATGCGATTGAAGCCGGGGCATCTTTTGTAGATATTGAAGTGGAGACAAGTGATGAATACAAAAGGGAGATTTTAGTAAAGGCAAAAACAAAAAACTGCAGGATTATTGTTTCATTCCACGACCACAAAAAAACCCCAGCAAAAGCAGAACTTGACCAGATAGTTAATTGGTGTTTTCAATCTGGAGCGGATATAGCCAAAATAGCATGTCAGGTTAATTCAGACAGAGATAATGCCAGACTACTTGGACTTTTGGATAATGAAAGAAAGATGGTTGTTATTGGCATGGGCAGAAAAGGAAGAATAACACGCATAGTTGCACCGCTGTTAGGAAGCATATTCACATTTGCCTCTCTTGAAAAAGGAAAAGAAACTGCAGAGGGACAGTTGACAAAGGCAGAACTGGAGGACATACTGAAAAAAGTGGGTGATGCCAATGACTAGGATATTTTCAATTGTTGGCAATCCAGTATTACACAGTAAAAGTCCGCAGATGCATAATGCAGCATTTAATGAAAAAAACATAGATGCAGTGTACACCAGACTAGCTGCAGAAAGTGCGGAACAGGCACTGGAAATAGCAAAAGAAATCGGCATGGAAGGAATGAATGTCACCACACCATTCAAAGAGGATATGACAAAACTTGTGGAGATGGATGAGACTGCAAAAAAAGTAGGTGCAGTGAATACAGTTCTTATGAAAGATGGAAAAGTATTGGGCACTAACACTGACGTAAATGGAGTAATGGGGGCATTAAACAAAAAATTAGATGGCAAAAAAGCCATTGTGCTCGGAGGAGGAGGGGCAGCAAGAGCAGCAGCGGTTGCGCTTATCGTGCTTGGAGCTAAGGTAACCGTGGTCAATAGAACAGCAGAAAAAGCCAAGGCAATTGCAAATGCATTAGGCTGCAGCCATGCTGAATTATCAGATATGGAAGAAGAAATACCGGGAACAGATGTCCTGGTTTCAACAATTAGTACTGGCAACCGGGTCATTCAACCAAGATTTCTTGAAAAAAATATGATTGTACTTGATGCCAATTATGCAATTGAATCCCAATTGTTGAAAGATGCAAAAAATACAGGGTGCAGGACAATTGATGGCAAGGAATGGCTTCTCCATCAAGGTGTTAAAGCATTCGAGCTTTTCACTGGAGAAACAGCTCCGCTAGCAGTCATGAGAAGTGCAATCGAAACAAAAACAAAAAAGAAAACGAACATTGCACTTGTTGGCATGATGGGAACTGGTAAAACAGCATTGGCAGAGAGTTTAGCAAAACAAACAAGCAGGAGAATTGTTGATACAGATAGGGAGATAGAGAAAATAGCAGGTGGAAGAGTTCAGGAAATATTTAGAAAATACGGCGAGAAGGAATTTAGAAAATTGGAACGTGAGGAAATCAAAAAACTTGGAGAAGTAAAAGACAGCATAATAGCTTGCGGTGGCGGGGTAGTGGTTGACCCAAAAAATGCAACTGTTCTTAGAGAAAATTCAACTGTTGTTTGGTTATGGGCAAATCCAGAAACAATAGGAAAACGGGTAAGCGGACAAACGCGCCCTTTGCTTAATGTAAACGATAGGGGCAATGCGATTGAACAAATTTTAGAGGAGAGAAAAGGGCTTTATGCTAAAGCATCGGACCTGATTGTGCCAACAAACCAAGCAAGTCCAGAACAAATTTCAAAGAGGGTTTTGAATGAGAAAATGCATGATGGGGATCCAAAACCCCAAGCAGTAAACAGGAGAGGGTTTTGAATGAAAATAATGCCAGGTAATATCAAAGGAGAGATAACTGCACCACCATCAAAAAGTATGATGCAGCGAGCAGTTGCAATAGCAGCCTTAGCCAATGGCACTACGGAGATAACCAACCCATCTTTCTGTGATGATTCACTTGCCTCAATAGAGATAGCAAGGGCACTCGGAGCAGAAGTGGATGTTCACCAGGATATGGTGAAAATTTCCAGTGGGGTAAATGAAGTGAAATCTGTGCTGAACTGCAATGAGTCAGGCCTTTGCATGAGGATGTTCAGTCCAATTGCAGCACTCTTTGACAAGCAACTAACAATAACTGGAACAGGATCTTTGTTATCACGACCAGTTGGAATGATAGAAGAACCTTTGAAGAGATTAGGAGTAGATGTGAAAACAAATAACGGAGTACCACCCGTTAAAGTAACCGGTCCAATGCACGGTGGCCAGATAACTGTTGATGGAGGTGTCAGTTCGCAATTTCTAAGCGGGTTGCTTATCGCATTGCCATTATGCAAAGAAGATTCCGAGGTGGATATTTTGGATTTGAAAAGCAAGGATTATGTGTCCATGACTGAATCTATGATTTTGCTGTTTGGAGCCAACATCTGGATTGATGATGAAATGAAAAAAGCAAGTGTTAGTGGCAATCAACAGTACATTGGTAAGAAATACAGAGTGGAAGGAGATTGGTCAGGTGCTGCATTTATGCTGGTGGCTGGAGCAATTGCTGGAGAGGTAAACATAAACCAACTGGAAAGTAGCATCCAACCAGACCAGATGATAAAAAGTGCCTTGGTGGATGCAGGGGCAGAATTGGAATTCAACAATAATGAGGTTTTTGTATCAAGAGGAGAACTCAGAGCATTTGAATTTGATGCAACGAATTCGCCGGATTTGTTTCCACCACTTGTTGCCTTGGCCTGTAATTGTAAAGGAAAGACAATCATCCATGGGGTGAGCAGATTAGCCCATAAGGAAAGCAACAGAGCGCAGGTACTTGTGAATGAATTCACGAGAATGGGAGCGGAGATCAGAATTGATGGCGATAGAATGGAGATTATGGGAAAGCCATTGAAAGGGGGGACTGTGGATTCCAACGGTGACCATAGAATCGCAATGGCATGTGCAATTGCTGCACTGAGATCAGAATTAGGAGTAGAGATCAGACACCCGGAATGCGTATCAAAATCATACCCGAAATTTTTCCAGGATTTGAAGAGGATAAGCAATGAAGAAGGTTTGAGGGACCTGGGTCTCTCAGGTGAACAAAAATGAACACTTTTGGAAGATTGTTTAGAATTAGTATATTTGGAGAGTCCCACGGTCCATGTGTTGGGGTGGTTATTGACGGCTGCCCAGCAGGATTGCCATTAAATGAACAGGACTTTCGAGAGGATTTACAGAGAAGACGAGGTGGAGCAAAGGGCACAACCCCACGAAAAGAAGATGACTTGCCGCTGATTAAAAGCGGAGTATTCAACGGCAAAACCACTGGTGCGCCAATTGCAATTGAATTTGAAAACAAAAATGTGGATTCAAGTTCCTATGAAAAAATAAAGAATACACCAAGACCAGGACATGCGGACCTTGTTGCATCGCAAAAGTTCCATGGTCTAAATGATTACAGAGGCGGTGGCCATTTCTCAGGAAGATTAACCGTGGCACTTGTGGCTGCGGGAGTGGTTGCAAAAAAGATTATTGCACCAGCCAGAGCAGATGCCAGGTTAATTGAAGTCGGTGGAAGCAAAATTGAAGATGCAATGAAGGAAGGAGATTCTGTTGGCGGAGTAGTAGAGTGCAAAGTGAACACACTCCCAGTTGGACTTGGAGAACCGTTTTTTGATTCTGTTGAATCTTTGATCAGTCATCTGGTATTTGCAGTACCAGCAATAAAGGGCATAGAATTCGGAACCGGATTTGCATGTACAAAAATGAAAGGTAGTGAATGCAATGATGCAATCCTGGATGTAAGCGGAAAAACTGCAACCAACAATGCAGGGGGGATAAACGGGGGGATAACCAATGGCAATGAACTTGTTTTCCGGATTGCAGTAAAACCAACTTCAAGCATAAACAAACCAGGCAGAACTGTGGACCTGACAACAGGAAAGCAGACGGAAATACAGGTTGACGGGAGACATGATGGCTGCATAGCACTACGGATGCCAGTCATAGTTGAAGCGGCCACTGCGATTGTGCTTGCAGATCTAATGCTTCTTGAAAAATAAGGAGGTAATGAAAATGGAATTGGGAGAATTGAGGAAAAAAATAGATTTGATAGATTCTGAGATAGTTAAACTGCTTAATAGAAGAATGGAATTTGCACTCAGAACAAAAAAACTGAAACAACAGGTAACCGATGCCAGTAGAGAAGAAGAAGTGATGAATAAAGTGAAAAAACATCGTGGCTTGATAAAACCTGAATTTACTGAAAAGGTTTACCGCGAGATACTAGGCGAATCAGAAAGATTGCAGGAACAAAACCCGAAATTAGTTGGTTTTCAAGGTGAACACGGTGCCTATAGTGAAGTCGCAGTACGAGAATTGAATAGACTGTGGGTGGCAATACCATGTGCAGAATTTGCCGAAGTTTTTGGCGGGGTGGCCAATGGCCAGTTGGACATGGGAATTGTACCTGTTGAAAATTCATTGGGTGGGGCGGTTACCCAGGTGAATGATCTACTAATGGAAACAGAACTCAAGATTATCGGTGAAATAAAAGTACCGATTCACCATTGCCTTCTCACATTACCAGAAACAGATTACCGGGAAATAAAAGTAGTTTATTCCCATCCTCAAGCCTTATCACAATGTCGAGGGTTTGTTGCAAGAAATAAGTTGGAACCAAGACCATACTATGATACTGCCGGAGCTGCAATGATGATTTCCAATGAAAGACCTGCGGCAGCTGCTGCCATAGCCAGCAAGCTTTGCGCTGACATCTATGGCCTGGAGGTTCTGAAAGAAAATATTGAAGACCACGAATCCAATATGACAAGATTTGTTTTACTTTCAAGGGAGAAGAGTGTAGAAAAGGGAGACAAATGTTCCATAGTATTTTCAACAGCACACAAATCCGGAGCATTGTTCAATGTGTTGAAAGTTTTCTCCAATGCAGGAATAAATCTTACAAGAATAGAGTCAAGACCAATAACCAAAGACCCTGGTAAATTTGGTTTTCTTCTTGATTTCCAAGGTTCAGACCAGGATAGGAAGGTAACTGATGCAATGGACAGAGTGAAAAAGGAAACAGCAATGTTCAAGTTTTTAGGATGCTACAAGGAGGCAAAAGAATGAAAATTGCAATTATTGGCACTGGCAAAATGGGATCATGGCTAGCCAAGGAGCTTTCCGAAGATCATGAAATTGCGGTCTATGATCGAGAGGTCAAGCGGGTAAAAGAACTCCGAATTGGTAACGTATTGGATGCCTTGGATGAACTGGAAACATTTGCACCGGATTTACTGATAAATGCCGTGAGCTTACAAAATACAGTGCAGGTATTTGAAGATGTAGAAAAATATATAGACAAAAAATGCATGATCTGTGATGTTGCTTCCATAAAAGGCGAAATTCCAAAACACTATGAAAAATCAGGAAGACGGTTTGTTTCAGTCCACCCCATGTTTGGACCAACATTTGCAAACGTGGAGGCACTTTCAGATGAAAATATGGTAATAATCAATGAATCTGATCTTGAGGGTGCTAAACTATTTGAGAATCTTGCAAAAAAAGTTGGGCTGAATATTTTCCATTACACCTTCAAGGAACACGATGAAATGATGGCCTACTCGCTTACCCTGCCATTTGCTTCAACAATGGTTTTTGCAGCATCCATGGATTCGAAAGCTGTGCCTGGTACCACGTTCAAAAAACATAGAACAATTGCGAAGGGACTTCTATCGGAGGAAGATCACTTATTGGCAGAGATTTTATTTAACAAATACTCGCTGGTGCAATTGGAAAGGGTAACTGCCAGATTGGAATTTCTGAAACATGTGATAAAAGGAAGGGATTACGAAGAAGCAAAAAAGTTCTTCGACAAATTAAGAAAGAATGTTGGGTGAAATGATGGTTGATTTCTACGATCTTGCTGAAAAAGCACTGGCAATGGAAAGAGCAGGGAAAAAGGTAATACGCCTGAATGTTGGGGATACTAACCTGCCAACGCCCAGGTGTGCAGTGGATGCGGCAATTAATAGCATAAGCACCACCAAGGCAGGCTATGGTCCAGCAGCAGGCTTGGAGGAATTTAGAAAGAAAATCGCAGAACGAGAGAAATGTAAAATAGAAAATGTGGTTGTTGGACCGGGTGTGAAAGCATTACTATTTGGCCTGCTATCCATTATCGGAAAGAAACGAGTATTTCTTCCAAAACCCTATTGGCCAGCTTTTGAGATGATTTCGAAAAAACATGGCCTGCAGATTGTACCTTTGGAAACAACAATGGAAACAAACTGGGAATTCGAAATTCCGAAATTAACTGCGGAAGATGCGATTATCATTTGTAACCCACTTAATCCAACCAGTACTGTTTACGATGAGGAATTGATTAGAAAGACAATAAAAAAAGCAAATGAAGTAGGTGCAGAGGTTATTCTTGATGAGACCTACAAAGGGCTTGTATTCAAGGAGATACCTGGATATGAAAATGCCATAAGATTACGTTCATTTTCAAAGGAATTTTCCATGGAAGGATGGAGACTGGGTTATGCCGTGGCACCAAAAGAGATTGTTGATAAAATAACAAAATTCAACCAGATAACAATAACCTGTGTGCCTCAGTTCATCCAAAAAGCAGGCCTAGCATGCTTGGAAAATGAAAAAGGAATACTTCAAGATAATAGAAAAATTTGGATGGAACGTACGGCACTTGCCCAAAAGATGCTTGCAAAAACAGGATTTGAGTTTGCAAAACCAAATGCTGGGATGTATATTTTTGTCACCCATCCGAAAATAACAGATGGAGATAACTTTGCTGAAAAACTGCTTGAACAGGGGGTGGTGGTAGCACCAGGAAGCGAATTTGGTTGTAGGAGATTTGTTAGAATTTGCACAAACAAGAATAGTGTGGAATTAGAAGATGCTATAAACAAAATAGTGCATCAACTAACACATTTATAAATGTTTTAATAGATAATAAATTATGGCAAAAGCAAGCACATACCCTAGAGAATTTGATGATTCAGCAAAAAGCGCTTATAGAATGAAGATGGCCGGTTTGGCAACAGCCCTACCTGAAGGGATCATGAAGAGAATGAGGGCGGGAGAATCACTGTCCATGGCTGGAACATTCAAGACCCAGCGAATGCTCGATAGAGAAGCAACTGCAGCCAAAGATTTCCAATTAGCATTGAGGGAACTGGGATTGGAAGTTTTTGCAGATGAGAAATTCAATGTCATGTTAAGAGAGGTGTTTATCAACGGAGGGGTGTTCTTTGATGCACCTGGCGAGGTAATAATGACAGGACCTTTGGTGGCAAAGGGGAGGATAGGAACTCTTGAGATCGCATCTGCAGCACTTGCAAAACACGAAAATGGCTGTTGCTGTTATGCGCCAAAGAGACATGTTGGAAACGGAACATACTTGCCACCGAACATAGTACTCGATATGACCGACATATTGGATACTGCCATTTATCGAATTAACCTATTTAGATTTGGAGAATATGAACCCATATCCAGTTTTGCCATGAGTTCGCGAGAGGTAAGGGGCCCTGTCCCCAGTCCAACTGAACTAAGACGAAGATTGGATATTTTAACATCTGATCATCCATCCAGACAAGAGTTAGAACAACTCATGAGGATCTGGAATTTAGACAGTGCCCAAGCATCCAATGCAATATTCGGATTGAGAAATATGGGAAGGAGTATTGGTACATTACAACAAGAGGATGATGTTGCACACACCATCGAATATTGTAATGCACTAGGAAGAATGTTTGCCCTATATAATGTAATCCAGCATCTTGAACTAAGAAGAAGATTTGGACCAAATCCAGATTATGACACGGTAACCACTGAATTAATGGCAAAAAGAGCTGCTCTGAGCACAATATCCTGGCTGGCAGACCTTGGTTATGGGGATACTACCTTGAGATTAGGTGAAATCTATTTTGCTGCTGCAAGTGGACAATTTGATCCAGATTCTGTATCCGTATTCAGTCAATTTGGAATGGGACCTATCATGAGCAGTGTGGTTGTAGCTGCAGAGAGTAATTATGATGCAATACACCAATTTGCCAATGCAGATCCACAAAAGATAGCAGCTGCAGCAAGAAATGCGTTGGATGTTATTTTTAGACAATTAACAGGAAAGACATTTGTAAAAGCTCATCCCGGGGTGGAGGGAATTGTAGAGGAAGTAAGGCAGTTTGTACCACTTCCACCGGACAAGCTTCCTCTTGTAGCAGAGATGTGGAAGAGAAAAGACGAATACATGTTCACCAGATACTTGGATTAAGTCGATAGGTTAAAAAAAGAAAACTGCGATGTCGATCCATGCAACCACCAGCACCCCAGCAAATAAAGCAACAAGCTCCAAGCATGACTGGCCAGAAAATTGCAGCCTATGTTTCCCAGGCAGAAGAAAGTGAAGAGTTTTGGGCTGCCATCATAGTTTTTTTTGGAGTGCTAATGCTTCTGTCAACAATTGCATTTTATCCGATTTATGTTGTTTTTGGTTTGGCTGCACTGTGCGGTGCAATTGCATCAAAAAAACCTGCCATTGGTGTTATCCTAGGGGTATTGTTTGGATTGCCTGCAGTCCTTTACCAATCCGCAGTTTTTGCATGGTTCTACCTGCTTGTGATTGTTTTGGTTTTGTTCCAAGCATTCACAAATTGGATGGTCATCGCGGTCCTTGAAATTCTTGTTATGGCTCCGTTCGCGTTCCAGGGATTTCCATTCATAGGGTATATTACGATAGCTGGAATGAGCATGGGTGCATTGTTTTTTGGTTCCAAGAAAAGTCTTGCCATCTCACTATCTGCAGTGATTGCAATCCTATTATTGTCATCCATTTGGGCCATGGACAACAGTGCCTACATGCCCCTTAATCTCAAAAATTATCAACCAGGAAAAGCAGAATTGCAATTTAGCAAGCCAGCCGTGGACATAATGAATATGGGTTCGGAAATAGGAAAATCCATTGGAAAACTCTTTGATCTTAAAAATTTATCAGTGATGGCATCCTCCATAGGTTTTATTTTTGGACGAATAATTGACTTGGCGCTTAAGGATTCATTGATAATTCAACTTTTGGGTTGGGGAATTGCACTTTATCTTTTAGGCTGGCTTCCACCGAAGATAAAAAAGCATTCGCAGATTATTTCTTCCGTAGTACTTTTGATTACAATTCCAGTGAACTATATTGCATCCACCATGTACGGGGTGTCGTTTAGATTTGAATTTATAGGTGGAATTGTTCTTGCCATGGTGGCCCTTGGCGCAATGGAACACTTTGGATTGAACATAAGCAAAGAATCCGAACTTGATAGAAAAGAGAAAATGAAGTCCTATGGCAAATTCGGAATGAGTGATGTTTCGGCTGGTGGCGAAGAAAGATCAATGGATGATGTTGGTGGCTATGAAGACATAAAAAAAGAACTTCGCGATGCCATCATAATGCCATTGGAGAAAAAAGAAATTGCCTTTGCCTACGGTATAAAACCGCCTGCCGGTATTCTCTTGTTTGGACCGCCAGGTACTGGTAAAACCATGCTCATGAGAGCACTTGCAAAAGAACTCAAATATAATTTTATAGAGGTTAGATGTTCACAAATTTTATCCCAATGGTATGGTGAATCGGAAAAAAATGTTGCTGAGATATTTTCAAATGCAAGGAAAAACGCACCAACGGTTTTGTTCTTTGATGAAATAGATAGCATAGCAAAAAGACGTGGTGCTGACTCCATGGATACGGTTGGTCCGCGTGTTTTGACAACCATATTGCAGGAAATAGACGGGGGAACAAAGAGCAAAGCCACGGTTATGGTTATTGGGGCAACAAACCTGCCCAATGAACTTGACCCGGCACTCATAAGACCAGGAAGACTGGATAAAATAATTTACATGCACCTACCTGACCCTGAAGCAAGAAAAGCGATTATCAATGGGTACATAAAAAAAATGAAGAAGGATATTCAGCCAAAGGACCTGGACATGGATGTGGTAGTCAAAAAAACAGAACGATTCTCTGGTGCAGATATGAAGAACGTGGTGACTGAAGCCCAGAGACTGGCAGCCAGGGAAGCCACAGACAAGGGAGTGGTCGTTCCCATCACCATGGCACATTTCCTCAGAGTTCTTGAAGCTGTAAAACCAAGCACTGGTCTTTCCCAGCTGGATATGTATGAGCAGTTCAAACTCGACTTTGAAAGAAGAGTTGGAGCCGATAAAGGAAAGCAGGAAGAAACGGCAAAAGAATCTGCGGTAAAATGGTCGGATGTTGCTGGTATGGATGACATCAAGAAAGCCCTGCTTGAAGCAATTGAACTACCGCTGTTGCATGAAGCTGATATGAAGGAATTCAAAGTAAAACCAAGCAAAGGTATTCTTTTGTTCGGGCCGCCAGGTACTGGTAAAACTTTGATAGTTAGGGCAGCAGCAAATGAATTGAAAGCATCCTTCCAAGCACTTAGTGCTGCTGAGGTTATGAAAAAGGGATATACCCAGGCAATGGGTGTTATCAAGGAAGCATTCAATCGCGCTCGAGAAAATCCACCTGGAATTATTTTTGTTGATGAAATTGAAACCTTTGCCCCGGCTCGTGGTGCTGGCGGATCATCTGAGATTCTTGGCCAATTCCTAACTGAGATGGACGGGGTGAAGGGACAGAAAGGGGTCCTGGTTATTGCCGCAACCAACAAACCAGCTTTGATGGATGCTGCCATCATGAGACCAGGCAGATTTGATAAAATATTCTTTATCCCACCACCAGATATGGCAGGCCGAGTGGAGATGTTTAGGATTCATTTGGCTTCGTTTGCTGAAAAAGTGGATCTCAAACTTTTAGCAGAGATGACACCAGGATTTAGCGGTGCGGATATTGCAGACATTTGCCAGAATGTTAAGATGAAAGCACTGCGATCCAAATTAGAGGGAAAACCTGAGGAAATTTCAACCAAATCAGTTATCAGCGTAATAAAAACAAGAAGACCTTCGGTAACTCAGGATATCTTAGAAGAATATAAAAAGTTCATGGAAAACTACGGCGAAAGAAGATAATTTTTTCTTTATTTTAGCTTAGAAGTCAAAATGAAATTAGTTGAACATAAAAACGAATAGTTGATTTTCAATGGTAGATCAGCAAATGACCCGGTCCTTTTTAGTGACATAACTTTATAAACCTCTAAAACCAAAAAAATACTAATTCGGCCAGCATAGATGCTAGCCAAATAAAAAACCGAGGTGAATGAAAATGACAAAAGTTGGTGGACATCTTTTGGGCGATAAAGGGTGTTTTGAAATCCAGTAATGCAAAAAAGAGAAAGACTAGTTTTAGAAATACAAGGGCAGGGCGACCGAACTGCTTGGAAAATTTCGAAAGGGAGAGGCTATTAGAAGCGTATTATAGTCGACCGTATAGCCTCCGGCAACTTGCAGATATGTTTGGAGTGTCAAGGATGACTGTCTGGCGCACTGTGATGCAAACAGAACCGGTGATGCTATGACAGTTGCTGCAAGAGTTGCTGATGGATCAGACCAAAAAGTTGGCGACAAAACCAGAAGAGAGTTTAGCGTTGTTGTAGGCAATGGACCAACCCGTCCTCAGGATAGAACCCCGGCAGGGAGAACTTTCGGCGGGGCATGTTTTTTTGGAGCAGGTGAACCATTGCCTGGTGAAGGATTGTGGACTAAGCCAAAAAACGACAATGGAAATGGTGGGCCAACAAAAAAGAATGACGATAGAAAAACCGGACCGCCAGAAGTAGACGGTGTGGATACAAGTATGATGCACATTGGCCCGTGATTATCTTGAAAAAATAAAAACGATCTGGTTTTCGATGGTTTTGGTAAGGTCGACTCGAAAATCAGAAAATTCTTTTTTTAATTTTTCAGCATCTTTTTCAGGAATGGACAATAGGTAAAAACCACCATCCTGAAGAACACGTTTCAACTCATTTTTGTAATTGTGCCTTTCAGCATCAGAAAGCCTAGAATAGCAGCAAACATCAAGAGCAACATCAAAATATTCTCTTTCAAAATGCCAGAAATCATTGATGCTGTGAGAGTGGGAAGTAACTCCGTGAAGATCAAGATCTGGAATAGAATCCTGGTCTACACAATGAACTTCAAAACCACGTTCAGCAAAATAAACCGCATTACGTCCGTTGCCACCGCCGATATCAATCATTCGCCCAAAAGAGATATTTTTTGATCTCAAAAAGTCGTAGAGAAAAATTGCTGCCTGGTTGGGTGGCTCGATTTTTGGCTTGTGAACTCTAATGTCTTGATTTCTTGCCCAAGGAGAATCAGGAGTTTCCATGTTTAATATTAGGAAGATAGAAATTAAAATGCAGTGAGTTGAAAAATAGAAAATAAAAAGGACCGAGGTCCTTTTTGAATCTCCTCCTATTAGATTAAATTCAAACTTTTTGCAATTACCAGGCCAGCGAATACCAACGAGACCGTGTTAACTACTTTAATCAACGCGTTAAGCGCTGGACCAGCAGTGTCTTTTAACGGATCTCCAACTGTGTCACCGACAACAGCAGCTTTGTGAGCATCGCTTCCCTTGCCACCATGGTGTCCCTGTTCGATATACTTCTTTGCATTATCCCAGGCAGCACCAGCGGTTGTCATCATCAAAGCAAGCATAAGCCCACCTGCAATAACACCAGCCAGCAAACCACCCAGAGCAGCTGCACCGAACAGATAACCAACAAGCAATGGAGTAAGTACTGCCAGAATACCTGGAAGCGCAAGTTCTCTCAATGCTGTTGCAGTTGCAATGTCAACGCACTTGGCATAATCTGCTCTGCCAGTACCTGCCATAAGGCCTTTTATTTCCTTGAATTGTCTTCTTACTTCTTCCACAATCTGGAATGCTGCTCTTCCAACAGCCAAAACAAGTAGGCTGGAGAAGATAAATGGTAGAAGGGCTCCGACAAACAAACCAACCACAACCGGAGTACTTAGTAGGTTTATGTCTGTAAGATGGGCCTCTTCAGCATAGGCGACAAACAAAGCAAGAGCACCGAGTGCTGCACCACCTATTGCATAACCTTTGGTGGTTGCCTTTGTTGTGTTACCAACAGCATCCAGTGCATCTGTTATTTTCCTAACAGACTCTGGAAGATGAGACATTTCCGCAATGCCACCTGCATTGTCAGTGATTGGACCATAGGCATCTATGGCGATTACAATGGCGCTCAGTGAAAGCATTGCTGCTGCAGCAAGCCCAACACCGTAGAGCCCACCAATCATATA
Organism: Candidatus Bilamarchaeum dharawalense; assembly: GCA_902386555.1. Lineage (GTDB taxonomy): Archaea > Micrarchaeota > Micrarchaeia > Anstonellales > Bilamarchaeaceae > Bilamarchaeum > Bilamarchaeum dharawalense. The sequence goes on from CABMJJ010000009.1 coordinate 141,630, forward strand.
GGAAATTATAATTGCTGCCAGGATAACCAATGTAGGAAGTGCAGTGGATTCCATACCAACTGCAAGACCAGAAATTAGATTGGTACCCGCACCAGTTGTTGCCGCCTTGGCAACAGATTTGACTGGACCAAATTCTGTTGAAGTGTAGTATTCACTAATTACAAACAGTAATAGTGTTACAATGGCACCCAACATCACAGGTACAAACAGGGTCATGGCAGGAACAGAAAGAGCCAGGCTTGTCAGGTAGAAGTAAGCGAATACAATCATGAGAAGTGCGCTTACGATAATACCTTGATAAAATGCTGGCATGATTTTGTTGCCCTTGCCAATTCTGACAAACAAAGAACCAAGAATGCTAGCCAGAACACCCAGAGCTGCAATTCCAAGTGGAATTTGAACCAGGAGTGGTTCGACCAGTGTCAAACCAATTAGCATGGATGCAATCACAGTGACCACGAATGACTCAAAAACATCTGCGGCCATACCTGCGCAGTCACCCACATTGTCACCAACATTATCTGCAATAACTGCAGGATTTCTTGGGTCATCTTCTGGAATTCCTTTTTCCACCTTACCAACCAGGTCAGCACCAACATCTGCTGCCTTGGTATAGATACCACCGCCCACACGGGCAAATAGTGATATGAGTGAAGCACCAAACCCGTAGCCGATCAATGGTGTCAGACTTCCAAAGTACATGTATAATACTGAGACACCGATAAGTCCAAGACCAGCTAGAGCCATTCCAGTTACAGCACCACCTTTAAATGAAAGACCAAGTGCTTGACTGAGACCTTTTTTTGCAGCTTCAGCAACGCGAACATTTGCGCGAACCGAAACCTGCATTCCAATATAACCTGCAAGAGCTGATGAGACAACACCAACCAGGAATGCAATAGCCATTTGTTGATTAACAAAAAACCACATGACCACAAATAGTACTAATACTATTGGAGCAAGCGTTTTGTATTGTCGAGTTAGAAAAGCATTTGCACCTTCTTGGATTGCCTTTGCAATCTCTCGCATTTTGTCATTTCCGCTGGGTTCATTGATTACCTTATACGCTAAATAGGCAGCGTATAAAAGTGTCAACACACCAGCACCTAATGCCAGTAATACTGCTTCCATTAATTCACCTTTTCTTTGCTAATTTTCGCTTCTGTTCCGTTAATTTTTCCGTTTGCACGAAAAAATAGGAAACACGAAAATGCAAAATCAAATTTGAGATTCATCAATTCACCAGATAAAAATAGGTAAATGTTTAAAAATCCGGTGTTTAGTGCTGCCATGGAAAAAATTAACTGTCATAAGTTACGTCGAAATTAGCAGGCGGTCAGATTTAAAAAGTCATTGTATTAAAGGAAGAGATATCCATGCAGTGGTGATTTAATGGGACTTTTCGATAAAATATTAGGTGGAAAGAACGAACAATCAGATGTGCCGGATTTGGAAGATTTGATGCAAGCCGAAGGCGATGTTGTAAGTCCTCCTGCTGATTTCTATGTGAAGAAAGTAGAATTGAGAAATGAGGGTGACGGTGACCTTGTTTTAAAAGAACTCGGCCAAAAGAATATTGTTATTTTAGATGTCAACCCACTAAAGAATCAGCCAAATAGACTTAAGACAATTCTTTCGAAACTAAGAAGCTACAGTGGAAAGATTAACGGTGATGTCGCAGCATTGGCAAACGACACAAAAACCGCATTGATCCTTTTGACACCAGCTAATGTAAAGATTGTAAAATCTAAACCAAAAGCAAAACCAGGTTCAACAGTAATTTCTTAATTTTTTTATTTATATTTTCTAATTCGATTTACTTAGAAGGCGAATAAAAATTTCCCCATATAATTTGTCCTGCTTAATATCAACCTTGCCAAACTGCACTAGATGCAGAAGGCATATGAGAGAATAGATTAATTGGCGGGAATCGGAATTGTGAGTAACCTTAGAAAAGAGGGACCACCCTTCACTGTCCGTATTGGCACGAATATCGGTTAGAAGAAGATCCATATCTTTTTCGATATCATGCTCGGTTAATTCCATATCTATTGTTTCCATTATCGCTCCGCGTGGAATATGCACTCGCTCCACTTCATCGTATTTGATTATCCTTTCCATTTCGCCAATAAGCTCATCAAGAGTAATCTGGCGCTTGGGAGGAATTCGTGAACTAAGTGCAAGCATTGGAATTTCACTTATGGCAGTAGGATCTGGTTCGCCATCGGGCATGAACTCAGAAATCTCGGATTGATAATTAATAAATTTCAGATAGTTGCTTTTATATTTTAGTAAAATAGAAGCTGCGAGGATAACATTTGCCTGGAGACCGAAATCCATGCTTTCCATTTCGCGAACTTTTTTTATGAAAGCGTCTGCAAGTTGAAGAAGATCAATATTCCAAGGATCTATGCTATGGGAAGAGATGGACTCAAGAAGAACGTCCTTCCAGGTCGGTTTGGACACCATTGACTCAAAGTACTGGGTAGTTTGAATCTGCATCTGGTTCGCCATAATTCTTATATACCTATTTCCTTTATATAGTTATACCGAATCGTGGGGCGTGTTATTTTATGGAAATAAAACAGACTTTAATATTGGAGACAACTGACTCTGTGTCAAAGGCGTTGCCGCAGCTTGATGAACATCCAGCGGTTATAGTTACCAAAAAAGGTAGGTATTATGGGATAATTGACCATCATAGTTTGAGTCAGAATGTTCGAGAACCCCACAACACAAAATGTGAAACAGTCGTGGTTCGACCACCAGTACTTTTTGAAACTGCACAGATGTTTGATCAAATGGAAGCATTTCTCACTGGACATTACAAAGCGCTTCCGGTGATTAACAAGGACCATCGTCCACTGGGTATCACCACCAGAGTGGAACTTCTGAAGGAGATGGTAAAAAATAAAATGATACCTCAACTTTCAGTTTCAGAAATAATGAGCAGCCCTGTTCAAACTGTGGATGAAAAGGACAGTGTTGGAACAGTAAAACGCATTATGAAAGAAAGCAGACTCAGAAGATTGGTGGTAACAAGCAATGATAGTCTGATCGGCATTGTCTCGGCCTATGATGTTGGTGCATGGTCCAACAGACCTAATCTGTTTTCAACAGGCAGAAAGGACATAAAACACCTTCAGATCAACGTTGATGGAATGAGGATATCTGAATTCCTAAGGCCGGATGTGGCACTTGTTGAAGAAGGAGCTAATGTTCAAGCCGCAGTGAAGAAAATGGTTGATAAACAGGTTTCCGCAGTGATTATTACATCTGAAGGAAAACCAGTTGGTGTGCTCTCTGCACTTGATATATTCAAAACAGTTCACGAAATGACCAAGGATGGAATTAGAATCAATGTTGCTGGGCTGAATGATGATAACATGAACCATTACAATCACATAAACGATAAAATTGGTCATGTTCTTGAAAAATATATAAAAACATTCAACATTAGGAATTGTAACGTACATGTGAAGGAAGGAAAATCTTCATTCGATGTGAATTTGAATTTTGACACTGATCACGGTCACCTGTCCATGAAAAGCGAGGGTGAGTTCCTAAAAGAATGTATTGACGAAGTTGCTGAAGAAGCAGATATAGTTCTTGGAAAGAAAAGAGAGAAAGTAAAACCAAAAATAAAGCGGAGGGAAGATTAGATGAAAGGACAAGTTAGCACAGAACTTTTAGTCATTGTTGGTTTTGTTCTATTGATATTTATTCCATTGCTGGTGCTGGTCTATCTAAAGGCAAATGACGCAAACCAGCAGATTGCATCCTACCAGGCAGAGCTGGCAGTTTCAAGACTTGGCTCTTTGGCAAATTCAATTGGGAGTCTTGGTACCAGTAGTGAGGTTATCACTGATGTGTACGTACCGCCAAACACAGTTTCATTGAGTACCAATGATGCAGGACGTGGTGGTGAGATTGTCCTAAAAATTGAAACCGGCCAAGGCCAAACTGAGATTGTTGAAGTTGTCAAATATCCAATAGATGGTGTTGGTACCATCGTTGACAAAACAACTGCTGGCGGTTGGGTTAAGATAAAAATAAGCTCGACCTACCAGGGTACTGGCAACGAAGCACACATCAAAATAGAAAGAGTCATTTAATTTTTATACATTGTTTTTTGTAATTTCTAAGAATCCAACAACCACCCATGCAAAGTTTTGTTGCGTTACATTTGGCACAGGATGGATCTGACTTCCATTCGTAATTTCTATATCGTGAGAATTTCTTTTGCCAAATTATCTGGAGTGGCTCTGTCAGCCCATTTCCTTCCACCCAGTCCTCGCTGTCACCCTGTTCCGGGCAACCTCTAATCGTACCATCCACCCCAATGGTCATCACAGTGAATCCAACTGGGCAGTAGACAGGAAGATCACGAACCGTATATCCTGGAGTGTAGGGCAGTGATTCACAGAGCATAATTTTGACTTGTTTCCTTTTTCTAAGAGCATGTATTTCACCGAGGATTTCATTTAGAGGTCTTGTGAGACTAACTTTGTTGTCCAACGCATTACCTATTGGCAAAAGAGGATTCAGACGCCAAAGATCGATTTTTTCATTTACCAGGAGATTATGAAGATCAGGAAGAGAATACTGATTCAAGGCCATTAGAGTTGTTGAGATAACCACAGCAGATTTGCCGCGAATAAGCTTGATGGCATTGAAAACATGATCAAAACTTTTCGAATTGCGCCTTATTTTATTGTGAATTTCCTTGGGGCCATCCAGACTTAGCATGAAGGTGACTACCCCAGCCTTGATCAATCTATCAACCAAAGATTTATCTAATAATAATCCGTTTGTTGCAAGAGTAACTTTTAATCCTTTTTTTGAAGCGTAGGCGATAATTTCAACAAGATCTTTTCGAATAAGTGGTTCTCCACCGGTGATGGCAAAAATGCTAATACCAAAATCTGCAGCCTGGTTGATTAGGGACTTGATTTGCGCAGTTGTCAGCTCATTCTTTAGCTGATGTTTTGTCACTCCGCAATGGACACAATCGAATATGCATCGTTTGGTGGCTTCCCAACCTAACATGGTTGGCGGGGGTAGCTCTAATCCAGTTTGGTACCTGGCAGAAAGAGCCTTGCGGTATTTCCAGCTTTGGGATAGGATGTTTTTGGGCAACGGGTCACCGAATTATTGTGGAATGGGTCCCATGTAATCCACTGTCGGACGTTCTTCGATCTTGGTTTTTTTAGGCATTTTTTTAATTGGTCTTTTCGGTTTTGGTTTTTTCTTTTTTACCATAGAATCACTTCAATCCGATGAATTTCTTGATTTTATCAAACAAAGATAGTGGCTTTACCACTGGGGCTGACGGTGCGTCATCAATTGGAGGCCCCATATAGGCTACCTGAGGCTTCATTTCCATTGCTGATTTTTTTGGCATCTGATTTTTTCCCATAGTATCATCTCTTTTTAGCTAATTTCCAAAGAATGTTGAATTGTTTCCGGTTTACATCTGCAGCTTCTTTACTTTTAATCATAACTGCATGCATGGGACTTCCCCAAACAAGAAACACGACCTTATCCCCATAGACATAGGTTGGATTTGGATTAAAGAACTCGATTGGCAGAAGACGGTATTCTGATTGGGGGCCAGAAAAGAATTCAGTTGCACCTTCAAACGACAGGAGTTTTTCCCTGAGATTGAATTTTCTAAGATCATTTATGTATTTTTCAGTGGCAGGCTGATCATATTCCTTAAATTTAGATTCGTCCACTCCGAAGATGAGAGCAGTTTCTCTTGTACGCTTCATATGATCCAACATGTCACGAAGGATGGTTCGAACAACATTCTTGCCCTTGTAGACCTCTACAAATGTTTCATCCTTGGGCATCAGAGAAACTTTCTTTAGATCAGGTACCATCTGTTCGAGCCTGGATTTCATATCCTCAGCATAGACCACCAACTGTTCTGGTGGAAGTGCTTGAAAATTCTTTTTGCCTTCCTTAACAACATAGCTGACAAAACCTTTCTCAAGAAGACGATCCAATGCGTCATAGCACACCTGTCTGTGCATTCCAGTTCTTTCAGCTAATATATTGACAGTAATAGAATCGCTCATTAGAAGTTTTAGGTAAACTTCAACCTCATTGTTAGTGAGGCCAAGCTCTTTGAGGAGGTTTTTGTCGACTGGCATGACAGATTAGTGGGTAAAAACAAATAAAAGCTTTCGTAAAAAAATTTACGACAACTAATTAAATAGGTCTGACCGCACAACAACATTATGAACCACACAACACTACCAAAAGTGCTCTCGATTAACATAGTAAAAGCTCGGGTAGATGGTAAACCCGGCAAACGTGCTCAGTTAGTACTCAATACCGGTGAATGCCAGTATGCTGCAGAACGAAGAAGAGAAAAAAGAAAGGCGTGCGAATTTTGTGCATTCCACGATCAAAAACCATCAGAACACGGGATCCCATTTGGTGATGCGATACATATGGCAACAAACGTTGCCCGGGTGGATGCAATCGAGCTCCTTATGAGCGGCGGGTCCCTATTGGATCAACGACAGGTGGCTAAAGAACAGTTAGGCGAACTGCTTGGTTTGATACCCCAATCTCAAATTCGCACGGTTCTATTAGAATCTCGGCCAGAGTTTATCACCAATGAAAGTTTACTATTTGTATTGAGACACCTGACCACCGTGCAAAATCCGCATCAACCAATGAATTTGGAAGTTGCCATAGGAGTGGAAACCTATGATGACCACATTAGATGCGAGGAACTTGGCAAGGGATTTGCCTTTAATAAATTCTTAGCTGCTGCAGGGCAAATAACTGCAAATGGAGCAACACCAGTAGCCTATTTGCTAACGGGATTGCCAATGTTTGATGAAACAAGTGCACGTCACGATTTGTTTAGAGCAGCAATGAAGATTGATGAATTTAGCAGACTGTTTGGCCAATTAATTCCAGGATATAGATATCCAACATCTTCACCAGTTCGAATTTGTATTGAATCGTTTTTCCCAGTTGAAGGAGTTACCACCTTGGCAGCAGGCAGTTATCTTACGCCAGCATTTGTAGCAGGAGTTGTAAGGGGGATAATGGAGAAATTTGGACTGGAAATTTATATAGCAACTTCAAGTGAAAACACTGGTGCTCAGCACCCACTTACTGAATTTAAACAACTGTTCGAAAGATTCAACGAAAGCCAAGATATTCGCCATTTGGATGCAATAATTAGAGGGAGAGCAGAATGAAACGAGAACGAGTAATCTCTCTTCATGATACAAGAAATGATTCCTTTGATCCAAAGGAGCACATCAATTTTCTTAAGAATGCACAAAGGAATGCTGCATTTAGAAAAGCATTTGACACTCTAGCACCAGACCGCTTGGTCTTAGACGTTGGAACAGGCTCCGGAATTATGGCTATTTATGCCGCGCTGGCCGGAGCACGAAAAGTTATCGCAGTTGAGAAAGATGAAAGAATGGCTAGAGTTGCCATGGCAAATATCAGAAGACATAGGCTAGAGAATAGAATTAAACTAATTGTAGGTGACGCCCTAGAATTAACACATGGCAACCTTCCACCAGTGGATATTTTGATCGGTGAGATGCTTAGTACGTGGTGCGTTGTTGAACCTCAGGTACCGATTTTCAGGCATTTGCTTGGGGTTGTTGATGGTAATCCTATAATAATTCCAAAACGAATCTCAAACTATGTGGAAGGTGTTCAGACTCAATTTGGGGATAGTGAAGGGGTGGTAGTAATTCCAACTACTTATTTTGAACTTGAAAGTACGCATCCAAAAGCAAAAAAAATGACGTCTAGGGTAATTGCTTCTGAAATAGGATTTTCCAATGATATGGTATTGGATGTGTCGATCCAAATTTCTCTGCGTGCTCTGCACCCGGGAATAGTAAACGCATTAAGACTTACATCGATAACAGAAACCTGCGATGGGATAACATTCAACCCAAGAGATGATACAATGCCAAGGATGATTGTTCCATTACCAGAAGAAATTCGACTTGGCACTGGCCAGATGATCAGTTTGGCGATTCAATACACCTATGGAGCAGGATGGGAAAATTTTGTAGTCAGACAAAATTAAACAAAACAATATTCCCTGTAGACTATTTTTCCGCTTTTTATTACTGTGTGAACTTTTCCCTTGAATTCTATTCCTTCAAAAGGAGACCATTTGCATTTTGTTTCCAATTCGCTGGTATCAACCTTCCAGACTTTTTTCGGATCAACAATGGTAATATCTCCTATGAATCCTTTCTTGATTTGCCCTTTTTTCTCAATGTTGAAAATACTTGCAACCTGTTCGCTCATTTTTGGAATAAGCCATAGTTTATCAATAAAACCAAGATCGCAACCTTTCAACATAAGTGCCAAACTTGTTTCAAGACCAGGAAACCCAGCTGAGCCGCTTTCCTTATCTTCAATGGTATGGGGAGCATGATCAGTGGCAATGCAATCGACATTTTCCAAGGATTTCCATAGATGGATTCGTTTTTGTTCACTGCGTAGAGGAGGATAGACCTTACCCATGGGACCAAGTCTTTCAAGATCATTGGTTGAGAGGAAAAGATAGTGGGGCGCAACCTCAACAGTACAGTTTTTGCTTCTGATAGCCAGGTCGATTTCTTTTTTTGTTGAAGCATGGGCAATGTGTATTTTACGCTTGTGTTTGTTTGCCAGAGAAATTGCATTTTCAACTGTTGCATAGGTCTTTCCCAGGTTAATCTCTTCATCTGGAGAGTGATCAGACGCATGGAGAACAATGGGTCGTTCTGCAGGAAAATTTACAAAATGTTTTTCAAGTGAATTTTGGTTTTTTAGAACCAACATGCCAGTTGTTTCGCCAAGATAGAGCTTCAGGGACGGGGGATTTGCCTTTTTCACTTCATCGAAATTATCATCAGTGCCACCAAAATGGAATAGAACATCACAAACCGCCTTTTGCTTTGCAAGTTTCATCTTTTCTTCTAGCCTTTCCTTGGTAGTTGTGGGAGTAGTATTGTTAGGCATATCCATTACTGTGGTAAACCCGCCGGCAATTGCTGCTCTGCTTCCAGTTGTAAAATCTTCCTTGTGGGTGGCGCCCGGTTCACGTAGATGAACATGGGGATCGATAAGTCCAGGGAGAACAAGCATTCCGCTGGCGTCAATTTTCTCAGTTCCTTTGAGGTTGGTACCAATATCAACGATGATTCCATTATCAATCAGAATATCCTTTTTGACAAATTTATCTCCAATGAAAACAGTACCGCTTTGAATAAGAAGCATAATATGAAAAAACAGGTAAAAAATAATAAACTAGATGCTAAATACCCCAGATTGAATCAGCTGCCCACCGGATATTTTTGGCATTGTTGTCTTGGCCATCTCCATTGCCTGCTCCAGTTGGTCTGTTGCTACTGAAGGTGGATGATAGATAAGTAACAGGGCTTTTTTTGTCTCAATGGTAACTGAGGTCCTTGCCGAATCTGCAGTTGGCGCGCCAAAAATGCCAAGCGAGTCACGGGTTACAATGCGATTGGCTGCATTGAGTTTTCTACCTCCGATTCCCTCGTAATATTCACCTTCTTTTCCAATGTCAAGAATAATTTTACCATTAATTTTTTCAGCATTGTAAATACCGCAGGGATGACCAAATGTCATCGAAATTATATTGTTGCAGTCAACCAGGGCGTTTATTCTGTAGATTGAACCGTTCAGAATCCTTCGGATAAGAGCTTCACCGGATGGACGCTCTTTTGTTGGATCTATCCCAACAGAAGAAAATAACTGACGAACGCCCTTGATCAGTGGATCTGTTGCGAGGGAATCAGTGGTGGTAAATTTTTTTTTCACTAAATCCGTGGTTTTAGTCAGAGTTGCTTCCAATTCTGGATTTGTCTTTTCCACTTTTACATTGTCAAAAACCAAATAACCGAGGGTAAGACCATGAAGTTTTTGAGAGTCTCCAGTACTGAATTCAAACATGGGCATCATTCCTATTTCAAAAAACTAGATTACTAACCTTCCGGGTTCTGTAACTATCACTATTAAACGCAAAAATACAAGAATCAGTTCTTTTCGAGCTCGGTAAATAATTTTATTGTACCATTCATTTCTGCTGTTGATGGTACCAAGCAAATCTCTGAATGCTTCTTTTTCACCAGGACCCATTTTACTGTCAGTAACTTTTTTGTGTTCCTTGCCATCCACCATGGTAATTTCCTCCTGCTTGCCAATTTGTTTTTTGGCCTGTTCATACCAGGGTGGAAGTGAGGAACGTTTCTTGATAATTGCTTGAACAAAATCTCCCATGGTAACGGGTCTCTGTTGAACCTGTTTTCTTGCAAGCTCTTCTGCCTGCTCCTTTGGCATGCCACCTTTTACAAGTTCTTCGATCTTTTTCTCAATACCCAGAAATGCTTCTCTCCATGGAATGGTTGCGGCATCATCCACAATGGACTTGAGATCTGCAGATGCATACCCAAGAGTTGAAGCACCAAGAAGATTGAATGGAACAAATGCCCCAAGTGGCCTTTTTTTAGCATGCATTTTCAGTATGGAAACACCGGAAGTGTAATCAGGCTCGGGAAGGTAAATTGTTTTGCTAAAACGACCAGAACGTCTTAATGCAGGGTCAACATCCCAGGGTGCGTTTGTAGCTGCAATAATAAGCACATTTTGGTTGTTGGCTTCAACACCATCCATCTCATAAAGCATCTGGTTAACTGCCATCTTCATGTACTGCTGGCCTTCCTGCTGGTCTCTTCTGCCACCTATGGCTTCAACTTCATCAAAGAACAAAAGACATGGTGAGTTTTTTCTTGCAAGTTCAAATACCTTGTGGATATTTTTTTCAGTATTACCAACATACATGTCCAGTAAATCAGATAATTTAGCATTAATGAAACCAGCTTGGCATTCGCCTGCAGCTGCCTTAACAATAAATGTTTTTCCACAACCAGGCGGACCATACATCAAAATTCCGCCACCACCCAATTTACCATATTTTCTGGCAAGCTCGGGATTTCTCATTGGATAGACGACTGCTTCACGGATTTCTTCTTTCATTTTTGCCATGCCAGCTACGTCATTAAATGTCATGTTTGGTTTGGAAAGCATTTTTATGTCTGCCGTGCCCCCCTCCCCACCTTTTCCTTCCTGATCTTTCTTGGAACGGGCACTGTCCAAATGGGTTTTTGCTTCAGTGAGTTCTGGATTTAGTTCGAGAGCCTTTTCATAATCAGTAATGGCACTGGACATGGAACCTGCATATTCAAATGCAAGACCTCGAAGATGGTAGGCTTCAGCAAAATCTGCCTTAAGAGAAATAACTTTGGTGAAATCCTCAACTGCCTTTTCGTATTCTTCAATGGAAGCATAGGACAAACCACGGTTGTAGAAGGCCTTTAGATAATTTGGATTGAGGGTTATGGCCTTGTCATAGTCTTTTATTGCACTTTGAAAATCCTGCTTTCTATAGAAGGCATCACCACGATTATTGTAGATAATCGGGTTCTGGGGATCAAGTTCCATGGATTTTGTGTAATCGGCAATGGATTTATCGAAATTTTTAAGTTGGTAATAGGATAGGGCACGGTTGAAATAGGCTTCTGAAAAAACAGGATTGAGAAGAATGGCCATGTTATAATTTTCTATGGCTTTGTCAAAGTCGCCTTTCTCATAATAGTCATTACCCATTTGATAGTAGGTTTTTGCGTCTGTTGGATTGGGTTTTCTTTCCACCATAGTTTCACTTGAGTACGCACTTTAGTTTATGTTGTAGGACATCTTTTTTAATCCTTCATCTAACCAGAAAGTCCCAATCGCTCTTCAATCCTTAATAGCTGATTATATTTGGCAGTTCTTTCACCGCGAGCTGGCGCACCGGTTTTGATTTGGTTGGCGTTTATCCCAACGCAAAAGTCTGAGATAAAACAATCCTCAGTTTCGCCTGAACGGTGGCTAACCACGATGTTAAGCCCAAGCTGCTTGCACAAACCAACAGCATTCATTGCTTCGCTAACAGTCCCAACTTGATTTAGTTTTAGTAACAGTGCATTGATTGAATTGTGTGATATGGCCTCCTTCAGACGGGGAACACTGGTAACAGTGAGATCATCACCGACTATTTGAATATTGGGTAGATCAGAACGAAGAGCAGCAAATGCTTCAAAGCTTTCCTCATCAAATGGATCTTCGATGCTTTTTATGGGGTATGCCTTTACAAGATCAATGTAATAGTCAACCAATTCTGGTTCCTTTAGATCTTTGGTATCAATGGAATAACTGCCTTTTCTGCTGTCGTAAAAAGAAGAGGCTGCACAATCCAAAGCAAGCGAACATACATCTTTGTAGCCGGCTTCTTCAATGGCGGCAACTATTGCATCCAGAACTTTGTAGGTGTTATCTATTTGAGGAGCGTAACCACCCTCATCACCGACATTTCTTGCCACTGGACCATAGCTATTCACCAAACGTTTTCCTAGAATGTGATAAATTTCACTGGCCATCTGCAGTCGTTCGGAAAAAATATCTGCTTCTGGAATTATCATAAATTCCTGAATAGCAAGACTATTACCAGCATGTTTGCCTCCATTGACAATATTGAACATGGCAAAGGGAAGGGTAGTTCCTCCAAGATATTCATGAAGCATTTTTCCATCAGAAGCTGCAGCTGCACGAAGCACTGCCATGGAAGTTGCAACAATGGCATTTGCGCCAAGCTTGCTTTTGAACGGAGTTCCATCAAGTTCTCTTAATTTTGCATCGATCTTTTCCTGGTCACTGGCATTCATGCCAATAAGATTGTGTGCAATTATGTTGTTTACATTGTCAACTGCATTGAGAACCCCTTTACCTAGATAGCGGCTGCCCCCATCACGAAGTTCAACTGCTTCGTGCGTACCAGTGGATGCACCACTTGGAGCAGCTGCGCTGGCAAAGGCATTTTCAGTTGCCACATCAACTTCAATGGTAGGATTTCCTCGTGAGTCTAGTATTTCTCGCGCCCATACGGATGTAATCTTCATAATTTGATTAATTGGCCAAGCCTTATTTAGCTTTTTGTTTGATTGGGGGGCTAACTCCGGTTCAAAGAAATGGAATGAATAAATAATGAAAGCATCAAGTAGACTTTAAGGTGAGAGAATAGAAATTAAAGTCGATAATCAAAAAAAGAAAATGGTTTTCAATGGAACACCTATTGAGTTGTTAAAAAAACTCAAAATTATGCGTGAAGAAGTGGTGGTAAAGGTAAATGGGAAACTTGTTCCGGAGACCACCAGACTTAAAAAAACAGATAAGGTCGAAGTGATAAAAGTAGTTTTCGGTGGATGAAAAATGAAATGTTCTCAGTGCAAAAACAATGCAATTGTTTTTCTTCCATATTCCAGCAAGCATCTTTGCGAGCAACACTTCATCAGAATGTTTGATAAACGATTTAGGAAAACAATTCGCCTATTCTCCATGCTGCGCAAAGGGGATAGAATTGCAGTTGGCCTGTCTGGTGGAAAAGACAGTTGCGTTCTACTTCATTCACTCCATCAATTGCAAAAAGACCTACCGTTTGAAATGATAGCAATTACCATTGATGAAGGAATCAAGGGATATCGAGCGAAAACATTGGACATTGCAAAAAAACAATGCGAGATTTTAGGTATCGAACACCGGGTTTTTACATTCAAAGAGGTTGCTGGAAAAACCCTTGATCAAATAGAAAAAGATGATGAAGATAAACTACCCTGTAGTTTTTGCGGTGTGATAAGAAGATATATGCTCAACAAGGGTGCTAGGGAAGTCGGTGCAAATAAACTGGCAATTGGCCATAACCTGGATGATGTTGCCCAGACTGTTTTGATGAATATCATGAGAAATGAACCAGCCCGCCTTGCCAGATTCAATGAGCCCATTGTCAGTGATAAGAAGTTCATTCCAAGGATAAAACCCCTTATGCTTACACCAGAAAAAGAAAATGCAATCTATGCCATGATGAAAGGGATTGAACTGGAAAGAGTGGAATGCCCCTATGCTCATTTTGCATTTAGAAGCCATGTTAGGAAGATGTTGAATGAAAGCGAAGAAAGATATCCTGGAACCAAATTCAAAATAGTAAATTCATTTTTGGAAATTGAAGATGCGTTACGAAATAAATATGGGAAAACTGCTTCTGAATTGGGTGTGTGCCCAACCTGTGGCGAAGCTTCCTCCAAAGGAATTTGTATGTTCTGCAAGATGATTTCTTAAATTTTTACCATGGAAACTAATCATGGAACTAATTTTCCTTGGGACTGGCGGTGGACGGGTGAATTTGATAAAACAGGTCCGTGGCACCGGTGGTTTCAGAATAAACTCCAGATCAGCAAATATTCATGTTGACCCCGGACCTGGTGCGTTATTACATTCGATAAAAAACAGGCAGGATCCTTTGGAATTGGATTGTGTTATCGTCACTCATAATCACACTGACCATGTCAATGATGCTGGTGTGATGATAGAGGGAATGACAAGGTATTCACTTAAAAAAAGAGGGATTGTAATTGGAAGCGCGATTACCATCAATGGGAGTGAAGATCGGGATCGTGGCTTAACAAGATGGCACCAATCCAAAGCATCTGAAGTCTATGCTGCAAAATTTGGTGAAAAGAAAAAATTCGCAACAGAAAAAGGAAGTTTTGACATCGAGATATTTGGTTTGAAACACGATGAACCAAGCACCTTTGGATTCAAATTAACCATAGACAATGTGGTGGTTGGATATATCACTGACACTGAATTGATGGAAGATTTGGGGAAAAATTTTTCTGGCTGTGATGTTTTGATCATTAATTGTATAAAACCAGAACATGATGAATACGAAGGTCATTTGAAAACTGAGGATGTGATTGAAATTGTCAAAGAAGCCAAACCTAAAACCTGCGTGATCAGCCACATGGGGATAAAAATGCTTAGAGCAGGACCTAATCTTGAAGCTGAGAGAATAGAAAAAGGAAGTGGGATTAGAACAGTGGCAGCCAAAGATGGGATGAAACTGGTTTTCTAGTTTTTTTATGTAAAATTATACAAAATAAGAGCTGGAAATATATAAAATTTACATAAAAAATGGTGGAACTCAGAGAAAAGTTATATGTTTATAAAATGTTGTGGTAATAAATAAACTATTATGGAAAAGAAACTGATCTCCCGCCTTCATAAATATTTTTACACCATTGCCAGAAGAGAGGGAGTGGAACGCATGGCAGTTGGCCTGTTTTTGATTTCAGAGGATAAACTACTGGTAATGCAGAATAGTATACCAAAAGCGAAAATCGGGAATGAAGAGACCATTGATCAGGTTATAGAGGCATTGGCAAAGGAACATGGAATTGAAGATTTGCGGGTTATAGCATTGATTGACAGAGTAAACGAGATAATAGATGGAGAACAAGTTCACAGATTAAATTTTGCAGTTTCAGGAAAATTACAAAATCAAGAAAAATATGTTTGGCTTTCTGAAGAGGAATTACCTAAACAGTTGCAAAAAACATTGGAAAATTATTGGAAGAAGAAGAATAACATGGTCAAATGGCAATTTTTGTAGTTTTTACCAAAACCGATAGGTTTTTTAAGTAGTTTTGTAGCGGTATTTATGGGATGGCTATGACTCGAATATATCGTGATGCCAATGTTGACCGCCAGCTCGGCAAACCTCCAGAGGTATCCAAACGTCCCTATTTTCAAGCTACTACTAGATTTGTGTCTTCTGTTGTATTAGGAACTGCTTTGGCTTTTGGTGTTGTTGGAACTACAGGATTAATGCTAACACCAAGGGCGGCTATGGCACAGGGAAGCGAAATTACACTAGGTAGTATGGTTATTGATAAGATAGACATGGCAGAGAGTTTACAAAATCTAAAAACACAAAGTTTGAGATATGTAAGGAGTGAGGGAGTTGACCCAACAACTCGAAATTATAGCAATCTGATACTTGTTCCGGGGCAGTTTGGAACTGTATTTGTTTTATCTGCAGATGGAACAAGCGGAACAGCAGTAAAATTCCCAAAAGAAGGGCAAGAAAAACAATGGTATGGAGATTTTACAAAGTTTAGAAAAGCTGTAGAAGAGTATACAGGCAGAACTTTAGAAAAAATGACTACTGTTATAGAGGTATATACAGATCCGAGAACAAAAGAAGTAGCATTAACTGCTTATGGATTCCCGCTTGACCAAAATGGTAACCCGATAAGATACAAAAATGGATATTTAGGTGTTGCAGTATCATTATATACAAAAACCGGGGAAGTAGTTGCAGCAGCAGGAGTTATGCTTGAACCAGGAATGGAACTAGCCAAACGATAATATTTAAACTACTTTTTTTATAATTAATACTATGGTAGTACCAAGAAGTATAGAAGAACATCAAGATGGAAAACCGCCAGCTGAAGCACCACCGGTACCAACTGGTGAAAAACCACACCAAAGAACTTTCGTAGAAGCGAAGGTAGTAGTGTTAGAAGCTGCATATAAGGCAAGGATGGATAGTAAAGCCGACGAGATTATACAGGAAAGCAAGGAATTTCGAAGATATGGAAAGGACGGTGTGTCACTTGCAAGTAACATCAGAACATCACAGGATCCAACTGTTACAGAACAAGAACGGCAAACAGCTGAAGATGCAGCAAAACGAATAATAGCCCAGCACGCCCCACCAGAAATAGCAGGAGATATTAGCAAGTTACAGAGTTATATAGAAGAGGAATATCAAAGATTATTAACAATATTGATTACTGCTACAACCGGAGTGACTATTGACTACGGTGGAACCCATTTCGGGATATCTGCTACTGTGCCTGGAGACAGGGTAGCTTCACTTGAAGAAGGATACCAAGCAGAAGCATATTTACATGTCTTAGGCCAAACACAGGAAACGGTTTTAGGAATACCAGATGCTCAAAAACAGACGATTAAAGCATTGCGAAAAAAGGCCCATCAAGAAGCAGATGCTAGGGGAGCCACACCAGCAGCAAAAAAACAGATGGATGAGGATATTCTAGCAGGAGCAATAATGTGCGGATTTAGCCCAGCATCAGTTGCAGGAGCACTTAGGGAATTTGGATACGAATCAAATATGGAAATGAACATGATGAGAAACCTAGCTATTACGAGCAGCCAGGTCATGCAAGATGGAATAGATAGAATGAAAAAATTGCAACCAGGAATAGAGATGGACCCATTACAAAAAGAAGAATATGAGAGAACTAGCGTAAGAATGGCTAATTTGATGGTGCCAGATAAAGAAACCCCAGACCAATTACTGGCTGCGTTGAGAAAGGGTGACAATTTTGATGAGTATTTAGAGTTGGCAAAACAACAAACAGAGCTTAACATATTCTTACATGGTGGTCATCCTGAGCTAGTAGTACCTAGGAGAGCATCGCCCAGGATGGTCGCTTAATTACTCTTTAATTATAATTTTATTCTTTCTACTGACGCAGCACAATTTTATAAGTTACTTTTGAAAAGATTAAGAATACTACTTAGACATATTAATGAAATAATAAGGAAGTTGGAAAAGGAACCTTGGTCAAATAAAGAGGGAGATTAAAAAAGAACCGCAGGTTCTTTTTAAGTGATTTTATGCTTCAACAAAGATATGATCAGACCATCGAACAAAAATGGCAGAAATACTGGGAAGAGAACAAAACCTACAAGTTCGATGAGAATGACAATAAAAAAGAAATCTATTCGATCGACACCCCACCACCATTTACGTCTGGCGAACTTCACATGGGTCACGTTCTATCCTACAGCTTCTTTGATTTCGCAGCAAGATACAAGAGAATGCAGGGTTTCAACGTCTACTACCCTCAGGGTTGGGACACCCAGGGATTCCCAACTGAAGTGAAAGTGGAAAAGAAATACGGCAGACTTCCTCCAGTCCAGTTCCGTGAAAAATGCGTAGAATGGACAAAGGAAATGATTGCCAGAATGAAAATGCAAATGAACCAGATGGGTTTCAGCCCAGACTGGCAGTATGAATACAGAACCATGGACCAGGAGTATCATAGAAAGGTCCAATTATCTTTAATAAAAATGTACAACGACAAGCTAGTTTACCGAGATAAATATCCTGTTTATTGGTGCCCGAAATGTGTTTCTGCAATTGCAAAAGCAGAATTGGATGATGAAGAAAAAGATGGAAATTTACACCACATAAAATTCACTGGTCCAAATAATGAAGAGTTAATCATCGCAACCACACGACCAGAACTACTATCTGCTTGCGAGGCAGTTCTCTACCATCCAGAAGATGAGAGATACAAAGGACTGAAAGGAAAAATAACCACACCGTTGGGCAAAACCGTTCCCATTCTGGCAGATAAGGATGTTGACAAGGAATTTGGTTCTGGTTTGGTGATGGTTTGTACCTTCGGCGACAAAATGGATGTTGTCTGGATGCACAGGCATAAACTGCCATTGTACCAGGCCATAGACCAATACGGTAAAATGATCAATTCCGCTTCATTAAACGGATTGAAAGTAAATGATGCTAAAACAAAAATCCTGGAAGAATTAAAAGAAAAGATAGTCAAAAAAACCTCAGTAAAACAAACAGTAAAAGTTCATGATAGATGTAAAACACCAGTGGAATTGATACCATCTGTGCAGTGGTTTGCAGATATCAGAACAACAGCAAAAAAAATCAAAGACATGGCACATAAAATAGAATGGGTGCCTGATTTTGGTATTTCCTACCTAATTGACTGGGTGGAAGGAGCAGAATGGGATTGGGTAATTTCACGACAGCGAGTTTTCGGAACCCCATTGCCATTCTATGGTTGTGAATGTGGAAAAACAGCACCAGCAGATGAGTTGCCATTCTATCCAGAAAAGGCCAAAGAGAAAAAATGTGAATGTGGAAAAATAATGAAAGCAGAAACAAGTACCTGCGATTGCTGGGTGGATTCAAGCATTAGTCCGCTAATTATTTCTGGATGGCCAGACGAAAATAGGATGAAAAAATTCTATCCAATTTCACTACGACCGCAGGGTGTGGAAATAGTCAGAACCTGGGCATTTTACACAATCTATAGAAGCGGAGTTGCATTGACAGGGATTCCGCCATTCAAAACCATTCTACTGAATGGTAATGTTCTTGCACCAGATGGCAAAAAAATGAGCAAATCATTGGGGAACATTATCTCTCCCAGTGACTTGCTAAAAGATTATCCAACCGATGCCATACGACAGTGGTCAGCACTAAGCGGAGCAATGGCAAAGGATAGACCATTTAGTTTTGAAGATATAAAATATGCAAAAAGCTTCCTAAGTAAAATTTGGAACGCAGCAAGATTTTTCGAAACTGTGGTAAAAGAACAGATAACCGAACAGCCAAAACTTACAAAAGTAGACAAATGGATTTTAGGAAAATTGAACACACTCATCAAAGAATGCACAGAAAATATGGAAAAATTCGAGTATCATTATGCAATGAGCAAGATACAAAGATTTTTCTGGCAGGATTTCTGTGACAATTATGTCGAATACGTGAAGCACCGTGTTTACCTAGAAGGACCAACAAAAAATGCTGCATTTTACACATTAAGAAAAGTCTTGATTGAATCGCTAAAACTTATGGCGCCATTCACACCACATATTAGTGAAGAAGTTTACAACAATTTGTTCAGCAAAGAAACCATCCACAAACAAAAATGGCCAGAAGCAGGAGAGGAATACAAGGAAGAAGTAGCGATGGTAAATGTTTTGAGCGAAGTTGTCTCCCAACTAAGGCAGTATAAATCAAAGAATAAGTTTGCACAGAATACTGAATTAAATTTAGTGAGAATTAGCCTACCTGAGGAGATGGATGGTGAATTGGTAGACGAACTAGCTAAGATTAGCAAAATAAAAAAAGTAGAAGTAATCAAAGGCGAGTTTTCAGTTACTGTGGAATAACTTTTGCGATAATTCTACCAGTTATGGAATGGGTGACATTGCTGCAAGCTGGACCAAGTTCAGGTGCACAGGAATAGTAGGTAATATTTCCCCTGAATCTTTTTGTTGCACCCTCAGGCACAGGAGGACCGCTAAGACTCCCATTATAGGTTTGAATGGCACCACTGGAGACGTTTATTGGTGCAGTAATAGGGAAGATAAATCTTTGTGTGCCATCTTCGGTTTGAATATCAATTGACTTCACTGAAATCTTATAGGGAAACCCGTTAAACAATTCAAGGGTAAGTTTGCTTTGGCCACCAGTATTTACTAGAGCAAGATTGCACTTGAGATTATTACCAAATGCGCATTCTTCTGAAATAAGATAATTTGGGGTTAGTACACCACTGGAAACAATGACTGCTATGATTATCAGTAAAACGAATATGGCCCACCCGTAGGTAGTTAGATATTCAACACCAGACTGCCCTTTCATAGAAAAACATTGCCTAAATAGCTATTAAATAGGTTTCCATATTAATTTCCCTTACAAATTTTTCAAGAGAGTGAAATTAATGGCTATCGAAACATGTGGAAGATGCGGCTCACAGACAGCCAAACTTCAGAAATGCGACTACTGCAACAGAACCATCTGCAATGATTGTACCAAATCACAGAAGAGAAAAAAAATAGGTCATAGGTACATCTGCAAAGGATGCTGGGGCAGCATAAACAAAAGAAGCAGATTCAAGAGTGAAGCCTAACTGCTTCATCCCATCTTGCGGATATCTCTTCACCAATTCTAGGTAGATCAGCGCATTGTTGTGATAGTGCTTTTCTTAGAGAATTCAGGAAATGTAGAACTTCCATGGGGACAACTCTAACATCTCCTACTTTTTGAGTCATGTCAGCTAGAACTCTGAGTGGATCACGCAAAGCATAATGATGATTAACCGGTGCAAATGCATAATCAATTTCCTGGTAATAATCAGTAAATGGTTCAATCATCGGACCAACAAATTTGGGCATTGGACGCAGACCATAGCGGTTGAATGCTATTCTTTTCTCTGCCGATGACATACCAAAACCATAGGGAGAAACAACAAAATGATATCTGAGTTCACGGTCTAGAGAATCAAAACTCGCCCTTCTTATACATCCCTGGGTTGGCCACTCAAGCATATCCCCAAAAACTCCCCTTCTAATGTCAATTGCTGCACCAGGAGAGATTTCAGTCACCACTGGATCTTGACGGACTCCAAGAAGAACAGTTTGACACATTTCATCGTAGAAAGGATAGAGAGCAGGTTGAAGAAGAAGATAGTTGAACAAAGTTGGATGGATCAATTCTGCTGGTCTGGCTTTGCCATCAATGGCATGGCTGTCTAAAAGTCGTTGGAATGTGTATGGCAGATTGAGTTGGTTCTGATCATCGGTTTTACCAAACCAACCGTGAGTACCAGAAGGTGCAACTCTCCACATGCAGTGACTCTGACTTTGATAGATCAAAAATATTCTGGTGCTATCTTCTCTCAGGAGGTACATAAGAACGCCAAGTCTGCCCTGTTCAGAAGAACGAAAGAGCTTGGACACCAGAAGATGAACCGAATCACCTTCCACAGTGGTTATTTTTGCATTTCTATCAGAAAGAGGAAGCATGCTTTGGTAAATGGATTCGCCATCTGGTCTTTGCTCGATTTCATCAAAAGCACTGGTAAAACGGCGCCTGAATTTCTCCAAACCTTCATGAATAGGAGTTCTTAAACTAAGCCCTGACCTCGTTGCATGGTCAGTTAAAGCGCGGCTGGCACTAACAATAAAATCTGTTCGCTGAACTGCCATAGATATACATATATTCACACAAGTATTTAAAAACAGATGGAATTAGTCTTTTTTGATAGCTAATTTCACCAATCTGCCATCTATGGTGTATTCATTCATTTTTGCTTCAACCTTGTATTCAACAGCTGAAGCATTAACAGCTTCGGAAATCTCTTTTTTGTATTTCTTAACTATGGCTTCAATTTCCTTATCCGTATCCACAGTAAGTGTTATTTTGTCGCTTTCAACAAGCTTGGCTTCTTTACGCATCATCTGAACCCGTCTTTTTACTTCGTTCAGTAACCCTTCTTCGTAGAGTGCTTCATCCAACTTTTTATCGATATGGACAGTACCCTTGGAAAAGTCCTGACTTGCCAAATCGCCAGTTGGTTTTGACTCCACGGCTTTGAGCTCCTTAACATTGATCAAACTAGAGATGATATCTCCAAAAGCAGTCACCGTATCGTTTACTTCATGGGATTTGGTTTCAATATAGAGTGTTCCGATTGGCCAGCGCACTTTGATAGCTGCAGTCTGCCTGGCTAGAAGAGCATTGGAAATGATTTCTTTTACTGTTTCCATCTGTTTTTCGTAGAGAGGGTTTATTTTGCCAGTATCCTCGGCTGAAAGAGTGAGTAGATAGAGTGATTCTTCATTCTCAAATTTTTTGTAAAATGTTTGATAGAGATGTTCACTTATCATTGGGCTGAAACACCCAAGCATCTTCAGTGATTCCAACATAACATGATAAAGAGTCCATAGGGCCCCTTCAGCATTTTCTTCGTTGGAGATTCGATCCTTGGCTATCTTCATGTAAAATCTACTGATGTCATCAACGATAAACGAACGAAGAGTTTTGGAAGCTCGGTTAAGTTCATAGCATTCAAAGGACGAACGGAATTCTTTTATGGTGGAATTCAATCTGCTGATCATCCATTCATCAAGCTTTGTCAATTCAGCCTTGGCAATTTTCTTTTTTGGATAAAATCTTTCCAGGAAAACGATCATGTTGAGAACAATGTTAAGATCGCTGGTTGCTTTTTTCATCTCATCCCAGCTGAACTTAAGTTCATCCCAAATGGTGTTGCTTATTCCCCAAAGTCTGAAGCTATCTGCACCATATTTGTCCAGGATATCTTCAAGAGGAACAAAATTACCAAGAGACTTACTCATTTTTTCTCCTTTTTCATCAACGAAAAAACCATGCATAAGGAGTTTTTTGTAGGGACAGGCACCATAGCGAACAACTCCTGAACCCAGCAAGGAATAGAACCAGCCTCTAATCTGATCCTGGCCTTCGATAATAAGGTCAGCACGCTCAGAATAGGTTTTGGCTTCTTCTGGGGTCAGGGATGCCCAGATTGCATTTCCTGAATCAAACCAGACATCAAGAACATCTGGGATTCTTTCCATTTTTTTACCGCATTCGCACTCGAGCGTAATTTCGTCGATGTAGGGCCGGTGGAGTTCTTTTATCTTTGGAATCTCCTTCATGGAACCTATAACACGAATTTTGCCGCATTCGCATTTCCATATGGGCAGGGGAATTCCCCAATAACGCTGACGAGAGATACACCAGTCAGGAGCATTGGAGACAAACTCTCGGAATCTGTCTTTAGCAAATGCAGGATACCATTCGGTTTTGTCAACTTCATTGAGCATCTGATCCTTTATTTTGGATATGGTAATGAACCATTGATTGGTTGTAAGGAAAATAAGTGGGGTTTTACATCTCCAACAATGGGGATATCTGTGTTTTATTTTTGTTTCGTAAACAAGCACATTTTTGTCCTTCAAAATTTCAATAACAAGCGGATTGGCTTCTCTGACATTTTTCCCATGAAGATCGCCGGCATCATCAGTGAACTTTCCCTTTTCATCAACTGGAGAAAATGCTTCGATTCCAAATCGTTTACCAATGATAAAGTCAGCAGGACCGTGGCCTGGAGCAGTATGGACCAGCCCCGTACCTTCTTCAAGAGTAACATATTCATCGCTCAAAACCACAATGCGATCAGCATGCTTGTGTATTTTATCTTGGAATGGATGAATGTATTCCAAATCCTTGAGTTTTCTACCTGGAAGTTCTTCGATTACAGTTGCACTTTCATTAATAAGACCCATCACATGTTCAAGACGATCTTTGGCAATAACCCAGATTTCATCGCCAACCTTGGCGCGGACATATTGGTAGGTTGGATGAACCATGACTGCCATGTTTGATACTAAAGTCCAGGGTGTTGTTGTCCAAACAATGAGATGTTCGTTTTCCTTGTCTTTTAGCTTGAATTTTACATAAATACTTGGGTCGGTTTGATCATCATATTCTAATTCATAATTGGCCATGGTTGTTTCGCATCTATAGCAATAGGGCAGTACGTATACTCCTTCGTGCAAAAGCCCCCGTTCGTGGGCCAATTGAAGATTTTTCCAAGAAGAATCAATGAAACTATCCTTATAGGTGATATAGGGTGTGTCAAAATCCATCCAAACTCCCAATGATTTGAATTGATTCCCCATAACTCCAATGTATCTTGTGGCAAATTCTTTGCAATGGTCCACAAACTTACCAATGCCGTACTTTTCAATATCGCCTTTATGTTTGAACTTAAGCTCCTGTTCAACCTTAACCTCAATTGGAAGGCCGTGAGTATCATAACCTGCCTGCACTCTGACATCCTTACCAGAAACACGGTGATAGCGGCAGACGGCATCCTTTAGTGTCTTATTCCATCCAGTACCTGGATGAATCTGACCGGTTGCATAGGGCGGCCCGTCGCAAAAATAGAACGTCTCCTTTCCTGCGTTTTTAGCCTTTGATTTCTTATATATTTCGTTCTTTTCCCAAAATTCCAATACTTCCTTCTCTACTTTCCTGTGATCGTACATAAAAACCCTCAAGCCCACTAGATAGTTTTTCGTCCTATTAGGGGTGAATTAGTAGGTATAAGTTAAAGCGAAAAGCATTTATAAGAAGATGTCCCAGAACAAAATCCTGTTAAACCATAAAACATGACAATGATTTAAAAGATATATCACCATAGAAGGAGATTATGGATAACAGTAAACCAGATCAGACCAGATCAGGACATAGCTCGGTTTTTGTAGGAATGCTAAACAAAATTGCCAACAGCGGTTTAGAACTAGACAAACTAACTGAAATAGTTGAAACCGCAGCATCACGAGAACAAATTACAGCCACAGAAAGAAGCGAACTACTTGGTAAGTTGGGAGTGAATGACAAATCAGTACCAAAAGTTCATGATGAAGGAGAAGCTCCTTGCAATGATATAAGTGAAAGGAGAAGAAGAGCGAAACAGGATCATTTTAATGGCACTGAAGGTAGGATCAGACCACGAGTGATGGCAAGCAGACCAGTATCAAACATTAGAGAAACAGGTCCGCTTGGAGTAAGAGACTTCCATCATAAAATGGGTAGTATTCATGTGGAAGCAGTGATTCCAAACACAGGAACTATTTTTGGATCAAGACCAAGAATTTCAGGGCCTGGAAGAAGGTACTAGGCTTCCTCAAATCTTCCTTTACCTCTATTCTTTTCCACATCTTCTGCATGGAATAACCTGGCATTCATGGCCAGGTAAACTCCCTCTTTTGATACCAATGCAGTTGCAACTGCATAGCCCAGATTAAATGGTGCATCTGAAGGCAGGAAACCATTCAGTGGAATCATGGAACCAAACAGAACAATGGTTTTTCCATGGCCAGCCTCCAAGCTTTCGTTGAGGAACTGAGCAGTATCAGGCATTGTATAGGTTCCGTGCGGGATGATAATAGCACGATGCGGTGACTCGGTAACCTGAGCAACAAGTTGCTTTCTATCTCTATAGGTTATTTCCCTGCTATCTTTGAGAGAAACAACAGTGAATGCGAATTGAAGTTGTAACCTTATTCTTTCCAAGTAGGATTGAAGCAACGGACTTGGATCGATTACAGCAGTATCCTTGGTTGGTTCCCATTTTGACTCAATGGTTCCGCCCATTCTAAGCAAGTGTACTGTCTCTGGTTGATTTAGTTGTGAGAATATGCGTTCCAGTCTTGATTGGGCAGTGGCCGTATCATCTCTTTCTGAAAATCGTTTGGCTGCATCAACCTGCACATCCCTGGCATCAAAAAGTCTGCCGTCCATGGCAACATATACACCTGATTCCAATGCCAGTGAAGAAGCAGTTGCAAATCCAAGATTAAACGGTCCATCTGAAAGTACAAACTCTTTCATCGGGGCTTTGGAACCAAAAATAACAACAGTTTTACCATGACCTGCTGGAAGACTGTCTAGAAGGTATTCTGCAGTGTCAGGAGCTGTAAAGCATCCATGAGATATGAGAACATTGGTTTCTGGGGAATCCATCACTGCTTCAACAATCCTGCGCCTGTCTTTTTGCCGCAATTCTCTGCTATCCTTAAGACAGATAGGGGTATGATTAAATGGAACATGAGCTTGCAGACCTGAGATATATCCAGGAAGGACAGATTCTTTTTCCATTGCCAACCCGTCCTTTGCCCAATCCCAGACGAATTCCAGAGTACCACCAGTGGTTAACAAACGTACTGGGTTGGGTTTGTCAAATTTGCTAAAAAGAGCATCCAATTGAGCCTGGGCCTGTCCTGCTGAAGCAACAGTTTTAGTAGGAACTGTAGATCGTTTCATGATAAATCACACATAAGTATTTGTGGTAAATAGTTTATAAATGAGTGTGTTGTATCAATCAAAGAGCCTTGGTAAGAAAATTAAAGAAAAAAATTAGAATACCTTCTCTCCAACATAAACCTTTATTCCAGAGGGGGTAACTTTGAATGGAACCATTTCACGAGAGTGATCGGTTCCTCGCATTTTCATAATTTCCAATGCTCTGACTCTACGATCTTCACGATCCAAATTGTATAGATTGATGATACCATCCATGACAAAATGCTCTATATCAAATTTCATCTCATCTCTTTTTGCCGTACTGGCCTCTAGAGTAGTTAAACTGGTCACATCCAGATTTCTCAGAAGAGACAAAAATTCGAATAAGGTCTGGCGGTATTCGGTATCGCTCTTGAATGTTAATCGGATCATTGTGGCAGAGTCAATGACTGCTCTTTTGATATTATTAGAAGCGATTCGATCTTCAAGGAGATTGGCAACGTTTTCAAGATCAATTTGATTTGGCTTCACCACTTCCAGCTTTTTTTCAGCAGCAAGCTGTGCAGTATCTGTGAATAGGGGAAAGGTGGTTTTCATGTTCTCAAAAATATCATCCGGGGTTTCTTCTAAAGAGATGTAGAGACCATTTTCGCCCATCTTTGCCCCTCGGTAAAGGTATTCAAAACAGAATGAGGTTTTTCCAGTACCTGGACCTCCATAAAGTGCTACGTGTCTTCCAGCTGGAATACCTCCGTTGAGCATTTCATCCAATCCTGAGATTCCGGTTTTAACGCGATCCATACAAACATCTTACTGCGAAAATTTATATAGATTGACGATGGAATTAGGATGATGGAAACTGATATTCTACCTTGGACAGAAAAATACAGGCCAAAAAAACTTGACGAAGTGGCTGGGCAAAAAGAAATTGTCGAAAGCCTCAGGGCTTTTGTTAAGGCAAAAAACATGCCGAGTATGCTCTTTGCTGGACCCCCGGGAGTTGGAAAAACAACCTGCTCATTGGCACTTGCCCGTGAACTTTACGGTGAAGAGATTGCAGGGAATTTTTTGGAATTGAATGCAAGCGACGAACGTGGAATTGACGTTGTACGTGGCAGGATAAAGGATTTTGCACGATCCGTATCTTTGGGCGAAGCTCCATTCAAACTTATTTTCCTTGACGAGGGAGACGCATTAACTGCAGACGCTCAACAGGCGCTGAGAAGAACAATGGAATCTAACTCATCGGTGACACGATTCATAATATCTGCAAACTATTCATCACGAATTATTGAACCCATACAGAGCAGGTGCGCGGTATTCAGATTCATGCCATTGAATGACAAGGACATGCGAAAAACATTGGAACATGTTGCCAAGATGGAGAAACTTAAGATAGACGATAAGGCTCTTGACGCCATATTCTATGTTTCAGAAGGAGATATGAGAAGAGCGCTCAATGTTATGCAAGGTTGTGCAATGCATGCTAGCCATATAACTGAAGAATTGGTTCATAAAATAAGCAGCAGGGCAATGCCAAAGGAAGTTAAGGATATGCTCCACCTTGCCATTGATGGTAAATTCCAATCTGCCCGGGAAAATTTAGACAAATTGATAATCACCTATGGCCTGAGTGGAGAGGATATAATATACCAGGTTTACCGGGAGATAGGAAAGATGGAGATTCCGGAAAAACAAAGAATGAGACTAATCGAAATAGTCGGCGAATATAATTTTAGATTGATACAAGGCGCCAATGAAAGAATACAATTGGAAGCTCTTCTTGCCCAATTTGCTACTGCAAAGGGGTAGAATGAGAAAGGCTGAGTTTTTTTTAATTATTTTACTTACCCTGGCCAGCTCTGCTTTTGTCCCGCCCAGGGTATTTGACCAGGACGATCTAGGGGATATCATATTCAAAGAATTTACCTATTCCATTGCAATTGATTGTAATGAATCCATATTGAAGGTAATGGTGATGAATGAAAGCAACATGCCGGTGGAAGGTGCAACCACCTACCTTCAATATTTAGAAAATTCAAATCCCATAATATCCAGGATCTCCACTCCAAAAAATGGAACCACTCTGCACCAATTACCTGGTAACACCAAATATATGAGAAGCCGCTGGACCCTTTTAATTGAAAAGGAGGGTTATAGAAGCAAGGCAGTTCAGTTTGATCTTGCTCCCTGTTATTCTAACTGGACCATGCCGCCCTATATCCCACCAGTCATTAAACCAAAGAATAATACGGGGAATGAAACGCATATACCAGCAGAAAATAAAACCACAGATAATCAAAGTGGATGGAATCCCGCAAATCAAACACAGGATAACAGTGATGATGGAATTAACGTGGATGGAATACAGTGGATACCAGTAATCGTACTAATTGTGATTTTGCTTATAATTTTTAAATACGTCAAACGAACTAATAAGCATGCGAAGAATACTAATCGTATTGACTTTTCTTCTTCTAGGCTGTACTGGCGTAAGCGAAAAAAATGATACTGCCAATGGAACGAATATTACTTTCCATGAAAATGAAACACCAGATGGATTCCTACCACCAGACATAGAACCGGTAACGCAGATATGGTGCAATGATAGTGATGGAAACGACGTAACAACAGCAGGGGTCGTGGTCTCCAATAACAGAAGCTACGAAGATTTTTGTGTTAATAACGTTCAGATCAAAGAATACTACTGCCAGGGAAATTTATCAAAATCAGATATAATCAACTGTCCAACGGATTATCTTTGTAAAAATGGAAAGTGTGAGAAGAAAGCAAAACAATGTGAGGACAGTGATGGTGGAAAAAATATTTACCAGGAGGGTATGGTTACCCTTGGGTCATTGGGAATGAGTGGCACTTATATAGACAAATGTGTGGAAGAAAGTTGGGTCAAGGAATATTGGTGCGAAAATGACGAGATGAAGGTGGAGGACATGAAATGTCCTGAGCCAACCCATTGTGTTAATGGATTCTGTAGGGAAGATGCCTGCTTTGATAGCGATGATGGTTCGATTTACAAAAAAGGTGCAGCAAATAAGGGTAGTGAGAAAAAAACAGACTATTGTACTGGAACCAAAAGCGGCATAGAATATTATTGTGATGGAAATCAGATTGCGAGTACCCTATTCACCTGTTCAGACGGAATATGTGTTAATGGAGCGTGTGAGTGATGAGATTATTGATCATGTTTCTGATTATTGCGAGTCTGTGTATGGCATTTACTGTTAAACCAACATACATTGCAGTGAAAAATACAGGCAATGAAAGTCTGGAACCACCGAAAGTTGAGCTTTTGATTGATTGTGCCACCAAACAGCTTAAGGCCACCATATCATCAGAAGACGATCAGGTAATCCAGAATGCAAAAACCTATATTTTTTATACAAACTATGGATACCAGCTTATTGGAACCGGAACATCGAATTCAGAAGGAGTTAGCACCATAAACGTGATTGGAACCATGAACTACCTCACAGCGCTATTTATTTTCAGGGTGGACGCTCCAGGTTATAGAAGCCAGGAAATTGAATTTACCTACAAGAAATGCTTTGATGCACCACCAGTGGTGGAACCAGATGAACCGCCACTTCCGCCATCAGAAAATTACACTGCACCGCCTCCAGAAAACGAAAGCCAACCACCTCCTGAAGAGCATGTTACCCCACCTCCCTACAACAACCCTCCAGAACAGCAACCAGTTCAAAATCCAGAACCACAGACAGCTAATTGCCCATTCGGTGCGTTACTTTTCTTAGCATTATTTTACAAAATAATGGTGAAACAATGAGAACAGAAGAAGATTTTTTAGGTAAGGTAGGTATTCCAGATGATGCCTACTATGGATCCTTTACCGCAAGAGCAAGTAAGAACTTTCAATTAAGTGGAATTTTGGTTCACAAAGAACTTATCAAAGCAGTTGCCTTGATAAAAAAGTCTGCGGCCCTCGCCAATGTGGAGATAGGCCAGATGGATAGAAAAGTGGGAGAAGCGATTGTGAAAGCATCCGAAGAAGTTATTGCTGGAAAATTTGATAAGGAATTTATTCTTGATGCTTTCCAAGCAGGTGCTGGAACTCCCTTGCACATGAATGTTAATGAGGTTATTGCAAACAGAGCTGAAGAATTGCTTGGCGGTAAAAAAGGCAGCTATGCTTTGGTTCACCCTAACAACCATGTAAACATGTCACAAAGTTCAAACAACGTTGTACCTTCTGCCATAAAGATCGCTGCCATGAGACTTACAAAAAAAACAATTCAAGAAGCAGAGCTATTAAAAAAATCATTTGAAAACAAAGCAGCAAAATACAAAAAAACACTTAAGATAGGAAGAACCCATTTGCAGGATGCGGTTCCAATGACCTACGGCCAAGTTTTTGGAGCCTATGCACGAGCAATTGAGAAGGACATTGAACAGATGAAAACTGGCCTTGAGAACATAGAGGAAATAGGAGTGGGAGGAACTGCCATAGGAAGTGGCATTACAGCCCATCCGAAATTCAGGGAAACAGTAACAAAATACATAAGAAAAGAAATTCAGGTGAAGATCGCTAGGGATGGGATTGAGATAACACAAAATATGAATGATTTTGTAACTCTATCCGGTTCCTACAGAAGATATGCGATAACATTGACAAGAATAGCAAATGATCTGAGATTACTTGTTTCTGGACCAAAGGCGGGCATTGCAGAAATAATTCTGCCAGAAGTTGAGCCAGGTTCATCGATAATGCCAGGAAAGATTAATCCATCAATTCCAGAAGCAGTGAATATGCTTGCATTTCAAGTCATTGGGAACGACCAGGCAATTATGCTTGCTGCCCAGTCTGGCCAGCTGGAACTTAATTTCGCCACACCGCTCATTGCCCACAATGTTTTCCAAAGTGCAGAACTTTTAGCAAATGGTTCTGCCATGTTTAGGATATTTTGCATAGATGGACTTGAAGTTGACGAAGAAACAACAAAAAACAATTTCGAAAAAAGCTTTGGCTACGCAACTGCCCTTAATCCCTATTTAGGTTACAAAGAGGTTTCTCTTCTGGTTAAGGAAGCCTATCAAAAGAAAACAAGCTTGAAGGAACTAATTCTAGCTAAGGGGATAATGAACCGAAATGATTTGGAAAAAATTATCGCAACAGCAACTGGACCGTGTGAAGTAGATAGGGAAATAAAAAAAAGATTACACTAGGAATGGTGCCAAAAGAGCAGTGAGAACAAGAAGAAGGACCATACTTACCAGGAACAATAATGCAACCGCGCAGCCAGCTCTGAGTTTAGAGAAATTATTAGTATGGCGAACAACCTGGAATATTGGATAGAATGAATAGGCAGACATTACCAGTAGAACTATCTGTATTAGGGGGCTGATTAAAGGAACGAAAGCAAATAGCATCAGCGGAGAGGTTATCACTACGATACACAAATTCAAGACGCTGAGCAGATAGGTTTGGAATCCGAAATTACTCTTCCCACCTAATAACTTGGTGATAAGATAAAGAACACCTGACATGAAATAGAAGATGGCAGTACTTGCGATGGCCGCAACAAGTGCTTGTAGAAGAGCCAACGCGATATTGTAGGCAAGAGGGTAGTCGGTAAATGTTTGAGGTGCAGCAAACAAAGCACCAATAAAAAATGCAATAACCAGTGCAACCTGGTTAAGTAATTGTGAAAAAAGAATAATTGATAGACTCTGTTTGAGAGTGCCGTTTTCTTCTCTGACCAGTGCTGAAACTTCCCAGGGATTGGCATATTTTTTAACCCAACCGAGAATACGATTAATATCAATATTTACTTTTGGTTTTTCAACCACTGACGGAGTGTCGATTACTTTCTTGGTTCTTTTTTTGTTACTCATTTTTTCGCCTCAATAGCAGATCTTACGCGTTTGAATATATTTTTCACAACTTTTTTATCAAAAACATCAGGAACTATTTTTTCTCGTGTTTGATTTTTAACTGATTCTGCAATGCCCTTTGCAGCGGCAATTTTCATCTCGTAGGTTATTCTGGTTACTCTTAGATCCAAAAGTGCTCTCAGGAAACCTGGAAAGCAAAGGGAGTTATTAATTTGATTTGGATAGTCGCTTCTACCAGTGCCAAATATATCTATCCTAAGGTCACGCGCCTGCTCAATTGAGATTTCTGAAATGGGGTTGGAAAGGGCAAAGACGATATTGGGTTTTTTCATATTCATTATGGTTTCCATGGGAATGGATCCTGGAGAGGATGCAGCGATTAACACATCAGCACCATGGAAATCCTTGAGCTGCCCGGTGAAATTGGATCTATTGAACTGGGTGAGTTCCAACTTATAGTCTTCAAGCCCACTTCGTGCCTGGGAGATTGCGCCCTTGCTGTCAAAAACAACAATATCAACAAAACCTGCCGCATTGAGAAGCTTGGCAATGGCATAGCCTGCACTTCCTGCACCAACAATTCCAATTTTAACATCTCGGGCATTTGGTTTTCCCAAAACCTTGAGAGCATTGTAAAGACCAGCAAGGGTCACCATTGCAGTCCCATGCTGATCATCGTGGAAAACCGGAATATCGAGAAGTTCGGTTAGACGCTTTTCTATATAGAAAACTTTAGGAGTTGAAATATCTTCAAGATTAATTGCGCCAAATCCAGGTGCAAGTGCCCGAACCATATTCACAAACTGATCAGGATCCTTGCAGTCAAGACAGATTGGGATGGCATCTATTTTGCCAAATTGCTGCATGATTAGTGCTTTCCCTTCCATCACTGGGAGCGCTGCTTCGGGTCCGATATCTCCAAGGCCAAGCACTCTTGTACCGTCGGTCACAATGGCAACAGTATTGCCTTTCATTGTGTAATCATAAACTGTTTTTTTGTTCTTGGCAATTTCCATGCAGGGTTTGGCAACTCCAGGTGTATAGAGTGTAGCAAGATCTTCTATGGTCCTGATTTTGGTTTTTGGACCAATGAAAATTTTACCTCGTAAATTTTTGTGAAGTTCTAGAGGGTCAGTAGTCATTGGATCAACCTAGGAAGCTCCTTTTCCAGGCCAACGCCTTTATGTCTTCTCCAATGTGGGTATGTCTGCCTGCCAGGTAATTTTCCAAAACGCGAGTGCTTATGGTACAATAATCTTCATCTGGTTCAAAATCAATCCACTCCAGCACCTTGGAAACACCTTTCTTCACCCAGGTTGGCATTTTGTCAAGATTAGATGGATTTAGATATTTCACACCATCCTTCAGATCCTCGTCTATCTTAGTATAATGCTCATGAAGTTCATCAAATTCCTTATCGTTCAGAGCTGAGAGACCTAGAAGTTCAGGAGGGATACCAAGGGAATAGAAAGAAGCACAGAATTTGATTGCCCTGGGCATTTTGATTCCTTTCATGGAACGGGAGTAGCCAAAAAGACCAACATGCAATTTTCTTGCCCTTCGGCCTGGGACAAATACGGAAATCCCATTGATAAGATCAGCCATTTCTTTGAGTTGTGATTCGTAGGTTTTGACCATCTTCTTCATGAGCTCCAGTGCTCGTTTTTCGTCAATTGGCAGAGGTGGACGCCTGTGGGCATGGTTGATCATGTCAACTGCATTAACCACTTCCCTGAATGGATGATCGTATTTGAATGATGACTGAGCAGTGAATGTTTGAACACTCGGGTATTCGTCACCACAGTTATTCACATTATGGGGATTGAAATTTCCTCTAAATGGTGCACCACCAACTCCGATTATTGGCATGATGGGAGTGCTTGTTTCCTCTTCGACTTTTTGAAGTTTTTGAAGAGCGATCTTTGAAAGCAAAACAGCAGATGCAGAACCATAGTTAAGAGCAGGATCGCTCCTGGCCAGGAATACACGTTGATACTCGTAATCTTTGCCTTCAAGATATTTTGAAACAATGGAATCGCAATTTAGGAGGGAATCAAAATTTTCCATCAACGGTATGACATTGATGGTTTCAGGCTGGAAGTCGCCCACCCAATCTTTTACAGATATTTTTTCGCTTCCGAGTTTGGTTTCCTTCTGCCCAATAATAATTTGTTCGTAATAATTCTTCACTCTTTTTACTTCCAGATGAGAGGTGGTCATTGGCAAAATGACCTCGAATATGGGTGAGATGTCAAGCCCAGCGGCCTTGGCAACATCAAAAGCCCGGGGAATACTGTGTAATGTTTCGAGCAGGATTTTGCCCTGATTTTTTTCAATTGATGGATTGGGTACACGATAGGTGAGGAAAAAATCCTTTCCAAGTTTCTGTTTGGTGAAAAAATCCAAATAGCGGGATAGAAGTTTTTCCACCACCTGATTGTCTGCTTCCTTACCTTCACTATCCCACATTTGTTCCTGGCAGCCAAGCTGGGAAAACACGAAAAATGCTTCCTTCACCTCGGCCTCACCGGCAAGAACATCGGAATCAGAAAAGAACGGAGTGGTGACATTATCAGGATGTTGAGTACTCATGCAACGTGGTATAGTTCTCATAATAAGCCTCCCAATAAAAAGAACCAAGGTTCTTTTAATCTCCTTTAATTTCAAGTTTAAATAGAAGATGGAAGGTGTCATTTAAATAATTTGCTTTGTTAGAGATAAACGTAGAGAGGTGGAGAAATTGATAGAAAGTATGAAAAAATCATTTAGTGCGTATACGAAGAACCCGTTTCTGTTTGTTTGGGGTTCGCTGATGTATGTTTTCATGTTAGTGATATTCTTTTTCGCAGCACTTGGCCTCCTGTTGGTCTATTTCATATTTCTATCACTAATAGGTCAGGAGTTTGACCTTCAGTCCATACCAACCATAGTGTTCCTGGTATTAATTGGCCTGGTTTTCATGTATTTCACAAATGGATTAAACGCAGCATTGGCACGTACCTATCATGCAGCACTATGGAGAGAAAAAACAACCATCACCGCATTCTATAGCTATGCACTTGAGAGGGCACCATTAAATTTTGCCATCCAGCTGTTGAGAGACCTGATATGGGTTCTTCTTGCAGGACCAGTAATAGCAATATATGTGTTGTTCCTGACCGGAGTTCCCTATATGGACGCGATAGTCGGACTGGTCATTCTTACCATAACATTTGTAATCCACATGGTGTTTACACCAGCACTGATTACCGCAGGGGCATTCGAAGCAGGATTGTACAGCGCCCTTAGACACGGATTTAACACTCTCAGAAGAAAACATATAATGTTTATAGGATTGTATTTCCTGTTTGCAATTGTCTGGCTGTTGAACTTCATTCCGTTTATTCAACTGGTAACCATATTCTTCTTATACCCAATAATATACAGTTCCATGGTAATGATAGTAGAAAATGCAGGCAGACCGCCAAGCAAGTCAAAAAAACATAAAAGAGAGGAGGAAGACTAATGTACCGAGTATATGAATGCGATCCGGCCAAGAAAGCAGAATTAACCAAGATACTTGAAGCAGACCCGTATGCAGAAGGAAGCTTTGCAAGAAATGGTTATAAGGTCAAGGATGGTGGGGTCTTGGGTGAGGATAAGACCAAGATGTATGTTTATTTTTCAGCATCAGATGAATTCATCAAGAAAGCAGATGGAATTTTGAAGGATGTTGCCAAACCTGCTCCAGGTGATGTGGAAAAGCGAATTATTGAAAAGATCCACAAGGAAGAGGAAGAAGCAGAATCTGGTTTTGGAAGTATGTTTGGTTAAAAGGACCAAAAGATCCTCTAAAATCTCCTTTTTTAATAAAAAACAGACCTCCCGTATTATATTCTGGTTTTGAGTTATCTTAATTATGCGAATGAAGAGACTCACCAGGGAAGAGGAGGACGTGATAGTCCGAAAGGGCACAGAACACCCATTTACTGGGGAGTATGACAAATTTTTCAAAGACGGGATGTTTGTTTGCAGGCGGTGTAATGCTCCATTATACCTTTCAAGAGATAAGTTTGATGCCCATTGCGGCTGGCCGAGCTTTGATCAGGAGATACACGGCCGGGTAAAAAGACTTCCGGATGGGATGAGAACAGAAATCCAGTGTGCCAAGTGCGGAGCACACCTTGGACATGTATTTGAAGGAGAGAATTGGACTAGAAAAAACACTAGACATTGCATAAATTCTATTTCGATGAGATTCATACCAAAAGAAAAACTCAAACTTGAAACTGTGGTTCTTGGTGCTGGGTGTTTTTGGTGCAGTGAGGCAGTATTTCTTATGGTACCTGGGATTTTTTCAGTAATCCCCGGGTATGCAGGGGGGACAGTTGAAAATCCAAACTATAAACAGGTTAGCGAAGGAACTACGGGACATTCTGAGGTGGTAAAGCTAGAGTATGATTCAAAGGAGATAGCATTTCGTGGTATACTTGAACTCTTCTTTGCCATGCATGACCCCACCACACCAAACAAGCAGGGTCATGATGAAGGTAGCCAATACCGTTCGATTATTCTTTATTCTTCCATGAAACAGAAAAAAGAAGCAGAAAAATTCTTAGAAAAGATCCAGGATGAATTCGCAGCACCAATAGTGACAGAGATAAAAAAACTAGAAAAGTTCTATCCTGCAGAAAAATACCATCAGCATTACTACGAGAACAATCAGAACCAGCCCTATTGCAGAATGATCATATCACCTAAGTTGGATAAGATAAAAAAATTATTTAAATTTTTTTAAAAGCGAAATCCTCCCAATTTCGCTAAGATAAAAAAGAAATTTGGCCTTTGATCAAACTACCTTAAGTTTATATTTTTTCCCTGAATTTGTTGTACATGGAAGAAAACGAGGACCAGACAGATGACTACCCCCCGAGCGCTAGCGAGGGCAACAAAACAAAACAAATCGCTTCACGAGGAGTTCCCTCATCCGAATCCATATATCTGCCAAGGCACGATAGTCATGAACTTAGATCATTCCAGGATAAAAATGAGAACCTAACCCGAAATGCGTGGAATATTGAGGAGCTAACTAATTTTATTTTCTCAAAACAATATCAGCCAAAATACTACGAAATTGCTCTTGGTTTTCTAAAGGTACTCTATGAAAAAACCCAGATGACTGGTGAGGAAACTGCTGCATTTGTCAAAACCAGCGGCATTTCAAAGGCCACTTTTTACAACCGGGTATTGCCAAGGCTGAAGAGAGTTGGGATGATTAAAGTCGAAAGGGATACCATTGTGGCCATAGAAAGCAGGAGAAAATTCCGACCAATGCGCATTTCCCTATCCAAGACATTTGGAAACTATTTCATGAAGATAGGAGACTCCTGGCTGGCACTGGTAGACGATGCAAGAAGTAAAATAGAAAAAAAAGAGCAATCGAAATTGTAACTACTTTCTCTTTTTCTTAACAGTCTTTGATGGTTTAGAGGTTGTTTTAGACATTGGAGGGGTTCTTCGTGTGTTCTTTGAATCTTCGCTAAGCTTTGCCCTCTCAGATTGTTTTTCAACAATAACGCTCTTCACCTTACCGGTTTTCTCTTTTACACGAGCTAGCAATCGATCATAACCGCTTGAGCCTGGAACTTCGCTTTTCACTTTCTTGATAAGATCCTGGCTTTCTTTTACCAGTTCGGTTATTCTTGATTTCGAATCGGTAATCTTTTTATCAATGTCCTGCTCCTTGGAAACTGTATCGTAGAGAGCATTTTGGTAGTCCTCGGTCATGGATTCAAGCTGACCAAGATATTCTCGCATGTATACTGATTCTGCGGCACTCTTAAGATCAGCAAGCTCATCATCGCTTCTGGAAACATAGTCTTCTATTTCATCGACTTTTTCCTCGTAATCGCGTACGTATTCCTGAACCCAATGTTCCATCTTTGCAATGCCCTCGAGTTCAGCTTCAAGTGCCTTTAATTCTTCACCGCGATCGGCAACACTTGATTTGACCATATCAGTCATGCTGTTTATTTCGCTTTTCATCTGTTCCACTTGCTGGAGATCAGTTAATAGTGTGGACATGGTTGCAGATAGTTCATCCACCTGTGCTTTGGCATTATCCAAAGAGGTTCGGAGCTTTTCAGATTTGGAGTCAAGAGAAGAACTGAGTGTTTCGAATTCTTTTAATTTATCTGACTGGGCAGATAGAACACTGTCAACTTCCCTAACCTTATCTTCAACTTCTATCCTAGAATCATTTATGGTAGAGACGAATTCGTCTGCTTTTCTTTTGGTTCGATCAAGAGCCATCCTACCTTCTTTTTTGAGTCTATCCATCTCACGCTGGAGTCGGTTGAGTTCATCCACCTTATCGGGAAGCTCAAGAACGCGCTCTTTCAACTCGGCAATCCTGCTTTGTTTTTCAATAACCTTTTCACTGAGAACTGCAATATCTGCCTGCATTTTGCCTTCAATGGTTGCAAATTTATCCCTATAGAGTGCTTCCTTCTCTTTTTTCAGAGCATCTATCTCTGCTTTTTC
This sequence comes from Candidatus Bilamarchaeum dharawalense, assembly GCA_902386555.1. Classification (GTDB taxonomy): domain Archaea; phylum Micrarchaeota; class Micrarchaeia; order Anstonellales; family Bilamarchaeaceae; genus Bilamarchaeum; species Bilamarchaeum dharawalense. The sequence continues at coordinate 180,382 of CABMJJ010000009.1, forward strand.
TTTGTTTATTTCGGCTAGATATGCACTCATGAGTTCTCGAACATCAATTTGTTCGCGAATGGATTTGATTGGTTCTGGCTGGGCAACTGGAGGTTCTGGTTCTTCTACAGATTCAACTTCCTTTGGTTCTTCCTTCTGAGTTGATCCACTGAAAATGAGATCTTCAGGAGAATCTTCGCCGTCATCCAGTTTTGTTAAAATGGTTGCACGAAGATCATTCACATCAAGGGAGCCCTTCTCTTTTTTCCTGGCCAGATATTCACTTAAGAGTTCTTCTGGTTCTGGTCCGCCTTCGCTAGAATCATCGACTGTTTCCTCATAGGAACTGACGTCACTTTCAGAATCACTGTCAACTGATTCGCTAGCTTCAGGAGTATCTTCGGTAATGGTTGAAACTTCTTCTTGGACTGGTTGGTCTACAGTTGGAGGAACATTGGTTGGTGATGGTTCTTCAGGAGTTGGTTGTGGGGTGGTTGGTGGTGCGGAATCAACGACGTAATTAGTAGTGGTCTCCATGCCAAGGCCTACCCAATTGACAAAGGTGCCACGGATACCATACTCCACGTTAATGTATCCTTCATCTTCAAGAACTGCAAGCCATTTTTCCATGGTTTTCTTATCAATCTTGCAGAGTTGTCTTAGGTCATTGAGAGAAACTCGTTTTCTCTCTGAAAGTGTACGAATTAAACTATCCACATCTGTACTAATGAGCGGTTCATCTACAGTTATTTTATCCTGGGTCAAAATACTCACCCTCCCAAACTATATTATGAATAATCAGGTTTATAAAGCTATAACCACAAGCAAACACAAATACCCAATAATGACTTATCACCATGGGAAGGGAATTTCGTGACAAACTGTACTAAAATGTGACAAACATTTATAAATGGCCCAAGATGAACAGTAGTCCAACCTCATCAGCAGTAATGGTGAGTGACAGGGTGAAAAAGTATGAAAGGGTGTTTAGAAACCGAATAAAAAAGGAAGAAAACCAGCATTTGATGCTGAAAATAGAAAAACCGTTCGACAGCTTTATCGAACCGGAGATTTTACGGTCAGGGAATTGGCAGCGATGTTGAAAGTATCTCGTATGACCATCTGGAGATATATCCAGGAAAAGCCGTGGGGTGGTCTACTATGATACCCCAAAAACTTCACCAGGAATTCCTGCCTTCCAATATGGCAAAACGGAGTAAAGCAATTGATAGACTCGTAGCAAAAAATGATATTGTTGGATTGCTACGAGTACTGGAGAGCAAATATGCAGATGCAGTGGAAAAAGCAGAAATTGCTCTGTGTAAATATCAGTTCAAATGAAAGGAAACGACGTTTCCTTTCGAACCTTCCTTTTATTTGAACTTCTTTTATTACTCAGAAATTTTTCTTACAACGCCTAGCTCACAATCAACTTCGAGAAGGTCGCCTGTCTTGAATACTTTTGTGGCCAATTTGGTACCAACCATGCAGGGGATACCAAATTCTCTAGAAACCACTGCCGCATGGCATAGGATTCCACCTTCATTGGTAACAATTGCAGCTGCTCGTTTTATGGCAGTGACAAAATCAGGAGTGGTCATGGAAGTTATAAGGATTTCCCCTGGTTGTATGTGCTTGGCCTCTGAGATACTCATGGTTACTCTGGCTCTGCCTCTAACAAACCCCTTGTTTGCAACCATGCCAGTGAGTTCAAGGACCTCGTCTCTATGACCAGTGGATTTGAATATTCTTTCCTCTTCTTCTTTGCTCCAATCACCAACCCCATCAATGACGTTGGATTGGTCGAAATGGAAAAGATATCGTTTTTTTCTCTCTTTAAGTATCCTGCCATCAAGTCTTCCAGCCAGAACTTCAGATGGAAAGGAATACTTCATGTCATTTAGACTTAGCCCATTCCTTTTCCCGATTTCAGCAAGAATAAGGTCAAGATAGTGAAGCATCTGCATGGTATACTCTTTACGATAGTCCTGGTACCAGGCAAACAGATCAAGAAGTTTTATTAGATTTTGATTTTTTTGGTTTAGTTGAAGTTTTTTGACAAGTTCGGCTTTCTTACCTGCCACGGATCTTAACTCCGCATCCATTTTTTCAATTTGACCTGCAGGGTCTGGATAGGTTGACAGGGCATTCTCAAGCTCTTTTTCAAAAAATTTTTCATCCAGAACCTCAGTTGAAAAATAATTGTTATGCAACCAGAAATATTTTTTTGCGTGCTTGGTTAGAAGAGATGGTGTGAAATTGCCATGCTTTTTTGCAATCGCAATTTCAAGAAGATCATGAAGCTCTCTTTTACTGAAAGACTCGTGGGTGGTGGTTGTTATGAGAGAGAATAATTCGTTTTTTTCAGATTCTGGCAAAGAGGATAGTAGTTCACGAACTAACCGTTCGCCCCTATGGCCAATTGGTTCGACCAGACCGCCAGGAACAAACCAACCAACGTATTTTTTGTTAAGTTCTTCATAGGTAGAAAGAAGCTCATTATCAGTAACTTTGTGAAGATCGATGCTGTCGAATTTGGAAAACATTTTCCTTAGTTCAGTAGCCTGAGCCTCCACATTGTTGAGTAATTTTTTTTGTTCACTTTCTTCAACGAAAATATTGATTAGATATTGACCGTAATCCAAAAGATCGGCCCAGAGATTATACCAGGAAACTATTTCGCCGTTGTATATTATCACTGTTCTGGGCCATGGTCTGCCGTAGGCTTTCTCCATTGGCTCCATCCAGGCATTCATGCACATACGTATTGGATGGACAGTTGCCTGCCTCTCCCATTCAAACCAGATTTCGGATTTCATTTCATCCCTCCATTTAATGCGTTAGTAAAATAATGTTTTGCTGGCAAGCCAATTTCCTTTCTGATGGAAATAATTCGCCCATAATAGTGTTTTGTGATTTCCTTTGGCTTGGAATTGTAGATTCCATCTCCATAAAAAAAACAATCCACACAGTCAGCATCCTTGATCAGCTCAACCAGTGGTTTTTCAGAATAGACATGCTTATCGCTATGACTGGCAATGGCCTCACATATTTGCGCAATTTCCCTTGAATTGAATTTGTATCTTTTAAGGATTTTTTTAGCAATAGTTGCACCCTTTTTTGCATGCTGATTATAGCTTCCATCAAGGACAACAAAAATATCATGCAGGGCCGCTGCCACAACTGCCAATTCCTCATTGATCCCCCTTTTTTGTGCAAGCAATCTGGCAAACTGAATGACGCCGGAGCTGTGCTTCAGTTCCCAGATAACTGAACTTTCACGCTTAATTTGTGGGATCTTGGAATTTACCAAACAAGAAACTACCCAGGCTTGGATTTTCTCAGAGCGACTTAGTTTTTGTCCGATGAAATGGTGAAACATGATTACTATGCGGTGACTGTGGAATATATTAACTTACTACTACAAAAAGGTAGTAGTATGATTGTAGAAATTTTAAGGAAACTTGGTCTAAATAGACATGAGATAGACGTCTATTTGGCGCTCCTTGAAATAGGTCAGACCACCAGCGGCCCTCTGGTAAAAAAAACAAGAATACCCTCATCAAAGATATATCACATTCTTGGTGGCCTTATTGAAAAAGGACTGGTTGGCTATTTACATTATGGTGGCGTAAAACATTTCAGGGTCAATAAACCATTGGCTTTGCGTCATCTACTTGATTTGAAGGAGCAGGAATTGAGTGGTTTAAAATCCGAATTGGAAACTGCCCTACCTTCCCTGGAAAGCGAATACGAAGCTGAAAAAACAGAGTATCGGGTAGAGTTATTTGAGGGATTAAGAGGGATCAAAAGCGTGTATGATATTTCATTTGATCAGCTCAAAAAAGGAGAGGAAATGTATACCATAGGTTACCCTGTTCTGGCAAGTCAGCTACTCAATGCCTATTTCAAAGAATTCCATAAAAAACTTGCAAAAAAAGGAATTGTGGCCAAGATACTTTATGATTATGATACGTGGTTTAGTAAAAAAAGAGAACCAAGACCCCATGCAGAACAAAGATATCTGCCGAAAGGAATCAAAACCCCGGCCTTTATTCATATTTTCAAAGATCACATCGGCATTATGGTTGTTACTGAAAAGCAGAAGCTGAGTATTTTCATTAAAAATAAGGAAGTGGCGGATAGTTATATCCACTATTTTAATTTACTGTGGAGAGTGGGAAGGGAACCGGAATAAATAGGACAACATTAATTGGACTTGAAAAAGTAGCTACCTATAACCTCTCCTGAAAATAGGCTTTTTAGAAGGCTTTTCCGATGGGAACATATTACGGTTTTAGCACCGATTTTTGACATTTTTTCTGCAGCATCGATTTTGGATAAAAATCCTCCGCTACCAAGAAATGATTTACCAGAAACCATTTCCCTTGCTTTTTTCAGATCAGTGATTTCAGAAAGTTTTTGCGCATTTGAATTGGTCTGAGGATTATCAGTGTATAATCCATCGACATTGGTAATAATAATCAACAGATCAGCATTGAAATTCTCTGCCACCATTGCAGCAAGTTCATCATTATCAGAAAAGCCTTTTTCAGTTTCCAGCTCTTCAACTGCAATGGAATCATTTTCATTAATTATAGGAACGACATTCAGTTCCATGAGTTTGTTCAGTGTATTTTTGAAAGTAGTAAGCTGAATTCGATCAAGAAAAACATCATGGGTTAGAAGAATCTGTGCAACAACCTGATTGTACCTGTCAAATGCTTTGGAATATTCACGCATCAGAATACTTTGGCCTACTGAGGCAGTTGCCTGTTGGAATGGTAGGGCATCGGTTTTGTTCAGTCCTAGTTTTTCCAATCCCAACCCAATTGCACCTGAGCTTACAATGACGAATTGTTTACCCTGTCGCCTATGGGATGAAATCTCCTCAGCCAATTGTTTCATGAGATTTCGATTAAGCTTGTTGTTTTTCATCAGTGCATTTGTTCCTATTTTCACAACAATTCGTTTTGCATTGGAAAGATCAGATCGCATAGGATCATCTTGGAAAAATAGAAATTAAAATAAAAATTATTTAACTCTGATTCGGTACTTACCAGAAAGTTTCATTTTGGCTCTGATTAAAGCCTTCTTCAAGTGTGCTTCGTTTGCCTTGTATGAGTAGACGGTAAATAGAGCACTTCCTGCCTTCAATCTGGCTGCCCTGTCCGTTGGTCTTCCGAATGCCTGTCTCATACCTTTCTGAAGACGGTCTGCACCGGCACCGGCAATCATCTTGTTCTCTCTAACCACATGGTGTGGGTAGACTCTAACAACAAAGTAGTAGTTTCCTGGAGCATCTTTTTCCAATGCCTTGTTGGAGCTCTGCCTTGCGCTTTCAATGGCATTGTCTCTAATGATTACTGCATGTTCGCTAACCAGGCTCATTTCAAGATCAAAGTCATCCTTCATCGCACCCATCCTGTATTGGTGGAGGTCTGCGTGAGGCATGGCCTTGATAAATGATTTTCTTGGCTTGCTTTTTGAATATCTTGTCCATGCAACCTTATCAGCATCTCTAATTGCTCTTCCAGGTCTAATTCCCATAAGTATTCACCTTAAAAAGGACCAAAGTCCTTTTTCAATGTCATGAACGACGGTTCGTTCATGATCATGCTCGCGAAATTTTTTCGCAATATCTCCTCTTCTAATTCTATACTAAGAAGAATAATAGCTCTAATTTGTTGGTTCGTTAAGATTTTAAATGAATGGGTGGGGGAGTAACACCATGAGCGAAGCGAGTCATCGCAAAAAATTCAAAAAGTATTCGTGAAATTTAGATGTTGAAAGTTCAGGATGGAAACAGGTAACCAGATAGAAGTTTTTGCCGACATGTTCTTCACAAGCAACAATTTCATTTTTATTCTTGGCGATTATTTTAACTCCAGAACCAATTGATTTTATCCTTGGAGCCCGGATGAAAATCGCATGTATTTTACCCAATGTGGTGTCAAGATCCTGTTCGAATGACTCGTTCTGCCTGCCATAGCCATTGCGATCTACCTCAATGTCCATTAGCTCTAAAGTTTTCTGTTCTGATTCTCTATTGTTGATTTTTTTAGCTATAAAAATTGCACCGGCACATGTTCCAAAAATAGCTGGGACTTTCTTTATTTCTTCAAAGATGCCCTCCCTTTGGCAAAGCTTTTGAAGAACCGTGCTTTCGCCTCCTGGAATGATAAGTCCATCTAGGCCTTCGAGATGTTTTTTTGTTCGTACTTCAATTATTTCACAACCAATGTCCAGGTTTCTTGCTGCTTCTCTAGCTGCATGGATATGTTCAATCACACCACCCTGAAGAGCAAGAATTCCTATTTTCATGATTCATACCTTACAATTGCATTTTTTTCTTTTCAGAATTTTTTTCTGTTCAGTTGGTCTATCCACATATACCAACTGACTCGAACGGCCAGTAGCAAGTTTTTTGTCCAAAGGACTTTTATGGCTATAGTTCCTTCTGCCAAATTCCTCCACCAGCAACTCATGGCGTAGATATAAAGCCTTGAGTTTGTCTTTCCATCTTAGAGTTTCAGGATGGTGGGAATAACCTTTTTTGTTTTTTGTTAGGATGGTCCAGATGGCATGAAGTTCCCGATGCTCTGCCAGCAGATGTGGCCTACACAACTTTGTTGGTGGCAAATCCCAGATTCTCATAAGGATCGTGGTCTGCCGAAAATCATTTGCTTTAGTTTCAGAATGATGTAGCTGGCTATTGCAGTAACCGCAAATGCAGCCAGGAAAAATGGGAGATTGCTGGTTATGAGTTCAATAGGATAGTAGCCAAGCAACGCACCATAGAGTACAAGTAGTAAACAGAATAGGAAGATTACTGCGATAGTGTTTATCGGACCTTCAGGAATCTTGATTGGGGTGTGGGTAGAGATAAGGGAAACAAGAACAGCAGAGATTCCAAGAAGAATAACCGGACCGATGAAGTAGGTTATCAATAGAATAATTGCACCGAAAAAATCAGTTCCAAAATCTCCGGCAATGAAAAATGCGGCAATTAACAGTATGACAAGGACAGTTCCGCCTATGATAAGGCCGATTGTTTTATCGTCCATATCTGCCATTTACACTCCCCGCTTAGCCATTCGCTGGTCTTCTGGCATTGAACTTATTTCAAGACCTTTCATCGCATCGCCAAGACCTTCGCTTGCCTTGGCAATTTTACTTGCGTCATTGAAATGTGCAGTAGCATCAACAATTGCTTTTGCTCGTTTAGCCGGATCGGCACTTTTGAAAATCCCAGAACCAACAAAAACACCATCCACACCTAGCTGCATACACAATGCTGCATCTGCTGGCGTGGCAATTCCCCCTGCTGCAAAATTTACAACAGGCAATCGACCAAGTTTGGCAACCTGTTTGATCAAATCAACTGGAACGCGATATTCCTTGGCTTTAACTGAAACATCAGTGGATTTCAAAGCGTCGATTTCAGAGTTTATTGCTCTGATGTGACGAATGGCTTCAACGATATTACCCGTACCAGGTTCGCCCTTGGTTCTCACCATGGCAGCGCCTTCGTTTATTCTTCGCAATGCTTCGCCAAGATTCCTTGCACCACACACAAACGGAGTGGTGAATTTTGATTTATCTACATGGAATTGCTCATCTGCAGGAGTAAGAACTTCGCTTTCATCAATGTAATCTATTTCCAAAGCCTGGAGGACTTGTGCTTCAACAAAATGTCCGATTCTGCATTTAGCCATTACTGGGATAGTTACTGTTTTTTGAATTTCTTTTATCATGAGTGGATCGCTCATTCTGGCAACACCACCCTGGGCTCTAATGTCTGCGGGCACTCGTTCCAATGCCATCACTGCAACTGCACCAGCTTTTTCGGCTATTCTGGCCTGGTCTGCATTGGTAACGTCCATTATTACTCCGCCCTTAAGCATTTGGGCGAGCCCGGATTTTACTGTAAATGTTCCTGTTTGAGGAGTAGGCAATAAATCACCAAAGTGATATTTATTAGAAAGATATTAAATGGTTGTAACAGAGGTTTGATTGGTGGCTCCTATCAAAATGCTTGCCAAAAAGTTTGGTGGCAAACTAAAATGCCTAGCCTGCAATCGCTATTGCCAGATTGCTTCGGATCAAGTTGGATTTTGTGGTGTACGGGCAAACGACAATGGCAAACTAAATCTTCTTGTAAATAACAAACCGTGTGCCATCTGGAATGACCCTATAGAAAAAAAACCATTATTTCATTTTCTCCCAGGAAGCAAATCTTTTTCCTTGGGAACTTTCGGATGTAATTTTGCCTGCGAATTTTGTCAAAATTTTGACATAAGCCAGGCCCCACAGGAAGCAAGAACCAAAGATCCGAAAAACTGGCGGAACTATTTCCAAGCTTTGGTGAACCGATGCGACTCCTGGCCACCTGAAAGAGTGGTGGATGCTGCTTTGGAACGCGGTGCCAAATCAATCTCTTTTACTTATAATGAACCAACCATTTTCACAGAATATGCACTAGAGGTTATGAAATTAGCCAAAAAGAAGAAACTGAAAGGAGTTTTCGTTACCAATGGCTATGAATCCAAAGAATGCTGGAAGGCTTTGAAAGGAAAAATTGATGCTGTGAATATTGATCTGAAAGCTTATAACAAAAAATTTTATCAAAAATTGTGCAAAGTTCCTGATTTTGAACCAATAAAAGAATCCATAAAAATAGCAAAAAAACTTGGAATCTGGGTGGAGGTTACCACGCTGATAATTCCTGGATGGAATGATAATGAAACTGAGTTGAAGGAAGAGGCAGAGTTCCTTGCAAGCGTTGACAAGGAAATGCCATGGCATGTTACTGCATTTCATCCAATGTACAAATTGCTTGATAAAAATCCAACTCCACCGGAAATTTTGGTTAGAGCAAGAGAGATTGGAAAACTAGCAGGATTGAAACACGTTTATTGTGGGAACGTTGGTCTTTCTTATTCTGATTTTGAAACAACCTACTGCCCAAAATGTCAGAAAGAGCTGATAAAGAGAGTGGGATTTTCAGTGGCTGATAACAATATCATTGATGGAAAATGCAGGTTTTGTAAGGAGAAAATAAAAGGAGTTTGGAGATAAATATGGAAAAAACAATTGTTGGGGTTTATAGTGAACGATACAAAGGTGGACCGGTTTTAGAGACAGATATGGGAATAATTTACTTGATAAATTTGGAAAAAAGTGAATTTGAAGGGAAAACCTTGTTGGTAACTGGCACCATTACTCAGGACAAGGATAACGTGGTTGGCCCATACAAACCAGGAGAGCCAATTTCTCAAGGTTGGGAAGCACCAAGATTGGTAATGGTTGTGACGAAATTCGAATTGGTGAAATGATGAATCTGGAAGTACCGATGAAATGGGTTAGATCATTGATACCCGCAGAGTTAGATCAGATAGTGGAAAAGGACAAAGGAAGTTTGATTGATGGTTTGAAAAATATTGTTATTTCTTCCATCCTACCTGCCGCCTGTGTATTTGTTGTTTTTTTAATTATGGGACTTTTGGTGTTGGCAGTAATGGGAACCGTGGGCAGTCTGGCAAAGAACGGTGCAAGTGCATTGGAAAAGAGCGGATTATACGGAGGGGGGTATGCACTTGCCGGAATTGTTATGGCAATTGCCATCATGATACTTCAGCCCATTATGTTTATTCTAGGTACCGGGGTTCATTGGCTTTTGGCTACGGTTTTTGGGGGTAAGGGAAGCTACTCGGACCATGCATTTTACGCATCACATATTCAAGCTGGTTTGAACATATTAGCTCCAATCATAGTCTTTGGGTTTTTCATACCTTGTATTGGCTATTTGATTATGTTCCTGGCATTGGCATATCCGATTTACCCATATTATAGATTAATAAAAAAAGTTCATGACCTTGATAGAGTAAAAGCAGCAATCGTGGTGGTTGCACCAATTGTAATAATGATTATAGCTGCTGTTTTGCTTTGCATACCGTATATAGCAGCAGTATTTGCAGTGAAATGGTGAAATAAATGGGATTTGGAGTGAGGCAGGCAGCTGTTGCAGGTGCATTCTACCCGGATGACCCAGAACAACTGAAAAAGATGATCGGTAAATTCCTAAATGATGCAAAAGAGACAAAATTACCAGGTAATTTGAAAGCCTTGGTGGTACCCCATGCAGGATATATCTATTCTGGTCCAGTGGCTGGCTATGGCTACAAACTTCTTTCAAAGTACAAAGGAAAGATAAAACGAATAATTCTATTGGGGCCGTCTCACTATGCTGGATTTTACGGTGCATGCGAAGCTGGTTTTGACCTGTGGCAAACGCCATTGGGCGAAGTAAAAACACTCACCATCACAAAACCAACAGTAGGAACTTATCCTGAAGCCCACCAGCCAGAACATTGTTTAGAGGTTCAGATTCCATTCATACAAACTGTACTTGGCGAGGTTGAAGTCTGGCCGATTCTGTGCGGACAGATTGATCCTGTAAAATTAGCAAAAGATATTGTGCAGGAGATGGATGAAAAAACAATTGTAATTGCCAGTTCAGACCTGAGCCATTACAAAACCTATGATGATGCAAAAAAAACAGACGCCACGGCAAATGAATTTGTACCAAAGCTTAATATCGAAAAATTCCAAGCAGTTGGTGACGCTTGCGGTAAAATTCCCATCCTTACTCTGATGCACATTGCAAAAGAAAAGAAATGGAAAGGAAAATTATTGGACTATAGAAATTCTGGCGATACTGCCGGCCCTAAATCAAGAGTAGTTGGTTACGGGTGTTATGCTTTTTACGAACGGAATACGAGATGACAGCGATGGCAAAGATAGATGAAGAAATCGAAAAAATAAAGGAGAGAAATGAGCGGGTAGAGGCAGATAAGGCCTGGGAACTGAGCAACACAAGAAGAGTAGTAATAGGAGCATCAATATATCTACTTGCCGCAGTTGTTTTTCTTGGGATAAAGGCACCGGATCCTTTTGTAAATGCATTAATTCCCGCAATTGGATTTGTTTTATCCACAGCCACTTTCCCAATTTTCAAAAAACATTGGATAGCAAATTATCGAAAGAGGTGAATCTTTGTTGGACAGGAAGGAGCAAACATTTCTGCTGGAGCTGGCACGCAAAACACTTGTTCGTTATTTTAGCACTGGTAAATCACTCCAACTTCAACCATCCGAAGTGCCGTTTAAAAAATTAGTAGACAATGGCGCTTGTTTTGTCACACTTCATAAAAACGGAAATTTACGAGGCTGCATTGGAACTTTGGAAGCACACCGACCACTTGTTTTTGATGTGATTGATAATGCATTAAATGCTGCATTTGGAGATCCGCGATTCCCTCCGCTCACTGTAGCTGAATTGGAAAAGGTGAAAATTTCCATCTCCGTATTATCAAATCCAGAACCCTTCCCAGTCAAAGATTCCAAAGATTTATTGAAAAAATTAAAACCAAAAAAACATGGGTTGATAATCAAAAGTGGCTGGGCAAGGGCAACTTTCCTTCCGATTGTTTGGGAGGAATTGAAAACAAAAGAAGAGTTTCTAAGCCATCTTTGCATGAAAGCAGGATTGGAACCAAATGCCTGGCAGAATACAGAAAAAATGGAATTCTTTGTTTATGAGGCCCAAGAATTCGAGGAATCTAGTTAAAAACTTTAGGCATAACCAAATAGTTAGGATGCCGAGGTCGCATAACCCGGTAGTGCGTCGGAAGCATATGCTGGCGAATCTCGAACCGGTTTAGCCGGGTCTTTTTCCAAAAAGACTCGGAGAGACAACCGATCCCTTGTGGATTACAGGTTCAAATCCTGTCCTCGGCGTTTTTTTAAATTTAATAGGAGCATGATGTTTATGATAGTTCTAAACCTGAAGACATATCCTGAAACCATAGAAAAAACATTGTTATTTGCTGAAATTGCCAAAGAAGTAGTTGAAGAAAGCGGGGTACGAATAGTCACTTGCCCTCCAGCAGCCTATCTTCAAGATGCGGCGCAAAAGACAGAGGTATTTGCACAACATGCTGATCCCCAACAACCAGGAGCTTTTACTGGTTCTGTTCCAGTTGAACTTCTAAAATATTTCAAAGTCAAAGGCTCTCTGGTAAACCATTCAGAAAAAAAACTTCCACTTGAAGTAGTTAGAGCAACCAGCGAAAGGCTTCACATGGTAGGTCTGGAAAGTTTGGTCTGTGCAGCAAGCACGAAAGAAGCAGTTGACATTGCACAATTTTGTCCAACAATCATAGCAGTTGAACCACCGGAATTGATTGGAAGTGGAGTAAGTGTTTCCAAGGCAAACCCAGAAATCGTGATAAATTCGGTAAAGGCAGTGAAAGAGGTAAATCACAAAATTACAGTGCTTTGTGGAGCAGGTGTGAGCAACAAAGAAGATGTACAAAAGGCATTGGAACTTGGTTCAGAAGGAGTTCTTCTGGCAAGTGCTTTTGTGAAAGCCAAGGATCCAAAAGTATTTTTGAAAGATCTGGTTGCTGCATTCTGAGTAATTAAAATTCTTTCTGATTATTTACTTGTGATAACTTAGCGGTTGTATGATTGAACAAGTTTAATATACATCACATAGGAATGCGGTTGTAGTCTAGCCTGGTTAGGACTTGGGGTTTCCAACCCCATAACCCGGGTTCAAATCCCGGCGACCGCATCCGCCTTTTACTAAAAGGCGGCCCAAAAGTTGGTTGCTATTTTGTGGGCCATCGAACTCTGTTCGATTGGACCGTAAATTTTCCATAGTTATCAAAAATCCTTGTTTTTTTCAAATTTTAAGTAAAAAAATAAATGAAAACCAAAAAATAGCTAAAACCACACAAACCTACCTTCCAAAAGTGGGTTTTTTGTGCATTAACACAAAATTTACCTCTGCCACATAAGAACATTTTTAAACTCCTTTATCCATAAGAAAAGTAGTATGGCGCCCAGACAGATTGCTGTTTCAGATGTATTAGTTGAACGCGACCGACCTAGGCGGGCCCTTGTTGAATTAGCTCAAAAATTAGCCGAACCGGATCGAGACTCACAGTCAACTTTTAGGCTAAAAAAAACTCTTGCTTCGGATTGTGGAGCAACTATGGCAATGTTCAAAATAGGAAGATTGATGAATGAAGATTTTCCAAAACTCGGGGATTATATTGCAGCATTGATGTCTGTTTTTGAATATGCACGTTATTGTGGAGTGTATTTGTTGCCAAGAGTAGCCGAGGGATCGGTTGGACGATTGGAACACCGGGTTTCGGTACTACGCAACGATCCTTTTTTTACAGTCTATGGATCGAACGAAACGGATTTGATAGATCCAGATTCACCAGTAGTAAGATTACGAAATCTGGCTTTTGCTGGAAAGCATCCAACGTTCTTTGATTACGATGCCGGACTCAAGCTTGTTTTTGATGATCTTGATATGAATAATATTGGTTGCACTGTCCACTCGTTCCCAGAAACTGTGGATGTCTTAAAAATGGGTTCCCTGGCCCTCATGCCATTCCATTATAGAGACCCAAGCTATCCTTCGGGTATTGTTTTATTTGAAGGTGATCTTAGATGCAAGGACTCCAGACTTGGCGGGGTGGAAAGAGCATTTTGGGGAGCTCACGCAGCAGTGGAAGCAGCCTCACAGATAGCATTTATGATCACCCAAAAATTTGATGCCATCACCACTTTGACTAAATTAGTTGACTTTAACGCAGACCTTGTCAATGCCATAAGACTTGTAAGTGCGGGAGCAAGTAGGGATGCCTGGGTGCTGCTCATAGATTTGGATGATCTTAAAAAATTGAACAACATCAGCTACCAGGAAGGGAATATACAGTTGAGAAGATTGGCAGATACTGCAAAGGCTTCCATTAGACCGAGTGATATGGTTGCAAGATGGGGCGGGGATGAGTTTGCCGCATTGCTTAGAGGGGTGGGAAGGGAAGAAGCCCTGGCCATAGCTGACAGGATAAGACAAAATTATGCAAATCACATCAGACAGGGGCATGGAGTAACCTGTAGCATTGGAGTTGCAAGTGTTGATGAAGTTATACGCACCAGACTAGGAGGACTTGTTGGTCTGTCTGGTATGCCCTATGATTTAATGGAAGGAGTTTTCAACGAGATTTTTAGTAATGCAAACACAGCAGTACAAGAATCAAAACATCAAGGTAAAAACAGAGTATACTATTTTGAAAATGGAGTTGTCACGCCCTACGTACCAAGCTTATAAATTGAATTAAACTATTTTTTGTAATAGAGTGCCTCAGTAGCTCAGCGCGCTTTTTTAGGAAAAAAGCGCGGCAAAAAACGTGTTTGCTATTTTGCCGTGTTATAAAACTAAAAAAGTACGGGAAATGGTAGAGCGCCTCTCTCGTAAACTTTTTGGAAAAAAGTTTAACAAAAACCATTTGGTTGCAAAACCCTTTCGGGTTTTGAATGTTTAACCTATTTTGCGGCCCACGGGAAGCAAAATTAGCATCCCAGTTTTGGGGTGCCTTTTTCCAAAAAGGCACAAGGAGGAAGTCGGGAGTTCAACTCTCTCCTGAGGCTTTTGTTTATGGAGTAGGATTTATGAAGATCGGAAAAACATTTTATGCAGCCAACAGGAGAACCTGGCGTTCATGGCTGGTCGCACACTATAAAAAGGAAAATGAAGTGTGGCTAATTTATTACAAAAAATCGACAGGTAAGCCTCGGATACCCTACAACGACGCCGTAGAGGAAGCACTCTGCTTTGGGTGGATAGATAGTACTGCCAAGGCCATTGATGACGAGAGATTTGCTCAGCGTTTTACTCCACGAAGGCGTGGAAGCAGACTTTCGCAGATGAACAAAGAAAGAATACGGAAACTGATTTTAGAGAAGAGGATGACTGCCGCAGGTCTTGCTGCAGTTTCGCATGTTTTCAACGCAGATTCGCCAGATGATTTTAGTATCGCTACAGATATTTTAGATGCGATTAGAACTGATGAGAATGTTTGGAAAAATTTTCAGCTTTTTCCTGAGAGGTATAAACGCATCCGCATTGGCTACATCGAAAGCCAAAGAAGCCACTCCCACGAAGCCTTTCAAAAAAGTTTGACTAATTTCATCAAAAAAACAGCTAAAAACAAGAAATTTGGACTTATAAGAGACTAGCTGGATTAATTGCCTGGGGCTCAAAGAAGCTTAAAGATGTGCGTAAAAAATAGCACCAGAATCAGAATTCTGAAAATAATGTGCATGCCAAAAGACATGTGATAGAACCGCATGAAATTTTTATTTTGGGATAGATCAAAGAACATTACAAATACAAAAACTATCGTGATAACACTGAATGCGATGATATAGGAGGGTAGGAAACCGAGAAGGGCTAGAAGAATAAATGTGAGTTGAATGAGGAAATGAGCATGTCTATCGATTTTCATGGCGGCATCAACACCCAGTAGAGAGACTAGAGTTTTAACCCCGAATTTTTTATCGCCAGCAAGATCAAAATAATCCTTTGAATTAATGGCAATGAAATCATAGGTAAACAATAGAAGCAGAAGAGGGAATGGGGCCTGGAGTATTGGTTGGAAAATCACCCAACCGATCAGAAAATTAAGGAAATTGTATCCTATGGCAGTTGCAAGATTATTGAACAAGAATCTTTCTTTGAGTCGGATTGGCTCTGCGCTGTAGACAATGCCTAGAAAGATATAGAATATTGTAAGGTAAAAAACCTGTAAAGAGGCCAGAACCGCAAAAGTACATGCACCAAGAAACAGAATAGCAGACAGTATGGTTGCAGTATTTTCGCTCATCTTACCGCTTGGTAACGGACGGTGGGGTTTGTTTATTTTGTCAATTTTTATATCAGTAATTTGATTTAGCAGATTTATACCTAAAAGCGAACCAGAAACAGCTAGAAAACCGTAGAGGAGGTTCATGGAAAGAGGTGGGATGCCACCAAAGGCAAGGATTATTCCGACAAAAAAGCTAAGGCCATTGGCAAGCTGATCTTCTAATTTGAACAGATGATGGAGAAAGGTAATTTTGTGTTTAAGCCAGCCTAACATGGAATCCATCACCTCCTACTATCTTTGATACTTTAGATAGGATTATTTTTTTATTGGAACACCCACTAAGCATACCAGAGGTAAAGCCAGATAAAAGGGTAAAATCACAATCTTGTGAAAACACTGTCCAGGGAAAATGATTGAAAGCAACTTCGTAATTTTTTCCAGCACTAACCACCTGCACATCACCAAAACCAATTCCTGCCAAAAATCTTTGGACAAATAATATATCCTTACCAGCGGAGATAGCTTTTCCACTGTCAAAGGCACTTTCAAAGAGAATGACCTTGGTTATTTTATTTTTAGAAAATCCGTTGTCCACCATATAGTACATGCTAGCTTCAATTCCGACCATTCTCTCCTTATTATAAAATAATTTTCCGCTTTGATAATCAAAAATTTTGTTCTCTATAAGTTCTCGGAGTGAGTAGTTGTTATTTACAGTTGGATAAACCTGATTCAGGATGGAGTAGGTTTTGTAATCTTCCTGAAGATCATCAAGACTAGATTCGCACAAAACACTGAGACCAGATTTTTTTAGGTTGCTTTCAGGAGCGCAGATAAGCTTGCATTCTTTATCTCCTCGGCCTTGACACTTGGTCTGGACACCTTCCACGTGGGGATCGTCCATGAGAAAGGACCACCCCCCGGTCCAGGCACCGATAAGGAGAAGATAACCGAGCCCGTTCTTTTCACAACCAACGTAGGAATCCGCAGTAAGTTCGATTAATTTTTTTTCATGGATTATTTTATGACTTAATTTTTTAGCATATATAACTTCTATATAACGGGTAAACATATACATGAAATCTTCGAAGTGTTTCCTATCCAACTGATTAGATTTTTTAAAATATGAAAGTTTGGCATAACGATGACCAAATTTTTTACCTACAGAATATAGACTTTGCTCTCCTTTTTTCCCTAACTTCTTTGCGATTTTGGTTTCAAAAATAGTGTAGAAGCTTTCTGGAAAAAAGAATTCCCTGAGAGAGATTGTTTGGCCGCCTTCGCTAAACTTGCTTAGAACAAAACCAGCAGATCGTATATCTTCGGCATTGGGCAACAGGATATTTCGTATAAACCAACCAGTGATACTATCGCTTACTGGCATATAGCCACCAACAGGACGGCCTGGTTCTACTCAATGAGATCATGGGGATAACTATAATACATCATACATTTATAATTATTACGTCGTAAGATTAGGGAACTAGATATTTACTTTGATACCGTTTTTTTGGAAATCAAAGCCATAGACTCCGCCCTTCATTTTAGTATTTCTCATTTTAACAATTTCAATGGCACGGTGCAGATCAGTTCCCATGGCAACAGATTTGAGAAGTAGTACACCATCGCAGGCATATTCTGAGAAAGTATCTCTGCTAAGCCATACGCTCTCCCGTGGTATTTCGGAAGTCAGCAGGGTATTGATCTTTCTCTTTTGTAATATTTTTACAAAATCTATGAGTAGTTTTCTTACTATTAATCCATCAAATTCAGAAGAAACAGAATTTTCTCTACTGGCTTCATAGAGTTCCACCATAGTTGTTCTATCCAAGTCAATGAGTCTTTTGGCAGAATAGGCTGAAAGGGACATGAAGGTTATTGAATCAACAACCATCCTCTGGGGTTTAAACTCCTCGATATTGCTTTTCATCTGGGTGAGGATATTGGCTATTCCTATGTCCTCCATGGTAACGATTCTGAATAGGTTTTGTTTTTCGTATTTTTCAAAATCCCAGCCAAAACGAGCACATTGATCTATAATCTTGTCCTTGCTCTGCTCAAAGGTAATGAACATACCTCGCTCTTTTTGGAGAAATCCTTGTAACAGAAATTGAAGTGAAAGAATGGTTTTTCCAGTTCCAGTACCACCGGAAATTAGAATTATGGAATTGTCTGGATACCCACCATCCAATAGCTTATCTAAACCAACAACACCAGTTTTCACAACCATCTTATCGATTAGATAATTAGGTTAAAGATTTTAAAGTCATGCTCGACAGAAAAATAAATTATAAAGAATGAGAAACTGAAAGTTCGAAAAGGCCAGAGTGGGGTCGTACCACGACACCTTTTTCCCCGATATCAAATAGATGTAATCTGTCGGAGTGATCCGTGTGTCTCATCTTCACAATCTCGATGGCACGGTATTTCCCATAGTCTTTCCTAAGATGATAGAGCTTGACCAGTCCATCGCTCATGAACCCCAGTCTGCCGGTTTCGGTTCCGTGGGGGGTAACATCACATTCTTCGGTAACAATGGTGGTACAGTTGCAAGCTTTTAATAAATTTATAAAATTTAGCACACCCTCGCTGGTCTCGTAATCGGTTTTGAAAACCAGAGAGTAGGCAGTTAGAGAATCAACAACCACTCTTTTGGCACCAATCGATTCGATGGTGTCTCTGAGGGTACCACCTGCATCTTTCACGATTTTCTGGATTTCATAGGGAGAATATTTGATGAATGCAAAGGATTTGTCTTTTTCCAGTTTTTCAAGATCCCAGCCAAAACGTCTTGCAGTAGTAAAAATGGAGTCTTTTGATTCAAGGAAGCTCAGGAACACTCCGGGTTCATCGTGTTTCGTACACCCACCGTATAGAAATTGAAGTGATAGAATGGTTTTGCCACTTCCAGCTCCTCCTCTCAGAACAGTGATACTATTTTTTTCCAAGCCACCTGCAACCAGATTGTCAAATCCGGGTATGGATGTTGGTATTCTCTCGGTTATAGGAGGAGACGCCCTATCGCCAGGTGTTTTAGCCATGGGGTGATTTCCTGGATGAAATTTATATTACTTCAGGTTAGGCAAAATAGCTGTGCGGCTTTGTTTTGTTCTGCAACCCAATATTTGCAGCCATAGGGATAGTCAAAACATTTTGTTGGAGTACCAAATTCACCCATGCTTGTCCTAACGCAGGCACCGCGAATACAGGAACTGCTACTGGAACAGGGCATACCATTGGTTGAACTAGGTGGGTAGCAAAATTTCATTTTTGTACCGGTTGCAATAAGCTGGCCAGGTGGACATTTTGGATTGGGAAGTTGGGTGATGATCTGGGAGTAGTCGGCATTTGGATCTAGATAGATCTCGACCCAATATCTTTGTAGATTGGAATTTGGAAAGTAGGGAACATAATTGTCAACCAAAACCCTGGTCATGTCTGTGTATTGACCATCAGAACTTGTGGGGACATAAACCGTAACCTCGTAGAGGGTATTGGATATTTTATTTACACTATAGTTTGAAGTTCTGGGCTCGGTGCCAGCTGATGCGGTTTTTTTGAAATAGTCAGAATGTTTCACGAAATCCAGGGCGATTTGTTTAACAGTTTCAATATCCGAAGGAGTATTGTCAAATTTTTTGGCAACATCAATCCAATCATCATTAAGCTCATCATAGACTCCATCCAAAACTGCATAGGTTACTTGGGTTCCTTTTACATTGATCACAAGACTATGGGTGGACAGTGCCTGTTCCAGAAAATAAATTGAACGATTACCGAATCCAGAGTATTGGGAATTATAAAGATAAACAAAAGTAAAACTGTCATTCTGCTGTGAATAATTATAGAGAGTTAAACCAAAGCCATCATAGGAATAGGTTGAAGAAGAAAGCGCAAAATCCAGAGCAGATTGATTGGCAAGCTCCAATGCGGTTGGTTGCGGTGGCTGTTCCACCACAGGCGGAGGTGTATAGGGCGGTGGTTGTGGTTCCTGAGTGGATAGGTTCTCAGGTGGTTGCTCTGTTTGAAAACATCCAAAAGCTAGCACCAGTGCAAATAGCAGAACTAGTATCTTATTCATGACTAAACATGTACTGACACCAATTTATAATAGTTACCACGTGTTTGGACTAGGGCGGGTTTTTGAAAGAAAAAGATATAGATAAAAAAACTAACCCAAAATTTTGGTAAGTTCAGAGGCAAATACTTCTGGATGGGAAACCAACTTGTGGGCTTTTTTCCTTGTGTCGCTGTATTTTGAAAGTCTTGAAACACTTTTCAAAGCACTAACATCGCCCTTGAGTTTATCAACTGCAAGATCTCGCGAATCTTTGAATTTACCCTTGTTAGCTACGTCAAGCAACGCGGCACTGTGACCAACCAACTTGTCAACTGCAGCGGCTCTGCAGTCCTGGTATGGTGAAAGGATGGCAACATCTGCCAGTACGCCAGAATCATCCACATTGGCAACCATATCGGAAAGTAACATGAGGGCAGTAGATTTGGCATCAGAATATTCTGAATCTGAAATCACAGTACGCAAAGAGATTGGATCGTTGGAGATTCTACCAACTGCAATGTATCTGGCATCTTCATTGGAAGAATGTTTAGCAATCTCAACCAACGCATCCATGTCATCTATCTCATCCACGTAATTGGATAGTTTTGAAACTGCGGCTTTTTTCACTTCTTCATTTTTAGAAATTGCCAGAGCACAAAGGGTGCGAACATCTGTTGCCAAATTTTTGAATGCCTCCATTCTTACTGGGCGGTAGGCAGATTCTTCTGCAACTCTCTTTAATGCAGCCTTGTTATCAGATATTTTTCTCAAGGCAAGATCGCGTGAATCTTTATTTGGAGATTTCGATGCGATGGTAGCCAGAGAATGTGGATCCACAATCATATTTGCTGCATCGACTCTAGTATTACCGAATAAAGAAGAACAGGCAACTTCAACAAGTGCAGCTAGGTTTGCAGAAAGTTCATCAAGTGCGGATGCACGCGTATCTTCGTAGTGACAGTATTTTGCAATATCTTCCAATGCTTCCACATCATTAGAAAGATTGGTAACTGCTGCCAATCGTACAAATGGAAAATTTGAAAACAATGCCAGTTCCACTAAAATTCTTGATCTGCCCCTAAGGCGATCAACGGCATTGAGCATGGATAAACGTTCTCCACTGGTCAGAATCTTTGCTAAATCTGAAAAGCTTAAACGATCCGGTCCTTTCTTGAATGACACTAACTTTTTCTTATCTTTTTTATCACTTTTTACGGCGATAGGTTTGTGCTCGAGGCTGGGGTACCTCGTCTTTCGGATACTGGTCATGAGATGAATTTTCAAGATAAGTATATAAATGTTGCTTCCAAAAAACCCCGAAAAAACATTAAATGGACATTAATTAAGAATTAAATATCCTTTCATATCATTTTGGTGAGTTTGGTCTCATTAGTCACTAGAAGGGGAAATGAGCTAACCTGGCATGCTGTCAGCTTTGGGAGCTGGTTGTCTGTGTTCAAATCACAGTTTCCCCATTTTGAAATTAGCTATTTGTCTTCTTAACCAAAACATGACTGTCGCCGAATTTTTTCAGAAAAAAACCATAGCGGGAGTATAGATCAATTGCTGGATTCATAACTTTCACTTTGAGATAGATGGGTCGGTCCCCCTCAGCAAACATGTCCAGTATATGTTCCAGGAGAATGGTACCTATGCCCTGGCCTCGCATGGAATTGTCAACACCAATTCCCTGGAGTATGATTCGATCGCTTTCTTCTACGATATGAGCAAAACCAATTGGTCGGTTATCATATTCGGCAATTAGTATGGTGTCATCATCTGTGATTTGAACCATGGCATTTGGAAAAACCTGCCTGATAAAGTTTTTTGCAGTTTCCATTTCAGAATGCTTAACTGTTCTAACGGTGATCATAGATTAATAAACTCCGAGGTAATTTTTTTATTTTTTATTGTAAGAGAGCATGCGCGCATGCTATTGGCCGGGGGCAATTTGATCAGCCTGGTCGGACCAAGCATTGCAGTTCCAATCTGTTCATGGGCATGGCCAAAAAAAGCAGCAAGTGGTTTTTTTTCTTCGATAATTTTTAGTATGGATGCACTCCCAATGTGTCGAAATAATGCCTCATCAAAATAGCCCTTTGGCGGAGTGTGGAGTAAGAGCAACGTATTACCATCGATTTTCAATTTTGACATTCTTGAAAATATTTCCTGTTCGCTGATCTCGCCAAAAGTTCCGAATGGAGTTGGAGGTGAGAAACCAAAACCAACAACATTCAACCCACTGCCTATTTCTGCTCTTTTTTCATGGACCCAGTTTGGTGTTGATGAGAAAATTGTATTTACGTGTTCACTATCCCAATTGCCTGGGATGATAAAGGAATTGGGAAATGCATGTAAAACAGAATCTGCAAATATTTCGGTTCTGGATATATCACCACAGATGAAAACAAAATCATGTTTTTTTGCAAGCTGAGTAAGAGACTCGAGAGCTAGCTCATCGTGATGAAGATCAGAAAATGCTAGGATTTTCATCTTAAATTCACTTTCTTCTGTGCTCGAATTTTTGTTGTTGCACTGGTTTAGAAGGGGGAATATTTTGTTGGATTGGGTCTGGTTTGGGCTTTGCTTTCTCCAACTCATAATCTTTCATGATTTGTGCAACTCGTTCATCAAAATCTTTTCTTAGTTCTGCAGAGATCCTTCTCTTGGTAAATGCATCGGCTTTTGCTGCCAGACAAAGTTTATTGGCAAGAGTCCGAGCGATTTTACCACGTACTGCCTTGGGAGCTGAAGATATCTTAGCATGTTGGAAAATGATACCGTGTTTTGGCGGCGGAACTTTCCGATTTTTAAGATGCTTGAACAATGCTTTTTCTGCACCAATAACTTGGATTGCACTGGCAGGAAGCATGGCAAGCCGTGATAGAGTTCCCATGTGGGATACCAGCTTTGCTGCGATGTCAGCTCCACCCACTTCAGAGAGATTTGGACACAACTCTTCGGCAAGTTCTTTTTGGTAAATTTCGTATTCCTTGCGTAGTTTTTCAAGAGAGACTATCATTCTCGAAAGTGAGATACATTCGGAAAGATCACGTGGAGAAAGTTGCACACCGAGGCTAGTTTTGGATGCGGCAATAACTTCGCTTGCTTTCTTTTGCCCGAAAATTGTGGCAACTTCTTTTTCATCAATATTTTCCCGATCTATAACTAGAGTTGCTTTTGCATATTGAAGTTTATCTTCAGCTTTAAGTTCTGGAAAATAAATTGCATACCAGTCTTCGAGTTTTTCACCGAGAAGGTTTATTGTTTTGTCAAGATCTTCAATGGAACGAGTTACTGTTCCAAGCAGCATATCTCTGCTTTTCAAAGCTTCCATAACTGCCTGTCTTGTTCGTTTCAAGAACCTTTCTCTTTTATCAGCAAATTCCTTATCGCTTGGTCCGCGAGATGGACCGCGGAAATTTCTTTGTGGTTTACCCATAAAAATTTCACCTTTTTTCTTTCATTATGGAAATTTTTATTATTGATCGTTTGGACGATCAACCCCATAAAAATTTCACCTTTTTTCTTTCATTATGGAAATTTTTATATTTGACCAGTACGCTGGTCAACCCTATAAAAATCACGTGGTGATCTGTATAATTGACCCATGTGGAGGCCAACTAATAAATAGCACCCGATAAGACATACCCGAATGGTATTTTAAAGATAGGTAACTGGACAGATGGTAGGCGTTAGGAACGGTTTATAAAAGCTTAAGGAACTAAAGCATACCATGAGCGATGTTGAAAAGCTTACAAGAGATACTGTAGCCAATGGTGGCATTCTGGCTATGCTCTATTTTGATATTCATGCAAAAACAAAAGAACTAGTCCAGGAACTCGGAACCGGATTTATTAACGAGGTTATCCAAAAACAAGGAGTGGTATTTGCCCTGGGGGAGATCGATGAACCTACAGGTGGAGATGAAAAAACCAATTGGTCAAGTTCGATCCAGTTGAAGGTATTAACAAAAGATTTCGCAACCTTGGCTGCAATTTGTATGGCCAATAGTCCCTATAGCATTGAAATATTACGACCGGATGCAGTAAAACTTAGTCTTGCAGATGCACACAGTTTATTGGGGACCATGTCGGCCACAACTGCCGAGTATAAAAAATACATACTGACTAAACTATCCAAGCCAGACGAACTGGCACGCCTTCAGGAAAACTTAAAGAAGAGAGCAGAGATGGGTAAGAATATTTTGAAAAAAGGTGAAAAATAATGGAACGCGTATTCACCAAAAGCGGGATCAGTGGATTGGATGAGGTTCTTGGAGGCGGCTTTTTAGAAAATTCATTAATTACCGTCAGTGGGCCAACTGGTTGTGGGAAAAGCACATTGGCTGCACAATTCATACACAACGGTGCCCTGATCCATAACGAACCAGGGTTATATATTTCAATTGAAGAAAGCCGAGCAGATTTTCTTTTTCACAATAGCGCCTACAAATGGGACTTTCCTGCTCTGGAAAGAGATCGCAAATTTATACTGTTGGATTACCCCATACATGAGGTTGATCAGATAATAAACCAGGCAAGCGCGATTCAGGAAATTATCGCAACCACTGGAGTCAAAAGAGTGGTGATAGATTCCATAATGCCAATTGCATTATTTTTCAAAGAGGATGATGAACGCAAAAGAGGATTCCTTAAATTTATTGAAAATTTAAGAAAATGGAAGTCCACAATACTTATTGTATCTGAGGATATAACTGCAACGGATTCGGAACATGTTCCGAACACCGGATATGGGATAGAAAGTTTCACCGATGGATGGCTGAACTTGTTTTACAGATATGATGATAGGGCGATGGAACGAAATAGATATATTGAAGTATTGAAATTGAAGGGCATGAGCCATTCGACAAAATCCTACCCAATAGATATTGATGAGAATGGACTCCGAGTTGTTTTACCAGCCGGGATAAAGATACCTTTGGAAGAAGCCAAGGTGGGCACAGTTCCAACAGTTCAAAAACCAGTTAAAACACCTGCAAAAACAAGTGATGCGGCAGCTAAAATCGCCGCAGTAAAAAAGAGACTGGTTAGAAGTGAGAGAGTATAACGCCCCAAACTTTTAGTTTTTTTGACATCTGAGCTTCATGAATAATTATTCGTTTACCCAATTTGGTAAATCGCTTTGCCTCTGCTTCGGAAAAACTTTCCAGTATGACATCGCGAAATAGATCCGCATTTCCGCCATAACCTTTTGGTACCTTACACACCATCAGATTAGAGTTGATAAGACCCCCAATATCAAATTCGGCTGGAGGTAGCACCACACGGCATTTCAGAACCATTAGTTTTGAGATTATTTCTATCTTTGGTGCACACTCAACTTGAACATTTATGAAATAGGTTAGACCATCGTAGACATCAAGATTTGTGTTACGGCCGGTGATGGCATTCAGATCAACAATATGAAGAAGTTTGTAACCTTTTTTCTTAAGTTCCTTGGCAACATCCAATGGTTTGCCAACAAGGCGCAATATTCCACCCTCTTTAGTAAAAACCTGTTTATCCTTGATATACAAAAGAGGGATTTTCAGCAAATCAACGACCTCGGATTTTTTTTATTGCATCATCAAGGGAAAGGACTTCTTCCTTTCCAGATGCCATGTCGCGAAGAGTGATCTTGTTCTCTTTAATTTCGCGCTCACCAAGAATTGCAACAAATGGGATGGAAAGAGCATTGGCATAGTCAAATTGCTTGCGCAGATTACGCTCATTAAGATCAGTTTCACAGGGAATTCCAGCCTTGCGGAATTGAACTGCCGTCTTTAGTGAGTTAGAATAGAATTCTGGTTTGACTGCAGCAACCACAACAAGACTATCGGTTTTTTTCGTGGATTTCTTCTTTTCCTCGATCAGAGTGATTAATCGCTCTATACCGAAGGAGATACCAATCGCTGGTGCCGGTTGACCATAGACACCAAGGAGGTTGTCATATCTTCCACCACCGGCAACTGAACCCATATCATCACTAAGTTTGACTTCAAAAACAGGACCGGTATAATAGCCAAGACCGCGAACCAGGAACAGATCCACTTCAATATCAAAATCGCAGAGCAGAATAATATCTTCCAGTTCTTTTGCACCCTCAGGACTGTATTTGGCAGCAATGGCAAGTTTTTTTCTATTGTCACCTTTGGCTTTGATAACCTCAAGCAGCGAATCGACTTTTTTGCCAAGAACTTCTCGCAGGAGTTTTTCCACTTCCTTCTCTCCAATCTTATCGAGTTTATCCAAAATTCTAAATACCTCACCCTTTTGTTCCGGGAAGCCAACTTTTTCTGCAATGCCGTCAAGTATTTTGCGGTTGTTGATCATGATTTTTGGTTTGTTAAAACCAAATGCGGCACAAACGTCCTTGGATAGGGAAAGAACTTCGGCTTCGCAACGCATGGATGCACTACCTACGATATCGATGTCAGCCTGGTAGAACTCACGGAACCGTCCTCGCTGTGGTTCCTCCTTTCTCCAAACAACATCGATGGCATATCTCTTGAATGGTTTTGGATTATCCGTAGACGAAGCAAATCTGGCAAGAGGGACAGTAAGGTCGAACCTCAGACCATACTCATCTCCATTAATAACAAATATTTGTTTATCCACTTCCGGACCTGCTTTTGCCCTTAGAGTTTTAAGGTATTCCATTGCAGGGGTCTCCAATGGTCTGTAGCCATAGCCTCGGAATAGCTGGCGTAGAATTTCGATTACCTCTTCCCGAACCAGCATATTCTCTGGAGCAATATCTCGCATTCCTTTTGGGGTTAGCTTCATCAAAACCAGCTCCTTTCTTCCTGTGGTATCTCCCCAGTATATATAATCATAGAGTCACTTCCATCTTCGTTCCAATTCATCCAATACTTTAGAAAATTTAATGCTTCTGTTCTCCAAATAAACCAGCATAAAAAACAATAAATCAGCTGCTTCCCATATTATTTCGCTATTTTTTTCTGCTTCTATTAATTCAGCAAGCTCTTCATTAAGCTTATTGATTATTTTTTGTCTGCTGGCAATTATGCTTGAAACATAGGATTTCTTGCTGGGTTTTTGCTTTCGCTCGGCTATTTTTTTTGTTAGCCTTAATAGGATTGGACCATCATCACAGAAGCAGGAAAACTTTTTTTTGTGACAGGCAGGACCGGATGGTTCGACTTTAACCAGAAGAGCATCTGAATCGCAATCCTGAGAGATGGACACCACCTTTTGCCTGTTGCCGCTTTGGTCGCCTTTTCGCATAATCTGTTTTTTACTTCTACTATAGCGCCAGACATAGCCATCTTTTTTCATCTTTTTCATGGATTCTTTATTTCCATAAAAAAGCGATAGCACCGTACCACTTTCAGAATCTTGAATGATCATAGGGATCAGACCAGTTTTATCAAATTTCATCTTAGACACGGATATCAACTCCATTTTCTTGTAAATATTTTTTCAATTCTGGAATTCCCAGAGTACCGTAGTGAAAAAGATTTGCAGCCAGGGCTGCGGAAGCCTTTGTTTGCTGGAAAACATCATAGAAATCTCTCATTTTCCCAGCACCACCCGATGCGATCACAGGAACAGAAACTAATTTGGATAGGGCAGCGGTGAGTTCAAGATCAAAGCCTGATTTCGTACCATCACGATCAATGCTTGTGACCAGGAGTTCACCTGCACCCAAGGAAACTGCTTTTTCTGCCCATTCCATTGCATCCAGACCTGTTGCGAGGGAACCACCTTTGGAATAAACTGTCCAACCCTTTTCAGTTCTTTTTGCATCCATGGCGATTACAACTGCCTGGGAACCAAATTCGCGGGCAGCATTTTCAATTAATTTAGGATTGGCAATGGCAGCGCTGTTCAGCGAGACCTTGTCTGCACCGGCCCTTAGCAACGCTTCAATATCAGCCAAAGAAGATATGCCACCACCGATAGTAAATGGAATAAAAACTTCCTGGGCAACTGCACTGACCATATCAACCATTGTTTTCCTATTTTCCAAAGATGCAGAAATATCAAGAAAAACAATCTCGTCTGCTCTTTCCTGATAGTATAACTTTGCAAGTTCCACCGGATCCCCTGCGTCTTTCAATGAAAGAAAATTTGTACCTTTGACCACTCGATTGTATTTCACATCAAGGCAGGGAATGATTCGTTTACACCACATCAGCATCCTCTCCTTCCATAAGATAACCGTCTCGCAATCGTATTTTTCCTTCAAGAAATGCTCTGCCAACTATGGCACCGTAGACATTGATTTTTCTGAGTTCAAAAAGATCAGGAATATCTAAAACACCTCCGGCAGCTATGAGTTTGGAATTTGTTTTTTGCATAATTGATTTTAGCAAATCAAGGTTTGGGCCGCGATAGGTTCCATCGCGAGAGATATCGGTAACTACGATTTCTGAAAGCCCAGATACCAGATCGGAAAATTTCAGTCTGCTTGTTTTTGTCCAACCAGCATAGGACAATTTTCCATCCTTGAAATCAAAGGAACCTATCAGTTTGCCGAAATATTTCTTCTTTAATTGGGCTGCTTCATCCTGATTCTTGAAAAGCAGGGTGCCAAGGATCACCTTTTCCACACCATTTTCAAGTAACTGTTTTATGGCCGACTCGGAACGCACGCCCCCGCCCACTTGAATTGGAAATTTTTTTGCCAGGCTACGGATGATGTCTAGATTTTTCATTTTCCCAGTGAACGCCCCATCCATATCCACCACGTGGATCAAACGAACGCCCATGCTTTCGTATTCTTCCGCAACTTCCATTGCAGTTTTTTTATAGGTGATTTTCTTGTCCTGTTCGCCACGGATAAGTCGCACGCATTTTCCATTCATCAAATCTATTGCAGGTATAATTATCATTTTCTTACCTCCTTAATAAAATTTTTTAGCAACAATAAACCAGATTCTCCGCTCTTTTCAGGGTGAAACTGGGTGAGAAGAATATTTTTCCTAGCAATTATTGATGGAAATTTTTTTCCGTAGTTGGTGGTTGCCATGGTAAGCCTTTTGTCTGCTGGCTCACAGTAATAGGAGTGAACGAAGTAGGCATAGAAATCACTGATGCCGTCCAAAAGTGTGGCATCGGAAATGGAAACAAGATTCCAACCGGTGTGGGGAACCGGTAGATCTCCATTGAATTTTTTTACTGAACCGTTGATAATACCAAGTCCGGAAACACCCTGGCTTTCTTCACTTTTTTCAAACATAAGCTGCATACCAAGGCAGATACCAAGAAATGGCTTTTGTTTAATAAGTGACGCTAATTCGCTAGAATTTTGTTCAATGCGTTGCATTGCAGCACCAAATGAACCAACCCCGGGCAGAATCAAACCATCGGCTTTTTCCCATAGTTTTGGGTTTGAACTAACCATTGTCTCTGCTCCCAGTCTAGTGAACGCGTTTTTTACATTGGCAGTATTGCCTGCCCCATAATCAATGATGGCAATCATTCTACCACCCGGGATACGTTCATAACCAGAATGTCTTTGGCACCTGCTTTCTTGATTTTTCCTATGGCAGAAATTAGGTCAGCACTATCAACAACACTGTGGATGGAATAGGCACCATTGGCCAGGCTAAGAATGGTTGGACTGTCCATTGCCGGCATTACCTTGACAACACTGTCCAGTGTCCGTTTGTTTGGAACATTGGCCATGATGTAACGTTTTGCCTCGGCTGTCAGAACACTCTCGATGGAGATGGTGAGATTGGCAATTTCGTCTTCTTTTTCAATTAGGCTTTTTTTGTTTGCCATAAGACAGGGCCGGGATTCCAACAAATTATCAATAACCACAAGATTGTTTTGTGCAAGGGTAGTGCCAGTACTGACCTGGTCGATTATGATGTCTGCTATGCCAAGATAGGGCGCAAGTTCAGTTGCGCCTGAAACTGGAACAATCTTGCAACTAATTTTTCTTGTGTTGAAGTATTTTCTGGAAATGTTGACAAGCCGGGTGGCCACCCTAATTCCGTTGGTATAATTTTCAGGAGATTTGATTTTGGAAGTGGATGGTGCTGCAACTACAATTCTGCACTGGCCAAAATTTAATTTTAACAGTATTTTCACATCGGCTTCGCTTTCGCTAATCATATCCTCACCACTTATACCAAGATCAGCGGCACCGGATTGAACGTAGAGAGGTATATCCGCAGCTCTTGCATAGAGGATCTGGATATTCGGATTGCTGCTATTGGCATACAACTTACGTCCGTTTTCAGGTATGGTAAGCCCTATCTTTTCCAATAGTTTGATAATTTCTGGATTCAGTCTTCCCTTATTTGGAATTGCTAATTTTATCATCTAAATCACTCCTTTTGTACTTGGTATTTGCCCTCTTGAACGAGGGTCATTTTCAACTGCCATTCTAAGCGCCTTGCCAAATGCTTTGAAAACAGCTTCGACTTCGTGGTGACTATTTCCAGAACGGGTTAGGCGAATGGCAATATTTGCTTTCATATTTTCTGCGAGCGCAAGAAAAAATTCACGGATTTCTTCGCTTGGGATGCTACCCACTGACTCGTTACTAAATTGGAGATTATTGTTGTTTTTCCCCTCAAAAACCAACCTACCCCTGCCCGATAGATCAATAATGGATTCGGCAATTGCATCGTCCATCATATAGCGAAACTCAAACCATCCTGCGCGGTTGATAGCTTTTTTTTCTCCAAGTGCTTTGGCTAGGGCCAGGCCAAGAACAATCCCCACATCTTCAATGGTGTGGTGGGTGCCAGTTTCAAGATCACCCTTTGCCAGAATCTTAATGTCGATTAATGAGTATTTGGAAAGAGCTGTGAGTATGTGATCGAAAAAACCAATTCCCGTAGTTATTTCAGATTGACCAGTTCCATCCAGGTTGAGTTCAACGGTCACACTGGTCTCCTTTGTTTTCCTATTTTCAATGGCAGTTCTCATTCTAACACCTTTTTTATTTCGTTAATGTTACTGATCTGAAAGTCACCTGAGAGTCCAGGAGTTACTGAAGCAAATTTCATTTTTGCTGCCCTGGCAGCAAGCTTGTCATTGATGGTATCTCCCACATAGAGAACAGATTTGCAATTCATTCTACCCCTGGCCAGACGCAAAGGATCGGGGTTTGGTTTTTCCACTGGGCAGTCTTCCAGAGCCACGATATTGCTCGGGTCAAATATTCCGAACAAAAATTTATTCAAGACATGGAGAGCTTCAGCACGTGGACGACTGGTGACAATTCCCAATTTGTAACCAGACGAAAGCAATTTTTTGAGAGTTTTAGATTGGACTAGAGGAACTTCAAGGTCACGAAGTTTTTTGAGATAGATTTCTTGAAAATAGCCTTTAACTTTTTGATAGTCTGGACTGGAACGATCAATGGATTTCAGATCAGTTAGATTGTAAATAAGCGCATAGGAAACATCCCAATCATTATTGGAATTTGGTTTTTGTTTGATTTTTCCTATTTCCCTAGCACTAACCAGTCTTCCACTCATCCGGGTTACGGTCTGTTTAATTGCTTCACGGTAGGATTGGGAAACGTTGATTAGTACTCCATCAATGTCAAAGAGTATGCCATCAAATTTAGATTCCAGACCAAGACAATTTTTTAGAGAATCTAGAAAGAGTTTATTTTCTGTTTTTGTTCCAACACTAACGCGCAGAAAGTTCCCAAGCATTTCATATTTACTGACATCACGAACCAGAATTCCTTTTTCCATTAGTTTTTCAAATATCAATTTTGGATTTTCAACCTGAAATGTGATAAAATTACAGTCAGATGGCAAAACGAGAACGTATTTTTTCATTTCAGAAATAAGCAAATCACGATTGTCTTTGATTTGTTTGATATTTGAGCTGATACAGCCATCATTTTCAAGGACAGTTTCACCTATGAGTTGGGATAAAACTCCAACATTCCATGGCAGTTTAACACGATTAAGGCGATCGATCACTCTGGAATTTGAGATGGCATAGCCAAGGCGAACAGCTGCACAGGAATATGCTTTGGAAAAAGTTCTCAGAATTATAACGTTGTCATATTTTAGGAAATCGAGGCAATTATCATTGGCAAATTCTGCATAGGCTTCGTCAATGCAAACCAGACCGGTCGTATTTTTTATCACTTTTTCAATGATAGCTTTATCGAATGAATTTGAGGTTGGGTTGTTTGGCCTGCAGATAAAAACTATTTTTGCATCTTTAGATTCGTTTACAAAATCTTCACTGAGTTCAAAATTTTCATCAAGTTTCACTGGTCGATCCACAGCACCAGAAATTTTAGAACATATTTCATACATGGCAAAACTTGGAATCGGTCGAACTAATTTATCTCCTCTATTCAGAAAGGTAAGCACGATATAGTAGAGAATCTCGTCAATTCCAACACCAACCAGTATTTGATCAGATGAAACATTGAATTTTTTTCCTAGAAGTTCCCTTAGTTTCTTTGATGAACCTTCGTTGTAGCGATTTAGAGGTATTTTTCCAATGCTGGTCTGAATTTTTTTTATTAGCTCTGGTGGAAGTGAGAATGGTGATTCGTTCTGGTTAAGTTTTATTTTTGTATCAATTATTCTGGGCGATAGGTATGGAGACAACTCCTCAATTTCTTTTTTTGCTTTTATCATGATTTCACCTTTTCCTCAGTTTTGCTGCATTGGAGTGGGCTTCCAGGGATTCCAGATCAGCAAATTTTGTTGTAAAGTCAGAAAGATTGCTTTGAGCTTGATCACTAAGTTCTTCGACGTATTGCCAGATAAAAAAATCCTTGGCTGAAAGACCTGATGAAAACCTTGCGGTTCTGTTGGTCGGTAGTATGTGATTTCCACCGGTCATTCCATAATCTGCGAATGCCTCGCAGGTGTTGATGAATATGGCGCCGGCTTTCGGGTTGCAACTAAGAATGGAATCGCAGAGACTTTTCTTGCAGTAAATCTCAAGGTGTTCTGGAACAAACTGATTGGCCATGGCAACCCCCTGGGAAATAGGATCATCAATGACGAAGATGCCACCGCAGGTTTCAAGTGCTTGTTTTATCTCCTTTTTCCGTTTCATTTTAGATAACTGAAAATCGATTTCATTCTGCACAGCAATTGCCAGTTCTTTTGAATCGGTTAACAGGACAGAGGAGGAATTAATTCCGTGTTCTGCCTGGGCAAGTAGATCAGCAGCGATATATGCTGGATTGGCACTGCCATCAGCAATAATAAGAACTTCGCTGGGCCCTGCTATCATGTCTATTCCAATTTTCCCGGATTGTGAAAGCTGACTTTTTGCCTCGGTAACAAAAGAATTGCCGGGTCCACATATTTTATCAACTGCCTTGAATGGGGAAATGCCATTGGCCATGAACCAAATGGCTGCCACTCCACCAAGCCAAAATGCATCTTTGATGCCAAGCTTGAGCATAAGATAGGCAATTGCCGGTGACAAACCATCGGATCGCGGGGGAGTGCACAGGATAATATCTTTAACTCCAGCGGCTTTGGCACTTACCGCAGCCATGAGTAGAGAGGAGGGTAGCGGAGCAAGACCACCTGGAACATAGATACCGACTCGATCAATTGGTTTTGGAATGAATTTGGTCACACCGAATTTTGACTGGATGGAAATGGGAGTAATGAACTGGGCAATTTTTTCTTGAAGTGTTTTGGTCTGAGCATAGGCAAAATCAATTGCCCGTATCTGCTGTTTTGTTAATTCGGAAGCTTGTTTTTCGATTTCTTCTTTTGGAATTTTTATATTTTCCATGTTGAGACGGAATTTATCAAATTTAAGTGAATAGTCTGCCAATGCAGAAAATTGCCTTTGGTCCATATCTGCAAGTAAAAGTTTGACAGAATCAGAAACAGAAGCAGAGGATCTATTTTTCAATTTAGAAATTTCATTATCATTAGAACGTCTGACTAACCAGCATGTGAAGTAAATCCCTTTCCAATTCCACCTCATTCACCATTTCATTCACCTTTTCATCAATTAAAGATTCCCACAAAATTCCCACTTGATTCCTGTGGCAAACAATTTATAAAGGTTTGTTTTCTGTGGTAAAAGATGTAAGTTAAAGTTTTTTTATAGATACGACAGTGGCTCCCTTGGACAGGAGTTTTTTCCTCAATTTGACAACATCGTATTTTTCCTTGAAGGCCCCGATGACACGCCAGACCGCACCCTTGGTCCTCAATACGGAATGAGATTCGGTAACAATCAGGTCAAAACTATTCTCGTAAAGCACAGTGGCCAACCAGGCCAAAGTTCCTGGTTTGTCATTCATGGTTATGGTTATTTGAAAAAGATTTTTCTCGGAATATTGACTTAGGATCAGGGCATTGTTGGCATCATCCAGTGAAACAAAAACAGGATCATTTTCTCTAAGTCCGATGGCTTCGCGAAACGATTTGGGGATAAGTGCCCGACCTTTTGAATCAAGGTTTGTTTTTTCAATCTTCATATTTAACCCTCTTTAGAGATGGATGATGGTAACCGAAGTGGCACCATTTTTCAAAAGATCTTTTTTTAAGTCAGCAGTGGTTGGTTTACCTTTAAAAGTACCAATTACCCGCCACCAGGCACCCTTGGTACGAACAATGGAATGGGCTTCAGTAAAAACAAGATCGAAGTGGTGTTCATATAAAACCGTGGCCAACCAGGCTAGAGTTCCGGGTTTGTCATTCATGGTGATTAGCATCTCATACAAATCCGTAGCGTCAAACTGACTGACCCTAAGCGATTTGTTTTGTTCATCGAGTAAAAGAAAAACAAAATCATTAACTTTGAGATTTAATGATTCCAAATAGTCGTGTGGAATTTGCAATCTTCCATTCGGACCTATTCTGGTTTTTACTATTTTCATAGATATTTATCTCAATCCTAGTTTAAATTTTTATGTTACCTGGATTTTCTTTAATTTGATTAGTTCGAATAAAGCTGCATAGATAAGCATGGAAAAACCAACAAGCATAAGTGGGATCAGCAGACTACCTGTAATCAGATACAGAATAAGTGAGAATACACTCCCCACGCTCCTGCCAAGATTAAGCATTATTTCCCGCGAGTACATTATTTCTGGCGGGCATTTTTTGAAATCAAGCATGAGTGCCAGGGGAAATGGAAAAAAGACAACACGGAAAAAGTTCACAAGAGAAACTGCAATGAACCACCAAACAAGATCATTTACCGATGCGGCAAAGATGGTGGATAGGGCTACACCAATGGCAGAGATGATGATGAATTCTCTTCTTTGTTTTGACTTGTCAGATATTTTTGACAGGATAAAAGAGGATGCAATGGAAAGAATTGCCGCAAGTGAAATGAACAAACCAAAGTCAGCGGGCTTTGGAAAGTATTGTATTGAAATTATGGTTATTAGAAATACCGGTGCAACTTGATAGAACCCTTCTAAAAAGATGAGAGTTCTGAACCCGGATAAAAGATTTAGGCTTTCACCAAGATGAAGTGAAACTTTTTTATGGGGAGCGAGTTTCCAAGCAACAATGGCGGCAATTGTAAGTAGAATTGCAGTACCAAGGAAAACATAGTTAAAACCGAATTGCTGTGCCAAAAGACCAGATAATGCAGGCATCATCAATCCAAGAATCATCATTATCGCATTGTAGAGAGAACTATGAGAGGCATTTTCTTTCTGAATAGAAAACCAGAAATAATTGAATGGAGTCCAAAATAGGAAAAAAGAAAGTGCACCAATTGCAAAAAGAAGAAATGCACCCACGACACCACCCAGCAGGACATAGGCAAGATAGGCAATGGCAACTGAAAAAATACCAAGTGGGATGGAATTTTTAGAATCGTATTCTCTGAACACAAGCAGATAGATCAGAGGGATAAGATAATTAAAAATTGACAAAAATAACATTTGTTCGAGCGAAAAACCCAGAGCTGCGAATGAAGGAAAAACAAGATAGCCTGAGAAGGCTAGACCTAAATTCCATAGTAAAAATATGACAGTTAAACGCTGAAATTCGCTTGTAAGTTGCATAGTTTCACTCTTTTAGGATAAGCTTTTGTTTTTATTAGTTTCTCACAAGAATAATCTTGCTTCTCAGCCCCGTCGTCTAGTGGTCAAGGATAGGAGGCTCTGGACCTCTTGACAGCGGTTCGAATCCGCTCGGGTCTATTTTGTTCCATTCCCAGTTGTAATGCCAGCAATCTGATCGTAATAGGGCTGAATGGCATCACCAAAGGTAAATGAAGCAGCCATAACAAACGAGACAGTCGAGTTAACTATTCTAGTAAGAATAGACATGGAGGGATCACGATCATCACCTGCAACCAGTTTATCTGTTGGTACCTGTTCTCGGACCAGTTTGTATAGCGGAACCGCAGTTTCCAAAGCAGATCTAACCTGTTCCAGCGTTGGTTTTTTCCCGTTTGGCCTGATGAGTGAGGGCGTAACACGATCTATTTCTACACAGGACTCCTTCATTCTGCTTAGTTCTTTAGAAAGTGCCAGCCTAGCAGCTGGCGGAAGATCACTGAAACGTACGGCAGATTTTTGATGAGCTGGTCTAGATGTTGGTAAAGCTGCACCCATAAGAATATATCAATAGTAACACCTTTTAAATATGATTACTTACGGATTAAAAAGGATTATCTTCCCATCTAAGCCTAAATGACTCCTATCGAGAGTATTAGTGATAGCCTAGCTTCTGCAGAATGGGATGCACTAGCGCATGCCCTGAAAAAAGTGAACATTGGCATACAAGGAAATGATGCGGGTGCAAAAAAATTACGCGCTGAACTCGGTATTGTTAGGATGATCATGTATGAAGAGATAAGAGAGTGGAATGGAAATAACACCATAGACCTGGCTTTTTTCGTAGCCTCTTTCAAAACCATAAGAAAACTGGAAAAGCAATTCGAAAAACGCGGGATTAAAAAGAATGAATTCATGTTATTTCTTAGGCTTCTGTTTTATAAATTTAAAAAGCAGAAGATAGTAGCAGTAAAACCGCTGGAAAAGATGGGCGAGTTTAAAAAAATGAAGGGGGTAGTGGAGCATGGCTATGGTCTTATATGAAAAACCTCTCCACATTGAAGTGGTTGGGACTAATCTTTTGGTAAATGGACAGCACCACCATAAATCAGTTCGACTTCTGGGCCAAATGAAAAGAACACTGATGAACCCAGTGGAAGGCAACCTTAATCCGGAAATGTATTACATGTTTAGAAATGTCTATCTAACTCATGATATTAGATATGACATAACGCTAATCCTGCCCATCGATATAAACGGTGAATGCGCAAAAACCTATGGACACTACCACCCAGCAACTGAGAATGGCTTGGCCTATCCTGAAGTTTACCAGGTCCTAAAGGGCGAAGCAGTTTTCCTATTACAGAAACCTAACAAAAACGGAAGCGTGGATACCATATTGATCCATGCTAAAGAAAAGGAAGTGCTTCTTATGCCTCCGGGATATGGACATGTATCGATAAACCCAGGTGAGGAAGTACTTGTTCTAAGCAATGTTGTTTATGATAAATTCGAATCCATCTACAGCGATTTTGAAGATAATAGGGGTGGTGCCTATTACTATCTCAAAGGTGGAGAAGTAGTTCAAAACTCTAATTACATTGTTCAAAGAAACGAAAGGTTGACAACTCAACAGTTGAATGAGAGATATAAATTCTCATGTAATGATATCCTGAAGGAATTTCACGATCACCCAAAGCAATTCGAATTTCTTGCTAAACCAGAATTACTTGGGAAGTAAAGAGATTGCAGGCGATACCAATAACATTAGCGATAGATGTACTGAATCTTTCAAAAAAATACGGTGACGTAGTCGCAGTGGACAACATCTCATTCAAAGTAAAGCAAGGATCAGTATTTGCTTTCCTTGGACCAAATGGAGCTGGAAAGAGTACCACCATCAAGATGCTAACCACCCTTCTTGTTCCGACCAATGGTACTGTGACCCTCAATGGTTTTGATGTGGCCAAAAAATCAAACGAAGTGAGAAAGAATTTCGGCATAGTATTCCAGGATCCTTCACTGGATGATGATCTTACCGCCTATGAGAATATGGAACTTCATGGAGTACTTTACAAGGTTGACAACATGAAGGAACGGATCGAGCAGTTATTGACATTTGTAGAATTATGGGACAGAAAAAATTCCCCGGTCAAAACTTTTTCAGGTGGAATGAAACGCAGACTGGAGATCGCACGCGGACTTATGCACCATCCAAAGATATTGTTCTTGGATGAGCCAACTCTGGGCCTTGACCCCCAGACAAGAAATCACATTTGGAATTACATTAGCAAAATGAATAGGGAAGATGGCACCACGATTTTTTTCACAACCCATTACATGGAAGAAGCTGAGAAAGTTGCTGATGAAATAGTAATAATTGATCAAGGAAAAATTATAGCTCAGGGAACAAGCACAGAGTTAAAAGCAAAAACAAAGACAAACTCGCTTGAAGACGCGTTCATTGACCTTACCGGACACGACATCAGGCCTGAAGAAGCACCGAAAAATGCACGTATGCGGGCATGGCATGGAAGGAGATAGCATGAATACCATCACCATTCTTTGGCTAAGGCAATTGAAGAAATATTTCAGATCACGATCAAGACTTATTGGGTCCATAGGTCAACCTTTACTTTTCCTTATTGCACTTGGTTTTGGATTCGGACCAACCTTCCAGGCAGCAGGCGAAGGAAATTATATGAATTTCCTAGCCCCAGGTATCATTGCCATGAGCATTCTTTTCACGGCAATGTTTTCTGGAATAGAAATTATTTGGGATAGACAGTTCGGATTTCTGAAGGAAACTCTTGTAGCTCCAGTATCGCGCTATGAGATAATGATTGGCAGGACACTGGGTGGTGCGACCATTGCTCTGTGCCAGGGCACGATAGTGTTTTTTATTGCCATGTTGGTGGGATTCACTCCAAATCTAGTCATGCTCCCATTTGCATTTGTGTTTGCCCTACTGATATCATTGTTTTTCACAGCATTTGGTACTGCAATTGCGTCTGCGCTTGATGATATGCAGGGTTTTCAATTAATTATGAATTTTTTGATAATGCCGATTTTCTTCCTATCTGGCGCATTGTTTCCACTCAAGGATCTGCCTGAAGTGATCTATTATATTACATTAATCGACCCGCTTACCTATGGAGTGGATGGTCTGCGTGGAACTCTAGGTGCAGTAACACAATTCGGTCTATTGACAGACTTCACTGTTCTTGGGATTGCCACTGTAATTACATTGGCAGTTGGAAGCTACTTGTTTTCTAGGATACAAGTTTAATCTACAATTTCACCATTTCAACTTTTTTCGTCCTTCCCTGGGCGATTCTATCGCTTCCGCCACCAGAACCACCAAGTTCTTTCAGCACTTTTTCCAATAACAGTTTGGCACTGGCACCAGAATGCTTGCCAGCTGCGCAAACAAGATTACCATGTTTGTTTATAACACAGGCAGCTGCCTTATCGCTTTCAGCTATTTTTAGAGCCAGCTTTCTAAGTGAAGATTCATCTAGATCAAGAACTTTCATTATTGGTTTGCCTGCATGATCCTCGATAACACATTTGGCCTCATCCTTAACTAGAACTTCTTCCAGGGATTCGATTTTCTTTCTTTGTTCTTTCCATTCCTCAAAAAATCTTTCAATGGTCTTTACCAGTTCGCTCTCGGAAACACTAACCGTATTTGCAGCCTGTTGTAAAAGCTGTTCTTTTTCCTGCATGTAGGCAATGGCAACCGAACCACATTTGTAGGTAATTCGTTCAATTCCATCCTGCACACTTTCTCTTCTTACAATCTTGAAGCAGCCTATTTCGCCAGTGGTATTGAGCATGGTGTGAGTACCACCACAGGCTTCATGATCAATGTTGCCAATGCTAACAACGCGAATTTCCTTTCCAGGAACTGCACCACCCTGGTACAGAGTGAAACCATATTTTGCTTCTGCCTGGGTTCTGGGTAAAATTTCAGTGGTAATTGGCATGTTCTGCATGATGTATTCATTTACTTTTTGTTCAATCCTACCAAGCTCTTCATTGGTTATTTTTTTGTAGTGGGTAACATCAAGATGGCCCTTCTCCTCGTCTTTATAGGACCCGCCTTGCCAAATATGAGAACCCAGAATTTCTCTGCAGGCTGCATTTACCATGTGTGCTGCGGTGTGATGTCGGGTGATGGTTTTTCTGCGCCCAACATCAACCATCCCTTTTACCTCATCACCCACAGCGAATTGGGATGGATCTTCCACTTCATGGAGTATAACGCCTGCTTGTCGTGTGACAAACTTAACCTTCGCTTGGTTAAGTGTTCCGCCATCAGCAACCTGGCCTCCGCCTTCAGGATAGAATGCAGTGCGATCAAGCACCACATATTTTCCCTTTACAATGCCTATTATTCCAGCATCGAATTCTCCCTGCTTATCATAGTAGAGGGACTCTGTCTTGGGAAGGTTCATGACATCAGATGCAAGAATCTTAACTTGTTGATTTTCCATGATTTTTTCTTCGCCTTCTCCTGCACGAACCTGTGCATAGAAATTTCCTGGGACTTCTACGTCAACATCATTTTCCTTGGCAACTTCTTGAACTGCTTCTGGTGGAATACCCTGGCTTTTGTAAAGCGTAATTAGTTCATTGGGTGGAATTTTTCCTCCTTTTGATTTTTTCACAAGGTTTGTAACTATTGTTTTTGCTTTTTCCTTGGTTGCCTGATATCTTTTTTGCTCTTCAGCAATAACATCTATGGTTGTATCGACACCACTCTGCAAATGAGGGAATATGTATTCTAAGAAATCTGCATGACCCTGAATAATTTTTGCATAATCCAGATCATAGCCGAATCTGGATTGGAAACCGAATGTACGTCTTAGTAGCATTCTGAGATTGTATCCTCCCCCGGAATTACTTGGGAGCATACCGTCAGTAACAGTAAACAACAGAGTGCACAGATGATCAGCGGATGCATAGAGGGCCTGAAGTGGTTCCAAGGTCTCAAATAATTCTTTTTTGCTAACACCAAGAACAGCAGCAATCCTTTCCTTTTCTTTTTCCAAATCTGGAACTTCATCTTCATTAAGACTACCAGAAATCTTTGCAAACCTAACAAAAAATTCCCTATCTATCTTAACCCCGGCTTTTTTCTTCATGTTTTCGATAACTGGGCCAAAAACAACTTCATAACTGGTTGGTTCGCCAGAGGTAATCCAGGCAAGTCGGCTAAGACCTGCACCCATATCAATTACCTTGGTATTCAATTCCTTTGGACCCTTGGGAGTTACTGCATATTGCATAAAGACACAGTTTCCAAGCTCCAGTCCTCGGACAAAATATTCAATGCATGGACCGAAATTTCCTCCCCCGGCCCAAACATCTTCCTGGAACACTATTTCCTCTTCTGGAATGCCCAGTGCCTTGAGATAGTTAAGATCATGGGTGAGGGCTTCTTCCTTCCAATAAAAATTGCCTGTTTTTTTTGTGTTAAACGCGTGCTGCCCTATCATGACAAAATTTGTGTAATGTCTTCCACTCACACCAACATTGCTAATGTCAGAGAAACGAATGCATGGCTGGGGAACAATCAATGGATTGTGGGGTGGGTCCAGTTCACCATTCACAACGTAGGGTTGGAAATCATTGATGGATGCAATGGTAAAATAAAGATCATCTCGCCACCGTGCCACTGTGGGGTAGGGTTTCACATAGCCATGGCCAGAATCCTTGAAATATTTCTCAATAACCTTCCAGGTATCAACATAACCAAGTTTCTTTTTTACAGGGGTGGAACCTATGAATTGATAGCCAATACAGGATGGATCACCACACTGGTCTCGGATGTCTTTGGTCCAGAACATTCTGGCGCATTTTTTACATTTTTGTCTTTTGAAACCCCTTTGGATAAGAACATCGAGTTTGTAGTGTTTTTCCCATTCTGCAGCAAATTCTTTACGAAGCTGATTTTTGTCAACATCCATGTGAAACCCCTTGAATAGTAGTTTAGAATCTACCAAAAACTTTAACCAAACAAATTTAACTTCTTTTGTGTTTTTCTTAAACCATGCGATTGATGGATTTGCTACTAATATTTGTTCCGATAACACTGGTTTTGAATTTTGTTGGTGCAGACAGCACTGTTCTTTTTGCAAGTTCTCTGTTTGCAATTCTGCCACTTGCTGCAAAAATGGGTGAAGCAACTGAAGAATTGGCAAAAATATACGGTGGCCAGATAGGAGGGTTGTTGAATGCTACTTTTGGTAATGCGGCTGAACTTATCATTGCCCTGCTGGCCATAAATCGGGGACTGGTGGACCTGGTAAAGGCATCACTGGCTGGTAGCATAATTGGGAATTTATTATTCGTTTTTGGATTAAGTATTCTTCTTGGCGGGTTCAGGTTCAAGGAACAGAAATTCTCTGCACCGCTTGCAGGCTTGAATTCCACCATGCTGCTGATCGCATTTATGAGTATCATGATTCCAAGTCTGTTTCATTTCGTACCTTTGGAACACCGCGGAAATGACGAGGTATTTCTAAGCACCAGCGTATCCGTATTGCTAATTGTACTCTATCTTCTCAGCATGGTTTTCTCTCTCAAGACCCATAATTATCTTTTCAGAACAAAAGTAGGCCATGAAGAAAAAGCAAAATGGAGTAGAAATTTTGCGATTGGTGTTTTGGGTGTATCAACAATAGTGCTTGCACTTATCAGTGAAGTTTTTGTTGGTCAGATAGAACATGTTGCCCTGTCTTTAGGGCTCACCGAATTATTTATAGGTGCGATTGTTGTCGCTCTGATAGGCAATGCGGCAGAGCACTTGGCAGCAGTTTCATTTGCATTAAAGAACGAGCTTGATCTTAGCATCAATGTAACAGTTGGTTCGAGTCTTCAAATTGCCATGTTTGTTGCACCGGTTGCAGTTATTGCAAGCATATTCATGGGTAAGACAATGGATCTGGTGTTCACTCCATTTGAAGTTATTGCAGTTTTTGCAAGTGTACTTATAGTTAATGAGATTTCAAGTGATGGAAGATGCAACTGGTTTGAAGGTGCACAGCTGGTAATAATGTATTTGATCATTGCAGTGTTGTTTTTCTTTGTTAGATGAAGGCTGCGACCATGGCTTGGATAGATGAAGACCGAATAAGAGGCATGAGTGATTGAATAAACGTAACAAATCTGTCCATTTGGCCTGCTTTTTCTGCATCTGACTGAGCAGTATGTAAAGTGAACCCCAGGGATCTGGCCTGAGTCTCATAGGTGGTAAGTCCAGACCCGGACTCTATCACCCAGTCAAGATCAAGGGGTTTTGCTATTCTTCCATGACCTGTTTCAAGCCAATGGAAACAATCGATGGTTGGTGCATAGCCTGCATTTATTATACCTGCAAAATTGCTAACAAAGGCAGGGAGATGCGGAGGGACCATGGCATCTAAAAATTTTACATCGCCATAAAAATTGCTTTGCCCACCTGATTCGAAGACTTCGGAAACCTGTACCCACTCAGTAATACCTGTTGCTGGATTGTCCCAACGTAACATACAACCAACTGGTATATCCACTCCTTCTTTCAACAAACGAGTTATAGCAGTCTGATAAACAGCAGCCTTGCGGTGATCCATGCCTACCCAGGCCTTGAATCTTTTTACTGCAACTGGAAGAGAAGTTTCATGAGTGGATGTCATTGTACCTCTTTGCACATAACCATAGTCACCCTCACCAAGCAAAGCACGGCTAACCTGGAGGGAGCGGATATTTTTTGGATTAAAACATTCATGTAAAGGCAGGCGACCAACTAGGTCAGTGCCTTTTGGAACAGGAGTGGGACCGGGTTTATGGATAGGAATAATAACACCAGCAGATAGTCTGGTCAATAGTGTATTTAAATGTATTTATGTGGCTTAAAAACTAGATGGTATCAGGAAAGAAAAGATAATAATACCCCGCACTGTAGTTAGACAATATATAAGGTGAAAACATGGTTGATGTTGATTACAAAATGGCTGGGTTAACAATGAAATA
Organism: Candidatus Bilamarchaeum dharawalense; assembly: GCA_902386555.1. Classification (GTDB taxonomy): domain Archaea; phylum Micrarchaeota; class Micrarchaeia; order Anstonellales; family Bilamarchaeaceae; genus Bilamarchaeum; species Bilamarchaeum dharawalense. The sequence goes on from CABMJJ010000009.1 coordinate 224,136, forward strand.
TCCTTCAGACTGGAAAGTGGAGAGCATGTCACCAGATGCAGCAGCTTTTTTACCTCCTGGAAAAGAAATAACTGATTTGTTTGGAGAAAAATTCATGATAATGAATTCGGATGTGAAACAATTTTCAAAAATGCCTGGATTGAAAGACAAGCCATTGACGCTTGAAAATATAGCAGATGAATCCATCAAAGCCATGAAACAACAGGGATATCAGGGCGGAGTCCAAAAAAATGAATCTGTAAAAATAGGGGGACTGGCCGCTAAAAAAATGACCATTGAAGCAGAAATGGAAGGAACAAAACTAAAGATAAACCAGTACATTGTTCTCAATGCGGAAAAAGTTTATTTGATAACCTACTCTGCAAAATCAGATGAATATGAAACATTCCTTTCTGCCATTGAAAAAATGATTAGCTCTATTCAGTTCTAGACCAATCGTAGGGATCGTAGAATGGCTTCCTTCATATTATAGGCAATGTTGGGATCAAGTGCCACCAGGCGGACATTAAGGTGCATGGAATTTTCAGGGATGAATATACTAAGCGCATAACCATGATAAACCGTATTGAAATCCGATAATTTGAAAGAGAGTTGGGCAACGTAGAACCTTTCTGCTATGGTAAATTCAGTAACATTACCCAGTTCGTACCCACGAAGAAGGATGGTCATGGAGTCGTTTTTTCTATCATCAAGCAAAAAGTCAGTGGTTGTTTTGGTCGGATTGTCTAGGTAGATGCTATTTTGATTAGGACCATATTTCTCACTGGTATTGGTGTAAACTATGGTCAAGGTTTCTGCTGGTTGATAGCCATAGGGACTTGGTAAATAACGAACACCAGAAAAAAGTCCGGTCTCACTTTTAGCTACCATATCCGCAGGATAATCAAAACTAAAAATATCATTGGAATATTTTATCCACACCGGAGGGGCTTGAATGATGGGAGCGGGGGCAGACGGTAACTGCTCGCCAGTGGTATTACTGGTACAACCAAAAAAAAGCAGTGGAAGGAATAATAGGATCCATCTCATAAACCAAACTCTCCTCTTGTGGAATCTAAAAACCGCCAAGCAAGCAACAGGGCCTGTTTAGATTCGTGTTTTTCAATGTTAAAGATTTTCCGTACGAGCCTTAATAAAACATGATAGGAACCAGAACCGGAAGCCAGATCGATGGATTCCAGATGTTTCCATTCTTTAATCGGAAAAGTGGAATAGGTACGATCAAGATAGTCCATGGTTTGGTTAAGAGTTTTGAAAACACGACCATCACGAAAAAGTATGGCTGAGGACGCCATGCGCACGGAATTACGCGATTCTTCGAAAGCAGCAACATAATTTTTTTCATTAAATTTATCTTTTGCAGTATCCAGCATGTACATTGCCACATCCAGAGCAAATGATGCACGAGAAAGATCTGGCTTGGGTTTTTTCATCGCAAGGTTATCTTCGGAAAATCATTTAAAACCGCATATACAAGAATAAACCATGCAGCTTAGCGATATGATATTTGAATTAGCTCTCAAGAGGTCATTTTTCTTTCCAAGCAATGAGGCCTATGGCGCCATAGCCGGTTTCTATGAGTATGGCCCAGTTGGAGTGCTGATAAAACATAAAATAGAGAACCTTTGGCGTGAAACGTTCATTAAGAGCGAGGGATTTCACGAGGTGGAAACTAGCCTAATAACCCCAGAACCTGTTTTGGTGGCCTCTGGTCACGTTTCCAGTTTTGCCGATCCTGTTGTTGAATGCCAGAAATGCAAAACCAGAGTTAGAGCAGATAGCTTGGCAGAAGAAAAACACTATAGTTTACATGGAGAAAAATGGGATGGAAAATTGGAAAGTTTAGACCGAGTGATGGATGAGAAAAAGATAACTTGTCCGAAGTGCAAGGGAGCATTTGGAAAATGTTTCATGTTTAATTTGATGTTCCAAACCGGGATAGGAGGGGAAAGAACAGCTGCCTATTCCAGACCAGAAACAGCCCAGGGAATTTTTACAGCATTTCCAAGAATCTTCAAAAACCATGGAACAAAATTACCTCTGGCAGTTGGACAGGTTGGTAAGAGTTTTAGAAATGAGATATCACCAAGAAAAGGTTTGGTGAGAATGAGGGAGTTTACTCAAATGGAGCTGGAATATTTCTTCAACCCATCTGAACCCAATATGGAGAAGTTTGAAATTGTCAAAAATATGGAATTGACCATGGGCATCAAAAATGACCTCAGGCAGATGACAACCAGCCAGATTGTTGAGGAAAAAGTAGCTGCAAACCAGATAATGGCGTATTTTCTTGCACGCCAGTGGGAGTTCTACAAAAAGGTTGGGATCAATGAGAAGAAGATGTACCTTCGCGTTCTAGACAGTCAGGAAGTTCCCCACTATTCCAAAGGGAACATAGATATGGAAGTGGAAACCTCGTTTGGAAAAATTGAAACCATAGGAAATGCCTACAGAACGGATTTTGACCTGACCTCCCATACAAAACACAGCGGTCAGGATTTCAGTGTTTTTGTTGAATCGGAAAAGAAAAAAGTTATGCCCCATGTATTTGAACTTTCCATGGGTGTGGATAGGACATTCTACTGCATACTTGAACATTGTTTTAGGGATAAGGATCAGAAGGATGAAAACGGAAACTGGAAACTTGGAACCGGAAAGGAATGGGAGTGGTTTGACTTCCCACCGGTTATTGCACCCTACCATGTTGCTGTTTTCCCACTAATGACAAAAGACGGACTTGATAAAAAAGCAGAAGAGATTGCAGAATCATTGCGTAGCAGCGGATTGGATGTTGCCTACCGCGACAGTGGAAGCATAGGAAGGAGATATGCCAGAAATGATGAGATAGGTGTACCCTATGCACTTACCGTTGATTATGATAGTCTGAAAGATGGTACCACCACCATAAGATATAGAAATGATGGTAAACAGGAAAGAATAAAAATTTCCGATTGTGAAAAAATAATTAAGGAGAACGTAAAGAACGGAAAGGTGTCCCTATGAAGAAAATCCTTTTTGGTTTGGTATTGTTCATTTTGCTATTTGGTTGTTTCGAAGGAACGCCACCGGAGCAGAATCAAACACCCATCGAAGATAATGGATCGACAAATAACAATGGGCAGGTAAATATTATTGTTGGTGGCCAAACCAATCAGACCATAGGAAAGAATGTAACAGAAAATCAAACAGAGGATAACACAACAATGATAAAAGAATTGGAGTACACCTACAATCCAAATCTTCCTTTCGGTGTTTATTTTATTGATGTCGGAGGATCGGGGGGACACGGAAATGCTATTTTGATTAAGAAAGGAGATCTTGATGTTCTTGTGGATGCGGGACCAGCGGAAACAGCAAGCAAGGTTATTGATTTTCTAAGAGCAAAGGAAGTGGATGACATTGAAGTCATGATATCAACAAATGCAGATCCAAAACAATATGGTGGAATGGCTGCCGTTGCCAACAGCTTCAAAGTGGAACAGTTTTGGTGGAGTGATGATTCCTTTGGTGACAGCGCCTATATTGCAATAGTAGACAAGATGGTACAAACAACAAAGGACGTTAAACGCATTGATGCTGGTATGAGCGTGGATCTTAATGGAATGAACTTTACTTTTATCAACCCACCAACCCAGAGGTTTAATGATATAAACAATGACGCAGTTGTTACAAAAATTACAGATAGAAATTTTTCTTTGTTGCTCACTTCAGGCATACAAACTGGAGCTCAGGGAAAGCTGATCAATCAGCCTGAACTATTGAAAGCAACAATAATGCAAGCACCCTACTACGGTGTTGGCGCTGGAACGAGCAACATTGCCATATTCCTATTGAAAGTTGAACCCGAAGTCGTAGTAATAACTGGCAGCAGCGATGAATCAGCAATACAGGGTGGATCCAGAGAGCCATTTAAGAGATTGATGACCCAATATGGCATTGCCTGGAATGAGACCTATTTCAACGGAACAGTGAGGATTGTGAGTGATGGTGAGGGTTATGCCCTGGATGCACTTGGTATGGGTCAATAAACCTCCATTTAAATTATTTTCTTATGAACATTTCTTCTCCAATGGGCCTGTAGCTCAGCTTTGTTTTGCTAATTTTTGCTTCGCAAAAATGCAAAACCTGGAGTAACTTGGTAGAGCGACGGACTCTTACTTTTGTAAGGTGGAAAGCCAGTTTTGGCTCTACCTTTTACTAAAAGGTGGAATCCGTGTGTCGAGAGTTCAAATCTCTCCAGGCCCGTTTTTGTTAAATTAAGGAACCTACGGTTCCTTGGACTTCCATTTTACGTAATATCTAAAGGAGGTGTGGAACCTTGGTTCCGCAAATGAGGATAATTGCGATTTCAGGATCGCCACGAAGCGGTAACTGCGAACGGTTAGTTAAAGAAGCTGCAGAAGGAGCCAGATCTGAAGGTGCGGAAGTAGAAATTTTTTTATTAAGAAATTTAAAATTCGCTGGTTGTTGTGGCCGGGACCAGTGCTATCATGATGGAATCTGTTTAGTTAAAGATGAGGTCACACCAGTACTTAAAAAAATACAGAAATGCGATGGACTAATTATAGCATCACCAAATTATTTCAATAATGTTTCTGGCCTAATGAAAAATTTCATGGACCGAACCAACCCATATTGTAAAGATAAAAAGTGGAAAGGAAAAAAAGCAGCTATAATGGTTGTTGGTGGTGCGACAAAAAGATCAGCCATACGATGCTCCAGGACAATCAATGACTTTTTATGGATACATGGAATTGAACTGGTCGGCTCCAGGTCTTTTCTAGCTGAAGGACCAAGAGATGCAGAACAAAATAAAGATTATTTAAAGAAAGCAAGACTGCTTGGAAAGAACCTTGCAATGGCAAAAAACTAGAGTTTTTTGACTGCCGCGAATTCACCAATTCGCTCCATGGCGAAAAACTAAGGTTGAACAAGGTTCAAGGACAGGAACTGAACTGCCAACGCACTTCAGTACTATCTTGAAGCTTTGCTTCAAGGACAAGTCTTAATAAATACAATATATCTATAGTCATTTGAGGCAATGGAGGTATAATTATGGCTAATATTATTTCTGTACGCGGATTAGTATTCCTGACGCTTTTTACTCTATTGGCGCTTGCAGGGATGCAGATTACGTTCTCACAATTAGTTGGATCTAGCAACCAATCCCTGACATTCTTCCAATTCCTTGGGCCCATGGCCGGTGGATTTCTAGGGATGTTTGGCGCTGTGGCAGTGTTGGGTGCACAAATTTTGAATGTGATATTGTTCACTCACAAAATAGATTTGCTTACTGTTGCAAGATTTCTACCTATGATGTTTGGTGCCTATTACTTTAGCCGAAATACAAAAAGAGGATTTGATGACCGATTAGGCATTATAATTCCGCTCTTGGCCATGGCCATCTTCTGGATGGACCCAGTAGGCCAACAGGCATGGTATTATGCTCTCTTCTGGACAATCCCGCTTTTGGTCAAATTCCTTCCGGATAATTTGTTCCTAAGAAGCTTGGGTGCAACATTTACTGCCCATGCAATTGGAGGAGCAATCTGGATCCTGGCAGCAATACCAATGACTCCGGAGGCATGGACTGCTCTATTGCCTGTAACTGCAACTGAAAGACTTTTGTTTGCAGCAGGAATAGCAGTGAGTTATGTGTTTTTCACCAATGTTCTTAGTGCAGTAGACAAAGCAACAGATGCAGGCAAATATTTGAACATTGAAAAGAAGTATGTTTTATTAAAAAATTAATTTTTTATTTTTCTATCTTATTTTTTAATTGGGAAATTGATGAATTGGGTTCTTCTTCCTTTCAAAACGTAGGCTCCTTTTGAGAATGAATCGACTACCTTAGCATAGGCTTTGTGTTCAACTTTCAGGATTTTCGCTGCAGTTTCTTCAGCACTATTGCAATCGCTAATATCAACTGCTTCTTGATAGATGATTGGCCCGCCATCCAATGTTTCATCAACAAAATGAATTGTTACGCCAGAAATTTTTACACCTGCATCAAATGCCTGTTTCTGTGCATCTTCACCTTTGAATGCCGGTAAAAGTGCTGGGTGAATATTGATGATCCTATTTCTATAGGCCTCAAGCAAAGACTTACCTTTTAGGATAAGCATGTAGCCTGCAAGCACCACAAGTTCAGTTTTGTACTTGTCTAGAAGCAGTTTTATGTAATCATCCATTTCTTCTCGTTTCTTGAATTTAGTTCTATCAATAAATTCAACTGGGATGGAATTTTTCTTGGCAATTTCAATTGCCGGGGCTTCTGGATTATTGGTAATTAGAACTTTTATTTCAGCATTGCACCTACCTGCGTTTATTTCATTGAGAATAGCTAGAAAGTTGCTTCCTCGGCCTGAGGCTAGAATTGCGATTTTGATTGCCATAGATATAGTTAGGGTAAATTAGATATAAAAAAGGATATTGAAAGAGGGAGATTGGAAAAGAACCGTAGGTTCTTTTCATTTCCAGGCTGGCATGGATGCCATTCTTTCATCAACATAGGCTGATGCAGTAGCCCGGTCCTGTTTTTTGGTCTTCATATAGAAAAGTATCATATTTTCTCTGACTTCATGTCTTGGCTTTAATACACCATTTGGCAGGGTACAGTATTTGCAGTATTTGTTATCCATCTTCCCGCCACCGAAATCTGATTTCTGAGCCATTGGCATTCCACAACTTTCACACATCACAAGGGTCATGTTTTCACCAGGGTTTAGACTAAGTATTATGGATTGCTATCGGAGAAAAGCTGTTTATATCTTTCTGTAGTTCAAAAAAATAAAATCAGGATGTAATAAAAAGTTAATTATGCACTTATCATTTCCTAACTCTTTATCGCCGAGGTAGCTCAGTCGGCTAGAGTGCTCGACTCATAGGTAAAATCCGATGAGTGATGAGGGTTCGCCCGATGATATTACCACTCTACCAAACTCGCGGGGTGTGGGGTATTCCCACAAACTGAGAGATCGAGAGGCCGGGGATTCGAATTCCCCCCTCGGCAATATTTCCATATTGACCATAGGGAACAGAATTTCCTGGTCGGCAAATATTAATTTAGGTAGGTAGATATATTTACACGAATTTTGGGTTTTCAAATGGTCGATTACCTTAGCACATTGCGGGACGAACTTCAGCGTGCCTATGCAGCAGCCAGCGAAGCTCGCAGACAAGGTTTTGATCCATCTGACGACATAGAAGTAAAAATAGCCAAAGACGTGGCAGCCAGAGTGGAAGGTATTGTTGGCCCACCGGGAGTTGCAGAGATTATCCGAGCATTGGAAGCAGGAGGAATGCCACGGGAAGATATTGCATTTGAAGTTGCACGGAAAATTGCTGCCGGAGAAATCATCAAGGCCAGTAAAGAAAAAATGATAGAACAGGCAGTGCGAACTGGATTGGGAATCTTAACCGAAGGAGTACTTGTGGCACCAACAGAGGGAATTTCTAAAGTAAAAATAAACACCAATCCAGACGGAAGCGATTATGTTGCGGTCTATTATGCTGGACCAATACGAAGTGCCGGTGGAACTGCAGCTGCACTTAGTCTTGTTTTGGCAGATATTGCCAGAAAAGTCTGTGGTGTAGGGGACTATCGAGCAACGGATTCCCAGATTATGAGATTTATAGAAGAAGTCACCACCTACGAGACACGCTGTGTTCACCTTCAATATTTACCTCCTGAGGATGATATTAGGGTTATTGCAGGAAGTTGTCCGATTTGCATCAATGGCGATCCAACCGAGGATATAGAAGTTTCAGCATACCGGGGGGTCCCAGGCATTGAAACAGATCGAGTGCGAGGGGGAGTTCCGCTGGTTATGTGCGAGGGTGTGGCAGCAAAAGCAGCCAAACTTTTCAAATATACCAAAAGGCTAAAACTTGGATGGGACTGGTTGGAAAAAATAATCAAGATCAAAAAGAAACAGGATAAGATCGAGATAAAACCAGACTGGACCTATATGGAAGGCTTGGTAGCCGGAAGGCCAGTTTTTAGTCACCCATCGGCAAAGGGTGGGTTCAGACTTAGATATGGTAGAAGTAAAACAAATGGTCTTATGGGAAAGAATGTTCATCCTGCGACCATGATAATTTTGAGTAATTTTCTGGCCTATGGAACGCACATGAAAATCGAACGGCCAGGGAAAGGATGTGTTGTTGCTGCCCATGAGGGATTAGAACCACCAGTGGTAAAATTGAAAAACGGCAGTGTAATCAAAATTAAAACGATAGAGGAAGCCTATGCCTACACTGAAGAAGTAGAGGAGATTTTATTTCTCGGGGATATGCTTTGCACCTATGGAGATTTTCTTAAATCAAACCATCCCCTGCTGGCTTCTGGCTATTGTGAAGAATGGTGGCATAAGGAAGTGGAAGCAAAGGGGGTACAGGTACCGGAAAATTTAGACGCTCAAACTGCATTTCATTTTTCCAAGGTGCATGGCCTTCCCCTTCACCCAAAATTCACCTACCCCTGGCACGATATAAGTTCAGAACAGCTAAATGCGCTTGTCCAGTGGCTCAAGAAAAGTCAGTTGGAGATGGATGGTACTACACTCAAGGCACTTGTGATTCAGGGCACTGGAGCAAAAAGAGTGCTTGAAGAACTTTTAATTGAACATAGATTAGGAGACGAAAAAGTAATTGTTGGGGGAGAAGACGGATATGCTTTGCTTTCCTCTCTTGGAGCCATTACACCAGACTGGAAGGTGGATTTCACAAATTTTGATAACAGATGGAATGCGACAATTGTACCATTGGAACTTGTCAATGAACTTGCAGGAATAAAGATCAAAGCAAAGGCACCAACCTATATTGGTGCCAGAATGGGCAGACCAGAGAAGGCCAAGGAAAGAAAGATGGATGGAAGTCCGCATGTTCTTTTTCCCACTGGCTCGTTCAAAAATCGAAGTTTAAGCAAACAGTACAGACTTCTGAAAAGCCGGGAAGGAGAAAAAACAATAAACCTGGAAATTGTTAGATTCCGCTGCAGCAAATGCAGAAAGCTTGGATTTTACAGAAAATGCGATGTTTGCGGTGAGAGAGCAAATGAAGAAAGAATCTGCCAACAATGTGGACGAGTGGTGGAAACAGAAATGCATTGTGACCGAGACACTCTGGTCTATGATCGCAGGCCAGTGGATTTAATCGAACTTTTTGAAAATGTGAAAAGTGATGTTGGTACGCCATCGGATGATATCAAAGGAGTGAAAGGACTTTCAAATGCAATGAGAATTCCAGAAAGATTGGAAAAGGGGTTCCTAAGAGCAAAACATGACGTCTACGTATTTAGAGACGGAACTTCGCGATTTGATGCCACAGATGTCCCACTCACCCATTTTACACCAAAGGAAGTTGGATTGCCTTTGGAAAGAGCACTTGAACTTGGCTATGAAAAGGACTATTTGGATAACAAGCTGGAAAGAGAGGACCAGCTAATTCCGCTTCTTCATCAGGATATAATTCTAGCAGATTCTGGAGCAGAGTACTTTATGAGGGTAGCTAATTTTATCGACGATATGTTGGTTAATCTCTATGGTCAGAAACCATTTTATAATATTAAAACCAGGGAGGATCTGATTGGCCACATGGCAGTGGGGTTGTCACCACACACCAGCGCAGGAGTTCTGTGCAGGATAGTTGGCTTTACCAAGGCAAATGTGGGCTATGGTCACCCCTATTTCCATACTGCTAAGAGAAGAAACTGTGATGGCGACGAAGATTGTGTTATGCTTCTCATGGATGCACTTCTCAACTTTTCAAGAAAATATTTAAGCGAAAATAGAGGCGGAACCATGGATGCCCCTCTTGTTCTTTCAATTGAAATAAATCCAAAGGAAGTGGATGATGAAGCCCATAACATTGAATTTGTTTCACACTACCCACTTGAGTTCTATGAAGCGGCTGAGAAGAACACACCACCGGGAGAGGTAAAAATAAAGACCGTGAAGGATGTTCTTGGAAGTCCAGAACAATATGAGCTACCAATAACACATCCAGGTGGAACTCTTGATGTTGGCAATAATAGAACAGCCTATGTTACCCTGGAATCCATCCCAGATAAAATAGATATTCAATTCAGACTTCAGGGAAGATTACGACCAGTTGATAGTAAGGACGCTGCCGAGAGGCTTATACTCAGTCATTTCATACCAGATCTCTATGGAAACCTACGTTCCTATTCACGCCAAACCTTCAGATGTGTTTCCTGCAATTCCATATTTCGTCGCGTTCCCTTGGCTGGAAAATGCAACCGATGTGGTGGCAATCTTCTTTTGACAATAAACAAAGGGGGAATTGAGAAATATCTGCAGATATCACGAGACATTGTGGATAAATATGACCTTCCAGTTTACCTTAAGCAGCGCCTTGAACTGGTGGAAAGAGAGATCAGAAGTATTTTTGAGGACGACAAGATCAAGCAGATGGGATTGTCTGACTTCCTATAGAAATATAATTATTGCACCTGATGTGTTTCCAGGTGATAATGTGGATTTTGGTAAGTGCATAAAAGCTGCTATTTTACCTACTTTAGCGATTATTGTTTTAGGTATTATTGCAGTTGTAATCGGAGCCATCCCTTTCTTGAGTCTTGTGCTATGCTGTGTTGGCTGGCCGATGGGATTGATAACTCTTGCTCTTCTTACATGGGCAGGGTTTAATGCAGGAAAAGAAGGCCAGGGCATGGGTGGCGGTGCAGTAGCAGGATTGGGTGCTGGTTTACTCAGCTCGATTGTTATTGCCATATTAAACTTCATAGTATCCCTATTGGGATTTGCAGTTGGAACTGCAATGGGCAATGACCTGGTAAGTGGTCTCATAAACGGTCCTGCAGGAGCAATAGTACTACAAGCGCTTGGAATTATATTCTGGGCAGTCTGTGGGCTTGTTCTTGGTGTAGTTGGTGCACTTGTTGCAGGCAATAAATAAATTATTTTTTTTATTTTATTATTATCTTATCAGCAAAACTACTGATTATTGGTAATCTGAACCTTGATCCATTATAGGCTTTCCATGCAAAGAAAAGACGCAAAACAAACATGACCAATGAGAATGCCATAACAACGATCCAGACAATCCAAAATGAAGCAAAAAATCCAAGAAAATTTGCACCTCCTATGACGAATACCAGGGCAAAGGCAGCGATGGCAATAAAGGAAGAAACAAACATAACAAAGATATCAAACAAAATGGCCTGGGCGGTATGATATTTTACGTATTGATCATCTTTTTTTACAATAAACAGGATTAACGCGATCATGATGCCGAAAATGTAACCAATTGCTCCGAAAATATAACTATCCCGGTCTTCAACCATGAATAGAAATAGGGATGAGACTTTAAAAATTAATAATAAAAATAAAAAATTATTTGTTTGCCTGTTTCTCTGCAAAGTCACCTATTAGTGGGAGTTTCATTTTTTCTCCTTGATAGGTTTTGTATGCAACAAACAGCATTGCCAAGAATACTAGTAACACCAAAGGCAATAACAGACAGCTCAATATGGCTCCGATGCCTCCAGTAACCAAACTAATAATCATGACTACAATCCAAGCTCCGAAGAATACCACAAACAATAGGATATCAAGAATCAAACCCTGCCAAGCATGGAATGCCAATGTCTTATTCTGTTTCTTTTCAGTTAATAGGATGAAAAGAGGAACGAATAGGCTCAAACCAAACAAACCAACGTAACAGAGTGCACCGAATAAATTATCCTCGTTACCTGAAGTAGGTTTTGGTGCTTCTTTTGGTGTCTCTACTGGTTTTGGTGCCTCAACTGGTTCTGTAGTTTTTTTTCCCGCCATTTTTTTACCTCCTAGCTCCGACACATGCCGAAGTATTGTAAATCATACTCACATACTATGTTTATAAATATTTTTCGGGACGAAATTCGTCTAATGCAATTTCTGGATTCCCTAACTAAGGAGATAAAGACGTTTTTACCTGTTCAAAATAGAGTGGTGATGTACGTTTGCGGTCTCACTCCCTATGATAGTGCCCACATAGGACATGCAAGAACCTATGTCTCATTTGATGTGATAAAAAGATATCTGATAAAAAAAGGCTACTCCGTATTCCACATCCAAAATATTACAGACGTGGATGATAAGATAATAAAAAGATGTAAAGAAACTGGTGCGAATCCAAAAAACCTCACTGAACAAAATCACAATGAGGCCCTTGAATTATTTGGACAGCTGCATATCCTACCCGCAGATGTTTACCCGAAAGTTACCGAACATATTCCCCAGATCATAGATCTCATAAAATTGATTATGGATAACGGAAATGCCTATGAAACTGAAACTGGGGTATATTTTGATGTATCCTCCTTTGGTGGATATGGAAAGCTCTCAGGCCAGGATATGGAAGAAATAGAGGCAGGTTCAAGAAAAGAAGTGGACGAGAGTAAGAATGACCCTGCGGATTTTGCTTTGTGGAAAAAAACCAAGAATGAAATAATCGAATTTGACAGCCCCTGGGGACGGGGAAGACCAGGATGGCACATTGAATGCTCTGCGATGGTGAGAACGCATGCAAAGCAAACATTGGACATTCATGGTGGTGCACGAGATTTGATTTTCCCCCATCACGAAAATGAAATTGCCCAGAGTGAGGCAGGAACAAAAAAGAAATTCTGCAATTGCTGGATGCATACCGGGTTCCTAACAGTAAATGGAGAAAAGATGAGTAAATCCTTGGGTAATTTCATAACATTAAGGCAGGCACTTTCTAATTCCACTCCGAATGCCCTTAGACTCTTTTATTTGCAAGCCCATTATCGCAGTCCGCTGGATTATGATGAAGACAATTTACAGGCAACTGAGGAGAGTGTGGAGAGGATATTCAATACCCTAGGGCTCCTTAATGAGACTCTTGCAAACGCCGGATCCCATGTGGATCAGGACTTTAGAGAAAAAACAAACTCGCTGGTAGCGACATTTTACAAGAACATGGAAAATGATTGTAACACCCCAGAAGCATTGTCTTCGCTGTTCAGCCTTCTTCGTATGATCAATGGTCATCTGGCCAGTGGAAAGGTAGATCATGCACAACTCAGGATTGTAAAAAACGCCCTTCAAGACATGCTGTGGATACTAGGTCTTGAAGAGAAAAGGAAGGGACTGGAGGAGAAGAAAGAGGACATACTTGCACTGGCGATTAAACTAGGAGCACCAAAACCAGAAACACCGGAACAGGCACTTGAATTTTTAATAAAATTAAGAGAGGATTCCAGGGCTGCGAAGGATTATAAAAAATCCGATGAAATAAGGGACAAACTCAAGGCAATTGGAATTATTTTAGAAGATAAAACAGGTACCAGCGGCTCCAGATGGAAAATTATCTAACTGGTTTGTAACTTTGAAACGGGGTTTTTCCCATGTGTGATTTAATGAAATTACTAGTGTGAAAAGCAAGATATTTTCTATACCCCCATTTTTTCACCCGCCGCATGGACATAAAACAAACCGCATTAGGACGGTAGACCACCCGGCCAACAAGCATCAGTCTTTTCATCAGGTCAGTATCTTCACCAGTAATCAGAGAAGTATTGAAACCACCTATTCTGTCAAATACATCCTTTCGTACAGCCATGTTTCCAGCTGCGGCAAATGGAGTCTTAACTAAATAGGAAAAAGATGCAACTGGATGGAGAACTGCGTCGGCAAAAAACTTTTCTATGGTATTACCATCAGCAGGTGCGAGTTTTCCGCAGGTTGCAACAACATCTTTTCTAAGGGACTTCATGATAATTTTTAGCCATTTTGGAGTGCGGGTAGGGTGATTTTGCAGAGATTTTGTTATTTCTTTCAACCATTTTGGAGATGATCTGGGATCTTTTTTCAATGTTTTGGTAATTGCCTTCAACCATTTCAAAGAAGAAGTATTTTTATCACAGGACAGGAGTGGATCGGTTATCTCATCCAACCAGTTGGGGGGGTAGATTGTATCTGCATCACAGGAAACGATTATTTTTCCTTTTGCATATTTTGCTGCAGCCTGCCTGCCCAGGGCAATGATTCCAGGCTCAACGGTTACAACTCTGCAGCCATATTCTTTTGCTATGTCCACAGTTTTATCTGAACTTTCCCCATCACCGATGATTATTTCAAATTTTTTACTGGTATTTTGATTTACTAGGGATTCGAGAGTAGGTCTAAGAAATTTTTCTTCGTTTAAAGTTGCCAGGATTATGGAAACATCCATGAATAGATGAACCCCATATTGTTTAAATTACCTTGCTTAGGCTGGCTGAAGAGAAGTGGTGCACGCGCCGAAAATTACACTTTGAATTGACCAAGTTGGGTAGACAGAAGCTGACATTGCTCTTTTAATTTATTCAGTTCGTCAATGCTGAAGGTAGATCGTTGTGCTTCACGGATCTGACTTATCCTCGATTCCCAGAGCTTGAAACTAAAATTGCTTTTTGTGGTGTTGATACGTCTTGCTTGTTGCATAAGGATTAGACAATCAAAGTCAATTTTTTTTCTCAGGGTATCAATCATTGTGTCTATTGGCACGGCATCTTGAACATCCGGAACCGCAAACCGGTCTGTTTTTCCTGCCATACTGGCTACTGGGTAAAGCATGCTTATATATTTTCTGTTCATGATTTTTTAGAAGTAATTTTTCAAAAAAGAGAGAAAAAAATGTTACAAAAAGTTGTTTTTGTGATGGAAAAATGTCGAGGTAAAAACAATCATTTATAATAACGTAATGCGTAATGAAAAAGGGATGACCATGTCCGATGAGAGAGTAACGTTTCCAGCAGTTGAGGCCAATGTTCCAGTCGCTGCAGCTCTTTCAGAAGCTCAAAAAATTAAGAAAGGTATTTGCCCTTCTTGTGATGGCAATCTAGTTTTTCAAGAAGGATGTAAAGTTTGCTATTCCTGCGGCTGGGGCGGCTGCGAATAGTCTTTGATTTTCCATAAAAGATATTGTCTTGACCTAATGGATTGGAATTCCAAGAAATTGACTAATTTTTAAAAGGAATGCTATCCTATTTATGCTGCTTGTATGTGATTAGTAGTTCTCAAATGGGCTCGTAGCTCAGCAGCAGAGCATTCGCCTTGCACGCGAGAGGCCGGGGGTGCGAGTCCCCCCGAGTCCATTTTATATCTATCCATCTAATTCTAACTTGCGGTCGTGATGAGAAGAGGTATTTCTGATAATGGCAAACTTTGTTTGCTAGAACCTGATGATAACGTCATGTCTGAACCGCTTTTATGAATGAAAATCGCCATAAAATTTGAAGGGGTTTCGGGGAATAAAAAATGGATAGGAAAATAGAAGGCGCTGCGCAAATCGCATTTGCAATTATAGTAGTTGCAGCAGTACTTTATTTTTCAAATGATATTGAAAAACTCCAGACCTATGGCTATCTCGGTGCTTTTCTAATATCCATGCTAAGTTCTGCAACTCTGTTCTTTCCAGCACCAGGTTGGGCGGCAGTTATTGCCATGAGCAGCATTCTGGATCCAGTATATTTGGGTATAGCCGCAGGATTGGGAAGTGCCATAGGCGAGCTTACCGGCTATGTTGCAGGTGATGGCGCACGAGACATACTTAACAAAAACATTAGGGAGAGTAAAAAGATAGAAGAATTCGTAAAAAAATATGATCTGGCAGCCATTTTCTTTTTTGCATTCATACCAAACCCACTTTTTGATATAGCCGGTATTGTGGCAGGTGGTTTGAAAATACCATGGTGGCGCTATCTAATTGCCTGCGCAGCTGGGCGTGTATTAAGATATACTCTGCTAGCCGCGGTGGGTAATTTCGCACTTGCTGCCATCTAATTACAGACAAGCTCACGTGGAGTATCGTCATTGAGAACAAGTACTAATTCCAAATCTAATTCATCTCTCATTTAACCCACCTCCATATGTTATAATATATGGTAAAAAGAGTATTTAAACATATGTATCAATAAATTTGAGAGACTAGAAAATAACGGTTGGTTTGAACGACTATCGTTCAAAGTCCGCAATTTACAAAATAAAAATAGCGGGGGGTAGATTTGAACTACCGGTCCCTGGGTTATGAGCTTCACCCCTGACATTCTTTAAAAAAATTCGGAATGCCAAGTCCAGTGGGAACTCCAAGCTTCCCTACCCCGCTTTTACTTGGAGAGTACTAACCCAGTACAGGATAGATGATAGAGAGGTAGCTTATATAAAAGCTACTTTTTCCCGGTTTCCATCTTTTTTACCAATCTGTGAATAACAGCGCGTTTCAATTGGTCTTCCACCTTGCTCTGTTCATCCACCTGGCCCTTGTGATAATAGAATCCAGCCAGGAACATGAGAACTGAAAGCACCAGTAGAAGTAATGGCAAACCAAAGTATAGGAAAGGCAAGATCATGGTATTCATGTCTGTCTTTAATTTGGTAAGTTCAGATGGAACTAAAATCCCACATTCTTGAAAATTAGAAAGACCAATTTTGCCAAGGAAATCGATTATGGCATTAAGCATACCATTGGCATAGCCAGCCGAAAAGAAAACAAAAACCGCGATTAGAAGAATTGCAAGCAAAACGAAAAGGTAGCCCATGGATTTGGATTTGTTCATAATAACACCATAAAGACTATTCATTTAAAGTAAAATAAATCCTTCGGTTTTCCTTTCCTTTGTTATCCAGCCTCAAAATTGAGATTTGACCCACCTCTTTCAGGTTTTTTATATGAGTTCCACCGTCGGCTTGGATATCTATTCCGGGGATCTCCACTATCCTCAGCGTAGTTATGGAAGGAGGAAGTGCACCTGCCAATTTGACCACCCCTTCTATTTTCATTGCATCATCACGTGGCAGTGAATAAATTTTTAGCTCAACATCCTTCAAAAGCTCCTGGTTGGCCTTTTCAACAACTTTTTCAAAAACATTTCGATCAAATTCTGCCATTGTAAAATCAAACCTGGTTTTATCTTCTTCCAGTTGATTTCCACTTATCAGAACTCCCAGTTCCTTATACATAACTGAACCCAGAACATGGGCTGCGGTGTGCATTCTCATTAATTTATATCTTCTTGGCCAATCAAGGATACATTTTACATTGGCTCCAACCACCAGACCAGAACTTTCGGTTTCAAGTTCATGAATAATTTGTCCATCCTTCTTCATAACCATGACAACCTTGAATTCCTGACCAGAATCGGAAATAACCTTACCGGTGTCATTTGGTTGGCCTCCACCCCGTGGATAGAAAAGATTTTTATCAAGGACAATGTCTTTACCAGTAACTGCCACAACCGTTGCTTCGCATTCCTTTAGATAGCTATTTTCAAGATAAAGCGCTTCCATAATGTTTTAAATAAGAAGAAGGATTATTATAGATAGGGATGTTTATGACTGATGATGATACGCAAAGGATGTTATCTAAACCACCTCAGGCAGGTCCGCAAGAATCACTTAGATTCACACCAATAAGGACTGATGCTGCGATAAAAGCAGCCGCGGCAGTTGGAGATAGAAAAGCAACTACAGAACAACGCGCCCAGGCAGTAATTCTTCCAGTTGAAGATGAGTTCAAAAGAGCAGCACTCGCAGGGGACTTTTCCATGAGAGATCAGGCAAAAACTTCCAAACTATTCAAAATAGTCGAACAACCAGGCGCATTTAGGGATTGTAGAATGAAATACGCATACGACAATAAACAGGACATCTACAGCGTCTCGGTTACTCTTAATAACCAACCAATGGTAGTGACAGTACGAACCGGCGGCGCGTTTACAGAATTATCACTTTCCGATAGACAGGGAAACGTAGTAGAAATGTGGAGACAGGAAGAAGGAAAAGGAGTAAGTGTATACAGGAGAGAATAATGTCTCAAGAAAAAATCAACGCTGCTAAAGCAGCACTTGAATACGTAAAAAGTGGAATGTGTATTGGGTTGGGCAGCGGTAGCACAACAAAAGAATTTATCAGACTGCTTGGTGAAAAAGTACGAAAAGGCCTGAAAATAACCTGTGTTACCACCTCTTTTGATTCAAGAATGCTGGCCATTGAAAATGGTATATTCGTTACTGAAACTGATGCAATTGACGAGATAGACTTGGCAGTGGATGGAGCCGACAGGGTCACCAAAACCGCTCTTTTGAAAGGTGGAGGCGGTGCACTAACAAGAGAAAAAATAATCGGCTATAATGCAAAAAAGTTCATTATAATTGTGGATGAAAGCAAAGTTCAGCACGGAGTATTGGAAGGTGAGGTTAATTTAGAGGTTCTACCTTTTGCTGCACCACTGGTTATGCGCCAGCTGAAAAAATTTAATCCAAAAATAAGAATGGCCAAAGCAAAACTCGGTCCTGTGATAAGCGATAATGGAAGTTTTATCATAGATTGTGATATGAAGATAGATGATCCAAAAAAAATGGAAAGTTGGTTGAAAAGCATGCCTGGAATCATTGAAAATGGCATATTTACAAAATTTGATATGATAATTGTTGGCATGGAAAAAGGCCATCGAATTCTCTAAGGGAGAAAATGAATATCCCTGATGAAATAAAAAATGAACTGAAAAAACCACTGGGAAGATTGGTTCAGATTCAAGAAATGAAAGAGATTAGTTTGAGTAAAAAGATAATTTCTGTTGGGGATGTTTGCACTCTGAATCTAATATCCATAGGTATAACCCCCCACCTGGCTGTTTTTGATCACATTTACATGAGAAAAAACCTTGACCCCGAATCAGTTAGGATACTGCATACAAAATTTTCCAAACCAAAAAAATACAAAAATCCTCCAGGAACCCTGTCCAATAGAATCATAAATGATGCAAAAAAATTGATTGAAAATGGAGGTGCAGTTCTTATCGATGGCGAGGAAGACCTTACTGCTCTTGCATTCATTCTAGCTGCAAATGAGAATTATGTTGTTGTCTACGGACAGCCAAATGAGGGAATGATTTTGGTTGAACCTGAAAAAGGGATAAAGAAAAAAATAGAGAAACTAATTTCCGCCGCGGCTCTTGGCCATGAAATAAAGAGCGATGAAAGCGAAAATTGAGATGGTTATTGCTATAATTATGAAGGTTTGTTGATCAAACTTAATTATGGTAGATGAAAAATAGGTCATACCTACTCCTATAATGAGTGAACCCAGTAGAAGCAGGAAATTACCTAAGGCACTACTACCCATAAGAATACCTTTATTCAGGTGCGTTTGGCGCAGATAAACCTTTTGTTACAACGATAACATCTTCAACAGATTTTACATTTTTGTAAAGAATGCTTTTTTCACGGAGGGCTTTTTTTGCGTCATCTTTACCCAATGGTAAGGATTCGATCAGGATTCTTGAAACTTCTCCACCTTCAAGATCAACAATGAAGTCCTGTGCATTGCCAATGAACTTTCCTGAGTCCGTAAAAATATCCATACCGTATAGTCTCGATAGCTTTGTGCTCATCAGATCACCTTGAACAGTAATCGGGAAACTAATTAAAAAACCTTTCTCTACCTAAATACGACGATGAAAAGCGAATACATTATCTATATCGCCTATGTGGTGTTTTTTTTATTACTTGTTGGTGCCGCAATATATGTGCCGATTTTAGCATTTAATGAGGATGCAACCGGGGGATATGTTGCTTTTTCCTATACCTGCCATCAAAAAATTTCACGCTCCCTGTGTATTTTCAATACCGACAATTCTTTGTGGATTGGAGATTGTACGCTACAAAATGGAACATTTATTGATAGCAGACAGGATCGCACCACCACCAGAGTGGAAACAGGTTCTACAATTGGATACAAAATACCGATTTGTGCAAGGGATTTGGGAATCTACACTGCGATGCTTCTGGCTGCCCTGGTTTATCCATTTGTTCGAAAGATAGACGATACTCATGTTTACCCTGCAATATTTCTCATCATCGCAATTGTACCATTGGGATTGGATGGAACGGTGCAGCTATTATCTGAACTAGGTATACTCCCATTCATCTACGAGAGTACAAATATGACAAGACTGTTAACTGGACTCCTGGCTGGATTTGCGGCCACATTCTACGCCATTCCAATTTTGATGAATATGTTCAGAAGCAAAGCTTCTTGACTGCCATGCTATTGTTCGACGTTTAGAACAAAAAACACAGAAATTAAAAATCGTCCAGGCTCTTTTGCTTTCTATCAATTGACTTTTTATCATGATTAAAATCATCCAGAATCAGTTGACCAAAAACACCATCATAGCCAGGGATCCAACGAATTTTCCCCTGTTGAACACGCAACAAAGAATCTGCAATCTCAGGTGTGGTGGCTAAACGAATCTGATCGGTGTGAGCTTCATAAACAGCAAATTCGTTTCCAAAATAACGGACCAGCTTTGAATATTCTTCTGCAACTGAGGATGACGTTTCTGGTTTTTTTAGGGTTTTAGAAATTACAGTTGTAAGCGGAACAGTGTATTGAAATGGAACCGCATTTTTTGGTTTGAATCCAAGTTTTCTGTCGGCCAATTCACACACTCGATTTAATACGCCCAAGGTAAGTTTTTTCTTACAGACAGGACAAATGTTATTATGAGATTGGGATTCGGCTGGCGCATAGAGAATGTTACATGCCCTGTGCCCATCGAAGTGATATTTGCCTTCTTCGGGATAAAATTCATAGGTTTTCGTAAACCCTTTTTTAGTTTTTATGGCATCCATAAGCGAGCCATAGCTCAAATGTTCTAAATCAAAAACATTGGCCTCTCTTCCTAATTTTTCAGGGCTGTGGGCATCACTATTGGATAGCAAGGAAAAAGAATCAAGCTGGCTCAGCATCCAGTTCATTGACGGATCAGAAGACAATCCAGTTTCCAATGCAAAGACACGATCGGATTTGTCTTCAAATGCTTCCCTGATCGAGTTCACACCAGTCTCAGAACCGAAAATACCAAAATATGGTGTCCAGGCATGGGCAGGGAATATGAAAAAATCTTTGGATATGGACTCGCATTCTTCGATAAGAGCTGCAGAGGATAGTTTAAGCATTGGTCGTCCATCTGCAATCAGACTGCCGTATTTCTTTAAAACATCGTTAAGCTGTTCTGCCTCTTCCATTCCAGGTGCAAGTACCACATTGTGAAGCCGTAGGGATTTCCCATTGGCTTTATAGAACAAGGCAACTTCGCTGGAGAGGATAAAATGAATATCATGGTAAAAAAACAAACCATTGTTTTCTTGCGTTAGGTGTGTTTTCAATTCGTTAAAGTAGGTTGGGTGGGTAAAATCTCCAGTTGCAATAACATTTATTCCTTTGATTTTTGCACCTTCGGCCAGACCAGGAATATCACACCTAGGGCTGGTTGCTCGAGCGTATTTGCTGTGAACATGAAGATCAGCAATAATTCGCATGGAAATGTTAGGCTGGTGCAAATTAAAAAACAGATATTACAATAGCTTGGATATGAGCGGGAAAAAGACATTTGAAAAATTAAAAAAACAGATCAAGACTTTTTCGCCTTTGGTAACAAGCTGGAACAGTGCCAAAGAGCTTTTTAATCCAAAAACGATCGACAAAACATTAACCGAAATTGTCGGACTGGCAAACCTGAGGCTGGCAGTGACTATTTTTATAATCGCAGCTTTTCTTTCAACCCTGCTTTCTATTCTGGCATTGATTGAATCGGCACAGCTGGTGAATTTCACTTCTGAGACGATAACCGAAGCACTTGGAGTGGAAGGACAGAAGGTTGGTTTCGCAGAAACCGCACCATTGGCCCTATTTCAATTGATAACAGGACTGCCTCTGGCATTGATTGTTAATATGGTAGGGGAATGGATCGGCTATAGACTAGCAAAAATAAGTGGGGGCAAAGGAACCTTTGAAAAACAATTTTATTTGGCATCCGTAATAACACTTTCACTGGCAATGGTTAATGTGTTAGCTCTTTTAACACCAATTCCATGTGTTCAAGTAATCGCCTGGATGGGAATCGTAATCGGAATGATCTATCTCGGAGCGTATGTGATGTGCAAAGCCTATTCAATGGTACACGAAATAAGTTTTGTTCACTCGCTTGCCATTGTGCTGATGGTTTCGATTATGCGAGCTGCAGTAATAATATTTGTGATGAACTTGATTTCTGCCTGGCTTAATTTGCCGGCATATTTTGAGCTTCAATAATGGGGGGAGAAAATGGTATTTAATCCGAAAAAATTCATCGTTGAGTCGCAGGATGACATTAAGAAAAAAATTGGAAAAGAACATGCAATAACTGCACTTTCAGGTGGAGTTGATTCTTTTGTTGCTGCCACACTTGCTTCAAAGGCATTACCAGGCCAAATCCATGCGTTTTATGTGGACAATGGACTTATGAGAAAGGATGAAACTGAAAAGGTTTCAAAAGTAGCCAAATCCCTGGGTGTGGAACTAACAGTTATTGATGCAAAAAAACGATTTTTGGATGCGTTGAAAGGAGCCAGCGATCCTGAAACCAAACGTAAAATAATCGGTGAAACCTTTGTACGAATTTTCGAGGAAGAAGCAAGGAAAAAGAAAAACGTTTCGTTCCTTATCCAGGGAACCATCGCACCAGATTGGATCGAAAGCGGAGGCATGGGAAGAGACACCATAAAAAGTCATCATAATGTAGGAGGACTTCCTGAAAAAATGCATTTGAAACTTTGCGAACCATTGCGCGAACTTTACAAACACGAGGTTAGAATTGTAGGTAAAGAATTAGGTTTGCCGGAGATTGTCCACCAACGCCAACCATTCCCAGGACCAGGTCTTGCAGTTCGAATTGTTGGTGAGATAACAGAAGAAAAAGTGAAGATAGTTCA
Organism: Candidatus Bilamarchaeum dharawalense; assembly: GCA_902386555.1. GTDB lineage: Archaea > Micrarchaeota > Micrarchaeia > Anstonellales > Bilamarchaeaceae > Bilamarchaeum > Bilamarchaeum dharawalense. The sequence continues at coordinate 246,919 of CABMJJ010000009.1, forward strand.
GGATGCGTGTGATATTGTTGAAACAGAATTGGACAATGCGGTTGCGGCTAAAAAAATGGAACGACCATGGCAATATTTTGCAGCACTTCTGCCTTCAAAAACAGTTGGAGTGAGGGGCGATGAAAGAGCATACCAGTATACTGTTATCGTGAGGGCAGTCCGAAGTTTGGATGGTATGACTGCCAACTTTTCACATATTCCCATGGATGTTCTAGAAAGAATTTCAACCAGGATTACCAATGAGATTAGATCAGTTGGCCGGGTGGCCTATGACATTACAAATAAACCTCCAGGAACAATAGAAATGGAATAATTAGACTTTTTCCACAAGGGCAGCAAAACGACGATCAAGTGGATTGCCTTCATTAAAAAGTTTTTGAGCACGATCAGCAACAGCCACAGAACGATCAGCCTTTGGAACAGTGGAATAGGTAGCTTCCGAGGGAACACGAAAGTTCCCACCGGCTCGAGAAAGAGTGGTTAGTTCGTCATATTCCCTTCGTTCGGTTCTACTGGCTATGGGAAGTTCTGACAGATTAGGCGGTTTGGCCTTTTTAACGTCTTGGAGTACTTCAGCCATATTCCCACATTTTTACATTATTTGTAATAAGACATTGTATAAAACCCTTTAAAAGGTTACCTTCAAAGGGATATTATGGCAGGATTCGACGAAGCACGAAATCTACTTACTCAGCAGAGATACAAAGAGGCTGCCAGCGTACTGGACAGGGTAATATCAGAGAATAAAAACAAAGATGAGTTTTGGTATCTTCGTGGAGTAGTATCGCTTAAGCTAAGAAATTACGATGTTGCACAGGAATGTTTTGAAAGAGCATTGCTACTTGACAGAAAATCAAAATATTACCAGATAAAAGGAATGGCCCATTTTGAACTTTTCGAAATAGAAGATGCAGTTGAAGCATTCCTAAATGCTTTGGCACTGGAACCAAACAATGCAGCAACCAATTTCTTCCTATCCATATGTTACCTGTTCTTGGATGATCCCCGATCAGATTTTTACATTAGAAAGGCACACAATGTGGACTCAAAAAAGACAAAACAACTTTTGCTGAATTTTTACACCTTCTTTTTGAAAAATGATCCACGCATGAGCCCAGCAATGAAAGCGAAGGTAGAGGCAAAGCTTCATGATATGCGAAGTTAGAAAAGAATAAGAAAGTTGCAGCTCCTACATTGGATATGAAATTCTATACCATTCTTGGAATTTTGGTTTTACTAGTTTGTTTTGGTTGTATCCAGCCAAAAAGCACAACCATTCCTTCAGATTTGGAAATCACCCATAGTTTTGGTGCATGCCATGCTGACTGGGGTACAACGACAATTACCATAGATGCTCAGGGAGATGGGGTCTATGAAAGTACCAGAGACGGTCAGGTGGAATTTAGAAAAACATTCAAATTAAATGAAGAGGAATTACTCGGATTGCTTAACAAGATAGAAGAAAGTGGGTTCTATTCACTTAATGATTTTTATAACGACCCAGGTGTAATGGATGGATCCTGTGAATCCGTATTTGTTACAAAAAACAGTTCAACAAAAAGCGTGGCTGTTTCCAATACTCCGGCACCAAAGGCCTACACAACAGCCGCCGATGCCATAGTTGCAATTGCCGAAGACAAGACAAAATAGTTATAATCCTATGATGTATTAGCCTACCATGAAACTAATTCTTGTTCTTTTTGTAATTTTTGTTTGGCTATCTCTTTCCTATGCTGAAGTGCCTGAACACGAACCAAGTTGGGATAGTAATTGTGGCGAAGGATTCCAATGGAGCAGAGGAACTGCAAGTTGTAAGCAGGCTGATTGCCCGTCTGGAGCTGGTAGAACTTATACCTATGAATGTAACTGTGGAGAAGCATGGGACAAACCTTTCAGAACATGCTATGATCCAAAGAGACCTGGTTATGTCATAGCTTGTGTGGCAGCAGGAGCCAAATGCCCTGGAGAAGAGATCAACACCCCACCATCTGCAGAAAGTTGTGATTATGATTCTGACTGCCCAACAGGATATGTTTGTAATCCCACAACCAATAGATGCGAACAGCTAGGACCAAGCGGGTGCACATCAGATTATAATTGCCAAAGTGGGTACAGGTGCAAACTATCCAGCCATCAATGTGAAAAAATACCTGAGGATCAAACCTGTAACGAAGTCTCCTGCGCGTTATCAGGTGGAACATGTGAAAATGGTAAATGCATAGACAAATGTAAGGACGTAACCTGCAACCCAAAATGTGATGGAGGAGAATTCAGAACAAGTGGAAGTTGTAGAAGTGGGAACTGCATATATGGAGTTAATGTTCCCTGTAAAGCAGGTTGCTCAAAATTCCCTAGTCGTTGTAAAATAATTGTGGGGAAATTAAATTTCCTTGATATTGATAACACCCTTAAACCCATAAAAAATGCAAAAATCGAAACAACCTGGTATGATTTATCAATGGCAGTTAAGGCCAGTTTACCTACTCGCTATTCAAAAGAGGACGGAACCATTGAGTATACGGAAAACGAATTGGAGATGTTTCAAAACGGCACATTGGAAGTAAAGGTAATTTTTGAAGATCAATTCGATAGGATACAGGTTGTGGATGGGAGTGGATTGACAAACACATCAACTGATGCACAACGCACTGCAGCTCCGGTAGCACATGCAACATACAGACTTGATCTTAATATGCCAACAAGCCATACTGACCTTAATCTTACTCTTACCAGAACGAATCCAAATGCCGTCTATGCAAAAATTTATTTTTATTCACTTCAGGCAGCAGATTTCATGAAAAACGATCTTAAACTGGTGATGAAACATCCACCTGAACGGGTATATGCAAATGACCAAAGCGCGAATGGCGCTTTCCACAATGGCGGATGTGCGAATGGTATAGCAGATAGAGGGGTTTCCATCGATCCAGTGGCCAGTTCTTTCGATGATCCTGCAGCCCCAACAAACCGCGAATGGCATGAATTTGGGCACCATATAATGTATGAAGTCTATGGCTATCATCTTTGTGGAAGGACAAAAAACCATGGCGGATATTGGAATCCTGATTCAGTTGATTCCTACACTGAAGGATTTGCAGAATTCATGTCCATGATGATGTTGGATTACCATAACTATCCAAAAAAGAATCTTTACTTTGTAGGGGCCACGCCCTATGACATGGAAGTGAATTACAAGGTCAATTCCAGGGTAGGTCGTATGGAACTTGAAGAAACAGCACTTGCCTCTATTTATTATGACCTGTTGGACGGAGGACCAAATGACGACGATGGCATACAACTAAGCCGGGAGCAGATTTGGAATCTTATTTCCACAAAACATAATTTGGATGGCAATATGAAGTATATCGAAAGTATATGGGACGCGTATAGAGTGCTGAATGCAAGCAATCTTCCTGGTCTGCATGATGACTTTTTGTCTGGCTATCTAAACCCAGCATTTCATGTAAGCAAACTAGATCGTATTTTCATAACCCACGGGGTATATGCAGATCGAAATTACAACAGTATATGGGAACCTGGTGAAGATGTTGGATTTACCATATTTGCAGGAAGAGCAAGAGCAGATGCACCTGAGAATGAACAGTATAACAAACCAGTGGTAGATGGAAGTTACATAAAAATAAATGCGAAAAACGAGGTAACAGGAGATCTTGTGGACCATTACCCGATCCATGTGGTGGAAACCATAACTGGAACAGAAGAAGGGATTCCAGTATCCTACAGTCTTGAATTTGATACCGTACCAGATGAAAAGGGAGAGATAAACATAAACATGCCACCAGAAGATTACAATACAACCATGAAATTTTCATTTGGCGGGGATGATAACTTTGAAAAAACAGATGGATTCGAACTTACCAGCACAGAATTTTTCCAAAAACTAAATCCTGATGTGCATACATTTAACAGCTATACAGTCCAACTGAAACCAAAAATAAAAATAGGTGAAATTAGCTGTTGTACTTCTGGGTTTGTTGTACTTCTGTTGGGAGGGGCATTGATCATAAAAAATTAGCCGTCTAATTTTTTCTTCATTTCATCCAGCCACACTCGCTCTTTCAATGAGTGAGGGGTAATCTCCTGAGCGAACTTTTCTGCACCCCCGGATTTTTCACGAGACAGCCAGTTCTTTTTTTGCTTAATTTTTTTTAGGTATTCTGGATTGGCCAGTAGAATTTGTCTTAAAATTCTCTCGTAGCGATTTTTCTTTCTTGAAACTTCTTCAAGTTTTCTTTGGGCTGCGGTTTCTGCTATGGTACCCTTACCCGTAACTCTCACCAGTTGGGCTTTGGCAACAGATTCCTCATAGCGAAATTGATTTATTTTAGCCATGAATTTGGCAATTGGAATTTTAATCAAAGAATCAGAAATAAGCAGCAGCCAGCCTTCCTTAAGAACAACTTTTTCTGCATGTTTTATTGCTTCCAGTGCATCGGCTTTTATCATATCCTGATTGATAAAACCTCGTAGAACAGGATATTTGACTGTCATAGAACGGGAATTGACCTTACCAACCCAGCCACGCAAGGATTCTCTTGCATCTTTGATTTGATTACGCCATTCCATAAGCTGGTCAAGTTTAAGTGACGCTTCCTGTGGTGGAACGGATTTGAAATCCAGAAGCCATATTTTCTTGGAAACAACCTTACCAACATCCTCATCTTCTACTATAACTTGGAGAAGTTCTGGAAAATATTTATGCAAGGCCCGAAATTCTTCCAAATTTAGAAGGAGTTGGTCTATCACTTCCCCTCTTTTTTTACCTATTTCCCTCCAGGTGGATGACATTTCTTTCTTTAGATCACCATCGTAAACATTGTGAAACTGACGTTCCAGTTTGCGTATTTTGGCTTTCTTTTCATGGAGAAAAACAGCAGCCTCTTCAAGATATTCAATAAGCAGCATCATAATCCCTTCTTCATTTTTTCATATTCTTTTTTCAGCAAGAGGGCATCCAGATCTAATTTTGGTGTCTCACAGATCACTGTTCCAGAATAACCATTTTCAGCAAGTACTTTCATAAATGGTTTGAAGGGAGGCTCGTTGTTTGTACCGAGGACAAAATGATTGAGTTCTCCCTTATCAGAATAATTTATCTCTGAAAAATGGCAGTGGAATCTTTTAACATAGTCACCCAGTTCTTTTTCTAATTTGTCAAAGATAGCAAGGTAATCTTTCTCACTGGTTATTCTGAAATCCCCCCGGGCATGAAGATGGGCAAAATCAATCGCAGGTTCAACCATTTCCAATTGCTGAGATAATTTAATGTTTTCATCTAACCCACCGAAAGCACTTTTTTTACCAACCGTCTCAGCACCGAGCCTAATTTTGATGGAGTGTTGCTTAAGTGAGACCTCTATATCCTGTAGGTTTTTCTTTGCAATGGCAAATGCCTCGTCTTTAGATAATTTCTGATAGAAACCAGGATGAAAAACTGTAATGTTCCCCCCACAAAGAAAGGTGGTTCTTGCTGATTCAAAAATATGTTTTTTGGAATTGTGTATTTTTTGTTCATCACTGGTACATAGATTCACATAATAGGGTGCATGGGATGAAAGAGAGATATCCTGTTTTTTAGCCAGGGTGGCAGCTTCCCTGGCCACATCATCCTTCATTCTAACTCCATGAACAAATTCCATTTCCATGGCACCAAGACCCAGTTTTGAACAGCATTCGATACCTTCGATGGTGCTTGTACCCTGGCATTGAATAGGAATACCTGCCGGACCAAAACGAATAGCCATGGCTTAGATAAGAAAGTGAAAAGATAAAAAGAAGTTAGAAAGGATGACAAGGACACCCCAGTCCTTTTCATTGACAGAGGTGGGTTTGCTGGTTACATTGTTCTCCTTGTACACAATCAGCCACTGTGTTGCAGTAACCTACTTTTGCATTGCAAAAATGGCTGCTATCGCAAACCTGCCAGCTTCCGCAATCTGCATTGGTATTGCAGCGATCGCTATCTGGAACACATCTATGGGTTTGGCTGCTGCAGAGTTCCCATTCGTTACATTCGTTGTGTGCCAGACAATAGCCTTGTCTTGCAACGCATTTGTTGGTGGTTTTATCGCAGCTAGACCAACCAGCAGGACAGTCTTCGCTACTTATACAGAATCCAGATTTAGGAAGACAAACGTGGGATTTGACTTCACAGGTCTGCCAACCTACGCAATCACCTTCAACATCACATTTACCAGGAAGAAGAATGCATCTTTTTGAGGTAATTTCACATTGTCTCCAGGAGTCACAATCTCGAGTATCAACACAAAAACCAGGTGCTGGACCGCATTGGTGTTTAGCAGGATTACAGAACTCGGATGGTTGATTACATTGATTATCTGCATCGCAATAGCCTGGTGCTGGTCTGCATCTTAATTCAGAATCGCAAACCTGCCAGTTCTGACAATCACTGGTTTTTCTACAGTAACCAGATTTGAAAAGACAAAGATGAGTTGTGGTTGCATCACAGGAAGTTAAATTGTCAGTACAATCTGTATCCACAAAACAATAGCCAGCGCGTAGAGAGCAAACCTTGCCAGATATATTACATGTCTCCCATGCCTGACAGTTGGCATCAGAAGTACATGCAGTTGGTCCGCTACTTCCCCCACATCCAGCTAATAAAAAAACAAGAGCCACAAGCCCGATTAATATAAGTCTCATGGTGTGTTATTGGATTGATGGTTTTATATTTCTTACTTGAATCTATGAAAAATAGGTAAAAGCCCGCCAATATCTCTTATGGTAAAATCTGCCCTACTTTTAATAGAGGAGTATTTACCTGTTAAAACACGGATAGTTCGGATACCAACCGATTTGGCAGGCAGAATATCAGCATCTTCTCTATCTCCTATGATTATACATTCTTCTGGCTTGGCTTTCAGTTTAACGAGAATACGTTTGTAGAACATTTGATCTTTTTCTTTTTCAGTAACAAAGACCCCATCAAAATAAAGCGCCAACCTCAATCGGATCAGCTTATCCCACTGTTTGATGGAATTTCCACTTGTTGCAACATAGATTTTGAATCCCGACTCCTTAAGATGCAACAGTGTCAATGGTACTGTGGAGAATGGTTGGATTGCAGTTTTAGTATCATGATAGGCAGCTATGGCAGCTGCAATAAATCGTTCCGGTTCACTGACTTTTAATTGCCTGCAGAGTTCATTAAAATGTCCCTCATAATTGGAACCCTTCTTCTCAATGATTTTAGTTAATCTGGAATTCAACGATTGATAATTTGTATCAAGCCCCATGCTAATCATTGCATTGAGAGCATTTTTTCTAGCCAGTGTGGAGAATTCAGTTGATGGAAAAAGAGTATCGTCAATATCAAATAAAACGAATTTAAGCATAATATAGAATTAGAGAAATAAAAATAAAGAGTTATCTTTCTCTTTCAACTGGGATAGTCACTGGACTCAAGGTCACCGTGCATCTGCCAGAATCAACCTGGACCAACCCTTTTTGAGCCATTGTAAGTACGTCAGTTTGGCCATCCTGTTTTGTACAGCCACCATTGCCACATTCAACGGTTCCGCTTTTGATTTTTGGATTGCCTGAATCATCAACATCAATGGATACTGAAACTTCGATTAATTGTCTTTCAGCACCCAATGCTGCTCGGATTGATCGTACTCTTTGGAATATTGCTTTTTTCATTGATTGGTAAAGACTGTCTGCAACTTCTTCAGAACATTCTGGAACTTTAACTCTCATGACTTTTGGACAGTCAGCTTCACAGTAGTTTGGTGCTCTTTTGTTGCATGATTCGTTTACTGTTACTGAAGCGTATTCGTAGGAAGTTGTCCCGTCTGGTCTTGTTACTGGAACTAAAACACCAGTCTCAACGTTTCGGTCAACCTTACCATTTCCGCAGTGAGTATCAGCCAAACAAACTTCTGGTTGGGCAGTTTTTGGAGTAACATCAACTTCGCCAGATAATCTTGCTTTATCAAATGGAGTATCAACACTTGGGATTTCTAAAGCGCCAACTTTACCATCACCACAGCGGCCACAGCTTGCTTCATCATAATTTGGTGATCGGTGATCCCCTTCTCCCTTATCCAATTCACATTTCTTATCTCCTTTTACTGGAGGAGGTGCGCAATCAAGGCAGCCTTCTTTTGGAACTGCAACTGGATAGAATTCAACATCATATTGAACGATTACTTCTTTTTCATGAATAGTAACACATTGCCTTGCTTCTGCTTTTTCTACTGCAACTATTGGTGCTGGAGTAGTGGCTAATTGAACCGGACTTTCAGTCATTGGACCACCACAGGTCTTAAGAAAAATAAGGGCTGCGGCTACGGCTGCAGTACCACCTACAGTGGCATAGCTTTTCCATCCTACTTTTCTTGATTCCGACTCAGATGAACGAGATACTCTAGTCATTTTTTCACCTTTATAACCAAAACCCATCTTGGGTAATTGTGTTACAATGTATACTTTAGTGGCAAACTATATTTAAACCTATCATTTGTCAAAAATAAAGAAAAAAACATCATTTTACCTCTAAAGTTGCTGCTTCCCTATCAAGGTTACCATTTCTTGTTCTCTGAGACCAGGTAACCATGGCTGCCTGAGCAGCACCAAGACCCATGATTATTGGGTTGAATGCAGCACCAAGAAGCTGGCTGGCTTCAGCAGTAATTGGGGTAAACAACAGTGCAGCATCGATAGCAAGACAAATTGCAGTTGTCACGATCTCAGGAACATATGGTTTTATTCTGAGATTGGTTAATGTTTCAGCAACTCCGCCTTGGGTTTTTGCAAGTTTTTCAACAACTGGTTTTGGACCCTTGATCAGGTATTCAACTTGTTTACCATCGTGCAATCGAGCGGTTAGAGTTATCTTGCCATAGGTGGTTAGTATCTCTCTAGTAACTGCCTCGCCTGCATGAAGACTAATATTTTCTCTTCCTTTTGGAGTGTGAAGGACCAGGTCGTACTGCCCCGAGGTGGATTTGGTATATTCCAAATAACAACCAGTAAACAATCGCCTTTGTGTACCTGGAAGACCGAGGGTTGTTTTAAGTGTTTTTGAATGTGGGATATCTGCCGCTTTTTGCAGGATACCTTCAACTTCACCTGCTAATCTTATTGCATCTACATATCTTTTTTCAGCAATAGCAGTGTTGGCTTCTCCTTTTTTAGCAGCAGCATCAGATAGATCTTTTCCTAATTTCGCTGCAGCATCTATTTTGGCAGATGCTTTATCAACTGCCTTGCGAGCATCTTTTTCAGTAGGACCTTTTGGAACTTTTGGTGCTTTGACTGGTTTTACAACAACCGGCTTTGGAGCTGGTGTTGGTGCTATTTTTGGTGGTTCATCAACGTGAAATGGAATGGGTGCTGGTGCATCTGCTGCAGATCCAGATGGTTTTGGTGCTTCTCTAACAAATGGAGGATCTCTTGGTAGGTCACCAAGATCAATTGGTTTATCTCTGTCTGGACCAAAGCCTCTAGCAAGAACATCAGTTCTATCATGTGGTTCTTCTCTTACCGGTGCAACAACTTTTGGTGCTGCTTCTGGTTTTGGTACTGGACCTCCTGGAAGACCATCAGTCAAACCTTTTTCTGCAACTCTTGCTGCAAGTGGTGCGCCAGGATTAACAGCTCGGTTAGCTGCATCCAATCCGGCATTGACTTCATCCCTGAGTGAAGAACCCCCGCCTCTTCCTCGTGGAGGTGCCATTAGGCTTCACCCACTGGTCTTACACTTTCCCAATTAATTTGAGAAAGGCAAGCGTTGGCTCTGGCAACTACAACAGCAGTACGAAGTTCTATCTGTGCTTTAAGTGCTGCATTTTCTGGTAATGCAAGAGCAGTTGGATTTGTGTTCTCTTCTGCTGAAATCATTGCAACCACATTTGCACTGACAGTCATATCTGCTAAAATACCTTTGGTTGTTTCAACACCAGATTTTCTAGCGATGTCAACCACTGGACCAAAGTCTAAACCATTGTCAGCTCTTGTGCCTGCAACTTTTGGATCTTTTGGAAGATTTGCAGTTAATTCACCAAGAACATAGTGGGAGACTTGCATTACCGTCATTGCTCTGACGATACCTGCACTCTCTGCTCCTGTTCCAAATGCTCGATCAACATCGCTTTCGAGTTGGTCGAGTCTTGCTCTTAAGCCTTGTGCTGGATTTGGTTCTGCTTCGGTGGGTACTTTACCTTCAATTGCATCAACTAAAGAAGTGATTGAATTTCTTACACCGGCCATGAATGGATCAATAACTGTTTGGCGCAATTCTTGCAATACACCAGCAACAAATTCTGGTCTTTGTTTTGCTAATGCAGCTGCAACTAAAGCATCAATATCCAATGGTGGTTTCTCTTCAGCAACTGATTTTGGTGCTTCAACTGGTGCTGGAGCAGATTGTTTAGGTGGTTCAACAGCTGCAACTACATCGCGTGTTGAAACTTCACCAGGTTCAGGAATATCAACTGGTGCTGATGATGGTGTAGACGATGCTGAGAATCCTGCAAGTATATCTTCTACTGGTGCAACAACTTTTGGTGCTGCTTCTGGTTCTACTGGTGCAACAACTTTTGGTGCTGCTTCTGGTTCTACCGGTGCAACAACTTTTGGTGCTGCTTCTGGTTTTGGTACTGGACCTCCTGGAAGACCATCAGTCAAACCTTTTTCTGCAACTCTTGCTGCAGCTGGTACAACTGGTGTTACTGGAGCCTTACCCTGTAATCCTATTTTTTTCAATCTATCTGCTAATGATTCAGTCATTATAATCACCCTTTAGAAAGATCAACTGGCGTATCCTTAACCGCAAGACCTTGAGCAATAGTTTCTGTTCTTCCTTCAACTGGTGCTGCTGTTACTGGATTCTTGAAGCTTGGTTCAGCAATTAGTGCACTCACATCTGGAGAAAGTAACACCTCAAGGGTAATTTCTCCTTTTAAAAATTTGGCAAACAAGTCAAGCTTTGCATCTACTGCAGCAAACCCATCTGCAATTGCTTTTGGCAAAGCAGCTAGCTGGCCTTCCACTTTAGTTACAGCCGCCTGAGCGCCTTCTGCAGCTTTTTGTGCAGCTCCAAGAAGACCTTCAGCTCGTTGTGCTGCAGCTTTTGCTTCTTCAGCTTGTCTTACTGCAGAACCTGCGCTAGTCTTGGCAGTCCGAACTTCTGAGAAAAGGAAATCAGCAAGTGCTGGACCACGAAGTTCAATATCAGCTTGACCAGGTTCATTTACTTTTAACACAAACACATCTTCAACTGCTTTTCTTGTCATATCTGGCAGGTCGAATTTTATTTTCTCCAATGCGCCAACAATATGACCAAGTAACGCAACTCCCTTCATTTCAACATTTTCTACTTTATCACCTGTTTTAACAGAGACAGTAGCTGTGAAAAGAGATTCCAATGCACCTTGAACACGAGTAGCAAAGGCACCAGCGTCCTGTGCATTTTCAATCTGTGCGCATATAAATTCCAATGCCTCGAAACCAGTGATTCTTTCTTTCACCGTGGTTGGTTTACCATCTTGACCATTGGGACCTGGACCCTCACGATTAACACTAAGCGAACCAATTCCAGTTACAATCTCGCTCAATGCATCAACACCAGTAATGGTGCTTTTTCCGCGTTTAAGTTCCAAACCACTAACATTAGAGAGTAAAGTTTGCAATGCTTCGGTACCAGACACATCAGACTGACCATATTTCATAGATAGGGCAGCCAGTGCACCTACAATTTCATTAATTTTTTCAAGAGCCTTTTCACCAGTCAAAGTTTCTTGTTTTCCTTTGACAACAACAGAAATGGAAACTGTGTCTATGGTAGATTTAATATCACGAGCAAGAGTTTCTGTTCTTTCTGCAGCGTCCTGTGATTTTTGTGCTGCGCCTTTTGCTTCTTCAGTATTGGTTCTAATTTCTCCTGCCAATGTTCTTTCTTCACCGATAAATGCTTCTATTGCAGTATTGTTATCATGAACTGCTGCCTGTGCAGCTACGACTTTTTCTCCAGCTTCATGAAGTAGATCTCTTGCTTCTTCAACTTGTTTACCTGCATCGGTAGCAGCTTCTTTGGCTCCTCGAGCATCTGCTCTAAGATCATCCAATTGAGCATCAACAACGCCCTTGACTGCGTCCAAACCCTCAGTAAGGCTTGCGCCAACTGAGCCCTTTTCGCCACCAAGAACTTTTTGAATATTTCTTTTTGCTCCGTCGAAATCTGGTTTCTGTGGAGTAACTTTCTGACCCGGATTACCTTCGCCTGCCAAACATATCACCTCATGATATAGTATAAAATGTGTCTTATGGTATACTTTAGTGGGGATTGTTATTTAAATGTTTGCATTAGTGTTTTTTTGTAATTTTGGAACTATTGACTGCTCTCGGTGGGTTGGTGGTGTTCATATAATTTAGTGTAACGACCCTCAAACAGAGTTGCCCGTACCAGCCCAAGGATAAAGCTTGGGGATTCCCTCATTCGTCTAACAGAATAGGGGAACTCATTAGGGCCATATGGTTCATATATTTCAATTGGAACTCCCTGAGTAACCAGTTGATCTGCAAGTTTTTTCATAACCCCTCTAAGCATTTGAACTACGAAATAATCTTTTTGGAAATCACCCTGCTGAAATGCCACTGCTTCGGCAATTCGTTCGCTATGGTGAGAGCCAATGGCAACACCAAAACTAGAGGATGATTGTGTAAACGCAATTTCTATCAATTCGGCAAATGCACGGTGAATCTCTTCGTTTTTCATAAATGCAATTCCAGGAGATTCGGGGTAGATTCCTTTTACCAAACGAACCGTGGCCTGATCTCTTTGCATAAGATCCCTAAGGTCATCTGGAGTTCTTTTGAGATTTGCTTGAAGTACAAGACGAACAAGACGACCCTGCACTTCCAGTAATCTTTTGTATAGTCCTATGGTAAAGTCAGTGGTATCACTACCTTCCATGTCCATCCAAACAGGAATGCCTTTACGACTGGCAAGAGCAACAATATGTGACATATTTCCTGCAGTATAATTTTCCGGAGTGGACAAACCAGCAACATCCAACCCGAACTGGGTGGGTTTCATACTAATTGCTGGGACAAATGTTGGATCGAGTAATTCAGATGAGGAAAGAAAAGTAGCAAGACGTTCTATCAATGTTTCGTATGCTTCCATATTATGCATAACTTCTTCTTTAGTTTTACAATGTTCACCAAGATAATTTACAAGGGCGCCTTTACCCTCATCATGATCTTTTTGAATGGCGCGAAGGACATGTTCCACAGTTGGACCAGCACACCATTTACGTCCAACAGTTGCGTGAAAAATAGCCCCACCAACTCCTGCATGTTGTCTCTGTTTCATTAGTTCCACCCACATTTTGTTCTAAGAAGACACCACAATATACCATAAAATAAACAATTTATAAAAGCTAGTTATTTTTTCCTATTATATAGTTAGTTAGAAAAAGAAACTCTGCGAAGCATTACTGTTTTATCGTCATCGGTTTTACCTGGACGTAACTCGGTGCACTGACAGATGGTTTCGAAACTAGTTACGGCAGTGGGGGTGGGTTTACCCTCGGCATCCAGAATAGGTTTGCCATCTGGACCTTCCAATACCGGTCCATCCTGATTATCCGCTCTTCTAGATTCAGCCATGTTAATAAGCGCAGCTCTTGCCTCCGCAAGATCACCATGGTATAATTCTATTACTCTGGCAAATTCGTGGGGACACACAGGTACTCCAACACCATCGCTATTTGCAACGACAATATCTCCATTTTCAAGGATTATTGGTTCATGTTGGTATACGCGATTATTGATGAAAATAAGCCCTGCGCCTGCGCCTGCTGCAGAACCAATGTGATTTGCTGGGAATGGAAATTCTTTGGTTTTTTCAAGAACAAGTTTATAAAACTCTCTTGTTTGCTCTGGAGTAAGGTTGTGCAATTCCAAACCTTTTCTTCTAAGATCAGCCAGGACAAACTCATAGGCAAAGGAAAGACTTCTAGAATGACCAGTACTTTCCTCGAGTGTTTCACCATCACGAATTATTCTCCAATCACTGTCGCCGCAGTGGATACCATAAAATTCTTTGCCTTTTTGAAATGTTACGGTAACCGTAGTTCCCATGTTATTTTCCTGGTAACTGGAATCGTTGGTTTTGGAGTTAATTTGTTCCATAACAATGGCAAGGTCTATCATGACAATAATACGTCTAACATCTTCCGGTGTTTTGAGCCAGCCAGCTATGGCAGCTAATTCAAAAACTTCTTTTGCAATTTCACTTGCTCTTTCACCACCAAAATGTCCGCCCATTCCATCAAATACAGCATCCAGTTGGATCACATGGCCACCGGGTGTGATGATGGTAGCTGAAGAAAAATTATCTTCACAAACTTTCGGATTGCCATTTTCGTCTCTTTTGGCTTTCATCACAGTATCATTGTAGGAAACTTCCCCGTGGGCTGAATGTTCGACCCAAAGAAAACTACGAAGAAGATTGAATTGTGCTTCTTTGAAAGCAGCTCGCCTAAGAGAACCCAGATCCATTGCCGAATCAAATGCTGCAATATCCAGAATATTGGGCTGATATCTGCGATTGCTGGTTGGACTTACAAATGCTCTTCTTAATGCGTTTTGAATTTCTGGACTCAGATCTCTATCTGAAAATGATTCGTCCAGGCTTGTGGGTAAATTTTCCGCCGATCGCTTATAACGACCCTTATGCTGGGGAAGAGAAACGAATGAATCAACCAAACCAACTTCCTCTCTTGAAAATTTTGGATCAGGATCAAAACGAACTTTGTGAGCTAGAGAAGCAGCAGTAAACAGATCCAAAGAACCATGGTGCCAGTATTGACATCGTTCTTCCATTGGCGTTTTAAACCATAGATCATAGTGTGCATGAAGTTTTTCTCCAATGTGATTATAGGCAGTAGTGGCAACTGAACGATCCAGAACAAAACCTTTTTTTCCTGGAGTTAAAATGGAAACGTTTTCAACGCGCTCCAGCCAACGGAGAATTTCAACATCCTGTTCAGTTAATTTTTTCCTTTCAGCAGTGAGCACTGTTCTAAGGGAATCCAAGGATGCTCGAGATGGATATAGAGCATTCCATAATTTGCTAAGTGTTTGATTATCATTTCCCACCCATGCAGTGAAGAGTTCAAGTTTCAAAGCCATTTCAGGTGGAACTATGGACTGAAACCGTGCCTGGGTTGGAAGAACAGATCTCATGGGAGTGAACATAAGTGAATTTAGAAATTGTGCCTGGAGATAGGAGGGTGCGATTGCAACTGCTTCCAATTGCTCCTGTTGTGTTGCTGGAGTGAAATTGCATTTTTCAATAAGTGATTCTACAGTAGCATTACGGGTTTGAATTTCCTGTTTCCAGGTTGGTAGTGCCCAGCCTTCAGTGACCACAATTTGCATTCTTAAATCTCTCACACCCGCATGCAATTGTAGAAATTGCTCCAATGTTTGCTGGTCAAAGGGTGTACCTTTTTTACCTAAAACCATGATTATGAAATCTTTTTCTGTTGAGGTTAGTTGAGTAAAAATTTGTTCACTGCGATTAATCGGAATGGGTTCGTAGACATGTACCCCCCACTTGTAGGCTAAAGAACGAACAACCATAGCTAGGTGTGGCTGTAATACATGATGACCTTGTGAACGACGAGGATCTGTCTCTGCCATTTTATCTCCTGTACTTATAAGTGTAAATTTGTGGGAATCGATTTATAAATCTATGGAAAGTTTTTTACTAGGAAACAGGGACTTGGAAAATGACACCAACCGCATAACCAGCAACTGCAGCAGCACCACCAATTATCATGAGTTCGAATCCACCAACGAACCATTTGCCGGAAATTTGATGACTTTTGTATGCACCCAAAACAAAGAGAGTGATGAAAGAGAGGATTAATCCTAGCCAAATGGAGGTTGAAACTGGGAAAAAGAAGAATGGAAAAAGTGGGATCAGAGAACCAATAATTGCACTCACTCCAACAAGAATACTTTGCTTCACTGGACTCATTCCATCCCGTGGATCTTCGAGGTGAAGCTCGTCCTTCATCATTGTTTCAAGCCAAACTTTTTTATTTGAAATAATTTTATCAACAACCTGATCCAGGAGTTTGCCTGAAAATCCCTTGGCTTTGTAAATCTGGACGATTTCATCTTTTTCACGTTCAGGAAGATTCTCCATTTCCCAAAGCTCTCGTTTTAGTTCGGCATCGTAATGCTCAACTTCTGCGCGTGAAGAAGTGAACGCAACTGCAGCCATGCTAACACTTTCAGCAAAGGCAGCCGCAAGACCAGCAAGAATAACTAGAGGCGTTGATTGGGTTGCAACAGCTACACCTAATATAATACCAAGAACATTGACCAGGCCGTCCTGTCCACCTAGAATTAGATTTCGGAAAAGTTCACCGCGACCAGTGCGGTGTTGTTCTGCATGTTCTTGCATATGTTTTCTTAGTATTATAAACTTAAAAATGGACTTGAGGGGACTCGCACCCCTGGCCTCCTGAATGCGAATCAGGCGCTCTGCTTCCAGCTTTTAGGAATTACTTCCTAAAAGATATTTCTCTAGTTTGACATTTTTCGCGAAGCGAAAAATTAACAAAACCAAACTGAGCTACAAGCCCGAAAAATGTTATTATATTAATGCCAAATATAAAATAATGCTTTACTGAACACAAAAAATTAGTAAATATATTCTACACGTTAGTTTATTATATAGAACCTGAGTGCGTGCTTTCTTCCTGATCCCTAGCCCATCTATCGGCCATGGTATCCAGGTGACTGCGAACTCTTTGAAATTTTTCTGCAAGTGCTTTTTGATAGTCTGGATTGCTGGCATAGTCATCAGATCCATAACCATAGCGCTGCATTTGAGTTATCACAAATCGGGTATATCTTGTGAGTGCAGTTAACTCCCTAGATGTTAGGTCAAATTCAAGCATTAGACTGGCACGATGGCGTTGTGCAATATCACTCTCACCAGATGGTAATTCTAAAAATAGATCAATGTATTTGTCAAGAGCTTTGGAAAGTTGATCGTATCTTTTTGTGACCAGCCCAGAATCTGCATGAACCACTCTCATGGGAAGATGATCTGCCAATGGAAGGATTCGACCATTGGAACGAATGCTTTCCAAAAATGCATCTATTTCTTGATATCTTTCTTCGCGCATTAATCTATATACTCGCCAGAGACCGGCATTTAATTCAAACAAGGGACTGCTTGGATCATCATGCAGCCCGAGAATCCTTTTTCTTGTAGTACCATGGCTCATGTCAAAGGAAACCGTATCCTGAACTCTGACTCCCCTTGCCCCGTCTAACTTCCTTTCCCTGGCTGTTTTTTCAACATACTCTGCATATTCAACTATTGGAGTTAATAGGAAAGACATGGGGTTACTTAACACTGCACCACGGACAGGAGCACCAACAATATTAATTCCTGGAGGGTTTTTTGCTTGTGCATATTTCATGAACAAACCTTCATCAGTAACTGCAATGCAAAGATCGTGAAATTTAGTGGAAACCACAAAATTAAGATGACGACCATAGGCTCCCTCTTTTTTATCTCCAGACCACCAGAAACCAACTAAGGTTGATGGTTTGTCCTCGGGCCTTTGGAAATCAAGTGGAGGGGCTCCTGATTTCATTGAATTTTGGATCATTCTTTCCGCATTTTTTATCATGTTCTCTGCAACCTGAAGTTCATACTCCCCTTGAGCAACTGCGTTGATTCCCAATTGTTGCAGGCTAAACAGCATACAGGAACGACCATGGGAGAGAACATGAAGGGTGTGAGCTTTAGCATAAACAGCGTCGATTGTTTTTTGAATATCCCAATCAAAATTTTGCAAATGTTCATTCTCGCCTTTCCAATAGATTTTACGGGTTTTGCCTTCGTTATCAATATATCTTACTTCGCCAACAAATCTTCGCCAGCTTTCCTGGGATTTGGAACGGTAGGCAAAATTTAATCTTGTCTCACCATTAACATGTACGAAGACTGGAATAGCTTGATAACCAATGTTAATTGGACTGCCAACAGCCACCCAACCATCCTGGATGTTGATAACTTCCCGGATTCGAAATGCTTCTGGATTTTGAGCCATAAGCTCACGGATATAGGTATCATATCTTTTTACAAGCAATTCGGCAGTTGTCCTTTCTGACGACTCTACGGCAATTGTTGCATTGGGATCAAGAGTGGTAAACTTTTTTGGAACCTGACCGACTTCAAAAATCCTAGCTGGCTTGGGAGTTTGTTTTGGTAGTACGATTGGATCTGCAAATGGCATGCCCCATTTGTATGCCAGTGATCTTGCTATCACTGACGGATCAATACAGTGAGGATTATATTTCAACGGACGTTCTGGGCGCATAAATAAACCTTGGGGATGTGATTATATGTGTTAATTAGTGTAGAAACAGTTTTTAAATATAACTAAAATGCGGTTTTTTATATATTAGTGTACAATTCCTCCTAAGATTCTAATGTTACCTAATATCTATAAAGGAAATTATGTACTACTGGCAATATTCCCGATTATACTGATTGCACTGTCCCTATATTTCATACCATCAATTAAACTTGGTGTGGATTTTCAGGGAGGTACGTTAGTTACACTTTCACTGAAAGAAAATGTTAATGCAGAAGAACTTCAGAATCAGCTAAAAACAGAAGGTTTGGATGCCTCGGTACAGGTTTTTCAAACTGCAGTTGGAACACGAGCTGAGATAGAGGTACCCCAAAGTCAAAATCTCATAAAGGCCGATGACCTACGAACAAAGTTTAATACTTTATTGCCAGAGGTCACCCAGTTGGAGGTTGCCAATTATCAAAATGCAACTTTTGATGAGGAGTACAAAGCAAAGAAAGCTGAACTTGATGGAATAGCTGACGAGATGTTTGGCCTTGCAGGAAAAGACCGCAATAAACTGAATATTTCAAGCACCAACGAACTGCAACAGGCATTTACTCAAGCCTATTCTGATGTTTATAAAAATTACCAGGATTCTATCTCACAGCCAATAAACAAACATGTTCAATATGATTCCATTTCAGTCCAGACCGTAAGTCCTGCACTTACCACACATTTTATCGAGGTTGCAACTAATATCGTAATACTTTCGATTGCACTAAGTCTTATTTTGGTCTTCATATTTTTCAGAACAGTGGCCCCAAGTTTAGCAGTTTTACTGGGTGCCTTGAGTGATATTACCATTGCCCTTGGTGCCATGGGACTATTGGGGGTACCATTAACACTTGCATCTTTTGCTGCATTGCTTATGCTTCTTGCATTCTCACTTGATACGGATATACTACTAACAACCAGATTGCTCAAGAGAAAGGGTGACCCAAGGGAAAATGCCTTTGATGCGATGAAAACAGGTATGACCATGAGCATCATGGCCATGATTGCATTTCTTGCATTATTCATTCTTGCAAGTCTTACGCACATACCAACCTACTATGAAATATCAGCCGTGGCAATTGCCGGTTTAGTAGGGGACATTTTTGCCACATGGGGCATCAATGGTGTGATAATTTTATACTATGTCGAACACAGGAGGAGAGCCTAATGGAATTCTACAAAGACACGCATTTTCTTTTCCTGCTGGTCGTGTTCTTGATATTTGCAGCAGCCATAACCTTCTTTGCAAGCTGGCTACTCATAGTTGCCCTGATGTTCTTTGGAATCACTTCCTTGATGTGGAAGGAGTCACACATTAAATTGTCTGGAATGGTATTCCTTGTTTTGCTAGCATTGCTAAGTATCTATGTCCATGGTATGAACTTTGGTATTGATTTTGTCGGTGGTACCAGAATTCCGGTTGTTCTTGAGCATTCCGTTGATCAGCAAACCATGAATGAGATGGTAAACACAATAAAAAGCAGGGCAAACACCCTTGGTCTTAAGGAAATTAAGGCAAGGGCAGTTGGAAACACGATCATAAATGTTGAAGTTGCAAGCAGTGATGAGGCAACCATTGCATATATTGAAAAAACTCTATCACAGCAGGGCGTTTACCTTGGTGTTGTTGATGGTAAGGTTGCAGTAAGCGGAGATCATATTTTTAGAACATCAATTCATGCACTTGCAGCAAATGAATTGATACAGCAGGGAAATGCTGATTGGGGTGTTGGTTTTTCAGTGGATAGGGAAGGGGGAGACCTTTTTGCAAATGCAGCAAAAGGCAAAGCAGATTACCCGGTTTACATGTTCATAGACCGTCCAAATGATGCGGTATTATTTTACGATAAAGAAACCTTCAAATCATACATGCTAGCTGATGCTGGAGAAAAAGAATCAGTCAAAGCATTAACTGAAATGCTCAGGCTGGAGGATGGTAAGGATATCCCAGTTTATATCATACAGGATATGCCAGCTAACTTAACTGCTGCGACCAACTTAACAAAGGCAATGGTGGCATCCAATGTTTCAGCTGAAGTAAAGGAAAATTTAACCAAACGCGGCTTTACTGTTGTTGAGTACCCAGAAGAAAAAATGAAACCAGGATTCATGAGAACGCGAACCGGTGTGCTTGTGGTAGATAAACTGGAGGCAGCAGGATTGCTTACCTCACCACTTCTTAGCGGTGGAGTTACCAGCGGGGTTCCAAATTATAATTATGTTATCACTGGGCGAGTTGAATCCACAGGCAGTGCAACGGACAAGAACAAAGCGGCACTTGAAAAAGTAAAAAGTATTGAATCTATTTTGAAAGGTGGCGCGCTTCCAGTCCAGATTTCGCTTGGTTCACGAACAACATTGCCAGCATCACTGGGAAGCCAGTTCTTGGAGTTGAGCTTACTTGCCATAGGCGGATCACTTATTGCCATTGCAGCACTTATAGGTATTAGATACAGAAATATTCGAGCAACCATGCCCATTGTTCTTATTAGTTTAGCAGAACTGGTTATTTTACTTGCGATACTTGGATCATTCACCATTGATTTGGCAGCCATGGCCGGAATTATTGCAGCCATTGGTGTTGGCGTGGATGCACAGATAGTTATTACCGATGAACTTTTGAAAAAAGATGATCATAAGATGTCTGAAAAAGTCGAATTGGCCTTTGGTATCATCAAAACAAATGCCATTGTTGCAATATTTTCAATGCTTCCACTTTTGTTTTCCGGCCTTGTTGAGATTATTGGTTTTGCCATGTCTACCATGCTTGGTGCTTTGCTTGGGTATCTTTTGACAAGACCAGCCTATGCAGCATTGGTGGAGAAGGTATTGGATGCAGAAAAGAAAGGAGAAGAACACAAACACGGACACCCAATTGCCTAGATTTCTGCACTGGATTTCAATTGAGCCAACAGTTAAAAACTCTAATTGAATTAGTAGGAACATGTGTAACTTATACCTAGAAGGTACAAGGGCAATTGTGGACCTGGCCAAGTGTCCCTACGAATTTGCCTCACCTGAATTTCTTAATCTTCACCTAAAAGATCTTTCCACCACCGAGTCTCCCATAAAAACTCTTAGATATGAGGAAGAAATAGTTGTAGAATTAAATGAAGAAAAGACAACCATTCTAACCCAATATGCATCTTTTATTCGCCAACTTGAAACCATATTGCTTAAAGATGATATTTACGGTTTGAAACAGGACCCGGCCAATGAAGGACGACGTAAACTACTGAAACGATTTTACGAATATGTTTTCTTGAATCCGATGATGGCATCGCAACAGCTGAGAGACTACAATGAGACCGAACCGGAAAAAGCAATTTATGTTAAAGGCTATCAAACTTTCAAAAGCTGGGTTGCTGGAATTCTGAAAAGCTACGAAAATACCAAATTGTACAGCCTGGTAAAAGAAACTGGGGACCTGCGTGCAGCATTTCTGGAATTGGTTGGACTAAAAACACTTTATTTTGTCCCATCATTGGTGTTGGGTATCCCAAAGGAAGCTGTGCCACTAAAAGGCCCGGAGGCAAAATACAGTTTGCCATTTGGAGTGGATGTGCAGATATATGAAATACCAGGTGCCGAAGCCTATCTTTATGTTCAGGAAAACAAAATCGTAGATACTCTGTCACAGGACCTGAACAAACTTCTAAAAACTACCATCAACGAGCAATTCAAGGAAACCTTTTCCAATGTCGACTGGGACATTTTAATGAATTTGAAAACCAGAGAATATCGCCAATTTTTCATTGACAGGGCCGTTATTGATGGAATAGAGATAACACCTCAACAGGCCATGGCCATGGGTCACGAGTGTGCAGCTTGGGTGGTTGGTCTTGGGGCACACATAGAAAATTTATCATTGGATAAGGAGAATATTACAGATATCTATATCGACAGTGAAAACTCACCCTTGTATGTTGAACATGCAAAATATGGCCTTTGCCACACTCTCTATAGGTATAATCGTGATCTGCTCGACAGATCATTCAAAAATATTGTTTATACACTTAGGGGGACTAGAAAATTCGATGAAAGCAATCCCATTGTGGATGTTGTATTGAAAAGACTCTCCATGAGGTGCCACCTTCAAAGACCACCGGCAACATTTGGTGAATTACAGGCAGCACTTAGAATTATGAAGGAACAACCATTCACCTATGCCCAGTATCTTAATTTTGGATCGTTTACTCCGCTTTTTGCTGGTTATGATGATACCATGGTTACCCTTGGATGTTCGGAAGCAGTTCTCGGACTGAAAGGTGTGGGAAAAACTTCTTTCACTGCAGCTAAGATTACGTCCATAGGTACCAGAAGAAGAGTGATTCCTGTTCAGGATATTGAGGAAATTCCAGTTCGTGCATTTAGAAAACGAGGATTCCATATTGGTGCTGCCAGAGTTCAGAGTTCTGATTCAGAAGAATCAAACACCAAGGAACTTGATCTTGTTACCATGGCCAATGCACTTCTGCGTATGGGTGATGCTGCACTTATTATCAACGAAGTCCGATCGCGTGTCGCAGTTCAGGGTATTATTAACCTGTTAAACACCCAGCCAGGTGTCTTCCTGCTCTACAACCTTCATGCCGAATCTCTTCGAGATATACAGGACAGATTGGAATTGGTATTTGGTCTTCCTGCGGCAAGTATGTATGCTACCGACAGATACACTTTCCTCAAGAAAGTCAGATTTGGAAGAAAAGGAAGAGTCTATCGTGTTCTGGGTTTTGAATTTGAAAGTGACATTGAAGAGAAAAAGTTTGCTGAGGTATTTAGATTTAAGAGAGGGGATAGCATAACCAACTGCACCTGGGAAGCTAAATTCCTAAGAAACCCAGAAGCAAGCATGTGGGACTTTGATAAGGTGAATATCAAAAAACTCACTAAAGAGCTAGATATTGCATTTGTACCACCAGCACTTGGAAGAAGAAGTGAAGAAACCGGTATTTCTCCAGAGCAGTACATGTTACAGGCATTCTGGAAGGGAAAAATGTATTATGAAATATTCAAACTCAGCCAACAAATGAACGATAAGTTGATGCTTGAACTGGATTTTGTACTTAAGGTGAATACGGCGGCAGGAAGATTGCTTGTTTCCATGGAAAAAGAACAGGGAGAAATTGACTTTGGAGAAGCATGGGAACGCTGGGTGCCTATGTTCAAAGAAGTTGTTAAACAAGACCTGGAAAAACGAAAATTGGGTGCTGTTCCGGATATACCTGTGGAAACAGAAGTTGAAGCACCACAACCAAAAAGCGAAATTGAAGATGAACCCGCTGCTGAGGAAGAGAGCGATGAAGGAACCAGACCAGAAGACGAAGAAGATCCAAGGCTACGAACACTGAGAGAAAAATTAAGAGAAAAAAGATTGGCTGCAAAGAAAAAATAAATTTATTTGCTGTTTTTCATATACCTGGCTACTCTATCCATTGCCTCATTTATTTGTTCTGGCGATCCGAGGAAAACAACTCGGAAGTATTTGCCCTTGTCGGTTGGCAGGAAACCAGAACCAGGAACCGTGACCACTCCTTCCTTGAGAAGCCCCCGGACAAATTCTGCATCATTTTTCCAAGGACCATCAACTTTTATGAATGCATAGAATGCACCTTTAGGCGCAGCCAAACTTAGTCCCGGAATTTCCTTCACTCGTTTTGCTAAAATGTCTCTTCTTTTTTTGAGATCGGCATTGAATTTGGCAATGTGATCATGGGGCCCTTTTAATGCAGCCATATAGGCACGTTGCATTTCCCAGTTTACAGAAAGTCTCTGGTTACATAAACGTTGGAGTGCATCCTTCATTACGCTCCATTGTTCTCCATGAAATGCAATATAGCCAACTCTGGCACCGGGATAGATGTAGTTTTTGGAGATTGAGTTACCGGAAACCAGTGGAACATCCTTGTGGATCGTTCTTAGGTTTGTATATTCGCCATCAAAAACAAGTTTTTCGTAGGCATCATCAGAAATTATCGGGAGGTTGTGTTCACCGGCAATATCAACAATTGCTTCCAGTGTTTTTCTGGAATAGACAGAACCAGTTGGGTTGTTTGGATTTATCACCAACAGTGCCCGAGTATATTTGGTAATACTCTTACGAAGATTATCAACATCAGGCTCGAAATTGGAATCGCAATCATAGAATTCTATGGTACCATAACTAAGACGTTGTTTTGTAAGATAAAGAGGGTAGGTTGGGACTGGAAGAAGGATGTTTCTACCTGGGTCCACCAGTGCTTGAAATAGGAAATCAATACCTTCGCTTAAACCAGAAGTAACAAAAACATCTTCCGGTGCAACTTTTTCATAGTTTGCAATTGTGCTACGAAGCTCTGGATCGCCTTCTGATGGTGCATAGCCAGAATAATTTTGCTTAAGGGCTTCGGCAGCAGCATCAAGAATGTGTTGCGGTGGTCTAAAACCAAATGGCGCCGGATCACCAATGTTAAGATAGATCATTTTGGTGCCCTGCTTTTCCAAACGTTTTGCCTCCTGAACAATATCACGAATTGGATATGAAACTAATTCGCTTCTTACTGATGGTTGAATCATTTGAAAACCTCCGTTTGTTTTTTAGTGGAGGTTTTCGATCCCAATCGAAGAATCAACTTCAATTAGTTGAAAACCTCCTTTCATGGTCCTATAGGAATATCACTACCAAATTAACTAATCAAATAGGGGATGGAATGTTTTTATTGCTGTTGATACGTCAGACGTCGATAGTTATCTCGATGATATGGAAAACGTAGTTTTTTTCAGTGCACCATTGAAGATAATTGTTTTCGAAATAGATACTAATTTTTTATGGGGCTCACCAGATCTGCAATTGGTATATTCTATTCCCTCAATAAAAAAACAAAGACTGGTTTGATTACCGATGATACCAAGATCAGATTCGATTTTTGGCCTTCCGAGTTCAGATAGGCTCTGGAAATCACCACGCAAGTAAAGAACGCGCCAGACGTCCTCGGCAAGTTGAATCTGGTATAGGGAATGGTCAGGTTGTTCTGTATTTGGAAGAATAGGGATTAGTATGGTGATGAAAAATAATAATGACAAAAACGCTTCAATGGATTGCATCAGCCACCACACACAAAAAGTTGTTTGATTTGTTTTTCTGATCCAATTACTACGATACGATAAATACAGACTGAATAGCTGAGGGATGGACTTTTCACTCCGATATAAAGGGAAGAAAGATCGCTCCCATCACGCAAGGTTTCAATTGTAATAGCGTTCAGTTTTTTCTCATCGATCCAGTTTGGATAGCGAATCTCACCCTCCTCAACTACTGCTCCACTCTTAACAACATAATCAGCAATTCCAACAAGTCTGTTGAATATCTTCTGATGATGGGCGCCGGTAGCAGTTTCGTTTGAAAAAAATGAAACGGTCTCAATTAGTATAATTAGTATTAGTAAAATTGGGATTAGACTAACCATTGCATCGATGGCAACAAATCCACTAAACCGGTTCCTTATCATTATTTGCAAAAACACCACCCACTTCGATAAGTTTCCCTTCATAATTGATGTGTAATTTGTTTTGTTCAACACTAAAGAATTCAGAGACATTGGCATCCAAACCAGCATTCAAAGCCATGTCAACTGCCAATGTTATGGATTCTGCAGAGTGGACTCGTTCCGACTCTCTTGCCACCATTTTTGCATCGTCAATTTGAAGGGAGATAACTTTGACAAAGAAAAGGATCATAATGGCAGATAATAGAAGAGTGATCAAAAATTCAATCGTCAGTGGCAAGAAATCACCAATTTTGGAAGTTTGGATTTTGTTGAGATAAATTTTGAACTTAGAATGATTGGAATCTCGCCATCAACGCTCATGTAGTCAAGCGAGAATCCATTTTTGGAGAGTTTGCTGGGTTTTAGAAAAACAGATAATTGGGGGTCAGTGAATGAGACTGAAAAATCAGGATCGAATTTATGATTTTTTAAATTTGTAATTTTTTGTTGTGCTGTTTGGATCGCACTGGCACGGGCATCGTTTTCTCTGAAGCAGATGGAACATAGATGATCATCGCAATAATTGGGATAGTCTCGATCATAGGTACAAAAATGGTCTTGGCAGTGCCTACACAGTCGGATATCATGATTATTATCATAGATGGCAAATCCCTCATTCGCACCCTGTCTTGCAGATTCAATAAGAATCTCCTTGATGTTCATGGAAAGACCATAGGCTCGTTCGATGGCAACTGCTTGAGAAAAATCACTTTTTGAAACTGAGAGAAGCATGGTAAAAACTAGCAAAAGAGAAACAAAAACAAGAATAAATGTAAAGTAGCCTCGCATTCATCCCCCAAAATAGTAGGTAGACAAAATTAAAATGCCTTTTGGGATAGCACTATGTGGGAAAATGACGCTGGAACCAAAGAGTGTTGAAAACGAAAAAGAATTTGTCAAGATAATTAGTGAAAGTGCTAACAAAAGTAAATCGAAAAACTTTGTTCTTATGATTGATGCTGGACTTACGGGAAACAATTTCGTAACATTATATGAAGCTAGTGAAAGCAAATTTCCAACAAAAATAAACGGGATGGAACATATCCCTGAACATCTGCAGGATAGGGAGTTTGTAAAAGGAACGTTGATGGAATTTCTGGTGGTGGAAAAAAAGAGTCTGGGGAAGATGATAAGTGCTTTGGTTGGTTTTAATGTGGAACCCCAATTTGAACTGGGACAGTTAGAGGATAATGATAAACCAAATGAATATGGACAGATCACTGAGGAAACGCTGATTATCGCACTGACAAAAAAAGGCCTGTTTTTTCTTCAAAAACTAACTGTGGAAAAAATAGATTATGTAAAAAACGTCTATAGAAAAAATAAGTTAAAATAAAAAAAGAAGGACCTTACCCAAAATCCACATGGACCTTTTTATCTTACCTTGACTGCATAGCTGCCAACCACATTCACTTCGACAATTTTGGCAACTTCTGAGCGCTCTGCATCAAGTATAACTACCATGCCAGAGTATTTTTCTGAAAGTTCGCCCTGGCATTTTGGACAGACCTTGTCCTTAGTTTGAACTATGTATCTACATTGTTTACAGGCACTCATTTCTCTTCACCTTTTTCTTTCTTCTTTTCTTTTTTCGGAGCTGCCTTTGCTTCAAGCCACTCAGGCCTTCCAAGACCATCCGGTCGCATGGTTAAACCGATTTTCGTATCTGAAGAAGTTGATTTCATACTTACAGTAGAAACCTTCACTATGACATCATCACTTTTCTTAATTGCTTTTTTCAAAACCTTGGAGCTCAATGTCTTAGCTTTCTTATCGTAGTAGAATTTCTCCTTGTCTATCTGTGAAACGTGCAAAAGACCTTGGAATGGACCAATGGAAGCAAATGCACCGAATTCAACGATTTCTTTTATTTCTGCTTTGTAGACTTCGTTGACCATTGGATAGAAGCACAATGCATCATATTGCACTGAATAATAGGCACCACTATCACCGGGTATGATCATACCATCGGAAACAACTTTCGGGTTGTTGACTGAGAGGATAATACCTAAATCCTTGTAAATGCGCCCTTCATAGCGTTCTCTTAAAATAGCCTGAACTGCATCCTCGAGCTCGCTGCCAAACATGGCAGGGGGAACCCTAATCCTGTCTTCAATTGTTTTTATATAATACATAATTTGACCTCCGTCATTCGCTCTTTTTCACTTAGGGGGCATTGCCCCTCAAACCCCCGCGGAACGCAGGAGAGAAAAGAGAGAGTCTAGCCAGTAATTTACAGGCGTATTACCTTTGAAGAGGGGGGTTTAAATTCCTATCCCATTAGCCCAGATTGGCCAGATGATGCTGGAACGCAGCTATTGCCAAATCCCTTAGATCAGCAAATCTAGGATCCAAAGCTCTAAGGAAATTAAACACTTGAACTGTTTCCAAACGCAGATTTATAGAAAGCTCGAGTGTTTCGTATTCAGCAACCTTCAGACGGACAGCCTTGGCAACAGTTGAAGCTATTTTTTCAAGCCTGGAATCACGATCAGCAGGAACAGAATCGTCTGCATTGCGGATGTATGGAACAGCATAGAAACCGATTATTGTGGCCTCATCAAAACAGGCTGCTCGGATATAAAGTTCACTTGCTTTTCTAAATTTATCATAGGTTTCAAGAGGAGTGGTGCTATAGGTTGATGCTGCAGAATAAAGCAGAGCTGCAACAAAGGAACTGGCCGGATCAATTTTATCTTCAAGTTTTTTGGCTTCTCTCATCAAGAAATCATGAATATCTGGCTGTTGTTTGCAACCATCTAAAGCTTCTGTAATCAATGATGCGATCTGGCCTCGCCTTGGATTCTGACTGGTTTCAAAATCCATAATGCCGTGGGTTGCACTCAGACCATGCCGACCTATTTTCTGACCTTGCTCAATTGCATCCAAAAGAGCCCCAAATCTTTTTTTGTTATCGAAATAAGCATGTGCTCTTGGAAAATGTCTTGCTAGAAATCCTTTATCCAGTTCTCCTGATTTCCCTGTAAGTTGTTTCATAAAAATAACCTTATGGACAAATGCTCGGAATACGAACATTCTTTGGGCAAATGTCTTTAGATTCTGGTTCATAGACCCGCTCTGAACCACTGTACCAATACCATTTGCTTAATTCGTGATCAAAATGCTCCCATATTATTTTACCATCTCGATAATGAAATCTGTTGTGGATGTAGGCATAATAAATGTCTCCAGAGATTTGCCTTCCGATCATATCATTCATTTTTAGGGCTTCGGTGTGGGCAACATAGTAACCAAGTTCAATATCATTGAATGAATCCATACCGTAAACCAGTCGACCTGCAAGAGGATGATCGCATTTCTTGCCAGGAATGGATGCACAGATAGACATTGCCTCTTTCTCATCAAGCCAATAATTTCGATCCTCGTCTGCATAGACCAATGCTTGTGCTTCTAACAATTTTCTGTTAAGGTCTTGAACCTGGATTTCTTGTCTTATGTATCCCCAAACTGCCAAGGTGGTAACTGCAGCAGCTACCGCAGCCACAGCTGCATATTTCAGCCCAGTTATCAATCTTTTCACCCAGTGTTTTTCAACGGCCTTTTTGTCGTATATACCTTCACCAGTATTGATGATGACTACGCGATCATCTGAACTAAATCCATAACTAAAAGCACCAGCAAATCCTGCAGCTGCTGATGGTTCTGAGTGAATTCCAAGCTCTTGTAATCTTCGATATGCTCTAAGGATTTTACCATCGCTCACAGTAAGTAGATTCAATCGTCCAGACCTAACCAGATCATCTGCCATTTCATGGTAAGGAGTACAGGGTGCAGTAAGCTTATCAGCCACGCTTCTATCCCGCTTTTTTGAAAACTCACTGCCAAGTGCAATTGCATTTTTTGGCGTTGTGACGCCAATAATTAGTGGAGCATTACTTCCCCAAATTCTTCTTGCTTCAGCCTCCAGCTCAA
The DNA here is from genome assembly GCA_902386555.1 of Candidatus Bilamarchaeum dharawalense. Classification (GTDB taxonomy): domain Archaea; phylum Micrarchaeota; class Micrarchaeia; order Anstonellales; family Bilamarchaeaceae; genus Bilamarchaeum; species Bilamarchaeum dharawalense. Next base: position 276,815 of record CABMJJ010000009.1, read on the forward strand.
CAACCAATTCACCACTACCAATTGGACAAATTAAATGAGTCGGAGGCAGGGTTATACCTTTAGCTGCTAAATCTTCTTGGATTTCATGAACAATATTGCCATACCCTTGAGGAAGTTTATAGCTTTCAACCATCCTTATTTGTTCATCGCTACAACTAGTCAATTTTCTTGCAATTTCACGCATTTCTTCTTGAGTGACTTCGTGTTTGCTAAGGTCCATCTCATGAACAATGGAACATTCACGCAATCGATCTTTTACAACTCTAGGAATATCTTTTGAAACGATATTTACAACTTGAATACGGAAATCTTTCCAGTCTTTTCCTTCAGATTCTGCTAGCTGTTTTGTTAATTCGCCAGTGCTGAGACCCGAATTGCCACAGGTAATGTGAACCAGCACCGCGCTCTCGTCTGGTTTAATGGTAGCTAGCAAAGCCTCGCATCGCCTATCCTTATGGGTACCTGAAATTTCATTGGCGCTTTCATCTTTGATAAAAACCTTGGCTCTATGACATAGGCCTGAAATCTGGTGATACTCACGTAGAGGCGTATGACCTATTCTAAGTTGTCTCATATCTCTCCATACTTATTGTGGTTGTTTGTGTTTTTAAATGTTAGTTTTTATGCAATCTAGTGGAAAATGGAGAAAGTGTTTAAAAATAGATGGATATGGAGCAAATGTTTAAATATGGTTTTAGACAGAATAGGCTTATGAAATTCTGTGAAATAGGAGTTTACCATCATGATTGTTGGTTTACTGATGCCATAAACAAGTTCCCAGAATTACAGGTTAGAGAGATCAGTGCACGCATTTGCGAATTGGGCTCTGGAGTGAAAATAAACAGAGCAAGTTATCGTATTTTTACCCCAAATAAGGAATGTATTGGGGCTTTTGTAAATCAAATTTCTTCTTCTGTATCCGAGGCAAAGGTATTAGCTTCTGACGCTGCAACTGCATTGGTGGAAGTCACCTGGAAAGCGTCTAAAACATCTTATGATGCAATTTTGGGAAGTGGCTGTGCAGTAACTTCTGCTTGCTATGGAAAAGACGGTTACGAAACATATTCGTTATTCACAGACACCCCAGATGAAACCCGAAAATTACTTGGTGAGTTGGAGCAGATTGGCGAGGTTAGGACATTTTCCATAAAAAATACTCCAAATGGCAATCGAAAGTTCGGGCTTACGCCAAAACAACAGCAGGCGATTGTTTCTGCAATATCCATGGGCTATTATGAATGGCCAAAGCAGGCCAATTTGGAAGAATTGGCAGCTAGGCTTGGAGTTAAACGCAGAGCATTGCAGGAAAATTTGAGAAAAGCAGAAAGTAAGGTTCTTGGCGGAATGCTGGACCAGCTCCATATGTAATTTTACTGACATATGTCAGTTCATTCTTATATCTTCAGAAATCCCGAATTATTCTATGAAAGAACTGGACAAGGAATGGAAAACAACTTCGCGATTGGTCTTGGGAGGAGAGGTTGGCGAATTAGAAGATTTCAGAGAATGGTTAATCGAACTTAACAACCCGAGATTTGTAAAAAAATCCTCCGTTTCAGGTAAGGAAACTGTCTTTTCCAGCAGCGAATATCAAGAAGGTTCCAAATTTCTAACCATGGATGAGATATCATCAAACCAGAGGTTAGACCCACTGGATATTAACGACATAAAAGATATTGATTCCATATTGAATGCAGTCCGGGAGAGAGTATCCTATTGTGGAAATGTCATACTAGGTAATTCTAAGTTCATAGAAAAAAGCTCCAACATAACCAATAGTTTCTACGTCTACGACTCTGTTAAAATCAGCGATTGTAAAAACATTGCTTGCTCCCAATATCTTCGTCTTTGTGAAAATATTTTTGGAACAAATGAGGGCGGAGAATCCGAATATTGCATACGTTGCTGCATACTCTTCAAGAACAGCAGAAGTTTTGAACTTTGGAAAAGTACCAATTGCTCTGATTGTTATTACTCTTTTGGGCTTGATGGCTGCAAGGATTGCATCTTTTCATTCAATCTTCAAGGTAAAAACCATGTGATCGGAAACCTGGCGCTTCCCAAAGACAAATATTTGGATATAAAGAAAAAGCTACTTGGCGAAATGAGAGAGCAACTTATAAAAAATAAAAAACTACCTTCGCTTGTTGAATTAGTATCAACAACAGAGCCGGATTATGGTGAAGTGGCTACGCATGTGCCAGAATACCATGATGATCTGGCAGCAGATAGAGAGGCAGTGGATGCAGCTTTCACAAAAACATCAGAGTTGTTATTTTCTAGACCTTTATCTGGCAGAATGGATGACTATGATGGATGGCTACGGTCACATAATATCGTGCCTTATTCTGTAAAATCAGTACTTAGCAAAAGAACTGTCCAGCTATCGCAATGGCCAGGACTGTCCCAATTGCCAAAAAATAGGATAGTAACCGTAGAAGAGGCTAGAGCAATCTCCAGATTGGCAATTACCCCAGAACAAGTGGAGAGAATATCTTTGGCAAATGTACCGGAGTTCGTAGGAAAGATAGCCTATTTTCCACCTGAAGAGAGGACAGGAACAAACTCCAACCTAATCGAATGCCAATGGGGGTCTTCGGCAGCAAATTGCTATCGTTCGGTGATTTGTGTTTATAGTAAAAATTGCGGATACTGCTCCTGGCCAAGAAGTTCGGAAAATTGTTTTGGTTGTGGAATTGTTTTTGATTCGAACTTCTCCATGAAATGCTACGACTCGGTAAAACTTTCAAGATGTTTTGAATTGGACTCCTGCTCTTCATGTACCGACGTTTATTTTGCCCATAATTGTGAAAATGTCAGAGACAGTATGTTCTGTTTTAATGCAAAAAATCTAAAAAATGCCATAGGCAACATGCAGCTTCAGCCGGACCAGTACAAGAAACTCAAATCTGCAGTCCAGAACCAGCTCTGGGATGAATTGGAATCGAAAAAAGACCTAGATTTGAGTGTTTTCTCGATGGGTGTTGTAAAATGACCAACCAGTTTTTGAGTACTTTTTCCAGGGGTTCGAGGAGATCTACCCCTAACCAACCAGTTTTGGGGGCACCCTTTTCCAAAAGGGTGCCAAAACCGTTCTACAGCGGCATCAGAGATATATATTTCAAAGATGAGATAATTGGTGTGGGAATATGGAAGTAAGAGAAATACACCTCTATTCTGAAAAAATAGAGGACGATGATGTCAAGAACCTGTTCAATAGGGTAGTGAAATCCAAGTTCCCACTTTTTGGTTTTATTAGTCTCTCGGACTTTTTTTCATTAAATGCACTTACTTTAGTCGTAAAAAGGAATATTAATACTGTAAAATTTTATGCAAAGGAAAAGGATTGCCTTCAGAATATCTCTCCACTTATTTTCCCCTACAGGATGTGCGATCCTAGCCTCCTGAAGTTGTCTGAAGGCTCCTATTTCCCAATACCTGGGATGTATGTTATCAACGGAGCACAGCATGACCTCCTGGATTTCATTCTAAAAGAAAAAATAGAACAGATGACGCTTAACATAACCAAGGTCATGGGCCAGTTTATTGCCAGTGGAACAGTGGTAAAGGAAAGCGGCCAGAAGGGCATATTTGTTGTTCTGGCTCCTCAAAAATTCTTGAACATTAATCTGGAAAAAAATCCATCCATCTATATAGAACTGCTGGAACCGTTGCCAAAACAGATTTACATGAGTTCCAAATACCCTGTTTTCGAAGAGACCGGGGTTAGCATGGGCGTGGACAACTATGATCCGCTTCAACACACCATCATAGCTGGAACTTCAGGTTCTGGAAAAAGTAAGGGTCTTTTTGTACTTTTGAAGGCATTGGAAGCAAAATACAAGGACAACACAAGAATTGTTGTGGTTGATCCACATGGAGAATTTGCCAAATTATTTCCACATGCCAAAATAATCAATTTTATTGACAATTATATTGAACCGTTGGATGTTGGGCGGGACAAGTCACCCATGCTTACTCAACTTGTTTCACAGTTGATTACATCTTCTATTGGCCAGGAGAACAAATATTCTGAAAGGGTATTATTCTACACTGTTCACCTTCTCTCATCAATAAACAAACTGGATTTGAACAACATTAGCTTGCTCCTTACAGATTCTTCAGTTAAAGCAGAGTATGTTAGCATGTGTGACAATGACGAGGTAAAACGATTTTTTGATGAGGAATATAATGACATTCACATTCATCATTTCAACAATGCAATTTTACCGATTTTGAACTTTGTGGGTGAATATCAATTATACTTGGGCAAGGAAAAGAAACGAGAGGGGCTTCTAGAAGCCATTCAGCAGAACAGGATTACAGTGGTTGCTTTTGACCCTAAGTTTTTCGGAAGAAGAATGATAAGTTTCCTTGCTGGCGCGGTCATAAACCAGATGTATATTTTAGCCATTACTGGAAAATTAATGGATAAACCAACTGTCCTTGTGGTGGACGAATTCCCAAGAGTGGAGACTAGAGTTACCAAGGATATTCTCTCAGAGACAAGAAAATTCAACCTGTTTGCCTACCTTTCCTGCCAGTACCTGGGCCAGCTTAGTAAGGAGGTTCTTGATTCCATTGTATCCAATGCAAGAAACATCATTGCATTCAAGATAAACAGACAGGATGCTACCATGCTCAGCTCGATTATGGAAATAAAAGTCGAAGAATATTTCAAAAAACACAGAGCTACCACCGAACTGGAAGAATCCAAAAAAGAAATGTTCGTACGACTGCACCAAAGGGAGTGTATTGTCCGTTTGTTTGATGGTGTGAAGTACCTGTTACCCATGAAACTGAAGATAGTGGATGCAAGAAAGTGGGGGTTAAGAGAAGGGGCAGATCCATATGTGGAAAGAACACCACCACCAGAAGCACCGGGCGTATTACGATCAAAGCCAATGGAAAATGCATTTGTGAATCAAGCACCCCAGGATAGCGAACGGCACCTGCCTCCAGCACAACCATTGCCACGAATGTCAGTTGCACAACAAAAAGGAGAGGAACCGCCACGAACCGAGGCACCCATAGACAGCGCAACAGGACTTTATTGTGTAGCAGAAGAAGGCGAAAAACCACCCGGAGAGGAAAAAGAAGAAAAACCAGACCTCCCGGAACCAATGACAGACAGTCCATGGTTACAGGAAACCCCAGATGCTATTTATCAACTGGGAAAGGCCAAGATGAATGGGGATGTGCCAAAGGAAGCTGAGACGATCATAAAAAAGGATGACAACCCATCTGCAACAACACCGTCCGAACCAGAAACTGCGCCAAAAACCACATCAAAAGAAGATAAACCAAAAAAACCAGTAAAGAAAGCCAAGAAAAAAGAATAATAAACTTCTTCAGGAGGTAGTCTAATGGCGCTAACCCAGACAGAAGAAAAATTATTACGTTCCATAGTTGTACGTTCAGAAAACGATCCGGAAAATCCTGAGTTTCCGCCTAAAACCCCTAAATTTCCAGCAACACCAACCGGTAAGATAAAAGTTCCTGGTTTCTCGAATGTGTGGTTAAAGGACGAAAGCTTCAACCCAACAGGTACGCATAAGGACAGGATGGCCTGGGAGATAGTAGTCACCTATAGAAGATTTCTTCTTGCAAAAAAACTAGACCAGATGCATGGACCATTGCCGCAAATGTCCATAATATCTTCAGGATCAGCAGCAATTGCAATACAAAGCATGTTGAAGGAGTATCGTTTGCCGAACCTAAAAGTATTGATAGATAAGAACATGGAACATGGGATTATCACTTCAATGAAAAAAATAGGTTGTGAAATTTACAAAACAGATTTGAGTGTAAAGGAACTTGATTGGAAAGACATTCTGGAACTAACCAATAATCCAGATGGATATGACATAACATCCAATGAAGCATTGGATCCGAGTACACGATTTTATGACTGGTTGAGTTACGAAGTAATAAACAACTCACCGGATTATTGTTTTGTGCCCTTTGGAACGGGAAAATTATATGAAAACATATTGAATGTTAACAAAAAAGAAGTTTCAACAACCAACCACGACCCAAGATTCAGAGGTCAAGTGAACACCCTAAGAAAGTGTAATTTCCTTGGTGCAACTACAAATAATCCAAACACCAAGGCGATAAAATTATACTCCCAACATTTGCCATTCGTTCATTATGATGAGCAATGGATCAGATTATACCATGATTCTGCCTTTTGCGGTCCTGAAACTAGTGTCCATTTACTTAAGGAAGGTTATCTTGATGATGCCATAGATATTGCAGAAGCCAACAATGTCAAATGTGAATATTCTGGCATTGCCGGACTTGCATTGATGCTCCAGCTTGGAACATACCTGCCAAAAAACAAAAAAATGCTTATCGTAAACACTGGAAAGACGAAATATCCATGATCAAAGAGAATAGATACTATTATTGATTTTTTTGTCTTTTTCTAGTTTTTTGTTAATCTCATCCAGCACTTTTTTCTTAATTTTCAAATATTGCTCTCGTCCAACTTCCACATTACCTATGGCATATCGTTTACCCTTTATATTAAAACAAAACATGCAGTTAGACAGGCCTTCGCAATTATGACAGAACATGGAATCTGAACAATCCCTGCAGTTATCCATCTCAAAACATCTAACAAGTTTTTGAGAGTGATAGCAGGTTATGCAGAAGCTAGAATCAAAAAGAGTGTCAAAGCCAAAGCAATTTTCTGAATTTTTTGGCCACATGCCACACCCGCAGTATTTGGATTTGACAACTGCAGATGCTTTGTAACAATGTGCCGCATTCACAGTGACAGTAGATTCGATGAAATTCTCCACATTTCCCTCTCGAATATCCACTGTAAAGTAGGCAAGCTTGCCAATGGACTGGTGAATATTATCCAATCGGATATTCTCTGCCTCCTCCTTGCTAAATTTCACTGTCTCACCAATCTGCCAGGCTTCATCCATGGTTACCACCACATCTTTTGGAAGAGCCTCTAGCGCGATAACATAGGGAAGCATAAGAAGTCTTTTGCCGCTGATTGCTGATTTTCTCTCCTCGATCTTATGGGCGTGGGTGTAAAGCCAGTCATCGTAATCATCAATTTTAGTTAGTTGCTTCCCAAGCACAACAGCGGAAGTATTAGTAAAAGCATCTTCAATGATTTTTTTATTCTCAAATACCTTTTGCTCTGGTTTTGGAGTAAAATTTGGCTTTTGAAGCTTGGCTTTTTTGGTGATATCAAGCAGAGATGGAAGGGATTTGTTCTGCTTCAAACAATCAACCATTTGTTCCAAGAGAGATTTTTTGATGGATAGATATTTGTCTCGGTCGATTTCAAGATTTCCAATGCAATATTTTTTGTTTTTTAGGTGAAATGAAAAGAGACAGTTTGAACAGCCATTGAGATTTGAAATGTAATAGCAGTCAGAGCAGTTTTGAGCAGACCAGACCTCAAAAGAACGCTTAACTGCAAACGTCTGAGTACAGCGTATACAAAATTCTGTGTCCCCAGGACCGTGAACACCAAAACAATTACTACTGTCTCGTCCAACTGTACAGTAGGCAAGGTATTTGGAATTCATGAATTGGGCAGTATCGGTCACAAAATGGCAATCAGTAAGATTTGCACTTCTTTCCACATGGCTTGAATTGCCTAGGACAGTGTTCCCACAATAGTAAACCCTATCAGAAATGGCCTGGGTGAGAGATTCAAGATCTTTTATTTCATTGATATCAAGCTCGAACTTTTGGTTAAAGTTCACTTCGTCAAAACTGATGAACTTTGCATTTTTGGGGTATTCTTTTATGGAAAATGCAACATCCTTCCCAGATACATTGGATTTTCGAATAACATTGGAATCGATCAGGCCGGAAAGCCATTTTGAATAATCCGTGAGTTCGCCTACTTCCTGACCGAAAAGAAGATTGCATGTCTTTTTCCAGGATTGGTTCAGGATGGTATAGGTTTCAGATGCCATGAATTCCGCCTCCCAAATTGTAGATATTCAACTCCAATCTTTTGTTTTTTTCGATTTTCTCGGCAATTTCGCCAATTATTTTGTTTTTTATCTTCAGATATGTTTCTCTTCCAAGCTCAACATTCATTATTGCATATCTAAGCGATTTTGCGTTAAAACAAAACATACAGTTATTCAGATTTTCACAATTGTGACAGAAATAGCAATCAGTACAATTGCTGCAGTCACTTAGTTCAAAACATCTAGCTAATTTTACAGAATTATAACATTTCATTGAAAAGTTAGAGGCAAAAAGGAAATGACCGCCAAAGCAGTATTCTGATTCACGTGGCCAGAAGCAGTAGGCATCGCATTTGGAATAGATATACCATACTCCGTCCAAACAGTGCTGGGCATGCATAAATGTTGAGGTTTTCCTAAGATCTTGGTTATTACCAAGCATGACATCTGAAGTCACATATTTAATGCCATTTAACTTTTCAGAAGCATTTGCCAGTGTTATCATCTTAGCATCATTTTCAGACAGCTGTTTCTTACCAAGTTCCAGAGATTCTTCCAGGGTTACCATGTTCTTTTTTATTGAATTAAAAAACAAAATGTCTGGCACGTAAACAATGTTGTCGCTAGCTTGAGACTTGATGTGAAGAGCTTTACTAACATTTTCCAAGAGCCATTCCCGATAGCTTTCAACGCCAGCAAGTTTCTTGCCAAGAAGAATGAAGGAAGTTTCCTGGAAAGCACGCTCGATTTCATCCATGAACATCACCGTTGACAATGTCTATCAAAGATGGCAACGCTTTCTTTGATTTGAGAGTATCACGCATGTCGCAGATTAATTTTTCCTTTAGCTTATGGTATTCTTCAGAGCTGAATTGGCAATTGCCAATCAGATAGCTCTTGTTTCTCTGATTAAATGAAAACATGCAATTGGTACAATTTTCTAAACTTCCTGTGAAATAACAATCAGAAGCAACATAATTTCTGATGGTTTCCATGCATCGTACATTCTTGTAGGTTTCAAAAGTCTTGATATTGAACTTGCTTGCTTCCCCAATGGCATTGCCACCAAAAATATACTCTGCAAATCTTAGTACTGAGGAATAGGCAACAAACTTGCAATCGTAAACATCTTGTGTTTTGTAGATAAATGAGGAATTTATGCATCTGTTGGAAGTTTCGACCTGACGCGAATTGCCAAGAACAACATTGCCAATGTAGAATGCCTTTTCCTTTGCCACTGCGATGATGGAGTCCAGATCTTTTACATCATCGATGTTGAATTTGGCCTTGCCAACTTCTCTCATATACTGATCCATTTCGTCAAGACTAAGGAATTTGGAACCACTAGGGACTTTATCAGATGAGACAATAACGTCTTTTCCAGAAATTGCTGATTTTTTCATTCCGAATGGTTCAACATATCGCAAAAGCCATTCTTCGTAGTTTTTGAGCTCGCCCAGCTCGTCTCCTAGCAATACTTTGCAGGTTTTTTTCCAAGCAGTATTTATTTCCGGGTTCATATTCACTGCCCCACATTGAAAATGTTTAATTTCAGGCCTTTTGTTTGCTCCAGTTCCTTGTGAATGTAGCCCAAAACCATTTGTTTTATCTCCATATACCTGTCTCTGCCAACTTCTACATTGCAGATGGCATACCTCTTGGCTTTTACATTAAAGCAGAACATGCAATTGTTCAAATTCTCGCAATTATGGCAGAACAGGGAATCGGTACAATTGGTGCAATCGCTCATCTCAAAGCAACGATTGAGATTTTCAGAATTGTAGCATTTAATACAAAACTGAGATGAAAATGTGTAGAAGGTACCAATGCTGTAATCAGATTGTCTTGGCCAGAAGCAATAGTAGCAGTATTTTGATCGAACCATGGCAACGGATTTGTAGCAATAATGGGAAGAATAGTAGAAATCACAATCAATAAGGTTGCTGCACTCTCCATATTTGGTATTAGGAGTAACTGTGGACAGTTTTTGCAGAGTGTTTTTTGCATTGGAAAGATTTAGTTGTTCGAGATCAGCTGGGGAAAGCTGCTTTTTACCCTGGATATCATAGCCTTCTTCAATGGTAAGAATATTGTGTTTTATATCTCTGTAAAAATCAAATGGCGGAAGATAGATTTTCTCCCTACTCATCACTGACTCTCCATATTCATTTGTGGAAACATTTTCGGTGAGCCATTTTTCGTAGTCTCTGAAATTACCCAGTTTTTTTCCTAAAACAACTGACGTGATGGTTTGGAAAGTCTTCTCCAAATCAGCTTCTAACTTTGAATCAACCATTCCAATCACCTTTTCCGCTGAGAATCTGAATTACAGATGGTAGTTTTTTCTTTTTCTTCAATTCATCTGCAAATTCTTTGACCAATTTGGCCTTGAGACTAGCGTATTTGTCCTTTGCAAGTGGCACATTCCCAATGAGATAGTGTTTATTTCTTTGATTGAAGGAGAAGATGCAATTGGTGCAATCTTCAAGACTTGCCGAGTAATAGCTATCTGATGCAACGTTGCAGTGATAGGTTTCCAAGCATCTAATCTGTTTGTGTGGATCAAGGACTTTTATGCAGAATTGGATCTCTCCACCAAAACAGCATCCGAATGAATATTCGGGGCTGCGGATAGATGTTGTATAAGCAACATATTTCCCATCGTAAACATCCTGACAACCGATGGCATAGACAGTATTGACACAGCGATGGGAATTGAGAATGTTACTTGAATTGCCCAAAACAATGTTTCCTGCATAAACCACCTTTTCCTTTGTAGCACGGACAAGAGAATCGATATCTTTGATGTCATTTATGTTAAAAGGCAAGGAGGCGGTTTTTTTAGCATAGGCTTCCATTTCGTTGTGTCCAATAACCCTTGCTGTTTTCGGAACCCGATTGGATGAGATGGTAACATCGGTTCCAGATAGGATAGATTTCCTTTTCACTATGGGATCGGTATAGATCTTGAGATAGTCAGCAAAACTGTTTAGATCTCCAATTTCTTCCCCAAGAAGAACTTTGCAAGTAGACCGCCAGGATTTGTCAAGTTGGGCCAAAATCAAAGTATCAGTCATGTTTTTCACCTGGTTTCCCAATGGAGTAGATATCAAAATCTAATGCTCTTGTTTTCATCAACTGGCTTGTGATTGTTTGTAAAAGAATTTTTTTCACGCGCATGTATTGCTCCCGCCCAACTTCTATATTTCCAATTGCATATCGTTTGTTTTTCACATTAAAACAAAACATGCAGTCGGTCAGGCCTTCGGAATTGTGACAAAACAAAATATCACTGGAATGGTAACAGCCGTCTACCTCGAATGCACGGGTAACTTTAACTGAATTGTAGGTATGGATACAGAATTGGGAATATGGGGTGTTGTGACAACCGAACATATTCTGGGAGTACATTGTGTAGTTGGAATATGCCACGTTCTTTATGCCGCCATAAAGATCATCACCATAATAGAGAAACATACCGTCACCTGCACCGCCGCATTTGTCAACATTGGTATAGGTTCTCCACCGGTAGTTGCCAATCGCATAGGCAATTGGAGTAACTATTCGGGTCATCATGTCTTTGAGATCAGAACTTTTAATGTCATCAAAAGTAAATTTGGTTTGGTTTACCATGCCCATTTCTTCCATGGAAATTGATCGTTTTGTAGAAATTTTCCTTCCCATGAAGTTTAGTGTTGGAAAATTCCACACGATCTTGTCACTAACTGCGGATTTGGCTGGATGGGGAAGTGGAATGTGTTTTCCAAGCCAAGAGCCATAATCATCAATACCACTAAGAGATTCGCCAAGAAGGATGCGGGTGGTATTTGAAAATTCCTTTTCCAGTTCAGGCCAGACCATTTTAGCCACCCCTCTCTTCGCCGATGATATCCATTATGGAAACTGTTCGGTGCTTTTTTTTCAAGTCCTGTGCCATTTCTGAAATAAGCTTTGCTTTCAAAGCAGCATACTGTTCCTTGCTTAACTGTACATTCCCAATCATGTTTCTTTTGGCATGCACATTGAATGTGAACATACAATCTGACGAACCGTTTGCATTATGGCAGAAATAACAATCAGAGCTGCTGACAGTAAGGCTACACTCAAAACAGCGCTTAAGCGAATTGTTATAGAGACATCGTACCAGCATGGAACTGTCCCCACTTGAAGTTGAGGCAAAACAATAGTCGTTGTTTCTCAGCATGTAGCAGTAGGCGATATATTTTCCATTTACAATCATGGATGAATCCAGAACATAATTGCTATCTGTAATATTATCTGAATTTTCAACAAACTTCGAGTTGCCAAGCACTTTGTTGCCACTGTAGATAAATTTTTCTTCAACTGCCTCAAAAAGAGAATCAATGTCCCTGATCTGGTTAACATCAATTGGTTTTGATAGGATGGTTGCACCAGTGATTTCGTCATTGTAATCAAAGAATTTGGCTTCTTTAGGATAATGATTGGAAGTAACGAATATGTTTTTTCCAGAAATAATGGATTTCACTGATTTGCCAACCAGTGGTTCTTTCAAATAATCATAATAGTCCTTCATCTCACCCAATGGCTCCCCGAATAGTACTTTTGTTGTTGATTTCCAAGACTGATTAATTACATCATAAGCTTTGTCCGCCATAGTCTCTTCCTCCCTCCACCGAGAGTAAAGATATCCAAACCAAGTTCCTTATTTTTTTCAAGTTCATCAAGAATCTGGTTCAGTACTGCTGCTCGTATGGATTTGTATTTGTCTGGTGCAAGTGCACCGTTGCCAATTGCATAGCGTAGGTTTTTTGCATTAAAACAGAACATACTGTCTCTGACATTTTCACAATTATGGGCAAAATAAACGTCTGAGCAATTGTTGGAGGCATCTACTTCAAATGCTCTGGAAAGATTAACCGAATAATATGTGTGAAGACAGAAACTGGAGGTGAATGAAAGCCCGCAGCCATACATATATTTTGAATTTCTTGGCCAGTAGGAAAATGCAACATTATCATTGAAAGATGCAATTGGACAGTAATAGCAATTTACTGAAGTATTGCATAATGGAACAACAATAAGATTTTTTGTTTCTCCAAGCTGGCCTTCTGGATTGAAATATGCTATTTTGCCAATTGATTTTGACAGACTAGAGATCGAATCGATGTCTTCAACATCAAGTTGCATGTTTTCGCCCAACTCCCAGTTCTCCCATTGCGTGACCAGACGATCTCTGGAATAAAGATGGAACGGGGATGTTTCACCAAGATAGACGGTTTTTCCACTTGCCAGGGACTTTTCCTCGCTGATGTGGGGGACATGCCTCAGAAGCCATTCCTTGTAATCATCAATTTTTTCTAGTTGCTTGCCAAAAAGTAATGATGTTGTTTTCTGGAATCCCAATTCAATTGGTTCTTTGTTCTTCTGATCCCTATCACCGGAAGGACTGAACCCTTTTGGAACCTCTAGTGCCTTGCAGCTTTTGGATGCGAATTCCATAAGCGACGGGAGTTTTTTCTTTTTTTCAAATTCGCCTCTCAATTCCTCAAGAAGTTTTGCCTTTAGAGACAGGTATTTATCTTTTGAAAGTTGGATATTGCCAATAACATTTCGCTTGTTCTTTAGATTGAATGAGAATAGAACATCTTGAGAGCCCTGGACACATGAACTGAAATAGCAGTCACTTGAATCATAGCACTTCCAAGCTTCTAGACATCTTGATTGCTTATGGGTTTCAAATGCCCTTACGGTGCTGGTAGTGAAAGCATCGCTGACTACACCAAAAAGATATTTGCTTCCTCTACAATAGGAGCAGTATGCCATGTATTCTGAATCATAGATAAAATTGGAATTGTAAACATAAAATGAATTCTGAACGTCGGAACTCTTTTCCACATGCTTGGAATTAGCAAGAACAACATTGCCACAGTAATAAAGCCGTTCTTCTAAGGCATCTAAAATCGAATCTATATCTTTTACCTGGTTAATGTTCAATGGCTCCTGTTTTTTCCCATAATCAACTTCGTCTAATGAGAGGAATTTGGCATTGTCAGCATAGTCTGAGACTGCACAATACACTTCTTTTCCCGAAAATGCAGACTGTTTGTTTTTAAGTGGAACAAGACCTTCAGAAAGCCAATCTGCATAATCGTCAATATCACCAACTTCCGCACCAAGAAGAACTTTCATGGTTGATTTCCATGAACGATTAATTGCATCCTTTGTTTGGTTCATTTCATCCCACCTATTGTGAAAATGCTAAACCGGCAGTTCTTCTTCTGGAGAATTTCTGAACTAAGCTGCTCAAGAACAGATTCTTTGATTTTTGAATAATCAGCTTGGGGCAGGGATGTGTTCCCGATGGCATGTCGCTTACCTTTCACATTAAAACAAAACATCGAATCAGTTAGCCCTTCTGAATTATGGCAAAACAATGCATCTGCGCATTTGGTAGAGGTATCAACTTCCAAACAGCGGCTTAGGTACAGAGAATTATGGCAGTTGATGCAGAATTCAGAATTCATATTGCGGTAGCCACCAAAGATATACTTGGAACTGAACGCTGACGATATGACCCCCAAATTCTCGCTTTGAACAATGTCAAAGCCCTTGTAGATATTATTTGTGTAGTAGACCAAAGGAGACTGGATCGTGTTTTTGTTTACGCCATCCAGAATTTCTACTGAGAAATAGGCAATCTGACCAAGCTGGGAAGTGATGGAATCAATCGACCCTAGAGCAGACTGGTCCATGACGATCTTGCCCAGTTCCAGCCCTTCGTTTAAAGTCACAAAAAGGTCTTTTGGAAATAATGAAATGGCATAAAGATCTGGATGGGAGGGACGGTAGGTTGTGCTGCCAAACATGGTTTGTATTGGTTCCATCTTCATTTTTTCAGAGGCAAGCCAGTTTTCATATTCTGTGATTGACCCCGGCTCTTTTTTCAGAATAATTTTGAAGGTGGATGCAAAACTTTTCTCAATGGGTTTCATATCACTGCTTTCCTGTTTTTTTGGAACAGAAATTGGAGGTTTTTTTCCAGATTTGCTTCTGTTTACAAGTTCAAACAATGATGGATATTTTTTGTTGGTTTTTAGCGACTGGATAACTTCGGAAAGAAGTTTCTTTTTCAAGTCAAAGTATTTATCTCGTGAAAGTTGGACATTGCCTATCTTGTGTTTCTGGTTTCTTTGAAAAAAGCAGAACATTAACTCGCTAGAATTCACGCATTGGTTTGAAAAGTAAAGATCGCTACAATCACCAATAATATGACTTTCGAAAATTCGCTTGCAATTGAATCCGCCGAAAAACCGTATGGTAAATTCTGTCTTCCCAAACCAGCCTGATCCGAAAATGTTCTTGCTACCAAGGCGGATAAGCGAGGAATAGAAGACATTTGTCGATTCTGAGACATTCAAAGAATTTGCAACATAATTGGAATCCATCACAAGATCAGATGATTCTACGAATTTTGAATTTCCTAGAACTCTGTTACCGGTGTAGGCCCATTCCTCTGAAACTGCACGAACTAGAGAGTCTATGTCTTTGATATCGTTGATGCTTAATGGTTTGGATGTTGAGATTTCATCTGCTGAGATTACGTTTGCCAACTTAGAATAGTCTGATGCAAGGTAAACTTCCTTGCCAGAAATAGCAGATTTAGAAATTTGTGGTTTGGGGCAGTATTCTGCCAACCAGTCCTCATAGTCTCTAAGCTCGCCCAGTTCCTCTCCTAGAAGAATCTTGCACGTAGACTTCCAGGATCGGTTGAGTGCTGAGTAGAGCTCGGAATTCATGTACTACTACGCTCTGTAACTATATAATAGAATAACACCGTTGTAGGACGGTTTTGATTTGATTGAGGGATTCGGAAACCCCTTCAACCCCACATTCAATCGACTCGAACGCAGATTACAAACCCCGAAAATCAACGCATTACTCTGAGTATATCATTCAAAACAGGGAGAAGTTTTTTCTCTGCTTTTCTTAAAAGTTCAGCACAAGTTGATGGACTAATCCCAAGCTTTTGCGATAATTCTTCAATGCTTATCTTTTTTGGTTCCTCGTAATAGCCATACCTGCAGGCAAGATCAAAAACTTCCATTTGCCTATCAGTTAGAAGTTCGCTGGCAAATTTTAATTTGCTAAAACCCGAGGTACGGAAACTATCTAAAGAAACTGCCTGGGATGGTTCTAAATATCGCTTTGACTTGATTTTAAGATCATAACCGTGTTCCTTAACCAGTTCCATGAAATCTTTCAAATTTTTGAAATTTGGGGCAAGCATGGTAACATAGTCTACTCCCGCCTCGGTATAGGTCGGCTCAATCCACATTGTTTTTGTCTTGGCTAAGGCAGGTGCAGTGGCAAGATCTTTACTTTGTCTTATGGAGAGTTGGGATTTGTGAGGACCGATTAGGATTATCGATACTTCTTTGACCTTTGTTTGCCTTTTCCATAGATCAACCACTGTCCTAAGATGAGAAGTGTCCACTTCGAAAAGGTTGGTAATTGTTTTTTCGTCCTGACCAATAGTTGCCAACCACTTAATTTTTACATCCTTAAGCTTGTCAGTTACTGCAATAGAAGTACAGTCATGGATTTGTTCCAGTTCAACAATAAGTGGCTGCGTCTTCTCGCTCATAAAATAGATTCGCAGGATCGATTTTTATAGATTAGCTGGCTGCCCGGAAAGCGGGTCGCTTTATAGGAAGTATAGTCTCGCCAGAATTTCGATGTGGTTTAATCCTTCTGCAATCTTCAGCAAATGCTTCTCGTGCTCTCTTGCAAACATTGTCACAAATCCAGCCAGGTTCTTTTTCTCTTCCAGAATTAAGCCAGGCTTTTTCTTCGCGGACCATGTGTTCAAGCATAAGACGGAGGTTGGATACAATTTCACCAAAGCTATGGCCATATACATTTCCTTCAAAAAAATCAGGATTGGTAAAAGTCGTAGAGCCACAAAAAGTTAGATTACCCGTAGGTGTTAAACGAAGCTTAACACGGGATAAATCAGACAGGCCTTTTTCAGATTTTTTAAATGCTTGATAGACTTCGGGTTTTACAAGAGTATGATCAGATAAAAAGCTTGGAAGATCACAAGCTCGGCCAGTTGGTCTGAGTGATTTATTAACAATTTCAACATCAAGAAACGGTTTTGTAAGAATCCTTGGACTACCATCAGGATTGTGACGTCTTCCCTCTTCAAAAACAGCAAAATGGTCTCTGATCCAGAGCCAGAGGGGAGTTTGAAAAAGTTCTGGTTGAGTAAGATGAAGGAAGTCGGCACGAAGTAGCGGATCCGAAGGTAGATGCTCTTCAGGAAAGCAAAGTAGTTTTAGAGCTAATTTATCAGGAAGCATACCTCCAAATGTAAGCAGGGCTTGTCTGATTCTATCATCATGACCAATACAGCCATAGGGATGGTGAGTAACCTCAAGATGGACCTGTCGCCCCATTAGTCTAATTTCTTCTACTGCATCTGCAAATCTTTCAAAATCCAGATGGGGATTCAGACCGCCACTAAGAAGATTTATACGGCCTACAAATTGAGCAAGCGCAAGCATGAATCCAGGTAAATCGCTGTGATAGGTAGGATCTCCACCACCCAACAAATTCAGAACTTTCCTTCTATTTAACGGATTTGATTGGGTATGGGGAACAAACAAACCAGATTGGAATAGCTGGACAACATCTTCAGTTGGTAATTCTTCACCCTTATGTTTGCTGTTCTCTGCACAATGACGACAACCATTACAACAGCTAGAAGTTGGATCAATCTGATGGATGGTAAGGGATTTTGGTTCGTCCATTTTATTTATTGTGTGTGGAAAAGTATATAAATATGATCTTATATCAGAGAGAAAAAGAAATTTAAACTTTGAGCACTATTTAACATTTGTTAAATAGCAGCTTTTTTCTAAAAAAGCTGCGCAAATGGTTTGTTGAAAATTTCGCTTGCGAAATTTTGGCAAACTTCGGAAAGTGATTTTTATGGGGAAAATTAGATGTGCTGTTGTTGGAGTGGGAAACTGTTTTGCTGGTTTGGTCCAGGGAATTGAATATTACAAGAGACACCCGAACGAGGAGGTAACCGGTGTGATGTATGAAAAAATAGGCGGCTATACTGTTCATGATATCGAATTTGTTGCTTCATTTGATGTCGCTGAGAATAAGGTTGGAAAAACTCTCGCAAAGGCAGTTTATGAATATCCAAACAAGGTGAGATGGACTGATTCGGTTAGTTGCTGTTCTGGTACGGTGAAAGAAAGTCCGATTCTGGATGGGGTAGGAATCTATGTCGAAAACATGATAAAGCCAATAAAACAAACGAAGACGGTAGAACAGTTGAAAAAAGAGGCTATAGAAGAAATAAAAAAATCAGGAGCCCGGATTATCCTGAATCATCTGCCGGTCGGCTCGCAGAAGGCAACGGAATTTTGGGCAGATATTGCGCTTGAAACTGGATGTGGAATGGTAAATGCCATGCCTGTCTTCATTGCAAGCGACGTGAAATGGGCACAGAGATTTACGAAGAAAAACTTGCCCATTGTCGGGGACGATTATAAGGGAATGATTGGTGCCACCATAGTCCATAGAACCCTAGCAAAATTATGCGATTCTCGAGGTACAAAAATAGACAAAACATACCAGATTAACGTTGGTGGAAATACAGATTTCATAAATATGCTTGAAAGAGACCGATTACAAAGTAAAAAGATCAGTAAAACCGAATCTGTTCAGTCACAGCTTTCAAAAAGGCTGCCCGATGACCAGATTTATGTAGGTCCTTCGGATTTCATACCTTTCTTGGGAAATACCAAACTTATGTTCATGCGCATAGAGGGTAGGATGTGGGCTAACATACCCTATAATATGGAGGTTAGACTCGAAGTAGATGACAAAGCTAATTCCAGCGGGGTTTCTGCTGACGCACTAAGATATGCACAATTTGCATTGGATAAAAAAGTAGGCGGACCGTTAGTAGGGCCAAGCGCCTGGCTTATGAAGCACCCACTGAAACAGTTTAGTGATTCAAAAGCAAAGGAATTAGCGGAAAAATTTGCCGCGACTGGGATTAACGCAGAAGACTAGTAGGGTTATGGCAATTTTTGTTAAGTATCTTAGAAGCTATAAGTAACATAGTCAACGGAATGCGCGATTCCCCACGACGCATATGCTCGAATTGACGTAACGTGTACTTTACTGGGGAATTTTGATTAAGTCGTAACACGGCTCGATTATCTGTACCAAATTTATTTTTTAGAGACGTAAGGAGGTGTGAACCATAGTTAACACGTCGAACCTGATTAATTCGATTAACTGCTAGATTAAGACGAAAATTTTTCTTTCGGCTCAAAAATCCTACGTATTTGTAAAAATTTAGAACCGAATTGTTGTTTGTAACAAAAAGCAATAACGTAAACTTATCGGTTTTATGATGTCTTATGTGTAGCTTGCCTGCTTTCACACCGAAGTGAAGCAACAGGTTTTTGATTTGTAACATGAACATTACGCCATTGTGAATGTGATCCTTGCGTTTATTCATGCAATAGTTTAGCTCTATCGCACTCGGACGCCTAGAACGTAGTGAGACACATCCATCAAAATTAAACAAAATCCTGAGAAACGCAGCTCGGATTTCAGGAGAACCGGAAACTATCCATTCGGGTATATAGTATTCAGTTTTTGTTTTATCACCACTAGGTACGCCAAGAAGGACAAACGATTTTGCTAACATAGAAGACTGGATTAGTGCCTTGTAAGAATGTCTCTTAGAAAAACCAGTTTTTGATAAATACCGAACCACCTTACCTCGTATGCCAAAAAGACTATAGACTTTATCCAAAAACCACTCACATTCGCTCCTGGAATTTGAATAAAGGAGTAGTTTACTTAGTTTTGGAGCTCCATCTCTCCAAGAAAAATCGATATGGCCATCAGTTATCAAAGCCGCAATAACTTCTGCTAGCTCTTTAGATGGAAAAATAGGGAACCAATTCTTGCAAGCAGCTAACTGTTTAGGTTTATTATTGTATGCAGACGCAATCTGTTCGAATTTAAGTAACTCACCCCCCATAACAAAAAATCAATTTTGTTATTTATAAACAAAAGCAGACCTCATTTCCGCAGACGATGAAGCACAACGACTAGCATTGGAAGTCGTTAGGGGAAAATGATCTGATTTAAATAACAATTTTACTCATACCAAACATGCTTCTTTTTTCAAATGTGGCGTTTTTCTTTAAAGAAATAGAAAAGCGCAGCGGCAGGCTTGAGATGACCGACCAGCTTGCTAATTTGTTCAAACAAACAGATGTCAACGAAATCGACAAGCTAGTCTATATCATTCAGGGCATTCTTGCCCCGCCCTATGAAGGCATTGACCTCGGCATGGGAGAAAGATTTGCACTTGCTGCCATAGCCGCAAGCTCAGGCTATCCATCAAATGAAGTAGAAAAAAATTATAAAAAAAGCGGAGATTTGGGTGACACGGCTGAAGAGCTTCTTGGAAAGAAAAAACAAACTGCGCTTTCCACAACCGAGATGGAAATCAGTTATTTGTTTGATGCGTTAATGAAAATAGCAAAGTCTTCTGGACCAGGAAGTCAGGATCAAAAAATAAAAATACTCACCGAGCTTTTGAATAATTCCAGTGGATTGGAATCGCGATATGTTATTCGCTATGTCACTGGAAGTCTTAGACTGGGTGTAGGGGATCCAACTATTCTGGATGCTCTATCAGTTGCTCATGTGGGAGATAAGTCACTTCGCGAGCCATTGGAACGTGCCTATAACACCTGTTCGGATTTGGGATACGTTGCTAAAGTTTTCTATACCAATCCAAAAAAAATTGAAAGTTTTGTTGTAACTCCGTTCAAACCACTTATGCCTGCTTTGGCAGAAAGAGAAAATGCTCCTGAAGCCATAATAGAAAGACTGGGAAAATGCGGAATTGAAATGAAATACGATGGTTTTAGACTCCAGTGTCATAGGAAAGGAGATAGGGTTGAGCTTTATTCAAGAAAACTGGAAAAGATGACTAACATGTTTCCAGATGTGGTAGAAGCCATTAGAGAACTTAAGGTGGCTGAGATAATTTTCGAGGGAGAGGCCCTTGCATTTGATAGTAAAAAAGGAAGATATTTCCCATTCCAGCAGACCATGCATAGAAGAAGAAAACACGGAATTGAGGATGCGTCTAAAGAATTTCCGCTTAATGTTTTCGTTTTTGATGTTCTTTATATTGATGGCAGGGATATGACTGAACAGCCCTATGAAAAAAGAAGAGACATAATTGAGAAAACATTCAAAAATAAAATTCTCCAACCAAGCCAGATGACCTTAGTAAGTAAGACCAATGAACTTGAAAAAATATTCCAAAATTCCATTTCCCAGGGACTGGAAGGAATAATGG
The DNA here is from genome assembly GCA_902386555.1 of Candidatus Bilamarchaeum dharawalense. GTDB lineage: Archaea > Micrarchaeota > Micrarchaeia > Anstonellales > Bilamarchaeaceae > Bilamarchaeum > Bilamarchaeum dharawalense. The sequence goes on from CABMJJ010000009.1 coordinate 298,169, forward strand.
CTAAGGATTTAACTGCACCCTATACCGCAGGCAAGAGAAAATTTGCCTGGATCAAACTGAAAAAATCCTATGGAAAATCAGTGGATACCATTGACGCGGTAGTGGTTGGCTACTATCTCGGTCAAGGAGCAAGAGCAGAATTTGAATTTGGCGGACTTTTGGTCGCGGTTTATAATCCAGATCGCGGAAAGTTTGAAACTGTAGCCAGGATTGGGTCTGGATTTAGCGAAGATGAAATGAGAAATTTGCAGGAAATTCTAAATGATATAAAAACCAAGAAACCGCCAGTTAAGCTGGACTTTAGTGTTGAAAAACCAGATTTCTGGGTGACTCCCAAATATGTTGTGGAAGTTGCCTTTGATGATATCACCCAATCATCCATGCACACCTGTGGGGCTAAAGATGGAAAGGGGTATGCACTACGATTCCCAAGGCTAGTTAAATTAAGAGAGGACAAGGGAGTAGAAGAAATTACTACGACTGAAGAAGTTGTGAGGATGTATGAATTACAGCATTCACGAAAATAGTGCCTCCAAACACAAATTTTTAATCCTCACATGATTATGCCTATCATGAAAGTCGAATTAAAAAAAGGGCATTTATCGGATTTCAAGGGTGGACTTCTTTGTGTTTTTCTCATGCAAAATGATGATCCACCCTGGGATGTTAAACCATTTTTGAAGGATGTGCCAGAGGAAAGATTCGAAGGGAAGCTTCTCCAAACCTATTCTACAGACACCATGGGCCAGGCAAAATTTGCAAAACTGCTTGTAGTTGGACTTGGTAAAAAAGAAGAATACAAAATTGATTTTCTAAGAAGGGTAGCTGGAACTGCGGTTAGATATGCTGCAGGCATAAAAGAAAAAGAATTGACAATCTATGTGCCAAGTAAATTTGTTGGGAAACCAGAACTAAACAAAATGGCCCAGGCTGTGGTAGAAGGGGCAATACTTGCACAATACAAATTCACTCAATATAAAACCAAAAAAGATGACCTCTTTGTTGTTGAAAAACTCCATATCCTAAGCAAGGAAGAGATTGGCGAAGGCGTAAAACGCGGGATTATCTATGCCGAAGCCCAGAATTATGCAAGAGAGTTGGATGAACAACCAGCAAACGTTGCAAGTCCAAAATGGGTGGTGGAGGAAGCAAGAAAACTAGCCAAGAAATATGGTCTGCATATCACTGTTTATGACAAAAATGAAATGAAGAAAAAAGGGATGAATGCAATTCTTGCGGTTGCCCAGGGCAGTGCCCAGGACCCACATCTTGTGAGAGTAGAATACAACAAAGGAAAACATCCGACCTACTGTGTAATTGGTAAGGGCGTGGTATTTGACAGCGGCGGCATCAACATCAAGCCATCGCCAGGAATGCACGAAATGAAATATGACAAAACCGGAGCCATGAATGTTCTCGGAGTGATGAAGGCAGTAGCAGAACTAAAACTTCCAATTCACGTTGTTGGGTTTATGCCAATGGTTGAAAATATGCCATCCGGCAGCGCTCAGAGACCAGGGGATATCGTAAAGGCGTATAATGGAAAGACCATTGAGGTGCTCAATACAGACGCAGAAGGAAGGCTTATTTTAGCTGACACACTTACTTTTGCCACTGAAGAAAAACCAGCTTATATGATCGATATGGCAACGCTTACTGGAGCAATGGTAGTTGCACTTGGAAGGCATGCCATAGGGGTTTTCTCCAATGATGACACTCTTGCAAAGACAATCGAGGATGCAGGAACCGATGCTCACGAACGGGTGTGGAGGATGCCTGTTTGGCCTGAGTATACTGAGATGATGAAATCGGATTTTGCAGATATAAAAAATATTTCAGATACTGGTGAAGCCGGATCCATTACCGCAGCTGCCTTTTTGCAGGAATTTGTAGGGGAAACAAAATGGGCACATTTGGATATAGCTGCTGTAGATATGGTCAAAACCCCCCACCCCTATCTTGACAAGGGAGCAACTGGGATTGGTGTGAGATTGGTTACAGAAACGCTGGTTAAATTAGCAAAGAAAAAATGATTAATGGTAGTCCTGGTTGCTTCTCCTAGGCATTTTAGTGTAGAATACCAAGTTTGCAACTCCGGATATGTACAGGAAATCAGAGATTACTGCAGCTGACTCCATACCAAGATTAGCCAATACAACGTTAGCAAGTGTAGCTGTAGTGCCTATGCCTGATATTCTGTGCAAGTTTTGGTTGTTCTTGTGGAAAATCGTCAATGCACTTTCAAGTAAGAGTGGAACTGCTACGAGAACTGAATCCGTAAGAGTAAATAGCAATCCTGCCGCAGTTAGCTTCAATCCGGTTGCAACCAGCCTTCCGATTTTCTCCCCATGAACTTTTGGGAATGTTTTTTCATCGTATTTTATATCCCTTAGATCGCCGACGAGATTTCTTGATGCCGTCACAAGACCGATCACAAGACCTATTGCAAGGTGCTTGGGGGTTAATGAAGTGGAATAGAACAGCTGTGAAAAGAAATAGCAGGCGCTCTGCCCGATTCCTCTTACCAAAAAACTTGCTTGGCTTAGAAAATCACTTGATCCTTCTTTTTTTGAGTATAAAACGCTAGTTAGGTAATGGATTCCGGTCATAACCAGAGTTGCTGGATTTATTATGGCACCAACCATACCCACAACCGCAAAAGTAACATCTGCCACTTTCCTGCTTATGCTCGGACGGTTATCGTGTTTGTGTTCGGATTCCAAAGTCCAATTCAACGCAGCCCACAAACCAAACAGTGAGAGTAGGTTTAATACGTCGGTAGGGGTTGGGTTCAGTGACGCTGACACTGTAGTTTTTGAGACAACCGTGGTCAGCGGGTAATCGCCAAAAGTAGAGTATGGTCTTGTCATTAGGAAGTAATTTTCTGCTTTCCCTTTTGCGTTTTTCCAGAAGCCAGTCGGGGGCGATGAGTCGAAATTGCCCTTGGGGGGGTGTAATTGTTTCATGGTCAACCCCCGGTGATGACTTTTCCCATCTTATCTATACTGTGGAGCAGGTGTATCTTCATTGGTATCTCCCCAGCATCTACTATGGGAAAAATACCGCAGGTTGGAGGCGATGCGATCGATTCCCGCATAACATCTGCTGCTTCGGCAGAGGCGAACAACAATGAGATATTCCGCAATAGCATCCAATCTTCTTTATGGTACTCCGCTGCTTCCCTAGTCGGTAGATGAAGAAGGGTCAATTTCCCTAGTCCTGCTGCCAAACCAATTTCCCAACTGGTATCCTTTCCAAATCCGCCAACAGCAAATACAATATCGGCTATCCGTATTGCCAATTCATCAACTATTGCCATTTCCCAGCCAATACTATTGCCTTTTAACACGCCGAACGGATTGTCTCGTTGTGGAAGAAACACTGCAAATCCAGATTCCTCAAGTAGGTCTACGATTCTGGAATTGTTTTTTCGCATTTCCTCGTCTTTGTCATTGGTATAACCGTAAATGTGAGCTGCCAGGTAGATTAATGGTTTTTTACCGTCTTTTTCCCATTTATCCTTCCATGCAGCAAATTTGTTTTTTGCCTCTTGACCTAAAAGGTTTTCCGGGTTTTTGTATCTTAGTGTGGTTGTCATAGTTGTTTTGTGGTTTTACTTATATATTAAATATAACAGACAAAAATTGCACAAAAAAGGATTTTTTTATAAATATTTAGGATTATGAGTAATTTATGAAGGAATTGGATCTGCTTGACAGGCGTATAATGTATGAGTTAGACACCAATGCCAGGACACCGGCTTCAGAAATAGCAAAAAAATTAAAAAAAAGCAAGGAAACGATTAATTTTCGAATAAATCGACTGATTGATGGTAGATACATCCGCTACTTTTATACTGTTTACAATACCTCCAAGCTAGGCTGGTACCACCATAAGGTATATGTGAAATTCAAGAATATAACCCCGGAGAAAGAAAAGGAACTGTTCGAATATTTACTGGCCCAGCCCTTTCTCTCCTATCTGGCCAGCGTAGAAGGATACTACGACTGTATTTTTCTAGTTATGGCCAGAGACTCCCAGGACATGGTTAATTTCCTCCATCCATTTGTTTCAAAATTCGGGGATTATATTCAACAGAAGGACTTGGTAATTTTTTTAACAACCCATCGCCTGAACAACCGGTTCCTCTACCCTGGGGAACGGGCAGATTACTGCTATCAAGTTCCTTTGGGACATTATAAACTAGACGAAACAGACCAAAAGATTTTAGCCATACTTTCAGACAACGCTAGGTTTCCGCTAACACAAATTGCAAAAAAACTAAAACTTGATCCGAAAACGGTCAAATACCGAATGAAAAAATTAGAAAAAGACAACATAATACTGGGATATGTCTCAGCTCCAGATTTCAACAAGCTTGGATTGCAGTTTGTACAGATTAACATGACATTTAAGGACCCGACCATAACTCAATCAGTAATAGAATATTTCAATTCCACCAATGGCTGTTTGTTTGCAATTGAACTCCTTGGGAAATATGATTTGCTTGTCGAGCTCCATGTGAAGAACAATGATGAACTCAGATCGATAGTAGATGGATTTCGCAAGAAATTTGTTACGCAGGTTAACGATTATGATGTCCACACCATAAACAAGGAGTATACCATGGTCTGGGGACCGTTCTCAGAGAAAAGATGACTATCTTTTAGCAGTAACTTTCTCAACAGCCAGATCCTCTGCCAATTCATGGATTAGTTTGTTATCCAGAACGATTAATTCCTGAACTATTGGGTTGGTAATATTTAATTTGAATAATTTTGCACGACCAAGTTGTCGCGTTGGTTTGACAATGCCGATTTTTACAAGATCTGGAAAGAAAGTGTGGATGGTACTCCATGCCACGCCAGAATTCTCAGCAATCTCGGTAAGTGGATAATCAAATTCCCTATAGGTTATGAAAAAATCTATGACTCTCACAAGAGGGTAGTCGCCAAATAATTTTACAAATGAGGATTTTTCTTCTTGCATAAATTTATTGTGGGTAGTAATGTTTTTAAATTTGAGCTTGTAATTTAAATTTGCGAACATTGGGGGATTGAATGAACGACGTAAGGACAGCAGTACTGAGAAAACTTGCCAAACATGGATATTGGGGTAATCGACATACGGCATTCGAGAATCTCCATAAAGGATTTCCTAGTCATTTTGGCAACGAGGTCAAAAAAACTGCAACGAAGCTTATTAAGGAAAATTTTTTAATACCAAAACCAACTTCCTATGGGTTACATGTTTCGTTAAATCCAAGAATGAAGGAGATTATAGAAAAAATAATAGGTACTGCCGAGGGGCAGAATTCTGAAACTAAGAAATAAAAATACAACCAGCTAAGATAGGTTTACAAAAAATAAGGTAGTGAGTGATAGGTATGGTCAAATACGCATTCAACGAATTCGCCATAGAATGGCTTAAAGAACACAAATTTACAGAAGAAGAGATAGATGATATTCAAAGCATCATGAATAAGTTAGAGGTACAGAAAAACAATGATGAAACCATTCAAAGACTCCTAAAGAATGCGATTCCTAAAGTTGATGCCATAGTTACACTCCTGGCTTCCATTACTGATGTAAATGGCAAACCAATATGTTTTGAAGATAATGGACTAATTGACATACCAGATGAGGCCAGAGAATATTTTGAGCATGATCTTGAATTTGAAGAGCTGGATATTTTTGTAGATAAGATCAAAAAAGTCAAGTTTGCAAGACGATTTTCCTACCCAAAAAGGAGAAGCGAGAAAAAAGGGGATAGACACTCAACTGTCTAATCATCGGATGACTGAAAATTCTTTGGAGTTATTTTTTGGTTCAACCCAAGCAAATTCCAATTCTTTTACATGTGCATTTTCTGGACCATGATAGCACCATTCAAGCAATTTTTCAAGACTCGACCTGCTTCCTTCGGCCAAAATTTCCACAGAACCATCTTTTTTGTTTGTTACCCAACCAACCAGATTGAGCTTGGATGCCATAGCCTGAGTATTTGCACGGAAGAAAACACCCTGAACAGCACCAAAAACTTGAATATGGATCGCAAAGACCATGGTTGAGATAAGGACGAAAAGTAATAAATAGCAAATAACCATACCTTTAAAACCATTTCCTGACACAATAACATGTTAATGACCGCTCCGAATCAACTTCAGTTTAGACCAGAAAATGCCAGTTCTAAGGTACTCGGCAGGCTGATGGCTTGGAAAAATGGGTGGAAAACGTATCAACCATTGACAAGTGCCACCAGAGCTGTTGCCATACCTGAAAAAGAGGTTCAAAGACCAAAACTTACTGATCCTAAAGAACAAGGCAAATGGAATTTGAAATTAATACAAGCGACAACAACCAAAGAAGCAGAAGACGCTTTGACACATGGTGCGAATATTAACTGCTATGTAAAAAATGATTCTTTAGGTATAGACAGTGCTTCAGTTCTTATATTTGCAGTGATTGAAAAGAGATCAGAATTATTTGATTTCTATTTGACAGAGCCAGGAGTGGATATAGACAGAAAGGATAGTAACGGATTCAGTGCTGTCATGCGAGCAGAAGTCTTAGGACAAATTGAAATGGTAGCTAAGCTCAGGGCGAGGGGAGCTGGATATACTGAAGAAGACAAAAAAACAGTTTATGAATTGAAACTGATTAGAGCTAAAACAGTTGAAGAAGCAAGAGATGCCTTAGCGCATGGTGCGGATATTAACTGTTATGTTCAGAAGGGGCAGGTACGAAGTGCTTCAGTTTTATTATTATCAGTAACTGAAAATAAATCAGAATTGTTCGATTTCTATGTGGAACAGCCAGGAATTGACATTAATAGAAAAGACAATTATGGATTTTCAGCTATAATGAGGGCAGACTTCTTAGGACAAATTGAAATGGTAGCTAAGCTCAGGGCAAAGGGTGCTGTTTACACTAAAGAAGATGAGAAAAAAGTCTGGGAGCTGAGACTGATTAGAGCTAAAACAGTTGAAGAAGCACGAGATGCCTTAGCGCATGGTGCTGATATTAACTGCGTTGCAGAGAATCCATCGATAAATGTACGAGATGGATCGGTGTTGATATTTGCGGTTTTAGATAATAACCAAGAACTATTTGACTTTTATGTGGAACAGCCAGGGATTAACCTCCAAAAAAGAGCAACAAATGGATGGAATGCATTGATGGATGCTGTCCACAGCAAACGCAAGAAAATGGAGAAAAAACTAAGAGAAAAAGGATGTACATTATCAGCTGATGAAGAAGACGCAGTACGGCAATTCAAAGCGTATACTCCGAAAAGACAGTGAGATTCATGATTGTCGAACAACCACGTAAGGTAATGCCAGCAGATGCTCAGATAGGGAGGATGGTGGCTCTTAGGAATGGATGGAGAGCTTACGAACCTATCCAATTGGTATCAAGAGCACCTGTTCAGACCAAAACAGAGACCACAAGAGAAGAATATGCAAGATGGCTTGCTGAAGAATTAAAGGATATTGCATCGTTACATGGAGATGTCTTAGGATCGGGTAGTGAAGCAGAAAATAGAACAAAACAACTGCTTCTTGATAAATTAAAAACAAGCATAGATAGAAAAGATGCGCAAGGGATGATCTCCGTATTACAAAAAATGTTACCCACACCAGTATTAGGTATGCGATTTGGCGGTGATTTTTCACAAACAAGATTTGGAGCAGCCAGATTTTGTCTTGCAATAGAAACATTATACGAATTAGGAGAAAAACAACTAGCTAGAGAATTCCTGAATGCATTGGCATCTGAATATAATTTTACTAGGCAGATAGGAAATACCGTCTATGGATGTGGATTGGTACATAAAGTTCCGGTAGCAGTTACTGCAATGAAAATAGGGGAAAGTTATGTGGCAAGAAAATGGTTGCAGCACCTGCTTAAAAAAGCTCCTGAAAAAAATGATCACGAATGGGAAACTTTGGGCTATGCCATGGCTCTGGAATTGGGTAAAGAAGTCGGAATAAGAAAATAAAATTTTATAAAAAATTAAAAAAAGAGATTGGATCAGTCCATATCTTGAACGACGAATCGTTCAAGAGAGTATTGAAACGCTATGCGTTTCAATCCATTCCCATGTCACCCATGCCGCCTGGACCACCTGGTGGCATTCCGCCTCTACCTCCTCTTGAACTGATTATATCATCAATTCTTAGGATTAGTCTTGCGGTTTCAGTTGCAGAGACAATGGCTTGTTTTTTGACCTTTGCTGGCTCAAATACGCCAGCTGCTTTTAGATCAGCAACTTTGCCATTAAGAACGTCAACTCCAACGGTTTTACCCGTTGCTTCTTTGTGTTTTGTTCTAAGGGCAACGATGGTATCGATAACATCCATACCTGCATTTTCTGCCAAAGCTCTTGGAATGGATTCCAATGCTTCTGCAAATGCCTGAATGGCAAGCTGTTCTCTGCCGCCGATGTGGGTTGCGTAGTTCTGGATTTCTTTGCTGATTTCCATTTCCACACTGCCACCACCAACAACGTATTTACCATCCTGCAATGCACTGGCAACTGCGCCACGGGCATCAACAACTGCTCTTTCGACTTCACTGACAACATGGTCAGTTCCGCCGCGAACAAATACAGTAACGGATTTTGGATCTTTGCATTTTTCTACAAAAACCATTGCTTCGCCGGATATTTTTTTCTCTTCAACAAGACCAGCATGACCAAGGTCTGCTTCTTTAAGATCTTCAAGTGTTGAAGCAATAACAGCGCCAGTTGCACGAGCAAGTTTTTCCATATCGCTTTTTTTGACTCGTCTTATTGCAGTGATTCCTTTCTTTGCAAGGAAGTGCTGGACCAAATCATCGATGCCTTTTTGACAGAAGACAACATTTGTCTTGGCAGCTACGATTTTATCCACCATATCTCTCATCATTTTCTCTTCCTGGTGGAGGAATGCTTCCATCTTGTCCGGAGAGGTTATTTCGATTTTGGCATCGGTTTCTGTTTTTTCGATTTCAAGCGCTGCATCCAGAAGAAGGATTTTGGCATCCTTAACACTCTTTGGCATACCTGCATGAACTACTTCTTTGTCGACCAATACACCACGAATAAGTTCGGTATCAAGAACTTCTCCGCCTGCTTTCTTTTCGATTTTTATAAGATCAAGATCAACTGTTGTTTTACCGTTTTTTGTTTCAGCAACCTGCATGACTGCTTCAGACATTAGGACGGCTATTTTCTTCTTTTCATCATCATTTCCAATACCTTTTGATCCCATGGAAACAAGCGCAATTTTAACTAAAATTTCCTTGTCAGTTGGTAAAACTGGTTCGGATATTTTTGCAAGTGCTTCTTCTGCTTTCTTGGCAGAAAGTTCATACCCCTTAATGATTACGGTTGGGTGTATGTTTTGATCTAAAAGTTCACCTGCCTTTCTGAGTAGATTACCAGCGATAACTACACTGGTGGTAGTACCATCACCAACTTCCTTGTCCTGGGTTTTGGCAACTTCAACCATCAGCTTTGCAGCTGGATGATCAACATTCATTTCTTCAAGAACGGTTCTACCGTCGTTTGTTATTACAATATCGCCCAAATCAGAAACAAGCATCTTGTCCATACCTTTTGGACCAAGGGTAGTCTTGATTATGTTGGCTACTGCATAGCCGATTGCAATGTTAATTCTCATTGCATCTCTTCCAATAACTCTTTGAGCCCCTTCTGGGAGCACATAGGTTTGTTCGCCACTTACTTGTTTGCTCATAGTTACACCTCATTAAAATTCCCATTTTAATAAAGTAAAAATGCTACTGCATTTTTACACCTCTACACTGAGTATAGTTTTAGACTATCAAAATGAGTTGAGATGTGATATGTATCAAAAAAGTTTAAAAAACTAGCTAGTTTTGGATGTTGCACCAGTAGTGATGGGATTCGACTTAGGAATAAACAAAACCAAAGAACTAAAACCTTTTGAGTTAGAGTATACTTGTATCGGGGTGTGGGGTGTCCCCACAAGTGAACAAAAATGGATTTGGGTAAAAAACTTAGAGAAGCGCTAGCCAAGCTTACTAATCGTCCCTATGTTGACGAAGATGATGTAAGAGCGCTTATCAAGGATTTGCAAAGAGTTTTGATCTCCTCTGATGTCAACGTAAAGCTAGTTTTTGGATTATCGAAAAAAATTGAAGAAAGAGCACTCAAATCCAAGAAGATGGAGGCCCTGACACTCAAGGAACATGTTACCAAGATAGTATATGAAGAATTGGTTTCGTTGATGGGCCAGAGTTATACTCCACGGTTGGATAAACACAAAATTTTGATGTGTGGCCTTTATGGGAGTGGAAAAACCACTTCGTGCGCAAAACTGGCTCATTTTTACAAAACCAGAGGATTGAGTGTTGGACTTATTGCAGCTGATACGGATAGACCCGCAGCTCAAGAACAATTGGAACAACTGTCCAAGCAGGTAGGTGCAGCCTATTACACTACCAAAGGAGAGAAGGTACCATCAAAAATTGTATTAGAAGCTCTGAAAAAAGCCAAAGAAGACGTGATAATAGTTGATTCTGCGGGTAGAAGTGGATTGGACGGAGCATTGGTTGAAGAATTACGAAATATTGCAGATGTTCTTAAGCCAGAAGAATGTTATTTGGTTATTAGTGCAGATATTGGTCAGGTTGCAGGAAAACAGGCAACAGAATTCAATGCAACAGTTCCACTTTCAGGGGTTTTTGTAACTAAAATGGATGGTTCTGGAAAGGGGGGCGGTGCACTCAGTTCGGTTGCCGCATCCAATGCAAAAATTTCTTTTGTAGGCATTGGAGAAAAACCAGGAGATATTGAAGTTTATAATTCTGAGAAATTCGTAGGTAGATTATTGGGTGTTCCAGATATTGGGGCATTGATGGAAAAGATCAAAGAAATTTCAGAGGAAACCGACCTTAAAAAAATCGAAAGTGAAGAACTCACCATAGAATCTTTTTATGAACAGTTAAAGGCAGCCAAAAAATTAGGGCCGTTGAGCAGTGTTTTTTCCATGATCGGAGCTGTTGATGTGCCAAAGGAAATGGTCCAGCAAAGTGAAGGTAAATTGAAAAAATTTGAATCCATGATAAACTCCATGACAAAAGAGGAGAAAAAGGATGCTGCTTTGTTGAAAAATAATGCTGCCAGAATAGCAAGAATTGCAAGGGGAAGCGGCTCCAGTGAAAAAGAAGTTCGCGAATTTTTATCTCAGTTTGAGAAGATGGAAAAAATGATGAACATGTTCAAGAAAAACCGCGGATTCCGTAAAAAAATGGAAAAAATGATGTCGGGAAAGCAGGGCTTTCCCGGAATGAAGTGAACGTTGCGACGTTCACAACATGAAGGGCGGGATCCCAGGAATGGGAGATATGAAAATGGGATAATTATTGTGCAAAGCCAATCAGAAACAATTATAAACACTTTTTAACACAATAACTCCATGAAGCTTTTTGGCCCTAGAGATAAATCTTTTGTACAGGTGGTAGAGGATAGGCAGTCCATACGAAGATTCACACAAAAGAACGTCGAACCAGAGAAACTAAGAAAAATATTGGAAATAACAAATAAGGCACCATCTGCAGGTGATCTCCAGGCTTATGATATTGTGGTTGTAAGAGACCCAGATGTAAAAAAAGCGCTGATGCTGGCCTCTTTAGGGCAGCGATTTATTGAAACTGCACCAGTTGATCTGGTCTTTCTAGCAAATGAATTCAGATCCGGATATAAATATGGAGAGAGAGGAAGAAAGTTATATTGCGTACAGGATGCAACTATTGCAACAACCTACGCTCATTTGGCAGCTGATGCCTTGGGCTTGGGAAGCGTGTGGGTTGGTGCATTCAATCCAACGGAAATTGCAAGAATTGTTAGTGCAAGTGAATTCCAAATTCCAATTGCCATACTTTCCATCGGCTATATCGCCGAGAAACCAAGAAGAACACCAAGAAGAGAGCTAGACGATCTTGTATGTGTGGTTGACCAGGTTGGTGGACCAACTAGACATTTTGGAAAGGAATAAATAATCAGGTTAACCATAATATTGATGAGTGAGGGGTAGGTAGCCAACCCTAGTATGGGGAGGAAGTTCTGCCCTCTATGAGGATAATTGAGCTTTAAGGGCTCGGGAGTGCTACAGAAACGATACCTTTTTGTTTAAAGGGGCGCTGCCCCTTTGGAACCCTGCTGGGTGTGGGGTGTCCCCACAAACAAAAAAAGGATGCAACGCGTACTCCTTTATCCAGTGACAGAGTAAGGCGAATTATCGCCGCTTAGTCAAATGCTACCAGATACAAAAGGCAGACTATTCCCCTCACTTGTTCTTTTTTAGGAAAAAAGAACCAAGAAGTTAGTTATTTGGAATTGCAAATCTTTAAATATTGTTATAATTTAAGTATAATTATGACGCTTACATGTAGAGATAAATTTGCCGGAGGCTATATCGAGCCTCCCAAAAAATCGAAAACAAAACCTTGGAAAACAGGACTAAAGGCATTTGGTTTTGTAGCTGGGTTTGCTGTAACTGCCATATTCGGAGCTAATTTGGGAACTTATTTTGATTATAAATACAATAATCCTGCCTCCTATAGTCAGATGCAAAATAGAACTAAATTGGAATTTTCTTCAGCACCTGATCTTTCTAACCCAAAAACAAGAAAGGCAGTAGAAACAGCGAATGTGAAGATAGTTGGTTTTCAACCTCCTTCTTCTGCCATGGTTTTCCTAGAACTGTCAGGAGACATATTAACAGCTAGATATGTGATGATCTGGCCAACAAATAAGGGTGTTGCAAAACATGATGAAGAAGAAATGACCATAACCTGGAAATATTCTGAAGGCAGGTTTGCACCAGAAAAAGCCCAGACAAGATATCATTACAAAACAGTGGAATTTGCACTAAACGGAAACGATGATCCGGTTATAGTAATTCAGAACCCAGCACATACACCTGGAATTCCAGGTCCTGCTCCAAGATATGTTGATGGTTCTTTCGATATTATTGATGTGTTTACTACATTTTCAGCAGAAAAGTGGGCAGGTGCATGCGTTGCAACTGACTTGCCACAGAAATTCGATGGTATGGCAGTAACATTCAATGCAGCTTTGACTGTGAAGTAACTATTTCTTCTTTCTAAGCACCACTCGCGTGTAAAGAACATAGGCAGCAAGGACAAACAAAAGTACTAACAGTGCAAGCCAAACATAACTTCCGGCTTCAATAAGGATGGAAGGTTGCTTTTCAGGAGTTTGAATGTGCCTTAGGCCGGCAATGTTCACAGTTGCAGCAACTTTTTGATCTTTGTAGAGTGTAAGAGTATAATTTCCCTCATACTCTAAAATGAAATCCATATGTCCAGCGTCGTCTGTGCTCAATGTCTTGGTCTTACCAATTGGATCGGTTAGAACCAGTTCGTATTGTGCTTTTGGATAAACTTGAGCAGCATGGTTGTTACCCACAAGATCTTCGCGTTCTGTGAAGATAGTATAGAGAGTACAGTTATGACCAACGCAAAGACCATCTAAACAATCTTCATCCTTGCAGCATTCGTAATTGATCCATTTGTGATCGAAGATATAGCCACATTCGCCTAAAACTTTGGTGCATGTCGTACCATTGAAATACTCGTCAATAGGACAACAAGAGGTTTCAGTGCATTTTTGTTCAACAGGTTTACATTCGTGATTTTCACATAGGTTATTTGTTGGACAATCTGAGTTGGAACAGCAGTCATAGGCCTGGCATTTGTGGTTTACAACATAACCACATTCGCATTGAACAGGAACACATTGGCAGTTGGAAACGTGTTGATTCTCTTCACACTCTTCGTTGGTTGGACAGACAGTGCATGATTCACATGAAATCAGCTGAACTTGTTTTGTTCCTGAAAGATAGCCAGATTTCACTGCTTCGATGGTAATGGTCTTGCCACATTCATCAAATGAAAGTTGACCGGATGAGTCTGTATACCCCAAAACCACTCCATTTTCATATCGGATAACTGCTTCTGAAATTTGATTGCCTTCGCTCTTAACAGTTACGGTGTTACCTTCACATGAGGAGGTAACTGAAAGAACAAGTTGTGAATCTTCGTTGTGTGGAGGGCGTGGTGGAGAATAATTCTGATTAGTTAGTGGTAGATAATCATAGTTCCCTGCAGAACCAGCAATGGAATAGTTTGGTGGAAGTTCTCCAATTCCATCATGATCATTATCATAGCCACTATAATCAGAATAATAGTTTCCGCCTATGTCATGGCCACCAATGATATTTGGACCTGTTTGTTGAGTGGTGTTCCAGTTGTTATTTAGCCCATCATCTGCTGCAGTTCCAACAATGTAATTGTTGAAAATTAGATTATTCTCAGAGTCTCCACCGCTTTGATCTGCAAGGTATATGGCAATGCCACTTGGCTGACTAATATTGTTCCCAGTAACATTAGACCAGTCACCATCGCTGAAAAGAATTGACGCGTTAGTGAAATTGTTATCATAGATATTATTGTAAGAAGAACCCAACAGCCAAAGATGACTATTGACAAAAACATTATTGTAAACAAAATTTCCATGACCAACCTGTAGGGTCACTGCACCATATGCAGTGGTTAGACCAAGAGTATTATTTGTAACATGATTGTCATTACCATACACAACAATATTTCCAAGATAATTGCTAATATTGCAGCCTTGGATAGTCACATTATTTCTATTGGTCATTATTCCGTAGCCAGAACCATTACCTATTATCGTGGTATAATTGCAGGTTAGGTTAATGTCATTCGCATTTGCCCAAATACTTTCCGTGACAGTATCAGAAGTGTTTACATAATAGGTACCAGAACAGAAGGTTGTTGATGCGGTCAATTGGATATTTCCTGCAGGAGGGCGGATATTTGTATCAAGATCATTACAATCGCAATCTACATCTACAGTACAACAACCAACTGCAGTAACATTGAAACCATCCCCATCGTCATCAGTACAGGTGGGAAGACCACTGCAGATACCTGTTTGGTTTGTAAGTGGAAGGAAATCGTAGGAATCTGCAGTACCTGAGATAGGATAGGAAGGGGGGCAGTTCCCAATACCATCGGAATCTGAATCATTTCCTGTGTAATCAGAATAATAGTTTCCACCAATACAGGAACCACCAATTATATTTGGACCGGATGTGCAGTTGTAGGAGATGTTCCAGCGATTATCAGTACCATTATCCAAAACAGGACCATCCAAAACATTGTTGTAGACAATTGAGTTCGCAGTTGGTGATTGAAGGACCACACTGTAGGTGGAAGAAGAAATAGAATTATTGTGGATTGAAACATTATTTGATGGACCATACCCGGGATACAAAATACCTACTATTCCAACGGGAGTATTATTGATTGTGTTTCCATATAACGAACTGTTTGCCAGTTCCATAAAAGTAATACCTAGATTATATCCGGTGCTGTTGAGGATGGTGTTGTTTCTTGCCGTGATATTAGAGGCATTAAACAAATCCAAACCTACACCAGAATCTATGACCCTATTGTTTTCAAACAAAGAAGAAGACGCATTATTCCCGATGATAGCCTCCAGAACACCGGAAAAGTTGTTGCCATAAACATGATTATTTGAACCGAAAGCAACACGAAGAGCATAGGAATAATTAACGAGATTACATCCGTGGATGGTTATGTGATCGTAATTGCGCGAGGAAATACCAAAACCAGAATTGTTTCCAATGAGAGTACTAGTATTACAGTCTAAAGCAACATTGCTAGCATCGAAGATGATAACACCAGTGCTATTGCTATCATTTAGGTAGTAGGTCCCACTGCAAAGAACAGTATTCGTGGTTATGTGCATGTCATCATAGGGTGGAAGGATGCTTGAATTTGTATCATTGCAATCTCTTACTGCCCCGCATAAAGAATCTGGACCGATACCAGTAACATTGAAACTATCTCCATCTGCATCGGTACAGGTAGTCCCATTGTTTGTTAATGGGAGATAATCCATAGCACTACCACTAGAGATGCTATAGGTAGTATCACCAATACCATCCCCATCAGAATCACTACCAACATAATCAGAATAGTAGTTACCTCCAATACATGAGCCACCGATAATGTTTTGTGTTGGTGAGAGATGCAGGTATGGTGGAGTAGTATTCCCGGCCATTACCATGAATGTTGAATTGAAAATAGAACTGTTGAATGTGTAATCATTCCCAGGACCATTGGCTGTGAATGTGTTTTGATTGAAATAGATGCAGTACGAACCAGGTGTCCAACCAAGAGTGGATAGATAAGTCAAAGCAGATGAACAGTCTGTCAGGCCAAGATCGCTTGAAAAATACATGGTCATGTTGAAATAATTATTGGATTGATTCATCGCCCCTAAAAATAAACTAAAGTTAGTTATGCCATCGGCCATTGGCACTGGGCTATCATCAGCATGTATGGTTAAATAAGAGGGATTAGATAGGAAAAAGACGCCTCCGAGATGAGGCGCACCATCATAGTAAAAGTCATAGGCAACCCCACTATAATTCATAGGAGAATTTGAAGCTAAGAATGAACCGCAGTTATAGGAGGTATTCCAATTGTTAGCCCCGTTATCCCAAGCTGCCACACTTGAACCGACCAGATAGTTGTTGTAAACAAGACTATCAGTAGAAGAGAATAGAACAACTCCTGTTGATCCACTTAGGTTGTTATCATACACCGTAAGATTTGCAGTGTTTGCACCAAGAACAGCGTAGTCAGAATCAAAAATATGGTTTCTAAATAGATAATTGTTCTGTCCGGAATTGACCAAAATGCCATACTGAGTAATTTGAGATAGATTATTATCAAAAACAGAAACATTACTAGCAGAAGACTGAATACCATGATTGGTTGCATAGGAAATAATATTATTGTAAACACGAGAATTTGAGGATTGTAAAACAATACCAGTAGTAACTAAAGAAATATTATTGTAAAATACAGATGCATTTTCACCGCTATAAACACGCATTGCACGAGGAGTGGTGTTTACAAAAGTGTTGTAGCCTATAATTGTGTTATTGGATCCGATATCCAACCCACCATCCTCAAGACTGGTTATATTCTCAAAATAGTTGTGGGATAGATTAGCGAAACTTACTGTTGGAGCAAGATAGATCGAATCAAAACTTACGTTGTAGATGTGATTATCTGTAATGGTACAATAATTACAATCCTGAACATCAATTGCTTCTTTGTAGTCAATATTGTAGATCGTATTATTTGAGATATTTAGGTAGGTGTCCGTTCCACCTGTGCCGTGAATCGCTATGACCCCCCAGGTATCTGTGGAAGTAAAATTAATGAGCGTGTTATTTGTGATTTGACCTTGGTTTACCACGCCACCCGAATACATTATACCAACGTCAAAACCAACGATAGTACACCCAGTAACATTGATATTGTTTGAATTGTCTGCAACAGCAATTGCTTCTTCTGTATTGCCTGGATTATTAAAATCAAGAATAATCACTGTATTATTGCATGTTAGTTGGATGTTGTCTCCTGTAATGGAAATCAAAAAATTTGAACCGGTATCGTTTAGATAATAGGTTCCACTACACAATTCAGTACTACCGGAGATAGTAAGATCATCAGTTGGAACCACACAGGCAGCTGAAACAAAGCCAGCTAACAACAATATGCCTAAAACTGTAAATAATGAAAAACGCCAGATCATAGCATAGATATCAAACGCGAGGTATAAAAACAATTACCTAAACGGTCTTGAGTTTCTTCTCAGTGGTTTCATCCCAGAAAGTTGATTAAGAAAAAATTCTATTGGCTCAAGTTCCTTTGGATCTAAGGCCGCACACATGTCTGCTTCTATCAAAACTGCAGGATAGGCAAAACTTTCGCTGAATGATGAAAGACTGGAAATGATGGACGCCACAAAATCGCTGGCCTGACTTGTTGTTTCAATTCTAAGGGGAAGATCATTTTTAGATGGTTTGATATAGAAAACATCGATACCAGAATTTTCAGAATAGGACATGGTGTTTGTTCTTTCAAATTCTTTAAGTAAAAAATTGCAAAAAACACTATCTGAACAGTTTAAGCCGAATTCCTTGGCCATTTTTCTAGAACGAGAATCTTTTATCACTCCAATCAAAGAACATTTTTTCGCGTTGCAATCTTGATAAAGTTTTTCATAAAGTTTAAGCACTTCTGAATAGAGAGAATCGAGTTCGCTTGCTTCACCTGGACGATCCGAAGGTAAGGGTAAAAGAGAACCGTCCATGAGAAGAACTTGTGGGGAAAATTTTTGCAATGATAGAATGGCACAGGAAAGTTCCTCTTTCAGCCGGATTAATGAACGAAAAACCATGGCTTCGTGTTCATCCAAAGAATTTTTCATGAATATCTTTGGATTTGGATTTTTTTCTGGCCAGTAGGAACATTTTTTCAAAGTGGAATTAGAATAAACAAAATTTACACCAACTGCTCTTGTAATAACTATATCAGCACCATGGAGACGGTGGGCAAGCAGGCCACCATCAACTGCGCAAACAGAAAGATCAATTGGGCTTTTTTTTACCGGTAGGATAGAATGGGAAGAACGTAGTTGGTTGATTTTAGTCTCCAGAATAGCATAATTCTCCTTGATCTCTTTGGCCAGTGCATTCAACTGCTCCCGCATACACAGTACACGAGTGAAAACATATTTTAACTCTGTGGAAGATAGAAATACATGATACTTTCCAATGTCGACATAAGAAGAAAGATCAGTACAAAAGAAATTGAGATCACTCCCTTGGATCAGGAACAAATAGGACCAGCAAGCATTGATTTGACATTAAGTAATGAATGGTATTGTTTCAAAAAATCATTTCATGGAAAAACAGTGGATTTGGCCAAGGTTGGTTTCAAAATAGCCTTTGAAAAGAAAAAAGCAGAGAGCATTATTCTAAAACCAGGGCAAATGTGTCTGGGAAAAACAGTGGAAAAAATAAGATTGCCTAGACATATCATGGGAAGTTTGGAAGGAAGAAGCAGATATGCACGAATGGGTTTGATTATTCATACCACCAGTGCACTTATTCAACCAGGAAGCAATAATCATCAGGTTCTAGAAATTGTGAATCTTGCTCCATTTCCAATAAAGCTCCACGCTGGAATGAGAGTCTCGCAGGTTGTTTTGGAGTTGGTGGAAACCCCGACAACGAAACCCTATGCAAGATTTGGAAAGATAGCAAAAAATCAGTGAGCAAATGAGGTTTGATAACCCGAGTGTGGCTGCCATAATCGTCCTAGCCGTATTGGTAGCATTGGCTGTATTCCTGTACAAACCGGTATTTGAAAATCCTGAGACAGTATTCAAAGAAGACCCGTTGGAGAAAAATAAAGAAGTGCAGTTTCAACCAGGTCAACAGTATGTTTATGGCTATATGTTCAATGGCACCCAGATAAACATGACCTATGTCATCCTACCTGATCCCTATTGTACAAGAATAAGAATGCTGGAAAGCCAGAATATTTCTGAAAGTTGTATAGACAAATGGGGGATGGATGAGAAGGGGTATAATTCAACTTTAGAAAATCCACACATGATTCTTTTCAAGCCATGGATGCTGGCACTTAAGGAAGGATGGAGATGGAGCAATGCCATGTATCTTAGCTATAATGGAAACACCTACCCCATTTCAGCATCAGAATACCGGGTGGTTCGGATAGATCAATATATGAACCGATCGGCGTTCATCGTGGAGATAAAAACCCAAAGTGGATCGGTAGAATATGAATGGGTGGATGTGGAAAAACGAATTCTTCTGAAAACCTCTGGACCAGGTTACGAAGTGTTTTTAGCAGAGCAGAGTTAACGAACCACACTAAGCGGAATAACGTTGTGGTCTAATTCATTCTCAGCAACTTCAACAAATGATGCCGAATTTTTGCTCACTTTAATTAGAGGTGGCGCGCCCATGGATAATTGTAGCGCTCTAGCACCTATTAGTCTTGCAACTTCATATTTAGTTAAGTCCATCTAATACACCACAGAATGCGTGGGATAATGTAGCTTACAAAACAATATAAACATTACCTTTTTTGCCCACAGTGAGAGCGGTTTCGCCACCGGCAAAATTAAACGCTTTTACCAGGCCTGAGATTACTTTTATTTTTAGACCGGGTTTAAGACCAGCACCACGATCATCAAAAAGGTAAATAACGCCTTCGTTTCCAGTCTCATCATTAACCAGAACCCGCATAAGAGAGGCCTTGAGTTTTTTAGTTTTTTGATATTCCATGGTTTCAACGGTTTTCACAATAAGCATATCAGTGTTAATGTTCCTCATACCATTTCGGATTTTTGTAATATTTGTAATTTTCATCTCTTTGAACTTTGCTCGAGCCATTTTGAATGCCTGAAGGATTTCGCGCCTTGCCTCGTTCACCATGTGCTCCATTTCCTGCTTCATGATGTCTTCATCTCCGCCAGAAAGCATCATGGTTTCATAGGCTTTTTTGAAGAATGTGTCGGGTAAACGTTCAATCTCTTCGTGTTCTTTCATTTCCTCTATTTCATTGGATTCAAGAGTTGCAATCTCAGTGGAAACAGTATCCAGCTCGGTGTTTTTACCAACTTCACCTATTTCGCCAGAAATTTCATCTTCCAGTAGTTTGGGTGGCTCTTGTTTCTCTTCATGCGGAACAACATGTGTCTCCTGCACCACCGGTCTTTTCTCCACTGGTGGGGTTGGCCCATCACCGATTTGATCAAGATCAGACATGACTTCAAGATAGCTGGTTAAAAATTCCTGCATGACCTTACGGCCAGCCTCTTCGGTTTTTTTCTTACTTCCATGTTGTTGATGTGCCTTGGCATACATTTTTTCTATGGAAGGCATCAGTTTGTTCCTAACAGTCTCGGCTTTTTCCTTACCAAGATGTTTTTCGAAGAGTTGGGTAATTGGCTTAAGCATTTTTTCTCGAGTTTCACTCGGGGCTTCTTCTACCTTGACCTCATTCTTCTTTTCTTCATCAGAAGCAGAGAAAATATTGGCAAAGGACATTAATTCTGGTTCGTTTTGTTTTCTCTTGTCTAAATATTGTTGTGCAACAGCCCGCACCGATGGATCCTTGTCATAGCTTAATTCCACCAGAGCAAACACAGCTGCAGGATCATTGAGTTCGCCCAGGGATTTTGCTGCACGCTTTCTTACTTCTGGTTTTTCATCAAATGTAAGCGAGACAAGTTTGTTTATGTTTGCCGTAACCGAGTCCATGGTGATACCCTAATTCAATCTAGGTCAATCTATTTAATTCTTTTTTGTTTGTGGGAACACCCAACGGTTGGGTTTCGAAGGGGCGATGTTGCGAACGAAGCGTCGTTCAAGGACATCCCCTTCAAAGAAACAATTATTTCAGCTTTTCTATGCCGTCCAAACATTGTTCGATCCACTTTATGTCAAAATTACCCATGTGAGCAACCCGTAAACCATTATCAAGGTAAACTCCCCTTGCTCCAACGATCTTTATTCCATATTCTGAAGCGAGTTTTGCTTTGACAGTTTTTGCCTGTTCGGCATCCTTGCAGACAAACCCAGTAACAGTATTTGATTCGAAATCTTTCTCGGCCATTAATTGGAATCCCATTTCAATGAGGCGTTTTCTCGTGTAGGCTGCTGCATCACCATGACGTTTTACTGTTGCTGGGAGACCTCCTTTCTGATCAAGAATATCGAATGCTTTTTGCAATGCCCAGAACAGGGAGATGGCCGGTGTGTTTGGTGTTTGCTGGTCTTTTTCATAGCGCTTTTTGTGCCTCTTAAGATTCATGTAATATCCTGGGATTTTGTCTCGTTTGGAAAACTTGTCCACGGCCTCTTGGCTTAAACCCAAAAGAGCCATTCCAGGTGGGGCACCGATACCCTTCTGACTGCCAGTAACAAAACCATCAACATGGAATTCTTTCATATTGAATTCAGTACCTGGCCAGGCAGAGATGCCATCCACTATGGTGAGCATGCCCTTGGACTTGGCATATTTGCAAATTTCTTTAATGTGATTTCTTACACCGTAACCAGTTTCATTGTAAACCATGGAAAGTATTTGGGCGTGGCTGTTATCGATGTGTTCTTTTGCTCTTTCGAGGTTCCATCCTTTTCCGCCATCTAATTTGTGAGCAGTGGCAGTGGAATAGAGACCAACTGTTTCGAAAAGATGATCGCCAAATTCTCCGTTGGGAAAACAAACTGCCGTTTCTGATTTTTCACAAAGGTTAAGTGCCAATGTCTCAAGACCAAGTGCACCTGAACCAGTGATCACATAGGCCTCCTGGGCACCAAAATATCCTTTCAACCGCGTGCACAAATCCGCATAAAGTTTTGTAAAATCGCCACTGCGGTGAGTTATCATTTCCTTGCATTGTGCCTTTGATATTTCATCTAAAACTGGAACCGGTCCGGGAGCTAAAAGTATACCCATAGTTTCACCATTAATCGAATAGTAAATGCAAATAGGAAAAGGAAAATTATAAACAAATGCCCGAATTTATGCTGAAAACATATAACACCACAAACAGCCATTTAAAAATACTCTGGATTAATAAAAACAGTATGAACGGCAGAGATAATGATGCAAAAGGAAGAAAAACAGTGCTCATGTATGACCTTACAGCTGGAACCAGAACACCAGAAACTGGAATATTGAGTACAGGAGATAGATCACGCGTAACCCTGGCCATAGCAGTACCAGCAACATTGGCAGAATACCTTAGGGGTATACCCCCAATAAATGAGAAAACTCCTGGAATGATAGCAACCGATCTTGTCAGAGGGATTATGGCGTGGTCAAGAGAAGCTGGCCTGAAGGGGATGGATGGGAAGAGAGTAGCACTAAGGGAGCTTCAGTGTAGCATAGTTGAACAACTGGATTTGGATGCTGCAACCAAAACAGAGCTCAAAGAAGGATTTGCTGCTGCATTGGTTATATCAAGAGCCTTGTATGATGCTAAAGTCTCTGGCCATGTTAGTCCAGATGATGCGATAAAAATTTTCAAATATGCCAGAAACCAAATAGAGAGACATGGGGAAATGCTTGAAGATGGCATGGGAAGACGGGTGGATCTGGCAGAATTGAGTAGAGTATTTGAATCAGAAGCCAGAAGATTTACAGTGAACCATCGGGCACTTGAATTAGTGGTGTGCCAAGATGGCCAGCACCCGGAATATCAGACAAAAGTACCGATAATGGAACCAGTAACCCAAGGAGATTTGACAATGCTTTTACTTAATCAAGCAAATGACATAAATCGAAATGTTCGCAGACATTTGCTTGGGCATGAATATGGAAAATATAATTTAATCACTGCCAGTGTTAGCGAGGAACTTGCTCGTTCCAGAGCAGGTGGCGCAGTGGCATGATCTACCATTGTCTGATCTGTCCCTGAACCATTAAAGAGAATGCTCGGCTTTTTTCCAGAATGGCATTCTTGATCATTTTTTTGTCTTTAGTTCGATAGAGAAATTCGTATCCTCCGCCGAGCTTATTTTTTTGATCTCGTTCGACAAGAGTTTTATCAACCAGTGATGTTAAAGCACGTTGGACAACAGAGCGATCCCGTTTGGCAATTTTTGAAATCTCGGCAACAGTGACCCAGTCCTTTCTACCAAGTAGGTTTATGAATATACTAACCTCTTGTTTGGAAAGGCCAAAGGAACATTGAAGTAGATCTTTGACCGACAGATCGATGCAGGATAGATTAAGGTTCATAATATCAACAAAAGCATTTGTGCGCTTTTCATCAAAAAAAACATTACTTGGTTCTTTTTAAAAAACGTTTGTGCAACATATTTGCACATATGACCAGTCAGGATGAATTGGAAAAAATAAGAAAGAAAAAATTACAGGAGTTGAGAAATATGGCAAATGAACCAGAGGTTATCGTTTATTCTACACCCAGCTGCCCCTACTGTGTTCGGGCAAAAGAATATTTAACAGCCAGAGGCATCAAATACAAAGATTACGATGTCTCAGTAGATAGGAATAAGGCAAAAGAAATGGTTGAAGCAAGCGGCCAGATGGGCGTACCCGTACTTCAGATTAACGGGAGAGTAATAGTTGGATTTAACAGACCCCTTATTGATGATGCCCTAAGCAAAAAGCCGCTCATGAAGAGAGAGGATTTGATCCAGAATATTGCATTCGATCCATTCAGTAAATGACAATAACTGGCTCGTAGTATTTTCTTACATTGCCGCCATAGACACGACTATCAAGCATCCGAGAAAGCTCGGTTTGGGCTTCTTCCTTGGATCGATTCAACCAACCCAGTTTCATATTAAGACGGATAATTCTGCCGGGAATCAGGTGTCGGGTTGATTTGGGTGGAAGAGGGGTGTGTGCTTGGGCTGTTTTTATTATTTCCTCTTTGGTATAGGATCGTCTTATCAAAATGGATTTACTAAGATTGGTTAGTTTTTGAACTTCTTCTTCTGGTATGTAATCCATGGAATTTTTATCAAGTAGAGAAAGAATGTAATTTTGCTCTTCAACCATTTCCATTAGTTTGTAGTTGCCAGGATTGAGTAGGTGGCATTCTTTTTCTTTTGAAACAAGCATGAACGGTGCTTTCAGATTGTTAACTGCTTTTCTTCCAACTTCGTAATCTACTTTTTCGTGTTTAAACGAATCTAATTTGAAAATTTGGTCTGGTTTTGATGCGACCATGGGAAACCAGGTGCCGACCTTGATTTCATCTTTCATATAATCCACCACCTGGCAGGTGGCGTGGGGACATTCGATTATTTCAAGAACCTTAAGACGATGATTGCCATCAAGCACTACACCAGTTTTTCCATCAACAATTAGCGGGTCAACAAGATGACCGATATTCAACATGGCTTCCTTGAGTCGCTTGAGATTTTGAGAAATAACTTGTTCGTGAGAAAGAAGGGATTTGACTTCTCTTATTTCTAAACATTTTAGCATTTCTTCAACAAGCACGTTCATAATCTCACTCTCACAACACCTGTTTAAAAACTTTCGGAGTTTAGATCGGCAAACGACGGTTTTTTGAGTTTAATTTCACCGTGCGAAATTATTACTAAAGTTTTGCCAAAATTTGCGAGAGCAGATTTTTAGCAAAACAAATGCAACAGAGCGAACTTCGTCCACTTGTTTCATTTTCGTTCCTGAGTGTTCACGCCGAGCCTTTAGGTGAGGCCAGTGAACAAAAATGCGACCGCCAGAACGTCGCAACGTTCTGTGGTCAATTGAAGCGAGGCTTCAATGCGACCGCCGGGAATTGAACCCGGCCCGCGAGATTGGCAATCTCGAATCATACCGATAGACTACGGTCGCAAAATAAGTATGTCAAAAATGTAAGCAAATGAATATAAAAGCTACTTTAACCCAAGAGTTTTCTTTACCTTATCAATGACCGATGGTTTTGGACGCACCACTTTCAAAACCGTGCCCCGTTCTATCGTAGGTTGGATTTTCAAAATCTGCTCCTGCGTCATCCTATTCTCCTTTAGGGTTGGATTGTAAACAACATATTCATTGGGAGGCTTGGGAGTGTCCTTCAAAGTTTTCCTGCAGTATGGGCAAACGTCATAGTGTGAAGTTCGTTTTTCAAGCTCCATTTCTTCTTCTGTTTCAAAATGATAGAAAGTACTAACTGTAGTTTCGAAAAATTTATTGCAAAAGGGGCATTGGATAATCCCGTTCCAAGTGATGGTCATGATTAGGTTTTAAGTTGAAAATTTATAAATTAATTTTTTGGTACCATTTTCCAAAGAAGGTACTGCGGAAATGACCTCCCGAAATTGTTTAATAATTCAAATGGCATATGGAAACCATGGGCATGAGCAAAGGGTCCTACCTCAAACGAATAACTTCCAATATGCACATGCGCAGCATCGAAGTTGGAGAAAAATTAGATGGTAGTTCGCCACCTTCAGTTTTTGTTGGCAGCTTTGGCTATCCGAAAGTATATGTTGGTCCGATGATCAGTCCGGACCAGGGAGACACGGCTATACTGGACACACCAGAAGTCTGGATTCCAAAAAAGAAAACCCAGGAAGACATAATCAATTTTAGATTGGGTCTGGTACGAGGAAAGCAGGTGGTTGGAATTCAGGAATTGAACAACAAACTGGTACAGAAACTTCAGGAGATAACACTGGCAACCGGATCAGTACAAAGTGAAGCTCAGTTTCATGGAAAACCAAGGGGATTTACCTTCGATGCGGAGCATGCTCCATTCGGTCCAAGTGCCAGCATAGATAAATTTGAGATTGATAATGTAAAATGGCACCCGGATTTGGAAAAAGTATATTATGATACGGACTTCAAAGCAGCAGATGCGGCGGTTGAACTTTACAACGAAGGTATTCTTTTCTCCCAGATTCAGAAGGCCCTGTCCACCGGAACCATGGGTGTAGGAAAAAACAGAAAGCTGGTGCCAACCCGCTGGTCCATAACAGCAACCGATACCATACTGGCAAATCATCTTTATGATGACATCAAATGGAATGAGATTATTGATTGCTATGAAGTGTACGAATTTTCCAGTTTGAACAATTATTATGCCATAATTCTAACTCCGACACCGTGGCAATATGAATGGCTTGAGGCATTTATCCACATAATGGATAATGAAGAATTGATCTATTCAGACTACGAAGGCACCAGAGGGAAGGATGGATATTCTGTTGTCGGTGGTTGTTATTACAGCTGCAAATTCGGAGTTTTGGAAGCGTTAAAACGAATGAGGAAGCAGTCTGGAGCAATCGTACTACGTGAAGCCTATCGCGGCTATGTTTCACTTGGAGTTTTCAATGTGAGGGAGAATGTGAGGAATGCAATGAAACAACTCCCGAGAAAGTTTGCAGATTTTAGAAGTGCCATGAACTATGTTTCAACCAAACTCCGTTTGCCGATTTCACGCTTTGTAGACCAAAGCGCTTTGATTAAAGATATGTTGAACTACAAACAAACAACATTGTAGGCGGGTTTTATGGAAAATGGAACGGTCCAATATTTATATTCGTTAAAAGGCCATGGGTCAAAGTTGGGTCTTGATCGGATGGAACACCTGCTGACTGCGCTGGGCAACCCGGAAAAATCATTCAAATCAGTTTTAGTGGCTGGAACAAATGGCAAGGGATCCACAGTCGCAGCAATCTATTCCATATTAAGGCAATCTGGATTTGTTGTTGGCAGATATACCAGCCCCCACATTACTTCACTGAATGAGAGAATTGTTGTGGATGACCAACAGATTAGCGATGAACAACTTTTCGTAATAGTAAATAGAATAAGAAAAAAAATAGAAACACTGAAAGACCAGGAAGGATTTGAACATCCGACCTTTTTTGAATTGACAACAGCTGCAGCATTCCTGTATTTCAAAGAGATGAAGATTGATTTTGCAGTTTTGGAAGTTGGAATGGGCGGGCGGCGGGATGCGACCAATACGGTTACGCCTTTGATCTCAGTAGTAACAAATGTTTCATTGGAGCACACTAAAATTTTGGGAGATACCATAGAGAAAATTGCATGGGAAAAAGGCGGGATAATAAAAAATAATGGAATTTTGATTACCGCTGCAGAAGGCAGCGCACTAACCACCCTGGAAAAAATCTCCAAAGAAAAAAAATCTGGAATATTTGTAGTTGGCATGGACATTACCTACAAAAGTCGTCAGCAAACCATGACAAGCCAGAAATTCAGCGCGGATGTTTTCGGAAAACAGATGGATCTGGAACTGAATCTTTTGGGCGAGCATCAGATAAAAAATGCATTGTGCGCTCTTGGAACTGTTTCAATTATGCAGCAGACTGGAATTCAGATTCCAGAAACTGCAATTCGAATGGGGTTGAAAAAAATAAACTGGCCAGGAAGAATGGAGATTATCCAACAAAACCCAGTTGTTATTTTGGATTGCGCTAAGGACGTAGAAGCTGCGAGAAATTTAAACAAAGCGATAAATGAATTGAAATTAAAAAAATTAATTCTAGTGGTTAGTATTTCTTCTGATAAAAATATTCCTGAAATGATTGCTGCCTTGGCACCACTGGCGACCCAGGTAATTATTACAACCCATAGGGTGATGGAACGGGCAGCAGACCCGCAGATCATTGCAACTGAATTGAAAAAATATAACAAACCATTCCAGGTTATTTTGGATGTGGGAGATGCGGTGGAAAGTGCGATTAAAATGGCGGGATCGGATGGAGCTGTGCTTGTAAGTGGATCGGTTTTCACAGTTGCCGAAGCTAGACAGTTTTGGTTCGAGAGCAGCCAGCCAAAATTAGGGCTGGACTTGAACGATACGGTCCTAAAAAAGTAATATAAAACTTCAGGTTCCATTTGTCAACATGAATTATCGCTATATTTTTCTGATTTTGATTTTACTACAGATGAGTGCTGTTTATGCGGATTGCATAGGATATCATGAAGTTTTTGATGTCAGAGTTTTGGATGCAAAAAATAGAACGGTAGAGGGAGTGGTGGTGCAGGTCAAGTTTGATAGGGGTGCATCATTTGGAGATAAATATTTCACCACCCAACCACTCAAAACAAATTCCCAGGGAATAGTTCACTACGATATTCTGAACCAGGGTACCAACACCAGGGTCATTGACTGTAATATTGTGATAAATGTATCCATAGGGGGAACATCAGAAACAAAAACGATCGTAGTAAGTGAACACGGATCAACCGTGAATATTTGGATGTCGCAACTATACCCAGCCAGATTCTACGTGAGAGATCAGTACAAATCAGGATTGGAAAATTCAACAGTAAACGTTGATGTATGGGGGCCAGGAGTAACCGACAGTAAGGGTATGGTAAAGGGTTACCTGGAAACCGGAAACCACGAATATTTTGCAAGTTACTTGGATGCCAGTTCATCTGGAACATTTGAAGTTAAAGATGATACTGATTTCGAAGTTATTTTCCCATACTATCCAGTTGACATTGAAATCACTGATGATACTGGAGCACCGTTAAACGCAACATTGAAACTTCTGGACCAGACTCTTGTTCTTCCAAATGGCCATTTCCAATATCCAAAAATGTTTGGGCAGCAGGTGCCTTTTGAAACCGAGTACCTGGGAGTAATAGTATCTGGGGTTATACAGCCTGCAATTGAACCAGAGATAAAAATTCGCTATGATACTCATGCACCAACCATATCAGAAGTAAAATCATTGAGTGAGGAAAGTCGGCCGAGATTAAGTATAACAGCCACGGATACTGGCATCTATGCAAGCGGATTGGATGTTTCAAGTATGAAGGTAACCTATAAGACTGAACCGTCAACCGAGAACGAAGCCTGGCATCCTGCAGTTGTATTTACCACAGCGAAAAACACATTTACAGCAGAATTCCCAGAAATGGCACCAAACACCATTGTTAAGTTCAGAGTCGAGGTAAAGGACAAGGCCAGCAACCGAGCAGAAATAGACGGAAAGTTCACAACCATGGTTGTACAAAACCCACAAAACACCACTCAAAACGATTCAAATCCACATACAGATCCGCAGCAAGACCAGGGAATACCACTTATATACATAATTGGTGGTGTATTTTTATTAGTTTTGGCAGTTATTTTGGTAATTAAACTAAAATCTAAAGGAACAGGTGGGAGTTCATAGGGATTATCTTTATAAATTGTGTGTATTATAGTATAAACACGTGCGTTCATAAATTACAATAAAATAAGTATTTGATATAAGGTGGTAAAACATGCCTCGAGGAAAAAAAATTATTATAGAAACCGAAGTAAACGATGATTTCGTGGATAGATTTAGATCCATAAATTTGGATGATATAAAGAAAGACCGCGAAAGTACTGAGGATAGCTTATCTTCATCTGTAGCAAGCGTCTTTAAAGTAGCTCAAAATCTTTATAGACAGAAAGCAAGCGAAGATGAATTGGAAGGTAAACATAAGTTATTTTCTGTTAGATCTGCTTATGATTTTCTCAAAGACAATGGTGTATTCATATCTTTTAGGGCCTTTGGCGGCAGGATAGAACGAGGCACTATCCCGTTTGTCAAGGTTGGAAGAAAGAGATACATCCCAATAAGTGTCCTTGAGGATATTACAAAAACAAAATCCGACTTTTATACAGTAAAAGAGGCATTTGAAGAGTATAAAAAGGCCAACCAGAAAATCAATTTCAGGGCCTTTATTGGAAGAATAGAAAAGGGTTCGATCCCATCTGTAAAGTTTGGCACACGAAGGCTAGTACCAAGAGATGCTGTGGAGTCTCTAACTCACATCAGCTCTAATTACTACACAGTAAGCCAGGCAATTAAGGAATTGTACAAGGGCGGGATTAGAATCAAAAGAAATGCCTTTGAAAGAAGACTGGATCGTGGTAGAATCCCACATGTGAAGATTGGTGGGAGAAGATTCATCCACGAAGATGTAATGAAAGAGCTCGTTGACAAGGAAGTTGCTCTTAAAAAATAATTTTTTTTCTTTAAATTTCTAAACGGGTGGGTAAAAAATGCAAACTACTACAAGTTATACTGCAAGGGAAAAAATTGGACCGTTCATAAGAGGAGTGTTTGGTGGGGATGGACCTTTTGTTGAAATTGCGATTAAAGGTTTGAAAAAAGGTGTCCCAGAGCCATTGGGAATGGTATATGCAGAACGAGTTGGAAACCATGCACCAATAGATGCCATTGGAAATTTGCTCAAAAAAGGTTTGCCAGCAGACATGCAAGAGGTGCTAGCCAGTGCGCTTAAAAGAAGATACGAAAATGGCCCTGACTACTATGGAGAAGTTTTGGCAATGAGCTTTACCTCCATACCAGGACTTTCGGTTCCATCAAATAGAATAAGCAGGGAAACGGCAGAACTTGGTATGAGATTTAGAAGAGAGAGGATAGTAGAGTTAGCAGGCGAAGCATTGCAAACTGTTACTGCCACTGCTGCAAGAGAGGCATTATCTGCCATTTTAACAGCTCACCACGCACAATCATGAGTTTTATTCCTTTTCCTTTAGATTAGTGTAATGATTAGAAAGCGGGCCTTCTTCATTGATGCAAATTATACGGTGAAGAATGGTAAAACTTACGTATCCCTACTACTCAAGGGGAAAAAAACAGTTAGAATGTACTACCAGTATGATCCCTACTTCTACGTGGATGCACCTTTAGATGCAAAGAATCAGATTCTGGCTATAAAAGCACCAAAAAAAACTGGCGAGGTGGTTGGACCACTTCGAATAGAAGAATGCGACAGAAATATTGGTTTAAACAGCAAAAAAATGCTAAAGGTGTACTGTAAAGAACCGTCCCATGTTCCAGCCATAAAAGCTGCCATGCCCTACCCAAGTTTTGAATATAATATTCCATTTGCAAGAAGATTTATTTTTGACATGCAGCTCACTCCTTTCTCTTCGATTGTGTATGAACGAGAGGGGCGAGTGATAACAAAAATAATTTCCATCCAACCGTCCAATCCAAAAATATCCGCCATGGGTTTTGATATTGAAACCTATAATCCAATTGGAACACCGCGCGAACAAAAAGATCCGGTAATCATGATAAGTTATTGTGGAAAGAAGAAAGGAGTAATAACATTCAAAAAATCATCCAAGGAATTTGTGGAAACGGTTGCGGATGAGAAAACCATGCTGGAGAGATTTTTTCAAATTCTAAAGGAAGAGGATCCGGATGTTATTCTTGGCTATAACTCTGCTAATTTCGACCTCCCCTATTTGAAAGCGCGAGCAACTGTGCTGGGAACGCAGTTGAAATTAGGGCGCTATGGAAGTGGGATTCAAGAGGTGAAAAGAGGATTGATCAACGGTGTGCGAGTGCAGGGGCGGGTACATTTTGATCTTTACCCCATGGCTAAATTCTTTGGATTTATAGGTGTTATAAAAAGCCAACGATTTACCCTTGATGCCATTGCAGAAGATGTACTTGGAAGAAAGAAACTAAAGGTGAACAAGGAGGAGATTTGGCAGATGTGGGATAGTAATGACATAGAAAAACTTTGTGATTATTCCCTGGTGGATGCTGAACTGACCCTGGCCCTAGGGGAACGATTTTTACCAATTGATGAGGAACTGGCAAGCGTTGCAAAATTGCCTTTGTTCGACACAACGATTTCAACCAGCGGGCAGCTTGTGGAAAATTTGCTTATGTTTCACGCAACCGAAAGAAAAGAATTAATTCCATCTAAACCCATTGGCGATGCGATCAATGAAAGAATGAATGCACCGATCCAGGGTGCTTTTGTGAAATTACCAGAACCAGGAATCTACGAAAACGTAGCCGTATTGGATTTTCGTGGGCTGTATCCTTCCATAATTGTATCCTATAACATTGACCCTGGAACCTTGATGGAATCCAATGTGGATGATTGTTTTGAATCACCCACAGGTGCAAAATTTTCGAAAAAACAAACCGGGCTTATTCCGTTTGTTCTTGATTATTTAATTGATATGAGGATGGTTTTGAAAAAAACAATCAAAACCCTAGACAAGGGAAGTGATGAACACGTACGTATTAGTGCAAGATCCCAGGCTCTGAAAATTCTGGCAAACAGTTTCTATGGCTACATGGGCTATGCCAGATCACGATGGTACTCCCGCCAGTGTGCAGAAAGTGTTACCGCGTGGGGTAGGAAACATATAATGGAGACCATAGAAAAAGCAGAGGGTGCTGGTTTTCAGGTATTGTATGCAGATACGGACTCTGTTTTTATAATTTATAAAAATAAGGAAGATGTCTTGAAATTTATGGGTGACGTTAACACAGCACTGCCATCGAAAATGGAATTGGAATTGGAAGGATTTTATCCGAGAGGAGTGTTTGTAAGTAAAAAAGGAAGTGAAGAAAAAGGAGCAAAAAAGAAATATGCACTTCTTGGTGAAGATGGTCGGATTAAGATTCGTGGTTTCGAACTTGTTCGAAGAGACTGGTCGAAAATAGCAAAGGACACCCAGTTGAAGGTTCTTGAGGCCATACTAAAAGAGGGAAGTAAGGAAAAGGCAGTGAAGATTATTCGCGAGGTTGTGACCAGATTAAATGAGGGTAAGGTTCCTCTTGAAATGTTGGCCATAAGCACGCAGTTAAACAAAAGCCCGGGAAGTTACGAGGTTGCAAGTCCAGAACTCTCCGCAGCAAAAAAACTACTCAAAGCAGGTATCAATGCAGAGAAAGGAACAATGATATCCTATGTTGTGGGTAAAAGCGGTAAGAGTATCTCTGAAAAAGCAGCGCCCATAGAACTTGCCAAAGACTATGATGCGGATTATTACATTAACAATCAAATTTTACCAGCGGTGATGAAGATAATGAAAGAGCTGGGATATGACGAACACAGCATGAAATTCGGCGGAAAACAAAAAAGTCTCGATGCATTTTTCTAGGTTTTTTAATGAAAGAAAGATTAGGGTGGATAGATTTTGGAAGAGCGCTTGCCATTTTCTTAGTGGTTGTATTCCATGTTGCCTATCAGTTCACGCGCGATGAAAATTTGAGAATAGTTGGGTTCCTGGGTGTATCCCTTTTTTTCATAATAAGCGGATTCATGCTTTCAACCAAATATCCAAAACTTCGATCATTTGATTTGAAGTGGTTTTTTAAGAGATATGTGAAAGTAGCTTCAATCTATTATCTGGCCATAATTGCAATTGTCATATTATTTGCGAATCAGTCTTACCAACAGGGGATTTATGATATTTTACTTCATTTTTTATTCCTAAACTGGCTTGATCCTAGCACTCAATATACTCTAATAAGTCCGTCCTGGTTTCTTATACCGTTGATGGCGCTGTATCTTGCCTATCCTTACCTAAACAAATTAATTAGAAAATCAGAATGGTTTGTTGTAGTTGCCTTTATCATTACCATAATCTATGGAATTCAAGAGAATAGCCCGTTGACCTCTTTCTCCTTGCTTTTCTTCCTGGCACAGTTTTGTTTTGGTATGGCAAGTGCACAGGGAATAGGTAAAATAATGATCATTGGGCCGCTTTTGATGGCGATATATAATCCACTATTGGCCATACCGTATATAGTGTTCTGGATTATTTATTTGAGCAAAATCCCGCCAATAGGCAGCATTACGTTAATCTCAAAGCATACCATTGAGATATTTTTATTTCATGAGGCGATAATGAACGTGTGTATTGGAAAATGGAACGTCTATGGCTTAGAGATGCCCTATTCACTTTTAATAACAATTTCGTGTTTTTTGGTAGCCACTTTAATCGCGTCAAGACTACAAAAACTAGTCATAACTATTTTATAGCCTCCCCCACAAAATCATAGTATGGCTCGAAGAGAAATCCCCCCCAGTTTGTTACCAACCATCGACCTAACAAAACCAATTCAGTTGGATGATAAAACACTAATTAGGTTATATAGAACACAGCTGGAAAGCCCAAAGACGGAGATGGCAGCCAGGTTGTACGCCATAGAAGAGTTGGTAAGACTCGGTGAGACCAGCTATCTGAATGGATTTCGAATGAAGGCCGAGATGAGAATAGGAACTGAAGAAGAACAATTGGAAAAATTAAAAACAGGAAGACTGGGGGCTATGACAGGAAAGGGAGCGCCATTGTTCGGTGACTATCTGCACCGAGAAAGAGGCATGACTCGTGAAGATTTTGAAAAATTATTGAAGGGAGATAAAACGGACATTGAAAACGAGTATTATCTCAAATATATCAGCCCAACCTTGAAGAAGTATGATAAAGCAATAGAAAATTGTGAGAAACGAATTGCAGTCCTGAAACAGGTGGTGGCAGAGATTAATGCAAAAGTTCCAACCACAAAGATAGACTTCTGATGATATTATGGCAGACCAGGTGTTATTACCAAAAAAAGGCGGAGGCGTTCTTGACCTTACAAAACCTATAGTTCCATCAAAAGAAATGATGATTAGATGGGCTAAGGAGTATTTAGAAGATCCAAAATGGGATCTGGATGTAAAGAGAAATTCAATCACAATACTGGCAGAGAATGGGGAAAGAGAATACCTAATTCAATGGGCAAAGAGATACTTAGAAAGTACTGGAAAGAATCATAGTCTAGACAGGGACGCTGTTGGGGTATTGATAGACTATAAAGAAATGAAATATTTGAAAACGTTACAAGGATGGTTTGAAAAAGACCTGGAGTCCATGAAAAAAGAGCTGGGTGCACTTGAAAAGCAACGATTGGGCCTTAGCTTGAATCTTGGCGCACAGGCCTATGTGAAGATGAGAGAGTTTATGTCAGATGAAGAATGGGAACGCCTGCCTAAAAAAGAACAACTCAGACTTTCGGCAGAGGCCTATGCCAAATATGTTGGACCGATCATGACCAAGGTCGAGGATGCAATAAAAAAACTAGAAAGACAGATATCAGAAATGGAAACGCTATTGGATGATATACGAAGAGGATTGCAAAAAGAATAGATTCTGGAATCATTAAAAACTGTGCATGAGATAGATAATTATGGGCGCACCTGTCAGGAAAGAAAAACCAACTGAGGAATTAACAACCGCAGAAAGAATTGTGGCTTTTGTGGTTAAGGAGGCTACATTCCTTGCAAAAAATCCTGAGAAAATACTTAAAACTAGAGACGGGGCAACTCCCAACACATTAAGAGAGTTTGAAGATAAAAGAGAAATGGCCCAGGTAACCCCACATAAAAAAATATTGGCAGAAAAACGCGAGGAAGCAGCGGCCATTGCAGTGATGGATCCTGATTTGAGAAAATCACTGAGAAAAGACGGTATTGTGGGTGCCGAAACACTTGCTGGATTACTTAATGAAAATGTAGACGGAAAGAGATTCAGATATAAAGATTGGGTCGAGGCGTGAGGATATGGTTGCTTTAGACATTATCGATGAAGAGAACAAAGCGAAGATAGTTACCATGTGGAAGAATATGAGTGAGACCGACAAGGCACATTTCATAAACCAAGTAGCTTTGGCCCTAAGCATTTGGGGAAGTGATGAAAAGGGCAAAAAATTAGTGGTAGAGGTTCTCAGATTTTTATCTAATAACGGTACCAGCACCCTTGCTGACTTTGGTTTGTATATCGAAAAGGTATGTGAAGTAAAAGATGCTGCAGGTTTGACTGATAAGATAAGAAGGGCAGCAAAAATTATAGAGAGTTATCGAATAAAAAACGCTCTTTCTTCAGAACCGCATAGAGATCTTGATATTTAATTAGGAGATTTTATGGAACTGTGCCAAATATGCAATAACGCCAATGGTTCGACTTTTGCACTGGGTAAATGCCATATTTGCGATGGAAAGGTAATGGAAACAGCGAAGATGGTTGAAAAAGCAGTGCAACTGATTCCAAAGGATGCTGTCAGTTTTTCCATTTCCACTACAATTCCCAAGGATTGGCAGATTAGAGAAGAAAAAATCTGGGACATTCAAACAAAAAAAGCCGAGAGCATCAAAAATATCCTGAATAGAACCGTAGTTGCTGCAGTGAAAAAAACAACAGCGCTGAGATATGCTTCAGACGGAGATTGCAGACTTGTTTTTGACTATGGCACTGGACAGGTATCCATTCAGAAAAATGATTTGTTTATTTTTGGGAGATATAAAAAAATCAGTTCCGGACTTTCCCAAAGCCGGTGGAAATGTTCGCAGTGTGAGGGAAAAGGATGTGGACAGTGTGCAGGTAAAGGGAAATACTACGAGTCAGTAGAAGAAAGGATTGGCGAACCAATAAAAACAGCAACCGAAGCCAGAGAGTATGTTATGCATGCTTCTGGTAGAGAGGATGTGGATGCAACAAATAGTGCAGGGCGTGCTTTTGTAGTTGAAGTGAAAGAACCGAATAAAAGAAGAATGAATTTAGAAGAGATCACCAAGGAGATAGGTAAAACCGGAGAAGTGGAAGTTGTTGATTTAAAGGTCGTAGACCGGGGTTTTGTTGAAATAGTCACCGAATCGCATTTTGATAAAAGCTATCAAGCTGATGTTGAATTTGGAAGAGAATTAACTGGTGAAGATGGTAAAAAGATTGAGAGCCTGATTGGTAAGACTCTTCTTCAACAGACACCAACCAGAGTGGCACACAGAAGAGCGAACCTGGTTCGCCACAGAAAAATTAAAACCATCGAAATAACAAATATCAGAAAAAATTATGCTACGATTATCGTTAAGGCCGAAGCAGGGACCTATATAAAAGAACTTATTTCAGGTGACAACGGCAGAACCAAACCAAGTATTGCAGAACTGCTGGGTACCAGTGCGGTTTGTAAAAAACTAGAGGTAACAAAAATAGAGGACGAATTTTTGGATTTTATCTTAAAAGGTGATAAACGAGATGGATAGTAAAAAAGCAATAGAAATAGTAGGAAGGTTACCTGAGATCAGAGAGTATAGAGATGAATACAAAAATACAACGTGATTACAAAATTTTATGCTAATTATAATGATAAAGAGAAAACCTGGCTAGTGGTCTGCCAACCAGAAAATTCAACAGCAGGACCCTATGAAGTAACATTAGACCAGAATGGAAAAGTTTTGAATAAAATAAGGCAAATCGAAGGCTAGACTACCCGGGGATGTCGTAGAAAAAGGGTAAGAATGCTTAAAAACTGTTTGATAGAGATTATCGATTAGTGATTAAATTGGCTAATGATCAGATGCAAAAAGGTCGAATGAGAAATGCCTGCGAAGTAGTTGTTAGAACAGCAAAAAAACCGTTTGCGATGTTAGAGATACGTGGCCTTTTGGATAGAAATCGAATAGAAGAAGCACTCCAAGTCCAGGCTGCAGCCGGATTAAGTAACAACACCATGATTAGACAGATAGATGCAGCAGCGAGAAGGTCTCACCCCAACAACATAGGAGCAACACACCCCCTGTTCTCAGTGTACTTTCAAACAGACCAAAGGGTCAGATTACAAGGGTTTAAGGCTAGATTATCAGAAGAAAGATGTGATTAGTTTTTGTTTAGTCTTTTTTGTACAGCTTCACTTTTCAACTCCCTTAGAGCATCGTTGGCAATCCATTTTGCAGATTTTGAATCTTGTTTTAGAATTTTTTCTGCAACCTGAATTGCAGACCTGTTTAGATTCTTATTTCTCTTCCCTATTTGTCTTAAAGCCCAGTTAACTGCTTTTCTAACAAAATTACGATCATCATAGGCATATTTTTCTATCAGAGGATAGCATGCCTCAAGCTTGCTGTCAGGGATTTTTTTGTCATGAACGGCCAGAACAGCCATCAATGCAAACCCTGCACGCCTAACGAATTCCTCCTCACTGACAGTCCATTCTACTGCTTTTCTATAGGCAAATTCAGTTTTATCAAAAAGATTCATGCAAACCTGATCGCAAACATCCCAGGAATCAAAATCCTTTACCCAAAGATCCATTTGTTTTTCAGTAAGCAGTTTTGGATCTGCGATAAGTCCTGCTAGAATTCTAGCTTCATGAATTTCAGAATCCCAAAGCTCCTGGGCAAGTTGATGATTTTTACCAAATTCCTTAGCTATTTTTCTGAGAACGGGTATGGAAACGCCGAGAGTATTGTTTGGACTGATGCCGAATCTGACCATTCCTTCCACATTCTTCGGATTGGCCATGGCCTTGAGTGTTTTTACAATCGAACTGGAATCAGAACTTCTGTTGGGCACCATATTGCTTCATGTATCCTTGATATTTTTCAAATAGCTTATCTGTCACATAGACCTTTCCATCTATTGTTTTACCTTTTAGATGATTAAAAATGTTCGAGATATTTTCAATTGCATGAACTGGAACGCCAGTATCTTCGGTAAATTCAGCCAATGCACTTTCTTTCCTACCAATTTCCATTCGGTCTACGGCTATCACAATACCGACCACTTCGGCACTTAATGTTTTTTCAAGCTTTTCAATTGCTTCGAATTTTGTACCGCCAGTGGTCATAACATCATCAACAATAACCACTCTCTGACCCCGGTCTAGGTTTTGGCTACCAACAAAAACACTGTTGGCATCTGCACCGTGAACTTTCTTCTCCTTTCGATCAAAAAGCCATTTTTTGTTAACGCCAGCACCATTAAGGGCGAGTGTAGTTGTAATGGCCAGGGGAATTGCCTTGTAGGCTGGACCAAAAACAACATCAAAATCACCCTTGAACGCTTCGCCTATCTTGGTTGCATAGAATTTGCCCAAATCAGAGGTGACAGAACCGCTGTTCAAAACACCCATATCTATGAAATAGGGAGAAGAACGACCACTTTTCAGAACAAATTCACCAAATCGGATGGCATTGTTTCTAGCTAAAAATTCGATAAATGAGGTATTCACCATATCACCAAAACAGTTAGACAGGTAAACTATTTATTTTATGTGCATTTAGGTAATGCCTTTAAGCATTGATGGGGAATCAAAATTATGCAAAAACTGGGTGCTGCGAAAATATCCATGTTTGTAAACATTGGACTGCTTGCAAGTAAGATAGTTGTGGCATTTATTACTGGAAGTATAGGGTTGTATGCTGAAAGTGCTCATTCTTT
The DNA here is from genome assembly GCA_902386555.1 of Candidatus Bilamarchaeum dharawalense. Classification (GTDB taxonomy): domain Archaea; phylum Micrarchaeota; class Micrarchaeia; order Anstonellales; family Bilamarchaeaceae; genus Bilamarchaeum; species Bilamarchaeum dharawalense. The sequence continues at coordinate 337,649 of CABMJJ010000009.1, forward strand.
TTTTGATCTTGTGGCCTCTGTTCTAGCCTATCTGGGAATAAGAAAAGCGGAACAACCAGAAGATCATTCTCATCATTTTGGTCATGAAAAATTTGAAAACCTTTCTTCCTTGCTCCAGGCATTGCTCATAACAGGTACTGCATTTGTAGTTCTGTTTGAAGCCTACCAAAAAATCTCTGGGCCTGGTGAAGTGGAGTTTTCCGAAGCAGGTATTATTTTGATGTTAATTTCCATACCAGTCACCTATTTCACATCGAGATATTTAGGAGATATTGCCAAAAAAGAAGGTAGTTCGGCATTGGAAGCTGATTCGGCTCATTTTACCACTGATGTAATCAGTTCTGTAGCAGTATTACTAGGATTGATTTTAGTAAAATTGGGTTATGTATTCGGAGATCCTTTAGGTGCCATTGTTGTTGGATTGGTCATGCTTTACATCTCAATTGAACTTCTTCTCAAATCATTTTGGGTATTTATGGACTTCAGTCCTGAAAAGGACAAAATGGCAAAAATAGTCCATGTTTTAGACAGCGAAAAAGGAATAACAAGATACCATAAATTAAGAGCGAGAATCGCTGGGAGTAGGATTTTGGTGGATGTCCACATCCATGTACCTCACAAAACCAGTGTAGTTGATGGACATAAAATTGCACATGACATCGAAACAAGAATAATGCGTGAGGTTCCAGAGGTTAAGGAAGTCAGTGTGCATGTGGAACCGGATTAGACTTTTCCTTTAAACACCCACAAGGTTCTGTCCTCTTCAGCACCAAGCTGGCGCTTGGCATCGTCTAGTTTTTTCTCTTCAGAACCACCAAGTTTTACGTAACTAATTCCTTCTTCAATAATGATTTTTGCAAAATACTGAATCTGATTGAAAACTGCAATTGCACTGAATCCTTCGCTTCTGGGTACTTGTTTAGGTCCATCCTTAATTTCAGGCAGATTTGGGATTAACTCGTTGGGATCAATCCTGAGCAAATTTTTGAGGATATGATCGCTGCTCCGTAGAGTAAATGGCGTGTAAAGTCCAACCATACCTGGTCCAATCTCCTCTCCAACAAATATTGAGATGGGAATGTTATTCAAATGTCCAACGTACGCTTTTACATCAGGTAATGAAAGAATCTGCGGGCTTACCACTCCCAGATGATCTTCTGCTACAGAACCAACCGGGTCAGTCAACTGTGCGAAATGGGCACATATTAGTCCTCGTCCAACTTCACTTGCAGCACCTGCATTGTCTCCGGTTATCTTTTCCATCCTAAACTCAAGTCCATTGCGTCTAAGAAAATTTTCAAATCTTTTGAAAGCCAACCGGGATTTGCGTCTATGCTCTTTGTCCACCGTACCACCCAGATCAAGCACCTCGAAAGTATCAAAATTTGGACGGATTACTCTTGAGAGATCAAGTGTAGAATGGAAATAGGTCTCGTCCTCCTGTGGAGCTCGTGGATTCCATTCATTGTTGTCTGTACCGACCAGGTTGAATCCTCTGAATACATAATCAGGATAATCCCTGACTCCAATAAAACGAACATAGACACCTTTACAGGGAATCGTAGAATCGGCCAGTATCTCTTCTGTGACATGTTGTATCACCGACCCAACTTGAATGCCCTTGGGAGCAACAATCATCAGGTATCCATCTTCATCATAGGCTGTTCCTTCCTTTCTAAAATAGCCCATACTAAATATGCTTTGATCTCCAGAATAAATTAATCCGAATGGTGCTAGTTTGCTAGCACCACGAGGATTGAAACCATTGGCATAGAGTGCACATGCAACAGGACTGAATCCGAAGGATCCGTCCTGTAATTGTTTGAACAATCTAAAGTGCTTTTCAGGTTCAAATATCTCCATACCACGAAATTTTCTCAGGAGTTTTTCTTCCACCCTTTCTCTTTTTGTTCCAGTTAACATGTGTTCTTTCATGATCTTTTATGGAGCTTAGGACAGATATAATACTTTGAATTAGAATTTTGACAAAAGGATAATTATTATAAACTAAATTTAGCTATTGTAAACATATGCATGATTATAGAGTAAAAATAGATAAAAAAGATAGGCGCATACTTTATGAATTAGAAAGCGATTGCAGAAGAAGCCTAAGTAGGATAGCAAAAAAAGTTGGCCTATCCAAACAGGCGCTTCATTACCGAATCGAAAGATTGGTTAGATCAGGAGCGATTGTCCAGTTTATAGCAAATATTGATTATTCAAAACTTGGTTATGTCAACCACGAGGTGTGGCTGCAATTTGGTGAGATATCAAAAGAGCAAAAAGAGAAATTTTTTGATTTTCTCAAAAACCATCCGAACATAAGATGGCTTGCAAGGTGCGGGGGGAAATTTGATTGTGCGATGGCCATTATGTCCGAGGATGTCGTCTCTTTTTCCGAGATTCTGAATGATATTCTTGTAAGATATAGAGGGTATGTCCAGAATCATATGGTAACCATATCTAGGGGGGTTTGGACCTACCCTAGGAGTTATTTGATAGGAGAAAAAGAAAGCCAGAATAGAGGTCATTTGCTTTTTAGTGGGATTCCAAAAAAACGACAATTGGATAAAAAGGAGATAGAAGTTCTTCATTTGCTTTCAAAGAATGCAAGAATGCCAACAGTAGCAATAGCAAGAAAGGTAGAGATAACACCCATAACCGTTCGAACAAAGATAAAACAATTGGAGAAGGAAGGGATAGTAGTGGGGTACAAGGCGATTATCCAACCAGCAACCATTGGCTTAGAAAATTATGAAATTTTAATAACTACCCAGAATACATCTGAGGAAAAGATAAAAGAATTCCAAACCTACTGTCAGATGAATCCGTACATAACATTTCTGTTGAACATAGTCGGAAGGTGGGACTTAAATATAGCATTTGATGCTGAAAACAACGAACATTTCCAACAGATAATGACAGAGATAAGAAGTAGATTTGGCTCCATAATCAGGGAGTATGAATATGTGCCAATTTTATGGGTGTATAAATTTGATTTTGCTCCATTGCCAAAGAAATGATTGCCCTATTTATTTTTTCCCCCTTCTCGTACTGCCTTGACCATATCCTTTATCTTAGAGATAGAACTTTCCTTTTCAAAAGCAGTTCCAACCTGAATTATATCAGCACCGGATTTGATTATACTTTTTGCCTGATCAGGAGTACGAATGCCACCAGCAACTATATAGGGGATGGTAATACAGGATTTTACTGCTGCAACCATTTCCAGAGGCACCGGACCGGTTTCTGGATTGCTCCCTGCATCGGTAATGAAAAATCTGAATCCCATGTATTCGGCAGCCATACCAAAGGCAGCAGCTATCTTTGGTTTGTTTCGCGGAAGACGTTTTGCATCGCCAACCCAACCAACTGTTCCACCCGGCTCCACCACAACATAGGCAGTGGGGAGTGGTTCGATTTTGTAGTGCCTAACCATTGGTGCAGCAAGCATCTGAGCCTCGCTTATCCAATAGGTATTTCGAGAATTAAGCATGGACATGAAATAAACAGCGTCTGCATATTTTGTCAAAGTACCGATATTCCCCGGGAAGAGAATCACTGGCTTGGAAACATTTTCTTTGATTGTTTTTGTGACCAGGTCTAGGTCTTCACCCTGAACCCCAGTACTTCCTCCGATAAGAATAACATCCGCATCTGCTTCGTCAGCATTTTTAGCTGTTTTTATGGCTTCGTTTGGAGTTTTATAGTCCAATGGATCAATCAGAGCAAAAAGAAGACCGTTTTTCTTTTCCAGCTCTTCAAGAATATATTTCTCTGTTTTGCCGATCATGTTACACCCCATAAAATTCTGATTTTATAAAGTAAAAAGCATTCGCTTTTTACACCCCTAGGATTGACTTTAGTAGATGGGCCATCAGATTCGGTCCGACCATTTTAGTGGGCCTGTCCATATGGCCGTTTTTTGATAAATAAACATCTATATTAAGTTTCTTAAGCCTTCTACCGAGAGCAGAAAGCGAAGCATCAGACTGATTTGCAAGATAATTGTGGAATAAACTATGAAGGGCAAGATCAGTACCGTATTTCAATCGCCATTCTAATTCATAGCCACCTGGATTGGAAATATGCTTGCCCAGTAGGGCAGCACAATTCCCGCCAAATATTACACCACCACCAGTGGTTGATTTAACCTGACCGGCGGCATCACCAACAAGAAATATGTTTTTCCCAGAAACTGATTTTGCGGTTTTTGATCGAGTCTCGAGAGGAATGGATGCCCCACTTGGTTTTACTGCGGCTTCGATCTTTTTGAGTTTCAGAAGGTTTTTCCAAGCCTCCTGGGCACGGGAAGGGACTTCCACCCCAACGCCAAACTCAGCTTTTTCTTCATTATGGGGGATTGTCCAGGCAAAAAAACCAGGGAACTTTTGATTGGACAGGAAGAGTTCAACCACCCTAGGGTCTTCACACCTAAATGGAAGGTCAGCCTGTAAAGTTGCAGCGAATTTTTTTATTTTGGGAAAATTGAAATGTCGAGCAACATGGGAAAGTGGTCCGTCGGCACCTATGATATTATTTGCATGAAAATTACCCTGGATTCTCTCGCCATAATTGATCTTTGCACCTTCAGTTTCTGCATTTTGTGCAAGCAATACATCAAGATGGGAACGATTACAAACATGGGCAACTGGAGTTTGTGTTCTAACAGAAAGGATAGTATCATTAATGTGGATATTGGCACCGTAGATCGGATTGATTATGGTTGGTTTAAAGTCAACAAATTGCTTTAATGACCCAAGACCATCTATGGAAAAAAGACCGGAGCAATTTTCTGGCAAACCAGACACTGGATGATCTTCAGAGATCACTACCTGATGACCATGGTGAATCGCACTTAGAGCGGAGATGGCTCCGGCTGGCCCAGCGCCAACAATGTGAACGTCTGCCATTATTCAATGAATGAGAGGAAGATTTTTTAAAGACCAAAAGCTAGAGGAAATGGATGTTAGAAGTATATGGAGGTTGGATAGTTTTACCCTATGGAATAATGAAAGATGCCTCGGTGATAGTGGAAAAAGATAGAATTGTGGATATTGGAAACGCCCCCAAGATTAGGAAAAAATACAAAATTACTAGGTCTGTTGGATCAAAGAACTCCATCATTTGCCCTGGTTTTATAGACAGCCATCTTCATAGCTATCAGATTGCCACGCGTGGATTGGCAGCTGGCAAGACTTTGTTGGATTGGCTGAAGATAATCTGGAAATGGGAGGGAAACATGACTAAAAAGCAAGCTTCTGATTGTGCTAGGCTTGCCTATGTTGAGCTTATTTCAAATGGAGTGACTAGTTTTGTTGATTATACCTCGGTGAGGCACACGGAAGAAGCATTCAAAGTTGCAAGTAAATTAGGATTACGGGCAACCATAGGGAAAACAATGATGGACAGAAATTCTCCACCTGGATTGCTTGAAGACACAATGGAATCCCTTCGTGAGACTGAAAGATTGATCAAAAAATGGCATGGAAAAAAAGGAGGGCGTCTTAGATATGCCATTACACCAAGATTCGGGATAACCTGTACAGACCAACTATTGAATGGTGCAGTTCGGCTGGCAAAAAAGTATAATACAATGATCACCACCCATGCGCATGAAAATATAAAAGAAGTGGAATGGGACAAAAAAAATTATAAGAAAACAGCCATAGCACATTTCCATGAGCTTGGAATTCTTGGCAAAAACACATTACTTGCCCATGGAATATGGTTGAATGATGATGAGATAGGACTACTGGCAAAAACCAAGACCAGCATTGCCCATTGTCCTGGTTCGAATATGGCATTGAAAAGCGGGCATGCCCCAGTACTAGAACTACTAAAGAACAGAGTCGCTGTTGGGCTTGGAAGCGATGTTGGTGCTTACCATAATTTTAGCATGTTTGATCAGATGAGATTAGCCATTTTAACACAGAAAAAGAGGGGTAAAATTTTTGATTATAAAGATGCATTTAAACTTGCAACCATAGGCGGAGCAAAGGCAATTGGATTGGAAAAGGAAGTAGGAAGCTTGGAAAAAGGAAAAAAAGCAGATCTTGTTTTGTTGGATGGAAAGAAGATTGTACCCAAAAATGACATTGTTGCCCAGATAGTATTCTGTGGTGATTCAAGCTGGGTAACTGAAGTCATATGCGATGGAAGAATATTAATGAAAAACAGAGTAGTAAAACAAAACTAGACAGACAAGATCCGGAATTGTTATAGGGGCCATTGGATTCTGGTTTTATTTCAAAAGTATTGTTTGCTTTGGCATCATTAAACCATGCGATAACAGGAACAGAATAAACAAAATTTTGATCAAATTGAGACTGGTCAAGTACTTTTCTAATTTGGAGTCTCTCATTGGGGGCAAGAAGAAGTAATTTTTCTTCTTGGGTATTAAGCATGGAATAAACAAAAGTACCATAGACAAAATAGGAGTTGGTATTGTCAATTTCGAATATCACTGTGTTGTTTTCAAGTGCAATATCCAAATCCACACCCTTGGTATCTTCACTGGCAAAATTTGTTGAGAGCTGGTCTTCCACAGAAAGAATGGCCATTTGATCCTGGGTAAGGATACTATCGAAGATGGATGCCTGATCTGGTCCATAGTCAATTGCAATATGGCTATTATCAAGCGTCCCTATTTGGTTAAATGTTGGATCTGCAGGAAGCCAACCATAGCCAGGAACAGAGATCTCCACCCAGGCATGGGGTTGCCAGGCTTCAGTATAAACATAGCCAGAAACATAGCGTGCCTTGAAACCAAGGGATTCGACCATGGATATGAGAAGATGGGAATATTCCACACACACCCCTCTTCCTTCAGTAAAAACCTCTCGGGCAGATTTGGACCTTCCCCAATAGCTTAGATCATAGGTTATGTAGCCATGAACCCAGTCCACAACATTTCGAATGGTTTTAAGAGAGGAGGAATTGGAAACCCGGGTTGCCTGGAAGGTAATTCTTTCATCTGGTTCGGTAAGATTGGTAAAAGTAACTGAGTTCTTTGGCTGGGTGGCATCGCTTGTGATGTTTGTATTGTAATCCACATCAACTATGGCTATGGCCTTAAGACGAACATTGCCACTGCCAGAATAGTTTAACCAGATGACACCTTCCTCATCAGTACGCTGATCCATATAGGGTTCGGTAATTATGGACAAAACATGCTGGTTGCTATTATTCACAACAAGTGCACCATTAAATTGAAATGGACCCTGATTGGATATGGTCCAGGTTCTCTCAATAACCTGTCTTGCAGAACCAAAAGTGGCAAAGGATAGTGAGAGAACTAAAAGAACCAACAGAAGATATTTCATGGTTTATCACGTATTTTTTGCATGCGGGCAATTTTGGTTGCAACAAACTCGCTGGTGCCAATGTCACTTCTATGCCATACGGGACCTTTAATATGTTTGCAACCTTCTTCTGCGATTTTTTCAGCTTGTTCCAAAGTTTCTCCGCGGCCAATAATTCCAAATGCCCTTGACCCGGTTGTTAATATTTTTCCATTACTCTCATATACTGAAGCATAGTACACATTGGCTCTGACTTTTTCCAAACCATGGGCGTCCACCACCACTTCAGCATCTTTCACTGGTTTATCTGGATAACCATCTGGAACAAGATATTTCACCACAGTACAGTCCGATGAGAACCTGGTAGAAATTAGATGACCATCGGCAATCGAAAGAAAGGTATTGGTAAGCGAATCTTGAAGAAGGAAAAGAACATTCATTGCCTCTGGATCTCCGAAACGGGCATTGAATTCTATGACTTTTGGACCATCCCTACCAACCATGAACTGACCATAGAGAACTCCTTTGAACAATGCTCCGTCTTTCTTAAGTGCATGAACAGTACTTTGCATTATTTTTGTTGCATCTTCCATGTCTTTTTTAGTGAGGAATGGTAGCAACTCTCCGGAAGAATAACTCCCCATACCTCCGGTGTTTGGACCCTTGTCCTGTTCAAAGGCTCGTTTATGATCCTGAACAGGGGGCATGATATTTATTCTGGAACCATCGCAGAAAACCTGAAGAGTAAACTCCTCCCCAACTAATTTCTCTTCGATAAGTGCAATTCCATCTTTTCGCAAAAGAGATTTGGCATAATCCAAACCATCTGAAATCTCTGTGAAATGATCACCGGTAACCTTAACTCCCTTACCCCCAGTAAGACCAAGAGGTTTTATGGCAACAGAATCATAGTCCTTGATAACACGTAGTGCTTCTGCCTCAGTATGCACTAGTTCATATTTTGGCGAACCTTTCACATTGTATTTCTTCAAAAGATTGCGCATGTAGGATTTGTCCCATTCGATTCTGGATGCGGCTTTAGATGGGGATGCTACCAACATACCTGTTGATGCAAGTGCATCGCTCACTCCTGCAGCAAGGGTTGCATCAGGACTGGAAAACCCAAGATCAAAGGACTTGCCAGAAATTGCCTTTAGTATTGCTTCGGGATTTTCAATGTCACAAATCCAGTATTCTTTGGAAAGTTGAGCTATTGCTGGGTTTTTTTTGGACATGATGGCATATAGATCGCAATCATGCGCCAGCCTCTCAGCAATTGCATGCTCCCTGGCACCATTACCGATAAGAAGGACTTTCATGAAGCGATTATATTGTGTTGGAATTTAAAATCAAACTTTCTTACCAGTTCCAAATAGCTCTAAAAATGTTTCTTTGAAGGATTTTTTTAGAGGTTGCTTGAGAAGATAGGAACGAACAGTAGGATACTGCCGAGTAAGTTCAAAACTGAATACGTAGTCACTGATTATTTCGTGTGGAATATTTTCTTGGTGGATGATAATCTCTTTTTCATCCTTTTTTTCACCGTCATCAAATTCCAGTTTTTCGGTTATAACTTTTTTTGGTTTTGATTTGATTTTGGATGAGTGTTTTTGCGCCTGTTTTTTATGTGGTGCTTTCTTCTTGAACACTTTTTTTGATTTCTTCATTCAAAGCGCCTCTTGATGTAACCCTCACGGATAAGAAGGTTCAGACCCTCTTCCACCCTAGTCACAGCAACAGAATTGGCCTTTGCAAAATCACGAACATCGATGGTGCCGCCATGAACCTTGATCCAATTATAGAGGGATTCCTTAAGTAAATCATCACTCATGCCACTCATTTGGGCTAACTTTTTCTGGAGTTCGTCGCGTTTTCTTTCACATTCCAATAAAAGACGGGTATTTGCTTCGCCAGATCGGACCAGATCATCATATTTGGCAGTAAGGTCTTCGTGTTTCGCTTCAAGTTCAGTGAGTTGGGTAGAAAATTCCATTGCATCCCGGTCAATTATTTTTGCAGTTTCAGATAAAACTGCAGTAACCTGAGAAAAGATGCTTGTGGGTTTTACATCATAGTAGTCTTCAGCAACCTGAATAATGTTTAGAAAAGTTGGCATGAGATCAAGGAGTCTTGCTATTTTACCCCGTTTAGCAGAATATCCATAGAAAAATTCTATGGCATTTGGTTTGAAATCAACCTTATATTCAAGATAGGGTTTACCCTGAAGATCAGAACCTTTGATCTTTTCCACAGAAAGTACATTTTTGATAAATGCAATTTTAGTAAAACCAAGACCGCTAAGAAGTGTGGCAAGGTTTTTCAGTGGTTTCTTCTGTTTTGCAGCAACAATTATCTTTTCCTCAGTCATTGTCTTCCTCCAAAACGACGTTTACCACGCCTTTAGTAGCCTTTCTCATTCTAACCAGTGAGAAGACTCGAATAAGGTTCTTTTCATCAATACCAAGCTGACGCAGGAAGGAGATGATCGATGGCCGGGCATAACCGAATTTTTCTAGGATGGCAACAAGCTGTTCACCATCCACAAGACCATCGCCCTTGGAAAACTCATTTTTGATTAGGTTAAGTTGTCCTTCATTAAGTCCAATTTCATAAAGCATCCTAACAAATTGCTCTCGTTCAACTTCAATAATCATTTCCCCACCTCTAATTTTATAGATGAGAAGTGGTTCCTCCCCATCAATCTTATCCATCAGAAATGTCATAACTCTGGTTTGTCTTTCTGCAAATATCATATTGACTGCAGCATCACCCACACCAAACTTTGAGATTTCACCATCGATGAAATCAGAATACCCAATTGAATTCCTTACATAGTCACGGAATTCTTTAAGGATGATCCTAAGAACGAAAACACTTCCAATGTTGCTGAATATTGTCTTATGCATATCAGTTGGGTTTTGGGTGGCGATGACCAGAGAAAAATTATACTTACGGCCTTCCCGGACAATGGTTATGACATCGCTTCTTTCGTCCTGTGCTATTTTCCAAGCTTCATCAAGAACAACAAAAAGCTTGACTTTCTTGTTATCAGGTTGCATACCCTCAGAACGCATGAGCTCCTTGATATACTGCAAAATAGTTAGACCTGCAAGGCTTCTCATTTCCTCGCTAGGAAGTCCATGAAGATCAATGCAGACAAGACCGCTGGAAGTTAGTTTCTTTATGTCCATGGTTGATGTTCCAGCAAAAAAATCAGTACCTTCAGTTGTGAATCTTTTTAGCAGTCTGGCAGATTTTTTCCTACCTGCTTCCTCAAGTATTTTTACCACATCAGCCAGGGTTGGCCTCATTTTGCTTGGGCCAGCATCATTTTTGGCTTTCTTTGCATTTTTACCATAGTAAACAGCTTCCAATGCATCTTCAATTTCATCTCTTTCATTTGGATAGCTCTTAAGATCAAGAAGAATGTCCAATGCGGATATAATTTGTTTAATTCTGCTTCTTTTTTGAACACCAACAAGATCAAGAATATTCAATCTTTCTTTTGCAAGATTGATGACCTTGCCACCGGCTTGTTTTACCCAGGGCTCGTATTCCCCAACCCAGTCTAGGATTATGGCATTGGTGTTCCAAATAAGGGAGGCGCGAGTTAGGAAAGTTTTTACTGTATAGCTCTTACCAGAACCAGTAATACCGATAACTGCGATATGAGGATTGATAAGCTTGCTCGGATCCCAAAAAACAGGAGTGCGTAAAAATCGTGTTTTACCAATGTATACACCGTGGGAGGGTGATGCCAGGAGTAGATCTTTGCGTGGCTCGGGTGGGTGCACCAGAATCATTTTCCGTGCAACCTCTTTCGAGAGCATGTAAGATGGTTTCATATGAACAAACTTCCTCCAATATACCTATATTCGTAACCTTGGAGGATATTTAAAGGTTAGCTCTCGATAACCGCTATCCAACAAAGGTAAGAATTTTTTGAGCAACCACGTCGTTTTGAGGTATTTGATTAATAATTCCGTTGTGGTCTCTGCCAGAAACAACAAGTGTTTCCACCGGAACGTATTTTGCCTTGAGAGCAGTTTCAAATGCAGTGAGTTGGGAAACTGGCACCAGTTCGTCACTTGAACCTAGAATAAGCAGATATTGGGTTGTTTCACCGGCCTTGACTTGGGATGCTGGGGAAACATCTATTTTTGGGGTGGATCCTAGGAATGAATCCAGAGCAAGGCTTACTGCCCCCTGTTCTTCAAGAGTAACAAAATCATAGGGACCAGCCAGACCAACAACCTTATCCACATTGACAGAGTTGAATTCTGATTCCTTCAGACCATATAGGGCAGAAAGATGAGCACCTGCAGAATGACCAAGAAGAACGATTCTGTAATTATCTTTCAAGGAGAATTGCTCCTTGTTGGAATCCACATATTTCAAAACCGATGAGATGTCTTCCATGGGAGCAGGATATTTGCTCATCGGTGCCAGGCGGTAATCCATATTCACAACACTGTAGCCGTTTTTGGCAAGGAACTGGGCTATTGGAGCCATGTACCCCTTATCACCAGCCACCCAAGCGCCCCCATGAATAACGATCACGAGTGTATCGGATTGTTGTGATGGGGCATAGAAATCAAAAATCTGAAGCAGACTCGTTGTCCCATAGCGTATGTTTTTTTTATCACCCAATGAAGGGGTAGTTGTTGTGTTATCTTCAGGAGGAGTATAAAAGTCATTATCTGAATCGTTGGTCACGAGTATTGGATTTCCACTATCTGAATTTCGATGTAGAGCAGAACAACACCCGGTTAGAATTATGGTAAAAAGAAGTAAACCGAAAAAAACCCCCACTCCTAGAATATTTTTCATGATTAGGAATGGAACTTGAAAAAATTTAAACCAAGCTGATGATGTCAGAATAATGCGTCCTTGATTTCTTCTGGAGTTGTTGGGAAGAAATAGTCCCATTCAAAGCATTTGAGCATTTCCAGATCATGAAGCTCGCGGATATCGCAACCAAGAGAACTGGAAAGAATTGTTTTCAATTCCTTTGCTTGCCTTGACACTCGGCTTACCGCTTCTTCACGAGTAAGACCAAATGCAGTGGTGGAAGCGAACGCAATAATCTCAACTGGTCTTTCACCCTGAGTAATTCTATCAAGAAGACGATTCCAATAGGCCAATTCACGATCGATCCTCATGGACTCGTCAGCAGCCAATTTCACTTCCTTTGCTTTTCTGGATTCAACTGCCCCACGTTTGGTTTTGATTTCATCAATATGCTTGGACAGATCAAGGGTACTGATCATGAGTGAAATTTTTACAATGTATTTTAGTGAGCTAACGGCCTTTTCAAAAGACTCGAACATGTTCTTTTTTTCCTCGGTGCCCTTGTCCATGGAACTTTCATAAAATTTGATCTCGAGGAATTTGGAAACATAATAACCGGATTCGTTTTTCTTAATTATATACTCCCTAGATGGAGGAACCTCATAGCCATCGTGCATCTCGATAATGTTTGTCGCCTTGGTGAAGAATGGGATGATGAGATAGCCATATTTCCAAAGAACAAGACTAAGGAAAAAGAAACATGCTGCAACAACTGAAAGAAGTGGACTACCGTAAACAAGTGAAATGATTACGGCCAAAATGCCGCCGACAAGTGTTATAGCAGTAACTGCTCTGTTCAGAAACATAATATCACATTCACTTGCATGGTTTAAAAGTTTAATTAGGGGACCTGAACCAGGATCATATGGAGGTGAATGACTTTATACCAATCTCACTTCCAAGAATGCCGGCAAGCTCTTTCACGAATACTATGGTAATGATAAGTGAGAAGATTGGTGCCAGCACATTGTAGAGAATTGATTTGGCAATGGCATTGTTGTTACTTTGCGAGATTAGAGTGAGATCACCACTAAGATCAACTGACAGATTTTGGGTCTGGTTTTGCTGAGAGTAAAGCAATAAATCGCAGGAGCTACCGTTTTCAGCGAGAGTGATGTTTACCAAGCTACCATTAACGACAGTACTTGAAAAGTTCTGCATGGTCCCATTAATATAGAAAGGACTGCGGACAAAACTACAACGACCGCTCATCACATCCAGTTTGCTTGCAAGGACATAATTGTTATTCAAATCAATTATGGGGACCGTAGCATAATAGCTATTGTTTGTGAAATTTTTCATGGTATCTATGGAGCCATTGATCGTAGCTATTGGACTTGGGAAAATAAGGATGAATGTTGGATAGAAAATGAAAAGACCAATTGCAAGACCGATTAGGAACCCACCCAGTTTTCTTGTGGCAAAGAGAGTCCTGAGCACAAGCCCCAATGGAAATAGAAGACCAAGTGCATTCTGACCAATAAATACGGCTATTTGACTATTAAGCTGACCGATTATCATGATTGCATTGAGACTAACAAGTTGAAGGGAGAGAATATTGGAAACCGATGCAAGATTAGCAAATGGGGACAGTCCGAATGCCCCGAAATCCAATGACATGGTTTGGTAATAACCAAGGATATTGAGAGTTTGGACGACCTGTTGGAACAGAGCAAAAAGAGAGGTGTTGACACCATCCAGGGTGCAACTTAATTGATTAACCACATTTCCATTGGCACATTGGCCAACAACAACTGAAGAACTGACTACACCGACCAATTCAACAATGGCTGCAAAAGATCCAATGATGGCTGCGTTGATAACTGATTGGATAAGTTCTTCCAATCCAAAATGTTCTACTTTCTTATTACCAATGGCACGACCTATGCCTACCAAAATACCTGCAAGAACTATGGATGCGGTCACTACAATGACTGCAATTTCAATACCAACAAATGATTCTGCCATTGGATTGGATAAATTGTTCTAAACTTAAATAGATTTCGGATTTGGGTGGCAAGTGCAATTAGATAATTTTCAATAGTTTTTTACCCATGTAGATAAATCGTGTAGTACCTCTAGCGTAAATGGGACCTTTTTTTGTAACGAACTTTACTTTTTTCAAAGCCTTGAGCAACGCTTTTGGATCATTAAAATCAAAATCAGGAAATTCGTTGTAGTTGTAACCAAATTCAAAAAGAAAATGACTGTCGCTCCCAACTGCCTTTAGCATTTTGTTCCTACTGGCAAATGATTCGGCCAGGTGATTAAAATTTGGATTTAAACAGCGTGCATTGAAAACTTCAATAACATCCACCTTTTTTGCTTCATCATCGCTCACGTGAGCACCGGAACGAGCATGATCATACATGTGCGGTAGATAGGCAATGCCCCCCTGTTCATGAATGTTATCTATTGCTTCCAGAAAAGGTATTCTTTTTGGAATACGTTCATTGATATGGAGTGCAACAAGATCGCCCTTATCTGTGGAAATTTCTTCACCTGGGATGAAATCCGCACCAAGAGAACGCATTTCATTATGGGCTTCAATTGAATTGTGGTCAGTAACAGTGGGGATTATTCCCAGTTTTTTTGCCTTTGCGGCCAGGTCCCTGGGCTGGGTTAGTGAATCAGGAGAATATTTTGTGTGAATATGAAAATCGATTTTCATGTTAATCAATTAGGGCATTACCTTTTTCAAGAATTGTAATCAATTCCTTTGCAATCCCATTTCCCTGTTTATGATTTATCTTCTTTTTTCCTTTTACCATTATTCTTCCGCTGGCATAGAGACTAACCGAATAGTCTTTGAATTTTGCAAGAATAACAACCGGACTATTGCCAAGAGAGGAAAGAAGTAACTCGGCTTTTTTTAAATCAATTTTTTTATTTTTAAGTTTTATTTCTACCCCATTTGAAGAACTACATGGCTCCACAACAAAAAAATCAGTCATCCGAGTTTCGCCTTCCAAAATATTTCTTTTTTATAAAGATCAAAAAAAATTGCATTGGGGGCTTTGGTAATTGGTTTTTTTAGCAAAAAGTTCATTGCCTGAGATACCGCAAGCGTGCCAGCCAAGGATGCTGCCGGGCACATGATGGAAGAACATGAAGAAAAATTATCAATATCCTTGCCCGCAAGCTGAAATGCTTTTTCAAATTTATAGGTTGTAAAAATTGTCACCATACCGCGTGTGGACTGAGCAGAACAAAAAACGTAGGGGATTTTTTTATCCCGGGCCATTCTGGCCATGAGTAACTTCGACTCCAGATTATCAGTTCCGTCTAGCAGCATGTCTGTTGTGTTAATATCGGTATCCTCATCGAATTTTCTGAATGTTTTTAGGTTAATATTTTTGTTGATTGTTTTTGCCCTGGCAATGGCAGCGTGAACCTTAGGGATGTCAAGAAATTCATCGGTGGCCAGGGTTTGACGATTGAAATTAGATAGTTCAAAGCGATCGTGATCAAAAACAATGATGTTCTCGGCACCAAGTCTAAGTAAGTTTTCCAGAATAAATCCGCCAGTTCCTCCTAGACCAACAATGGTAAATTTTGTTTTACGAATTTTTTCCTGTTGGTTTTTCGTAAGTGGATTTCTCAGAAATTTAAATTTATAGAAGTTCATTTGCTCAGTTTTTTCGATATGTGTTCTTGCGAAATGCGATTTAACTTATCTTTGATCATGCGTACCTCTTCCTTTTTCACATTACCACTTTGAAGTTCGGTTAGGTTTCGCAGAATTTCCAGCCTGCGCTGAACATGAGGGTCCAGTGCCTTTTCCTGAAATAGTCCGAAGTGGGTAACATGGTAAAAGAAAATTGAAACACCGGAAAATAGAACTACGATGGTGAATAGTTTCCCAATACTGGTATGGGGAGTTATATCACCATAGCCAACTGTGGTTATTGTGATTGACACAAAATAAATCGCATCTATCAGTGAAAGACCTTCGAAATAGATATAGAAT
The DNA here is from genome assembly GCA_902386555.1 of Candidatus Bilamarchaeum dharawalense. Lineage (GTDB taxonomy): Archaea > Micrarchaeota > Micrarchaeia > Anstonellales > Bilamarchaeaceae > Bilamarchaeum > Bilamarchaeum dharawalense. Next base: position 353,774 of record CABMJJ010000009.1, read on the forward strand.
GGAACTGCAATCAGATACACCAAAAATAACATGACAACTGCACTGAGCAGACTTTTTCTGATCTGATCTGAACTAGACATAATTAGTTCTTATCATTCATACATTTAAAACTAACTGAGAGTAAGTACCTCTTTTTTGGGTTGTTTTTTCTTTCTATGCCTTGAACTGGCAACTATGATCAAATCTTTTGAAGATGCCTTGGCAGACGGATAGTTAACGAAAATTGGTCTGCGCCCACTTATCATGAACCATACTGATGATGCGCGAATGGCACTCCAAAAGAAGAATACCGAAAGTACACCAAACACAAGCGAAAACCAGATGAAGATTCTGGGAAGAACCAACCATTCAATCAGCAGCGGATAATTAACAAAAACAGCAAAGAAAATTATTGAAATAATTAAATTGCGCAGGATTATGCTTCTTTGTGCTGCACCTGTTGTTTGAGAGAAAACAGTGGACAGTGTGTCAAGAAGACGTCTGAAGGAACTAAGAATCCTATAGAGCGGAATAATTGAAACCAGTAGGAATACAAGAAAAACCAGGAAATCTGCACTTGCAGTATAACCCATAATAGCTATTGGAAATCGTAATAGGGAACGAGAAAACCAGAGGCTTACGCTGGCCACAGTAACAAATGCCAGGTCCCAGCGTATGGAAGTTAATTCGTTAACCAATCGGGTATGGAAGTAACCTTTTGGTTCGAATGCAGTCATAACATTTCTAAAGTAGCCTGATGCGTGTTTCAGAGTGTCCAAAAGATTCTGTGGGGTGTGGGTTTTTATCGCCAGATAAATTTTATCGTATTTCCTCAAGCTAAAAGAGCATAGGATAGAACTAAACAAAACACCGACTGAGACAATGCTCACCAGATTGATTGGTACGATGCCAACACTTTCCCTGGCGATTAAAAGAGAAAATTCACCCAATGGGAGCATGGCAATACCAGCAAAAATAGCTGATTTGCCATCTGAGCCAATGAGATAGAAAACAAAGGACGTTGTTAGAAACACTGCAATCAGATAACTGATGACTAGAATAACGGTTACATCCAAGGATACAAAAAGCGCAGTTGGATCAATAAGCATGCCAACGGAAAGGAAGAAAAATGATGAGAAAACAACACTAAATGGTCTGATGGAACGTTCAAAATCCTTACCATTGGGAAGACCAGCTACGATGCTTCCTGCTAAAAACGCACCAACTGCCGGTGTGAGACCAAGTAGGGAAGCAAGAGCACTCATCCCAATACCCAAAGCAAGTGAAACCATTGTCAGAGTATCCTCGGTTTGATAGCGGAAAAATATGATGGATAATTTCCTAAGTGCTCGAAGCAGAATAACATAGCAGAATATGAGGATACCAAGAGAAAGCAGGATGGCACCAAAAATTGATTGGGGATCATAGGTATTGGTTGTGAGATTTGAAAAAAAGGTAAGTAGAAAAACTGCCACTATATCTTCTATAATAAGCATGATAATGAGAAGCGGGACTTCCGTTCTTTCCAAGAGTTTTTTTTGCTCAAGAATTTTCATCATGATTGCAGTACTACTCATGGAGAAAACAGATGCAAGGAAAAGAGAGGAGAGGGAATCAAAACCAAGAATAATTGAAACTTCATGCATCGCAGCAAACATGATTAGTATAAGCAGAAATCCACTGATGACTGCCCTAAGACCGGTTGAGAATAATTTGGCAATACTGAATTCAACACCAACCATAAAAAGCAATAGAATTGAGCCAACTTCTGCAATAATTTCAATGGTGGACTGATCAACCACATTCAGTAAATTGGGACCAATCAACATACCAGCAAAAAGAAGCCCAACCACTGGGGGGATCTTGAATCTAACTGAAAAAATTCCGGCCAGGGCAGCTAGAAGTAGCACCCAACCGAAATCAAACATATCTATTCCATTCATGAAAACAACCGCATGGGATAAAACTAACTGCAAGAATGTATTAAAACCTTCTATGTGAATTTGCAAATATGGAATTTTTCGTCGATTGTCTAGGGGCATCTAGGGAAGTTGGTCGAAGTGCATTCATGCTCCGCACGGACAAAAATATACTGTTGGATTATGGAATAAAAATTTTCGATGAAAGTAATCTTCCTAAATTTCCACTGGAAACCTCGCTCAAACCAGATATGATGCTTTTATCTCACGCCCATCTTGATCATAGTGGGTGTATCCCAGCACTTTATCGGGATAATAAGATTACCTGGTATTCCACCCCTCCAACAAAAGATATCTGCGAAATCCTTTGGCTGGATTCCATGAAAATTATGGGGGATGGTTTACCCTACAGACTAGGGCATTTTAATAAAGCACTGAAACATTGGGATCCGTTGCTTTACAAAAAACCAATCCAAACTGGTCAAACAAGAATAGAACTTTTTGATGCTGGCCATATTAGCGGTGCATCAATGATCGACATAGAGTATAAGGGAAAAACATTTTTTTACACTGGAGATTTCAAATGTGATGAAACCATGATGCATAAGGGTGCCAAATTTATTGACGGAGTGGACACTTTGATGATAGAAAGCACCTATGCACAGAAGGACCACCCACCACGCAAAGAAGTTGAACAGAGACTGATGGAAGAAATTTACGACACTCTTGAGAGCGGAGGGAATGTCCTACTACCATCCTTTGCACTTGGCAGAACACAGGAATTGATCGCACTAATCAGAAGTTATGACGAGAATGTTCCCGTCTATGTGGATGGAATGGGAAAGGAAATATCAAGGATATATATGCAATATCCGAGTTATATTAAAGACCCGGAAAAGTTTAAACGAGCAATAAGAAGCGTGAATCTGGTTGCTGGGATACCAGATAAAAAAGCAGCCACTCGCCAACCATCTGTAATTATTACGAGTTCTGGGATGATGAATGGTGGGCCAGTACTTAATTACCTATTTAATCTAAATAGTAATTCCAAAATTATTCTTACAGGTTATTGCGTTGAAGGAACCAACGGGAACACGTTATTGAATCAGGGATTTATTACCCAGGACGGGGAACAGCTTCAGGTGGACCTACCAATAGAATATCTTGATCTTTCAGCCCATGCAGGTAGAACTGATCTTATAAAATTCATCAAGAAAGCAGGTCCAGAGAAAGTTTTGTTGGTACATGGGGATCATCCAGAAGAATTTGCAAAGGAATTGAAAGAACAGCATGGATTTGATGCTCTGGCTCCACTACCGGGTGAGAGAGTAATTTTGGATGAAGAAAAATAGATTATAAAAATAAAAAATTAGTTTCGTATTGGTGGACAGCGTGAAACTGTTATGTCCGCCCATTTTGCAGCGAACGTGTCACCAGATGCAACCTGATTTACAGTAACAACAAATGCCTCGCCAGCAATTGACATTTCAAGTGATGCACCTTCTTTGATTTTGCTTTTTTTGAGAACATTGTTTTGTGAATCAAGTATGGAAATAATTGCATAGACGCCGTCATTCTGATTAGCCAGATCATCGAGCTGAACCTTCATTCCTGCCCCCATGGTCAATGATTCACCTTGGTTCAAAAGTCCAGACACCTCAGGTTGTGCCTGGGTACAATCAGAAGCTTCGCATGGCACACTAATATCTATTTTAGCCCATTTTGCAGCGAACGTGTCACCAGATGATAGTTGGGATACGGTCAAACGAATTACTTTTCCATCAACCACCATATCCTTGGTCTCACCTTGGGCAACCTTATCTTTCTTGATAACATTGCCGCAATTGTCCAGGATAGAGAAGATTGCCAGGGTGGAATCATCATGGGTTTCAAGATCATCAAGTTGTAGTTTCAAACTTCCGATTGGAACAGACTCGCCTTGATTTAAAACACCTGAACCATAGGAATTTGACATACAGGCTGGAACTTGGATATTTGGAGTGCATTCGGGATTTTCTTCGCATGTTGCCTCCACTTTCAAAATTGCACCGCTGCTTTTTCCTTCAACATAGTAAGTGTCAACCATAGAAACAGTAAAGCTCCAAACAGAGACAACAACGTTGATTGCTTCTCCTTGGTATACTTTTGCGCTATTGATCTCATCACAATTTGGATCAGAAACACCAAAAACAACAAATTTTCCTTTGGAATCCTGACCTACGTCACTAACGGTAAAATGAAGTTCTTCAACATCCAATGTTTGGCCCAGGCGAACATATTTTTGGATTGCCGTATCGCCACAGGTTAGCTTTGGCCCAGATTTACAAGTTGAAACATCAGTTGAACCAGCATCGGTTTGTTCGCTATCTCCACCATAATAGTAATTATTAGTGGTACCACCACAGGCACTTAATGTACCTGCAACCAGTAAAGTGCCTACCCCCAATAGGGCTTTGTTTCTAAACCCATTGGCTTTCGAAACATCATGAGCAACATCGCTTCTAACTCGGTTTACATCTCTACTAATTCGTGTCATTCAAACCCTCCTTAAAGTTATAACTAGTGATATTTTATAGGCAAATATTTAAAAGTGTGATATTTTGGTTTTTTGTCTGTCACAGCTGGTCTATTATCACAAGTTCCTCACTGCAAGCTAGATGAGAGGGTGATTTTCTAAATTGTTTGAAAAAGTCCTTTATTGCATCTTTTACCCCTATAATGGGCCTTTTCGCCTGGGCATAGATTTTATTATTTTTAAAAATAAATTTGGACGATTTGTGAATTTTCCTGAATTTTAGAACATGTTCCTTCATGTCAAGTGGAGGGCCTTCCAGCATCATTGTTGAAGATAATTTATCCTGCTCTATGACAACAGCTAGCTGAACCAGATGTTTATGGTCATCGGCAATGATTGTGGGTTTGAATTCTGAAAGATGAAGCTCAAGCTGACCGATCATCTTGTATATTTGGCCCCAAAGAACATCATCAACAATTTCTGGTCTGGGCATGGAAATAACAACGACCTTTTTGGTTTTGGCGAGTTTGGTGATTTTTTCTTCGAATGTGGGTGTTTCCTGGAAGAAGAATGATTCCGATGGTTTTTTCAAAAACTTGGCGCACAGTTTTGCAAATTTGATAAAATTCTCTTCAGAAACTGCAGCAGCAACATTGCGGTTTTTATCAGTTGGATCGATTACCGTAAGGTAACCAAATTTTTTTATGGCACCGTTGACTTCGTCTTTTTTATAATATTTTTTTATGTCAATGAACACAGGTGCTTTCCACTTTGATGCGGATTGTAATAATTTTCTGAAACCACCATAATGGAGAATGAGAAGTTCGCAAAGATAACCGGAAAATCCTTTGATTTTTATCTCTGCGCCGTAGAGTGAATTGGTGTGTAGAAATTTCTTCAACAAAAGCACATCATCTATCTGTTTATCTGGTAAATTTTTTCGGATAAAGTCCGTATGTAAAACCGAACGATCCACTGCACTTAGACGCTCGGAAGCATCATTAATCTTATAGGCAGGCACAAGGTCGATTCTACGACCCTCATACCTAAATCTAGCATAGGGATGTTCTGCATAGCTAAGCTGATAGTGGGTGTCTGGGAAACATGTTTCCATGATTTTTTTCAAGGCTGGTTCAAATGAAGTTTTTGGCACTTTACGATTGAAAAGAACAAAAATATCCACATCCTTTTTGTCATGGAGAAATGTTTTTTTTGCCATGGAACCAGTTAGAACGATTTCACAACCATGGGGAATGTGGGTTTTGATCCTGAATATCAGGACATGACAAAAATTTAACTCTCTTTCAAACTCTTGAGGGGATGGTTTTATAACAGACAAAACCTTGGAAAAGATGGAATGCATAAATATGCTAACCTCGCAAGGTTTTAAAAGAACAATATTGAAAGACTCTCATGCGCAGAATCATAGCCTTGTTACTTCTGTTTTTCATGGGTTTCGGATGTCTGGAGGAACATAGTTTCCCTGGCAATAAAACCGAACAGATGGTCTCTCTTAATGCAGTAGACTTGGACAGTGATGGAAATGTGGACTATTCTGTGTATGACTATGCGCCATTCCAAGTAAATGGAATGGAAGTTCAGAGACAGGTTACTGTATCCGTAAGAACCAGTGCAGTTTATACGTCCTATAATCCCACGTTAACTGATGTTAATCTTCTCCAAGCCGATCAAAGTTTAGAAGAATTTTCCAAGGCAAGAGCCCAGGCAGATATGGAATGCGGTAATAGGCTGGGCATCAGCAATGTGGTTTGCTCCAATACCCCAACATGTAAAGAACTCTGCTCTGCAGCATCGCTAAAATGCAAGAAAATTGCCATGTATTATGAAGAAGCTTTGTCCGATTCCATCCTTTCTTACATAAAAAATAATAACGACATGCGAACTTTGATTATGAATACAAGAAAATCCGTGCTTACCCTGAGACTGTCTGGAGATCAGAGCAGAAATGCATTTCTTCAGGACACACGAGATATTGTTTACAGTATAGCAGATGCCAATGCAAACCCAGTATATACCAATCAGAATTTTGATCTCTGTGATAAATCAGACTTCGGCGTAGGTTATGTATTGGAAGCAGCAAAAAAAATAGGGAATTACGAAACTAAAAATGAGGAATATACTTATCGAGTAATTATATCCTTTATACCAACCCAAGCAGTAACAGATGACCTTACTCTTAGTGGAGTTGGTATGGTTGATAGAATGCCAGCCCAGGCCATACCCCACCCAGAAGTAATTTCATCCAGACAGGGGATTATTGCAAACCAGAATGGACAGGATGTTTTTATCAGCTGGGATTCAAGCAAAAGCTCAAAAGAAGGATATGTGCTGATGTATACCTTTACATCCACAACTCCACCTGAAACCACGCTGGCAGCACTAAAAGTACCAGGAGTAAAAACTAAAAAAATAAGCCTAATTATTCTCGGACCAACAAATTTTGTACTTTTGACATTAACAGATTTATTGAAAAATTACTATATTGCCTATGGTTTAGCACTTGGATTTACGCTGGCAGCCTTGTTTTTTTTGTATACTATTTTGATCCTTGTATTTACCCTGGTCAATGAAAAGGCAGGGGGTTCAACCTTCCTAACCGGGTTCAGGAAGGCATTTGGTAGAACTGATATACGCTGGAGAACAGATATGGTAGTGGCAGTGGTGTTGTTGGGAGTTGGATACTACATTGCTTCGGTTATGACTGCGCCACCACAGATGATTTTGGGTATATTGGAGTCCATTGATTTTCTTCTGAGAAATGATATGGGCATGATAAGCATTACGCTTGTTTTCATGGGTTCGGTAATGAGCTATCTTGCTGTTGAAAATTTTGTGAAAATAATCATACTTGAACGCGCCTATGGTATGGTGATACGACAGGAAAAGGACCTTTATCTTGCAAAGGCAAGCACCCTTAAAGATAGAATCAAAGAACTTGGCAAACTCATTGATGAGGATACTAAAGAAGACTTTGATGTGAGTAAGGAATATGATGTTTATTCTTCGGTTAAGCTTGAGAGAGTAGATGAATTGGCAAAGGACATGAATGCGCGCAACCGTGCACTTATAGAAGAACAGTTGATACACGTTGAAAGTGCCATAAGTACACTTAGTGAAAGAAAGAAGGTGGCAGACGAAAATTGGACTAAATGGAAAGAAAATATAGCCAAGCTATTGGAAGAACAGGAAGAGGTCTATTCATCATCATTGGTTACCGTACCAGCATCTTTACGTGCCTGGGCACTGAGCAGATATGTAAAAGAAGCCTCGGCTGAGGGGGTGTATTTTGAACGGGATGCACTCAAAAAGAGGAAGGTGTCTCCAACCCAGTTGGTACAGGAAATGATTGAAAAACGCTTGATAAACGGTGCTGTTGTCCTGAAGCAGGATAAGGTGCTGGTTTCAGAGTTTGATGAACATGGCGGAACTTTACAAACTGCACTTACCCTCAAACTAAGAACATACCTTAATTCTCTTGCAAAAAACCTTGGACAGCACCCACCACAGAGCTTTGCGGCCATAGGAGACAAAAATGTCATAGTTATAATGAAGGACTATTCCACCGAGGCAGTTCTGTTTTTGAATAAGGATAAATTCAAGGATGCTGTGGAACATTGGAGAGCTAAAATTAAGGTATTTGAAACCGGTTAGTTTACCTAAAATCCATGCCTTTATAAAGCCTTTTTTGCAATTATTTAGTGTTAAAAAGAAGCTAAAAAAATCACATTCTCTACGACGTGAATTTAGTAACAAGAATTAGTGGTAAAAATGAACGATGAAACAAATTATACTGCAAAAGAAATTCAGGTTCTGGCAGGCCTGGAAGGAGTACGAAAAAGGCCAGGAATGTACATAGGAGATACTTACAAAAGAGGGCTTCACCATTTGGTGTTTGAGATCGTAGATAACTCCATTGATGAGGCATTGGCAGGTTATTGTAAGAACATAACCGTTGTTCTGAACAAGGATGGGAGCACCGCCATAAAAGATGATGGAAGAGGCATCCCAGTGGACAAACATACCTCAGGCAAATCCGCTCTGGAAGTAGTGTCCAGCTCTCTGCATGCAGGCGGTAAATTTGAAAAAAAAGCCTATAAAGTTTCCGGTGGTCTGCATGGCGTTGGTATGAGCGTTGTAAATGCTCTTTCAGAATCCATGAGAATAGATGTACACCGGGAGGGTAAAATCCATTCCATTGGTTATTCCAAGGGTAAAGTGGTCTCTCCCGTAAGCATTGTTGGGGATACAACCCACCGGGGCACTGTTGTTACATTCAAACCAGACCCAACAATTTTCCAATCCTGTGAATTTGACTATGAGTATTTGAAAGAAAGGATAATGGAACTTGCATTTCTCAATAAAGGGCTGGTAATGCACCTTATTGATGAAAGAAATGGGAAAACCGAACAATTCTGCTACCAGGGTGGAATTGTTGAATTTGTCACCTATTTGAATCAGGCAAGAAATAGGTTACATGACCCGGTTTATTTCACTAAAAAAGCAGATCACATCGAAATCGAGGTTGCCCTCCAATACACAGACAGCTACAATGAGATGATATACAGTTTTGTTAATGATATTAAAACCATTGAAGGAGGTACCCATTTGGTTGGGTTCAGAACAGCAGTTACCAGAGCAGTAAATGATTTTGCCAGATCCAACAAGCTCATAAAAGAGGACCATAAGCTCACCGGTGACGATGCAATAGAAGGGATGACAGCTATCCTGAGCTTAAAAATACCAGAACCCCAATTTGAAGGCCAGACTAAAACTAAACTGGGAAATAGTGAGGTTAGAGGCTACGTAGACAGCATGCTTTATGATGCACTAAAAACCTATTTTGAAGAACACCCACAGGAAGCTAAACAGGTCATGAACAAAGTAGTAAATGCCATGGAAGCCAGAGAAGCGGCTCAGAAGGCTAAGGAATTAATCAGAAGGAAAAATGTATTTGAAAGTTCGATTTTGCCTGGTAAATTAGCTGATTGTAGTGAAGAAGATCCGGCAAAATCAGAGATATATTTCGTGGAAGGTGATTCTGCAGGCGGTTCATCAAAACAGGCCAGAGATCGAAGAACCCAGGCCATTTTGCCATTACGAGGTAAAATCCTGAATGTGGAAAAGGCACCCATGCACAAGGTGCTGACAAGCGAGGAAATAAAAAATATTGTTGTATCCATCGGTGCCGGCTTCAAGGATGATTTTGATGTGAAGAAGGTTAGATATCATAAGATAATTATTATGACTGATGCTGATGTGGATGGATCGCACATTAGAACGCTTATACTTACCCTATTCTATCGTTATTTCCGTTCGGTAATCGAACAGGGCTATCTTTACATTGCCCAACCGCCACTTTACCGAATCCAAAAAGGAAAACACATACAATATGCCTACAGTGATGCCCAACTTGCTGAAATCCTAAAACAGGTTGGTGAGGGCTCGGGAATACAAAGATACAAAGGTTTGGGTGAAATGAACCCAACCCAGTTATGGGAAACAACCATGAACCCTGAAACCAGAACCCTCAAGAAGGTCACAATTGAGGATGGAATTGTTGCAGATGAGCTATTCACCATCTTGATGGGAGATCAGGTTGAACCAAGAAAGAAGTTCATTGAAGAGCATGCTGCTTTGGTGAAGAACCTCGACATTTGATGATTACTATGACATTGAACGACATCTCGTTCAATTATAAAAATTTGGGGAAATTTTTATGACTGAAAATATAATTCTAAGGACAATCGAATCGGACATGAAGGAAAGTTATTTGGACTACGCCATGTCGGTGATAATAGGTAGAGCCATACCAGATGCCAGGGACGGACTCAAACCAGTTCACCGAAGAATTCTGTTCACCATGCATGAACTGGGCAATGTTTATGGAAAACCATTCAAGAAAAGTGCTCGTGTGGTTGGTGATTGTTTAGGTAAATACCACCCCCACGGAGATATGGCCATCTATGATTCTTTGGTCAGAATGGCCCAACCATTTTCTCTTCGTTATACTTTGGTAGACGGCCAGGGAAACATGGGATCGGTGGATGGAGACAATGCAGCTGCCATGAGATACACTGAAGTGAGAATGGCAAAGATAACTGCAGAACTTCTTACGGATATTGAAAAGGAAACAGTGAAATATGGGGATAATTTCGATGGGACCATGAGAGAACCATTGGTACTTCCATCAAAAATTCCAAATCTGCTTATCAATGGGTCTTCGGGAATTGCAGTCGGTATGGCAACCAATATGCCACCTCATAATCTAAATGAGATTGTGGATGCTACCATGGCATTTATCGATGGGGCTCCTGAAGATGAGTTAATAAAAATGGTCCAGGGTCCGGATTTCCCAACTGGAGGAACCATAGTTGGCAGGTCAGGTATACTGGAAGCATACAAAACAGGAAGAGGAAGTATAAAACTCAGAGCAAAGGTAGAAAAAGACCTGAAAAAAAATACCCTTATCATAAGAGAAATCCCCTACCAGCTTACAAAAACAGCGCTCATTGAAACGATTGTAGAGGCAGTTAGAGAGAAAAAGATTGACGGAATTAGCGGGGTTCATGATCGATCAGATAAGGACGGTATGGAAGTTATTCTTGATCTTAAGAAAAATGCAGATCCGGATATTGTACTAAATCAGCTTTATGCTCACACCCAGATGCAGACCAGCTTTGGCATCATTAATTTAGCTATTGTAAACAACCAGCCGAAGGTAATGGGCCTTCATACCATGCTAGATGTTTTCGTTGAATTTAGAAAAGAGATTGTAAGAAAAAGAAGCGAATTTGAACTCAGGGAAGCCCAGGCCAGAGCTCATGTGCTCGAAGGACTTAGAATTGCATTGCAGAACATTGATCCAATTGTCGACTTTTTGAGAAAATCAAAAAACATGGAAGAGGCAAGGGCAGGTTTGATGAAGAACTACTCGCTTAGCGAGATCCAAGCCAATGCAGTTCTTGACATGAAAATTTCGCGTTTAATCTCCTTGGAAAGGGAAAAAATTGAGACGGAATACGGCGAATTAATGAAAAAGATATCCTGGCTTAAGGATGTCCTGGCTGATGTTAAAAAAATACTTGAAATTATCAAAAATGAGCTTAAGGAAATTAAAGAAAAATACGGGGATGAAAGAAGAACAGAAATTGTAGAAGGCGAAGATGAAGTGGATATCGAATCCCTTATTCCAAATGATGAAGTGGTGGTGGTCATAAGCAACCGGGGCTATGTAAAACGAGTGGGATTGCAGGAATATCGTGCTCAACATCGTGGTGGTAAGGGGGTTATTGGTTCGGAAACAAAAGAAGAGGACTTTGTTCAGGATGTTATCATAACCAAAAACCACAATTATTTGTTGCTGTTCACTGACAAGGGAAGAGGATTCTGGCTCAAGGCCTATAGAATACCAGAGGGAAGCAGATATGCAACTGGTAAAACACTGGTAAGCATGCTTGACCTGAAGGAAGAAAAAATAACTTCATGGATTAGTGTGGAGAACTTTGATAGTGGTGAATACCTATCCATGATAACCAAAAACGGGATCATCAAGAGAACTGCACTTGATAATTTTAGCAACGTTAGAAAGGTCGGGATTATAGCAATTACTCTTAAGGAAAATGATAGACTGGTTGAAGTGGTTAAAACCGATGGAAAACAGGACCTGCTTATTGCAACCAAAAAAGGCCAGTGTATTAGATTCAAAGAAGAGGAAGCAAGAGAGATTGGTAGAACCGGTCAGGGTGTAATTGGAATTAGACTCAAGGAAAATGAAGATGAGGTTGTTGGAATTGCAACCTGTAAGCGACCAACTGTAATGACGGTAACAGAGAACGGTTTTGGTAAGAGAACGCACATTGATGAATACCGAGTCCAGGGTCGTGGCGGAACTGGGGTAATTAACATAAAAACAGAAGGTAGAAATGGCGATGTTATTGGCATCAGAACTGTTGAAGATGATGATGAGATTATTGTTATGAGTTCCCAGGGCCAGGCAATCCGGACACCTGTGAATGGTATTTCGGTTATAGGAAGAAATACCCAGGGGGTAACAATAATAAAACTAGACAAAGGGGAGAAGGTTGCGAGTTTTGCAGTTGTCCGAGGAGCTATTGAACAACCTAAACCTCCAACTGACCAGCCACCTTCACAATAAATTTTAGTAATTCTTTTTTTGTTTTTGGATTCTTATTCCATTTTTTGACTAGTTCTTTGTGCTCAGACAGCTCCTGAACCAGTTGATCTGATTTTATATCGGGCCCATTTAGCCGAGATAATATTTGAGAGGCTAATGGACAAAATCGGGTGTTGAGTTTACCTTGAACATTAAATGGATAGCGTCTGCAAGAAAGAGGGGCAAATTTGTGTATTTTGCATTGGTTCTTGGTGTTTAAAAAAACGCAGGGATGGGATTTCAGACCAAGAAGATAATAACCATAGTCGTCAGTGGTATCGAAAACATTGTCAGGATCATAGCTCAAGAGTCGTGGTTCGATAAGTGCAATAATGTTTTTTTCTTTGGATTTTTTTAGTATTCTAGCAAGATCGAAGAGGGTAATTGTTATGGTATAGGTTCTGCAGCAGTCTGCTCTGCAAAAAATGCATGGATTTGGCATGAGAGTTGTTTGGAGATTGGATTTTTAAAGAATATAGAAGAATAGAAACCAGGCATGACCAGTAGTTTAGAAACCCATGAAATGTGGCTAATTGCTAGGCATCACCCAGACGAATCCACACGAATAGAAGCTGGCCTTAGAATTATAAAAAGTCTAAATGACAACGAATTAATTCAAGCAATACATGACAGGGAATTACCATTCCAGATAAGGCTGGCTGCCACCAAATACACTGTAAGAAGATGGATAGACCAGGAAGAATACCAAAAATTAGAAATCCTATTTGCTGGTTTGACAGAGGATATGCTTGCACACATCGTAAAAAGCGGATTACGAGATCTTGCACTTGTTGATGGCCATCTTATGCTGATAGGACAGTTCAATCAAATAGATGGTAGTGATCTTGATGTTCTTACAAGAATATCTAGAATAGTAATCTACCATGAAGATAAGGGATATCGTGCAATGGCAACAAAAAGACTGATAAGAGCCTGTGAGGATATTGCAAATTTTTCTGAAGAAGTAGTCAGGTTTCTTATTAATCTGGCAGAGGATGAAAGATTTTCCATTGATTTGAGAGTAGCTGCTGGAAATGCAGCTGTGGGATGGTTTGTGGATGAAGGGGGAAAGAACACTGAACTGGTGGCTCTTGGCAACAATCCAAGAGTACTTGGTGTTATCCAGGAACAGGCAGGAGATAGAAGAAATCATGAAACTGCGGATATGAACTACCTTGCACACATAGACTTTATGTTAGATAGAGAACAGCTAACACCGGAAGAAGCGGGGTTTATGTATTTGGAATTTGCAGAAAGACAAACAACAACAGAAAAAGGCAACAGGGAAGCAACAAAGCGGTTTGATCATCTACGATCATGGGTAAGGGAAAAGGCAATACGAGATTTGGAACAGGAAAGAGCGGCCCAGGCGATAATGGAAGAAAGCACAGTAAAACAGGACGAAGTATCTTCCATGACCAGGATATTAACAGAATATGTGCGATGTTGTGTTGGTCGCAATAGAGATATTGCCAAGTTTTTCCGTGCCTTGGGAGACGAGAGAGTCCCAGGAGAACTCAGGGAAAAAGCCAAAGAGATTGCACGCAGAACTGCCATTGCTGCTGCGGAAAGATATGGACTGGGACTTATTAGTGGGCAACCCGTAGGAGAACTGGGCATTAGATTGGAGAGAATAGCAAGACCGAGTGAAGGAGAAAATAGAAATTCAAGATTAAGAAGAATACCGCCGGCAGGTCATGCATAGCTGGAATCGCGTTTTTTGATTATCCTATCAACTTCGGCAGCATCCACCTGCAATCTGCATTTTTGCATTATTGTTTTCATGTCATAGTTGTGCTCTGCCACTAGTTTTTCAAGAGCAGGACCAGTGATTTTTTGCAAACGGAAAACTTTTAGTACCGCTTCCACCCTGGCACCCTTGGCCATCCCCTTCAAAACATCTGGTATGGCAGCCTTAACAAAACTGTCTTTTTTATATTCGGCAAACATTTCAGTGAGGGTTTTTTCAAGATCAGTGAATTCAAACTCTTCTCTTCTCAAGGAAACAATGGTGTCCTCCAGTGTGGTGGCAACAAGCATTGGATCAGCGCCTTCCGAAACAAGCTTATCAAAAAGATGAAGATTTCGTGATTTTATCATTCTCCCTGCCATTTCCTTATTGAGAAGTTTTTCCAGACGAGATTTTTTCTCATCAAGAGATTCGCTCTTTTCAATTGAACTTAGAAGATCTTTAGTAATTGGAATAGGAGGAACATCTGTTTCTGGATAGAGTCTTGCCCGACCGGGTAGCGGTCGCATGTAGGTAGAACTGCCATCTGGATTTGCTCTACGCGTCTCTTCTGGAACATAATTCATATTGGCCCGTTCGATGGCATGGTGCATTGCCCGTTCTGCCTGAGTCTGTGGAGCGATAATAAGTACAAACGCATCATCTTTTTCCATTTCCAGGAATTTTCTTATCCTGTCCTCTTCCTCACCTGAGATATAGTACTTGGCCATATCCTCATCGCTATGAATTATACCCTTAACTCCTGCTCGCTTAGCATATTCACTAAGTTCTGATCCATATCTTTTTCCTTTTTGAATTTCAGTACCAAGAATACCTTTGTGGCCAGGGAATTTTTGAGCAAGAATGATACTGCCAGTTCTAATGCCCTGAGATAGTAAATTGGCATGGGTGTTCTTGAAAACAACAGTCACATCCTGTGCATTGAATTGAATGGGAATCGCTTTACGATTGCGCAGTTCTGCAAGAATTTTTATTAATTCGGTTTGACGGTGCACTTCATTTTCAACATAGGTGGCAAGCATTTTCAGATCCTGTGCTCCTTTTATTTCCACCCTGGCACCGCCCTCTGTTGAGATATTAACATCCTGACGGATTGTCCCCAGACCACGAGCAACCTTGGCAGTGGTACGAAGAATCATACCGATTTTTTCAGCAACTTCAGTAAGATGAGCTCCATCTTTGATATCAGGAGTGGTGTTAATTTCGATAAGTGGAACGCCAAGACGATCAAGTCTATAGGTTGCCTTTGACTCAGAATTGGAAACAATACCTGCGCTCTCTTCTTCCAGAGCAATAAGCGGGATGCCAATGGTACCCTTTGAACTGTCAAGATGGCCATTCATTGCAATTATGGATGTTCGCTGAAAGCCAGAGGTATTGCTACCGTCAATAACCATTTTCCGCATAATGTGTACTTCATCAACTATGGTTGCATGAAATTGAAGTGCAATTTGAAGAACAATTTTGAGTGCTTCGTCATTGAGCATATGGGGTGGCTCTTCATCAGTTTCCACAAGGCAATTGTTGGAATTGAAAACCTGATATTCGAACACCCGGTCCTTGGATGATTCAACTTGGGATGCTGCATCAATTTCGCCCAATTCGCTAAGAACCGGATGAAGTCTGCGTTGAACAGTAATTTTCGGAATCTCATCTTCAGAAATATCTGAAGTGCAATCGCAGAATAGTTTTTTAGTGTCAAGGCGTTGATGAATCTCAATTCCAATCTTCATGCAGAATCACCTAAGGAATTTTTTCATTAATATCCCTCAAGATTTGAACGGGTGCTGATTTCACCGGCAATGTTGGTCATCATTAGTTTCTTCACTTCTTTCATATCCTTTGTTTGTCCAAGCACCCAGCAAAGTTTGGTATATGCAGTTTCCGGAGTCCAATCTGCCCCGTCACCGATAACGCCTGCTTCCATAAGCAGCCTACCGGTGGTGTAAACACGCATACATATCCTACCGGAGATACATTGTGAACTCATGACAACAGGAATGCCGGACTGAACAAGTTCTTCGATTGGTTTCAAAACACTGTTAACTGATTTGTCATTGAAAGCATTGGCAGCAACATGCCCAAGACCAGTCCCGATTAGAACCACTCCGTCGTAATCGCTGAGTTTTCTAAAAAATTCGGGTTTCATATTAGGATGGGAATAGATAAGTGCCACATTATCGTTGATGGATTTTTTTGCAATCAGACCATGATTATTACGTGGCATAAAATCAGATAATTTGTCGAATTTTTTTGTGCGGTAATCCACTGCAAAAAGAGGGGATGAATCAATGGAACGGAAAGCATCTCTTGAGGAGGTGTGCATCTTTCTTACCCGGTTGCCGCGATGAAGATAACAAAAATCATCATTGGTACTGGCATGCATACAAACAGTTACTTCACCCAGGTCCTGGGATGCGGCAAAAACCGAGTTAAGCATGTTCATCTCGTTTTCGCTGGAAGGTCGATCAGAACTGCGCTGAGAACCAACAAAAACAACTGGAACCGGAAGTTGTTGAAGCATGAAGCCTAATACTGAAGAGGTATAGGTCATGGTATCGGTTCCATGCATAACAACCACACCTTCGCTTCCATCTTTGATTTCTGCTTCAACAGAATCAGCAAGCAACTTCCAGTGATGGGAATTCATATCTTCGGATAAGAGGGAGAAAATTTGTTTGGAATGTATGGACCAGTTTTTGAGTGCAGGAAATATCATCCTTAGCTCTTTTGGACTTATGGAGGGAAAGACTGCACCAGTTTTATATTCTATTTTGGATGCAATGGTACCACCACAGCCAAGAATAGCAATACCTTCTTTGGATTCTGAATCCCCCCCATCATTTGATTTTTTTAACTCGGCTTTGGCAACAAGTTCTATGGATTCTGGTTTTAGACCAGTGTTATAACCACTATCTAGTTTTAGAACAATAAGATTGGGATCGCCTGATGATGGTCTGGGCATTAGCAACCCCTCGAATTCGCCAGTGACTGTACGAACCCGAATCCGATCACCAATGCTGATCTTTTTCTCGTTGATTTCTTTGGTTATTTTTGATGAATACATAAAACCTACTCTTCTATTTTGAAAATTCTTACTGCACCATCGGGTGATGTGTAAACCAGCTTGAACCCGGGAATATTACCAAGGAACATTGCGTGATAGAGGTTAGAATCGTAAAATTTGCCTTTTCGGTCTTCATACCCGGATTTCACAACACCATTATCAAGCCAGATGGGATCGTTGGTGTAGATGAGCGTAGCCTGGGTTACTGTTCCAAGATGGATTGTTGGTAGTTGGGCAGGTAATGCAAGCTGGGCCTTGTTTAGTTTAAGATCGCCATTGGGATAGGTCTCGTTTAGATAGAATGTGGTTGGAGTTTTTTGTCCATTTACCAATGTGGTTTCACCAACACAGTAGGTTGGAACTACCTGGTAGACCATTCTACACTGATCTGCGATTTGTGAGTTTGCTGGTTGCATACAATCAGAAGGATAGTAGGGTAGAGTAATATCGCCCACTTTCAACTTATAGGCAGTCAGACCGGTTTTGTTTGTAAGTGAGGAGATGGTACAGGGAATTTGCGAAACGAATATGGTTTCCCAAAGATGCTCGGCTTCGCAGACCGATTCTCCTGGTTGTTTAAGAACAGTGGTTTCGTTATCTCTGGCGCAGGAAAGATAATTTAATGCGCCATACTTACCCCCAAGAGAATTGCCACCTGAGATGAGTTCCACATCAAAAAGTGCATATTTGCTGTCATGGGCAATCATCCAGTCTTTTAGTTGCTGGGGAGTAGCATCAAGATAACCATGGGCAACATCACCAATCATTTTATGAGAAGCATGCTCATTTCTTACAACAGCATTCCTTTCTCCAAAAAAGTTTATCCAGTGGCCATAGTACCACCAGGAGACTATTCTGGCACCTGGTTCAGTATTATTTTTTATCCATTCCATTGAGTTGATCCAATAGTCACTTAGTCTGGTGCAACGAAGATAGGTGGCCTGAGGTTCCCAAAACGGTGCTGTGCTTGGGCTTTGCAGATAGGTTGGATTGGAAAACATGGAAAGCATGCATAATTTTTGATCATATTGGAAATTCGTACCCTGACTCGCATAGCCCATCGGATCCTTGGCTGCGGCACAAACATCTCCGTCATTGGTAACAGAACAAAGAACAGAAAATTTAGCTGCCAATGCATCTGGATTATTCTGGAATGTTGTTTGAAGAGAGCCCCAAAGAAGAGAAGGAGCAAGACCCATGTGAGCAAATTGAAGTATTACAAATAACGCCCCGATTATCAGTACAAACGATTGGGGGAATTTTTTTACTACCCCGTGATGCTTCGGGTCCTCAAATACTTTCCCCACCTGCCCAAGGGTTACTCCTATTGCAATGGCAAAGAGAACAGCTGCGTAGATTGTATATTTTGCTTTGAGCAAACCAACAACAAATGGTGGAAGAATGATGGCAAGGAAAAACAAGAATAGCCCGTCATCTTCTTTTTTAATAAATCTAAAAAGTGCATAAACAATGGAAAGTAGATAGAGGAAGAACCAGAATAGGAGGAGACTGACATCCTTATCATTATAGGAAATACCAGTGTTAAGTGTAAGGTTCACTGCAGAAACAAAAAGATAGAGCACGAGATTTGAGATTAAAGAGAATGGAATGAGAATGAGGAACGCAAGTGCATTGAAAAAGTTGGGTATACTATCCAATGTTTTTGGAAATGAGTACTCCTGAGCGATAAAACCAATTTGACCGCCAAACGCTGTTGGAGCAACGCCCTGTTCGGCAATTGTTCTATCAAGAGGGGCATTGTACTGGGCTATTTGAAACGTTGCACGCCCAACTTCTTTTATATGTTCACCAAATGGAGAAACATAAACCACCAATCCAAGAATAAGAATTGCGCCTAGTGCAACGATCTGTTGTTCTTTGGGTAGCTTTTGTTTAACAAGATAAAGAACTCCGGAAAAAAGGATGGGTATGGCAAACGTCAAGGCGTTGCTAAGAGAAATTGTTCCGACTTCGAAAAGGGATTTCACTATTGCCGAACCAATGAATACACCAAGAACGAAGATAATTCCATTAACAGTTAGCAGATGTTTGAGCCCTTCGTGATCATCATCTCTCAGGAAGAAGAGGATGGATTGAGCGATGGTGAATAAAAGAACCCCAACCAATGCAAGTACCTGGGAGCTGCTGCCAAGACCCAATGCGATCCAGGCTAGGCTTGCAAGAATGGGAAATATTATTTCCTTACGCCGAAGCGAGATCACATACATTGCATAGAAAAAGAATAGAGCAAAAAAAGCATAGGGCTGAACTTCCTGCTCGCCTGAAGCCAATTTATATATGAAAATCGGTATGAAAGTTGCGAGTCCAGCAGTAATTAAACCAAATTCTCTCTTTGTTACTGCTGAAACGAGTAGATAGATGAAGAAAACAGCTAGAACTGCGGCTATTGGTGGATACATGGATGCGATAACAGACAACAGCATATTGTCATAGGCACCACCACCAGTGTAAAGAGTGTACCAGGTTGATTCAAGATAGGATATGGCTGGGATATCCCTGT
This sequence comes from Candidatus Bilamarchaeum dharawalense, assembly GCA_902386555.1. Taxonomy (GTDB): domain Archaea; phylum Micrarchaeota; class Micrarchaeia; order Anstonellales; family Bilamarchaeaceae; genus Bilamarchaeum; species Bilamarchaeum dharawalense. The sequence continues at coordinate 373,719 of CABMJJ010000009.1, forward strand.
GGCTAACAGTGACTTCCGGGTACCAGGCAGTGGTATCATTGAACGGATTTTCACCAACGGTAAGTAGTTGGGTTGACATGTAGGTATAATAATAGGGGTCCAGTTCCATGAAAATTGGACCGTAGGACCCGATTCTGACCAAATAGGTAATTACAAGTATCACCAGAAGTGCGATGGAGATCAAATGTTCCGTTGACACTTCAAATAAATTCCCTTTTTCAGGTTTCAGAATAGTAAGGTCCGGGAATGTTATATTCTCATAAACTTTATTTTTAACAAAAAATGCAAATGCCATCAGATAGAGAAGTCCGACTGCGAATAGTGCAATGGTATAGGAATATTTTATTCCTAAAAATAAATATAGTAGAAATGGTATCAATGGCAGTAAAACAAAACCAAGAGCAAAACCGATGAATAATTTTTCTATAAAATTAAATTCATCCTTGCGGAAAATTGAGAAGGACAAGATTGCCCCAGGTAAAAAAGAAGAAACAAATAACCATCCTAGAAATACCAGTAGATCAAAAGATAGAAACACAAATTTCACCAAATTTAAAGATATTCAAGCTCGTCGCTACTTCTCCCAAATCCTGATGAACCTTCATCGGAATGTTCAGGCCCCTTACCCAAAATGTATGGTGATTTGACACCAGTTATTATGGCAGTCACGCTGATTGCGTCTCTTTGAGTTGGACTGATACGTGCACCGATTTTTATGTTGGCACTTTCATCAAAACTTTTTGTGACCAATTCTCCTGCTTTGATCGCATCACCCAAAGTAAGATCAGGACCGCCTTCAATGTGCAATAAACAACCTTTTGCACCCTCATAGTTTACATCAAGTAGTGGGTGTTCCAATGTGTCCTTGGCAACATCTTCGATCTTTGTATGTCCAGAACCATGGCCAAGAGAGATCATTGAAAGGCCGCCGTTTTCCATAACAGTTTTTACATCGGCATAGTCCACATTCATAAGACTTGGGAATATGATGGTGTCAGAAATACCAGTCACTGCTCGTGTAGTTATTGAATCTGCAAGCTCAAATGCCTTGTTAATTGGAAGATTTGGAGCGTAGGCTGCAAGACGATTGTTGTCAATTACAACCACCGTATCACAAACTTTTACCAGTTCTTGTAAGGAGTGTTGTGCTTTCTTTATTCTAACTCTTTCTAGAGCAAATGGATAGGTAACCATTGCAACTACTATTGCACCCTGTTCTTTTGCAATCTGTGCGATCACAGGTGCGGCACCTCCACCAGTACCACCACCCATACCAGCGCAGAGGAAAACTAATTCGTTTTCACCGATTTCTTTTTTCAGAAGATCGCGATCTGCATCTGCACATTTTTTTGCAATCGCGATATCACCGCCAGCACCAAGACCGCGTGTAATGGTTTTTCCAATAAGTATTTTTTTGTGTGCCCCTATCATGTTCAAATGCTTACCGTCAGTATTAATGGCAATTGTTTTGGCACTTTTGATATCCCCATTATAAATTCTGTTTACGCAGTTGCAACCTGCACCACCCACACCTAAGACTGCAATCCTAACTTGAGATGGTTCGCTGTCTTCCTTGGTTGGAGCTGTTGGCTGCGGGTTTCCTTCTTTTGCAGCTTTAATTATGTCATCGAACATTAGATCGACCACCGTTCACAAATAGATCAGAGTGATTATGCAGATAACTTTTATATACCTAAGGAATTTCCTTCATGAAAGAAAATTTTTAAACAAGTCTTCCATGCTGCAAACTTTACCAGGTGTTGCAAATTTGGATGGATCGTACAACCAGGGTCTGCAATCAATTTTGGATGGGGGAATTCCAGAAAGATCAGGGCCCTGATAGGTTGAATTTATAGTATAATTATTCTGAGGAATGGACACCCAGTCACAATCCTGGAACATTTTTCCACCAATACACCCCAGATAATGGGTGTTGGACTTGAAAACGCTGAGAGAGGAGTTGCATTTTGGATTCAGCCCTTGGAGTTCGGTTCTGAGTTCTTCACGACCGCGCATGTAAATTTTTAGAGTAATGGACCTGTTCTGTATTGACGTTGAGATATCACATTCGAGGGGAATGCCAAGTGCACGCAGTGTTTCAAAATTTTTCCCAGCAATTTCATTTTGCAGCGTTTGATTGATGTCGTCTGGGGTAGAGGTTGTTATAGATAAAAAATAATATCCGAAGATGACAATTAGACCTAACACTAAAATTATCAAAATTAATTTCTGATCCATAATTAGTGAATGCATCTAATGTTTAAAAACGGGAAGCCACCAACCAGAAGGAGGGATGGGTGGGTGGTATGGTGGCCCCCGTTATAAGCCTAAGTTTCATAACTTTTCATTAGATCATCCATGCTGCAAACTTTACCAGGTGTTGCAAATTTGGATGGATCGTACAACCAGGGTCTGCAATCAATTTTTGAAGTCGGAACATCGCTATAATCTGGGGTTTGGAAACTTCCAGCAACGCCCTGGTTTCCGTTGGATTGCTCGATCATAAGCCATTGACAACCTGGAAACATGGTGCCATCAGCACAACCAACATAGTAGGTTTGACCTTTCATGATTCCTACCATCTTGGTACAGTCCCCGCTTGCTGCCGGAATTTCAGTTCGCATTTCCTGATTTCCCTTCATATAAATTTTAACATTCACAGTTTGCCCTTGGGAAGTTGAACTAACATCGCATTCAAGAGGAACACCCATGGCAGTTAAAGCTTCGAATGTTTTTCCTGCCAGATCATTGGAATTACCAGAAGTGGAACCGCCATTATTTGGCAAACCATTACCTGCCTGTGAACCAGCATCGGTTGGTAAACCAGAGCCAGTGGGTCCGGTTGTTTGACCATTATCGCCAGGGGTTAAAGAGCAGCAACCAAAAACAAAAATCGAGGAGATAAGCAGAATTACTAAAATAAACTTTCCAACCATGTCTATGGAAACATGTTTAATGTTTAAAAAGCTACTGCGAAGCAAACTGCCGGTTTTTTATTTATTACAAAACCTAACTAGTTATGTTGGAAACAAAATTCTTTAACAAAAAGATCAAAAATCCGATTTTTCTTGCATCCGGTGTCCTGGGAATGACCAAAGGAAGTTTGGAAACTGCCTGCGACAATGGATGCGGTGGAGTGATTGCAAAATCATTGACCATGGAACCTAGAAAAGGACACGAAGGACCTAATATTGTTGAGGTTGAGTGCGGCATCCTCAACGCCATGGGTTATCCAAATCCTGGAATTGACTATGGCCTGAAAGAATTTGGAGGATGGGACCGAGAAGAAGCACTGGTTATCAGTATTGTTGGAAAGGATGCAAAAGAATTTGGGATGCTGGCAGAAAAAGTTGAAACGGTAAAAAAAGAACTTGGAGCAAGTGCGATTGAAGCTGCCATCTCCTGTCCGCATACGCCTGGATATGGAACCATGGCTGGACAGGGAACCCCTGAATCCGTTATGGAAATTGTTGGAGCGATAAGGGATAAATGCAAACTGCCTTTGATAGTAAAATTATCACCATCAATTCCAGGAGAAGGAAAGGCAGCAGAAGCTGCACAGAAAGCTGGTGCAGATGTAATAAACATGGGGAATTCGCTTGGCCCTGGGATGAAAATTGACATCAACAGAAAAAAACCAGTGTTGGGATTTGGCGTTGGTGGTTTGACTGGACCTGCAGTAAAACCAATAATTGTCAGATGTGTTTACGATATTTACAAAACAGTAAAGATTCCAATAATTGCAACCGGAGGAATAACAACCGGAGAGGATGCGGTGGAAATGATAATGGCCGGAGCAAGCTGGATAAGTGTTGGTAGTGCTGTATATTATAGAAGCCCGAAAGTTTTTGGTGAGATTGCAAAAGAAATGAAAAGCTGGATGGAATTGAACGGATACAAAAAATTAGCTGAACTAAAAGGTGCTGCACATGAAAAGATTTGAAATCAACAATAAAATTTACACCAATAAAATCCGGAAGGTCATAGGTGAAAATTATCGTGTTAAATCCATTGAAATAGACCACGATATGACCAAGGCGCTGCCTGGCCAGTTTATCATGATTTGGCTTCCAGGGATTGGTGAGAGGCCAATGAGCATCGGGAATAATGTTCCATTGACCATCTCTGTGGCAAACGTGGGAAACATTTCTGGAGAAATTTGTAAACTAAAAGCAGGCGATAAACTTTCCTACAGAGGACCATATGGGAAACCTTTCAGCGTACCTGAAAAAGCAAAACAAATTCTGGTTGTCGGTGGGGGATATGGAATTGTACCCATGTATTTTCTTGCTAAAGCTGCCAGGGAAAGCGAAATAGAACCTTTTGCAGTTGTTGGTGGAAAAACAGAAAAAGACCTGATCTATCAAAAACCTCTGTTTGCTGTGTGTAAAGAAGTTTTCATTACAACGGATGATGGATCAAAAGGAAGAAAAGGAAATGTCATGGTGGAAGTTGATGATCTTCTTCAAAAGAAAAAATTCGATTGTGTTTATGCCTGTGGACCAGAGAAGATGATGTATTTTGTTGCCCAGGCATGCAGGAAGCAGAACATTCCATGTCAGGTTAGTTTAGAGAGATACATGAAGTGTGGTACTGGTGTCTGTGGATCCTGTGCGATAAATGGAAAATTCACCTGTGTAGACGGACCAGTTTTCACTGCAGAGGAAGCGTTTGCAGCATCTGAATTTGGGAAAAAACATAGGGATGCCACTGGACAGGCTAAGGATTGGTAGGGCTATTTGATTGCTTGTAAAAAACCAATAAATTCATCAACAAAACCAGGTAGCTGTGCAACCTCAGTAAAAACCCTATCAAAAACAGGAACTATTTGACGAAGATGGGCTTCCAATGCCGAACGAATATCCAGGACGCCGTCATGAAGCCTTAGTATTGGTTTTTGAAATGCAGACAGCCAACCCTCTTCAATGCGAACACCGTGGGAATCGCCTGGAATCAGTATGGCACCTGTACAACTACGTACCCAATTTAGGTCACGCATAACTATTCCGGGGTTTGGATCTGCCTTCCATCCTTCTTCTCTAAGCGCACAGAAAGTTTTTACACCTCGGACTGTCGCTGCTCCTTCTATGGTTTCGATAATGCTCTTTAATCGTAAAAGCTCTGATGGATGTTTGTTTGATATTGGTGTGGCTAGGAATAGGGTCGTTGGGGCTAACTTGATAGTGGCCATTAATTGTATAATGTGTTGTGAGTATATAAAATATAACAAAGAAAAATTAGCAAAAACACAATATATTAAAGTTATATTGTAAAAATGCATAATATGAAGATGGACACCACTGACAAACACCTACTTTATCTTTTGGATCAAAACGCGCGTATGTCCTTGACCAAACTTGGTTCGGAACTACAAATTTCACGAGAGTCGGTAAATTACAGAATTAAAAAGCTTCAGAGAAATAAAATCATCAAAACATTTGTTACAAAGCTTAATTTTGACAGATTAGGATTGATCAACTACGTCGTATACTTGAAACTTAACAATCTGCATGCAAAGGAATACGAGAAACTTGTAACTGAGCTGTCTGAAAAAAAGTACATTGTTTGGTTGGCTTCCATTGGGGGAAAATTCGATTTAGTATTGGAAATCGCAGCAGCATCACTAGCTGAGTTTGATGGACATTATTCTGAGTTGATCCATAAACATTCTAACCAAATAGGTAGTTGTTACGTGTCCATAAGAGTATCCCAACACACTTTTGGAAAGAAGTACCTGTGGCCGGAAAGAACAACATCGCAAGAGGTAAAGAGCGAGACGGCCCTAGTTAAAATAGATGATATAGATAGAAAATTAATAACTGCAATGACAGAGAATGCACGATTGAGTGTAATGGAAATAGGCAACCGAACAAAGATCCCGCCAAGCACGGTTGCATTTAGATTAAAACAACTAGAACGCAGTGGGATAATAGATGGATATTTTGTATTTTCAAAACTGAACGATTACGGGTATAGTAGGTATAAATGCTTGGTCACGGTGAGAAATTTCTCAAAACAAGATGAAGAAAAGTTATTGAAATTTTGTCGCACGCACGAAGATATTTACTATTATGCAAAAACCCTGGTAAATTGGAATTTTGAAATAGAGGTGGATGTCAAAACACCCATGGAATACCAACAATTTTTAATAGAGTTTAGAAACAACTTCAACGAGATGATCCAGGATACGGAATCCCTATCGATTTTTGAGGAACATAAGTTCAAGTTTTGGCCGTACTGAACGATCTACCAAAAAATTTGTAGTTACTAATAAATAGGTAGAGCCGGATAATAGAATCCTATGACTATTCAAAAGGCAATGACCGAGCTTAGAAAAGGTAATTTTGTTTTAGTTTATGATGGAGATGACAGAGAGGGAGAAGCAGACCTGATAATGGCTGCCAAATTTATCACACCGGAAAAAATTGAAACCATGCGAAAGGACGGTGGAGGACTTATTTGTGCTGCCATCAACAAACAAAAAGCAGATGAAATCGGTTTGCCATTTTTTACAGACCTCGTCGAAAGCGGCAACTCCAATCTGGTAAAAATGAGTTGTAGAAAAACCGCCTATGGTGACAAACCAGCTTTTTCCATTCCAATAAATCACAACGGGGTGTACACCGGTATAACTGATAAGGATCGGGCACTTACACTAACCAGGCTTAATGAAGTGATAACGAAAAAAATCAAAAGTTTCACAAAGGAATTTTACACCCCGGGCCATATTTTTCTTCTCATTGGTCGTGGACTGAAAAACAGGAGAGGACATACGGAACTTGCCCTGGAACTGGGAAAGCAGGCGAATTTTGAAGTTATGGTATTATGCGAAATGCTTGGAAAGAAAAATGCACTTTCCAAAAATGATGCAAAAAAATATGCAAAAAATCACGGTTTGGTATTTATCGAAGGAAAGGAGATCGGGTGATATTATGGTAAAAATAGGCATAGTTGATACAACTTTTGCCAGGGTAAATATGGGAGAGATAGCCCTGGATGAATTGAAAAAATTTCCAAATGTCGAAACAGAACGAAGAACTGTTCCGGGCATAAAAGATCTTCCAGTGGAATGTAAGATTTTACTGGAAAAATGCGATGTTTGCATTGCATTGGGAATGGTTGGTGGTGCTCCCATAGACCAACAGTGCGGTCATGAAGCCTCACTTGGAATTCAACAGGCTAAACTGATGACAAACAAACATATCATAGAGGTTTTTGTTCATGAAAACGAAGGGTGGAATGAAGCTGAGTTGAAAGAGATATTTGAAAACCGCATAAGAAAACATGCACGCAATGCAATGGTGTTGGCTACAAAACCAGAGGAGCTTGTCAAACTTGCAGGAAAAGGAATTCGACAGGGTAAAGAAGATGAAGGCGGATTGGATGATGAAAAAGCAACAGTGATTGGGATTGTTGTTTCTGAATTCAATGAGGATATAACAGAACGAATGGAAGACAGGGCAGTGGAGATTATCAAAGAAGAGAACATTTCTGCAAAAATTATCCACGTACCTGGAGTCTATGACATGCCACTGGTGGTAAAAAAACTTCTTATGGATAAAAAAATTGACGGAGTAATTACACTGGGAGCAGTAGTAAAAGGAGAAACTGCTCACGATGAAGTAATAACAAAGGATGTTGCAAAAAGACTGGGCGAACTTTCTCTGGAATTTAGAAAACCAGTTACGCTTGGTATAATAGGGCATAATGCAGAACAGGAAATAGCAGAGGAACGAGCAGAAGAGTATGCAGAACGGGCAGTCAGGGCGGTTATTGATTTAATAGAAATTTTGAAAGACGACGTTGTGAAGCAAGTTTCATGAGTCCATTGAAACAGGAGGTAGAGTATGATAACTAAAGCAGCTGAGGCAGCATTACCAACACAATATGGAAAATTCAGAGTGCATGCATTTGTTGATGGTAAAGGAAAAGAACATCTTGCACTGGTAAGATGCGAGCATAGACCACATGGTGCAGTACCAGTCCGAGTACATTCGAAATGTCTAACCGGAGATACGCTAACCTCGCTAAGGTGCGATTGTAGAGCACAGCTCAAGGCTTCCATGAAATATATTGAAAAGCACAAATGCGGAATTTTGATTTATCTTGATCAGGAAGGTAGAGGGATAGGACTTGCCAATAAGATCAAAGCCTATGCTCTACAGGAACAGGGAATGGACACCATAGAGGCAAATGTTCATCTTGGATTTAAGGAGGATATGCGCGATTTTTCCATTGCGGCTGACATTTTGAAATATTTTGGAGTGAAGGAAATTGCATTGATCACAAACAATCCTGAAAAGATAAAACAGATGAAAAAATATGGAATAGCGGTAGTTAAAAGAATCCCCATCATTATCAAAGCAAACAAATACAACAAGAAATACCTCGATACAAAAAGAGAGAAGATGAAGCATCTGCTGTGATACCATGGAAGATACAATGCATTTGGCAATTTCGCTTGCTAGAAGAGCCAACCCATCACCAAATCCTCATGTTGGTGCAGTGTTGATAAAGCAGGAGGAAATAATAGGGCAAGGATTTCACAAAAAAGCAGGATTGCCACATGCTGAAATTGAAGCCATAAATGATGCTAAAAAAAGAGGATATGATACGATCGGTTCGACGTTATATGTTACCCTGGAACCGTGTGCACATCATGGAAAGAGAACCCCACCCTGTGTTCCTGCAATAATTAAAGCCGGAATAAGAAAGGTTGTTTGCGCAATGAAAGATCCCAATCCAAAAGTTAATGGAAAGGGTATCGAAGCATTGGAAAATGCCGGAATAGCAGTTAAAGTTGGAAGTTATGAAGATGAAGCAAAAATGCTGAATGATGTTTACATTAAACAAATAACCACCGGCCTTCCATTTGTAACAATGAAAGTTGCTGTGAGCCTGGATGGGAAAATAGCAACAAGAACAGGCGATTCAAAATGGATTTCAAGCGAAGCATCCAGAAGACTTGTTGGTGCAATGCGAGACAGACACGATGGAGTTATGGTGGGTATTGGAACGATTTTGAAGGACAACCCAAGACTAACCTGTAGAATGAAAGGCTGCCGTGACCCAGTAAGAATAATTGTTGATTCAAAATTGAGAATTCCCTTGGATGTGAATGTATTGAAACGACCAAATGGAATGGTGGTTATTGGCTGCGGAAATGACTTCGACAGAAGCAAAAAAGCAAAACTTGAAAGGATAGGTGCTCGAGTTTTTGTTGCAGCACAAGAGGATGGTGAAGTGGATTTGAAAAAATTCATGAAACAACTCTCAGATTATGGAATAACCTCAATTTTATTAGAAGGCGGAAGTGCATTGGATGGTGCAATGGTGGATGCCAAACTGGTCGATAAATTTTCTATTTTTGTAGCTCCAAAAATAATAGGCGGCCAGGATGCCAAGGGTCCCATAGGTGGCATTGGTGCGGCGCTGGTAAAAAATTCCATTGTTTTGAAAAACCTGAAAGTGGAACAGGTGGGAACAGACTATTTTTTTGAAGGCTATGCGGACTATCGTTAATTGCTAATATTTTGATAGGTTTTATTGAGAACAGCATAATTCCTGAAAACAAACCAGCCATCAGACTCAACAGAATTGTTTATTTGTTTCCAAACTTTCTCAAATGCAGGATAGGTTGCGATTTGAGGGGAATAGAGAAGGGCTGGAAGAGCAGTGAGATTGTATTTGCCTATAAGAGTTTTGGCTTCTGAAGAATTGGAATCGTAATTGGTTTCGTTGTCGATGTAGAGCCCAGCAGACTCGGATAGGTAATAGCCAAGTTCGTGGATATCAAAACAATCTTTACAGCTACTATTGTACAAGTAGATCACATTCACAACCCCGTGAATTTCGTGGGTGGGTAGTTCAACATAGGGTGGCTTAACTTCACGTAAAACAAACCAGCCATTTTCGATTGTACCAAGAACAGAAATTTGAGCAAAAATTGGATAGACAGCTGCATCCTCACTTAACAAAAGAACTGGAAGTTTTGTTATGTTGTAGGTTTGAATTAGTACCTGTGCTTCTGGATCAGATTCGTTGAGGATGGTTTGGCTGGTGAAGACCATGGCGATCTGAGGATCTTCAAGTCCTGGCATAAATTCAGTGGCATCAAGACAATAGCTGCAATTGGAAGCCTGGATGGCAATTCCTTTGATAAGACCCATGGGTTTGGCAGCCGTAATGTTATAGAATGGTGGATAGGGATATCTGGATACCAGAGTACCGTCCGGCTCCACTGACCCGGCACTTTTGTTCCATAGGGCAACAAAATCAGGATCTGCTGCACTATCACCAATAACAACCAGGGAAGGCAGTTCGGTTATGTTATACTCAGAAATAATCATATTCGCATCTTCAGAAGGATAGGAAATATTTTGCACAGATGATAAATAAATTTTTGTAGAATTGGAAATGATTGTTTTTGTTTGCTCGACCCCAATATCACCAAAATTACACTCTGCACATGGTGCATTGATAACCACTAATACAACTGGCATTTTCGTAGGTGTTTCTGGAGTTAGGTTTTGAGGTGGCGGGGAATTGTTTTGGGGAAGGGAAATATTTGGTTGCTGGATTTGTGGGGTGTTTGGCTGAAGAAACATGAATATAACTAGCCCAATAATTGCACCCAAAAGGATCCAAATAAGCACAGTAATATAGGGTTTCATAGAATAACGTGTCAAAGCGATATTTTTAAATTGATGACTATAATAAAAGAAAACACAATCAAATGCTTATTTTTATTTTTGTGATTTTATGGACGAAGAAACACTGAAGGCAAAGGTTGACGAACTCGAGAAGAAGAAGTCAGAGCTCATTGAGCGCATAAAGCAGCTCAACCGCAGGATCAGGTATAAGAATTATGAGCAGAAGGCCCTTCAACCTTTCCTGGAACAGACCAAGGATGTTCAGGTGGCTCCTCTGAGAAAACAGAAAAGAGCGCTTGAGTTCAAGATTTCTACTGCAGCCTATACTCCGAAAATGGAGAGGGAAATACTTAAACACTTGAAAAAAGTCGACGAACAATTGGAAAAAGTAAAGGAAGTTGAACGAGCACGAAGAAAAATAAAATACGTCGAACAGGATATCAGTGAAGGAGAAGCTGAAATCGGAAAAATCGAAACCGAACTCAAGGTCATTAGAGACGAGCTCAAAAAATACTATGATGAAATGAAAACCATGCGCATCAGCCAGAGAAAACAGGCTGCAGCACAGGCAAGAGCAGAAGAGGACATGGTTGCCCTCGGCGACTTGGCATTCATAGAAAAAGAATAATTTTTGTTTGTGAAACCTACGGTTTCACATGTCTTCTTTATTTTATATTTATTGAAGATGCCTAATTGCATCCCTAACTATTCTCCCATGGTCAGTGCACAATTTGGGCAAATTGTGAAGTTCGAACCACCTTGCCTCGTCTGCATCGTCTCCTGCACGAACTTCACCACCGGTTCTTTTGACTAAAAAAGCAGCAACAATTATACCTCTGGGATCGCGATTGGGATCAGAATAAAGTCCCGTAAAGGTTATTGGTTCGACATCTAGACCGGTTTCTTCTTTCATTTCCCGTTTTGCACATTCCTCTGCAGTTTCATTATCTTCAATTCTGCCGCCAGGAACTGCCCATTCTCCCTTGAATGGTTCTCGCCCTCTTTTTACAAGTAGGATTTTCCCATTTTCAACTAAAATCATGTCGCAGGCGAATGGTCTCATAATTTAGAATAAGAGTGTGAATTATTATTTGTTCACTTTAACATCCCAGATATATTTGTTTCTCGTTGGTACGGCATCCACTTTCACAGTAATCCCGTAATCATGCTTTTTTATCAGATTATTAAGATCACGAAGTAGATTGTCATTAACTTCATCAGTATTAACCCAGGAACAGGATTTTCGTGTAATGATACAATCAGCAATAACCAATGCATCATGTTCGGTAATACCAATGCTTGTGAGCTCTGTAATGATTTCTTCTGATCTATCTGCCATGGCTATGATTCTCTAAGAAAGTTTATATAAATAGGCTAGAATAGCCTTCCCTGAACTGCTTCTGGATCGACTTTTAGAAGAACCCTAGTAACCTGTCTAGATAGAGCGTCCTGAGGTAGTTGTGGCTGACCTCCATAAAATAAAGTAGATACCACTCGTTCTAAAACAGTTTTTGTCGCTGTTGCTGGTTCTGGAACCAAAGCGCGAACTTCAGCAATAACATCAAGAACTCTTTGGGCATCATCCGTACTTAGCACACCTTTGGCTTGATAGTTGAGGGCATGGGTGAATGTTATGTTTAATAGTGCAGAACCACGTGGAGACCGATCAGCCATTAAGCTTCTGAATCGTTCCATTCTACCAGGAGTGGCCAGAATTCTAAGGCCTTCTTGAAGAACATCGATACCAGTGCCTGTTTTCTTCCAACGATCAAACAGCGCTGCCATGTCTTGCTTGCGTTCTGGAGGCATGGTACTAAAGCGAAAATCCATGAAGTGAATATGGTCCGTAAGTTATAAAAAGGTTTATTTTGTGGGTATGAATTAGATGTAGAGGTGTTGTAATGAGGTAAAAGGAGTAGAAATGGTCAGACGCTGTTGACTTCATCACAGATCAGAGGTTGTTCAGGTCATCATCCCAGATAGGATAGTATAACAAGTGGATATAAACCTAAGGCTTGGTTGCTTTTGTAAGATAAAGCTTCTCAAAAAAGAATTTTTCCTGGGCAATGAAATTGATTTTATAACCCATTTCTTGGAGTTTTCTTATAATTGCCTTCTCATTGGTTAACGAACTTAGAATAATAAGCAGAACACCACCTGGTTTTAGGTAACTGTCCACATGATTCAAAAACTGTTTAATAACTGACAGCCCATCAGGCCCGCCATCAAAAGCCAGATTAAGATCGCCTTCGATAACTTCCTCTCTGGATGTGGGAAGATAGGGCGGATTAAACAGAATAGCATCGAATTGTTGTTTTGGAACATTGGAGAAAAGATCGCTTTCGATGAATTGCACTGATTTGATTTTGTTTCTTTTGGCATTTATTTTTGCGCATTTCACTGCTTCGGGATTAACATCAACACCTAGAACATTGCCGCCCTCTCGAGCACATATGAGCGAAACTATTCCACTCCCACACCCGATTTCAAGTATTTTTCCTCTTAATTTCATGGCAGCATTTGCCAGTAGGAAAGAATCTTCCGCAGGCTCATAAACACTTGGGTAAATAACAAGATCAAGACCCAAATACTTCATAAATTCTATTTAGATGGAAAGATTAATTACCCGTTCCTATGGATTTGAGACTGGAATTTTGATTTATATAACCTACCAAATAATTGGTAGCTATGGATGAGCTAATTTTTGCCCTTCTAAAACATGGAGCTTACCTTAGGCCAATTCGAATTACAACCACAGAGTTAGGCAGGATAGGGAGAATGTCCCAGCAAAATGCTTCGTATAGGCTTCAGAGTTTGGAGAAAAACGGGATGGTTCAACGTAATGCAGAGGGGATTGTTTTTACTAAAAAGGCAAAGGATGAAATTGCCAGAATTTATGCTGATATGAAAACCAGTGTTGAGGGAGAAAAGTTTGAACTAAACGGCAAAATAGTGAGTGGATTGGGTGAGGGGAAATTTTATCTTTCGCTTGAGGGTTATCGAAAACAGATAAGGGAAAGATTTGGATTCCGTCCGTTTCCAGGAACACTAAATATTGAGTTAAATGAAAAGGAAATGTGGAAAAAACAGCAGGTTTTAGGAATGGAACCGGTGGTCATAATGGGGTTTAAAGACAGAGATCGAACCTACGGAGATTTATTTTCTTACCGATGTAAAATTGAAGGAAGAGAGTGTGTACTAATCATACCAATAAGAACTCACCATGGACCGAAGGTTATTGAAATAATCAGCCAATTTAATTTGAAGAAAACAATGCACAAAAAAGATGGAGATTCTGTTAGGGTGGTATTCTGATTGAATTTGAAGGAATTGTTAGTAAAATGAGATATAATTACGGTAGGAAAGAGTACATTATTACAGATGGTAAAATAGAACAGAATATAAAAAGTGATCAACCGCTTAGTCAGGGTTCGGTAGTGAAACTAGAGGGAGAATTGGACGACAGCGGAAGCATTGTAGCAAACAGAATAGTTTTTTTAGAGGGAGTAAAAGAAACAGACGTTCTGGAAAGGATTAAGGCGAATGTTAGAGACTCGTTAAGGGTCAGCGATGAACCAATACTGGTAAACGATGAGATTACAAAAAAAATCTGGCCGCAGTTGAAAGAACTAGCAGTGGAATTTGTTCTTGCAAAAAAACTCGGACGGTCAATTCTGCTAAGGTTTCATGGAGATGCGGACGGAGTGTGCGGGGCATTTGCCTTGACAGGTATATTGTACTGCAAAACATTCCAACAGAATTCGGCAATGTACAATGTTAAGGATGCTTTTCGAGATATGTCAACCATAGGTCAGGAAAATAAACCGCTGATTGTTTTGTTGGATTTTGGATCCAGTGACTCCTGTAAAGAAGCACTTGAGCTGATCGCAGCTGCAGGAATTGATTATGTGATAATTGATCACCACCCATATAATGCAAAGGAAAATAGAAAAATAATCAATCCATTTGGTTTTGCGGATAATGTTTCAAAATACACTGCAGGTTATCTGGCATGTGAAATTGCCATTGCCTCTGGTCTTGATTTGGAAAAAGGCAGAGAGCTGGCAAAAATCGCCTGTGCTGGGGATAAAAGTAGTATTCTGGAAAGTGACGATTCAGACGTAAAAAAGGCCATGGTTCTTGATTTTTTAACCAACCATGTTTCATTTGGAAATAATCTTGATTTTTATAAAAAAGTGATGGAAAAACAGGAGCTCTTCGCTTCCATTGCTCAACAGGCAGATGAATCAATTGAAGAAGCTGCAAAAAAAGCCCTGGCAGGAGCAAAACGAGTGATAGAAAAGGATGTTGAAATCTGCACCTTTCCTCTTGATGCGATTGTTAGAAAAGGAGAATGGCCATCCTCAAGTAAAATAACTACCAGAGTCTACGATAAGATTAGAGGGGAACAACCGCTTATTTGCATAGGATATACTGAATATTCTGTGATAATGAGAATAAATGATGGGGCAGTTGCCAAGGGACTCAACGCCAATGAATTGGCTGAGAACGTGAAGAAAACAATGGCTGATTTTGTTAAAGGGGGAGGCGGCCATGCAAAAGCAGGTGCCATATCAGTGAGGCCAGGATTTAACCGGGAGGTACTTGGAGAACTTCAAAGACAAATTTCGAAAAGTTTAATAGCCTAAAGATCAATAGTGAAAATACTAATTACGGGTGAGAGAGAATGAAAGTTGCCATAAGTGGATTTGGTAGAATAGGAAAATCTTTTTTAAAAGCAGCAATTAAACAGGGCGTTCTAGGTAAAGATTTTGATGTTGTCGCGATAAATACTAAGAGTGCAGTGGAACAACACGTTCATCTTTTCAAATATGATTCGGTCTATGGAAGATTTGACGGCGAAGTAAAAGCTGCAGATGGTTATTTCATTGTAAATGGTTACAAGATAAAATGGATAAACGAAACCGATCCCCTCAAACTGCCATGGAAAGAACTTGAAGTGGATGTTGTTCTTGAGAGTAGTGGAACATTTAGAGGAAGAGAGGATAGTGAAAAACACATTAAGGCAGGTGCAAAAAAAGTATTGATTTCTGCGCCTGGTGAAAACGTGGATGCAACAATTGTACCTGGAGTTAATGACCATATTCTGAACAAGAATATGGTTTTGCTATCTCTGGCATCCTGCACAACCAACTGCTTGGCACCCATTGTCAAGGTGATGGATGAAAAATTCGGGATAGAAAATGGCTTTCTAAGTACGATTCATGCCTATACTAATGATCAAAACATTCTTGATGCAAGTCACAAAGACCTTAGAAGAGCCAGAGCAGGCGCAGTGA
This sequence comes from Candidatus Bilamarchaeum dharawalense, assembly GCA_902386555.1. Classification (GTDB taxonomy): domain Archaea; phylum Micrarchaeota; class Micrarchaeia; order Anstonellales; family Bilamarchaeaceae; genus Bilamarchaeum; species Bilamarchaeum dharawalense. Next base: position 389,671 of record CABMJJ010000009.1, read on the forward strand.
GCATTATACCAACCAGCACCGGAGCAGCAAAGGCCATTGGTGAGGTCCTGCCTCAGTTAAATGGAAAGATGGATGGTGTTGCGTTTAGAGTTCCTGTGCCAGATGGCTCCATGAATGATATGACATTTTTGCTGAAAAAACCAGCTAGCAAAGACGAAATAAATGCCGAATTGAAGCGAGCGTCAAATGAAGAACTGAAAGGAATTTTGGGTTATACAGATGAACCGATTGTCTCGGTGGATATTATTGGCACCACCTACTCGGCAATTGTGGATTCCAAATTGACAAAGGTTCAGGGACGTTTGGTAAAAGTATCTGCCTGGTATGATAATGAGTTTGGCTATTCGAATAGATTGGTTGATTTTGTTAAGAAGCTGAAACAGCTTTGACCGTAAAATGGCAGAGGCTTTTTAAAGTTCACTTTCCATAGATTTCCGATGGCAATTGGCGCAGAAGTAGTTGCAGCGGGAATAGCAGCTTTCCTTACAACAATAGCTCCGATTATAGCGATTATTCTACTTACACTCGGTGGCATTACCTATGGTCTTGCCCAGACCCAACCAGCAGAGATTAGAGGTAAATGGCAAACTGCAGCAATAAGCATGTTTGTCGGCGGTTTAATCGTTGGGGCAGTGGCTGGAGCAGCAGGAATAATCCAAACAGCATCATCAGGATTGCTTAGACCTGCATAAAAAGGACCATGGGTCCTTTTTGAATCTCCTTTTTATTTAAGAGGATGATCATTTGGTTAGCGTAAGCCAGGTTTTCGTCCCGCTTCTTCCTTAATAGCAAGCTAGTTTTTTGGTTCTTTTTTCCTAAAAAAGAACTGCGGAAATGAGGTCCCATAAACTATTTAAATAACAAAAGAAGTAATCTTCATTAGTATATACATATAATATAAGTATATACTTATGGGGGATAAAAATGAAATCTACGGAAGAAAAATTAGATGATGATGGCTTTGAGGAAATCGAATCAAAACCAGAGTCAAGTGGACAGCAGAGTGGAGGGGGAAACAGACCAGATTTCCGAATAGTTCAAACCGATCGAGACAAGGATGGGAATGTTGTTTATAGTAATATTGGCGGAATGTGGAAAAACATTTCTAAAAACGGAAAAACATTCTACACCATGCGAATTGGGCAATTGAAATTACTTGTTTTCCCAAATGAGCGAAAGTAAGTGGATAGAGGCGACTATTATGGCAGAGGATAAAGAAAAGGATAAGAAAAAGAAATATTATAAGGACCTGGAAGATTTACCAGGAATTGGAGAGGTAACTGCGGAGAAACTTAGAGCAGCTGGCTATGGCGAATTTTCAGCCATTGCAGCAGCAAACCCACATGAACTTGCAGAATCAGGTGGGATGGGAGTGGAGTCAGCAAAAAAGGCAATAGAAGCTGCAAAATCCATGGTGGAGATAGGCTTTGAAACAGCAGATGTGGTGTTTGAAAGAAGAAAGGACCTTGGAAGAATAAAAACAGGTTCCACCGCACTTGATGAATTACTTGGTGGCGGCATCGAGACCATGGCTATCACCGAGATGTATGGTAAATTTTCAAGCGGTAAAAGCCAACTTGGATTCCAACTTGTTGTGAATGTACAAAAACCAGTGGACCAGGGAGGGTTAAACGGTGCGGTCTTGTTTGTAGATTCAGAAGCAACATTCAGACCAGAAAGAATATTTCAGCTTGCTGAATCCCAGGGACTTGATCCACAGACAGTGCTGAAGAACACTCACATTGCCAGAGCGGAGAATAGTGATCATCAAATAATTCTACTTGAAAAAGCAGAGGAAGTTATAGAAAAAAACAACATCAAATTGATTGTTGTTGACTCCCTAACCTCTCATTTTAGAGCAGATTATCTAGGTCGTGGTGCACTTGGCGAACGCCAGCAAAAACTGAATAAACATGTCCATACCTTACAGAAATTAGCTGAAAAATACAATCTGGCAGTTTATGTTACCAATCAGGTCATGGACAATCCTGGAATTTTATTTGGTGACCCAACAACGCCGATTGGAGGCCATGTTCTTGCCCATATGTCAACATACAGATTATATGTGAGAAAAAGTAAAGATGACAAAAGAATAGCAAGATTGGTGGATTCCCCAAATCTACCTGAAGGTGAGGCAGTATTTCGCGTAACTCCGAAAGGACTAACAGATTAATTTTTTTATTATTTTTCGTATTTGGACTTTGGATAAACTCCTACTCTACCATCGTCACTAAAATACACGTTTTTACCAGGAACTTCAAGGGTATTACCGTAAAGGTAGGTGTTGCCACCATTGATAATGTGATTAAGATAAACAAACCACATCTTTATGGCTTCACTTCCAGCATAAACACCTTCTTTTTGAAGCCATCCGCCTCCAACATGATGAGCAACTTTGAGAAGATAATCATCACCGTCTTTTTTTATGTAAACACGAAGATGATCATTGCCAAAGCCTTCCCAGATCATTTCTGAACCTGAAAAATTATAGGCAAATTTGTGGTAGTAGCCACCTCTAGAAACGTCAACCATCACAGCAGCACCGCCATAGTTGAATGGTGTTTCATCACCACTGCTATCAAAACAGTCAGTAGTACAAATCCCATTAACTTTGACGAGTTTTGGATCGGTAACCGCAAGCAGAGGGCCAAATGCTTTTTCAGTGGCTTCTATCACTGTTTTTGGGGGTATTTTGAGTTCAGAAACAGTTGACGGTCTAGTGCAAGCCATGGCACCTGCAAGCAAGGGAACGACGAGAGCAGCAGGCAACATCCTTTTAACTAAACTTTTGTCGTCCTTTTGATGAACAGGTTCTAGAACAGCAGATCTATTGATTCTAGTCATGGAAAAACATATGGAACTAAGGATTTAAATATGTTTCCATTTTTTAACATGAATTACAATATTATCCCAATAAAAAGATTTTTAGCTTTAAATAGCAAGACGAGTATGATGGCCGAGAACACGACAGATTGGTCTGGATTAGTACTGATAGCAGCAAATATCTTAACAATAATTTTAGCAGTTTTATTGCAGTATGATTTTGGAGTGATGATTTGGAGCTACTGGGCAGAAAGCGTAATCATAGGAATTTTTACAATTGTTGGGATGATCACGATTGGACTGATGTCAAAGAACATTCTGGGGTGGTTCTCAGCAGTGCTCACGGTGGGATTTTTTACAGTTCATTATGGAATGTTTCATTTCATCTATGCGGTCTTCTTGTTAGTCATACCACTGTTTGTTGTAAACAATTGGGTGGATGTTACTATGACGACCGGAATTTTATTCCTGAGTCATCTTTTTTCTTTTATTTACAATAGCTTTCTAAGAAAACAAACACAGACAACCGTGGATAAAATGATGCTTGAACCATATGGGCGCATAGTGCCGATGCACCTGACGATCATGTTGTCTGGCTTCATAATATTTATTTTCCCAAGTATGGATGCATTACCAAAAACGATACTGCTGGTTGTTTTTATGTCATTAAAAACGATTGGGGATTTCTTGGCTCATAGAAAGAAGCATACAGTTAACCAAGAGTAGAATTATAAAAATCCCCTGTAATAGATTTGGGGGGATGAATATGCTAGGCTGGCGGATTCTAGGCCAAGGAGAGTATAAATTAGACATACCAGAACTAAGCGATGATGAAAAAAGACTTATTTTAGCAACTGAAGAAAGGATCAAAGAGATTGCCAGAACGAATAGTGTGGATGATTTGGAAGCGCGCAAATCAATGATAGAAAGCGCCATGAGTTATTGTGTCAATAAGAATTGCTTTTACTTAAATTCCAACCAGACAGCCTATTTGAACAAGATTGCGTTCATCCATATCTATGGTTTTGGTTTTCTTGAGCAATTGGTAAACGATAATGAAATTGAGGAAATAAGCATTATTGGCCCTAACAAACCAGTTTATGTATATATAAGAAAAATCGGGTGGAAAAGCATTAATGCGTGTTTTGAAACCGAACAAGCCATAGCAGATATGATAAATAAGATGGCGCGGGGCTTGGGACGCCATATAACGATGCAAAATCCAAGGCTTGATGCAGTTTTACCAAATGGCTCACGCCTTCATGCGTCATTGGCACCCATATCAGAAGGAGAGATAACAGTACGAAAATTTAGACAGCGGCCATTTTCTCCAAAGGAACTTTCTGGTGATTTGGTCTCGATTGAGGGGTTGGCCCTACTTTCAATGATAATGCAATGTGATTTTTCTGTGATTCTGGCTGGCAACACGGCAAGCGGAAAAACAACAACCATGAACTCATTATTCTCATTTATACCATCAACTGAGAGAGTTATTATCACTGAAGAAACTCCGGAGATTAATGTACCCCACAAACATCAGTTAAGATTAGTAGCAAACAAAGAGATGGATGTAAAATTAAAGGACCTGGTGTATGATTCGTTGAGAATGCGACCGGATAGGGTGATCATTGGAGAGGTTAGAAATAAAGAAGAAATTGAAGCGTTGTTTGATGTTTTATTAGCTGGACAGGCACGTGGAAATTATGCAACTTTTCATGCACAAAGCGCTGATGAGACACTTACGCGATTATCATCTTTCGGAATTAGAAGAGCCGACCTTACGTGCATAGACTGCATAGTAGTACAACGAAGAATGTTGGAATATAACCATCAAAAAAGAGAGAATAGAGAAATACGACGAATCACCGACATCGCAGAAGTGAGAGGTGAGGTAACCCATAGTTTATATCATGATGGAAGGTTACACCTCCAGGAATCGTTACTGGTAGAAAAGATATGTGACCATTTTAAGTTAGGTAAAAAGGAACTGGAAGTTGAATTGGGAAAACGAAAACAACTTATCCTAAATGCCAATTCTGATTACTTCGAATTTTTTGACCATATACAAAAGGCATTGTATGGAGGCGAATAAATGTTCGACTTTCTTTGCGGGATGGTAGATAAATTTCCAAAGATAAAAATTAATGGGCAGTATGCGAAAGTTCTGAGATTAATAAAACCAGAAGTTGATGCTCATCGGTACTGTGGAATGGGTATTTGCTTGGCTTTGATTTTAGGATTTGTTTGTTGGGGGCTGGTCGGACAATTGGATGCCATGTTCGCTGGGTTTGTATTCGCGCTTGTTTTTTTGCTAAGTTTACCAAATATGGAACTGGAAAAGAAAAAAAGAGAAATAGAGATGTACCTGCCGTTCTTCCTAAGAAATTTCGGGATGTTAATAGACATGAAAATACCGTTTTACCAAGCACTGGAACTTGCCGCAGAAGGAAACCAAACGCTTACTAAAGAGATAAGGATTACCCTAAACTGCACCAGGAATGGACGGAGTATGCAAAATGCATTGGCAGAATTGGCAATTTCATTTAACTCAATGACAATAAAACGGGCAGTTTCACAATTAATATCAGTATATGAAACCGGAGGGTCTGGAAGGGAAATAAGAAAATTCGGGGATGAACTGATGGCGCTGGAACAGCATCGTCTCAAAGAATATGCAGCTAAAAGCTCGATCTTTGGATTGTTGTTTGTGATGTTAAGCGCAGTGCTTCCAACTTTTTTTATTGTGTATATTATAACCGGAAGAATAGGATTGGGGAACTACATAAATCAAATGCAAATGACCATAATTCTCTTAATAATTCTACCATCGGTAAGTGCACTCGTATTGATGATATCAAAAATGTTCATGCCACGATCAGTATTTAGCAATAATAATTGGTTTGACATAAAATTGTTATTTCCTGCCGTGTTACTGATCGTAGGTTCGATTTGGATAGAATTTAGATTGTTATTTTTTGGTGTAGGAACGGTTATTGGCATTTATTTTATATTTGATAATTATAAGCACGAACGAAAAATAGAAGATATTGAAGAGAAACTTCCGGATGCATTATTTGCCATAGGCGGCATGCCAAAATCAATACGGGTAGAAAGATTATTTGAAACAGTAGAACAGAATGAATTTGGAGCATTGTCACAGGAGATGGGCAAGGCAAAAAAACAGCTTAGTATGAATATAAAGGTAGGGATTGTACTCGATGATCTGGCAAAAAGAAATAAATCGAAAATGCTTGAACAAACATGCATGATGATGAAACAAATGATTGAGACTAATTCGCTAGATCAGATGAGTTGTTTGGCAGATGATATGATAAGAAATCTCCAGATAAAACGTGACAGAAGCCAGCTTCTTTCCATGCAAAAATACACGATGTTGTTGGGCGCGGTTTTAGTACCGACAATATTGAAAACTACATTAAACCTTATTCAGACTATGGGGGAAGTTATGGACAAGAGTATGATTAATGAATTAGTGATAAATTGTAATTTGTTAATTCCGCCATACCTGGTTATTTATGCGATAATGGTTGCAATAGCAATTGCGGATAGTGAGGGGAAAAAATCTGCCATGGGCGGGTACTCAATTGCCTTGACAGTTTTGGGTTTGGTTTCGTTCTACTTTATAAACTTATAAAGAGAGCAAATCCCATGGACACTATCAGCACCATCGCGGTTTCCATACAAAATCCATTACTAACCGCTCTGGATCTTTTTTTTGATAATGTATTCATATATGCAGGATTGATTTTGTTGCTTGTTTTCCTAGCAGAAAAAAGAGAAGAGAAAAGACGAAAACTAATTGTTTCACTGATACTAACATTCATACTGGCAACAATAATCAAAGTTGTTTTAGCACATCAGCGCCCCTGCTTTGGCCAACTTGATTGCCCAGAGGATTATTCCTTTCCAAGTCTTCATGCAGCAATTGCATTCACCCTCATGACTGGCTTTTTGAACAAAAAAAGTTTTCCACTGTTTTTGTTTTTTGCTTTGGTTGTTTGTTTCACAAGATTAAACCTGGGGGTTCATATCTTTCAAGACATAGTAGTGGCATTACCACTAGCTTTGGTGTCCTATTATCTAACAGATATTCTTTGGAAAACTCCTAAGAGGAAGCCCTATGGATCGCGAAGTTAACAGACAGATGTTTCATCTACTAGTCGGTTTGATAGTGGTAGCTTTGCTCCTATATTATGGCAGAGGAACAACCATGGTGGCGGTTTTCTTTGTAATAATTTTTGGATTGTTAATAATGAATGCGCGCCTTCTCAAAAGTAAGAGTGTAGTACTAAGACTTGTTCAGTGGTTCGAAAAAAATTTCGAAAGAACCGATGCGCCACTTCCTGGGTGGGGCTCTGCCTGCTATGCTGCAGGAGTGCTAATTACAATAAGCGTGCTGCCTAATCAATATGAAATAATAGCAGTGGTATTGATGCTTGCTTTAGGCGACAGTTTCTCAACCATAATCGGAAGGAAGGGACGAATTCTGTTGCCCCATAACAAGAAAAAAACACTGGAGGGGGCCGTTGCTTTCTTTGTCGCTTCTTTACCAATATATTACTTCATAGGACCAATGGCGATACCATTGATAATCGTTGGGACAATAATTGAAACACTGCCTTTAATAGATGACAATCTAATGATTCCGATCGTGGCTACGACATTATTGGTGATTTTTTGATAATTCTCTTTACCTCAAATAACATAGCCAGCAAAAAAATTGCTGAGAACTTGATCCTGAAACACGGATTCCAAAAATTAGGCGATAGGGAATGGCAGAAAGAAGAGGTAAAATTGATTGACACCGACCTTCCAACGGTTCTAGATGTTCCACCAGCTATCGATACGGATTGTATAATCATGCTCAGCACGCATAAGAGTAAAGTTCCTGGAAAAATGTTAACTGCACATATACCTGGAAATTGGAGTGATGCTGGACTTGGTGGCGAACCAGAAACCTTAAACATTGCTGCTACGGCAAGGCTAAAGAAAATTGCAATTGCGATGAAAAATGAGGCAGAAAAAATCGGCTGGCCGTTCTGCCTTGAAGCAGACCACCACGGTCCAACCATAGCCGTACCAATTATCTTCGTAGAAATAGGAAATGATGAAGAGCAGTGGAAAGATGAAAAAGCAGCAGAAGCAGTAGCAAACGCAGTTAGTAGTTCTCTGGGGCCTTTAGAAGAATATAGAACAGTGGTTGGTTTTGGTGGGGGGCATTATCAAAAAAAATTCACGGAATTGATTGGTAGAACAGATATGGCAATAGGACATATGGCACCGAAATATGTAATCGATGGATTAGATGAAAAAATGTTTAAGCAAGCCCTGGATAGAAACATCGAACCGGTCCACGAGGTAGTTGTTCTTAAGGATGAAACAAATACGATGCATAAAAAGAAGATAAAAGAATTGGCAGATAAATTTGCGGTTAGATATACCGAAATCTGAGTTCAGCCAAAAAGCCTAGGTTTTTAATTACAAATTAGGAAACAAAAAACATGGAAGAAAACGAATTATTGTTAACCACAGTCTATGAGATAGAGAGTACGGTGGTTGCCAGGGGATTATTAGATAAGTGAGAGGCATGGAAGAGTCGCACAAAAAGTATGGGGTTCCAAAACCTGTTTCTGTAGGAGATACTCTAAAGGTTAAAATAGAAAGCCAGGGCGGGCAGGGAGATGGAATAGCCAAAATTGATGGTTTTATTATTTTTGTAAAAGGAGCAAAGAAAGGTGAGGAGTGCACGGTAAAAATAAACGATGTAAAACGCACCTATGCTGTTGCTGAAAAGAGTTCCCCCAACCAACCATCTGAAGAAGAGAAGGAGATGGACGAAGAAGTTGAAGGTACCGGTGGCGGGCCAAGCGGCTAACTATCTTGTGACCCAAAAATTTACAAATGCCAGGAAAACCACTAGAGCAACAAGACCAAGGCTGATTTGAACATTGTTTAACTGATCTTGAGTATAGGGTAGGCTGGGTCTAACCAAACTAGAGTCGTTTCCAAAAATCCCATTATAGGAGAGTGCGCGGCTGATAATTGTTTCGTTATATTGTTCAGTTAGCAATGGATCCATTACCAGCAAAGACAGGTTGTGCTTTCCAATACCGACATAGGTGAAATTGAATTCATAGCCATAGGCAAAGGAATAATTCTCTTTTTCTAGAGACACGGGGGTGGTTACATTTGGACCATGTTCGGCAAAATTTTTGATTGTGGATGTATTGGAGATTAGTTTCTCAATTCCATAGGGCCCTTCTTCAATGGAATAGCTTCGAAAGCTAAAATTTTTTGATTTGTTGCCATCTAGAAGAATTTCTCCATAATATAGCGGAGCTTGAGACAGTAAAACAACATCAAAATGATTATTATCCGTCAACTGTTCACGTAGAATGGGAGAGCGAAGGAAGAAAAGTTTGTTCTCACCAGCAACAATGAATGATTTGTTAATTGAGATGGGAAGGTAGTTGGTTGTGGTTACAAAATTATCAACACATTGAACACCATCAAGACGTCTATCATTGATAACATAGATAAAAGCCGCATCGCCTTCTATGGTAACATCAACAATATCTGCACCAGAAGAAGTTTTCATTTCCTCCAGAAGATTATCAGGGATAGATATATGGGTAGAAGAAAATGGAACACGGAATGAGGAATTTTTAAAAGTAAAAATAACATCCATTTGATAATCGATTGAGGTATTCTGTTCAAATTCAGGACAACCATCATTATCAAAATCACAATAGGGAATGGAATTGTATTCTTGATTGCAGGTGAAGATTTGCCCGTCTTTAGTTGGAAGAGAGGCCAGATGGTCCATGTAATAGCCTCGAGCAACAAGCAGAGATAGACCATTAGTTGGATAGATAAGCTCATCAATGGAGTGGGACATGCCAATTATTTCAATGCTAGAAAGAACCTGAAATTGTTGGGAATGGGTACCGAAATTTAGATTAAAGGTGGTCGATTGAGATTCGTTGGGGTTGAAGTTATTCTCAAGAAAATTAGTTAGTTGTGAATTGTGCTGACCAACCTCGTCCAGAAGAGGTAGTGTTAGGGCAAAGGAACATGAAAAAAATAGCAGAACAAAAACTGCTTTCATAACAATCCGCTTAGTTTATCTACAGTAACAAAAGATAAGGTATCATTAATTTGAGCGATTTTTAAACTGGCCCGTTCGCGCTCACTGAGCGACCCTAGTATGTGTTTTATCTCTGCCTCATCATCCACAACAATTATTGCTTTCTTAGTGAAATGGGTTCCGAAAAAGCCGATTTCAGAATCCTTGAGTATAAATTTGTTATCCTGTTCGGTGAATGAACTACCGCTTTCAATTAATTTTTCCCTAATAATACGACTAAGAACGTTTTGTTTTACATTACCTTCCCCTTTGAGCTGATAATAATCCCTGTGGGTCTCCAGATAGCCTGCTTTGACAAGACGGTTTAGGATTTCTTCAACATTACCCTCAGTAACATCTGCACCATTTGTTAGATAGCGTTTGAGAGAAACGGTAAATTCATGAGGAGTGATGGGGGATTTGGAAAGATGCATATCATGTCGAATTTTCTTGAAGCTTTCCAATGCACGATTAGTCGGTAGACGAATTTCTTGGCGAACATAGGTTGAACTGTCGCCAAATCGTAAACGATAGGTTGGTTTTCTGGTCATTCTTGCACCAAAATAAACAATAATCACAATAATAAGCCCTGGAAGCCCGTAGGTAACATAAATACCGAAAACAGGTTCCTGGTTATTTTCCACAACCACTGGAATGATCCTACCGCCAACGTCAAAATTAAATGTATTTGGACCTTTGGCAAGATCAGCACTGACCACCACTTCGCCATTGGTTACATAGAACTTTTTCTTTATGGATGAATTACCTAGCCAGACATTTACCTCTGCACTGCTCATGGGTTTGCCATCAACAGTGATCAAGAAGATATAGGACGTACCAACATGGTTCACGTAATTTATCTTAAGATCCTTGAGATGTAAAAGACCACTGGCGATGGTACCAGAATTATCATCAACAAAAATAGTGTACTCTCCAGGTTGGGAATATTCCAATTTTTTTATGAAAACATTTTGATCAGTTACACGACGAAGTTCTTCGGTTTGGACAACGTCCCCGTCCCGTTTTATTGTTAAGATCGCAGTCCCGCTGGTCTGACTTAACTCGAATTGTAAGGAGGATTTTTCCCAGGGATAGATTGATGGTGGGGATGGAACAAGAACTTTTGGAGCTTTTGTTAGTTGAATTGAATCGTAAATACCATGAACATCGCCAATGTCGAAAATAAGTCTTAGATAGGTAGGGGATCCGATGGGAACTACGGAACTTTTGATACCGCTACCAGAGATGGTGTAGGTTTCGTTGGATTTGAGCATCCATTTATTGTAAAGGATATCCTGTGCCAAGGACACCTGGTTTTGCTCAAAAAGTTCGTCTAGAGTACCTTCATAAACAATGATTTTTCGCCTTTGTTCAACGGAAAGCTGGTCATACCAGGAGAATTCTTTGATACCGCTGCTCAGGATCAGATCCTTGGCGCCAATGTAGATGATGGTTCCGTTTGTACCCTGCTGAAGATTAAAAAGTGCATATGATGGAAGGGCGCCAGTCGGGATAATATAAATATCTGAACCTATTTTTGGTTCATCACTTACGGTGACTTTATATCCGTATTTTTCAAGAGTCTGAAGTTGTTCCACCAGCTCTGCAAATCTAGAGACTTGAATGGCCTGGCTATCGTTAATAATAGTAATAGAACGTTTTGGCGGAGAATCATAACTAATCAAAGTGATATTACCAGTACCACGATAGTTATACACCATATAGCCATAATCGCCAGCCGTATTGGTTTCAAGAATAGCAAATGTAGGCGGTAGGGATTGGATTTGAGTTTCTGATTCTTCAGATGAAAAAATAAAAAACACTATGCCTCCCAGCACAAGTAATAGGATGAGAATAACACCAATTATCACATTCAGGATCTTCATATGTCCAACCTTGAGGATGTGAGAAAATCAACATCATTCTTATAGAATGTTCTTATGTCTTCCAATTCAAGTAAAAGCATCAACGGGCGTTCAAGACTAAGTCCCCAAGCTAAAACTGGGTAGACCCCAACCAGGGGAATGCTAACCTCAGGTCGAAATATTCCTGCACCACCCAGTTCAAGCCATTGTTTTTTCTTTTCAAAGTATACTTCGATCTCCAAGCTTGGCTCGGTATAGGGAAAGAAACTTGGTCTGAAACGAATATTTTCAAAGCCCAGTTTACGGTAAAACTCCTTCAAAACACCCAAAAGATCAGTAAACGTTGCATTCTCCCAAATGATTATTCCTTCAACTTGATGAAATTCTGCAAGATGTTTGTAATCCGTTGCCTCGTTACGGAAAACTCTACCGATGGAGAAAAATTTCTTGGGTTTTTTCTCTTTGTTGGCAGCAACATAGCGAGCAGATAGGGCAGTCGTATGAGTTCGCAATACTGCCTTGCTTGCCTCCTTTGGATCCCATTGATACTTCCATCCTTTTTCATGGGCTGCCTTGACCCTTTCAATCAGTGCCTTGTCAGATGGGAGAGGACATTCCCCTTTTACATAAAATGTATCTGCCAATTCTCTGGCAGGGTGGTCCTGAGGCTGGAAAAGCGCATCGAAATTCCAGAATGAGCTTTCCACAAGATCTCCTTCCATTTCTTCGAAACCCATCTCAGTCATGATGGTTTTTATTTTTTTAGTAATTTGAGTAATCGGATGATTTTTACCAAGAGAGGCATTTTTACCAGGAACATTAATATCGAAACCATCGGAGAATACTGATGGATCGATCTTTTTACCGGTGTATGAGATGGTTGTTGAACGAATGGTTTTCTTATCTAAGAGATGGCGCTCAAAAAATTCTTCAACAAGTTCAAGATCGCTTGAATTGCCATTGTTTTTTAATTCGGTAGAACAGTGAGTGAGTTTGGTAACCAGTTGATCGACTTCGTTTTGTGTTTTTGCAGGAACAAGCTTTCCAGCTTCAACTTTAACCAACCCCTTAACTTTTGCCCATCTTATACCGATTGATTTTTCTACAGGTGAGAGATCGGTGATTGAGGCACCGGAAACGGCTTTTTGAAAAACAGAAACCTCAGGGAACGTGCTGGAACTGTATTGAACAAGCTCTGCTGTTGGGGAACCGACAACTGATTCTCTGGTATCGATGGTTACATATCCTTCTTCTCGAAGAGACTCGATAATTCTTCGTATACTATCAACATTAAGTGATGATAGCTGGGCAAGTTCCTCGATAGTCCTGCTCCTTTTAATTAGCAGATCAAGAACAATATCAGAACCTTTGTACATTACTCCTCGTCCCTCCTCTTTGACATTACAATGTAGGCATAGGAACCCATTAGAACGACAATTAAAATGACCAAAGCGACCCCATGCGGACTTTTCAGAGTTTCAATAATTCCACGGATTATTCCGCCAAAAAAATCAGAGACTTCCTGGTCAATACTTTCTTCAACATCAAAAATCAGTGAAAACTTAACAAGAACGCTATCAGTCCAGGAAAGACTTTCAACATGGGACGGCAGTGCAATTGCAGCGTTGGTTGGTTGTGGATTTGCATCCAGAACAAGACTATCCTGGGGAAGCTTTAGAATAAGATAAATGTCCTTATCCAGAATAATATTTCCTTCTGGTGTGGTGGTAAATGAAAGTGCACCGGGATTGATGGTATATCTTCTAGTACGGGGTTTGTATTGCTCCACACTAAAGAGACCACTGTTAATGGTGGAATTAATCGATGGATAGGCCTGGTAATCCAGTATTATTTCACCATGGCAGGTTTTTTGTATCGGATTACATTGAGTACGAGGTTGGGGTCTAACCCTAAGATCACGGATATCCACCAAAGATGGATTAACATGAAATTTGATGTCCTTTAGACCAAGATTTGAAGACCAATAGGATAGCTGATCGCTGGTCATTCCGCTGTCATAGAGAGAACTGGCATAATCGCCATAGATAATGAATTTTATACTTTCATGAACCTTGGCACTACCATCACTTTGGATATCACTTATGGTTACATCTACTTTTTCAATTAGGAATTCGGCACTAACCATGGTGGTTAGTAAAACTAATGCCAGCAACCATCTCATAAAGATATGTCTTCGTGAAGGTATATAAAGTTTCATTCTATTCTCTGGCCAAACATATTATGGTACCACCAATAGGGCAATTTAACTCTTGCTGGTAGGGTATTGACAAATTTCGTCCCTAAAGTTAGAAAATGCCATTTGTGTTCTGGAAGATTGAAAGCAGCAGCAAGATCCCAGACGGGTGGAATAAGAAAGATAACGTTTTCAGAAACACGAGAAAGCTCTTTGTAAAATTTCTCAGGATCATCAACATGTTCTATGATGTGGGATGCCATGACAGTCTTGAACTGTTTGTTCTTGAAAGGAAGATGATAGATGTCCTTTATCAAAACAAAATTAGGTACTTTTCTCGGGACAACATCAGCATTCAGACCACCGCCATCGGTAGGACCGCAACCTATGTTCAAATCCCATTTTTGCTTTTTAAAATAATGCAGTTTTAGTGGGTAATAGTCAATGATGTGGGTTACAATTACTAGGGCAAACAAAACCAATAGTGCTTCTAGGATCATGGGTATAAAATCAAGGCTAGGATTTTTAACCTTGACATGGATAGTTGGCCATATGGACCTCCCAAGTGCCATCGTAACTTGCTTTATTACCATATTTGCGATTATGGATCCGTTTGCAAGTCTGCCGCCTTTTTTGATGTTTACTAAAAATTACAAAAAAGAAGAAACAATAAAAGTTGCAGACCGAGCAGTGCTGATAGCAGGTGTGGTGGCTATTATTTTCATGGTGGCCGGACCGTACATACTCGCTGCATTATCCATAACATTATCAGACTTTAGAATCGCGGGTGGGATTGTTTTGGTCTTACTTGGAATTGAAAATACACTGAATATTCATCTTAATAAAAATAAAAAAGACGAGGGGTTGGATTCGGCTGCAGTATTGATAGCAACCCCTTTGCTCACAGGGCCAGGACTCATGACCAGCCTGGTGATATTAAATAAAGAGAATGGAATAACCCCGGTCATAATAGCATTGATAGTGTCCCTTATTTTATCTCTAATAATTTTTAGAAATGCAACAAAAGTAAGAAACCTGCTTGGTCCAAGAATCATTATGATTTTCTCTAAAGTGATGGGATTATTTTTAATCGCCATAGGGATTGCGTTCATTAGAAGCGGGATGTTAGGCGGTTAGACATTCGCTATCAATTTAAATTCTAAGTTTGAATAAGTAATATGGAATATACTATTTCTACATTGGGAAGCCACTCGGCATTGGATGTTTCTGAGGGCGCAAAAAAAGAAGGATTTAGGAGTCTGGTTGTTGCCCAACGAGGGCGAGAGAAAGTTTATCTTGGACCCTATAAAACCCGAAAACGTGGGAAAAAGGAAATCGGAGTTATTGACGAGCTTCTTTTACTTGGAAAGTTCAATGAGATCCTAACACCAGGTAATAGGGAATTTATGAAAAAAAGAAACTGTATTTTCGTTCCGAATAGATCATTTGCAGTCTATGTTGGTTATGAGGGTATAGAAAAAGAATTTGATATCCCAGTTTTTGGAAATAAATATTTACTACGAGCTGAGGAGAGAGATGTTCCCAAGAACCAGTATTATCTGATGGAAAAGGCAGGAGTTAGAACTCCAAAACAGTTCAAATCACCGAAAGACATAAACAAATTAAGCATAGTGAAGGTGAGTGAAGCAAAACGAACCTATGAAAGAGCTTTTTTCCTTGCAAGAAATTTCGAGGAGTACACTGAAAGAAGCGAAGCGCTAATAAAAAGCGGTAAAACAACGAGAGAACAGCTACAGAAAGCAAAAATTGAAGAGTATATTGTCGGTGCACAATTCAATCTAAATTTCTTTTATTCACCAGTGCATGAGGAATTGGAGCTTCTTGGGGTTGATACCAGAAGACAGACCAACCTGGATGGGTATCTTAGAATGCCGGCTGATGTCCAGCTGGATTTGTTGAAGATGCAACAACCATCCACAATAGAAGTGGGACATATCGCCTGCACACTTAGAGAATCGCTACTTGAACAGGTTTATGAAGTTGGGGAGAATTTTGTCCGGGCAGTCCAGAAAGAATATAAAAATGGGATTATTGGACCTTTTGCTCTACAGGGCGCTTTTGTAGAAGAGGAAGGGGAGAAATTTGTTTGTTTTGATGTTTCACTTAGAATGCCAGGCTCGCCGGGAACACGATTCACCCCCTATTCAGAATACATGTTTAGAGAAAGCATTAGTTTTGGAAGAAGAATTGCAATGGAAATAAAAGATGCGCAAAAAGCGAAGATGATGGATAAAATTACTACCTAATGGAATGGAAATAAAAAATTAGTAGTATTGATTTCCGTTGTGGCCCAGTAGGAATGGACTTAGCATTTTGTAGGCCTTTCGCGGTTTATCAACTTGGATGGCAAAAACACCATCTTCCTTATCTGCAGAAAGCATTGAGAGTTCGGTAACCGTGATGTCCTCGATTTCTAACATCTCAGTAAGTTTTTCCATTGAATCTCCGGAAACTTTTACAACAATGGCCTCTGGATGAGCAAGACTGAAACCATTACCTTCCAGAATGGTGGATGCTTTCTTTGGATCCTTCACTTCTATGGAGATTACGGCCTTACCACCAACAACATCAACAAATAGGCCATCAATATTAACTCCAGATTTACCAAGAATATAAGAAATATCAGCTAACAAACCAACCCTATCATCAGAAATTATTGTAACAGATTTCATTTCATATCACCTATAATAATTGAACCAGATCATTACTGATTTCGTCCAATTCTTTGAATGTTCTATAATTATCAGCTGAGCCAACCATAAACGCCCGCACTTTTGCTCTTGCCATGGACTTAACCACCTGCATTTTTTCAGGTGTACTTAACTCAATGTCCTCGTTACGCAACATGTTACACAAAGCAACCATGTGATGAATCACACCTGATGGATCGCTTTCCAACGATGATGCAAGTCCGATAAGTTTTTTGGTCTTATGCCTGGTCTTTCGGGTTTTAGCAAACATAACTGTCCCCCCACTAGAGTAGTATATATTTAGGGTAGTATTAATATGTTTCGCTAAATTTTATGTGTAATTTATTAGTTGTTTTTTAAATTTTATGTAAAAAAACACATGATTTTTGTTACAAACAGGACAGGTTAGTACCACAATCATAACGAAAAAAGAAACCAATATATGGGTTTTTCAATAAATAGAAATCATGCGAATTGTTATTGCTGATCAGATGGAAGAAGAGGTAGTAGACGAAATACGGAAATTGGGCCAGGTTGACTATAAACCAAGTGATGTAAAAAAAGCACTGGTTGACGCTGACGTATTAATAGTACGAAGTGCTACCAAAGTTACTAAAGAGCTTGTTTCAGATGCAACAAAGCTTAGGGTAGTTGCCAGGGCAGGAGTCGGACTTGATAACGTTGATCAACAGGCATGTAAAGATAAAAAAATAAAAGTATTGAATACTCCCGGAGCTTCAAGTAATGCGGTGGCTGAACTTGCACTTGGACTTATTATGTCAATGATGAGGAATGTCCAGAAAGCTCATCACCAGATGAAAAATGGGAAATGGGATAAAAAAAATTTAATCGGAAGTGAAGTTGCTGGAAAGACACTTGGAGTAGTTGGGTATGGGAGAATTGGTTCCATGCTTGGTAAAAAAGCCCAGGCGTTAGGAATGAGTATTATAGCCTATAATCCACCACCAAGAATTACAGTGGAAGGGATAGAGTATATAGAGGATATAGCTGACCTTTTTTCCAAAGCTGATATCATTTCTCTTCATGTACCGGCAACCAACGAAACAAAAAATTTGATCAATAAACAGAATATAGCAAAGATGAAAGATGGAGTGTTTATCGTTAATACCTCCCGCGGAGAAATTATAGATGAAGATGCTTTGTATGAGGGTTGTAAAAGCGGGAAAATTGCTGGGGCTGCTTTGGATGTTTTCTGCAATGAACCATACACGGGGAGGTTATTGGAGCTGGAAAATGTTTGTTTCACTCCCCATTTGGGCGCTAGTACAAAAGAAGCGCAGGTAAGGATAGGACAAGAGTTGGTGGCACTTCTACAGGCTGAGTTGAATGTTGACTGATTTGATAGGTGGAGCAGTATTAGTTACACTTGCTACGGGGTTAGGTGCATTGAGCACATTTTACATAAGCGATATTTGTAAAAGTAAATATACCCTGTTGCTTGCATTCTCGGCAGGAGTAATGATGTTCACTTCACTAGAGATGATTTCACAGGCACACCATGAAATTGGACACGTTTTGACTGCCGTTGGTCTCCTGTGTGGTATGCTTTTGATTTTTTTATCAGAAAAACTTTTACCTCATATTCATCAGCAAATAAAAAAAACAGAATTACCAACGTCTAAGAAAAAGGCTGCACTTATTGTTGGAACAATCGCAATACACAATATCCCCGAAGGATTTGCAATAGCAGCCGCTTTTGCTGGATCGGTTCCTCTGGGGTGGTTTACGGCTACTTCCATGGCAATACAGGATGCACCAGAGGGTGCGCTCATTTCAGCACCATTAATTTGTTATGGTCTTGACAAAAAAAGAGCAGTTGGGTTTGGGATTCTTTCCGGGGTTGTTGAAGGCCTGGCAGCCGTAATTGGCTATTTGTTTTTGACTGTTGTTTTGAGTCTGGTTCCATTTGCACTTGCTTTCTCTGCTGGAGCAATGATGTACGTGGTTCTGGTGGAGATAATGCCGGATGTTTTAAGAGAAAAGGAAAAATATGTTGGTTCGTTGGTTTTTATTATAGGGATAGTGATTGCCTTTCTTCTGGCAGGATTATTTTCGTAGGTGTTTTTTGAACCACTTCAAACTGTGCTTGGTAGCTTCTCGTTGGGTTCCTGGCTCATCGAAAAAGTGCCCAGCATTGGGAACCACGATCATGAGTTTTTCTCCAGCCATGTTAACATAGGCCTGCTCATTTAACTCACAGATTATTTCGTCCTCTTCACCAACTATAAATAGCATCGGTGCTTTTATCATATCAAGATAGGACATGGACAGATCGGGCCGCCCGCTTTTCGAGACGATGGCAAAGATATCTTTTTTTAGTTTGGATGCTGCGATTATAGCTGCCGCAGTACCGCTGCTTACGGCAAAGTACCCCATTCTTAATTTCTTGACCTCGGGTTGTTTTTTTAACCAGAGAGTTGCGGCTATCAGACGCCTAGAAAGAAGGCGGATATCTAGGTTATTCTTATTGGAATTGTCCTCTTTTTTAGTAAGCATATCAAAAAGCAGAGTGCCCATATTGTTTTTGTTTAGTACTCTGGCAACGGAATTGTTTCTTGGGGCATACCGTCCACCCCCACCACCATGGGCAAATATAATTATAGATTTGGCTCTCGGTGGGATTGTTAGGCTACCCTCGAATTTTTTTGAATCGATTGGGATTATAACTTTCTTATTGACAAATGCCATTATTCCACTTCTGCTTCGATGGTATCTGGTTCCACAGTGGCAATTTTCTCTGCAAAAGTACTTGGCATTGTCCCCTTTGGAAAAACCACTGTGTCCTTGTGTTTGATGGGCAATTGAAACTCTTCAGCCAGACGAACCATTTCAGTGGCTGGGATATAGTGCTTGCAAACTAAAAAGGGCACATCACCATGAGCGGTTTTTTGTTTTTGAACTTCTAATCGGTGACTTTGTCTTAATCCTGCAACAAAAACTTTAACATCAACAAAACCCTGTTTGAGTATTTCCTGTTTACTAGTCATTTTTTCCCACTCCACTAAAGAATATCATATCAGAACCTTTTTCTACATTTACTATTTCGCCACTTTTTAAATTTCTAATAAAAATACCATCGATGATAAACGCGCAATCAGCACCTGCCTTAATGGATACCTTTCCGTTCTCGTTTAAAACTTCTGGTAAAAAAGCGCGTTTGTAGGCACAGATGGGAACAACAGCTATTTTTCTTTCAGTTGGTTTGAACTTTGCACCGCCTGCAGAATAGGCATAGGCTGCAGAACCTATTGCTGATGAAACGATCATCCCATCACCTTCGAAGGAATGGACATCGCCGCCTGCGGTTACGTCCATCTCAGCCACCCGGTAGCGCGTGGCATGGATAACCACATCATTCATAACATGGAATTTTTTCCCGGCAACTTTACAGGTCAGTGTCATTATTTTTTCTCTATGGTGATCATCCAGTAGTTTCAACAGAAACAATCTCCAGTTTCTGTGGTGAATTTGGCATATGTAGCTTTTATCGCCACCAATTCCAAGAATTGCACCTTCGATTCTGCCTTTATGGTTTGCATAGAGAATTGTACCATCACCACCTATGCAGATGGTAACTTCTGCATCTTTTCTAACGATAGAATGTTTTGGTGCGAGCACTGCCTTTAGCTCGGAAGCAACGCGCCTTGCCCAGGACTTTTTTGGGTTGGCAATAATCTTGACTTTCATAGGAAGAAAAATAGGGGGGAAGGGTTTTATTAATTAAATCTATGGCTGACCTAATTTTGCCTGAAACTCTTGAATGTTATTTAGGGCCAAACTAAACCCCTGCCACTCTCCATTCTCCATTTTATAGAAATCGTCATCGGTGATTACAATTATGATATCCTTGGTGCTTTTGCCGCAATCTTCTCCACCACATAGAAACAAATCCGTGCTAATCATACCAGTATAACTTCCGTCCTGTGGTTCAAATGTTTGGGCGCCATTGAGTTTGTATAGGTCAGCAGCACTTTCTATTTTTGCACTTGGAAGTCCGACAACACAATGACCACGAAGTTGTTCATCAGTATAGAAGGTAGTATAACAGATTATAACTGGATTAAGATCCTCCAGCAAACCAAGGGGTTTGGCTTGGGCATTTTTATAATACCAGGCAGTGTCACTGCCCTCATAAACTGTGAATTTGCTGCTACCGGTAGTCCAACCCATTAGCTTAACATGAGGTTCGGTTTTCTTTATATCATTCAGAACTGCCTTCAAAAAAAGTGAATAGTCCTCGCAATCCCCACCACCCTTTGCCACCATCTCGTCTAAGGTGTTAAGTTTATCTGGAGATTCGTCCTTGTAGAAGAACTCCAGTCTTTTTTCCATAAAAAAATCAATACATGCAAGATTAAGGGTGTCCGAACCCTGAATACATTTTGAGGTGACATAGCCTGGAAAAAATTCTAACGTGGGACTCATATGGGAGTTTGTTTTAAACCATTGGATGGACTCGTTAATTGAAAGGGAAATATTTTCAACTTCGGTTTGGAGAGTTGCAAATTCGATCTGAGCTTCTTCAAGTGAAATTGATTTGTTGGTTAGTTCTGCACGAGTGGCATTCAGTTCATTTTGAGTGTGTGTAAGAAGATTCTGGGTTTGGATTAGTTTTAATTGCTCTGTTTCAAGTTGGGAATTGAGATCTTGAATATCCTGATCCCGATCATGTATTGTTTTGTTAAGTTCAGTCACCTGGACAGCAAGTTGGTTTTTTTCATTTTCAGAATTGGTTTTTTGCTTTGCCAGATCTTCTCTGATGATATTTATGTTGTAGAGAAAAAAGATATTGGAAGCAAGAAGAAACAGGATAAAAAAGGCAAGAACAACATGTACTGTAGAAATTTTCATAAATTGAATAGGTATTGTAGATTTAAATTTCTATATATGAGAAAAAGAGAAAAATAAAAAATAAGAAAAAATTAACCTAGAACTTCCAAATCAGAAGAGTAGGTTGGTATGACTGTTTCTTCTTCAGTCATTGAGGAGCCTGCAACGGAAGCACCCTTCACGCCAGTTACGATGGCAACGATTTCCAACTTGCCCTCGTAGTTCTGCATGATTCTGGCACCCCATTTAACATTGGCTTCTGCATCCATTTTTTCAGTTACCCATTCACCAGCTTTGATAGCATCGCCCAATGTGAGGTCGCTGCCACCGGTGATGTGAATAAGTGCACCCTTTGCACCTTCAAAGTCAACATCGAGTAATCTGTTTTTGATAACTCCTTCTGCTGCTGCTTTGACTTTATCATTACCCTTACCTTCACCTACTGCAATGAAACCAACTCCTCCGCCTTCCATGATTGCACGGACATCAGCAAAGTCGATGTTAATCAAAGATGGTTGGGTGATGGTCCAGACAAGACCGCTAATTGCTCTTGAGAGAATCTCATCAGCAACAGCAAATGCTTCTGCCATTGGTAGGTTTGGAACCAATTGAACCAGTCTGTTGTTATCAAGTATAATGACTGAGTCGCAGCTCTTTTTCAAGAGTTTTATACCGTCTTCTGCTCTCTTTTTTCTTGCTCTTTCTAAAGCAAATGGATAGGTAACCATTGCAACTACTATTGCACCCTGTTCTTTTGCAATCTGTGCAACGATTGGTGCGGCACCTCCACCAGTACCACCACCCATACCAGCGCAAACGAATACCAAGTGAGCGCCTTCGAGTTCTCTTTCTACGAGTGGTCTGTCCACTTCGCAGGATTTTGCACCAATGTCTGGATAACCACCTGCACCCAAACCTTTGGTAACAGATTTACCAATCAACACTTTCTTTGCCCTTTCATGAACAATGTTCAAGTGTTGCTTATCTGTGTTAACAGCAACAAGATCAGTACCCTTAACTCCAGACTTAATTAGTCTGTTAATGGTGTTGTTACCAGCACCACCCACACCGACAGTTACAATTTTAATGCTCTCAGAACTGAGTGCATCGGATGATGACTTATCGGCTTGCGGCGTATTTTCCCCAACTACAGATCGTACTAAATCTTCCATATTCACACCTTGTTTAAATTTCATTTAAACTAAGTAAAAATGCACTGCATTTTTACACCGTTTTATCATTTTTGGTCGCTTTCTCTTTGTCCCGTATTTTTTCGCAGCCGCGAAAAAATTAACGAAACAAATATGAGAGTAATAGTTGACCCTTTCGGGGATTTAAATAGATTTACATTTACGCCTAACAAACAAAAGCACAAAAATGCAAACAAAAAAACAAGTTGAGAAGTTACGAGGGAAAAGTATAAATACATTGACTAAATGTATTTATCATGTTCCGTACGATTGTGGCACAGCTATACCACAATGGACGTATCAAAGAGGGGGAAAATGGTTAAGGTAATAACAATAATGGACGACGTATATGCAGATCTTTATCGGTTAAAAAAATCCAAAGCCATGAGCTTTAGTGAGATTTTAAGGTTTTTACTGAAGGAAAAAAAGGAAGGCAGTAATATTATCAGCCTGGCTGGAAGCATAGATGAAATGGATATTAATCACCGCGAAGTAGACAGGATACGAAAGGAACAGGTCTATACCCGCTAGGTGCCTTTATGGAAAAAATTTGCTTGGACTTTGAAGCTGCATTGGATTTTCTCCGTGGCGAACCGGCAATTATTGATAAGATGAGGTATTATGCGGATCATGAGGAGATATGTATAACAAGTTTAACAATGATG
The DNA here is from genome assembly GCA_902386555.1 of Candidatus Bilamarchaeum dharawalense. GTDB lineage: Archaea > Micrarchaeota > Micrarchaeia > Anstonellales > Bilamarchaeaceae > Bilamarchaeum > Bilamarchaeum dharawalense. Next base: position 413,117 of record CABMJJ010000009.1, read on the forward strand.
CATCTTCTCGAGGTAATAAACAAATCAGAGGTGGTCTCGTCATTTTCTGCAAATGTTACTGTTTTACCATTTGATAAAAAAGCAGCTCAGATTGCCTCTAAAATTTTGAATGATATGAAAGAACGCAGTGATGGTTTCAGAATAACAGATAGTATTTTGACAGCTGCCATCTGCATGGCCAATGACGCTCACTTGTTTACAAAATCAACAGGAAAATTTGAGGGGATAAAAGGATTGAAAAAAGTTTAGTTTTTATTTTATAACAATTATAGGAGATTCAGACCTTCATCGTAAATGACCCGGATGTGATGTTATGGCGCTCAAAGCATTGGTAGTAACAGGATATGGCATAAACTGCGAGAACGAGAGCAAGTATGCCATTGAAAAGAGTGGTGGCACAGCAGAAATTGTTCATGTTAATAAGGTTCTTGAAAATCCCAAAATGCTTGGAAACTATAACATGTTTTTCATCCCGGGGGGGTTTGCTTTCGGTGATGATCTTGGTTCTGGAAAAGTTTTTGGCAACAAGATGAAATTTAAAATCAAAGACCAATTGGATGAATTTGTCAAAGCAGGAAATTTGGTGGTTGGTATTTGTAATGGATTCCAAGCACTTGTGAAGATGGGATTACTTCCAGTACCAGACTTTCAACAACGAGTAAGCTTGGTTGGGAATGATTCTGGACACTTCGAGGATAGATGGGTGATCCTAAAAACAAACAAGGATTCTCCCTGTATCTACACAAAGGGAATGGAACACCTTCTTGTTCCAGTTCGTCACGGTGAAGGAAAATTTATCCCAAAAAATGAGAGTATACTAAAAGAAATGAGAGAAAACAATCTTGTGGTCTTTCAGTATGTTGATGAAAACGGAAACCTGGCAGGTTACCCCTACAACCCAAATGGCTCGGTAGATAATATTGCAGCATTGTGTGATAAAACCGGGAGGATATTTGGTATGATGCCACATCCTGAAGCATTTAACATTCCAGAAAACTGCCCCTACTGGATAAGAGGGGGAATAAAAGAAGCATTGGGCCTACGAATTTTCAAAAATACAGTGGAATTCATGAGGTAATTATTTTATAGGACCAATAAGATAGCCTAGAACTGGAACCATGAGCACAGATACAGATATTAGGAACAGGGTGTGCATAAAATCCAGAAAGGACTGGGCAAGGAAAACAGTAACCGATTCGTGCTTACCCATTCTTTCGAAGAATCTTTTGAAATAACCCATCAGAATGATGATGGGGATGGTAATCATAATAATCAGGTAAAATGCAGTTATTCCTGGGGTTTTGAGAAATGAAAGGACCTTATCCAGACTATTGAAAAGAAAAAGGAATGCTACACCAACCAACCCCCAAAAAAGAAAGAAAAAATCAATTACTCTGCCATTATCAGGGTAAAGACCACGAGTGTACTCCTCGTCCATAATCTTTATAGAGCGGGGAAGCTCCCAGATGATGAAGCAGATGATTAGAATAGCAGAAAACGAAGTGAATAGTGTTGGGGTAAGAATTGAGAAAAAATCTCCGACTAAATTAAGTGGCATAGCTAGATTAAATAGCAATAACAATATAAAACATACGTCGACAAGAACTGCCGAACCCTTATAAGACGATAGTCGAAATGAATATAAATGGTTTGCAAAATAGTTGAATACTATGGGGTTAGAGGACCTACCCTCAAGGTGACAAAATGGAAAAGATAAAAATGGAGATTGCCGGGGAAATCTCACTTTCTGAAGATCCTGGCGCAACCATGAGAAAATGGCGGGAGATATTTAGCATTTCTCAGGTTGAGCTTGCAAAACATCTTGATATCACAGTATCAACCATTAGTGATTACGAAGGCAATAGGAGAAAATCACCAGGAACGGGTGTAATAAGGAGATTTGTAAATGCGCTCTTTGAAATCGATCAGGTAAAAGGGGGAGGCATTGCACAGAAATTCAGAGAAAAAGAAAAACCAGTAAGCGAATATTTCGAAGTCCATGAGTTTGCAAGATCAATTTCTTTAAAGGATTTTGTTAACTTGATTGACGGTAAAATCCTAACCAACGAAGACCTTGTGGAAACTAAGAAGATATATGGATATACTTTAATCGACAGCATCAAAGTGATTTTGGATATGCCATTTTCATACTTTCAGAATCTTTATGGAAACGTAAATGAACGCGTGTTTATTTTTACAGGTGTCAGCACAGGACGAAGTCCATTTGTCGTTGTGCGAGTTAGTTCATCAAAACCGTCTGCAGTGGTGCTGCATAATATAGATGCAACCAAAGTAGACAAACTTGCAATGAAGATATCAGAGAGAGAAAGAATACCAATGATTGCAACTAACATGACAATAGAAAAAATAAAAGATGCATTAAACCGACTCTAATTTTCCTTTTTCTTTACAAACTGATAGTAAAGAATGGCAGCCAAAAGTCCCAGAAACAGAACACCAACTATCCACACTACCTTATTGTCTAGATTGGGATTGGTAACTAGATCGATAAGCACTAAAATCGTAAATAGAAACATGACAAAACCAGCGATAATAATTGCAACCATGGTTATCATGCCGATTAGACTCCTCGAGGTGTTGCATAGATTTGTTAGTGATTGGGTAAGTGTTCCGGTAGAACCATAGACTGGATCGCATACATTTTGACCCATGATAACTGTTAGGATAACTGGGGTTATTATGTAGATTACAGCAAGCAATATGGCAATTAACAAGAGAGCAACTGAGCAGATAAGGGTCCATTTTATATATTTTTTATCCATGAACGCACCTAAATCCATTTCTTTCTTCTAAAATATAAAAGCATGGTTCCGGCAACCAATGACATAATAATTAAAATAGCTGGATAGCCATAGGGACTTTCCAGTTCCGGCATGAATTTGAAGTTCATTCCATAGACTCCAGCAACAAAAGTTAATGGGATGAAAATCGTTGCTATGATGGTTAAGACCTTCATAACTTCGTTAAGTCTATGACTAACGCTGGAAAGGTAGATGTCAAGCATACCAGAGAGGATATCACGGATGGTTTCCATAGATTCTATTATTTCAATGGTGTGATCATAGACATCACGAAGGAAAATTTTTGTTGTTGGACGTATGAGTCCATTTCTTTCACCACCAAGATGAATAAGGTAGTTGATTACTTCACGCAATGGCCAGACAGATTTGCGCAAAAGAATAATTTCGCGTTTGAGATGATGAATCTGATTAAGCGTCTTTGGATTCGGATTGGTTACAAGCTCATTTTCCAGAACTTCGATTTTTTCTCCGATTTTTTCCAGAATAACAAAATAATTATCGATAACAATATCTATTAGTGAATAGACAAGATAGTCGGTTCCATACTCTCGGATTCTCCCCTTTTTAGTTCTGATTTGTTCACGAATTGGATCAAACAAATCCATGCAACCTTCTTGGAAGGTGAGCACAAAATTTTTTGAAAGAATTATGCTGAATTGTTCTGATTCCACTTTTTCTTTTTGTTCATCATAGCGAAGCATTCTCAAGACGATGTAGAGATATTTTCCCTGGTCCTCAACCTTTGGCCTTTGCCCGGTGTTTAGGATATCTTCCATAACCAATGGATGAAGCTCAAAGCCATGACCAAGATGTTGAAGAAGTTCCACATCCTGCAGGCCATCAACATCAACCCAGGTAACCGTTGACCGGTCTTTATAGGGCAGGCACGCCTTCACGCTGTCTGTAGAGTGTTCACAAAAGGATTTGTTGTTGTAATCAAATAGATAAATGGAGGTTTTATCGGTTTTTTTATCTCCAATAAAAATAGGTGTTCCTGGAGGAAGACCGGTTTTTCTCGAGCGTTTTTTCATGAACGTTGAAAGCATGACATACAAGGTTTTGTTAAATTTAAAAATAGTTCTAATGAAATGTTTCCTATGCTAGCAAAAAAAACTCGGTTTATTGTGATTACCGGATCCATAATGTCCGGATTGGGAAAGGGGATAGTAACTTCTTCTATAGCTAAATTACTTGAGGTACGTGGTTTCAAAGTTGTACCGATAAAATTCGATGGATATCTAAACGTTGATTGTGGCACCATGAATCCGTTCAGACATGGTGAGGTTTTTGTCCTGGATGATGGTACCGAGGTGGATATGGACTTTGGAACCTACGAAAGATTTCTGAATAAATCATTATCCGGAATGTGTTCCATTACAGGTGGAAAATTATTCCAACGAATTATTGAGAAGGAAAGGAAAGGTGAATATCTTGGTCGTGATGTACAATTTGTCCCACACCTAACGGATGAAATAAAAAACTGGGTGCAGAATGTCGGGAAGGAAAATGATGCAGATGTTGTTCTTGTTGAAGTTGGGGGGACAGTCGGAGATATGGAAAATAGTTATTTCATAGAATCCATGCGCCAACTTTATTTTGAAAAACATAATATGGTTTTTGTCCAACTGACCTATGTACCTAGTTTAAGTTCTGGTGAACCAAAAACAAAACCAACACAACAGGCTACCCGTCTTTTACAAAGTCTTGGGATTCAGCCCAATATCATATTGACAAGAGAACAGGAGAAACTTTCAGAAGAATCAAGAAAGAAGATCAGTCTATATTGTAGTGTACCAGAGGAAGCGGTTTTTGATGACCCCATGGTTGGCACAGTATATGAATTGCCTCTTGTACTGGAAAAACAAAATTTGTACAAGCAGTTGGCTAGACAACTGGAACTGGATCCTAACAAAGAACCGGATTTGAAAGAGTGGCAAAGAAGAGTGAGCCACATTATAGAACCGAAAGGAACGCCTCTGAAAATTGCCATTGTTGGAAAATATACCGCAGTAAAAGATGCCTATATTAGCGTGAAAGAAGCATTGGTACACAGCGCAGCTGCAGTGAATTGCGGATTGGATGTATGTTGGGTGGAAGCCAGCGAACTGGAAAAAGTAGCTGATATCTCCAGTGCACTAAAACAATATGATGGAATTATTGTGCCAGGAGGATTTGGAACTCGTGGAATTGAAGGAAAAATAAAAGCGATACAATATGCAAGAGAGAACAAAGTACCCTATCTTGGTTTGTGTTTGGGACTTCAGTTGATGGTGGTTGAGTATGCAAGAAATATCTGCGGAATGAAAGATGCAAACTCAACTGAATTTGATAAAAAAACCAAATACCCGGTAATAGATATGCTCCCGGAACAACAACAAATCTCAAGGATGGGGGGTACGATGAGATTGGGGGCCTATGAGTGTATGATAAGTAAAAACACCATTGCGCATACTGCCTACAAAAAGGAAAAGGTAGAGGAGCGACACAGACATAGATACGAGGTCAATCCAGAATATGTAAAGCAACTCACAGAAAAAGGATTGGTAATATCAGCCATACACCCAAAGAATAATATTGTAGAAATTGCCGAATGGAAAGAAAGTTTTGGAGTCGCTACTCAGGCACACATCGAATGGAAAAGTAGATTGGAAGAACCTGCGCCGATCTTTGTAGAATTTATGAAAGCAGCGAAAACAAGAGCAGGGCAATGAATATAATGTTTCGTTGTGATGACAGTTTAGGTGGCGAGGATGAGATTGGTACTCGGACTTATTTTGATATGTTTAGTTGCACTGTCCAATGCTAGTGCTGCGATTGTAGATTGTGAGGAACAGTACAATAGCTGCATTACCCAATGTTGCGATGCATGTGGATCCCATTTGGAATATAACTCCAAGGGAGATTTGAATTGTTACGTTGGAACAGAAACCAACCAAAATCAATACTGTATAAACATGTGCATGCCCTGCGCAACTCAATACCAACAATGCATGGGGGACACACCCAACAATAATGATGGAAACTCTGGAGCCTGCTGTGGGTCTGCTGCGGTTCTTGCTGGTATTTTAGGACTTGTTTTCTTTAGGGCAAATAACCGAGGATGAGGGTATGAAACTATTGAAAGAATTTCAGGAATTCCTAATGGAATATAAGGTTGTTGGTCTTGCAGTTGCATTTATTATGGGTGCTGCAGCCACGTCGCTGGTTACTTCTTTGGTAAACAACATAATCATGCCGATTATTGCAGTATTACAACCAGGAGGGGATTGGCAATCATCAACCTTTGCAGTTGGTCCTGCTCTTTTCAAAATCGGCGCATTTGCAGCCTCGTTGATCAACTTCTTGATAATTGCCATAGTTGTTTTTGTGATTGCAAAGATGGTCCTTAAGGAAGATAAGGTAACAAAAAAATAGTTTAATTTTTTATTTTAAATCGTTGGGTGTGGGGCACCCCCACAAACAATAAAAAATGGGCCCGCGCGGAATCGGACCGCGTATCTCCTGCATTCCGCCTTTTAGGAAAAGGCGGCCCAAAACGGGTTTGCTATTTCCTAAAAGTTTTTGGCTTTACCTTTTTTCTAAAAAGGTAAAATGTCAAGCAGGCGTCTTACCATTGTCGTTAACCAAAATGTTTTTGGTTTTACCTTTTTTCCTAAAAAGGTAAAAATCGACTACGAGCCCAGTAGAACTATTTCATAGGGCGATAGATTTTATATATTATCCTTCAGTGGAAAAAACGTGGGTTCTTTCCCAAATGGGGGTTTTTTCCTGAGTCGGTAGTGCCTGGCGTGCTAGATTTCTGATGGTATAGGACGGATCGTGCTCAGAAATATAGTCCAAAGACAGACGTGCCATGTGACTATTGCCCATGTGTTGTTTTAACCCACGTATTGCTTCCTTCCTTTCCAGTACACTTTTACTGGATAATTTTTTTATCAAAACTGCAATTACATCATTCATGTTGGTCGCCTCGTTCTGGTACATGAGATAGGAAAATATGAAGATAATCAGAAATTCTTCTACATTCATAGTTTGTTGCCTGGATAGAAGATATATCCGTGAATGGAGTTCTGTTGAAAGCTCTGGCTGCTTCTTCAAGATTTGGAGCATCGACTATGTCAGGTCTCGGGATTTGTAACAAACCATCTTTTTTGATTAGTGCTAGCCCGGTTTGAGCAAGGTGATCAAGTGCAGCAGTATATTCTGGCGAATCTGTTCTACCACCACGAACCATTAGGTAGAGCCGCCTTAAATCTTCTAAACCAAGGTTATCAAGATTCTGGGATCTGGAAAGAGCAACTGGACTGATTTCCCGGAACACTGCCTTAACCCCTTCGTTATTTGGATCAGACCACAGCTTGGAATGTTCCTTTTCCCAGATTTCAAATAACTCCGGAATAGATAATGATTCGTAACCTCTTTGTGTTTGAACAGAACCACCACGCACTGGTAAGTTGAATCGAAATCCGGAAACCTGAATTCCGGCCATACTATAGGAAATAAGAACTGCTAATGCTTTTTGTTTTTCTTCTATCTGCCTGAATTTGACTAATAAAATTGCACCAATTCGATCTAGTTGTTCTTCCTCTTCTGGTGTTATGGTGCTTCTACCTCCCCATATTCTTTTTGTCAATTCGATGAGATGTTGTGGGGATAATTGATCAAGAGTTTCCTCATCTGCTGTTTTGAATTCATCAAGCTCAGTTACATCTGAACTTGGTGAGGGAAGACCAGACCCTGGCATTTTGATACCAAGACTAACAAGTGTTGATCTTCGTGTTTCACGATCATTTGATATGGAACATGCAGGTTCGGTAAAAACCGAAACCATTTCCTGCCCAACTTCTTGGAGTAGTGGGACCATATGACCCATACCGTTTTGCTGATAGATCATAAGTAGATGGCGTGCAGCCTCAAATTGCGAATTGTCTGCTTGAGTGAGCTGAGCATTAAGATGAACTACAGTCTGGAGCATGTTTCCAAGAGCCGTAAAATCAGGACGATGTTCGGCAATTTGGCTTGCTGCAATGAAAAAGTGGGGGGGTAGATGGGGTGCGTGATAAAGAATTTCCAGCGTTTTCCTTACAATAGCTGGGTCTTCATCTGAAAGCATCATATAGAAGAATTCATATTTTTTCTCAAATGGTGAGCGCAGAATGTCAATACCAATTTCACCTAAATGCTCTCTAAGTACAGACCAGGGATGTTCATCCATGGAAACATTCTCACGGAATGGTTCGGCAAGGAATATTCCTATTGAAGCAAGTTTTGTTGGTAGATCATGACCGGTAAGAGGCCCGCTACCATCCCCGACCCAAAAACTTGTATGGCCATCACCAAGATTCCAGATGGCATGTAAACAAGCGATTTTAGCGCCAGTTTGAGCTTCATTGTTAGAATCATAATGAGTGTTATTTTCAGCAACATCTCTTAGTCGATGGATGATGTCTTGATAGGGTTCGGAAAGAGTATCGCCAAACTCGTTTTTAGGAAGCAGAGTTGCAGCTTCAGCAAAGAAAGTCGCAACAACAGTCAACTTTCGAGTTTCGTGCTCTGATTCGAATACAAAAGAACGGATAGATGAAAGGTCTTTGGCTAATTCACGCATAACCTTATACTTACCAATATCTGTAAGACCCTGGAAAAGTTGAAGTCCTTCCCTAAAGACCTCCCGGGCATCTTCGCCAGTATGGGCAATAGGATAGCGAATCATATCTTCTATACGAGATAATGCTCTGTTTTCTCGCATATACCCCTTAAACCCCCCGCACTGGTGAACATGATCGCGAAAGGTGGGTCTATCTAATTGTTGAGGACTACTGGCTATGATTATCACCAATCTTATTTATGGTTAAAAGTGTTTATAAATGTGTGCGTTTATGGTAAAATGGGGGTATATCCAATTGCAGAAAAGAATTTGAATACTAACCAGCTAATAGCTATCACAACTTCTAGGTGTTCACATGAAATTCAAACGCTCACCCATAATTTGCATTCTAGGTCACGTTGACCATGGCAAAACCACACTCCTGGACAGTGTTAGGGGAACCACGGTTGCAAAAAAAGAAGCAGGTGGAATAACTCAGATGATCGGTGCAAGCTATGTTTCAAAAGCAGATATCGACGGAATTTCAAAGGATCTTGCACAAAAAATGAATGTTAATTTGATGGTTCCTGGCCTACTTTTTATTGACACCCCAGGTCATGAAGCGTTTACTAATTTACGAGATCGTGGTGGAAGTCTGGCAGACCTTGTCATATTGGTGGTTGACGTAAACAATGGATTCCAGCCTCAGACGGTGGAGAGCATAAAAATACTGAAACAGTACAAAACCCCATTTGTTATTGCTGCAAATAAAATTGACGCGGTGGACGGCTGGCGATCAATAAAAACAACCTCGTTTATGGAGGCGTTTTCCAAACAGCCCGAGCATATTCAAACAAGACTTGATGAAAAGCTGTACGACATAATGGGTAAAATATCAGAATATGGTTTTGACAGCGAGAGATTTGATCGGATCAAGGATTTCACTAAACAGATAGCCATAATTCCAATAAGTGCCAAAACAAAAGAAGGACTGAGTGAACTGCTCGTATTAATCGGTGGGCTTAGTCAGAAATTTCTTGGGGACGAGCTTGAAATTGAAGACACGGGGAGAGGAAAAGGGAGTATAATTGAGGTAAAGGAAGAGAAGGGGCTTGGCACAACACTTGACGTAATTATCTATGATGGAATATTGAGAAAAAATGATGAAATTATATTCATGAGCACCAATGGGGTGGCAAAAACAAAAGTTCGTGGACTATTGGAACCAAACTTGGGGGGCAAGGAGAAATTTGTTTTTGTGGACGACGTGGTTGCCGCAGCAGGAGTTAAGATTTATGCTCCTGACCTCGAGGGAGCTATACCTGGATCCCCAATTGAAGTTGTTGAAGATTTTGAAAGAGACAGTAAAACAATTGAAGCCCAGTTCAAAAGTGTCATTTTCCAAAAAAGCGGAGAGTTGGGAGTGGTCCTACGAGCAGATAGTCTTGGGTCGGTGGAAGCATTGCTAAGACTCTTGAAAGATGCTGGAATACCAGTTATCGATGCAGCAGTAGGAAATATAACAAAAAAAGATGTATTGGCCGCTTCCGCAGTAGCTCAAAGCAACCAGTTTTTGGGCGTGGTTCTTGGGTTTAATGTGAAGATTCTTGATGACGCTACCATGGAAAGTCAAAACAGCAATATTCAGATAATTTATAGTAACATAATTTACCGCCTGATAGACCAGTATAATGAATGGGTAAAAGAAGAAAAAGAAAAAATAAAGAAACATGCATTGGAGAAGGTGGTTTGGCCAGGTAAAATAAAGATACTTGATGGCTACATATTTCGTGCCTGCAAACCTGCGATTTTTGGCGTTGAGGTTTTGGCAGGTAGAGTGAGAAAAAATTATCGCCTCATGAACAAAAGTGGTGAGGTGGTGGGTGAAATTAGAGAAATTCAAAAGGAAAAAGAGAAGGTGGAGGAAGCTGGGGTCGGGGATCAACTGGCCATATCCTGCGATGGTATAAACATTGGGAAAAATGTGGCACCAGGTGAAATACTTTATAGTTATCTCACTGAAGATGAAATAAAAAAATGGGATGACCAAATTTCCATGTTAAATGAACATGAAAAGACGATATTTGAAGAAATGAAAAAAATGTTGAGAAAATACTTTTAGGTTGAGGGGAAGCCCCTCGGACCCCACTCGCCACATAAGATAATACCGTAGGTTTTTATTTATTACCACATAATAGAACTAGGTGAAAATCTTAGCATTACCCTCGGACGTTGCCCTACAACTCACCAAACCAGAGATAGTTAAACGCCCAAAACTACTCCTGAAACCTCTTGATCCGGAAGGAATAGTTGGCGGAGCGTCGAATGTATGGGGAAATGAAAAAGGAGAAAAATTTGCTTCAGTCAGGGATCCAAAATCTACAAGAAATGGTTGGGAAATAACCATATCAAGAATAATGGGGGGCCAAAGACCATACCATGTCCCATGGGTATCTGCCTACCTTAAGATAGTTGGGGATGGTATTGAAATAACTTCTATCGCAGATAGAGATAATCATTATTATGCACCACCCCCACCGGAAAAACGCGGGCGGGGTCTTTTTGGGGCGGTATTGGCAGAAACAGTATTGTTTTGTCTGGAAAACGGATCAAACACTGTTTTGATAACACCTGAATCAAGGCATGTTAGAGCTCATTATGCAAACTATGGCTTTCAAGCTGATACGGAAAATAGGATGAAGTTCTCCGTTGATCATGATTTATTGAAGGAATAACCAATGACTATATAACTTTCCTAACTAAGATTGAAACGGTGGGAGAATGATCATCGGTTTAACTGGAGAAAATTGCGCTGGAAAAAGTACTATTTGTGAATATTTGAGAAAAAAAGGATTCTACTATTTGTCACTTTCAGATGTAATACGCGAGGAACTTAGTGATGAAGGGATAGAAATAACCAGGGACACGCTTATCAAAAAGGGTAATAGGATGCGAGAGCAGTTTGGTCCTGGAATTTTGGCAACGAAAGTATTGTTGAAAGTTGAAGGAGACAAAAACTACATCATAGATTCCATTAGAAATGCGGCAGAGGTGGAAGGGTTGAAAAAGAACCAGGGGTTCTTTTTATTTTACATTACTGCACCATCGGAAGTACGATTCCAAAGGATGAAGGCAAGAAAACGAGAGGGAGACCCGGTAACCTTTGAAGCGTTTGTTAGAATAGAAGAAATTGAAAAGAAAAGCGATAAGGCAACCCACCAGTCCATAATGGACGCAGTCAGCAAAGCAGATAAAAAAATAGTTAACGATGGTGATCTCCAGCATCTTTTTGATTTGGTTGACAAAGCACTTGGTGAGGTTTCTGAGAAATTCCGCTTTGAGAGACCGAGCTGGGATGAATATTTCATGGGGATAGCTAAGGTTGTTGCTTCTCGAAGCAATTGTATCAAAAGAAAAGTTGCTGCCGTGATTGTCAAGGACAAAAGAATAATTTCAACAGGATACAATGGCACCCCACGTGGAGTTAGAAACTGTAATGAAGGTGGCTGTCCCAGATGCAATTCATTTGCTGAAAGTGGTAAAAATCTGGAAGAATGTTACTGTTCACACGGAGAGGAGAATGCGATTGTTCAGGCGTCCTATCATGGCATTCCAATCAAAGGTGCAATTATCTATACCACGTTCTCACCCTGTCTTATCTGCACCAAGATGATTCTGAATGCGGGTTTGTCAGAAGTAATTTATAATGCAGAGTATCCTCTTGCTGAAGCACCATTGAAACTATTGAAAGAAGCAGGAATCGTTGTCAGGCAGGTTAAAATTTAATAGCTCCTGTTCCAATTAGGTCTGGCAACGATGAAATCACCGTCCCAGTCTTAGTCGCAAGACAATGAAGAGAAGAGTAGCTTTTGAGTTGCTTTTTTGGTTTGATTGAAAAGATAGGAAGAATTAGTCTGGTTTTGGTTGGGCTTGTCTTTGGTAGACAGCAGCCAAGCCAATAAGTAAACCGGCCTCAGCCATCCTAACCAAGTTTCCAAAAATTCCAGTTATGGCAGTTATCACCTGAGTAGCTGGGTCTTTCGGTTGCCTTTCCATCAATTTATATCCCATTTCCAAAACACCTACGGTGTATGGTGTAAGGATTGGACCGAGAGGATCCGGGGTAATACCTAGTTTACTGAATGCTTTTTGTTCAATTAAGATTCTTGGAACACAAAGAGCAACCTCAATGGCAGTTAGATAATCAGCATAATGAGATGGAACTGCACTTGCAACAGAAGTTGAAACTGTCAAACAAAGAGAACTTGAATCTTTCAGCCTGTTTTCAACTTGGCCGCTAAATGATGGGTCCCAAGCCCCATACCCAAAGGCCCGAGCAGTAAGACGATTAATAGCCAGCGAAGCAGCAACTTTTAACAAATAACTACCAACGTGAAGTTCGTTTAACGCGTCGAGTCTAGACTGACCTTCGGCTCTAAGTTCCTTATATTTTCTAAAAAGCGTATATGGTGGTGGGGTAAACTTTTCTTTGAGAGCACCCACCCTGGAGGTTGTTTGAGATTCAGACATGATAATATATTTATTACAACTATTTATAAACATAACTAAAACACAATATCATTATATTCCTTAGTGCAGAAATGGATGTGAAAGAGTAGCATAGAGAGGAGATTCAAAAAGAACCTTAGGTTCTTTTTAAGAGGGAGAATATGAAACTAGTTGTACAAGATGCTCCAGCATTAAAATCAGCGGTTGATGCCATTGTTTGTTTAGTTGAAGAAGGTCAGTTCGAGGTCAAAAACGATGGTTTACACCTAAAAGCCATGGACCCGTCGCAAATTTCCATGGTGTCATTTACCATGCCAAAGGCAGTTTTTGTGGAGTACCACTTACCAGAAGAAAGGAAAATAGGTGTGGATATCAGCCAGCTATCCAATGTGCTTGCCCGAGGTAAAAAAGGAGAGAAGGCAGAATTGGGAGTTGAAGAAGGAAGGCTGGTGGTGAAATTTTTCGGTGAAAAGCACAAAAGAACATTCAAGATTCCGCTTATTGAAACCGGCGATCGGGTTCAGAGAGAACCAAAAATAGAATTCCAAAATTTTGCAAAAATAAAAGCAGACGCGATAAAAGAAACACTGAAAGATGCAAAACTCATTAGCTCCCACGTTAGACTTCAGCTTACTCCAGAACAATTCATTGTGGATGTGCGTGGGGAAAACGGAGACGTACGTGCAGAATTTGACAAGGGTAGTGGAGAGGTCATTGAACTTAATACAACCACCGCTGCCAAAGCCACTTTTCCTCTTCAATATCTAGAGGATATGGTCAAGGCCACAGGACCAAATTCCATAGTAACCATAAATCTAGAAACCGATCGACCGCTTAAACTAGAGTATGACATAGATGGAACAAAGGTCATCTATTACTTAGCACCGAGAATTGAAACCGATTAAACTCATAGAAAAGAAGGCGTGGAAACGTAGTTTTCACAAACAATCAAATGTGACACAGGTTTAAAAACATTTGGTGGCATTAAATATATAAACGTAGTTAAGAAGCGAGGGGCTTAGTATGAAAAAGGTTGAGTATTCATTTGTGCGTAGTGCTGAGGATAGACTGCACACTCTGGATACTGAAAAGCTTGAGGATTACACTCTTCCAGAGTTCTCACGAGAGGTCCCCCTATCCACTAGAAAACAGGAAACTGAACACGGCGTTAGTTTAGAACATTCCTGGAAAGCATCAAAATGCGAAAGCATTCGTATCAAAAAAGTCACATTTAGAAAAGGAGAGGAACTCACCGATCTTTATAGAATTGCAGCGAGAGATGGTGCGGACAGCATAACTTTCAAACACAATAACGCCACGTATATTATAAGAAAAACAGTGCGAGAGATAGCAGAAGCATTATACAACGCCTATGGAAAAATAAAAGGCGCATTAGAACAAATAGTTGGCTATCTTAGAACGGTTCTTGGAAATGATTACGTTATATCTAAAGTAGATCATGATAGCTGGGTATTTGACAAAAGAATAGCAAAAAACGGCATCCATTATGTTGATGTTGATGGCCTGGACAAAAGAAACAAAAGCAAATTAGTGGAGATGCTAACAGAAAAAATAGCTGAACTGCATTCTAGTAATTTAATAATAGGCAGATTCACACTTAACAACATACTTCTAGGTAGCAACGACGTCAAACTAACAGATTTAAGAAAACTTAGAGTGTCCAGAAAACGATCATTTGTAATAGAAGAGTTCAAAGCCATATTACAATATTTATTTGCAGTAGGAGTGGCACAGCGAGAGGATGTATATGCATCCATAGCCTATTATGCAACGAAAAATGAGGATAGTTGTGGCGAATGGTATAGAGATCGAACTGGGAAAAAACCTAGCGATACTCTAGACATAGCACGCAAAATGGAAGAAGAAGTTTACAGTTAATTGCTATCTATTTTTGTTTCTCCATTTCTAGATTTATCTCTAGTAAAACGATAGCTGGAAGCAAATTCAGAACCCATAAATCCTTCATCATGGGTAATGATAAACGTCTGTTTGACTACTTCCGGAACTTTATATTGTAATGCAGATGAAAGCAACTCAACTGCTTCCGAATCAAGGTTATGGGTTGGTTCATCCAAGATAAGCCAGCTCAGACTCGGAGTCAGGACCATTGCAAAGGCAACACGAAGAGCCAGGGCAGCACATGCCCGTTCTCCACCACTTGCGATGGTTTCTAGACTTTTCCAATCATTTCCGTCATGAACCTCAAAAACATAATCTTTTTCACTTACACCAAGTCGTAGAGCATGATAGTTTTTATATGGATAAAAAATAGACCAGATTTCATTCATTGCACTGTTTATTGCCTCGATTAGATTAAGCCTGAGACTGGTTTGGGTATCAAGAAGAGCATTTTTGTAAATAGACAGTTCTTCTTCGAGCTTTGCAAGGGCAAGGATGTCTTTTTCAAGAGATTTTATTGACTCCAGTCGCTGGCACACCACCCGAAGCATTTCGTTGGAATTTTGGATTTCGGCCTGAATTGTTTTTTTGGATGATAGGATTCGTTCAACTTCCAGGCGCAACTGCTCGGTTTTGGTTCGGATTTCTTCAAATGACTTGTTATCAAATTTAATGGTAGATAGTTTGGTTTTTGTCTCGTTGATTTTAATGGAAATGTGGTCAAATTCAGTTTTTTTGGCCATTAGATTTTTAGTCGATGTGAGTTCCTGTCTGATTGATTCCAGATCAGAATTAAGATTTTCTATGGTGGTTTGAAGAAGGATTTTCTCATCGTTTAAAGAAATAAGATCGCCATCAAATTTCTTTTTGGCTTTATCGATATCTTCTAGATTTATGTTTTCTTTTTTGAGAGAGGATATTTTTTCAGCCAAGAAAGAGGATTTGCGAATGCGATTGGAGAGTGTTTCATGAGACTTTTTTACACTGAGTACTAGATCAGATAGTTCAGCTATACGTTTTGTTTTGGATCTGATTAGATTTTCTTTTTCGGTTTTAATATGGGATACGGATAAATCATTTAGATCAGAGGAACACAGAGGGCATTTGGAAAGCCCCGTTCTGAGTTTTGGTATGAGATCGTTAATATCCGCAAGCTCGTTTTCTGTTGATTTTTTTTCCGATTGCATGGACAACAGCTGCTGTTCCATACCCTTTTGTTTTTCAAGTAGGTTCTCGCTGGTCTCCCCCTGAAGTAGGCTGGAAAGTTCTACTTCGAGACTTGCAATGGTCTGTTGGTTCTGAAGAGCAGATTTTAATTTTGCTTCCAGAGACCCGATTTCCTTGGAGATTTTGGCTTGTTCGCCATCAATGGTTCTAAGTTTAGTAAGAAATTTGGTTTTTTCTTCGGTGGATGCAGTAAGTTTTTTTTCTAATTTAGATTGTGCGTCACCATCAAACGTTTTATTTTCAAGTTCTTTTTTTAGAGATTCCGATTGGGTAGAAAAACGTAACAGATCGCGATCCAGTTCGTCAAATTTTTCTTTGTCAGCTTTCATAGTGGTAAAGAGAGTGAATGCGATTTGTAGGTCAGTATTTTTTTGTTCATAGGAGACAACAATTTCCTTGAGTTGAGATTCTGCCAACGAAACAGACTCTTGATGTTTTTTTGTTGTGGATTCGAGTTCTTGGATTTCTGTTTTATTGAATTTCTCCTCAAAGATCTGACGTTTGGAACGAATTTGATTTATGACTGTAACCACATTTGCTCGGGCAGTCTCAAATCGATCCAGACCAAGAAGAGCATCGATCTCTTCGCGTCTTTTTTTTGGATCAAGGTTAAGAAAATGATCTATGTTGTTTTGTTCGGAATAAACTGCACGAGTAAAAAGATCATAGTCAAGCCCAATTAAATTCTGGATATAGGATGTCACAGCTGCCTGTCCATGCTCCACCAGAGTTTGGTTTTTGTAGATCTCGGCTGTTGAAGAAGAACCCTTTTTTGATTTCTCAATGGTGCGTTCAACACGATAGACTCCGCCTTCCCATTCAAATTCCAGGATAATTTTGGCTGATGGTTCGTTAAGGCGCACAATATTTTCAATTTTCAGTTTTCTTCTTTCAATTGCTGGAAATGTTCCAAAAAGCGAGAAACTGATGGCTTCCAAAATGCTAGACTTTCCTGCACCCATTATGCCTACCAGTAGGTTGGTGCCTTTATGGAAGATAAGATGGGTATTGGCATGAGATCGCCAGTTGGTAAGATGAATGGACTGGATCATTGTATTTAAATTGTTACTAAAGGAATTAAACAGTCACGGAATAACTAGCTCGGGGGTTTGGTTGTATGAAATCCGGGGTTATACTATTTATTCTAATTTTCCTAGCCGCTAGTGTTTGGGCTTTTTCCATTGATTCCTATGATAACCATGTTGAGATACTAACCAATGGGGATGTGAGGGTTCAGGAAAATATCAATTTTACCTTAGAACAGCAGTATAATGAGGGATTCCGAGACATAAGAAAAGAGGATTATGGCGATTTGGATAATTTGGTAGTGGAATCAGTAAAAGTAAATGGAGAAACTGTTCCCCATACTAAACAATTATACAAAGACAAGGCAGAAATTGCCTGGCAGAAAACGTTTACTGGCCACAATGCTGTCGAATTGATATATGTCCTGAAGGATAGAGCGCAGTTGTATGATGACTTTGCAAAAATTTGCATTGAACATTATGGAGCGGGATGGAGTGTTCCTGCAACAAAATTCCATTCTGAGATGAAATTGCCTGAAGCCAGTCGTAGCAAGGATATGCATTTTGAAATCTACTCTGAGAAAAAAGGAGACGCTAGGATAAACGATCTAACCATAGAGGTGGACATGGAGAATGTGCCGCCAGGAAATTATATTGGTGGATGTTACTTATACGATAAAGGCGCCCTTCAAACCAATAATAGAGTTAATGGTTCGGCCTATGCCATGCTTGCAGATGAAAGAAAATTGTATGGTTCCGAAGCCATTGTTGTACCAGTTGTACTTCCACCACTTTCACTGATCTGCCTCCCCGTGTCATTGATAGTTGCCGGAATTGCGTTTTATGCGTACAATAATGAAAAGAAACAACCGAGATACCCTGAGAATATTTTACCACCAGATAGGGAAGAACCTGCAGTAGTTTCGATGCTGATACGAAACTCAGTTCCACGCGCAGATATGATGGCAGCCACCATACTGGATTTGATAAATAAGAATGTCCTGGATATTGTTGAATTGGAAAATAAGGGGGAAAGTTCCACTGAGGTAAAAAAAGAGAGAACAGTGCTAATATTGAAAAAACGACCCAAAAATCTTAGTGAAAAAGAAACAATTATCATAGATATGATTTTTAATGGAGGCAATACTGAGGTGGATTTGGATCAAATGGCACGGGATTTTGATGCCATTAAAACAAAACAGGACGCGGAAAAGAACACCATTAGTGTTGGTATAGAAAAATTTGATAGGGTTATAACGAGGATACTTAATGATAGGGGGATTTCTTCTTCTAATACTGCATTCTATGTGAAATGGTTGATTTTTGTTGCATTGATTTTAGTAGCACCGTTTGCCCTATGCCCAGTATCTTTCATGGTCTTTGCTTGGGTTTTGGGATTGATGGCCAACGGTAATTATCTTGAGATAGGTGCTTTGGTTTTAGCTGGAATCATCCTGGTTGGATCGCTCCTGTACCTTGCTAGTTTAATACTAAAACCAGCCATTCCAAAAGGAAAAGAAGATGAATATGCCAAGTGGGATGGATTTGCAAGGGCAGTAAAATCCAGTCGTTTGAAAGAGTACCCACCTGAGTCAGTCTTGATCTGGGGGGAAATTTTGGTTTATGCAACTGCCATTGGTCTGGCAGATAAGGTAAAACAGCATCTATCAGAATTAAACAAACTGATTCTAACAAAAATAGACAAAATGGATCGAATAAGATTGTCTTCGCACCACTTTTACAATTCTGCCATGGCACTTAACAGTCTTAGAAAATACGGAACTAGAAATAGAGGTAATGGTGGTGGACGGCATGGTGGATTTTCATCCCATTCATCAGGTGGGTGGAGTTCGCATGGAGGGGGCGGATTTAGTCACCACTCCTCCGGCGGTGGAGGATTCCGTTAGGGTTTGCGATTTACACTTGCCCTAATTTCTGGTTTTTTTAGAGATTCGCCAACTGCAGGTATACCATCAGGTTCTTTTTTTGTAAATACTGCTCGAAGGAAGAGAAGTAATAGTATGAAGAAGCCCCCATAATCAAAAATTGGGATGAGGAGGCAGCAGTAGAGCAACAACCCACCTCCACCCAAGAGAGCAGTGAGTATGCTGCTGGAATTATGCATAGCATGGAATAATGCTGCAACTGGCATACCGATCAAAATACCTAAACCAGGCGCCTTAAACTTACGGGCGATAAAAAATGCGATGATTGCACCAGTAACTGCAGTATAGAAACCGTGGTTTGCAGAAAAGACAATAGAACGAAGGATGAATAGCACTAACCATCCCCAGACATCTGAGCCCATGGGCGTGTCCAGGAAATAGATCCAATTTTCGATAAAAGCAAATCCCATACCAATTACAAAACCATAAACAATTCCGTCTTCTATGGAATCATAATCATGGTATTCGGATAATAAGGCAAGTCCAGACCCCTTGTAGGTTTCTTCAACAATTGGTGCGACTAAAAATGTCGAAAGAAAACCAAGGCCGATAATACCGAAAAGAGCACCGGCCAGGGTATTAATGCCAATGGCCATCAGAGCAGAAAGCATACCCCAAAAAAATAATGTGATAAGTACTCGGATGGGTTCCCTTTCTTTAAAATCAGCATACCACCAGGCAGCGCACCATAGAAATGGAATGATAAAAGCAGCCATGCCAGAGAGAACAAAGCCAGTTAGTGCAGATGTGGATTTCCAAGCCTGTGCATCAACAACCATGTAGGAGAGAATCAAAATGATACCAATCAATTCAAATGCCCAGAAATATGGAGAAACAATAAAAGAATAGAATTTTTGAAGAAGGCTGCTGGTGTTGACAAACGGATGGATTAGAGAATGCAGGGTGAATTCACCTGGGAATGAGAGTTTGTGTTTTGTAGTCCTAGCGATATTCAGAACCATAAGGGCAACAGGAACAATAATGGCAACATAAACTCCGATTAGGAGGAAGAAGACGGTGGTTGAGAAATCCCAGAAGTGTTTTTCGTAGTTTGTCCAATCAAGATGGAACGAAATTGGATTGGAAGAAGATTCGTCATCTAGCACTGCAAAAATTTTATAATCGCCCTGTTTTTCATAGGTGTAAGGGATGAGGGCTAGACAATTGAATTCGGTTAATCCAACATATTCACTGGGATCAGAAAAATCTTCTAGACAGTCAGCTTCATTTAGCGACTTTCCATTACCGTAGATCCGCAGAGTAAGAAGACTGGTCTCGGTAATTGGTGGGGTATGAATAGTAATGTTGAGTTGATAGGGTGAGTCCTCGGAATACGTTTGAATTACACTTTCTTCCATGGAAAGATCGGTAGGGTGTTCCATCTTCTCTATACCATCAATAGTCTCAGGACCAACAATAATACCCAAACCGAGAATGGCGATGCTAACAATGATGCCCAACAGTGCAAAGATCATCAGAAATCCGATAAAAAAACGATTGACAACTTCAAGCATCAGAATACTATCAAGTTATACAAATAAAAAGCTAGGATTCGATAGTAATTCCTACGATGATGACTAAGGTGATCGCAGAGCTTAGCTCTAAGCCAGTGCTTTTTGGTGTGTCAATATCAAAAAGACAGGGGCAACCCGGCCACAGCAAAAGTGATGAAGATTGACGTGCGGTCTGAGTAGTTTCTTTTTGAATGAAGGGGATGTCCTTGAACGTTGCAACGTTCAAGACAGTCGCGAACGACACGTCGTTCGCAACATCGCCCCTTCAAAACCCCGAGTGCTGAAAGGCATTAACTTTGTTGAGCTAAGATTCTAGCGGTATTCACATTTCTAACGGTCATCCTCTGGTAATTCGAATTAGAGATTATCTTGTTTAACCTACTTTTGTTGTAGTTCCTCCTTTCTACACACCAATATATCGCCCCTTTAATGTAACGAATGTCAACATACTCCCTATTCATCGGAAGTTTCTCTAGGGTTTGTTCAGAATCTATCTCTTTAAATAGATACGCAACATCGCATTTGTGAGTGGAGTCATTTTGCCAATTTGCAGGGATAGCTGCTGCTATTCGTTTCACTTCATTTAATGTTTTAACTATGGTCGGGATGGCAAAGCCAAATTCTTTCTCTAATTTCATGGATAATTCACTTGTCAATTCGGCAGGTTTTTTATCAGAGTCAAACCACGCATTCCCAGAATTAATATATGTCGATACATTAGTACAGCCAAGAGATAAGAAGATAGATTTTAGTCGTTTCATATCTACCTTATGTTTCCCCCCAACATTTATTCCCCTAAGAAGTGCAACATACCTCATGTTTCTAGATTCAAGTTAAAATATTAAAACTGAGCTAATTACACCTCATTTCCTAAGGAAACGCACTTGGTGTTCTTGAATGAATGGCCTTTGCCTCTTCGAACCCCCAAGAACACACGATAACAAAGGTTAGGCGCTTGAGGGAACTTTTTTTGGTAGGAGCACTTTTTCATAAACAATAACCATACCAACCCAAAGAAGGACCAACGCTATTGCCATGGGAATACCGATGGTTAGGATCTCATTAATTAATACAGCAACACCTGCAGGATTGGACATGGCAGTAAGAAACGGCGGCCATGGAACCAGTTCGCCACTTGCAACATGATCAATTCCAAGTACCACCATACCACCTAGGATCATAGTATTGAGCCAGTTAACATGCCAGTTCTTTGGAAATTTTTTTCTGAAGATTGTTGTAAAGATACCTAAAACAGCTGGAGCGATAAAACATCCCATTCAAATCACCTGTTTTTCATAAGTTGGATTGATAATAAAAATACAAGTATTATACCGATCCAGCACAAAATATTAAAAGAGGGAATAGGTAAGTAAGGTATGAAATTATTGTTGTGTCTACTGGCCAGTATATTAATTGCTTCGCCTGTTTTTGCAGAGATTTCTTCTCGTTTAAATCCGGGTGAATGTATGGAATTGGTACCAGACCACGTGGCTTGCTGTGGTGACAACAAATGCAGTACCAGTGCATTTGAGAAATGTGATGTTTGCCCAGAAGATTGTTTTTGTGCACCAAATTTTGAATGCCAACCACTGATGACTGATGAAAATGGAAATAGTCTTGCTGATGATCGTGGTTGTGCGCCAGCCGGCTATAACACCCAATTACCTGATAATACAGACACCAGCCAGGAACCAGCTTGTTGTGGCTCATTGATATTCATACTGGCACCATTAGCCTTAGGTGTATTCAAAAGATAGCTTCACCACCCAAAAATCCCTTTGAAAAAGTCGATTATAATATCAACAATTCCTTTTGGAGCCGGAGGTTCGGGTTGAGGATTGAGTTGGTTGCTTGTATCGTCTCCGGGTGGTTCTGGTTGTGGATTTATAGTTATCTCAGAACCAGGACTTCCTAGATCATTTGATTGTTCCTGTGATGTGTTTGCTTCATCTGGTTTCGATGTATTAGAATCTGGAACCAGGGTATCGTTCGGTAATGTTGGAACTACAGAACCAGGTATATCTATGATTGATGGGATGGAAACATTAATTTGAGGAGGGGTAATCTCTGGGCCAGATTGATTTGTGGGTTGACTATCATTAATGGATGGGGTAACGAACTTACCCACACTAATCGGCGAGATTTGTTTAACCAGAGAAAAATTAATGGATGTGTTAGATAGAGGAGAGTAGAAAGACACATTTTTCGTATTAAAGCTCCATTCGATATCTGCGTAAAGCGGTTTTCCGGTTTTTGATTTGATGTTTTTGGAAAGATGGACGACGTAGTCTGTATCGGTTTTTAACTGTTCATCAGGTACAAAGATGGCAATGTTGCTTGCAGCGGTTGTATGACCTGAAACCAACGTTCCAGATTTTTCACTTAACCAAAGTGTAGTGGAATTTACAGTTTTATTGTCTAGTGCTTCGGTAAATATGGCATATGGTTCGAAGAATTCTTCCTTATACTGGTCAGCAAATGTTCCGTTTTCAGGATAGAATTTTTTAACAAAAATTACCGTGCTATCGAATTTTGGAAGATTAATCGCAAATTGATCTAGCCAGCTATAATCAGGAGTAGGGGAGTAGACAATCTTCTCAGAAGCCGCAGAAATATCTGGACCGCTGTTAATAGCAGGTATATTGGGGAGCTGATTTAGATATTCAAGGTCATAAACAAGAACATCACTACCATGAGGATCGCTAACACCATCGTTCTTGGCAGTTGAGATGAAACCAAATTTACCGTCACCAGAGATGGTCATTTTGGAGGGGTAGGCACCATTTGGTTTGGTAATATAATTCATGGCATCAGTGGTATAGAAGGTACTACCCTCTGAAAGTGAATAGTCTTCGATGGCCCCATCATATGGACCTATGACTTTTAGCCCGCCATATTTGTGAATAACATAGATGGGTTTGTTGCCTGAATCAAGAAAATAACCAATTGTATAAAGGGTTTGTTCGTCAGGAGAAATGGCCAGTGTAACTGGAATATAGGTGGTGGAGATAACATGTTTTCCTTTGTCCTGGGTATTCATGGCGAAGATACCAGAATTTGTATTAACCACAGCATAGAGCATTTTACCATCTATACCGAGTGCCAAACTCCTAGTATACTGGTGGTAATCGCTTTGATTGCCTGGAAGCCAGTAAACATGAACCTTGTTTTCAGTCCAATCCAATTCGTATACACGCGATGTTTGCCACCAGGCACCATAATAAACCTTGGAACCATCTGGTGAGAATTCAAAACTCTGGAAGAATAGGTTCTGACCAGCGTCAAGATACCATGATTTGCCCTGGGAAAAATCCATTATCTTAACACCCGCATCGTGGGGATAGTAATAGTCCTCAAAACCAAGGTAAACTTTTCCATCTGGTGAGACATCCAGATGTTCTGAATAAATGCCATCAAAACTAAAATAGTCGATTGGGTCCTGGGTGGTGGCATTCAAACGTACAATCCGAGTGAATTTGTTGTAATGCCCACCATAGGAATCACTTTCGTAAACTGCCCAAGAAATCGAAACATAAACAAACTGACCATCTGGGGAAACTGCAATCGCATCGATATAACTATCTTTTTCTTCCGATTTGATTTTAGATACCACTTTTCTAGTGGAGGAATCAATTACAAGGGCCGGAGTAGCTGCAACATAAACATAGGGCCCGCTTTGTAGGATGAGATCGGAAACAATTGGGTTTATGGGATTGAGCTGGAAATTATTAACATCTAAATTATCCGTGGTATTTTGGGATGGTGTAACAGTCAAATCGGTTAAGGGAACTGTTGAAAACCCAGGTAGCGCCGCATAGGTAAAAGCAAATAATAATAAGATAAAACTTAGTTGTAAAAATTTCAAAACATCACCCTGTGAGGAATAATAACTGAAATCATTATTAATCGTCCTCATTTCCAAAACACGATAGGATTGGCCCGGGTACAAAAATATAACTTGGGAGCAGAGTATTGGTTTTTTATAAACTGTATAAGTAAGAAAGGTATGCGTAGACTGGTCATCTTGGCTATTGTAATGATTCTACTCCTATCACCAGGATGTTGTAAGTTTACTGATGGTAACCAAACCCAACCAGTTAAACCAAATATAACTGTGAATAAACCACCAATAGTGGAGTTGAAACTGAATGCGTCTGAGGGTTCTGCTCCGTTCGATCCGTCCTACACGTATAAATGCTATGATCCAGAAGATGATCTTGTTTCCTGTGAAATACGTATAGATGGACAGACATTTGCAAGTGGAACCAATCAAAATGAACTCTTCCCAGAAGATTACACCTACCCAGAATTCTATGAAGCCATTATCGGAACTGTGGGGGTGCATTCGCTTGAAATTAGGGCCATAGATGGAGAAAGGCAGATAGCAACAAAAGAAGTAAATTTTACTGTTTTGAAAGGTGCAAGGCTCATCGAACCAGGATGGTATAATTGTAATGGAATAACTAACCCACCATGTGATATTTTCCAACAGTACTATTGTGATAAATTTAACCCAACAGATATGGAAGTTAGAAAAGCAGCATCGCAGGCAATTTCCAAACACCCAGGTGCATTTTCCATAAATCAAATCCTGGATGTTTATGATTGGGTGCACTCCAATGTGTTCTATCAAAATGTCCCCATATCCATGTGGCCACCCTATTACCCAAATGAGACATTGAAAACAGGATCAGGGGATTGTAAAAACCAGGCAGTGCTTATTGCCTCTATGATAGAGGCAATCGGAGGCTCGGCACGGGTACTTTATATTCCTGAATGTAGACACGCGTTTGCAGAGGTATATGTTGGAGATGATGCAGATACCGATGCCCTGAACAATGCTGTTTGGGCCCACTACCCCCAGGCATCGGATAAAGAAATACATTGGCACACATCAAAAAATGCCAACGACGAAACAGAAAACTGGTTTATTCTTGATACTGCAGGGGGTTGGTTTCCAGGAGATACAATTTTAGACTGTTTAAATGCCTCACAAACATTTGCTTTGAGAGATTGTGAAGGAACAGAAGAATTAAATGCACCAGAAATTCGAGGGACAGAATATGGACCTAACATAAGAGTGAATGATAGCCAGGTCATACAACCGGGTTGGGGATATCATTATTGGTTAATTCCAACTGGAGTACCAGATGATTATGAATGGTGCCATTATAGAGTTTTTGTGGAATCGCATTCGAGACTAATTGACTGGTATGTTGTTGATGAAGAGGGCTACCAGGGTTTTAATCAATATGAGAGTTTTAGATATTATTATGGAGAGGAACAGGTACAGAGCGGATTCTGGGAATTCGACTGGACGAAACCGGATAAGTTTTATATCGCCATAAGAAATAGTAACGAACAGTATTCTGCAACGGTCAGGACCCAGGTAATTGAAACTTGCTACAAAGGTGGATAGAAATGAAGAAAATAGAATTGCTCCAGTTTGTGATAGTTGTTCTTGCATTTGTAATAAGTATTATTTTTTACTCACAGACACCCGATGATGTCGCATCCCACTGGGGGATTGATGGCGAAGTAAATGGGTATATGCCTAAACTTCAGGGCTTGTTTTTTATACCAGTACTCCTGATTGTTCTTACCTTGGTTTTACAGATAATTCCGAGAATAGACCCACTAAAATTAAACATTGACAAATTCAGAAAACACTATGATAATCTTATTGTTCTGCTGTTGATTTTTATGGTGGCCATCCATTGCCAGATGGTTTTGTGGAACATAGGTATCAAAATAAGCATGAATCTAACACTGCCCTTGGGTTTGGGTGCTCTCTTTTTCTATATTGGAATTGTTTTGGAACATGCTAAAAGAAATTGGACTGTGGGGATCAGAACCCCATGGACGATAAGTAATGATGAAGTATGGGACAAAACACACCGGGTGGGTGGTCGGTTGTTCAGAATAATTGGGATTGTTACTCTGCTGGGGGTAGTTTTCCAAAACTATGCTTGGTTAATCATTCTAGTACCGGTGGTCTTGGCGGTAATCTATCTGACAATCTATTCCTATATGGAGTATAAAAAATTGAAAAAATAATTATTTTTTCCTAATCGAGATGAAAACTATCAGTGCGCCCAATAGGGTTAGTACATTCCCGAAAACAATGTCCAGTGCACCACCAATGTATGAATCGATAATAAGAAGCAGGATGCCAAGGGCATTCAGAGCAGGAAACATTTTTACTATTTCTTTCTTTCCCTTAGAAATAGAAAGATATTGCACGAACCAACCCAGAGTGATTAAAACTAAACCTAGAACAGATAGATATTTGATGTCCATACTTTTCGATTCTTGGTTAACTCTTTAATATTTTTGGAATTAGAATGGGTAAAATGCTTCCATATATTCTGGGGGTCTGCCAGTCATACGAACAATGTGTGCAAAGTCACTAATTAGATTCAGTGTGCTCTGCGCGGCTTCGGGTGAGTGTAGGGCAACAGTTCGGATATATTGTGGGACATGACCACGGAAATATTTGGCATAGAACATATCTCCATCGCTGTGGAAGATAATTGGGGTTGTTTGTACTCCATCGCCTTGGATTTCAGTTACTGCACGAACAAATGTCCACTCTGCAAGTCGTGCTGCCTGAGATTTGCCGTCCCTTCCATACCTAAATCTCCACATTAGATAGAAACTATTGAGTTTGTTTGGATCAATATCCCCAGATTCGGTAAGGCAGAATGGGTGGGCTTTTACTCCATCTATCTGGATTAGTGCTTGGGCAAATGATAGCACATTAGCGTTAACTAGGGTACGCATCGCGGCTTGACGTTGTATTTCTTCATGTAACGCAGTTGGATTGGTACGCTGTTCATTTAGCCAAACAGCAACAGCCATTTGGTTGTGAATGTCTGGTATGCCTAAGGTAATTGCATGGGAAACGTCCATGTGTCTGAAAATTAACTCCTTAAATTCTTCAAGATCAAAATCTCGGAAACGAGATTTGTCTGCAAGTAGAATTCCATAACCTAACCTTTTACCAGGCCAGCATTCGGATTTTGAAAATGTACCAGTAACTAGTTCAACAGATGTGCTTCCTTCTTTCAAAATTTGTTCTACTGGATCAAATGTCTGGGTTTGGTCCCTCCTGAATCTTTCGTATGTGGGATCAGTTATACGATGAATCCGAATGTCATGTTTTTGATTTAAAGAATTGAGAATGTGAGTGACCGCATTGAAGGTACCAACATCCATGGCAGAACCAAGCGGATTACCAATGGTAGTATTTACGAATACGTAGCGAACCTGCTTTCCATGTTCTTCAATAGTATCTTCCATTATTGAACGCAGGTGATCAGGATCAACAAGGCCGGTTTTTGGATTTAGGGGAATTGTAACAACATCAGCTTCAACATAGGCAGCTTCGGCTAGAAATAATGGGTAGGTCAGTTCAGGAACAAAAACTATGGCCCGATGTTTTTTACCGCCAGCAACTGCACCCATGTAAGCACGAACAACCCCACTTGAACCTGCACCAGTATAGATAAACGCGTCTTTTTCATTTAAACGGGTGGATACCACCTGTTCTCCTGTGCCTTCTCCGATTATGTGAAGATTACGATGACGAAGTTCATCTCTTAAATCAGGATAACCGATGGATTGGGTATAGGATGGATCATTTTCAATTACTTTGAGAAGCGCCTCTTTAAGTCGGAGGGGTTGTTTGAGACCGAATTTAGTTGGATCGCCAAGGCTTGAATCTGCCATTATTAATGGCTTTCCGTATTTTGAATCAATAAGTAATCTTCTGGAAAAAAGATTTGCACGCTCTTTTATAGGAGTAACATCTGATAAACGTAAGCTGTGATCTGCTAATTCCTGAAAACGTCCTCCTCTAGCCATACCTCTCGCCTTAAGAATAAATAATAGGTAGGGCGATTGGTTTATATACATATTTACTGTTTTTACGACATATGGCGTAGGGATTCTATGAAAATCAACGTGGCGGCCGGAATTATACAAAAAAATAACAAAATACTTATTGCTCAAAGAAAACAGGGGTGTAAAAGAGAACCGAACAAATGGGAATTTCCAGGGGGTAAAATTGAGAAGAACGAAACTCCAGAGAATGCGCTAAAACGGGAGATAAAAGAGGAATTGGGGATGGATATTGTAGTTGGGGATTTGTTTGGAGAAAGTGCGAAAAAATACCCCAACGGAGACGAAATTATCCTCTCCTGTTATTTTGCTAAGTTAAAGAACAATAAAAAACCAAAATTAACCGGATGCCAAAAAATAGAGTGGGCTTCTTTGGAACAGCTTACTGGCTATGACTTTGCAGAAGCTGACCAGGCAATAATCAGTTTAATGAAAATGAAGAAAGAACAGGAGGATTAGGATAAGCATTTATGTTACATGTATTTATAAATAAAAAAAATTCAATAAATAGAATAGAAAATCATGCAAAGGTGAAAATATGAATAGACAATTTGGAATTTGCAAACAAAAACCATCAGGCATGATTTGGCTTTGGCGCGATTGAATCTAATTCTTCTACAAGTGGAAGAGATACTCTAGGGGAGCTTCGGCTCGGTAATTTTAAGTTAACAAATAGAAAAAACGAGGTGTTAGTATGATTGATACAAAAGTATTACTGAATGAGGATCAGGTACCGAAAAAATTCTACAATATTCTGCCGGATTTACCCGAGGCATTGGCACCGCCACTTAATCCTGGAACAAAAGAACCAATAAATCCATCTGACCTGGAAGCCATTTTCCCAAAAGAAGTAGTAAGACAGGAGGTTTCTTCTGAAAGATTTATCACAATACCAGACGAGGTGCGCGAGGCCCTTTTAAGAATGGGAAGACCAAGCCCGCTGATTCGTGCAAAACGGTTGGAGGAGAAGTTGAAAACCCCTGCCAGGATTTATTTTAAGCATGAGGGATTAAACCCGTGTGGGAGCCATAAGCCAAACACTGCAATAGCACAGACTTATTATAACATGAAAGAAGGCGTGGAAAACCTTGCAACTGAAACAGGAGCCGGCCAGTGGGGAACATCGCTAGCCTATGCCACCATGCTCTTTGGATTGAAGTGTACAATTTTCATGGTAAGAACCAGCTTTAGCCAAAAACCCTACCGCAAAAGCATGATTGGAGTATATGGTGCAACGGTGCATCCTTCGCCCAGTACCATTACAGATTATGGTAAAAAAATCTTGAAGGAAACACCAGAACACCCGGGCAGCCTTGGGATCGCAATAAGCGAAGCCATTGAAACTGTGGTCAAGGACAAAAATAAAAAAACCAAATATTCGCTCGGAAGTGTTCTCAACCACGTACTTCTTCATCAAACAGTAATTGGACAGGAAACACGTGAACAGCTGGCCATGATTGATGAGAAACCAGATTATATGATCGGATGTGTTGGTGGTGGAAGTAATTTTGGTGGGATTGCCTTTCCTCTTATCTATGATAAGATAAAAGGGAAGAATAATTGTGAGTTTGTTGCCGTAGAACCAGTATCCTGCCCATCCACAACCAAAGGAGAATACCGCTATGATTTCGGGGATACTGCAGGTATGACGCCACTTATAAAAATGTACACCTTGGGAAAAGAATTTGTACCATCACCAATCCATGCAGGGGGATTGAGATACCATGGCATGGCCCCAACCGTTTCTCTTTTAGTGAAAAATAAAATGGTGAAGTCTGTGGCCTACCACCAGAAAGAGGTGTTTGAAGCGGCCATGACATTTGCCCAGACCGAGGGGATAATAGCAGCACCTGAATCTTCCCATGCCATAAAGGCAGCCATTGACAAAGCCCTGGAATGTAAACGAAAGAATGAACAGAAAACAATTGTATTTAACCTTAGTGGGCACGGGCTTCTGGACCTGGGGGGATACGACCAGTACCTAAGCGGAAAAATGTAATTTTTTTATTTTTTATAATAATCAGAAAGAAGAGCCGTAAAAAAACTTCGCAGCTCTTCTGTCTCTAATTCCTTGGACACGTTCTTAAGATAACCGAGGCCAGTGGGGGTTGTTCCGTATTCATAGGCAAGTCTTCTGCCTCTAACATCACGACGAACAATAAGATTTTGGTCCATTAATTTTAACAAAATGGGATAGAATGATCCAGAGCTCCAACTGGCACCAAATTGTTTACCTTTTTTCATGATTCCGTAGCCGCTGACCCAATTTTTTGAGCACATATGAAGGACGAATGCGGTGGTAAGTTTTTTACCCAAGAAATTCATGAATGGATATGGGCTACAGTATTTATATATCTATTTTAGATAGATATTTTTTAGTGATAGTTAAGCAGATGGAATAAAAAATTTAGCAGGACGATAATGACCATGGGAAAACTCGATAGAAACGTGATTGCACTGGGCCTGGTTAGTTTTTTCACAGATGTTTCAAGTGAGATGATTTTTCCCATCCTACCTCTTTTTTTAAATGGGATTTTGGGTGTGGGGAAGGAGATAATTGGATTAATTGAAGGAGTAGCAGATAGTATTTCTAGTCTGTTGGATATCTTCATCGGATATTTTTCCGATAGACAGGGTAGAAGGAAGGACTATGTTATTTTTGGCTATGGGCTCTCAACGGTTTTGAAAATAGGCCTGGTTTTCGCAACCGCATGGCAGCACGTATTGGCGATTAGGGGTTTGGAAAGGATTGGAAAGAGTATTAGAACCAGTCCGCGAGATGCCATCATTGCAGAGTCAAGTGATGAAAAAACCAGGGGGCAGGCGTTTGGATTGCATAGGGCTATGGATACGTTGGGTGCGATCGTAGGCCCCATAATAGCCTATGTTATACTGAAATGGTTTGGAGAAACAGAAACAGGGTTCAGAACTGTTTTTGTTATTGCCGTAATACCCGCAGTACTGGCAGTTCTAACGCTATTGGTATTAGTAAGAGAACCAAAAAAAGAAACAACAAAAATTACAAAACCAAACTTTTGGGAATCGCTACGGATGTTGGATGGTAGATATAAAAAATTCCTAGCCATATCCTGTTTTTTCTCTCTTGCCTATTTCAGTTATGCGCTTCTCATAGTACGAGCAAATGATATAGGCATAAAACCAGAAGACGTTGTTTTGATTTATGTTTTTTATAATATTATTTACGCGCTTATTTCAGTTCCGATCGGTAAATTATCAGACAGAATTGGGCGAAAATTCGTTATCGCAGCTTCTTTCATATTATATGCCGTGATTTGCCTGGGTTTCATAGTGGCTAGCCAGTTTTGGCAGGTGGTTTTGTTATTTGTATTATACGCAATATTTGTTGCGGCCGATGAATCAGTAAACAAGGCATATATTTCAGATATTAGTGGGAATAGGATTAGGGGGATCGCACTTGGCGCATATAACAGTGCCGTTGGTGCCGCCTACCTACCAGCAAGTATTATTTTCGGATTTTTATGGGTGGTTTTTGGAGTTCCGTTCGCTTTCGGAGCTGCTGCAGTGGTGGCCATCATCGCTGGGATTCTGATGCTTACTTAAGCACCTTGCCAGTTTCAAGATACCAGAGGTAGAGATCCAACTCGCCTTGAGACATGTTGAGTTTTTTTGCTAATCCTGCTAGTTTTTTTTCAATTTCAAGATATTTTGTTTTAGAAAGAGATTTTGGTTTTTTAATTCGATACTCGGATACTACCAGGTCAAGGATATGAAAATCAATAATAGCCAAATCAAAATACCCAGTGTTTCTCAAAAAATGACTTGCCTCTTTATAACCTAAACCAAGAACATTGGATGCCAGCCACTCACGAAGCTCAATTTGGCTTTTGTTTGTTTTAAGAATTTTTAATTCTGATAGATGTTTGCGTGCTTCGTAGATATATCGTGCACGAGTATTGGGAAAGCGATAGCCCAGGGATTTTAGTTTTTGTGCAAGCTGAACCTGGGAAAGAGATAGAAACCCACGGCCAATTTCTTTTTGAATTTTTATACCGCCAGCGGAAGTATAATTGGCAGTAAGTAAACAAAAACAGAGTTCTTCGAAAACTTTTTTGTTTGGTTGTTTTCCCAATCTGGAAAAAGAAGCGAGCCGGGATGAGATCGTTCTGGAAATTGGTTTTGAACTGAGAAGACGAATTTTAGATAGTAGGGACATTCAATGGCCTTTCCAAATGGTTTCGGAGATTTTTTTCCTATAGTTAACATGGCGCGCTTGGACAAACAAAAAATCACCAACCCGATTAACATAAATAATAATTTCCGGATTGATGACTTCTTTTTGGGATAGTGCAATTATTTGTCTTTCAGAACGACGACAAATCGTCCTTGCAAGATGAAGCAGGGATGCGGTTTTGCTTCCGCCAGGTATAATAAAATGATTTATTGGGGGGAGATCGGCCTCCATTGAATCTATTTCGCTTTCGATTTCACCAATCCTGGCCGGGGATAGTGATCGATTTTTAGAACCAGCCAGTTCGGCACCAATAACAAATAGATCTTTTTGAATCTTAGAAAGGGACGTGGTAAGTTCTGGATCGGTACTAAACGATATGATAACTCCAAGAATGGCGTTGAGTTCATCCATACTACCATAGGCTTCCACACGAGGATGGTTTTTTGGAACCACAGAACCACCCAAAAGAGTAGTGTTGCCCTTATCCCCGAATTTAGTGTAGATACGCATAAAATAAATTGGATTGTTAGGTTTTAAATCACTCGGAAGCCAAACAAAAAAGATAAAAACCACTAGGGAGAGGTTAACCCATGACGCTAATTGAAGATTTTAACACTCTTGAAAAGCGGGGATTTAGATTGTTGCCCTATGTACTTGCAAAAAACGAGGAGGACGCTGTTCAGGCTGCAAAAAAAATTGGTTACCCGGTTGCCATGAAAATAGTCTCACCAGAGATAGTACATAAAACAGATGTTGGAGGGGTTAGAATAAAGATAAAAAATGCAGAAATGCTCCGCAATGCGTATAAGGAAATAACCGAGAATGCAAAGGGGAAAAAGATAGACGGGATTCTTGTTCAAAAAATGGCACGAAAGGGAGTTGAACTGATTATTGGTGGAAAAAAGGACGCCCAGTTTGGTCATATGATTGTTCTTGGTCTTGGGGGGATCTATGTTGAGATATTTCGAGACATAAGTGCAAGAATTTGCCCGTTAGTAAAATCTGACGTGGAAGAGATGGTTGCCGAACTAAAAGTACACCCATTACTGGAAGGTGCAAGAGGTAAAAAACCAATTAATAAAAAAATGTTGGAACGGTTGGTTTTGCGAGTTTGTAGATTTATGATGGAAGAGGACATTAAAGAGATGGATTTGAATCCAGTTGTTTTCGATGAATTGGGTTGTGATATCGTAGACGTACGATTTAGCAGGTAATACTATGAATAAAAACATACAAAATCTGAAGTTTGTTTTTGCACCAAGAACGGTTGCTATTGTTGGGGCCTCTGCCACTGCAAATAAAATAGGAAATGTGATCATTCGCAATTTCCTTGATGCGAGATTTCAGGGTGATATATTTCCCATAAACCCTAAATATACAGAATTGTTTGGATTAAAATGCTATCAGAAGGTTAGTGATGTTCCTGGAACCATCGATTGTGTTATCATTGCAACCCCTGCAGAAACCGTCCCGATGATTGTGGAGGATTGCGTAAAAAAGAAAGTAGGTGGGGTAATTGTCTTGAGTGGTGGATTTGAGGAGGTCAATAGAACAGATTTGGCCCAGAAAATAGCAGAGATTGCGAAAAAAAATAATCTACCAATAATAGGACCAAACTGTCTGGGAGTGTATAACCCCTACACTAAAGTAGATAGTATATTTTTACCAAGGTACAAACTCGAACGCCCGAAAGCAGGTGGAATTGCATTTGTAACCCAAAGTGGGGCAGTTGGTTCAACAGTAATGGATTTAGCTGCCTTTTATGGGATAGGAATATCAAAATTCATATCCTATGGGAATGCAACGGTATTGGATGAAAGCGATTATCTTGAGTATTTGATGCACGATAAGGACACGAAAACAATTATACTTTACCTGGAAGGCGCCAAGGATGGAAGAAAACTGCTTCAGACCATGAAAAAAGTAAATAAAATAAAACCAATAATCGCGTTGAAAGCAGGGAAGGGGGTTGGTGGACAGGCAGCAGCACGATCGCACACAGGAAATATTGCTGGTAGTTACCTTGCCTATAACGCTGCATTCAAACAGGCTAAAGTAACCGAGGCTGATGGAATTATTGAGGTATTTGATTTTGTCAAAATATTCGATCAGACAAAACCAAAAGGAAATAGAATCGCAGTTCTAACCAATGGGGGAGGAATTGGGGTTCTCACCACAGATTACATAGAAAGTGAGGGCCTGTCCTTGGCTAAATTTAGCGACGAAACAAAAAAAGAGCTTGCCAAAATTTTACCATCATATGGTACGGTTGCGAATCCCTTGGACCTTGTTGCAGATGCTGGTGTGGAAGCCTATGAAAAAGCCATCGATGTGATGATGAATGACCCAAACATTGATGCGTTGATAGTTATCGTACTTACTCAAACCCCACCAATTGATGAAAGGATAATACATGTGTTGACAAAGGCATCGGATGATAAAAGAAAACCAATTGCGACCATTTCCATTGGAGGTACTTACACAGAAGTATACAGGAAAATCCTGGAAAGTAAGGGTGTCCCAAGTTATAATTCACCCAGGGCAGCGGTTAAGGCAATTGAAAGATTGATAACTTATTCTCGTTATTGGGAACAGTTAAAGCGAAAGTAGGGGGAGGGTGTAATTCCATTAATATATTTTAATATTATATTATTAATTTGTATGTAACTATAGTTACATACACAGGGGTGTTTTTTTGTTCGTTGTTTATATTTATGATGTAAAAGCCGTAAACAAATTAAAATTCAACCGCACCAAACGATTGTTCTATTACCATCTAAACAAACTTCCTTTGAAAAAAGAGTATTGGAAATCAAAATCCGCGCTTGCCATACCACCCAAACTAGAAAAACAACTGGATTTCTTCTTCAAACGCTTCTCTAAACGTGTTTCTGTCTACAAACTACATACAACATCAATAGAAGAAATGGATTAGTGGAAGTGTGGGGGGTCTAGGTTTCCAATTCACATACATATACTTCATTTTCCAGCCCCAAACCACTTAAAATTTCCTTTTTTATCTTTCCAAAAACTCCGATTTCCTTATTCTTTACCAGGATTACACACGATAGCTCTGATTCGAATACCTTATTTGGTTTTTTATTTAGTTTAAACTCAAAACCACACTCACTAGCCAGTGTTTGTAAATACCCTCTAACTTCTGAAAAATCTAATTTTTTATCCACAACTCCAAAAACAAGTTTTTTTGTTGTTTTTTTTCTATGTACCTCCCCTATCTCATAAAATTTCTGAGGCAAACCTTTCATTTTATTTACAACCAAAACATCCAGAAAACTCACCATCAAATTAGGTCTTACGATTGTAAAGTCGACGGTGTTTGGGTTTGTTATTTCTACCACGGTTTCTTCAGAGCCTACATAATGTAGTTTTTCTTTGTTGGTCAGAGTAAATGTTTTTAATTCTAAAAAACCCATCCCTTTCATTATTTCATCAATAGAATCATATTTTCTTATTCTATTTCCGGAAGTGAAGAAGTTGGGCATTGTTGGTTTAAAATTATTATAACCATGGGCTATGGCAATATCTTCTACAATATCGATTTGTCCCATAATATCTGCTCGGAACGGCGGTATACTAACAACCCCATGTTCATATCCATATCCCATTTTTTTCAGGAATTGGGTTATTTGTTTTTCTGTAAAAACAACCCCCAAAATCCGATTTATTTCTACTAAATTAATTTTGATTTTTTGTGGAACAAGATTAGGAGTAACAAACTTTTCTTTCTGGTATTCCATTCTTACCTCATATATCTCCCCACCCATATCAGCAAAGGTGCAAACTAAGATATTTAGTGCCACTTTACACATGTGAAGATCGCTACCACTTACCTCTATGAAAACCTCTCTAGTATCCTCATCAACTTTACCTGTTTCTGCAGAGTTAACTATGGGTATGAGCGCCATTATTTTTCCATTGGAATCAGTAAAGATGGGGTATCTTGCTTTTCCTTGAAGTAGATATCCATACTGTTGTCCTTTTTTATGTTTTTTAATAATCTCCTCCGCTGTCATCACTGTCTCATGGCCCAATGGTCTGTATGCTATCTCTTCTGGTTTTTTTGTTGTGTAATTTATTGGGAATTTAATTCCATGTAGTGGGTATATGCCCAAACCAAATTTTTTCACTTTCCGTCCTAATGTTGCAAGGAGTTTTTCCTGAAGCAGTACCATATCTCTTATTTTTTGGTCATCAAAACTAAGTTTTTTTACAACAGCGCAAACTGTGTATGGCCTCACCGAAGCAACGGACGGGTCAACCACTACAACATAATCTGATTTTTTTGTTTTATATTCTGAAATTTTTTCTCCATAATAGGATCTCAATGCACGTGCCAACCCTTCCATGGAATACCAATCCGGTCTGTTCGGAGTCAGTTCTGTTATTATCTTTTTTGTTTCTGGTTCGTATTCAGACGGCGCACCCAACTCACTTAATGTTGAAATCAACTGATCCCTAGGTAAGTTGACGAGCTTCTTCATTTCCTCATAGGTATACTCTACTACGACCATTACATCTCCTCATTTTTAGTTTTCGCTGCCAACTCTTTTACATATTTTGTTGGGTAGTCTTCGTTTAAACACCCGGTGCATAGGGGAAGGTTGATTGCTTTTTTGAGCCCTTCTATTGAAATATAATGTAAACTATCCGCATTAAGGTATTTTCTTATTTCATCAACTGTTTTTTTATTGGCAATCAACTCCCCATAGGTTGACATGTCCACACCATAAAAGCAAGGGGCCTTTACTGGTGGGCATGTTATTCTCAAATGCACTTCAATTGCCCCCGCTCCACGTACCAACGCAACAATCTCCTTAAGTGTTGTTCCTCTAACAATACTATCATCAACAAGCACAATTCGTTTTCCTTCAATAATATCTTTCAGTGGATTTAGTTTGAGTTTAACTGCACCAACTCGTTTTTCCTGATTTGGCATGATAAAGGTTCGTCCAATATATCTGTTTTTTATCAATCCCTCTTCACATGGCAAACCCAAAGTTGCAGCATAGCTTGCAGCCGCAGGTCTTGAGGTATCCGGCACTGCAACAACAACATCTGCATCTACTGGGGCTTCCTTTGCCAAAAACTCCCCCAGTTTCCGTCTGGCCTGGTAGACTCCCCGCTCATTTAATATCGAATCTGGGCGTGCAAAATAAACATATTCAAACATGCAATGTCTTGGTTGCTCTGGAACAATCTGCTTCCTATCAAGAGTTCCGTTTTCCTGAACGATAATTCTTTCTCCGCCTTTAACAACTCCCTTGTAGGGTATGTTATTAATATCAAGAGCAACGGTTTCCGAAGCAAAACAGATAAGTTCCTCATTTTCTCCCCAAACCAATGGTCGAATCGCGTGGGGGTCCCTAAATATAATTAATTTATTTTGAAAAATCGCAGCATCTGAAAATGATCCCTGCGCTCGTTTCATTACCTCTGTTACTCCCCTATCTATCTCTTTATTTTCATGGAGCATGTATGCAATTGGTTCTGAATCAACAGTACTGTCAAAAGTATAACCCACATGTTCCAATTGTTTTTTGAGTTCATCATAGTTTGCAAC
Source organism: Candidatus Bilamarchaeum dharawalense (assembly GCA_902386555.1). Lineage (GTDB taxonomy): Archaea > Micrarchaeota > Micrarchaeia > Anstonellales > Bilamarchaeaceae > Bilamarchaeum > Bilamarchaeum dharawalense. Next base: position 451,363 of record CABMJJ010000009.1, read on the forward strand.
ATGACCGTTATGAGCAGTTGCAACCCCCTGAAAAACAGTTGGTTGTACGTCACAGAGTCTGCACTCACCAATGGTTGGGTATCTGGTATGTCCAATTCCAATGTATCCTTTTGCATCTATGTCTTTGTGGTTAAAAATCTGGTCAACCATTCCCACTCCGCGGTGCGGTTCAATTTTCTTACCATCAAACACGGCAAAACCTGCAGCATCCTGGCCTCGATGTTGCAGTGCAATCAATGCCCGATAAAGATAGGGTGCAACATCAGTTCCTTTTTTTGAGTAAATACCAACAATTCCGCATTCTTCCCGTTTTTCTTCAGTTTCCCAACTGCTGAAACGCTTCTGATCAAAATAAGTAGTCGTTACCATATTTCTAATATATTCAAACTGCTTTTAATCTTTTTTATAATTAGCGCATTGCCACATCTTCTGTTCTGGTTAATGTTATTCCGGGAGCCATAACCAAATCTCGTTTCATTTCAGCTACTGCCACATCCACCATCGCGCAGCCTAAAACAAGAACCTGTTTTGCAGGTGCATTTTCCCGTTCCCGCTTTGCCGACTCGTAGACCCTTACTTTTTCCAGATCGCCTGTCACCAGTTTAAAAAATTCCTCTTGTTCTCCCCTTGCTTTTTTCCACATTTGCCTAACCCAACCGTGTCCAGAATTATATGATTTATATGTCATATACATCTGTTGTTCTGGTGTAAGAGTTGCCATATCAATCCCGATCTTTTCGAGTTCTATTTTAGTTAATTTATAATATTTTTGTGCGAACTCAGGCATTACTTTAATTACGGATTCCACACCAATTAACATCGATGGTATTCGTATCCCATACTGTTCGTTCAATGTTGCGGTTTTTTTAAGTACTGCCAGTGCCATTGCTCTGTCTACTCTGGGTGCGCATACAAATGCATCGTATCCTGCTCCACGTGGGTATGGTTGGTTGAGTCCGTCTACCCATCCTGTGAATCCGCTTATCAATGCACCCAATGCGCCCTGTGTACCAGGTTCCAAAGGAGTAGTTAATATATAATTAGAAATGATTTCATCCGCTAGTTTTATTTTTGAAGCATCTACTATGGTACACCGTATCTTTCCCAACGAAGTCAAACTATATTTGATACATCCCGCCTCCTCTAGTCTTTTCAAAAGCGGTTCCATTGCTCCTCTTTCTTCTGGTTGGATATACCCATCACGATTCAGATTGGTTACAAAGGCTTCTACGAAACTCAATTTTTTAACCCGAAGTCCAGCACGTATCATAATTCCCGGATCATCACCCAACATATCCATTCCAATGTCGGTGTAAGTATCAACCTCGAGTCTATCTGATTTCCCCTCTCTCCGTCTTTTATAAACAACAGAGCTCATCTCATGGCCTATCATAGAAACTGATAGGGGAACCAACAATTCAGTCGGAAGTCCGGATGTCCTCTCAGCCGCCACCTGGACCATCTCTAAAAACCCGTGGTGACCCCGTATGTCTGGTAGTGCTCCGTTATGCTCACATGCGAATTTCAAAGCATAAAATTTTTGTGCAAGTGAAAGAGTTCCATCCTCACCATCAGGATAACGAATTTTCGCCATAAGAAAATCTGCAACCAAATCCATGTTAAATGGTTTTTGTCTAGCTTCGTCATCTCTTCCTGGAGGGTGTGTAGTAAATAAAGAGAAAAAATAATTATATGTCTTTATCGACATGGACGGATCAAAGCCAGTCGTTTCTATCGTGCCATCTTTTTTTACGAAACTTACTCTATTGGTTTCAAAATCTACAAATAATTTCTCTCCGGTTTTGTTATCTCTTAAATAAAAAAAACTCTCCCCTCTGATGTATTGCTGATTTGGATTGGTCTTACTTTGTACCAAACCACCCGTTCCATTAAATGTATTGGGGGTTATCGCAGTTTGTTCGGCCATTCTAATTCGTTCTAAAACTGGCTGGGTAGTTGGTGTTCTTTCAGTTACTGTTGCAAAAATAATCATTTACTATCCCCACTTGCGATCACAGTTAAAATCGTTCCCCATTTGTATTTTAAAAATTCTGTTGTTGCCAGTACTCTTGCATTATTCAGTGCTGCAATAAATATCGTAGGCCTTTCGTGATCTGGTGCCATTCCTGTATACGGTGCTTCTAAGAGCGCAAATCCACCAGCTGCAATTTTCTGACCCATAAGTTTTCTTGGGTGAGCTGCATTATACATATAATACGTTCCACCCAGCAGCATCTGCTCAGTTAGCGTAGTTTCTCCATATTCATCTTTTACAAAACGCAGAAACCTTTCTCTTCGTCCTGCTAATATTCCGCCTATTGCCTCAACTGTGGTTGGTATATCCTTGAAATATACGCTAGTGTAACGGCCTCCAGCTTCGTTTACCACCGGTTCTGCTCTTCTAAATGATAAATCTGGCGGTAGAAATCGTTTTATCGAAGCTACCTCACCTAAGAACGCTTCTGCTCCAACATCGTAAAAAGAGGAGACTCCTTGTCCTGTTTGGTCTGTAGCTAGATATTCGAAATTCCCTGCCAATCCCTCTTGGAATGCTACTGCCGTAATAAACCACGGGGGCAAGTTTGTTCTTTCTGCTGCCATTATACTTGCTTTAACAGTGTCTATCTCTACCTGGGCTAGATAACTGTCCCAAGGGTTAATCTGTCCATTTAAGAACGCAAAAACCCTGGCTGGTCTGACCCCATATTTCAAGGCGAGCTCAAGGACCTTAAACTCATCCAAGTCAACTTTGGATAAAAAAACAAAATCAGATAAGACTTTCCCCTGGCTCAAATGAGATTTGACTTTGGTTGTTGCCACCACATGCCCGGTACTGTCCCTAAATTCGATCCCATGAATACCATTTTTTTGTGGAGTTATTAGAAATTCATTACCGCTTCTCCCAACAATCCTCACTGTTGTTTTATCTCTTACGATAAGCGCTGCTTTTTCGGTTTCTTGATTAGCCCACAGCTCATAGGATGTTCCCTTACCATCAACAAATCGCACACAATTTTTTTTTGGTTTAGGTTCGAAATCCACTAAACGTCCCACAAAATCCGGACTAAAATCTTCAAGGTCAAACATTCTTGTTAGTTGTGCTCTATCGTTCTGATCCAACTTGCCAAGAATCTTTACAATCGCATCATAATTTTTATCAAAAGAGACCCTATCCTCACTTCCAAAAAATCGCTTTGCACCAATCCTTCCTCTGATGGTCTCATGTTCATTGGGAAATTTTCGTGTTTCATCTGCTACTAGCTTGCTAGTTGGTGTCGGAATAACTGTAGTTACAATATTTGGTTGGGCTCTGGTATCTCTAAACCACCCTGAAAAATCTGCGTGTGGTAAAGTCATTGTAGCTATAACTACAACCGGGAGCGCCAGCCTCCTTATAGTGTGTTTCACAGTTGTATGTTGTGGCGAATCCTTTATAATTCTAATATATCGGGTATTTCTACTAAGCGTCGTAGTGTTTTTGCTTAGTCTTTTAAAGAAGTCCGAGTATTTGTTAATCAGGTGTAATTCTTATGAGAAAAGTTGCGATTATAGGCGTAGGAATGACGCATTTTGGTGAACACTGGGAACAGGGGTTCAGAGATCTTGTTGTTGAAGCAGGACTCAAGGCGATTACTGACGCAGGATTATCAGGTGATAAGATCGATGCGGGTTTTATTGGAACCATGGCATCTGGTCGCCTTGTTGGTCAAGAACACATTGGAGGTCTTCTAGCTGATTATATGGGGCTAACTCCGATTCCAATCACCCGTGTTGAAGGAGCCTGTGCATCTGGTGCTCTTGCCCTTAGGCAGGGTATTATGGCAGTGGCATCTGGTATGCACGATCTGGTTGTAGTAGGTGGAGTAGAAAAGATGACTGATCTTGGTGTTAATACGGTCAGTGATATTTTGGGTGGTGCAGGAGACCAGGAATGGGAGCTTTTCCTTGGAGCTACATTCCCAGCAATCTATGCACTTATGGCAAAGCGACATATGTACGAATTTAAAACAACCGAAGAAATGATGGCCAGCGTGGCCGTGAAAAACCACAAACACGGGGCAAAAAACAAATACGCTCAATTCCAAAATGAAATTACACTAGAAACCGTTATGAATTCGAAAACCATCGCAGACCCGTTGAAAGTTTTCGACTGTTCTCCCATAACAGATGGTGCTGCAGGAGTTATTCTTGCGCCCTTGGACATGGCACACAGCTATACGAAAAAACCAATCGAAATAATCGCCAGTGCCCAGGCCAGTGATGCAATCGCACTTCAATCCCGTGAAACACTCACTGGTTTGCGTGCCACTCAAGTTGCAGGTAAAAAAGCCTATGAGATGGCTAAACTAAAACCAAAAGACATTCAATTTGCTGAACTCCATGATTGTTTTACCATAGCTGAAATTATGGCAATCGAGGATCTCGGGTTCTTCCCAAAAGGCCAGGGCGGACCAGCCACATTGGAAGGGAAAACTGGATTTGGTGGTGAAATCATAACCAATACTTCTGGGGGGCTTAAGTCATGCGGTCACCCTGTTGGAGCAACCGGGGTTAAACAAGCAGTTGAATGTGTATGGCAGCTTCGTAACGAAGCAGTAGGAAGACAGGTTAAAGATGCTCACATCGGGTTAAGCCAAAACGTTGGTGGAAGTGGGGCTACGGCTCTCGTCCACATCTATAAAAACCTTTAATTTTTCCTTATTTTTAAGAACCCCAACATTCCGAACAAAACAACAAACCCAGCAGCTGGTGTAGCACACGGACTTTCGATCTCACCACATTTAACAGCAGCACTTTTCATGCATGAATCTGCAGCTGCAAAACAAATGCTTAGCGAACCTTCTTGACAATCGGTTTTATCATTTCCTGATTGATATTGGGCAGTACAGGAACTTAATTCCGATGTGCATTCGTCAACTGCTGAACATTTTCCTTCGGCATATTTCCCGCTCATTATCGGATAGGAAGTACTGGTACAGGTAATCCCTGATGCCTTATATCCACCATAACAGTTTTGGTCCATTTTCCCCTGAGAATCAAACGGGCAGGAAGCGCATGCTTTTCCATAGGCATCCGAAGCACAGCCCGCGAATAGTGTTCCTGTTAAAATCAAAATCAGTCCAAATATCAAAAGTTTCATAAATTAAAATTAACTAAAAAGAATAAAAACTGATGCTAGTTCAAGAAAATCAAACTTGTTGTGCATCCTTTCACTACTGCTCAAGCTAGTGGATAGCTATAAATAAAAAATAGTTAAATTTAGTTTCTAACTTTTGCAACCATCATTTCTTTGGCTGCTGTTCCGATTATTTTGACATGTGGAGAATCATGATTTGCTCTATTATAGAGAATTCCGTGCCACTCAACCAGGCCAAATGTTTCGTCCAATAATTTTACGACTTTTTCTGCATCAAATTTCTTACACGAGTACAAATCAAAGTAGATCTCATTTGTTCCATCAGTGTGAGTAAACAGATGCAATGAAGTATGGCTTGTGGTAATCATTTGAACATAACTCTGGCCAGGGAAATCTAGGTCTTCTGCATCTGACCAGTTCAAAGGTCCCAACGGTTTCATATTAACCGTCTTCATTAACCTATCCACAAAACGCTGAGCAGCATCCTTTGGCAATGCCTTAAAATTAGGGCTTATCTTAGCGTTTACCGTGATATGTATATGCTCTAATTTCATTTTACATCTTGGTAGATTTCTTTTCGCTATAAATTTAAAAGCTTTTTCCTAACAACTAGTTTTCTCATTTTATTACTAGTTCAAATCTACTTTCTTTTTTATGCGGGGTTTATTTTAAAAACCTATTCCCACATTTTTTGCAACTTTTGTGTTTTTCTTTTCAATCGGAAATCTTTATATAATCCTAATCCCTATTCTAATTACGGGCATGGGAAGCTCGAATTTTACGAGATGGCAAAATGAAAACATTTTGTCTTTGTAAAAATTGAAATTTTTACGAGGGAAAGAAAATGAGGGCAGAAGTAGTACCAGCAATCTTGGTAAAAACAAGAGAAGACCTTCTGCATCGCATCCATCAGGTTCTTGGTTTAGTAAAGGAAATTCAACTGGACATTATGGATGGTAAATTTGTTCCCAACCAAACCATCGGACTCGAATCCCTTGGCAATCTCCCCAAGGCAACCTACGAATTTCATTGGATGGTGTTTGAACCAGAAAAATGGATCGAAAAAATCCAAGGACCAAACATCCATCTGGTTCATGTTGAAACAATCACTTCTCTTGATACCATTCAAAATGCAATAAAAAAATCTGGTGGAAAGCTAGGTTTTGCAATTAATCCGGAAACTTCTTTAGATAAGTTACTGCCTCTAATCAAAAAAGCAAAACCCATCCGTGTTCTTGTTATGACTGTGCATCCGGGATTTTCTGGTCAAAAATATATCTACGAAATGAAAGAAAAAATTGAAAAACTACGTTCGCTCTACCCCAAACTTGACATTGAAGTCGATGGTGGGATTAACGAAGAAACCGGACGACATGCCTATCTATCCGGAGCGAACATTCTTGCAGCTGCGAGTGCACTGTTTTCTTCTCCAAATATTAAAGACGCAATAAATAATCTGAAAAGAGTCGGTGAGGTTGATGAAAAACACTAAAGAATTGAAATTAATGGCCAATACTATTCGTCAGGATATTATCCGAATGTTGGTTGAAGCCAAAAGCGGTCATCCTGGTGGTTCTCTTGGCATGGCTGATATTTTTACTGTGCTTTATTTTCATGTGTTAAGACACGATCCCAAATCCCCTACATGGATTGATCGTGATCGTTTTGTTTTATCCAACGGTCATATTTGTCCTGTGCTCTATGCCACATTGGCCAATGCAGGCTACTTTCCAAAACAGGAACTACTTTCTCTTCGTAAACTCGGTTCAAAACTTCAAGGCCACCCACACAAGGGTACCCTACCTGGTGTTGAAAATTCTTCAGGGCCACTTGGTCAAGGTATTTCTCAGGCAGTTGGAATGGCCATTGTTGGTAAACGCGAAAAGAAATCCTGGAGGGTGTATTCTGTTGTTGGCGATGGAGAACTTGATGAGGGCCAGACATGGGAAGCAATTATGCTTGCAGCCAAATACAAATTAGACAATCTGATTACTGTTGTGGATAGAAATAATATCCAGATAGATGGTACCACCGATGATGTTCTGCCACTGGAGCCTCTTGCAGACAAATTCAGGGCATTTGGTTGGTGTGTTATTGAAATGGCCGGTAATGATGTTAATTCAATTATAAAGGCAATTGGCGAGGCTCAAACCGTTTCTGGTCAGCCAATCGTACTAATAGCCAGGACAATGCCTGGAAAGGGCGTTTCTTTCATGGAAGGGAAATTTGACTGGCATGGAAAAGCACCCAATAGGGAACAGGGAGAACTTGCCATTAAGGAGCTTGAAACTGAAAGAAAGTTATTGGAGGTGGGCTAAATGACTGGTGCAAATCTAATTCCAGATCTGTTTTCTCCAACTGTTGTAAAAAAAGCCAGTAGGGATGGTTTTGGGAAAGCGCTGGTTGAACTAGCAGAAAAAGATCCCAATGTGTGGGCAGTCACTGCCGATGTTTCTGAATCCACACGAACCCACTGGTTTGCAGAAAAATTTCCTGATCGCTTTGTGCAGGTAGGTGTTGCAGAACAAAATCTTGCAGGTGTTGCAGCAGGGATTGCAGCCTGCGATAAACTGGTTTTCATATCCGCATTTGCTGCATTTTCTCCTGGAAGAAACTTTGATCAAATCCGTGTCTCCATCTGCTACAATGGTTCCAATGTAAAGATTCATGCTTCCCACGCTGGTGTTAGTGTTGGTCCTGATGGCGCATCCCATCAAATTCTTGAAGATATTGCAATGATGCGAGCACTTCCTGAAATGGTGGTGGTTGTTCCGGCAGATATGGAAGAAGCAAGAAAGGCAACCCTGGCTGCTGCCAAATTAGATAAACCTGTTTATATCCGAACTTCCAGAGAAAACACACCGGTTTTCACCACCCAACAAACACCATTCACCATTGGTAAGGCAATTGTCTGTAGAGAGGGTAAGGACATCGTAATTTTTGCCTGCGGTCTTCAAGTTTACGAATCCCTTAAGGCTGCGGAAGAGCTTAGCAAGAAAAAAATAGAGGCAGCAGTAATCAATCTTCATACCATAAAACCAATCGACATCGAAACCATCGTCAAGTATGCTAAACAATGTAACGTTGTTCTATCTGCTGAAGATCACCAAATTGCCGGCGGTATGGGTAGTGCCATAGCCGAAGTTCTTTGCGAACACTGTCCTACCTCTATGAAGCGAGTCGGTATGCATAGCCAATTTGCAGAATCTGGCAATTGCTCTGAGCTTTACAAAAAATATGGGCTTGATGCTGCAGGAATAGAAAAAGTAGCATTGGAACTCTTTAAATCCAAATAATTTATTCCAAAGAAAAGTGCAATATATTATCACAAAATTGAGCTATGGCATCTTCGATCTTTTTTGTTTTCTTTCCTCCTGAAAGCACTATAAAACCAGTTATGCCATACAGTCGTATCTTCCTGCTTAAATAATACAGAAATTGTTCTGCAATAGCTTCGTTTTGATACATGGACAGTGTCTGAACAGAATCAATATACAAAAATTGGTATCGTTCACTGCTTAAAGCATCAGTGATCGCTATTGAAATCTCTGTTAAATCCGCCGGACTTTCGATCGAGCAGTGTCTGGTACTAAAATCATTCTTTCTATTTGCCACATCTATAAAATAGGTCTTTTTTGGATCTATGTTTATACTTAATAATTCTTTTTCTATCTGCTGATATGGTCTGTTTAGTGTTATATAAACTCCTTTCTTCCCTCTGTTCTTTATCATCTCCTTCATGATTGCATGTGAAATTTCAATATAACTTTCTGGCGAAACAGTCACCAGTACTACCTCTCCGTCTTTTATTTTTGCTAATCGTTCTGCAAAGATCATAGCCATCACTCGGAGTATCTTTCGTATCTTACTATTCCGCGCAGTTCTTTTCTCGTGCGTTTTGGCTGTTTCGTTTTCTTGTCTTCATAACCAAAACCCACTACAATAGGTACTTTTTTGTTATTTGGTATTTTGAGTATCTTCTCAACCTCATTTCCCAATGGGCGTAGTATGCAGGACCCTATCCCTAACATCTGTGCTTCGTAGCACATATTCACAACCGGCATTCCCATATTAATGTAGCGTAATTCCATTTCCAAGCTTTCTAGCCGCCTAACCGGTGTTTTTGTATCCATAACCACGGCGATTATCAGCTGCGGAGTTGTATGAAATAAGTTATAGTAGCATTCAGAGACTATTTTTTCTATATTTGCTTTATTTTTTACGACGATGAATTTCCATGGTTGGCTATTTTTTGAACTCGGTGCCCACCTGGCAGCTTCGAGAATTTTAACGATGTCTCTTCCTTGAATTTTTTTATCACTAAACTGATAAGTTGTTTTCCTTCTTTTAATAAAATCTAACATGCTATCTTAACCACTTACTTGTTTATAAAAACTTTTGATCAAGGAAATACCATGAATTTCTTTTTAGATACTGCTAATCTAGACTCCATAAAAAAAGCCGCAGAGTTGGGTATGTGCGATGGCATTACCACCAATCCAACAATTATCTTCAAGGAAGGTAAAGATCACAAACAGGTGGTGATGGAAATTGGCAAACTGGTATCCGGGCCCATATCCATCGAGAGTGTTGGTGAAACCGCTGAACAGATGGTTGAGGACGGAAAAGAATTCGTAAAATGGGTTAGGAATCCTGTAATCAAAGTACCAATGACAAAGGAGGGTCTTCGCGCAGTAAGAATGTTCAACAAAATAGGAATCAAGACCAATGTTACCCTTATATTTAGTGCATCCCAGGCACTTCTTGCAGCCAAGGCAGGCGCCAGTTATGTTTCGCCTTTTGTGGGCAGATTGGATGATATTGGACAGGACGGCATGGTATTAGTCCAGGATATTGTTCAAATATTCAAGAACTATAATTTCAAAACCGAAGTTATCGTTGCGTCAGTACGTTCACTAAAGCATGTTGAAGATGCAGCCAAGGCAGGTGCACATATAGCAACCATCCCCCCAAAAATCTATGAGGAAATGTGGAAACATGCTCTTACTGACAAAGGAATAGAAATGTTTAATGCGGATTATAAAAAATCTTTAGAAGGAAAGGTGAAAAAATGAAAGAATCAATTCCACTTACTTGGAGAAGAATCCCGGAAAGATATCGGATGATTGGCGTAAAATGCGCTACCTGCAAAACAACATTTTTTCCTAAACGTTCTATCTGCCCAAAATGCAGACGCAAAGGTAAAATAAGCGATCTACAATTTGCTGGAAAAGGCAAGATCTTTTCTTTTACTGAAGTTACTGCTCCACCGGAAGGTTTTGAAGATCAGGTTCCCTACATACTGGCCATAATTGAACTCGATGAAGGTGCAAAAATCACCGGTCAGGTTGTTGATGCGCATAAGGATACGGTTAAAATCGGTTCACGCGTGGAGCAGGTTTTTAGGGTAATTCAAAGAGATGACCCAGAGGGTCTCGTACATTACGGCTTTAAGTTCAGGCTAGTTGAAGATGGCAAGGCCAGGCTTGTTTGATGGCATCACCATTTGCTTTTTTCGGATTAATTTTCCCCATACTCATTTTTTTTACTAGTTTATTCTTTGTCTATCAAGGCGTGATTCGTTTTTCTGCCAAATTTTTCAGTGGCATAGTAAAATCCAAAACCTTGATTACCGATCCCTACGGGGTGCAATGCGTCTACTATAAAACAGATATCGAATCCTATTGCGGTGGACACCAACCTTGGAAAAGAATCTATTCGGATGAGAAACGTTCTTCCTTTTATGTTGAAAATCAAGAAGTCGACCTCAACAGTGCTGACATTAGGCTAACTCCCACCAAAATAGTTAATGGTCATATCAAACGGGCAGGGCTAATCCAAAAAGCCATCGAAACTGTCAGTACTAACCTCATAGGTAAAATCTCATTTTTATCTTCAAAGGATTCGAAAACATCTGATCTTTCCAAATTACCAGTGGACGAAGAAAATTCCAAGTTATTGGAAGGTTTATTAAAATCTAAAAAAATCCCGGTTCAGTATATGACCAAACCATTCAGAATTACCCAATACACACTAACCCCGGGCGAGTCAATTTACCTAAGCTATATTGGGAGTGATGGTAAACTTCTCCATCCTTTTCTTCTGACAAATTTTGATGAATCAACCACCAAAACAATCTGCAAAGAAAAATCCTATCTGACAATTTTTATCGGGGTTCTGCTTCTTCTGCTTTCTTTTGCCGCCTATTATGTTATTTTGGATTCAATATTTCAACCACTCTAGTTTTCTATCTAGTCTATGGGTTTTTGCATCATCCAAGGATAACCACCGGAAGCCAGAAAATTCGTCTGATGGTTTCGTAGTTCGATTTTTCGCAGTCATTTTGAACACTAAAACAGGAATAATGAATTTCCTCTTTCTTGAGCCACTGTTATGTTTATTTTGAAATACTACTTCGTGAACTTCACCATCAATACCAGTCTGCCTTTTGAATTCTTTTGCAAGTTCTATCACTGAGTTGGCAGATGAATAGATGTCCGTACAGGGCATCCACAATCGTTCCACTCCTCTTTCATCTTTTTTTAGTAGAAATAAAATCCGTCCGTTATCTTCAAGCATTCCACATACAAGTGCCGCTGGTTTTTTATTCATCTTCAAACATCCTTTAGCCATTGTGTACTTCTACCTAATTTTCTCTGTTTCGCCTCATTAAAATTCAGCCAAAGATATTTTTGGTGTTGGTACTCTTCCAGGGACACCATTTTGAAAACAATAAATTGCGTTTCTTCTCCAGAAATAATATGTTTTGTCTGGAGGAAAACTCCCTCAACATTGACTCTGATATCTGTTTGTTTTTTGAATGCTTCAGCTAATTGGCTCATGGGGTCAGTTTGTATACTTCCAAGAGTGTGGGGAACTTCTAACATACTGTTCTTTTCTAGGAATAGAATTTTTCCATCCTGTTCCAACAATCCACATAGAACTATCAAACTCTCACTCCTTGACAATGTTTCTAAACGCAATCATACTTTCTGTTTGTGATATCTCATCAAACGTTCTTAGAAATTTCAAAACAAAATAATCCAATCCATCTATGTCAGTTACCCGTACTTTAATTATAAGGTCAAACTCACCCGTGATGGCAGATCCATCTTCCACCTGGTCATGTTTCATTAGTTTTTCCAGCAAGGCAATGTGGTCTATTTTTGGCATTGCCTTGATTAGCACATGAGCAATCATTTTTTTTCCTAATTTTACCTGATCAATTATTATGGTATATTTTTTGATTATTCCTTCGGCTCTTAGTTTTTTTATCCGATGATGAACCGTTGCAATTGGGATTCCTGTTTTCCTGGCTATTTTTCCTATTGAAAGTGATGAATTTTCTCTTAAAACGTCTAAAATTGCCTCATCCTTCTCATCTAATTGAAACATAATTGAATACTTATTCAATAATCCTTTTAAATCTGCCTATTTTTTGTACACTTATCCTGTTTTTCTTGGAATATATTTATATTGGACTGAAATCTCACTCACCCTACAAAAACGAGGTGATGTCATGGAAGTTAAACAATTTGGAAAGATGCCGTTGGGGGTAGTACAAAGACCAATCCGTCAAGTTGGATTAAGGCTCTTCCTTCAGCGCTTGAAGGAGCGTGAGCTGATGCTGCTCTTCAAGTTTAGCAAGGATGAGCTTGATAAGGGCAAGCGAGCAGAGATGCGCGAAAAGGTTAGAGTGCAGGTTCAGAGCAAGCCCGACTATCAACAGGTCCAGCGCGAGCGCCAGGAACGAAAAAGGATTGATCGACTCGTGGAGCAAATCCAACAACGGTTGCAAGAGTTTTTCGATCAGGTAAGGTTTGGTCTGTTGGGTGGCAGATTAGAAGGAGGTGGGATAGGATGAGAACCAGATATCTGTTGAAATCCGGATTGGATGTAATTTATCGTCCATTTGAACACCGGGACATTCAAAAGTGCTCACAAATATTGCTTAGGAATTTTGAGCCACTAAAAAGCGACATGAGTTCACAGGAGTGGCAGCAGCACTTCGGCCAGATTTATACTCTGGCCAATCTGCCTAAATTAGCCCGTGAAAGACACTATCGAGTGGTTGCACTTTCAGATGGTGAAGTTGTTGGGCTCATGGGATTCATTCCCTATTCCAATCAGGAAGCAGAGATCTCCAATCTCTCTATAGATCCACTATTCCAACGCAAGGGGCTTGGTAAACTCCTCATAACTACTGGCTTGCTCAGTGCGCTTGACTCTGGTGTCATCACATTCTGTGCTGATGCTGGTCTATGGTCAAAGGCCATCCTAGTCACCCTGGGGTTTCAAACTGATCCAGAACGATCAAACAAATATGGAAAAAGAGTGCAATTCATCTATGCTACGGCTACCTCGGATTTTAAGGTCAGAGTACTGGATATGTTGGGCTTAGTTATTGTAGGGACGAATCCATCTACCCAGTCCGCATCTTCAGAACAACCGTAGTATATGGTCTCCAAACTGAAATGGTGTAGTATATGTCCTTGCCATCAACACCAAAATTATTCGGGAAGATGTAACCACCATAACATCCACTCCAACCAGGCTGAAGCCAGGATGCAGGTTTCAATATGGTTCCACATGGGGTGAACTTAGCCGGTGAGGAATAGGGTCCATATGGTTGATCTGCGGAGAAAAGCATGTACCCTCCACTACCACCATAGCTTTGGAACATCATCAAATATTTTTCATTTTTTACCAAGGAAACTTCTCCCACTTTAACATTTTCCATTCCTTTAATTGGGCTTGCATCTGCTATGTTTGTTGACCAACTTGGCTGGTTGTTAGAACCCAACCCAGTCAAATAATGATAGGCATTTTTGTTTTCTATCTCACCTGGTTTAACATAGGCAAGGTAAACAGGAGATTCACGGTATTTTCCAGTAATCGCCATGAAGATAACCGTTTCCCCGTTCAATTCACCCCAAACCGGTGCAGTGTTTGTATGTTTTTCATCAACTGGCCAAGAGATAACTTCAACAAAATCATCTCCCTGTTCTTTGAAAAGTACTCCATGTGCAGTGGTTTCATCACCTGGAACTAGTTTGTTTGCCCAATGATCCACTCTCATGGAATATAGGTACAATGTTCCATTAATCTCAATAGCACCAGCTGGTACTGTGGATGAATCTCCCTGTTGGCGTTTTGAAGTCAATGGCTGGTAAAATTTTCCATCCACCTTTGTTTTCCAATTGGTTTGAGCACAGTTAAACGGAGTTTGCGCCTCCAAGACTGCACTCGCTCCTCCGCTTCCCAAACCGCTCGCACCAAAAACATCCCCGAAAATTATCCATAGTTTGTTTCCCTGACTTGGCAGAGCAACGGGTATTCCCAAATCAGCTCCCCCTACTCCTATTGTATGGGCCTTATCATCTATCAATTCACAAACGTATGTTGGTTCCCCTACAATCCCTATTGTTTCATTATGAGGCAAGGTTTGGTTATTTTGTGTCTGATTTATGATTATCTGTCCGCCATCTGTTGGTTTATTGAAACATCCAAAACCAAGCAGGACTAACACCACAAAAACAAAAAATTTATTCATGTATCTTCCCCCACATGGTTTTCGCGAGCGAGCCGGTGTACATAAATTTATCAATTTCTTTTTCCGCTTTTTTCCTTTTCTCATGATGTTCTTTCAGGAATGTATTAATTTTATCAATAAGAAGCATTTTCATTTCTCCAGTAAGTAATTTTCCACCTCGGTAATCCTCCTGAATTTTTTTCAGTTTTAAATCATCGGGTTCAAAAAGAATAGAAAGCCACTGGTAGGGCACGTCAATGTCCGTGTTACCGCCTAATCTTCTGTGTTCTTCAACAGTTGGTTGCCCACCTGAAAAGGCATATTTATTGATTTTATTTTTTACGGTCTTTTCGTCATCCGTAAGTAAAATTGCAGTCTCTGCTCCACCGCTGGAACTCATCTTACCACTTACCCCCTGGAGTGGAGGTAAGAATTTGGTGTGTATGGCAGCTGTTTTGTAATATCCCAAGCCCTCAGCGACATCTCTTTGCACCCTCCAATAGGGGTCCTGGTCTATGGCCGCCGGAATCAGACATCGTTTTTTCTCAAAAAATGTTGGGATCACCTGGTAGGCAGGATAGAATGACAAACCAATATTGGTGGAATCATTAAAGCCAAAAACTGCCTTTACTGTTGATGCAGTGATTTTCCTAGCAGTTTTCATCAAAAGCGGGTAAACATTTTTTACGTACTCACTATCTTTGAAAATAAATGTTCTTTCCGGGTCAAATCCAACTGCAATTATATCAAGGATATTTTGTTGTGCAGTTGCCTGAACATCCTTCCATTCATACTCTTTTCGATAAAGAAACTTTTCATCATCTGTTATTTCAATGTAAAGATTTACTTTAAATTTATCCTGGAGCCATTTGGTAAATAACAACGGAACAATATGTCCAATGTGCATTGATTTGCTCGGACCTCTCCCAGTGTAAAGGAAAAAACCACTGCCTTTTTCATAATCATCCAGCACTGCGCCCAAATCTCTATGGGAAAAAACAAAATCTCGTTTTAACATTGGGTGAAGATCGCCACAGGTTTTCTTCATCCGTTCTCTAAGCTTTTCATCAATTCTAGTGGTTCCAAACTGTTTGATTAATTTATCATAATCAACCGAACCGTTAACTTCCCATGGTGTAACTGTGAAATTCTCCATGAATGGTTAGGGCTGAAAAAAGATAAAAAGTAGTTAGCTTAGCAGCAGACCAGCAACAATTGAAAGTAAATTGCATATTAAACTCAAAACAAGCGAATTTCCATATCCCATTTGTTTGAATGCTAGCTTATACCAAATGGCTTCTACAACAATGGCAAAGACCTCAGAGAATACAAACGTCAAAGTCCATCCAAAGCCCAAAAGAGGAAACACAAACCAAACAAACGGAAGAGTAACTGTGCTTGCCACAAACCCGTTTTTCAATATTGTTGTTGTTTCATATTTTTTACGAAGAAGAATGAAAAGTGCAACTGTTTCAATCAGAACAGTGAGAGTGTATGCAGCAATGAAATTCATCGTCTTATCACAGCAATAACTATCAAGCCTATCAAAACCGTACTAAGACAGCAATTTGAATGTATCGGACTTGGTCCAGGTGGAATATCTGCAAATACAAATTGGATAAGACCCAGCATCAGGAACAACAAAACCCATTTGTTCATTTTAACCACACACCATATTTTATCCCAAACACACTAACCAATCCTAGCAACAGGAATCCTGTTGCACAACAGCCTGTCGACGAGTAAGTTCCCTGGTTTTCCCCAGTCTCAGCATTGAATGTCATTTCAAAATTATTATACGAGCTATTGGTTTCGAAATTTTCTGTTTGTTTGGTTACCCCATCTAATTCATAGGAAAAATATCCATAGGGAAAACTAAAACACGGATTGAATTTATAGTACCAGCCGCCATCATTGGTACATGTTCCCTCGGTGCACCCAAAAACCACCACGTGTGGGTCTACGGCACCTCCTGAAGTATCATCTGTGTTCATACAATGGTAAGTTATTTCTGTTATTGATGTTTCAGGTGTTCCATCTCCCCTTACCATATGAATCTTTACTGTTGGGGGGCTTGGCCCGGGTCCCATGTCTGCGTGTACCAAACTTATAAAAAATCCTAAAATCAGAAATCCTACTATTGCATATTTTAGCATAACTAGAAAACCCACCTAATCTTATTAATGGTTTTTAAAAACGCATTTGTTATTCTCCGATAACTTTCTCTCGAGAAGCGATTAATCGACAGATGCCGATATAAATCTTTGTTGTCCTAATTTATTAGATAAACATGAGTGATGCGGGACTACCAAAGGTTGATTTTAAATACGCAGATAATAGCATTAGGGTAGGTTCCAAAACATTTTATTTTGCCTCTAGATTCATGAGCGAAGACCGAAGAAATTCTTTCTACGCAATTTATGCATTTTGCAGACACACTGATAATCTTATTGATGATAACGAGGGGAATCCGAAACTTCAAAAACTACTCATCAAGGATTGGAGAAAAAGACTTTTGGAAGCCCATGATAAAGGATATTCCACAGATCCAATTCTCAATCCATTTATCCATATTATGAAAAAGAACAACATACCTCTTCGTTATCCCCTTGAACTGATTCGCGGAGTTAGCATGGACATTTCTAAAAAAGAATATGGTACTTTCCGCGAACTTAGAAAATACTGTTTTAGAGTTGCTTCGGTAGTTGGATTAATGCTCATGCATGTTATGGGTATTGAAAATATTAAAAAAGCAAAAAAATATGCTACCAAACTGGGTATTGCCATGCAACTAACCAACATTCTTCGTGATGTTGGTGAAGACGCCAAGATGGGCCGGGTTTATTTTCCAAAAGACGAGCTTGCCAAATTTGGTCTTTCCATCCAGGATATACTTTCCCTTCAAAAAACAACAAATGTGATTGATTTCCTTAAATTTCAGGTAGCTCGTGCACGCAAATACTATCGAGAAGCCATGGCTGGCCTTGCCATGATACACAGAGAAGTTCGTGTGGTTATTGCACTTGCCCTTTCACTATACAGGGAAATTCTGGGTGTTATTGAAGAAAACGAATATGAGGTATTTACTAAAAGAGCATATGTCAGCCTATTCAGAAAAGTAATGATCTACATCAAAATTGTTCTGTTTGGTTATTCAAATCCTGCTCTTGCATAGATCTGTTCCTCAAACTGTTTCACTATCTCTCCTTTTGGGTTTAAGTCTTGACATTCTATTCCCTTCCAGTTCTCTAACTTTCTTTTCTAGTCCTTCGAATCCTTCTTTTTCGTATATTTTTAATATTTCATCTAGTCTTGTTTTACTTCTTCGGTTTATGTCAATGATATATCTTGCTAATTTCTCAATCTTAGCTACCTTCTCATTGCCGGAACCCTTCATGTTCCTGAAGATATCCAACAAATCACTATCCAGGTCTGAACCTATTATTTCATCCTCCTGCCCTGGGAATGTATTAAGCGAATAAATCACAGCATGAATTCCAGCAACCATCCCATAAATGTCCTCTATTGTTTTACATTCTTTTTTATCTACAATTTTCAGCGCAGCTTCAAACATATCCATGGTGTTTGTGTCTACTGTGTCTCTTGTGGCAACTATGGTTACATTGGCATCAGGAACAGTGCCAGTTTGAGGCGTTCCAAATGATGGTTGGGAAATGCCCCTAATTCCTGACATATTATTTCCATAGGTTGCCAGAATTCCAAATACCGCAGTAAGAACATATGGGTTGTTCAGTCGTCTTTCCTCATCTTTTAGTATGGCTGCTTTGGCCAGTGTTTTTGCTATCGAACCTCCAATGTTTATACACAGGGCCTGTTGAATTGCAATTGCTGGGTAAAGAATCGTATATTTTAATGCCGAAGCAGCAATGCCTGCAGTCATCATAGCGAGAGCTGAAAGCGGAGCAGACCAGCTTACGTCGTATTGACCAGTAAGGTTTTTGTCCAAAACCGATTGTAGTCGCTCAAGGTTCTTAACTGCCAGATCGTCTATTATGCCAGTTATTCCACCAAGAAAACCAATCACAAAGGCGCGCCCAAATCCAGCACGTATTGATTTATCATAATTCCCAATCAGTACTGATCCAAGAGACAAGTTTGCGTACACTATTTCCATATATCTCTGTATCTCCGATAATGATCCAACTGACATATCCCCCAGCGGTTTGAATATCCCTTCTATTGTCGGACCCCAAAGCGAATTCATCAATCTTCGTTGTTGTTCAAACGCCTTCGGAAACGCCTTTTCAAAAGGCTGTTCTTTACTGAGGGCTGTATATATGGTAAGTAGAAATGCCTGTCCTAGGGTTTTATCTGCTGCATAAAGTACAGTGAACATCTGCATAAACTGTTTCTTTTCTGATTCTGTTAACTTTGGACTATTCATTACTACCTCGTAAATCGCATCAACATCAATCTTAATCTGGTCCAATCCAGATAGGAATGTGGTTACTGCGGAAGTGTCCACTTCCAGCACCGGTGTTGTTTGATTCATGGTAACTGTAGTAGTTGGTTTGGTCTCGGTAGGGGTCAACTCGGTTTCTTTTGCTCTTGGTATAATGGGTATTCCTTGAGGGCCCTCTACTTCTGGTTCTGCCATGGGAGCCCCCCCTTTAAAACTTTTTAACAACCCGAGCAAATATTCCCGTTTATCCGGTGCCTTAAGAAATGCCGCATAGTTTTCCTCATTTGCGAATACATAATCGATGAGTGTTTTTACTTTCGGGTTTTCTGCTTCTTTACCAAGAGACTTTATCATTTCAGCTTTTACAAAGCTGGCAAGGGCTGGTGACATCACTACGACTGCACTATCGGCTTCTCCCAAGGTTCTAAATCTCAGTTGCTTTGGGTTCAGCATTGTGGAATCTCGTGTAAAAAAAGAATCAAGTCTGTCCATACGTTCTGTTGATCTTAATCTTGGTTCGGCCATCGTAACACCGAGTACTATCTACTTTAATTAATTTATTATATTCTTTGTTTTTGAATCTCCCCGTTGGCTGCATATAAATAAAAACTGCTTTTATCACCTTTGTAGCTATCGTGATGAAATGGATATTCTTGGTTTGATTGAAGATGCGCGTTCTGCAACCCCCAGCCTGGCAAATCTATCGACCCAAGAAAAAAATCAACTGCTTCTTAGGATGGCGGATTCTATTGAAAAAAACACAAAAACAATTCTAGAGGCTAACCTCAGGGACTTGGCTGCTTCTAAATTATCAAAAAACGTGGAGGACCGACTACTACTCACGGAAGATCGCATCAGATTAATGGCACAGGATGTTCGAAAAGTGGCAACCCTTCCAGATCCAGTAGGCGAAGAAAAAAAATGGACCGTCCCCAGCGGTCTTACTATCCATCAAAACAAAGTTCCATTTGGAGTTATCGGCGTCATCTATGAAAACCGTCCAAATGTAACCATCGATATTGCTTCACTCTGTTTGAAAAGCGGGAATTCCTGCATTCTTAGGGGAAGTGCCAGTGCACTTACTACCAATCGTACCTTGGTGAAAGCCATCGAACCCATACTACCTAAAGGTGCAGTATGCTTAGTTGATAGTGCTGATCGTTCTGCAGTGGAGATTATGCTAAAGGCAAGAGGCAAAATCGATCTTCTTATTCCTCGGGGCGGTGCTGAACTAATTAATCATGTTGTACAAAATTCCAGAGTGCCAATTATTGAAACAGGAACCGGCAATTGTCATGTTTATGTTGACGAAACAGCCGATCTTACTATGGCCGAGAAGATCATAATCAATGCCAAATGCCAAAGACCCAGTGTTTGCAATGCAGAAGAAAAATTGCTTGTTCATAAAAAAATAGCCGCCAAATTTATTCCAAGAATAGTAAAAGTGCTTAGAGAAAACAAGGTTGAAGTTCGTGGTTGTTCAGAAACTAAGAAAATCATTCCAGATGTTATTCTAGCTAAAGAAGAAGACTGGTCAAGAGAGTATCTTGATCTGATCATCGCCATTAGGGTTGTTTCTGACGTAGATGAAGCCATAGTCCACATAAATAAGTACAATAGCAAGCACACGGAAGCCATAATCACCAAAAACAAGAACAATGCAGACAAATTTACTAAAAATGTTGATGCTGCTGTAGTTATGGTGAATGCGTCAACCCGATTTACTGATGGTGGGCAATTTGGTTTTGGCGCAGAAGTTGGAATCAGTACTCAAAAATTACATTCCCGTGGTCCCATGGGGTTGGAAGCCCTGACCTGTACAAAATATATTGTAGAAGGAACTGGACAGATACGAAACTGAGGTGAAAAAATGCAGATGAATTTTTTCTTTATAAAAATAGGAATTTTTATGAGGTGAAAAAATGAGAATTGCGATTATTGGTGTTGGAAGACTCGGAACCATCATTGCCAAGGCATTATCCGAACACAACGAGGTGATTCTGGTTGATAAACACCCGGAAGATCTTGTTACCCTAGCCGGTGATGTTGGTGCCAAGGCCACCGACGATATGACAGTCACCAAATTTGTGGATATTGCAGTTATATCAGTTAAACCAACTCAGGTTGAGGAAGTAATCAAAAAAATTCCCGAGGCAAATCTGATTGTTTCCTGTGCTGCCGGCATTCCAATTAAAAAACTTGAAAGCTGGGGTGCTAAAAACATTATCCGAATCATGCCCAACATCTGTGCTGAAGTTGATCAAGCAGTAATTGCCTATGCCATGCATACTGAAACCGAGCGCAAGGAAAAGGTTTTCCTTACTGCTTTCACTGCACTGGGCATGTGTCTTAAGGTTGATGAACAACATCTTGATCCCATCACCGCAACTTCCGGGTCTGGCCCTGCATTCATGGCATATTTTGCGCAGGCCATGATAGAAGAAGCCGTTGCCAATGGTCTTACTGAAGAGGATGCTGAACTGGTTGTTGCCCAAACACTCATTGGTACTGGTACCCTTATGAAAAGCGGTTGGACAACCAAAAAAATAATCGAGACTGTTGCCAGTCCTGGCGGCACCACCGAGGCCGGTCTAAAAATGCTTGATGAAAAAGGAACAAACAAGGCAATTCACACAGCAGTTAAATTTGCAACTGAAAAGGCAAAAGAATTGGGCAAATAAAAAAACTACGGTTGTCCTTGAACGTCAAAACGTTCAAGACAGTCAAGAAAGCTACGTTTTCTTGCCATCTTTTTCAATCTCCTTTTTAATTTGCTAATCCCTTTTGAATCTCCTCTAGTTCAGTTGATAAAATTACTCACGAATCTTAAATTTCAATAATGCAGCTATTTTACCCATCCCCTTTAGTTTTGCTCCCGCATCACCTTCCGATGAGAAGACAACAATATCTGCTTTGTTTTGATCTGCAAGATCCACCACTGTCTCTGCTTCTGCGTCGGTTCGTAAATATTCATCCAAAACAAGTAATTTTTTTATGGCAAACGCCTCTGCAGCTTTTTTTACTTCTCTAATTCCATAAACTGCCTTACCGCCTTCTTTATACACATCAGCCATAAGCTCTTCGATAAGCTTCATTTCATTTTCAAATCTTTCTTCGCCCATAATTTTTTCTATTACTCCCCTATTGAACAGCTCATTAACTCCTGTTCTCTCCGCATAACTAACATTCTCAAAGGTTATTTTTTTCAGAAGTTCTGGTTTTTTCTTTTCAATGAATTTTTTCAAATTATCTTTAGTAAATCCAGGCCCAGCAATTACGTATTTTTCCGGGTGTCTTTCTATCTCTGCAGCAATTTTTCCAAAATATTCACCCTGGGTTTTGTCGTAGTTTTCGTCTCGTTTGCTTCCAGAGCTGTAGAATTCGGCACCATACTCCACTCCAAATGATCTGAGCATGGCATTGAGCGCTTTTTCATCATCTAGAACAATAATCCTTATTTTTGGTTTTTTTGATTCTTTCACTGCATCTTCCAGTCTTTTTACTTCATGGTTTTTCCATTTTTTTGTTACCTTTATCGTGTCACCCTGTCCAACATCTATGGTATGATATTTTCCAAGTTGGATATAATCTTCTGGTTCTCCCCAAACAATCGGGCCTAAAATCCGCAGCCTGTTCGCTGATTTTGCAAACTCGACTCTTTCGGTTTTTACCTTGATGGTGACCGGTTTTTTCTCTTCTTTTGTTCCCACCTTATAGGTTCTTAGGGAATGGGACTCAACTTCGTCACCAGGTGCCAGCACCTTGTCAAGATGCCACATATCATCTAGAGTGTCTACTTGTATTTTCATTATTCCGAATTTTCTATCAAAATGAACTATCCTCATTTAGTAAGACACCGTGAAATTTTGTATCGTTTTCTCTAGACTCTTATTGATATTGAACATGTCTGTTATTATTATTTTATTTACAAGCACCTGGGGCACATACATGCCAGATTTGTTTAATCCATATTGGGCGGTAAAATCTTTGTAGGCATAGGTGCCGTTTATCGAGGTAATATCATATCTTAGAAACAGGGTTGTGCCATTGTATTTTGCCTCCAATCTATCAATTTCTGGTTTTGTTGCCATACAAGCAGAACATTTTGGCATGTAAAAATAATAGACAATTAATTTTCCATCGTCGGTTGTTATATTTGAAAAATCAAATTTTGGCAATTCCGGTATTGTTTCGTTTGTGAGTACATTCCCCACCGAGCGGTTAAACCCCAAATTACTCGTATTTACCTGTTCTGTTTGACCAAGCCAATTTTGGTTAGTATCACCAACAATGTCTCTATTGTCAGTGACCTGATTGGTACATCCAAAAAGGATCAGACCCATGGCCAGCAGTATGACTAAATTTTTCATGAAAACCGTACTCAGTAAGATTTTATATCACTTGTTTATATTCACTTTTTTCTGGTTTATAATTGTGCTTTATTACAGTCATCCCTCCGGAAATAATATATACTTAACAATCAGGGTTTTTCCGGGGGGTGTATGAGAAGCATTAAACTATTTCTGGCTATTTTAATTCTGTTATCTTTTTGTTTTGGTACTTTCTCAAGGCCATGGTTTAGTAAAACCTGGGTTGCCACAAATCCGAATATCTGGAGTTATGGCATCGAATATTGGTGGAATCTACCTGAATTTGACCGTACTGTTTCATCTACCAACTACGAACAACTTTTCGATCTTTCAACATCGTTACAAGTTCGTGGTTATCTAGATCAATCCATTTCCTATGGGGAGTTGAGCAGGAAAAATAAAGACAAATGTATCATGGATATTATCCTTGCCATTGGAACTTTTTCTCCTTCATCCACATTCATGGCAGCGTTTGCCAATTCTTCTGATTGTCGTAATTACAAAAGAAACTGGATCAAAACAGTTGATTTTTCTCTACTTTCTTTAGAGGAAAGTGAAAACGTAGCTCAGGAAGCAATATCCTCCGCCCGAGTTTCATATGAAAAAGCCAAATTTCTGGGTCTATGTGATCAAAATTACTCTGGCCCGGGTAAGGATGATTGTGTTGAGGTGTACTATGCCTTTAGTGCCGTTGACAATAACATCACCGAAGGAAAATATGGCCAATACTCGTTGTTTTCCGAATACTCAACTACAATTCAAACGGAACTTAGCCAACCCATTCCTGATTTATCACTCTCCAGTTCCATGATGCGATTAGTATGGGACGATCAAGGAATATTACATTCATTTTCCAATCTTAAGAATCAGTCCGAACAAGCAGCAATCAAAGCAGAGCAGGAATTCCAGTCACAATTGAAGAGTGCATCCGCCCACAAATCCACAGCTGAAAAAGCGTTGGCCGAAATAAAAAAAGAGGATTTGAAATTCATAACTAATGGGATTAAAGGTAATGGTGTATCCGGCATCGGTTCGATCTCTGAGAGATTAACTAACCTGGAAAAAGAGGTGACCCTGTTAAATTCGTTTTTTTCTGAATCACAAATAAAACATGGCCATGTAACTGAGCAAAGCTATCTAACTAATTCAATAATCCTGGTCACCGAAACCGATGTTAGTTACACCACAATACCTCAAAAAGTCGATTCACTCAAAGAGGATGCAACCCTTGTCTTGTCTCAGCAAAAACAGGAAGCAGAAAATGAAATCCTAGAAACTGAAAATTTTTTTACCACCCACATCCCCAATTCCGATGCAATTGACTATTACACTGCTGCAAAAAAGAAATTTGAAGAAGGCAATACGATGCTGACAATCGGAAGCGCATTTATGGCATATTCCAAAGCCGCATCCCTTGCCAGAGCCGCAAGAACTACTGGTGATTACAAGGACGAACTGCAAATTAGGGTCCTTTTGGCAACACTCGAAGATTTAATCTCAAGAGCGGAAGCAGATAACATAAATGTAATTGACGAAAAAGAATCTCTAGAACTTTTACGTTCCTTAAATTCCTACAATTCGGATGTCATTATTCAAAACGCCATTGATAATATTATTCTAAAAGCTAGGACAAAATACGAATCCGATCTACTAGCTATTCACGTTAGGATATATGATAAACTTTATCTTTCTGGTCCAGTGTCCAATGATCTTGAAATTGAACTTGAAAATGCGGAATTTGGTTTGTTTGATGAAAATCTGATTCGATTTCCGGAAGCCATTGGTTCATTAAAAAAACTAAAAACCAATTATCTAAATATTGAAAAAAAACTTGATTTTTATATCCAAAAAATTGTTGGTACGTCTATGGCCACATCGACCTTTCCTATCTTCGGTGAAATTAAACTAGACGAACCAGTTGACATTACCTTGAATGTTATACTGACAAATGGACCGTACAGTGCAACTAATGTTGAAGTGCCAATCAATATCGGTACCGAAATTCCCTTTCTCTATTCTGATATTAAACAGGGCAGAGACGATGTTTCCGGCTTGTATGTTGATGCGAATGAACTCATTTTGATTATAAAAAGTGTCGAACCCTATGATATTACGCGCATTGCACTTGAAAAATCTCTAGTGATTGCACATACCTTTTCTCATGAAACAAAAGCAGATGGGTTAGGAAGCGGTATGGTGTCTGTTTCTGATAAAATGGAGTTCGATCTGGATTATCCGGTTCCAAGAATAACCTTACCAAATGACTTTATTGAACCTAAAATAGATGGTTCTGTGAACTCCGGTCCCCTTTCTGCTGGCAGGCACATGACTACATCAGAAAAGACTGTGTATGGGTATGACGAGGAGGTCAGTAACATCCGAACTACGAATCTCGGTTCAAATACCAAAGTGGAATATGATATAACTATCCTCTCGGAGTTTGATCTCAATACGCTTCCCCTTTTTATCAATAGTCAAAACGACTCCCATATTTCTTCATTTGATATTTCAATTTCTGGCGCAGGTATTAAAGACAAGAAGCGGGTTTCAGACAGTCAAATTAATGTTGTCCTTTCAAATATTAGAAAGAATACGCCAACTGTTCTAAAAGTCAGTTATGTCGTAGATGATCCTGCTGCTTTTATTACCAGTCAGATTGCGCAATTGCAACAGTCCAATCCAACTGATCCAGTCCAAGAGTTATTGGAAAATGCCAGTTACCAGACCAGCCTTGGAAATTTTGACAAGGCACTTGAACTTATTGAAAAAGCAAAAGCCGCATCAGCCGAAGTTGAAAAACAACAAGCCAAGTTGGACAGTAAATATACAAGTCTTAGCAACAAGGCTACAAACGAGATCGAATCTTTGGAAAAGATAATCCTGGAGGGTAACTCATCAGAAATACTTCAAAAGCTGGAAACTAGAAAAACCGAACTGGAAAAAGTTTTAAATGATAATATGACTGTAGAACAAAAAATAACAAAACTTGAAACGATTGATTTCGAATGGCTTCCCAAAGAACTAACTTCCTTCAAAAAAGATGCCTACAACCAATACAATGATCTCAAAGAGCGTTTTTACCTGGCCGGTAACTCAACTACACCTCCCGAGTTTCTGGATCTTGAAACTGCGCTGGCCAAACTAGAAACAAGTGGGCAAGTGGAGTATATCCCAGATGTTTCAAAAGCCCTGGAAAGTGTAAAAAATCTAGTCGAAGACCAAGAAGAAAAATCGAAAAACAATCGGGATCTTCTTTTTAGTTCGTTTAGTTCAATCAAATCCGAAGTTCTCAACATTCTGGACAAATATTCCAAACAAACTTCTGCTGCTAAAGGAACAGAATATAGTAATTTTTTCACTGAGAGCAATACCAAAATAAACAAGTTATTGGGCGAAGCTGAAGATTTACTAAATAAGGATGAACGACAGTATTTGGCAAAATTGGTAGAGATTAATACCTCCAAGGATAAAATGGAATTAACATTAGAGTCCCTTAAGCAAGAAGCTGAAAGTAAAATCCTGTCTGTAGAAGCACTGTTAACTAGCGGTCAGTACGACCAATCTAAAAAGTCTGATCTGGAGGTCAAATTACAAACAATGAAGGGTATGGTTGATGCTGGTGAATATGTTAATGCACTTAGAACTGGAAGTACTATTTTGAAAGAAATGGATAGCACTAAACCAGAGCCAAACAATCTTCTTTTGTTAGGGGTTACTGCTCTTGCCATTCTTGGCGGAGTTGGTTTTTACATGATGCAACAACAAAAACCTAAAGAACTGAAGAAGCTACCTTCGTTGAGGGAAGGAAGTGAACCAGAGGAAAAGAGTTAAATTTAAAGTTAGCTGATCTAAGCAATATTAATGTCAGATACATTAATGCTCCTAAGTGGCGGCCATCCAGTTCATCGTGCCTTTGGTGAAGCCATTGGAGCGGATTTTTTTCAACCGTCTCAGCTTGCTACAAAATCTCAATTCGCACCATTTAAGGCACTAAATCTGGTTAAAATTGCACTTTCCATACCAACAGGATACAAATACATTCTTTGTGAATCTGCTTATTTTTATCCAGCGTTAAAGCATCGTCTTGGTTTGTTAGGCAAGTCTAAAATCATTAACATCAACTGTGGTCCTGTTCTCTATCATGTCTTATCCGGACGAATTAAAGGTATCGAGGCCCAACTGCTTACAAGTTTACTTCACGAAGTTGATGGGCATTTAGTTTACGGATCTTTTGGTAAAGAAATATTATCTAAGTTTGGAGTAAAAACACCCGTATATGTGGTTTACCCGTTTGTTAGCTCCGATTCGTTCAAAAAACTAGTCAAAATCAAACCTGCTCTAAATTCTCATCGAATCTGTATTATTGCAACTGCTGATGCTTATAACAAGGGATTGGATATTCTTTTTAGTGCAGTTTCCAAAGTCAAAGAGATATATCCGGACGTCTCTATCGATATTATCACTCGAATGGAAGAAAAAGAGATCCACAATCTCAATAAAACCAACTATCCAGTTAGAATTTTCAAAAACATTACTGATGTAAGTCGCATTCTATCTGGAACAGCATTATACGTCCAGCCCAGCCGAAGCGATATGTTCCCTATTTCTGTTATCGAAGCCATGGCGTGTGGAATTCCTACCATCGTTTCAACTGAAACTGGTACAAAAGAAGTTGTAGGAAAAATATGTTCATCTATGGTTGTCAAATGCGATGGAAAAGAACTTTCTGAGGCCATACTGAGTTACTTTGCTCTCTCCACTAAGGAAAAGAAAAGTCTTTCTACACATTTTCGTGATGCTTCATTATTTTTTGAAGAAAAAAACATGCTTAAAATTTTTAAGAATCAGTTCAGTTTGCTCAAGAAGGAGATCCAATGAATTCTATCCTCCATCCTTTTCTATTTCTTTTTGACCCACGTCTCCCTATCTATTTTCCAATTAATCTACTAAAATGGCATGAAATGTCCTCACAGTTAGATACAATCTCATTACCAGAAAAACCCGGGCTTAATTTTTATTTTACTGTAGATGTGGAATATGATTACGGATCAGGAAGCTCCGGCAGGTCTAAGTTCGTAAAACCATTCTTAGAAAAAATCCGACCGCTTTTATCAGAATATGGCATAAACTCAACTTTTTTTGTACAAGGCAATCTAGTAGAGTCTCATCAAGAAATTTTACGAAAACTTAGTATGGACCATGAGATCGGATTACACGGTTATGCGCATGAACCCTGGGGCTCATCTTGGTTTGTAAAATACCAAGTACCTTCCATTTCAGAACGCAATAATCTGCTTGAGAGATCTTTACTGGCCTTTAAAAGAGCCGGGTTATCCCCACCAAAAAGTTTCAGAGCACCAAACATGGTATTAGATGAAAAATCTCGCTCTTTGTTAATAAAACACAACTTTCAGGTGGATTCCTCATACCCATCCTATTTTGGCGGGAACTCTATTTTAACAAAATATGATAATCTTCTAGAAGTACCAGTTTCTGTTGATCCAAAACCATTCTTTAGTCGTTTTGGCATCGCACACTACAATGTTTTCAATACCTATAATATTGCAACAAATAGGTTCATCGGTGGTCCTGTCGAGGCTGTCAAACGCCTCATTAGATTACAACTTTTTCATAAACAAAAACCCAGTTTGGTATTCCTTTGTCATCCCTGGGAATTTTTTGATATTGAAGACCAGGTTGATGAAAAACTATTTGGGTATTCCTCATCAAAAAATTTCAGGGTATTAGAAACAATACTAACAGAACTAAAAAAAACTTTTAAGCTAACGTCCATCTCCTTATCTAAGCTAAATTCATCAGATTAAATATCTAATCTATCTAACACTACACTAGCTATCTTGGTGATTATGTGTCTTTGATCATGCCAAAAATTTCAATCGTTACCGTAAGTTTTAATCAAGCGTTATATATAGAAAAAAATATTCTTTCTATCCTAGTCCAAGATTATCCCAACCTAGAACATATTGTTGTCGATGGCGGTTCTACCGATCAAACTATCGAAATTTTAAAAAAATATCCACATCTAAAATGGGTTTCAGAAAAAGACAGCGGTCAGACCAACGGCATGAATAAAGGATTACGAATGGCCACTGGTGATATCATTCAACTCCTTAACTCTGATGATATGAGTGAACCCGGCACACTCAAAGTTGTTTCACAATATTTTATTAAGCATCCAGAAGCCCAGCTGATTTATGGGGATTGTAGGATAATTGATATGAATGACCGAGAGCTCGAAATTTTTCATACCGAAGAATTCGATCTTAAAAAACATCTAAATCTGGGCAATATGCTTTGGCAGGAGGCCACTTTTTTTCGAAAAGAGATCATCCATTCGATAGGATATCTAAACGAGCAATATCGTTTTGCTATGGATTATGATTACTGGTGTAGAGCGGCTAGAATCTATAAATTCCACAAGATCGATCGTATTCTTGGTAATTTCAGGCTTCACTCACTATCTAAAACAGGTAAATCCGATGAGAATTATCGTAAAGAAGCATACGCAGTTAGCGTGTCGAATGGAGGGGCCAAATTTTCTTCCATTTATTTTTCTCGGTATGGTGCGAAACTAAGAACTCTGACTGGTGAAACCCATTTCAGTAAGTTTAGTCGCACGTATAATTCCATCAAAAATCATCTGTGGAATGCAATCCATACGAAAAAAAACTAGATCGTCCTTCATTATTTTTCCGTTTGGCATTAATAATTTATCCATCTTAATTTATGGTGGTACTTATGAAAACTGCCTTAATTACCGGTATAACCGGACAGGACGGATCATACCTAGCTGAACTGTTACTCTCTAAAGGATATATTGTTCATGGTCTAATCCGAAGAGCCAGTACCTTTAATACTCATAGAGTAGATCACATATATCGTGATCCACACGATCCGCAAAACAAATTCTTTTTACATTATGGCGATCTCTCAGATGGAAGTTCCATTTCGGAGATTTTGAAAAAAACCGAGCCAGATGAAGTTTACCATTTAGGCGCACAATCACATGTTAGAACTAGTTTCGATATACCCGAATATACCGCAGATATCACAGGTTTAGGTACTATTCGTATTCTAGAAGCCATCCGAAGAAGTAAAAATGATATTAAATTTTATCAAGCTTCTAGTAGTGAGATGTTCGGTTCTTCATCCCCTCCGCAAAATGAACAAACACCATTTCACCCACGCAGTCCCTATGCGTGTTCTAAGGTTTTTGCCTATCATCTAGCAATTAATTATCGTGAAGCTTACAATCTATTTGCAGCTAATGGTATCCTTTTCAATCATGAATCTCCGCGTAGAGGTGAGACATTTGTAACACGAAAAATCACTCGTGGCATTGCACGTATTATTGCTAAAAAAGATGAATATTTATATCTCGGTAATCTAGAGGCAAAAAGAGATTGGGGGTATGCCGGTGATTTTGTAGATGCGATGTGGCGTATCCTACAACAGGAAAAAGCCGATGATTTCGTTATTGCTACTGGCGAGTCTCATTCTGTTAAGGAATTCTTAACCGAAGCATTTTCATTGGTGGGCCTTAACTGGCAAGAGTATGTAAAAATAGATCCGAGGTATTTCAGGCCAAGCGAAGTCGATTTCCTCAAAGGTGATTCATCTAAAGCAAGAACCATTCTTGGCTGGAAACCAAAAATCTCATTCAATGATCTTG
The DNA here is from genome assembly GCA_902386555.1 of Candidatus Bilamarchaeum dharawalense. Classification (GTDB taxonomy): domain Archaea; phylum Micrarchaeota; class Micrarchaeia; order Anstonellales; family Bilamarchaeaceae; genus Bilamarchaeum; species Bilamarchaeum dharawalense. The sequence continues at coordinate 482,518 of CABMJJ010000009.1, forward strand.
TAAAAATGATGGTCGAGTCTGATCTTAAGGCCGAGGGTGTTTCTTTTGGAACTAAAAACTGAGTCCATCTTAGTTACTGGTGGCGCTGGTTTCCTAGGTTCACATGTAGTTAAAAAATTAGAACTCGAAGGGGCCAAAGATATTTTTATTCCAAGAAGTAAAGATTATAATCTAGTAGAAAAAGAAAGTATTATCCGACTTCTAAAAGATTCCAAACCAACAATTATCATTCATTTAGCTGCCGTTGTTGGTGGCATAGGAGCTAATATGCAAAATCCCGGGTTGTTTTTCTATCAAAATCTTCTCATGGGAGTGCAATTAATGGAACAAGCACGTATTTTTAATATCAAAAAATTTGTTGCCACTGGAACCATATGTGCCTACCCCAAGTTTACTCCAGTACCCTTTCATGAAGAAAATCTTTGGGATGGTTATCCAGAGGAAACAAATGCTCCCTACGGTCTTGCTAAAAAAATGATGCTTGTGCAATCCCAAGCGTATCGTCAACAATATGGATTTAATTCTATCTTCTTATTACCTGTGAATCTTTACGGACCACGCGATAATTTTGATCTTGACTCCTCGCATGTTATCCCGGCTATGATACGGAAATTTCATTCTGCAAAGTCAAATGGTGAACCATCAGTTACGTTATGGGGCGACGGTTCTCCCACCAGAGAATTCCTCTATGTCGAGGACTGCGCTGAAGCTATTCTACTTGCCACAAAAAAATATGACTCATCCGAACCAGTAAATCTTGGTTCGGGAAGGGAGATTTCTATAAAAGACCTTGCCAGTATCGTTTCATCCAAGTTCGATTATACTGGAAGAATAATTTGGGATAAGACTAAACCAAATGGTCAGCCCAGAAGGATGCTTGACGTAACGCGGGCAGACACGTATTTCGGTTTTAAAGCAAGGACAAGCTTTGAAGATGGCCTGAGCAAGACCATCAAATGGTATCTCGAGAATCTTACTAATTAGTAATATATACCTTCTCATATCTATCAAGCTACAAACAGAGGCAGAAAATATGAACATACTTCAAAGATTATCCAAAAGGTTTGGTATGTATGGCTGGAGGAGTATCTTCTGGTTCCCATATTATGTCATTCTTAAGTCCGGAATGATCTACAATTCCGTTAGATACAAACACAAGCCTAAAGAATCAGTAAAAGTTGGAAACAACATAATGCATCTCAATCCTAAGGATAAAGGGATCAGCGTGGATCTTATTCTGAATCCAAACCGCGAGGAGTTGAGCCAAATCATGCTAACTAGCATAAAGAATGACGACTGCATCTTAGATGTAGGTGGCAATATTGGTTATTACGCCCTCAAAGAAGCTGAGATAGTTAAAGGCCATGGTAAATTGTTCGTGATAGAACCAGTATCGGAAAATGTGAAATGGCTCACAAAGAATATGCTCGTTAATGGCTATAAGGATACAATGATCTTCCAGAAGGCAATGGGAGATGTACGCGGAGAGGTTGCCATCAACCTTTCAGAGCATTCTAACATGCATACATTCACAATCCGAACTGATGACAGGCAGATAGGGCAGGAAACCGTTGAGCTTGACACTATCGACCATTTTTGTTCTGAGCAAAAAATAATCCCCAACTTCATAAGAATGGATGTGGAAGGCTATGAATACGAAATAATCAAAGGGGCTGAAAAAATTCTATCTAAGAATAATGTCATTAAGCTTATGATCGAGTTTCATCCACAGCTTATGGGATATGAGAAGGCGCGTAACTTTCTCTCGATTCTTTCAAAGCACGGCTTTGAATCCGAGTATGTGGTTTACGACAACCTATTCTATCCATTTTTCGCTTTGGGCAGTCTTCCCTACCATGCCCTCTTGTTCCTTGAAGGGATGTTTTTACAACGCTCCAATCGTTTACTTGGTAAGGTCCATAAGAATATTAGAATCCAGGATATGTTGAAAGACAATGATTTACTTAATGGCAAGATAGGGTGGCCACACATACTCTTCGTGAAGAGAAAAACTAGTTCGTCTCTGCGTCACTAATATCTATCTACGGTATCTCTCTCTATTTTTTATCCTGGTGTGCATCCACAAACATCTTTGCTATATACTTCCCATCGTTGTCACTTAATTCTAGACCAGAAGGAACAAATCTCCCATCTATTTTTATCATCTTAGAAAGGTATTTCTGTATGAATTCTTTCCTTTTTACTGAGCTTACCCCGTACTGTTTATCCGTTATGATATTCATAAAGATATACGGTAGTTTCTGTATATCTCGTACTATTATCGAAACATTTTCAATTGCATAGAAATCATGACCGAATGTTATTACGGGGAAATCATGCATTATTGCTTCAAAACCAGCTGTAGAATTGATGGTTATGATTCCCAATGAGTTCTTCATTGTTTCAAAAATACCTAGTTTCGGTGATGTTAGTTTTACATTAGGTAGCTTCTTCAATTCTAGTAACTTTCTTATTGAAAGATCTTCGCACATGAGATGTGGGTGTGGTCTTACATAAAGCAACACTCCACTCGGGAGGCATTGCGCGATCTTTTCTATAAGTTCAAATTGGTCTAATCCATACTCTCGCCACAATATCTGAGAATCCAGAGTCCAGTGTAATGGAAAAAGGAAATACCTATCTCCTTTGTTTGGCTTATCTAAAATGAACCTAACAAGTATCTTCCTTACGTATCCTATCCCCACATCATAAGAAAGTGTTAACGGATCTCTAAAACGAAGTTTCTCCTCGTTTCTCAAATTATTGTATTTTTTCGTATACCTCAAAAATTTTTTTATGAATGCAATTAAAATAAAATCTTCTTTTACCACCACTCCTTCTGAAAAGTATGGCAACACTTTTCTCGGGGGGTTATTTGCTATGTCGAGCGGTGCGCGCGAATTTTCTCTCAGTTCTACAGGATGATAATTTTCGTCATAAATAGCTACAGTATTTTCCACCCTGCCGCTCATAGGCGTTGCAAAAGTCAATCCCAACCTTTTTGCAGTATACACAAATACCGTGTCTACTAAGCTACAGTTTAGATCCACACTAACCAGTTCTATTGAATTATTAGTAAGGAATTCTCTGGTTGCAATCACATATTTCGCAATAATCTCTCTCTTTGACAATAGTCCTGTTTTTTTTAGCGGATTTAGGGTTGCAATACAAAAATCAAGCAATAGGGTAAATGGAAAACCAAGCCACTGTTCAATTCCAGCAATTTCCGTTTCTGTCAGACGTCTTTGAAAAATAGGGTTTGCATACATATCTATGGTAGTAACATTATCCTGTTCTCCCACTATATTTAACGATTTTTTTGATATGCCCGGTCCGAATGCATAGATTTGCCATTTTTGAGGGAGATATTTTATTATTACTTCTTTATATCTATCCCCGTCTGTTCCCAGATGAAGAAAACCGAAATTCAATCAATCACCAGAATAACTATATGTAAATTCAATTACATTTTAAATCTGATTATCCCAAAAATCTAATTCATACGATCTCTATACATGTTTATCTACTATTACATTGGTGATCTCATATGGGGTATTGTAAACGTTGTATAATGCCAGATACCAAACCGGATCTTTATTTCGATGAAGAAGGAGTATGTATTGCTTGCAAAGCCTCTGATTATAAGCACGATAAAATCGATTGGAAAGCCAGGAAAAAAGAATTTGAGAATCTTCTTGATAGATATCGTTCAAGAGATCCTTCAAAATATGATTGCATAGTTCCTACAAGTGGAGGTAAGGATAGTACCTACCAAGCCTTCGTAATGAAGCATGTCTTTAATATGAACCCACTATGTGTTCACTTTGAACCTACTTATCCATCAGAAATAGGAAGACAAAATCTTGAAAATATGCGAAATCTCGGATTAGATGTACTTTCTTTCAAGCCCAATCCACACATTTACACAAAAATATGTCGTGAAGCATTTACCAAAGTTGGAGATCACGAATGGCCAAATCATGTCGGTATCTTTACGGTTCCTGTACGTGTGGCCGTGCAATATAACATTCCTCTATTGTTATGGGGTGAGAATTCTCAACTCGAATATGGTGGCCCAATGGACGCGGCAAAGAAAGAGGCACTCAATAGAAGATGGCTCGAAGAATTTGGTGGGCTTCTGGGCCTAAGAGTAAATGACCTAAACCACGTAGGCATCTCCGAAGCCGATCTCAAACCATATGTCTATCCTTCTGAAGATGAATTAAAAAAAGTTGGAATAAGTGGTGTGTTTCTAGGCTATTACTTCAAATGGGATGCAAGACGTCAGGTTGAGCTAGTCAAAAAAGTCGGTTTTAATGTACGAACTGGTCCAGTAGAAGGCACCTATGTTAATTATGAAAATTTAGATGATGAGATTGTTTCGATCCATGACTACTTTAAATATATAAAATTTGGTTTTGGTCGTGCTTCAGATCACACATCGCTTGACATTCGAAATTCACGTCTCTCAAGAGCAGATGCATTGAAACTTTTAGCCAAATACGATGGAAAACTTTTCTCAGATCGAGTAGCTATGTTCTGTAAACGTTTTGCAATGTCCAAACAAGAATTTTTTACAGTTGTAGAGAAATATGCAAACAAATCTATATTCAAGGTTGACGACAACGGTAAATTAATATGGGAAAATGGACAGCTTGTCAATCTTATGCTTCAAAAAGAGCTAGAACGTAATCACATCGTGTCATCACAATTCAAGGATACATCCCCTATTTTAACCCAAATAGATAATATAGTTAAAAATCAAATAACCAAAGAAGGATATGTGACAGGTCTTATAGATGCCAAAAATTTCGATACTAAATTTGGGAATTGGCAACATCAATTCAGTTAAGGTTGCACTCACTAATCTAAATGCTGAAGTTAAGGTTGTAGATAATGCATCAGAATTAAGTTCTTCTGATGCTCTAGTTTTACCTGGTGTAGGTAATTTTAATCATGTTATGAACTATCTTAGATCTAACGGGTATTTGGAATCATTATATTCTATTGTTATCGATCAACAAACCCCGTTCCTAGGTATTTGTTTGGGTATGCAGCTTCTTGCTGTTGAAGGCGAAGAGGGGGGGGTCACACCTGGTCTTGGTTGGATTAAAGGAAGAGTTGTAAAATTGAAGGGCCCCTCACCATTTCATATTCCTCATATGGGTTGGGATGATATCCATATAATCCAAAAAGAACCTCTCTTATCTAAACTACCTACGACTCCATCATTTTATTTCGTACATAGTTATTATTTTGAAAGCGATCCTTCTTTTGTAACCGCGACATGTGATTATGGGTTTAACTTTCCTGTTAGTGTTCAAAAGAATAATATTTTCGGTGTCCAATTCCATCCAGAAAAAAGTCAAAAAAATGGTCTTACCGTTCTAAGTAACTTTCTTAATTATATCAAACATTAAATGAGGATACATATGGTGCTTAAGGTTCGTATAATCCCATCGATACTACTTATGAATGGTATTGCAGTTAAGAGTAAACAATTCTCTAATTATCGTCCTGTTGGTAGTTACATCAACGCAGTCAGAGTCTATAATTCACGGGACGTAGATGAGCTAGTTTTTTTAGATATCCAAGCAACCCATGAAAAACGTAGTATCCCATCTTATGTTGTTAGGGAAATCGCAGATGAATGTCGTATGCCACTAACTATAGGGGGTGGTATATCGAGTATTAGTCAGATGAAAAAACTCTTCGGGGCAAGCGCAGATAAAATTTCTATTAATACAGCCGCACTCAAAAATCCCGAGATCATCACGGAAGCCGCAGAGCATTTTGGCTCGGCAAATATAATTGTCTCAATTGATGTTCGTAAAGTCGGCCAAGAATACCATGTTTTTAGTCAAGGCGGAACACACGACACCGGAATCGATGTTGTTACTTGGGCAACAAAAATTTGCAATCTTGGTGCTGGTGAAATATTTCTTACTTCTATGGATCGTGACGGTATGATGGGGGGGTTTGATATCGAACTTATCAAAACTGTTGTTACTAACGTTTCTGTACCCGTGATAGCTTCTGGTGGTGCCGGCAAACCTGAGCATTTTGTTGATGCCGTTCTAAAAGGCGGAGCACACGCTCTCTCCGCTGCAAGTATTTTCCATTTTACTCAATATACGCCACACGAAATAAAAGCAACAATGGCTAAAGAAGGCATCCCAGTTAGGCTCCAATAATTATAAAAACACGTCATGAGAAATCACAACACACTCTTTTTTGTGATTGATATGAAGACTTCTACAACAAAACAACTGGATTTTTGGAAATCTGAGTTCGGTAATCAGTATACTGACCGTAATCTTTACAATCCCGATTCGCGCATTCCTGCCTTTAAGGACATGCTGACTGGTCTTACCATAAAACGTATCTTGGAAGTTGGTTGTAATATGGGCAATAATTTAGTGACTCTTTCTAAATTAAACAACTTTCAGCTTATCGGAATCGAACCAAACTCTCATGCGGCAAAGAAAGGCCGCCTTCAAAGTAATCTAATCTCCATCATTGAAGGTGATGGCTTCCATATTCCCTTTTCAAATTCATATTTTGATCTTGTTTTTACTGTCGGAGTACTTATTCATATCGCACCCCAAGATCTTCCAAAAATTATTGATGAAATGTATCGTACTAGTAATCGCTATTTATTAATTGCAGAATATTTCTCTGAAGTTGATACGCCCATAGAGTATCGTGGTCAAAAAGACCTTCTTTTTAAAAGAAATTTTAAGAAAATCTTTCTCGAAGTTAAACCTGGCTTAAAATGTATCAGAGAAGGTTTCTGGGGCAAAAATGATGGTTTTGATGATTGTCACTGGTTTTTGTTTGAAAAACCACATAACCGATCAAATGTGAAATAAATGTCCACATATGTTATTACTCAAGCTCGAATGACCTCAACTAGGCTTCCAGGTAAAATTCTCAAACAAATTTTTGGAAAACCACTACTTGTTCTGTTTTTAGAGCGTCTTAAACGCATGAAAACAATAGATGGTATCATTGTTGCAACCACCGCCGATCAGGAAGATGATGTTATCGTCGAAACAGTATCCGAATTTTACCCCAACATGCCTGTTTTTAGAGGAGATCGTGAGGATGTACTCGATCGATATTATCAGTGTGCTAAGAAATTTAGTGTATCAACAATTGTACGTATTACCTCTGATTGCCCACTTATCGACCCTCACATTTCAGATTTAGTCGTCTCTAAATTCTTATCTTCTAATTGTGATTATTGCAGCAATAATCTTCCATATCGAACATATCCCCATGGTTTAGATACAGAAGTGTTTAGTCTAAAAACTCTTGAAAAAGCGTGGAATAATGCCCGAACACAATTCGATCGAGAGCATGTTACGCCATATATCTATCACAATCCTAACTTATTTGAACTCATCAGCATAACTAGTTCTTGCGATCTAAGTTCTAATCGTTGGACTGTAGATTATCCGGAGGATTTCGAATTCGTAAAAGCGATCTATGAAAAGCTTTATCAACAAAAACCAGAATTTGATACTAATGATATTCTTGAGCTTATTAAAAACGAACCGCAATTAATTAAACTTAATTCAAATAGAAAAATCTGATCACACGTTATATTCATAGACCGAACATCTAGGTACAAATCCATTTTTTTCAAAAATCTTTTTTGAAGGGATATTCTTTGATTTTACTTTCGCAATTAATTTTTTGATTCCTGTTTGTTTTGCAAATTGTATCGCGGCGAACACAGTTGCTTGACCCAAACCGCGTCTACGATAGGTTGAAGATATTAATATATGTACCTCATACTTCTGGTTGGCGTCTACTGGATTTAGTCTCAACAAACCAACGTTTTCCTTTTCAACGACAATAATAAACGAGTAAAAATCATGTTGTGCCAATCTTTTCTTCCAGTACGTCTGGTGCTCTTCCCAACTTATTTTGTGAGAAGCAAAACTATTCTCTCTAACCTCTCGTTCGTTTCTCCACTCAAAAATTTGTTTCAAATCATCTTCACTAACTTTCCTAAGCATGACCTCTCCCATCAGAAGTCGCCCTCTTTTATTCCTTCACATGGTTGAATCGCTCGCTTCGCCTTTTTTCCTAGTATCTGTTCAAATCTATTTGGTGCTACTCCTCTCTTTATTTTACCGGGTCTCAGGATAGCAATATTATCTTCAGTAAATGTATCATCTTTTTTTATCGCTCTAACTGCATGTATGGCTCTTTTAGCAAATTCATATAATTCTCTCTCTTCAGGTATAACGGCTTTAATGTCACTTCCAAGAACTTGTTCTACATCTCTTATATATGTAATCATCTGTTTCAATTCATTTGGTTCAAGTGCAAATTTATGGTCAGGTCCAGGTAAAGAGTTATCCAATGTGAAATGTTTTTCTAGTATATTTGCACCTATCGCTACGGCAGTTAGCGGTGCGACGAACGGTTCACGGCTATGATCAGAAAATCCAATTGGTATATTAAACATTTTTTTGAACCTGGGTATAACATTCACATTAATTGCAGTTAATGGTGCTGGATATTTGGCTGTACATTGGAGTAACGCCAATTTTTTGTTGTGTGTTGATCCAACAGCATCTACAGCTTCTTTTATTTCATCTATTTCACTTGCTCCGGTAGAGATTAGAATGGGTTTATTTTTCCTTGCAACGTGCTTAATAAGAGGGACGTGGTTACATTCGTATGATGCTATTTTATGTGCTTTAACATAGGGATCCAACAAATCAGCACTTTCCTCGTCAAATACACTGGCTAGAAAACAAATATCCCTTTTGTCGCAGTAAGTTGCAAGTTCCCCTAACCATTCTTCCGGGAGTTCCATATCTTTTATTAGTTGAAAAATTGATGTGCTGTCCTTAAGGTAATCTGCATATCCCGCCTCTTTGACATATAATTTCTCTGCTTTGAACAATTGAAATTTTACTGCGTCTGCACCTGCTTTTATTGCTTCATCTATAAGTTTTTTTGCATGATCTAATCTACCGTTATGATTGCTACCCGCTTCGGCTATAATAAAACAAGGTTCGTTATTGCCTACTTTCTTCTCACCAATTTTGAATGTCTGCATCTAACTACCCCCTAAGCGAATTACTGATCTCGCGTATCACCGTATCTACATCCTGGTCTGTCATTTTCGGGTAAATCGGAATTGATAATATTCTTGAGAATATGTCCTCCGTTGTTGGATAGTTTTTTTCAATAAAACCAAACTGTTTGTAATGACTGAATTTGTATATTGGGATATAGTGTACATTGACTCCAATCCCCTTCTGTCTCATCGAAGTAAATATCGTGTCTCTATTTATTTTTTTATCTACCATGATTGGGTAAAGATGCCATGCATGTTTAACATTTGGCATTACATATGGAATCGTAAGTTTATCGGTGTTTACTAGTTCTTCTTTGTACCTCTTTGCTATCTCCTCTCTTCTTTTCAAGAACCTGTCTATTTTTTTAAGTTGTGATATCCCTAGCGCACATTGAAAATCTGTTATGCGATAATTTCTCCCAAGCATCTTTACATCATAGGAGTAATCTGCACGTTCGCTCGGGGGTTTATCTATTCCGTGGTTTCTCAATAGTTTTAATTTTTTATAAAACTCATCATTATTTGTGGTTACCGCTCCGCCTTCGCCAGTTGTTATATGCTTGACCGGATGGAAACTAAAAATTGTCATATCTGCCAACGAACCTATTCTCTTCCCCTTATACTCCGCACCAAATGCATGGCAAGCGTCCTCTATCAAAAAGAGGTCATTATCTTGAGCTATTTTTTTAAGTTCATCAATCTCACACGGCTGTCCTGCATAGTCCACGTAAACAATCGCCTTGGTTTTTTTGGTGATCTTTTTACGGATTTGATCAGTGTCAATATTGTACGTTTCTTTGTTAATATCTGCAAAAATTGGTTTGCAATTGTTGTATAAAATACAATTTGAACTCGCTACAAAGGTAAATGGTGTTGTTATAATCTCACTGTTTGGTTTAAGGCCAAGTGCAGCAACTGCCATGTCCAGGGCACTAGTGCCTGAATTTGCAACGATCGCATAGTTAGCGTTGACATAATTAGAAAGCGCCGTTTCAAATTCTGCAACCTTTGGTCCAGTGGTCAGGAGGTCACTCTTCAAAACATTTCCAACAGCATCAATATCATCATTTTCTATTGTTTGAAATCCATACGGAATATTTTTTTGGCTCATAAAAACCCTTTTTCTTTAAGTAATCTTTCCATTTCTGGTTTGTCAAGCCACTTGGTGTTAGTATTACTTGCGTAAATAAAATTCACAGAACATCTTTTTCCACTGATATGTGATTTCTCATCCCAAAATGGTTGTTCTGGTTCTATCACAAAATACTCCTCGAACTCTCGTGTATGGTTAGCTTCCTCACTTGTCAAAAGAACCTCATGTATTTTTTCCCCTGGACGTATTCCAATTATCTTTCTTTTTGCATTTGGTGCTATGACATCTGCAAGATCAGTTACTTTCATACTAGATATTTTTGGTATAACTATTTCCCCCCCTTTCATCTGCATAATTGTTTTTAGAACCAAATCTACTCCTTGTTCTAGAGTGATCCAGAATCGGGTCATTTTTTCATCCGTTATTGTAATCTCATTTTTCTTTCTTTGTTGTAAAAAAAGAGGAACAACACTTCCATTACTACCTAACACATTTCCATATCGTACACATGCAAATCTTGTTTTTCTCTTTCCACTATATGCATTTCCTTGGATAAACAGCTTTTCTGCAACTGTTTTTGTTGCCCCATACAAATTTACTGGTTGAACTGCTTTATCCGTACTTAGTGCTACGACCTTCTCGACTTCGTTATCGATTGCAGCATCAATTACATTAACTGCTCCATCAATGTTTGTTCGTACTGCTTCAATGGGATTATATTCGCACACTGGAACATGTTTTAGTGCTGCAGCATGTATCACAATATCTACACCGTTCATAGCTCTGTGGAGACGTTTGTTATCTCTCACATCCCCGATAAAAAATCTCAATCTACTATCATTAAATTTTCGCTCCATGTCCACTTGTTTATGTTCTCCTCTCGAATAGATACGAACAGCTTTTGGGTTATGGTTTTTCAGAGCAAGTTCTACAAATTTTTGTCCAAACGAACCAGTTCCCCCTGTAAGTAGGATAACTTTGTCTTCTAGAATGTCTTCCATAACGTCACCAAAAGTTGTAATTTCATATTATCGTGATTAATTTAAAAACTACACTTCCCTCTTTAATATATGCGTTTGGTTATAGTCACGCCGTTTCTAGAATCCAAAGGTGGAATGGAACGGGTGGTGCTCAAAATTGCTCAACATTTCAATGCAAAGATCCACTGTCTTAGGTACAATTCGAATGCTACGTTTCTAGAGTTTCAAAAACTCAATATTGAAGTAGTGAAACCATCTTTTACAGGTAGCTTGCCACTTGGAAGAAGAGTTGCAACTGCCATCGAGGCCGGAAATCATTTCTATAATGTCGAACTAAAAGAATATGACCTAATAAATGCCCAACAAACTCCATCTGAATGGATAAGAAACAAAAACAAACCTGTAATTTGGTATTGTCACACCCCCAATCGCGAAGCTTTTGATCTTTACAATTGGAGGATGAAAAAACGAGGGCCATTTTCCAAAGCTATTTTCTGGGCATCTATCAAAGCCTTCAAACATTTTGAGTTTAAAACAGTCCCAAAAATCGAATATGTATTCACAAACAGTATAAACAGCCAAAGCAGGATAAAAAAATATCTAAATCGCGAATCTGAAGTTCTTTATCCTGGTGTGGAATATGAAAAGTTTTCTTGTAAATCCTCTGATCAATTTTTCTTTTATCCATCTAGAATTACACCGGAAAAAGAGTTAGAATTTGCAATTGAAGCATTCAAATTATTTTCTTCAAGGACTAAAGGATGGAAGTTAGTAATCTCCGGATCTCTTTCAGATCGTCCAGAACACCAAGCCTACTATAAGAAAATCAAATCATTATGTTCCAGTGAAATTATTATCGAAACAAACATTAGCGAAGATCGACTTCACGAACTCTATGCAACCTGCACTGCTGTTTTATACACCCCAGTTAATGAGGATTTTGGTCTTGTTCCTTTGGAGGCAATGGCCTCTTCAAAACCATGTATCGCCAGAAGTGAAGGGGGCCCCCGCGAGACCATACTAAATGGTATTGACGGTTTTTTGGTTGATAGTGCGTGGGCAATGGCTGAAAAGATGGAATGGCTTTCAAAACATCCTGATAAGTGCGCCTCCATGGGTCGAATGGGAAGAAAAAAAGTCCAGCAAGATTTTACTTGGGATAAATTTTTGAAGAGATTTGAACAAAAGGCTAATGAAGTAATTAATTCAAAGACATGATTCTATGGTACGTATTGGATTCAGACTTAATGCTAACTTCAAAACTGGGTCTGGTCATCTTCAAAGATGTCTGGCTCTTGCTTCGGGTTTAAAGGAAACTAATTCAGATTGCGAAATCTTTTTCCTAACCTCTTCTTCCTCCGATTATAAAGATAAGATCATCGATCCAGGTTTTGTTTTTGTAGACCTTGGTCCTGTAAGCACCACTCATGAAAATTTAGAAGCTACAAAAGATGCAATTAAACACCATGAATTGAAAATCCTCGTTGTCGATAGCTATGAAATCGATGAGAACTTTATGAAGACCCTGAAAAAAGAAATATTGTTGGTTGTTTTTGATGACTTCATACATCTCAAAAGCTACCATTCACATATTCTTGTTAATCCAACTGCCTATGCCCATACTCTTCCCTATCAATGTGATGAGGATACCAAACTATTTTTGGGTACCGAATTTGTTCAGATAAGAAAAGAATTCGATCAATATGAAGATTTCGAACGTCAAAATCCAGAACAGGCAAAACACGTTCTAGTTTCTTTTGGGGGAAGCGATCCCAAGGGTGCTACACTATTAACAGTCAAGGCACTCAAATCCCTCCCCAATCCTTTTTCGGTAAGTGTTGTCGTAGGTAAAACTTTCAAGAATAGCGAGGCTCTTGCGAAGGAAATCGGGTTAGATTCACGATTCATTGTTCTTCAAGATATTTCCGATATTTCCAAAAAAATGGCAATGTGCGATCTGGCCATTGTAAGTCCAAGTACCACCTTCTATGAGTTAGCATTTTTCAGAATCCCAACAATACTTATCGTTCAAGCTGACAACCAAGAGATGGTTGCAGATTACGCAGGTAAGAATGAACTAGCCATATCCCTAGGTGACATTAGACATATCAATTATGATCTACTGGCAAACACAATTTCCGCGTTAATTCAAAATAGGGCAGAACGTGATCGAATGTCTGCTCGTTTGGATGATATGGTTGATGGATTGGGTCGTTTTAGATTAGCAGAAGAAATCTTAAAACTCTATAAGGAGAAAACAGAAACGATTTAAACCGAATTAAATAGTAGGTCTAAGGTATTTTTATGAAAATTCTCGTTACTGGTGCACTTGGTTTTATTGGTTCACATCTAACCGAGCGTCTTGTCAGGGATGGTCATGAAGTTGTTGCATTGGATAATATGCATACTGGCAATGAAGCAAACGTTGCCGCAGTAAAAAATAAAATCAAAATTCTTAAGATGAATTCTGGTGATATTAGCAAATTAGAAGAAAAATTTGACACCATCTACCATCAGGGTATTTATTCTTCTTCACCCATGTATAAGGAAAACCCTCATTTTACTGCAAAAGTCATTGATGAATGGATCTCTATTCTAGAATATACTAGAAAAAATAACAATAAACTGATTTTTGCCTCTTCAAGTTCTCTATATAATGGGAACAAACCACCACACCGCGAAGATATGGAAATAAAAATTACAGATTTCTATACCGAAGCTCGTTATACAATGGAGAGATTAGCGATTCTTTATCATGATCTCTATGGTATCAAGAGTATCGGCCTACGTTACTTTAGCGTATACGGCCCTCATGAAAAGTCCAAGGGAAAATATGCAAATCTTGTTTCACAATTTTTATGGGAAATGCAAGCTGGACACCAGCCTCTGCTTCTAGGTGACGGTACACAATCCCGAGATTTCACCTATGTTGATGATGTTGTTGAAGCCAATCTACTTGCTTTGAAATACAGTAAATTTGGAATTTTCAATGTTGGAACAGGGAAAAACGTTAATCTTAACCAGGTAGTAAATTTACTAAATAAAAAACTCGGTACGAATATCCAGCCAAAATATGAACCGAACAAAATCAAAAACTATGTTCCACATACTCTTGCCGACACCTCAAAAACAAAGGCTGAACTTGGTTTTAGTGCTAAAACAAACCTTGAGAAAGGGATCGATCTTATCTGTAGGTAAAACCATGGAAATTTCCCAACACTCCAAGGAAGTTGCAAAAGGTAGTTTTTGGGGACTTTTAGGAAATCTCATCTTTAAACTTTCCTCATTTTTCTATACTGTTCTCATTGCTCGTGTTGCCTCTCAGAACGATGTTGGTCTATTCTATCTTGGACTTAGTATCATCTCATTATTTGCTGTTTTCAGTGATCTAGGACTTTCAGGTTCAGTTCTTCGTTATCTTCCTTTTTTCGAAGGAAGAAACCAAAAATCGAAAATCAAAGACCTTATCCGATCAAGCTACAAAATTGTTTTAGTGCTAGGCCTTCTTTTATCTTCGATTATATTTCTATCAGCAGATTGGATCGGTCAAGTCTATCATAATCAAAATCTTCCTGATACTCTGCGCATTTTCTCTGCATTCATACTTATACAAAACATCTTCCGTTTGGATCTCTCATTTTTACAAAGTAAGGGTGATATCAAATTCAATCAATTCGCTTCGAACATTCAGAATGTTTCCAAATTGATTTTTACCTCTGTTCTTTTTTATCTATACGGTCCTTCAGTTGCAACTCTTATTCTGGCATTTATTCTTTCTCATGTTTTAGCTATACTAATAATGTTCCTTAGAATTAAGGATCTTTTATCTCAACTTCCCAAGGATGGTGCGGGGATTTCAAAGGAAGAGTTTGTTAATGAAATAATCCCTCTCGGAATACTAATAGGGATAGTTGGTGCATTCAGTCTATTACTTGCATCAGTAGATAGAATTGTTATGGGTCTTATCATGGATCCAACAACCGTAGAAACTTCCCTGGCAATCTATTCAATTGCAACTGCACTTGCCATTTCCATAAACATTTTTCCCGGGGCGGTTCAAGGTATTTTCTTCCCCGTGGTGTCCAGGATTTTCGGTAAAGGTGCCAATAACGAAGCAATTTCTCTTATGCAGTCCTCTCAACGTTGGTCTATGTTTATCACAATTCCGATTGCAGTTGTCATGATCATTTTCTCTTCAGACATGTTGCGAATATTTTACGGTGTAAATTACCAACCTGGTTGGTTGGTACTATCCCTATTCACTTTAGGTAGTTTGTTTACCAATCTCCTTTCTGTTATTGGGTTTGCATTGGTTGCAAATAGGTTGGTTAAAATAGAGCTCCAAATGTCAGTTGCAGCAACCATACTCAACATACTACTTTGCGTTCTACTGGTGCCTTTATTTGGTATAAACGGTGCAGCATTGGCCTGGTTCATAAGCATGGGTGCAATTACAATGATGTTGCAGTATTATGGAAAGAAGATTTTCAATTTTACCACACCCTCGGAAATTTACAAACTTCTATTTGCTGGGTTGGTTGCATTTATCCTCGCCCTATTGGTTAAACCACTAATTGTCGATCTAATTTCGTTTATACCTACTTTATCAGAAACAGGGCCAACACAATATATTATTAGTAAACTAATTTACCTGGCCTATCTTGGCATTCTTAGTCTCTTCACTGGTGTCCTATTCATTCTCCTCTCCCTGTTCCTGAAATGTTTTCATTCTGAAGACATTTCCCTAATGAATTCTGTACTTAGACGAGCGTTCGTTCCTCAACCTATAGTTGATTTTGCAGTAAAAGTTGCATCATATGGGGTAAAATAGCCGTTTTTAAACCGTTCCCATCAATTTTGATTCCATGTTGGAAGACATTATTTTTGGTCAACTCACCATGCCAGGTGAACTCATAAGATTAGTGGTTGCATTTCTAGGTGTTTTAGTTGCCACCTACTACGATATTTTCAATAAGAAAAATATCCCAGACTTGTTTCTCTATGCCTTCTTGGCAATTGCGTTTTTAGTAAATCTAGTGTTTTATGAGCCAAACCTATTCTGGTTCTCTCTTGCCCTGGCTGTTTTCGTTTCGGCAATTGGCTATGTGTTCTACAGAGTTGGCCAACTCGGAGGAGCAGACATATTCATTCTAGCTTCAATCATGCTTCTGCTGCCACTTCATCCAGAATTTGTCGGTATGACATTCAATGTACCATTTATCTTCTCAGTGATTATTTTCTCTGGAGTGGTATTCGCACTTTACATGATGATCTTTTTCGGTTTAAAGCTTCTTCAAACTGAAGCCAAACCAAATCTGCTCTATCTTCTAATGCTAATTCCCTATGGACTGTTTGCCTATGTTTACGTTGGTTCGTTCCTCTTTTCACCACTCTATTTTGCTTTCATCACAATCTCTCTATTTGCAATAATCCTTCTTATGATGTTCAAAGATTCGATTAACCGATTACTTGCTGAGGAACTACCTGTTTCCCAACTCCAACCAGAAGATATTCTTGCACTTGAACTCATCAATAAGGACATGATACACAGATATAAACTCACAAGACTTGTTACAACGGGTGAGATTGAACGATTGAAAAAGACTAAAATAAGCGATGTTTGGGTCTATACAAAATTACCACCATTCATTCCATTTGTTCTCATAGGTATGGTTCTTTCACTGCTATTTGCAAAATACCTCTTATTATTTTAATTTTACTTTTGAGTGTTTTCTATGGACCTGGACGTACTTCTGAATTATGCAATCGCTTTTTTTACTTTGTTCTCAGTCTGGGTCTTCATCCTTCTGTTTCTAAAACACAGGGATGAGTACAATGAAAAACTTTCCAAGCCCCAAAAAACACCACAGGTTTCGATTGTTATACCTGCATACAATGAAGAAAAATATCTCGAACATTGTCTGAAAAATACGTTAGCCATTGACTACCCTAAATTCGAGGTCATCCTTGTTGATGATGGTTCCACAGATAGCACCTACAAAATAGCAAAGTCCTTCAAAGACGAACGGCTAAAAGTATATACTAAAAAAAACAGTGGAAAAGGAGCGACTCTTAATTTTGGCATTGGGAAAGCCAAAGGCGAGATCCTAGCCACCATGGATGCAGATTCCTACCCGTCAAAGAACGTTTTATGGGAGTTATTACCTTATTTTAATGATCCGGAAGTCATGGCCGTTTCTCCAGCAGTTAAGATTAAAGAAAGCAATTCTTGGTTCAAGGAGGTCCAGCGCATTGAGTATCTCATGATTCTTTTCTCAAGAAAGGTGCTTAGTTTTATTGATAGCGTTTCTGTAACTCCCGGTCCGTTTAGCATTTTTAGGGCAAGCATTTTTGATAAGATTGGTGGGTTTGACGAGCATAATCTAGTCGAAGATCAGGAAATCGCACTCAGAATCCAAGCCCATAACTATAAAATTAAAAGTTCAATGACCGCCGATGTTTATACCGAACCACCTGACACAATGGGCGATCTTCTCAAACAAAGAGTGCGGTGGCAGAGAGGCGGCATCCGCAACTATTGGAATTATAAGTTCATGATAAAACCAGCATATGGCGATTTTGGCATGTATTTCATCCCTCTTAATTTTATCACACTGGCCTGCTTTTTCCTATTGGTTGGTTTAATGTTCTATTCACTTATCAGTTCCCCTTATTACACACGTTATGTTTGGATAGATGCCATCGGTCTCAATGTCACATTGTTCACACTGGTGGCGTTTTTCGTGTTCATAATTCTTGCAATTTTCCTGTATCTTGCAGTTTCCAGCTTCAAAAACGAGCGCGTCAAACTCCGCTATATCTTCCTCTTCATGGCGTTCTACTGGTACCTTATGTTTGGCTACAACATGTTGTTTTTATTTAAAGAAATAAAGCGTGAGAATTATTCGTGGTGAAAAAATGGAGAGAAAAATAAGTACGCCTGTTTATCTTCTTGCGTTTTTCCTATCACTTGTCATATTTCTCATTGGAATCTACGTTGGTTATCTCATTGATTCGGCCAATCTTCAAAGTATCTCTGGTGAGGTTTCCAATGTGTCTGATCGAGTGGCTTCGATTCAACTTATTCTTTTGAGCGAATCAAATTCCTCCTCATTTTGTCCTGTTTATCTATCCGAATTGGATGCCCTGGATAGTCAGATTGAAAAAATTGGATATAAACTGGCTTTCCTGGAGGACGAACGCAATATTTTTGATGATGAATTGAAGAAAAAATATTTTGTGCTGGAAGCAGAATCCTATCTTCTTTCAAAGAAAATGAATACTGTTTGCAATTCCAACCTGACTCTCTTGGTTAATTTCTATTCCAACAAAAACTGCGGTCAAATTTGTAAAGATCAGGGTGCGGCTGTGCTTCAAGCGCGGGATGACCTGGTCCACCAAATGAATGTCAAACTATTCTCATTTGATGGCGAACTGGATAGTCCTGTTGCCGAAGCTTTTGAAGTACAATATAATGTAACCCTATACCCAACTTTAGTGATAAATGAGAAAACCTATTCCGGCTACCAAAGTTCTGATCAAATCAAACAAATAATCAAGGCATCCAAATGATTATCCTGGTTTCAGTTGTTCCAGATTCAAAAAAATTTTCTATTTCTGTTAAGGATAATAGACTCAAAATACATTTGGAAAGCCCACCTGAAAACAACAAGGCCAATGTCGAGTTGATCACCAAACTTTCCAAAATACTCGGGAAAAAAGTACAATTGATTTCTGGTCACAGATCCAAACATAAAAAATTGGCAATAGATATCTCCGAGGGAGAATGGAATATTTTTCTGAAAAACATTTGATTATCATACCCCTTGGTGTTTACTGCCCCGCAATTAACCTTAAAAGCTTGATCCTGGCGTTTATTATGGGTGAACTAATGGCATTTGAACTTATACTTGCTGCAGTTTGTTTAGTCGGTCTAGTCATATTCGTACTACTGTATGTGGTTATGATCTATAACCGCCTTATCTCTCTAAGAAACCGGGTAGATAACGCCTGGGCCCAGATAGATGTTCAGCTCAAAAGAAGGTATGACCTTATACCCAACTTGATTGAAACTGTAAAAGGCTACATGAAGCACGAACGGGGCACCTTGGAAACAATAACCAAATATCGTGCCCAGTTAGTTACTGGTACTGCTGAAGAAAAAGTAAAAGCTAACAACATGCTTACCCAGGCGCTCAAATCCGTATTTGCAGTTGCTGAAAACTACCCAAAACTCGAGGCCAGTGAAAACTTCAAGATGCTTCAAGAGGAACTTGCCGGTACTGAGAATAAAATCGCATACATCAGAACAGCCTACAACGATTCTGTACTTGAATATACCAATTCAATCCAAATGTTCCCGAGCAATCTCATTGCAGGCATTTTAGGATTCCAAAAAAAACCTTACTTGGAAGTACCTGAAGAAGAAAAGAAAAACGTCAAGGTACAGTTCTAGTGTGTCACAATGGCAAAAATCAGCTTCTTTGATGCGGCAGAACAGAATAAGCGCAATTCACTTATTATTGTTGCTGCCATGTTTTTCATTTTTTTTCTTATGGTTCTAGTTTTATCAATGGCACTTAAGCTTGGGTTGTGTGGGCCAGTTCTAGGTCTTTTTGCGCTTATCTTCTACGGGGTTGTTGTCTACTATCAAGGGGACCAGATGATACTTGCCATGGCCGGCGCCCACGAAGCGAAAAAAACAGAATATCCATTTTTGTATAATGTTGTGGAAGGACTGGCCCTGGCATCCAATATTCCCGTGCCTAAAGTTTACGTTATCAATGATCCGAGTCCCAATGCGTTTGCAACTGGTCGTGATCCACAGCATGCATCAGTTGCCGTGACATCCGGTCTACTCTCCATTTTAAAGCGTGAAGAACTGGAAGGGGTGGTTGCCCATGAAATTTCTCATGTTGCCAATTACGATATCCGCTTTTCCATGCTTGCCATTGTTTTTGTTGGTGCAATTGCTCTTATCGGGGAGTTTGCCTGGCGTGCAGCTATTCTTGGCGGTAGGGGTAGAAAAGGTGGTGGGGCAGGTCTCATACTCATCGCTCTTGTGTTTGTTATTCTTGCACCCATATTCGTTCAGATCCTAAGATTTGCATTGTCTCGTGAAAGAGAGTACCTTGCCGATGCCAATGGAGCCAAACTCACCCGATATCCTGATGGTCTGGCCAGTGCACTGGAAAAAATTGGCAAAACCAATACCCCAACAAAAAGTGCAAATGATACCACTGCGTCACTGTTTTTTTCCAATCCATTCCCAAACAAATTCGGATTTTTTGGTTCTACTCATCCAAAGATAGAAGACCGAATAAAAAGACTAAGGGCAATGTGATGCGAATATAAATATTCTCATGGTATATCTATCGAATTTTATCCATATTTAGAGGTGAATTTATGTACGGCGTGTCCCCCCAGGCTTATGATAGAGCAATTACGGTTTTTAGTCCAGACGGAAGATTATTCCAAGTTGAGTATGCAAAAGAGGCTGTGAAAAGAGGCGCAACAGCCATGGGCATAACTTCAAAGGAAGGAGTTGCACTGGTTGCTTTCAAGTCCATCCACTCCAAATTAGTGGTTCCAGAATCCTTGAAAAAAGTGTTTGAAATTGATAGCCACATAGTTGTTACTGCTTCCGGGCTCATTGCTGATGCACGAAGACTTGTTGACGTGGCAAGAGTGGATGCTCAAAAACACAGAATAACCTACAACGAGGCACCTAGTGTGGATTCAATTGCACGAAGTGCTTGCGATCTTATGCAGGTTTACACTCAATATGGCGGAATCAGACCATTTGGCGTTTCCCTACTAATTGCTGGTGTGGATGACCAGGGTCCTAAACTCTATGAAGCAGAGCCAAGCGGCGCCATGACAGCCTATAAGGCAGATTCAATTGGTGCCAATAAGAAAGAAGTGGATGAATATTTGGAATCAAAGTACGATGAAAAGATGAGCATTGATGATTCCATCAGGCTTTGTATAGAGGCTTTGAAAAAAACCCAGGAAGCCAAACTCCTCCAGGAAAATGTTGAAATTTCCTATGTCACTGTTAAATCAAAGAAATGTGTTTCATTACCTGACAAGGATGTTGGCAAATACCTCAAGAGCTAATTTTTTCATATAATCTTTTTATATTTTCCCAGTGCCCACCTTCCCAATAGGCTTTGTTACATCTTTCACATAACCAGAATTTCTCATGATTTTGGAAGACATTTTCAGGAACCATTTTCTGTATTCTCTCTTTTCCAACCGTGAGAAGTTCCCCATTACACATGGGACATCTTGTTTTATTTGGAAAATCAAATTTTATACCGAGTTCCTGTTTTATTTGGATAAGCTGTTCTTCAATTTTATCTGAACGAAGAAAAAGTGCATTTACCCCATAATGTTTGGCTCTACTCACCAGATCAACATCTTTAGTTAACAGTGTCTGTCTATTCTTGGCAGCATGACGAATAAGTTCGTCATCATTTTTTGGTTTAATGGTTTCCGCATCCACACCGAAAATTCTAAGCAATCTGGCAGTATGAAAAAGCATCTCGTCCAGTAACAATCTCATGAAACTACAGTCCCACTGTGTGGTTTACCATCCACAGCCTTTTCCACATCTTCAAGGTTTTTTCCGCTTACAAAATGTGTTTCAATTTTCGATCGTGCAATAAGCTTGCAGGCAAGCAAATCAAAAACAAAATTAGTTCCAGCTGTTCTTCTATCGCTTTTAACCGCCAGGTCAATAAGCTGATCATAGGTCATTCGGTCAAATTTCTTTGCATTTGGATTTTCCTTTGGATTAGAATCATAAATACCTGCAGTATTGCTTATGTTTATCAAGCGTGTTGAGCCAAGGGCTTCTGCGAGCAACACCGAGTCCGTATCAGTTGTAACACCCGGGATGGTCCCACCCATCACAACAACTTTTTTACCAGTTTCACCGCAAGCTTCTTTCCGTGCTTTTTTGAAATCCTTGATGGCTTTTGGGTAGGCCATATCTCCAAAAACATCTGCAACCACCTGCGCATTTTTCCAGGTAATTTTTATTGCAGCTTCATCACATTCAAATTCGCTTTTTCCTTTTTCGCGCATTTTTTTAGCTACTTTTCTTGCTCCAAAACCGCCACCAACAACTATCCCAAATTTGTTTTCGTTTTTGGCAATTATCTCCCTTATCCTAAGAACGTAATCCCTATCTGTGCCGTTTTCTGTATTTACCAAACTGCCGCCTAGTGATAAAACAATGT
Organism: Candidatus Bilamarchaeum dharawalense; assembly: GCA_902386555.1. Lineage (GTDB taxonomy): Archaea > Micrarchaeota > Micrarchaeia > Anstonellales > Bilamarchaeaceae > Bilamarchaeum > Bilamarchaeum dharawalense. The sequence continues at coordinate 504,940 of CABMJJ010000009.1, forward strand.
GCATGGTTAGCTATCTTCCTGATAATTTAAAATTCTATTTTCCTTTTTTACCTTGGGTTGGTTTTTTAGTTTTTGGTTTTACCTTTTCATGCGATAGAATGCTCGGTGAGGATATTTTTGATGGTGGCACCACCGGAGTTCTCAAAGTCCAGGGCAATAGAAGGAGACAGGATATTAGATACCCCTCAACAATCAAGAATAGGGTATTTAGGGTTACACTAACCAACGACGCTGGTTTATAGTCAGGTATCCTGACCTTAATGCTATCCGTGCTTATCTCATCTGCTGATAATCTGCTACACTCAAAACTTGTTTGGGAAATATAATATTCACAGAAAGGAGCATTATACATTTCACAAGGTGCAGGAAAAAACGGATCCACCATAATCATTACTCTTGAAGCAACATCACCGACACTGCCTTTCCATCGATCTGTCAGGTCTACAATCCCCTCAAGTGATCTGTCCAGCCTTTTTTGGGTTTCTTCTTCTATTTGCACATTTCCCAAAATTATCATATCTCCAGTAACACTACAAAATTCACTATTCTTCATCATTTCTATTGCTTTCATGTAATACCCAAAATCGCAGAAATATTGGTCTCCATCATACCCCATCTGATAGAATTCATTTAAGAGAAATAAAAATAACATGAGAAATATTGTTGGTAGTATGAATTTTTTCAATTCTGGTCTTAGAATCGTCCCTATCATTGTTTTTACCTCCCAGCATTGATTTAAATTTTTTCCCCTTCCATTCCTGTTTATGAGGCTCTTCTTATTATTGACCGTTGCGGTCCTTTTGGTTGGATTTGGTTGTATTATCCCAGGTAGCTGTGGTGGGCAGGTCTGTGGAAGTGATTGGAAAACATATGGTGACAAGTGCCAGGCAGAAGCTGCTGGTATTGGTGTTCTTAAAGAAGGAGAATGCGGCCTAAAATGTACTGATAATCCAAGTGGCAGTGATCTTTATACTGCTGGTTTGGTAAACTACAAGGGTCTCTCCTACAGTGATTATTGTCAAGGCGACAAGGTTGTAAAATACACCTGTCGTAATGGTGAGCTTCAGAGTGAAGTTAAAGATTGTACCAATGGTGTTTGTTCCAATGGTGCCTGTGTTGCTGCTCCCTGCAGTGATAGCGACAATGGAAAAGACCAATATACTAAGGGTACCGCAACAAAAAGCACAAGTACCTCCACTGACTCCTGTTCTGGGTCAGACAAAGTCGTAGAATACTACTGTTCTGCTAATGGAATTTTATCTGAAACCATGACTTGTCCTTCTGGTTTTGCCTGTTCTGACGGTGCATGTACTGCATCCACCTGTACGGACAGCGAATCTGGCCATGATGTTTGGGTTGCAGGAACAGTAAAAAAAGAAAATAAAAATTATGTTGATTTTTGTTCTAGCTCCGGACAGGTCACTGAATACTATTGTAGCAATGGCGTTGTTGTTTCAACCAATCTAAACTGTCCTTCTGGTTATGAGTGCAATTCTGGTTTATGTGTCAAAAAAGGCTGCTTTGATGATGATGCAGGTGCTAATAGATACATAAAAGGAACCGTAACCAAAGGAGACCAGATATATACTGACTATTGTAGTGATTCAAGCACAGTAAAAGAATACTATTGCAGTCTTGATTCGGTTTACTGGAGCTATCTTGAATGTTCCTCCTATTCCTGTTCTGATGGCAGATGTCTAGATAGTGATGTTTGTGAAGATAGTGATGGTGGTCAAGATAAATATGAACAAGGCACCACCACCAAAGGTAGTGATGAAGTTACTGATTATTGCAAAGACAGTGATACGGTAAGAGAATACTTCTGCAATGCAAATGATAATATTGATTACAACAACATGGACTGTCCTTCTGACTACGAGTGCGATAATGGGGAGTGCGTTTCAACCGGTTCTCCAACTTGTTCTGATTCAGATGGCGGAGCAGACATATATATCAAAGGCCATCTTCAAACCGAATCTTCTGACTATTATGATTCCTGTGTGGACGCATCTAATCTTCTTGAATACTACTGCAGTGGTACTAGTCAAGCTCATAATAACTATGCCTGTCCAAGTGGATATGAATGCAGCGATGGCGCATGTATCCTATCCGGTGTTCCACCAAGTTGTACCGATTCAGACGGTGGAAATGATATCTATGTCAAGGGCCACCTTGTGACCGAGTCAACTGAAGTTTATGATTCTTGTGTTGATTCATCAACCATCTTAGAGTATTGGTGCACTGGTACCAGTGAAACACACAACACCTATTCCTGTGGTAGTGGTTATACCTGTGTTGATGGTGCATGCAAAGAAGAATGTTCTGATTCAGACGGTGGTTTAGCCTACACTACTCTTGGTACAGTTACCTATGGTAGCAGTAGTTATACGGATTCTTGTGCCAGCGGAACCGTGCTGAAGGAGCAGTACTGTAATGCAGGTGTTCCGGACAGTGTGTCCCATACTTGCACCGCACCCTACCCACTTTGTTCTGGTGGAAAATGCACCATGCTGGTGCTTCCAACTACCTGCAGCGATTCAGATGGTGGCCAGGATTATGGTACCTTCGGGACAGTTACGAGAACAATTGGTGGCATTCCAACTGAATATGACGATGTTTGTACCAGTTCAACTATGCTAAGAGAATACTACTGTTCTGGGACAAGTGTCATGAACATCTCCCACAGCTGTGGCGTTTTGGGTTGCTCTAGCGGAAAATGTGGCATTATCGTTATACCTACAAGCTGCAGTGATTCAGATGGTGGCGATGCACCATTTACTGCAGGTACAGTCACCCGTACCTTTGGCGGTATCCCGTCCTATTTTGATGATAACTGCCTATCTGTGAATAGTGTGTTAGAGTACTATTGCAGTGGATCATCGGTGTTGAACGCTACACACACCTGTCTTATGGGATGTTCTTCGGATAGATGCAATCCAATAATAATCCCACCCGGCCCATTTCCATAGCTCTTTTTATCTTCTTTCTTCCATTTTTCTATTATGTCTCTACGTGAAAGTATCACTCAAATTGGAAACAAACTAAGTTCTAAAGAAGAGCAACTGGATAAGGTTCTTGTTCAAAGCAGGCAAATCATTCGTGCATGTTCCAATGCCATCAAAGCAATGCACTCCCATGAAATACCTCAGGCAAAGGAGTATCTTAAGCAAGCTGAGGTTGAGCTTGACAAGATCCTTACCTACAGTAACAATTACCCTACTCATCTGAATCATATTCTCCAGGAGTATACCGAAGCAAGGGTGGTGCTAGCGGTCATCGAATCTAAAAAAATACCTGGGCATGACGAGCTTAAGATCCCAGAACTTCCCTATCTTCTTGGTCTTTTGGATGCCATTGGCGAGCTGAAAAGAGAGATGTACGAATGCCTTCGTCATGGTGACAAAAAAGAAGCTGAAGTCTATTTTGCGCTTATGGAAGAGATCTACAATGAGCTTCTAACCCTTCGTTTTTCCAATGCCATATTACCAGAATTCAGGCACAAACAGGATTCTGCAAGGCACCAAATTGAACAGGCCAGAGGAGAACTAATTTAATTGTGGTTATTTATATTAAAAAGAGTTAGATTTAAATAAACATCAATACAACTTAGATTACATGTCGCAGGATCCAGCGCAAATGTATCTTCATTCTCTTAGCATGGGCACTGACATGATTCAGAACATGCTGAGTACTGTTGCTGCTAAATTAGGTAAAGTTTTTCTTGCAGTTGATGGAGGATCAGGACCAGGTAGCTACCTTCCCCATCTATTAACATTATTAGCTCCAGGCGGTAAACTTATCTCTCTAGATCCGTCTCAAGAAATGCTGGACGCAGTTGCCAATCGATTTAACCCAGCCAAACTAAAACAAGTTCAATTAGTCCAAGCAAAAATAGAAGAGATGCATCACTTTGCCAAAGATGCAGATATAGTTCTCTGTGCCTCTTCTCTTCAGTTTACTGATGTTTCGCTGGCTGTCGATGCTGTCTATGAAACTCTTGCTGATCACGGTGTCTTCCTTTTTAGCATGCCCATGGGACTTGCAGGTGCATTACAAGAAAGTCCTCAGGGAGTGTATCAAAGATTCCAGGAACTCTTTCATGCTAATTTAAGGGCTGCAGTGGCAAAGGAAGCAGCATCATTTCCTCAAGAAGATGTTGCTAGACCACGAAAAGATCGTAATCTCCTGCAATTTCTCAATCCCTGTTTGGACCGGGGATTTGAAGTAATTGGTTCTCCTTCTGATCCACTTGTTTTCAAAGCACTCCAAACCGTTCCTGCTTCAAAACTTGCAACCCATCTCTCCGTTCCATGGAGAGCGGAAAGATTTGTTCCTGGGCTTGAACACAGAATTCAGGAGCTATGTATACGCAGGGCTATTGAAAAAACAATTACTGAAATGAAATTAGATAAACATTTCCCATTCCCAAGAACTGTCAGTTATGTTGCACTTAAAAAATCACTTGCAGGAGCTAGACCCTCAGAGGCAGTTCGGCATTAAATTGTTCTGGTACCTCTAAAAATGGAAAATGGCCCGCATTTTTCATGACTTTTATTCTAAGTTCGGTATGTCCATCTAATGCAGCCATTACAATTCTTGCTGATGCTTCTGCATCCACAAACAAATCGTGCCTCCCTCCTACAAAAAGTACTTTCGGAGGGATCCAAATATCCCTTGTTAGTAGTTTTTGTTTGAGTTCAGGCCCTTCAGTACACATTGCATACAATTCCATGAGAGTAGATACTCTATCATTCGTTTTTGCTTCCCTCAAGAAGTTAGCAAAAACTTCATTTATTCTTTTATCTGCACCGGTGTACATGAATAAAAGCGGAGATGCAATCTGGAACAATCCAAGTGTTGTTCTAATGCGCCTATGCGATCTTTCTTCGTTACATTCCCCTGGAGCTCCATTGTCCTCTATGGATCGTATCACCCTGGCAATCCTCCATCTTGTAAATGCAGAAGCTGCATCCAATACCAAATTTCCTCTCGGTAACATCTCTTTTGGATCCGAAAGAACCGGAGTAACCAGAGTTAGACTGGCGGGTCTGATATCTTCGTATCCTGGTTCTTTGACTAGATTAAGATATGCAATGGCAGTTAGTCCACCCATACTATGTACAACTAAATGAGGATTATGTATACCATATTCTTGTAATTTTTTTGCCAGTTCGCTTGCTAATTTTCTAAAATGATTAGGACAAGCATGGCCTTTTGTTTCAAAATTAAATCTCTCATACCCAATTTCGCTAAGAGGATCTAAACGTCCCCAATATTTCATTTTGCAAGTCCACCCATTAACTGTTACAATCGTTCCTCTTACTGGTGTTTTACTAGTGGTAAGACCTACGCCATCTATTAACATGTTACAATTTGAGTAAGCTTGAGTATTTAAATGTTATTTTTTATTAACCTAACCAGTTCTTTTTTCCGTTGTTCTAGTCTTTCATCCGATTTATACTCCATTGTTAATCTGATTATTGGTTCTGTACCAGATGCGCGAACTAAAAACCAACCATCTTCTTCATCGACTCTGATCCCATCATCATCCCTTATTCTTCCTGGTATATTCATCTCCTGTTTTATTTTTTCCATTGATTTTCGTTTGTCCGGTGCTTTGAATTTTTCTCTTGCAATTGGGTTTTGTTGATATTTTTTCTTTAATTCAGAAAATTTACTGCCCCCAACAAACATCTCTACAAATTTAGCCGCAGCAAGAACGGCATCTGGAACATGAACTCCTTTTTGGTAGATATATTCTCCGCATGGTTCTCCACCAAATAGGGCACCTGTTTCTTCCAGTGCATCTCCCACATGGGTACTTCCCACTGGGGTGATTTCTATCTTTCCGCCTGCCCTCTCAACAACTTCCCGTATAACTAAAGAAGCTTCCACAGTTGAAATTATCTTCTTGTTGTTGCTTTTTCCAAGTTCATGTTCAATCATCATTGCCAGTTGAACATCTAAGGGTAGGACTTCCCCCTGATCATCCATTATCACACAACGATCTCCATCTCCGTCATGGGCAATGGCAAAGTCTGCACCACATTCCCTTACCACTCCTGCTAAATAGGAAATATTTTCTTTGGAAGGTTCTGATGGTCGATTAAATCCATTTGTTGAAGCATTTACACTTATGACATTACATCCCAGGTCAGTAAGCAGATAGGGGGTTATCACCGCAGCGGCACCATTACAGTCGACTATCACTTTCGGTTTTTTTCTATTAATTCCACTACCATCTACCTGTTCCTTAACATGAATTTTATGATCTTCAATTATGCTTGAATCAATGGTCAATTTTGGAAAAGGTTCCTGCTTTATTATGTCAGCAATTATCGCCCCACCGTCACTTACCCATCGTTCATACTCCTTTGTCACTTCCTGTTCCATTACCTTTCCGATTTCTTTTCCATGCTCGATTAATTTCAATCCATTATATTCAGGGGGATTGTGTGAAGCTGTTAACATTATACCTCTACAACCATGCTTTTTAGTTGCCAAGGCCACGGTTGGGGTTGGAACTATCCCCAGGTCAATAACGTCTGCCCGTGAAGAAAAAGCACCCTTGGTAGCTGCCTTGAATAATGGCATTCCGCTTTCTCTGATGTCGCGGCCAAGAACCAGTTTTCCGTCTGCAAATACCCCTGCTATGCCTGAGGCTAGCTCTTCGGTTATATCCTTACCATAAATGCCCCTGATTCCAGAAGTACCAAACATACCAAAGGATACTGTCTTCGAAACGTATTTATTTCTATAGATGGCAAGTCTATCAGGTGGTTTCTTTGTCCGCTATAGATGACGTGATGAAATATATCGCTACCAATGAAATAAGATGGATTGATCTTCAATTTTTTGATATTAAAGGTGCAATGCACAGAGTTAGCATTTCTAATCGAAAACTCGAGGAAGCTAGTTTTGGAAGCGGAGTTTCTGCTGCCGATCTGATCGAAGTTTATGGTTCAAGCGATCAGGGTGATCTGGTGCTTCTTCCTGATCCTGATACTCTAGCTAGACTCCCCTGGGAACCAGCCACAGTCCGACTTATCTGCGATGTTCTTATTGCTGTTAAAAAAGAAAGATTCCTCAAAGATCCTCGTTATGTTGCTGAGAGAATGGAAACCAATCTTACTGCTGCAGGCATTAAAACATGTCTGGTTGGAAGCGAAGTTGATTGTTATCTCTTTGACACAACAACAGCAGATAAAATAGGAAGCGGCCGAGGTTCGTCTGTTTTAATGGATTCCAGAGAAGCAAAATGGGGGCCATCTGCAATTTCCAATGAAAAAACAGGAGCCTATGTTGCCACGCCCTATGATTCCATGTATTCTGCTAGAACTCAAATTTCCGAAACCCTTGAAGATAGTTTTGGTGTTCTTGTCGATTCTCATAAACATGGCAAGTCTCCAACAGCACAACAAACGTTCGAGCTTGGTGCTAGAAGTTTGAAGTCTGCTGGTGATGCAGTTAACACACTCAAATTTATTACAAAAAATCTAGCTACTGCCGTAAATGCATCTGCTACCTTCATGCCCTACCCAGTTGAAGGAGAAAAGGGAAACACATTTTCCATTGCCATGAGTATGTGGAAAAGCAACGAACAGAACATACTCTATGATGGCAAAGAGAGCTATGGTCAATTAAGTCAGGCTGGTAGATATTTCGTTGGTGGTTTGCTTGAACATGCCCAGACTCTTTCGCTTTTCACTGCTCCAATTCCAAATTCCTACAGAAAACTGGCCATGGACAATCTTACCTTTGGTTGGAGCGCATCTGATCCAAAAGCATTGATATATGTTCCCTCAGCCAAGAGAAATATCAAAGAAAGTAAGAGGGTGGTTTACCGAGCTTGTGATCCATCTGCCAATCCTTATCTGGCACAATCTCTTATTGCGGCTGCTGGTTTGGATGGTATCAAGAAGAAAATCGAACCAGGAGACCCAACCGAGACTGATACTAAAAAGAAGCGTGTGGAAAAAGAGCTCCCCAGCAGTCTTTACGAGGCTATTAAATCTCTTGAAACTGATACTGCATTCATCAAAGGTCTTGTTCCAAGCGAACTACTTGGGGATTATCTTGATCTCAAGCTAAAACAACACCTTGATTCGCTCAAAGGAATAACTGGTCTGGAGTTAAGAAAATACTTCAACGTCTAGTTTTTTTCTATTTTTTCTTATCTTATTTCCAATTAAAGAAGGAAATAAAAACATAACCTCGAGTAATAGTTTTCCAACGGGCTCGTAGTCGAGTTCCGCCTTTTAGCAAAAGGCGGCCCAAAACTGTTTGGTTAACGACAATGGTTAAGACGTTCGCCTTACACGCGAAAGATCCCCAGTTCAATTCTGGGCGGGCCCATTTATCTTTCTACTTATTTTCCTTATTTTCTGTGATTTTTTATAAATAATCCAACTTAGAACGCGTATTTTATCACTAATATATTGTGTTAAATTGTATAAAGTAAAGGTTTTTAAGCTAATGGCATCAAATCTTTTTTGGTGGGTGTAATCTATGGATTTACTTCATCTTCCAGGAGATATTAAAGGTTTAGATAGTCAGGCACAGTCGCTTGTTACTTGGAGCCCAGTTCCTTTGGGTAGTATATTACGTACACATTCCTATTCCTACTCTGCATGGGGTATCAGGGTTACACCTGAAAATCTTGAGTGGCTTTATCAAGCCTCTAAGCATGCCTACCAGATCGAATATGCAGATTCAACTGTTGCTGTTGAGACTCATGCATTAATTGCCGAAGCCTGTCGAAGAGCAAATATGTTGGATGCCAATGCATTGATGAACGAAGTTGGTGCCAGACACGCAGTTGATTTTATAGAATCGTCACCGGGTGCTGTAAAAAAAGTAATTGATATTGGCGCTGGTGTTGGTGGAACTAGCGTTGCATTCATCAAAGAAGCAATTGGCCGAGGAGTTGTTCTTGAATTGGAACTTGTTCTTCTTGAACCATCGGAAATCCGATTGGAAACTGCAGTTGCTGAGGTTAAAAGGGTCATTGCAGGCACCCCAATGGAAAGCACCCTCAAAATCACTCCAGTGGTTGGTACTGTGCATGAGCTTGCCAATTTTGTTCCTGAATCAGCTGATCTAATCATATCCACTGCTGCGATACACCACGAATCTTTCAATTTACATTTTAATGATATTCTTAGGGTACTAAAACCCGGTGCCCCGTTCATTAGCGGAGACTGGCACGATGATGTTTACGAGAATCCGGCAAGAACCTATTGGACCTATTATGTTCTTCAGGATACCCAGGATGAAAAAACTGCTAGGGCTGTTTATGAATTTGTCGTAAATAAATCTATTCCAGCTGTTCTACATGAAAGAGCAGAGTTAAAACAGTTCAGACAGCTTTTCGGTGTTTCTGTTGAAGATCTCTATCATGCCTTTGATGGTCTTGATCCAAGCGAACGAGCAGCATCCATGGGTGCTGTAAAGTATTGGTTCGAGATGGGAAGACAACTTTCAAGTGCCGGTAAAAAGTCTCCGGAATGGTTACTACAGTGCCACGAAAGGGTTGTTAAACGACTGGAAGCCATGCACAATGCTGGTTTTGTTTTTGGGGATGAGGACAGGCACAAATATCGTGAGCACTTAAAAGACCGAGGCTATGGTGAATTAACCGCCACCATGGTCGGTCGAAAGCGTTTGCGCTGATTTTTCTTTTAATATTTTTTCCCTATTCTTTCTTGTAACAAATCCTGCTATTTGCAGTCCAACAGTTGCCACACCTAGCAAAACCAAAGCTACTTCGCTCAAATTTACAAAAACCTTAGTTCCTATTGGTGTAAAAAGTCCATTTGCCCTTAGTACGAAATGTACAAAAGAGAGAATAAAGGCAAGATAGTTGAACTGTTGTATTCTTTTCCACCAAACTGGACCCAGAACTTTCACTGCAAAATCTGAAGAGGTTAGAGTTAAAATTAACAAAATTACTGTGGCTAGAACAGCCACCAGACTCGGTACTGAGGCAAGTATCACGTTCAATTGCCAGTTAAATACCGAGGTCATGGCAAGGAAAAAATGAAGCACTATAAAAATAAATGTAGTAATTCCAACTGCCCTTCTTGGTTCAATCAATTGAGCGTATTCCTTTGGCCAGATGGTGACCAGGGGTCCAATGATTAGTGAGATGCACAAAAGAAAGAAACTGGATAGTGCAAAAAATCTGTCATAGGCGGTGACTGTTGGAACTGGGAACATTGATTGATAAACGCCAATAAGTGCGATCCCCAGAATTAAGAGTAAAAACAGAAAACTTATCTTTTGCATCTAATCATCCTCGTATTCTTCTTCTTCATATTCTCTCAATCCAGTTGGAATGGTGTTATTGATGGGTGAAATGGTGTTAGTGATATTCTGTCCAAGTTGACCAATTATAAAATTATCCATCCATGCATTTGCCGTGGCTGAATGACTATTTCCCTGGCCCCCTTTCGTATTAAATGCCTCAGTTGCTTCAGTTCCACAGTAGGGCAGATATGTTCCCCCTCCTGGGTGACTGCTAAATGATGTTAAATTCAACACATTTCCGTTTATGACTATCCAACAATCATCTGCCTTATTATGTTTTGCAACTTCTTCCATTGTTAGGGTTATCTGAGGTGTTGTCGGGATAATAGGTGGTGTATCATTCAAAATTGGAGGTATATCTGCTGGTGTATTATTTTGTTTAGGTGGCTGCTCGATTACGTTATTTAATTCTCCTATGATAAATTGAACCATCTGCGAAGCTGCATTTTCAGAATGCGGTACGCCTGTTCCACCTTTAGTGTTAAAAGCAACAGTGGCATCAGTACCGCAAAAAGGCACGTAAGCGTTGCCACCTGGGTGTGTTACAAAGGAACTCAAATTCAACACCTTCCCGTTTATAACCATCCAACAGTCTGTTGCAGTATTGTGTTTTGTGACTTCGGCCATGGTTAGATTTAATACACCCAAATCGGAACTCGTATTTCCAGTTGGCTGTGTTATCTGGCCATTTCCATTCTGATTACTCGCTGGTTTCAAGTCCTGTGGGTTCATTGTACAACCCAGAAGCAGCAAAGCTAGCGCTAATAAAATTACATATCTCATAGAGCCACCTCACTTTTTTTCATAGCCAAACTTTATAATAGGAAGGTTATGACCACATAGGCCAGTCCTATGGCAGAGAAAGCCACAAACCAGACAAAGCCGTTCCATTCTTTTATGTCTTTTCCATCTAATCCGCTAAATGGTAGCATTTCTGCCATTGCCCAAAGTGCACTTGTACTATAAACCACCCGATAGATTGGTGACGGATCAAAGAAATATATTCCTGCAAAAACCACCATAACAACTGCACTGACCACCGGTGCAGCCAGTTTCATCAAACCAACTTTCCATTTTGCAGTTTTTGGATCAATTTCCTCAAGCAGGAATGCTTGAATCGAGAATGCATTTCCAAGATAGGAACTTAAAAGTGTGAGAGCAGAACCAGCTGGCCAAAATTTATATTCTATTTTAATCTTAAACAAAATTGCCATTATTTTATGGGTTACCTCGTGTAAAATCGCCCCAGCCAAGCATATTATGCTGTTTATGACGAGCCATTTTAGAAAGTCGGGTGATGGACCAAAATATTGCCAGCTTATGGAAATGCCCAATACAATGGACGCTCCGATGATCGCAATGATCTCACTGATATTTATCTTCCAGATAAATATCGATCCCTGACCTACCTTCTTACCTTTTCTCCCAAAGTCCAGCGCTTTGAATTCAAAAACAGTTTTGACAACATTAATCAGTGCGAGAATAATCACCGAAATACCAGTAGCCGCAACTGGAATGTACTCTTTTGGTATAATTCCATTCAATGGAGAATAGCTGGTACTTTCACGTTTTGATGCAATTTCGTAACCCTGCTTATCTGATATGGTCACTACCGTGGCATTTCCCCATTTTCCGGTTTCAACTGTTATTCCACCTTCGAATTGAAAGCTCTCATTCAGGTAGCCGTTATTTTTTACATAATTAGTTAGGTTATTCTGGGATGGCCCGCCAACTAAAATAATAAGTTTGTAACTATCATCTGTAAAATTTGTTTCTCTAACTTCTTTTACGTTATTCAACCATGGATTTTGAACTTTGGTTGCCTGAATTATCAGTTTTTCCCCCAAACTTGCATCTTCACCAACTACAATAACACTATTTTGTTGAAAGAACAATTCCGTATCTGCCTGATTGGTAATGTTGGCATCCATTTGCGTGCTAATCTTAAGAAAAAGCATACCAGGATCAGAACTATTGGCTGCAGCAAAAACTACCAATTGCATTATAAGTAGAAAAAATACCAAACGATTATTCATAAACTCTATCTCATACTGCCAAATCTTGGTTGGAATGGTGGTTTGGTGAAAAGATAGTACTTTTCCTTGCCTTCAAGTTCACTCAGAACCCTCTGGACAAAGATTCCAGTTGGATCTGCAAGGCTTGGCACTCTCTTATGAAGATCAGCTATGGATTCAAATGGCTTGACCTCTCTTTCCTTGAGGATTGCTTCCATATTCTTTTTTCCAATACCTGGTAACAAATCCAGGGTGTGCACTCTAATTGAAATTGGTTTAGCGTGATTTATGAAATTAACAAAATCCATTTCTCTTTCCCCAACTGCCTTCTTTATCATGGTTGGTAAAAATTCTCTGGCACCATTGGTAAGATCACTGTACCCTATTCTACCTTTTATGTGGGCAATTTCTTTTCTTCCTTCTTTACCAACATACACGTTCTGTCCTAATACGATAGTTGCAGATGGATTTACCGTGGCTTCTAGCAATGTAAAGAATCGAGTTCCAAGAAGCTGTACCACTGGTTCTTTTCTTATGGCATCAGCTCGGCCTGCTGATAAATACTCGATCACCCATGCATTATCCTCCATAGTAACCCCCTCTTTAAGCTAATTCTTTAAGGATTTTCTCAACTTCTTCATCAGACATTTCCACTCTGTCTTTCACCAGGATTGCTCTAAGAGTTGCCGAGGTTGCAGGGCGTATATCTACGATTTTAACTGCCAGATCAGCACTTATCTTTTCATGTTTTCTAAGGTTTTCAATTATTTTTTTTGCTTTGTCTTCTTCGGCTATGGCAAATCTTTCAGTATTCTCAAGTGCCTGGGACTGCTCGTATCCAAGTTCCCCATCACCCTTTCTTTTACTTAGTATTGTCTTTGCCTCGCTCAGCGAGACCGGTTTAGAAGATTTAATTTCCATCGATACCACCCATCACATTAGTTTTAAATGAACCGCACCTACTACGATTGCCTTGGTTGTTTTGAAATCTCCAACCTCAACAACGTAGCCCCTCCCTCGTTTTTCTATAACCGTACCATGCTTGCCAGTGTATCTCAAATGAGGCAATCCCTTATACTTTGCCATTGGGCTGATAATTACCCTATCCCCTACTTTGAACGTCTGAACAAGCTTGGCTACGCTGATTCTGCTCTTTCCCTTGAGCTTTCGAGTCCTTCTATTAAATGCACCCTTTGAAGCTTTAACCATTTTAATCACAGTAATTAGTTTGTACGAAGTTGATGAGAGAAAGTCTTTTTAAACAATTGCCTCCTTTATAAATGTTAAGTTTATTGGATAGGTGGTATATTGTCAAAGAAACCTGATTTTGTAATTACGAATATGGTTGCCTCGGCATCTTTAGGACTTGAGCTTGATCTGTATGCTCTTGCAAACAAAATTCCTGAAATAGAATATGAACCAGAACAATTCCCTGGTGCTATTCTGAAATTCAAGGATCCAAAGGCCTCATTGTTGCTGTTCAAAAACGGTAAAGTGGTTTGTGTTGGTTGTAAAAAGCGCGAATTGATAGAGAAGACGATCCAAAAAACCATCAAAATGCTTACGCCCTATGCAAAACGAATTACCAAAACAAAAAAACCACATATAGAAATAACAAACATCGTTGCTTCGGCTGCACTTAATCTTGAACTTGATCTTTACAAAATAGCATACAAGATAAAAGATGTTGAATATGAACCAGAACAATTCCCTGGTGCTATTCTGAAATTCAAGGATCCAAAGGCCTCATTATTACTGTTCAAAAACGGTAAAGTCATTTGCGCCGGTGCAAAGAACGAGAAGGAGATCCGTATCGTATTAGCTAAAGCAAAAACCCTTCTCAAGCCCTATGCAGAAAAACCAATGCAACGAGGGTAAATTGTGAGAGTGCTTGTTGGAGTTGTTTTATTTCTTTTTATCGTTGGACTAACCAGTGCCGCTCTTGGTCTTAAAACCATTCACGAGTGCGAATCAGACCCTAAAATCGATCGAGATTCACTTAGAATCAAATGTTATCATTCTGCAGCAATGACTTCGGCATATATCGGTGATATTCCACAGGCAAAAGCAACCTGCGAATCCATTTGGCGTGATTTTGGTATGCTTGTGGATAAGGACGGTAGTGATCTTGGTAAAGTTGCAGAGCTTGAGTCCAACGCCTGTTATTATGATATCGCAAAAATAATCCGCGATCCTGAAATATGCGATTTAATCAGCCAAAGATATGATTTTGATGCTAAGTTATTTGGAGATAGGGTTACGCGTGAAAATTGTATTAACGAAGTGTGCAGACTGTCCCAGATTGTCCCCCAAAACTATTTTGGCACAACAGTTACAACCACCCCTCCTGGTATGTGCCCCCCACCTGTTGCATCTGACAACATCTGCAATATGATTATTTTTATTCTCCCGTTGTTTTTACTAGGGGTTTGGAAATTTTCAAGAAATAGCTAAAAATAATTATTCGAATGATGATTCATTTGAAACGCTATTGCGTTTCACTCTATATCCATCAATTCAAGTGCTTTCTTTACACTCATCCCTTCGCGTATTCCAAGATCTTCAGCCCAGGTGGTTGCAACTCTTATCTTAGCTTTTTTCATATCATCCAGGCATTTTACCCCAGATACAAAAGCTGCTATATCGCCAACTCGTTCTGCGGTTTCCTTGTCTATGTAGCTACAGGCAATGTATCCTTTTTTTGCTTTGACAACGATGAGTGGTAGGTTTCCTATATCCTGCTTCAGTGCAATGTATTTCTTTCCCTCAAAGGAAATTTCATCCATAGGATTCCCTCTCTCTTTGGCGTTGCGCTTGTTGTTTAAGTTTTTCGAAAATCTTTCTATGCTTAGCGCAACTAATGCAATAATACACATCTCTAAATCCAGTGTAAGTTACATTATCTTCCTTGAGATCGGTTGTAAAATGAGTTCTAGTACTATATTCAACAGCCTTATCACGTGGAACTGATCTACCGCACGAAGAGCACGATTCAAGCCGGTCTCTTCCTCGTCTTTTGTTTCCCATATGGTCGCCCTCATTTAAGTTTTCCAAGACAGATGCCGTTCAGGCGAAATACTAATGCATCGTTGAGTTTAAATAGTTTGTTATTAATCAGAGGTCCAAATTTGGTTTTATCGTCGATATTTATGGGCGTTCCGATCACCGGATTGAAAGCAGGCATTAAAATAAGTTTTATTTTTTTGTTGAACTTTCCGTATCGTTTTTTTATAACTTCCACGTCTGGCTTTGCCACCACCCAAACGGGTTCACTGCGCTTTTTTCCAAATGCATCGGTTATGGAGATCATTGGATGTTGATGACCCATGATCAGGTGGCTACACCCCATCAATTCTTCTGCTGGCCAGGAGTGACCATGAATAAGTCCGAGTTTTTCATAAACAAATCCACTTGCTGCTTTTACCTCTGCGTTTCCACCATGTCCTTGAACTGCACGTCGTTCAAGACTGCCGGAATTGATTGCATCAATTCCGCCATCATGATTTCCCCTGACAATAATAACTTTACACAGCATGGATAATTTTGCCAAAATCTCTTCTGTTGTGCGATCCAACATTGTTATATCTTCTTTTACATCGCCCAACAGGATTAGTGTTTTTACTTTATGATCCACTATTAATTCTTTAAGTTTGGAGAAGAGGCGTGTGCTAAATTGTTCATCATACACTCCCCTTTGTCGTAGTTTCCATTCCATTCCAAAATGAGTATCTCCAACTATAAGTGCACCTTTATGAAGAATAGCAGGAGCGTTGTATAATATTTTCATCACTTCTATTTTACACCCGGCCATTTAATTCGTTTTCATTTAAAAGAATGCCATGGCGCTTTATTTTAGACATGATCACGTTAGAGCCTCGCAAAAAGAACTCATGGAGGACATTCATGGCGCCCTAGCCGCTGGACAAAATTTTATGGCCCAGGCACCAACCGGGCTTGGAAAAACCGATGCATCCATATCTGCAGCCCTATCCTACGCATTGGAGAATGATCTTACTGTTTTTTTCCTCACACCAAAAATCTCTCAGCATAAAATCGCATTGGATGTTGTCAATGGCATTGCGAAAAAACATTCCCTGCCTGTTCGAGGTGTTGATCTCCTTGGTCGTGTTCATTGCTGCATCGATCCTTCTCTCTCTGAACTTGATAACGATGGCTTTCAAACAGCATGCATAAAAAAAAGGAAAGACAAAACCTGTCCATTCTATACCAATTCCCATGGCTATGGCAAACTGGAACAGGCCAAGGCAGATTTTTCGTTTAAAAAAATCCTAGCTACCTATGGTAGTGGAAAAAGTCACCACGAATTAATTCAAGCCGGTCGTGACTCTGCCTGCTGTCCCTATGAATGGCTGATAAAACTGGCCTCAATTTCGAATGTTATTATCGCGGATTACTATCATCTTCTAGTTCCTCACATCAGTGTTCCATTTCTCTCAAAGATAAAAAAATCTGTTGACAAATCCATAGTAATTCTAGATGAAGCACACAATCTTTCTTCTCGCATGCGATCCAGCATGTCAAAAAATCTAAGCAGTTTTAGTTTTGCCAGGGCTGCCAAAGAAATGAGATATCTTAAACTTGATCCTGAAGATCTTGAACAAAAATTTAACTCCTGGGCTGCTGGAATGTTGGGCGGCTCTAAAGAAAGAACCATAACATCTGATGATTTTCTTCCTGTAATCGAAACTTTTGGTCTTACCCCCGAGGAAGCAGCTGTAAAACTCGAAGAGATTGGGCTCGAGATCATTCTTCATAGTGGGAAGAAAAGCGCCTGCCTAAGATTGGGTCATTTTATATCTGATTGGACTGTGGGTGATAAAAACTGTGTTCGAATTCTGAAAACCAATGGCGAACATTTCTTCCTGTCTAAAAAAATGCTTGACCCATCCCCCTTTACTAGTCTACTGAATGATTTTTCATCATCCATTCTTATGAGCGGTACGCTATTGCCTCTTTCCATGCACCGTGATGTTCTTGGATTGGACCCATCCAGAACAATAATGAAAACCTATACTTCTCCATTTGCCAAGGAGAATTCTGTTAATATAATCACCAAAAACATCACAACAAAATATTCCAAACGTGGTACTGAGGGCTATCTTAGAATCGCCAAGAAAATCGATGCCATTGTAGCAAAAACCCCAGGTGGCACTGCAGTTTTCTTTCCTTCCTACAAGGTGATGGATGAAGTACTGCCCTATCTTTTTTCACAGAATCTCCATATTCAGAAACCAGAAATGAAACCACCAGAAATCCGTCAACTTATTAAAAATTTCAAAAACGGGGGTGTACTATGTGGCGTGCAGGGTGGTTCACTCTCAGAAGGAGTTGACTATTGTGAAGGCGAGATAAAAACAATCATTGTTGTTGGTGTTGCACTTGATGAAATGGGTCTTGAAATCCAGGCATTGATTGATTACTACGATGAAAAATTTGGACGGGGGTGGGATTACGGATACCTATTTCCCGGTACTCTAAAAGCACTTCAAGCTGCTGGCAGGGCTCTAAGAAAAGAAACCGATCGCGTAGCCATCGTTTACATGGATGAGCGGTTCAACTGGCCCAAATACAATGCAATTTTTGAGCCAGGAACTAAATTTCTTCTAACTCAAGAACCAGAACGAGCTGTGAACGAATTTTGGAGAAAGGTATAATCTATTACTACTCTAGCTTTTTATCGGGCAGTATTCCTTTCCCATTGGATAATAGGTGTAGGTGTGCTCATGAAATACTAACAGCGAGTCATAGCTTTTGATTAGGTTTGAGAAATTTGTCCGTAATTCAAGCATCAATTTTCTGAATGCATCATAATCGTCAATCTCAACATCAAGTTCAATATTCCAATCCCCCATGCAAAGATCAATATCAATTATATTCGGATGTTGGGTAACATGATTGAGAAATCTGTTAAGCTCTTTTTCGTCAAAGGAATCAACCTTTACCAAAACCTTATAGCTAAGGAAACCCAGTTTGTTTCTATCCAATACTATTCGTGCCCCTTGTATCACTTTGCTTTCCTTCAGCTGTTTTATCCTGTAACTCACTGCATTTGGCGTTACTTTCAATTCCTTGGCAATATCCACCAATCTGCTTCTGGCGTCCTTAGACAAGATTGCTAAAATCTTCTTATCCAATTCATCTATTTTCGGGGTTAATTCAATCTCTCCACCAAAAAGTGGAACCTCAGCCCTAGTTCTCTCACCAATGAGATAGCCGCGTTTGGAGTTGTATGCAGTCTCTACAATCGAAACTGAAATATCCTCGAAATATTTTCCATAGTTTCCAAAAAGTTCACGATAGACTTTGTAAAGATGATGGGTATCCCTTGCCCAAACCCCGATAAACATATCAAAACGTCCATCACAGGTATCCAAAAGTCCAACATCCACATGATCATTAAAAAAGCCAATTATTTCATCTTCCAATTTTTTGTCCACACTTTTGTACTTAAGATAAAATTTGAAGAAGGTGTAGCCTATTTTTGCTTCATTTACAATAACGCAGCATCTTCGTAGCACTCCTTTTCGTTGCAGTTCTGCAATTCTATAACCCACGACCTGCTTGGATAATCTTGTTTTTTTTGCTATTGCAGATGCTGGCTGGAAACCATCCTCATCAAGCTGAAAAAGTATCTGTCGGTCTTTCCAGTCTATTCCTTCAAAAGGCTTCATATAGAATTTTTTATAGTAAATATTTATATTTTTGTTGTTTTGTCAATTCTTTTTATTATTTATATCTCTCTTCCGATATTTTCATATATTCTTTACTTTAATGGTGTTTTTTGCATATTTTTCTCAAATAATCTAAAAATATTATCTTTTATTTAATATACCAGTTGTGTTAGAAAGTATATCATGGTGACTAATAAACTAATCTGTCCTCGGAACACTCAGAATATTGCTCAGCTGGTGGTAACCACCCGCCCAACCCGTAGCTATTCTGTTATAACCGACCAGCTTCGTGCCATGGGTAGCATTGATAGTATTGATCTATACCCTGGTAAATCTCTCAAAGGAAGAGTTCCTAGCTCTATTAAAATCGCATTAATACGTCCTCTTGGTTCTCTTGCAGGTGAGGAAGAAAAAGAAGCTGTAAAGGAAATGGGCGAACCCTATCAACTAGAGCTTCTTGCCTCGGTTTTACGATCCCAGGGTTATCCAGTGAGGATTTTTGACCAGTTGGCTAGTCCCTATGATCCAGCCAATCCCCTAAACTATCCTAAAACAAAATCAAATACTGATTTTGTTGCTGAGATTTCAGCATTTAATCCAGATGTTGCTGGTTTCAGTACATTTACCTATAATTTCAGGAAGGGATTGACACTCGCCGGAGAGCTGAAACAAAAACTAGGCCTACCAATCATTTTCGGGGGCTACCATCCGACAAGTGTTGGTAAACAGTATCTACTTTTTGACCGTTTTTCCCCTCAAAATCCAGAAGCTGCAGATGTTTTCAAACAGGATCTCAGAAACATTTTCCAACATGGTATTGTTGATTATGCATGCATAGGAGAAGGAATTCGAGTTCTTCCAGAGCTTCTTCTTGTTTTGAGGGAGTTGGAAGACCCGCGGGCAGTTTCTGGCATCTCATTCATGGCAAATGGTCAGCTTCAAATCAGCGCAGCTGACCGTGTTCCTCTGGACAATTATCCTCTTCCTTTTAGGGCTGATGATTTTGATTTGATGAGACACTATGCAACTGGTCGAGGTTATCCATTTTTACTGCTAATGACCTCAAACGGATGCAGATTCTCCTGCGAATACTGTTCAACAGGTTCCATGAACTATCCTGGTCTTGGTTATAGAAGCATTCCAAGGGTAATTGACGAATTAAGGCAAATAAAAGAAAAGTTCCATGGCGTTTGGCCAAATCAAAAAATCATGATCAACATTATCGACGAAGATTTTGCTTCAAATCCCAGTCGTGTTATTGCACTATGCAATGCCATCGAAGCCGCCGGGCTTAACAAATTCTTTGAATTCAACTCATTTTTAGATAATCAAAGAATCCTCGGTCCTTTTGGTCATGAAATACTAGATGCAATGCATCGTGCTGGGTTTGTTTTTTGTTTTATTGGAATAGAATCCATGCTGGATAGCGCTCTTGACGGATATAATCGTCCAGATCGATTTGAAAATCGTCTTCAATCGGTTCAAGCTGCCATTGATAGAATGGCAGAACACCAGCTTCTTTATTTTGGTGATCATATCACCGGATACCCTCTTCACACTCCTGCTGATTTGAGAGAAGATTACCAACGACTTCTTCAGTTAAGAAGAATGCACTATACCTATTTCCCGATTCTTGCACCCATGCCAGGTACACCCTTATACTGGAGGGTGCTATTTGGAATGCTTGGAGATGGGTTTTTACCTGGTGTAACTTACGATCATCTTGATGCCAATCATCAGGTTTTGGCATTGCAGGGTAGGGGGGATGTTAAACCCATACGGGATTTCTTTGTTCAAAGATTCTTTAGTCGTCCAGAATATGAGCTAGATGCAGATCAGGCAATTTCTAGAAATCCATTTCTCGCTCAGTTCTTTGCAAGAATGTTACCAAAAGTTAGTGCAGATTACCCAAATAACGAGGTAATCCAAAAATTATCTAAAAAGTTTCAATCATAATGGACAAGTTCTTTTTCCACAGAAATATCTCGCGATTTGCACTTAGGGCACATTGGTCTTAAGCCAGATACAAAGTTTCCACTGCATTTGCATTTTTCAACTTTACCCTTAGGTTTACGACTGTTTTTCCCAACTACCTCTACTCTCTTCATCTCGTCGCATTTTTCGCATCGCAATTCATCAAACAGAAATCCCCCGCCTTCCTGCGATTCGAATTTATTGCTGCATTTATTGCATTTGTAAATAGCCATCATTCCCATAATTACCTGTTTATTTCGCAAGATATTAAATCACGTTAACCTAATTTGTTAACTGATCAAATGCTTCTTACAACAAAATATGCTCCAAAAAAACTGGATGACCTCATAGGCAACAGCGAACAGGTGGAGCATATAAAACAATGGATTCTTCATTGGCTTAGTGGCAAACCTCGAAAACCTCTGTTGATTTATGGCCCCCCTGGTGTTGGAAAAACATCCATAGCATACATACTCAAAGACCAGTTTGATCTGGAAATTATAGAAATGAATGCCAGTGAACTCAGAAACAAAGACCGGGTGGAACGGGTTTTGGGGCAGTCTGCTTTGGCAGGAAGTCTTTTTGGCAGAACCAAAATCGTCCTAGTGGATGATGCTGATGTTCTAGCTGGAAGAAAGGATAGCGGTGGAGGAACAGCAATCAAGAATTTTCTAGCCGAATCTCCCTGTCCAGCCATAGTAACGGCTACCGATGTTTGGGACAAATCACTTTCAACCATAAGAGCAGAGTGCGAACTTCTGGAATTCAAAAAAATTAGTAAAGGTTCCATAAAAAAACATCTTGAAACTGTAGCCAAGGCAGAACAAATTACACTAAGTCCTGAGATTATCGATGCCATTGCGGAAAGAGCCGAAGGGGATGTGCGTGCTGCTCTAAATGATCTTCAGTGTCATGGCCCAAGTGCCAGGACCCATGAAAAAGATATTTTCCAGATTGTTCGTGGGATACTAAAAGGTGAAAGTTATGCTGCTGTTAAGGAACTGGTTGGCGGCGATATTGATTACGATATTATCAAACTTTGGATTGATGAAAATATCTCCAATGAGTATGAAACTCCAGATGATATTGCAGCTGGATATGATTCTCTTTCCAAGGCAGATATATTCGATGGAAGGATAAGGAAAACCCACTGGCAGATGTTGAAGTATTCCATTGATCTTGCCACCGCTGGAGTTGCCATTGCTAAAAAAACACCCTATAGAAAATTCACCAAATACAATTTTCCAAGTTATCTAAAAAACATGTCCCGCTCGGTTGAAAGACGGGCAATGTTGAAAGCCATTGGAATCAAAATCGGAAAGCGTGTGCATGTCAATGCACGGGATGCTAGGGAATATATTCCGCTTCTAAAGGAATATGGAAAATCAAACATGCAGAAACTCATGGACTTTTACGAATTTAGCGAAGAAGAAATAGCATTTATACTCGAAACCAGTGTAAGTAAGGTAAAAAAATAAATCAGGAAATAAAATCGCTCATTTTGGTTTGTTGGTTTTTTGTTTTCTTTTTTGCCTCTACGGGTTTCACAACAATATCTCCACCCACATTAGACTCTTTCCTACTGTCTGAATTGGCTGGTTTGAAACCCAAGTTACCCTTTGCTTTTTGCATCCCAGTCAATATCTTCTTCATTTTCTTTTCACGATTGTTGGAAGCATAGTAGTAATATTCATCCCGTGTTCCCTGGGTCATGAGAACAATGACCTGACCCTCTTTCAGCCTCGCAGCTCTTCCTCGTCTTTGTATACTCCTTATTTCACTGGGCACTGGCTCATAAAAAATCACAACATCCACAGCAGGAATATCCAATCCCTCCTCACCAATGGAACTTGCCACCATCACATCAAATTTCCCCTCTCTAAAATTGGCAATGGTTTCTTCCTGCATTTTTTTAGTCACACCATCCTTTTTACCAACAAACTGTTTTGCGCTAATGCCATTTTCTCTTATCACTGTTTCAATACGTGAAATCTGGGCTCGATATTGTACAAAAACAATTATTTTTTTGCCTGAAAGTTTTTTTAGTACATCAATCAAGACCTTCATTTTCGGATGATCCTCATCTTTTTCACATAACCGTTTCACTTTATTCAATCCTGGTTCCTGTAAAAGTATTTTTGCTGATTTACTTTCCTTTTCACCAAGTTTTTCAAGATAGCCTCTCAAGGGATAAACCCCCTGGGTTTCAAGAAGCTCAGTCATGTGAAGAAGATGAAGCAGAATGGAGTATTGGATCAATGCCGGGTATTTGATATTATGCGGAATATCCAATATGCGCTGGCGGAGGGCCATAAACTTGCCCTTATGTTTTAATGGCGGTGGAAATCCCATTCCAGCCAACCGTTCAGCATATTTTGACGTGAGCGTAACCAATTCTTTTCTAATATCTTTGAAATGATCTGAAAGTTCGACGGGAATCCAACTGACCACGCTTTTTTGAACATAGGGTGATACATCTGGGTCAGTGTGATCGCGTATTTCCACATTTTCAATCCTAAGAGCCCCCATCACTTCCTTTATTCTATCATGTCTTCCTCCAGGTGAGGCGGTGAGTCCTACAAACAAGGTTTTCCCATTGGAGTGTTCGTGGAGCTTTTCAGAAACATAGGTGTAGGCATAGTCCCCAACTGCTCTATGACATTCATCGAAAATAACCAAAGAGAAATTTGGTAACAACACAGAATTTTCAAGATCATTTCTTATGGTCTGGGGGGTGCTGATGATTATATCTGTTTCGTACATTGCCTTACGTTTAGCCGGTGCAACCTCACCACTTACAAGTGCCACATTCTTCTCACTGAGTTCCAAGGTTTTCATAACCGACAAAAAATGCTGTTTTGCCAGGGGTTTTGTTGGTGTAAGAAAAAGGCATCTGCCCTCTTTCATCTTATCCTGAATTAGCATGAGTGCTATGAGTGTTTTTCCAAGCCCGGTTGGTAGTACCACTAGGGTATTGCCATTTTGCATTATGGAGTTGTATATGGCCAACTGGTAGGCTCTTGGGACAAGTTGCACACCCAGCTATCTCCATCGAACTTTTTAACAATTCTGGTGGTAAAACGTGGTTTTAAAAGGTGTTCCATCCAAGTATATAACGGGTATTTGAAAGAAGGAGGGTTATTATGCGAACTTTAAATCATGATTCTCATTCTAAAGATCGACCAGGAGAAAGAGTCAGGGCTGCTTTGCGTGAAGTTGTTTCTATTTTCCGAGATCCTTTTGGTCCTGCATTGGAAGTGGCTGGGATGCCTGGTGTTAGAATACCCACAAGAGATATCGAGTGGCCAGGACCACAAAAACCAACAATTATGCGATTTGATACTGCCAATGCCCCTCCAAAAGATTCGCCAGGTTATCAAATTTCTCATTGGAAACCACTGAGTGTTTATACCCAAGGAACAAGTCCAGAAGGTCCAAAAAGATATCTAACTGTTCCTGATACTCAAAATGAAATAACTAGAATACTCAAGCAACTTACCTCTACTCACGAATATCTTACCTACGAAGCAGCTTCCTTACTCCGTACTGATCCACAGATTGCTGCCTACACTGCACATCTGGTGGTTGGTGCAGGTGCCGAAGATTTTATTTTTTCTCCAGGTGAAACACTGGACAACGTCTGCCTTACTGATCCTGCAGTTATGAGAACCAAAAATGGTGAGTTGAAAAAAGTTCTTGATGAAATGCAGCACAGAACAACTTTCTTCGGAGCTCTCTTTCATGTTATCTCAAAACTTGCCAAGGCATTTACTGGCGGTAAAGTTGAAAATGATGCACTTAACCGTCCCTATTTCGCCCATTTCTATGACCCAACAATGGATGATCCGGAATGCGGACTTTCTATAATCGGAGGGGAGTTAAGATTCCAAAGCGCGTTGACAAGAATTAAACTTTACTGGAATCTTGCTTCTGAATATTATCGTGCAGGAGATATTCCAAATGCATTCACTGCACTTGGCCACATGATGCACCTTGTGGAAGACCTACATGTTCCTGCCCATGTTCATAATGACACTCACGGGCCAGGTAATCTTGATTCTTTAGAAGGATGGATGACCAAGGCTGATTACAAAAAAAGCCCATTTAGAGTGGGTAATGAACCAAATGTTAGAATATGGAATGGTAAACCACTAACACCACCGGTAGCTGATATCACCTGGGTGCCAGGCAGCACCGAGTTGAAAATCACCCAATTTGTAAATGGAATTGTGGCCAACACCCAGAGATTCCGCAGTGTGGATGCAGAGGGTACTGATCCTGATCAGAAAAAAACAGGAAAATTAACTCCAGATGAATGCTATGCTCAGGGTAGTGTGTTGATACCAGTTGCCATTGTTGATGCAGCCCAGTTGGTTGTTAATTTCCTTGAATATCATAGGAAATACCATCCGCTGGCTCCTGTTCCAAGCCCACCAACAGCTGTTGTCTGATCACATCAGATCTTCATAAACTGATGAGACATCAATGCCGCCAAGATCATGTTCAACCAGTGCTCTTTCTTTTATCATGGGCAAGCTGTCTTCATAGGTCGGACGATTTTCTTTGTAGAAAATTCCCATGGGTAATTTTTCATAATTCGTAGCTTCAGCTTCAAACGCCTTTCCCATGGCTTTTATTTTATCATTTGTGTCATGACCAGACTCCTGAAGCTTATACACTCTTTTTGTAAAAAAATCATAGGTGTTAAGTTTGTTGAATGTGACACATGGTTGGAAAACATCCACCAACGCAAATCCTTTATGGGTAATGGCCTCTTTTATCATTGTCTTAAGGTGGTTCATATCACCTGCAAAGGTTCTGGCAACAAATGTTGCTCCTCCTACTATCGCAGCAGCAATCGGATTGAATGGTTTTTCAATTACCCCGTTTGGGGTGGTTTTTGTTTTCATCCCCAATTGTGAAGTTGGTGATGCCTGGCCAGTGGTTAACCCGTATATCTGATTGTCATGGACAATGTAAGTAAGATCATAATTCCGTCTCATGATGTGAATGAAGTGGCCAGAGCCAATACCATAACCATCTCCATCTCCCCCTTCTGCTATCACGGTTAATCTATCATTGGCTAGTTTTATTCCTGAAGCAATTGGCAAGGATCTACCATGCAGTCCTTCAAATCCATACACATTAAGGTAGTGTGGAGTTTTTCCACTGCAGCCAATTCCTGAAGATATCACCACGTTTCGTTGTTCAATTCCAAGTTCAACAAACGCATTCTTCAATGCACCCACAATGGCGAAGTTTCCGCAACCAGGACACCACTGGGATTTTTCTTTTACGTTGAGATCATTAATTTGAACCATAATTTCACCTAAGCTATAAACCATATTTGCTTGGCTGGTAATATTCCAAATCGTCTTTTTCCATGATAACAATTTCTTTCTGGCCTTTGTAGCCTGCTTTTTTCAATTTCTCCACTTCCTCTGCAATTTCCTCTGGGAAAAACGGTCTTCCATCATATTTCAGCAAATGGAAATCCATATTGATACAGGCACATTCTTTGAGCACACCTGCAAACTGGGCAGAGGAATTATTTTCTACCATGATGGTTACCTTCGCTCCATGCACTGCTTTTTTTGCGGTTTTCTGATCAAGTGGGTGGATGTGATTAAAATGTACAAATTTTGCTTTGATACCTTTTTTCTCAAGCAAAGAAAGTGCATCTAGAATAGAAAGTTTCTGTGATCCCCAGCCAATCAAGACCACTTCAGCATCTTTGGCAGATGCACCATAGGCTTTTGGCGGATCAATCTCACTAAGAAGTGCAGCCAGTTTTTTCATCCCTCTTTTCTGAACCTGCTTTGTTCTCATGGAAAAACTTTCTGAACTAAACCCGTGTTCATCATGTTCGTAGGATGAGGCAACATGAATCCCATTTGGTGTTCCTGGAAACGCTCTGTCCGAAATTCCATCTTCTGTGAATGCGTATCTTTTCCATCTTGTCATTGGTGGCATAGCCGGAAGTTCTTTTACAATTTTTCCTCTTTCGATTTTTACTTTTTTATGGTTAAATGTTTCCGTAGAAAATACCGTTTCACCAAGATGTTTATCAGTTAGAATTATTACTGGAATCTGATATTTTTCAGCAAGATTCAATGCTTTGGCAGCAAGGAAAAAACATTCCTGCACATCTCCAGGAGCCAAAACAACTCTCAGGAAATCCCCCTGGGATGCATGAAGTACAAATCTTAAGTCACCCTGTTCTGTCCAGGTTGGCATTCCGGTGCTTGGACCAATTCTCTGGGCGATTGCAACCACCAGCGGAGTTTCGGTCATGGCGGCAAGGCCAAGCATCTCAGCCATCAAGGCAAATCCCCCTCCTGAGGTCCCCACCATTGCTCTTGCACCTGCATAGGCAGCACCAATGGCATAGCCCATGGCAGCAATTTCATCTTCGGTTTGTTTAACCACCAAACCAAATTTCTTTTCATTTTCAATCATATAATGTAGGATGGTTGTGGCTGGAGTCATGGGGTAGGCCGAATAGAATTTCACACCACCTTGAATCGCGCCAAGCGTTATGGCTTCATTTCCCGTGATTACTAATTTTCGATCATTGGAAACTGGTTTTAGCTTTTTACTGCTTTTTATGTTGTTGTTTTTTACAAAATCATATCCTGCTTTAGCAGCACTAAGGTTCATCTTTACTACTTCTGGACCCTTTCTATCAAATTCATCATGCATTATTTTTTCCAAAACATCAAACGGGTAGTCAACAACTGCCAAAGCAGCTCCCAATGCAACCGTGTTCTTCATCTGTTCGGTTCCACCAACTTCTTGGGTTAATTTGGAAAGGGGGATGGGATGCATTTTTACTTCTGCTCTGGTCTTTATCTTACTAATATCCGTAAGCTGGTCATATATGATCAGACCACTGGTTTCCATATGATAAAAAACAGCATCCTTATTCAGTGCAATTACAACATCATTGGTCTGAACTGGCGAGTTTATTCTTTCCGTGCTCACTCGGATTTGGACAGTATTATGCCCTCCTCTTATAAGCGAAGGGTATTCCGGATAGCCAACTGCATTGTAGCCCCCTCTTGTAAAACATTTTATCATCAGCCTTCCGGTAGTCATTACGCCTGCTCCGGCCTGGCCAGCAATTTTACAGGTAAATTCCATATCATCATTCCTACTGGTCATGGTTTGGACTCTATCGATTGATTTCGTAGCTAATTTAAAAGTATCTGATAGCTGAACGACAGCTGTCGTGTCTTACAGTTTACCAAGAAATATGGTCTTAATACCTATTTTTATACTTTTTGTAACATAATATAATCATGCAAAATCCTACTGTTCAGAGAATTCAGTTTGGTAAAGTGCTTTCTGCAGGTCCTTCTGAATGCTGCGGTGAGACTGGCTATGTTATGGGGTTGGGTCAAAAACCCAAAGGCGCCAGGGGATTTTTATCTGCTGTACCGGCTTTGGGGGGTCTTGCTCAAGGCGATCCTGTCTATCGCCAGCTTATGGATACAATTCCAAATCTGAGAAAACATTCACTTAGGACAGAAGATGGGCCCTATGCTGATGTTGGCGGTGCAATAGCTCTTTTTGCAGAAGCACTTACCGAAGGAGTTCCAAGAACTGATCTTTACGCTATAATAGAACGACTGATTGATACTCGGCCAGCAGTTATGGGCGATCTTCCAACTGGTCAGAGGATTGTAGATTTAGAATTTGAACAAAGATTTCCAAGAACATTTGACTGCGGCCTTCAGTTTAGATTGGATAGCGAATTCCCAGTTCCAGATGTTCTTACTACTGCTGGCAGAATATTAACCCAAACAGAAAGGCATGTTACTGAACAGGGAACCGGTGCTGACCTAATTCTTCAGCCCCATTCTACCGAACCATATATTCTTGCAGTTGCTGTTTTGAGGCATCTTGGATATGAGGCCTATCCTGCTCAAGCAGTTATTCCCAATGATATGCAAACCGTTCGTTTCCAGCCTATTGTGGCTGTTATTGATTTTGATAAGGAGTATCCATTAACCACTTTTGATCTGTTAAGATATCACACCCCCATGGGCTCAGTAGATATTGTCAGTGATGTTGCCATGCTTGGTGCAACGTTTGCTGCATTGGCAGAAGCAAGAGTCAAACATTTGACTGTGGAAATGCTACTTCAGTATAAAGAAGGCAAGGAACTTTCTTTTGATGAACTTCAAAACCAGTTAAATCGAGTAGCGCACGCTCTTTTCGAAGCCCATACGCGATGGCCAGGTTGTCATTACATTAGCAATACATTACTCTACGCTTACGAAGATTTTGCCAATACTTTGTTTGCAATTGATCAAGGAAAACTAGGAACGCAGATGGCAGAAGCCAATCGAACAGGTACCATATTGGGATTTGATCCACACGAAGCTCTTGCAAATCTTGCTGCTCAAGCAAAGGAAACAGCAGGTAGGTTTACTGATCATATCCGTACTGTTCTTGGGCAGAAAATAGATGCTAGTTAAAAAATCGGGCCCGACGGGATTTGAACCCGTAACCTATTGGTGTCCTCCGCCATCGGAGGTGGCATTCGAAGCCAATCGCCCTATCCAGGTTAGGCCACGGGCCCGTTAAACAAATAGTAAGCGGTATGCTTTAAATTCCCATTCGCATTTTTACTGGTGCCAATATTTGATCATAGGAAAGTCCTACGGCCTGTTCATAGACCTCATTGAGAACTCTCTTGCAGTTTTCAGCAACAATCTCTATACTGCTCCTAAAATCGATGCCTGATTTTAATAACGCCCTAATCACTCCTCGCTCTGCTCTTAGGTGATCTGGAAAATCTGTTCCATTATATCTTGCCTCAGCTTCATGTACTATGTTTTCGAAAACAAATCTCTCATATCTGTTCGGATGTTTGCCATATCCCATTTCTGCAAGCATTGCTCTATACTCGGACCTCCATACCTTATCGCAAATTCCTAGCATATGGTCAAATAGGTGCTGGAGTTCATGCTGTACTGCTCCATCGTTTTTATCAAAGACGAGGAGGGTGTTATCCACTGCAATACCACCAATATGTTCTGCACTAAACACACGGCTCTCAATAACATGACCCCTTAACGTAACATAACCCCTTAACGAGCCGCTTTCAAAGTCTGATCGTATTATCCCTGCATAGGATTTCCATTTTTCTATAAGAAGGTAAATTCCGCTATATTCAAGTTCCATACCAAACACTTCTGGCTCTTCGATCTCATCATCTCCAGATAGTTTCATAAGTGTCCTTCTTACGTGAGGAGCCATAGCTTCGTTCGGAGGAAAAAAACCATAAAATGAACCTAATTCATCCGCTACAATAATATCCTCGAAACTTCTCTCTCCCGCTATTCTTTGTCTCATGAGTCTAATCGCTCTATCCAATCCTTCTGGGGTTCCTTCCGCTAAACTCGCCAATATAGTTGTTGTCTCTTCTATCTGCTTTATTGGCCTATCCCTGAATCTAATTTCTCTCCCATTACAAAAAATATCTGAAGCACATTGATAAAATCGATCTGGCGGCGTGTTCCTAAATATCTTCATATATGCTATGGGATTACCAGAAGCCAAAGCAAGTTCCAGCCCCAAATTAATTGCTCTGAGCCTTGCACTCAAAAGGCTGGCCTCGGAATTTACAACTGTTTCGGGTGCGGTTTCAATTCCATGCAAACTATTTAATCTTTCCACACTGCCTCTAATTCTGCTATTCTGGATCATAATTCGAACTTCTCGAGCAAATCGTGTGTCTTTTGCAATTTCGTCTGGTATCCTCGGCCCCTCGGCAAGGATATCACAAACCAATCTACGCTCTTGTTTAGGGATACCTCTAAGTTCCTGCATGGCTTTGTCTACTACTAGCCCACGAGAGGTCATCCTAGTCATTGTTATAATTAGTGTTAGAAAGGGTATTTAAACATAGTTATTGTGTTAAAACTTCACAACCATTCTTTGTTACAAGAATGGTGTGTTCTGCCTGCGAAACCAATCCTCTACTAACTTCCCTTAAAATCGGATAGCCTCGCAGGAACTGATTTTGGAGCAACTCCTTAAGAGCGGCGCTCACAAGCAATTTTGATGGGAATTCTTTTCTCACCCATCGTTCTGCAAATGGAAGCATCCCATAATTCTTTATCACATGTTCAACTATTTTACGCGATTGCCTCATCCTAACATTGGATGGTGCATATAATGAAAATATTTCAACCTGCTCAAGATCTTCAACATATCCTGTTCCGGTGGTTGCAAAAGGTTCCACGGCAAAGATATCCCCTTCTTTGAATTGGTAGGGGTCACGCGTTCTTATGTTTGGTATTTCTACTCCGGCATGGAGCTCATTTGATTTTATCATATGGCCAGAGAGGTTGGAAATGGGCTTGAATCCATATTTGTTTATTGTTTCTTCTATTATTCCTCCAACTTCGCCAACTGCAATTCCTGGTTTAATTGAGCCTATTGCGTTCTCAAGTGCTTCCTCTGAAGCTTTGACTAACTTTTCATTGTTTCCGCTTAGATCAACGGTGTAGGCAGTGTCAGAAAGTGCTCCATCCACTTCTATTCCAAGGTCAATTTTAACCAGTGCACCATCTTCCATCAGAGCTGTCGAATCAAATTCAGGGGTATAGTGAGCGGCTATGTCATTTATTGAAATATTAACTGGGAATGCTGGTTTTGCACCCTCATCCTTTATGCTCTGCTCTACCATATCTGCTATATCCAGCAAAGTTTCGCCCACCATAATCAGGCGTTTGCTTTCTTCTCTTATTTTTGCAGCAATTTTTCCTGCCTTTCTAAATCTTTCCAATTCGTCGTCAGACATGAGTATCAACTGTCAATAAATGTTGTTTTCAGTTTAAAAAATGCGTCTATGGTCTGGTAATTTTTGTGACACAGATTTAAATATAAAAAATTCGCAATTAAAACATGGAACTCCGTTTCCGACAACACGGCCAAAAAGCCGTTGCTGAAATGCGAGTTCCACAAAAACAACCGATAAGAGCCAGGATCCCAGATCTTGAAGACCCAATCTGGATACCAATGATCGAGGAACATAATCGTCGGGAAAGGGAAAAAAGACGGCCACCCAAAGATGACCGCCCACAACTCCCTCTATATATTGATGATGAGCCTCCACCCAACTGGCGTCCAGATGAAAGGAAACCACCAACTGAAGAGCGTGGCGTAATTATCATACAGATGTAAATCTTTCCATACAAAATCATTATACATGCCCAGCGTAGCCGATCTAGTCCGAGAACGGTTTGGCGAATTAACACCAATTCAGAAAATCGCCATGCCCAATGTGCTTGCTGGTCAAAATGTTTTGATCCTGGCACCCACAGGCTCTGGAAAAACAGAAAGTGCACTACTTCCTATTTTGGAAAAAATAAAAAAGCCGCTGGCCGGTGACGGCAAGGGAATTCGGGCATTATATATCACCCCGCTGCGTGCTCTTTCCCGCGATCTTAAACAGAGATTTAACTGGTGGTGCGATCGTCTTGAGATAAGTCACGATATTCGTACTGGTGATACCACTCTTGCAGAAAGAGCAAAACACCGACAAAACCCCCCCCAGATTCTCTTAACCACTGTGGAATCTCTGCAGGCACTTCTTCTTGGTAGGGTTATGAGAAAACATCTTTCCACCATCGAATTTGTTATTGTGGACGAAATCCATGATATTCTTGATAACAAACGCGGAGCCCAACTTTCCCTTGGGCTTGAGCGCCTAAATGAAATTGCCAAATTCCAAAGAATCGGAATCAGTGCCACTGTTGCCAACGAATCTGAAGCTGCAAAGCTTCTGTTTGGCGAAAGACCATTTCAAATTTGCGAGAGCGGTAAAAATCGTCAGATGGATTTTTCCGTTGAAGAACTTTCCAATGAAAAGCGTTTGGAACGAATCAAAGACCTAAGTGAAAAATTTCGTTCGTTGATTTTTGTCAACACGAGAAGTACTGCAGAAGAAATAGGTGCATCACTCAAAAAACTAAATGCACCTTTGGGCATCCATCATGGTTCTCTTGCCAAAGAGGTGCGTCAAATCACCGAAGATGATTTCAAAAGCGGTAAAATAAATTCTATCCTTTGCACATCATCTCTTGAACTTGGAATTGATGTTGGCGACGTTTCTTTAGTGCTTCAATATGGTTCCCCCCACCAGGTTTTCAGACTTATCCAAAGAGTTGGTCGATCTGGCCATAGTCTTGAAAAAACTCCAAAAGGAATTATTTTCTGTTCAGATTTTGACGATCGCCTTGAAAGCGAAGTGATAACTGTTTTTGCTAAAAACGGATGGATGGAGGATAAGAAAAGCGAAGTTGGAGCACTGGATGTTATTGCCCACCAGGTTATCGGTCTTTGTCTTGATTTTGGCAGACTTGAACTCTCTCAAATCCATTCTATTCTGTCCAGATCCTATGCATACAATATTTCCTTTGATAAACTTCGCATGATTGCCCTGCAACTCTATGGCGAGGGATTGATCTATTATGATGAAACGCCCAAGGACGTTTTGATTAAAGCAAAACCGCGTGCGCGAATCTACTATTCTGATTTTTTAAGTACCATTCCAAAAACTAAAAAGTTCCTTCTTCGTGATATCTCATCCAATCGTTTTATTTCTAGTTTAGATGAAGAGTTTGTTGTTAATCTTGAATCTGGTTCGAGTTTTCTCTCCCATGGGCTGGCCTGGAGGGTAATTGATATTACTGAAAAAGAAGTTCTTGCAGAACCAACTTCTGGTCTTGATATTATGATTCCATCCTGGACCGGAGAGGATATTCCAGTTTCATTTGAAGTTGCTCAGGAAGTCGGAAGAATGCGATCAATAAAAAAAGAGACTTCGCCACTTCCGGATGACAAGACTGTTGTTATTGAGATTGTGGAAGATTTAATCGTTATTCACGCTTGTTTTGGAACCAAAATCAACGAAGCCATATCAAGAGTTTTCTCAAAACAACTTACAAGTTTGATTGGTGAAAGCGTAATCGCAGTTTCTGATCCATACAGAATTCTAGTCAAGCTGCCTTTCCCAATGAAAGAAGAATATGTTAAACGCGCGTTTGAAAATGTTAGAAATATCCAAAACCAGCTTACCGATGCATTGGAACATTCATCGTTGTTAAAATTTAAGTTTCTCCACGTTGCACGCATGTTCGGTTTGTTGTCGGTTGAGGGAACTTTAAATTCCCGGTACATTCAGGTACTTCGTCATTCTGTTATCTATGAAGAAACAATCCGCTCGATTTTTTTCCGGTATTTTGATGTTGAAAAAACAGAAGAAATCCTTGGTAAAATACGAAACAAACAGATTCAGGTTATTTATGACCTAAGGAAAAAACCAAGCTATTTTGCTCAAATTGGATTGGAACGAGTTTCCGGTGCAGAATCCATCGGTGCTTTCGAACCTCGCGAACGCATTCTTTCTGCATTTAAGGAAAATGCATTATCAAAAACCGTTCGATTGGTTTGTCTTCATTGCAAGGCAACCAGGTTTATGCATTTGGCAAGTGCACCGGAAAAAATAAAATGTCATAATTGCAATCAATCTGCATTTGCACTGGTTAGTAAAGAAGGAGAAGCGCACCATGATCTTGAATTCTCTGCTGGTCTTATCAGAGCATATGGAAAACAAGCATTGATTGCCCTCTCCACCTATGGCATAGGTCCATCCACTGCAGATCGTGTTCTCAGAAGACTACACAAAACAGAAGAAGCATTTTTTTTGGACTTGATCGAAGCCCAGAAAAATTTTATTAAAAATAAAAAATATTGGAAATTACACTGAAGGCGTCATGCCCACAATTCCTGGTCTGGATTCGTGGTATCCCACTTCATCAAAGCTTCCTGTTTTACCCGGAACCGTTGTTGGGCCAGTTGTTGCTTCCAAAAGAAGATAGGTTTGTTTTTTACCCCTCACTTCTAATTCAACGAACTGCAATTCAGTATTTTTCATATACACTAATCCAATGAAAACGTCATATCTGCTGAGTATGGCTGCCCGTACTGCATTTTTAACCATACCTCTTCGATAGTCATTCGGTTCTTCTGATATCATAACACCTATAAATTCATGTCCCAGGTCACTGCTATGATTTTTTGCAGAAACCAGGATTGTTTTTGCACCTATTGCTTCAAGCATGGATGCCAAGGCAACTGACATACACTTACAATCTCCTATCCCTGCCTCCAGAGTCACTGCAGGCAGTCTTGGTTCTGTTGGATGTGAAGTATTCAGGTATTCTATCTTTCTAACAACATAGTCAAAAATATCACAAATTTGATCTATGCTAAGCGGTCCTTTTTTTCTTACTGCTTCTTTAACTGCTCTAAGAACAACTGGGTCATCTGGAGTTATCATCCTCTGAGAATCGGATAAGGCCCCCCTACCTGATCTTCTAAGTAAATCTGCATATCCAGTTCCAGCAAACGGGTCAACACCCACTATCTCAATTATTACTCGATCACCATCATATACCGGCCTTGGTCTTTCTCTAACTCTTTCCCTTCTTGGTTTTGCATCCTGTTGCGTTTTTATGTCTGTTTCATCTCTCAATGCTCTTATCATGGTTGGTGATTCATCAAGTCCAAAACCTATTGTAGAAACAACTTCTGATTTTTGTGCTGGTCCAGCTTCGTCTATGGCTGTTGCGAATTCTTTAGCTAATAGTCGTGCGGCTTTTGTTCTTTCACTAGCATCAGTAATACTTTCCACTGCCCTGGCTATGACCACTATATCCTCTCTTGCATCTGGTCCAGAAGGATTTGCCTTGAATCTTGCCAGTGCTGAAGGTATTGATCGTACGTCTGCATCAGGGCCGTCTTTCTTACCTCTAAGGGTTGGCATGTTTTCATACTAATTATGTGTGAAAATATTTAAAAACATGTACTATTGCTAGTCTTCTATATGCGCTTTCATCAATGGCTCTTTTGAATAAAGAATTGCCAGAATAAGTATGGTTCCAACTATGGTCTCAATCCACATTCCCAATCCAGCCAATACACCGACAGAAGCAGTTACCCATATGGCAGCTGCGGTTGTCAATCCAGCTGGTTTGTTTATCCCGTTTCTCCATATCACTCCCAAGCCAAGGAAACCAACACCAGCAACTATCTGTGCAATTATTCTGGTTGGGTCAAATGTGTTTGGCGCAGCCAGGCTAAACATATCTGCAATTGAAACTAGAGTAAAGATGGCTGAACCTAGAGAAATTAAAGCAAATGTTCGTATCCCAGCTGGCTTTCGTCTTCTGGACAGACCGATCAACAATCCTATGATAACCGATGCAATAAGCCTGATTACAATCTCAAATTCGTTCAGCATACTTCGATATTTGTGACAGATGTTTATAAGCTTTTATCGAACCACATTTTAACATGGCCAGACATTTGGATTTGCGATCGGTAGGCGGAACTCTACAGCCCCAGTTTAGAAAAGCAACTGTGCTTGGCGAAGGAATTCAGGTACTTTCCGATCGTGAACTGGGCAAATTACTCCACCAGTTTCACTATTCCAATCCTGATTCTATTTTTACCCGATTTCTGGCTGCCAAAAAAAATCTGCAGGAAACCTTTGGTGGTACGGTGGAACTGATCCATGATCAAAGTGGCATTACCAGGATAGCAGCCAAGCTAGAATTTTTTACTACTCACCTGAGGTTAGATGAAGATCTTCATCGTTTGGTGGTTGGAATGGGTTTTGATTTACGTCTTCACCATCTGGCAGATGAGCATGTTTATCATATTTCTGAAGGCCGGCAGCACAGTTACCGTGAAATATCTTCCATTGCTACTGTTGCAGATGACCTTCTAAGGCTTGCATTAATGCTTGAAAATTTCCCAGTAGCTTCAGTCCGAGGGCAAACTGCTTCTGATGGACAGGTTACTGGCCAGGTTCCGCACCTTCGATTAGTTGGTTCTGCAGCCGCATTGGCAATACTGCCCTGATTTTAATTTTTCTCATTTCTTATACTAGCATGTATAAACAAACAATTGTTGTTCGCGCTGATCTTAAGATGGGGCGAGGCAAGCTGGCGGCACAATCCAGTCACGCATCCCTATCTGCCTACAAAAAAGTTTCAAAATCAAATCCAGAAATAATCAAGGCATGGGAGATGGAAGGCCAGAAAAAAGTTGTTTTGAAAGTTAATGGTGAAGCAGAGCTGTTCGAATTTTTTCAAAAGGGAAAGGATGCTGGCATACCATGTGAAATAATAAGAGATGCCGGGGCCACTCAGCTTGAACCCGGAACCTACACTTGTTTTGGTGCTGGGCCCTGGGATGAAAAAACTCTTGATCAAATATTTGGGAAGTTAAAACTACTTTAATTATTGACTGTTCTATCCTCCAGTCCAATAGCTTGCAGGTGTTCTTTTTTGTTGTTTTTCCTCATACCCGTATTCCTTATCCATAATTTCGTATCCCGTGTATTTCGCTTCAGTTGGGTCCTTTTCTCCTGGTAATGGAGGAAGGCAGAAACTTTCATGCACTACATTTACGACGTATTCTCTGTCTGTCAACAAAGCCCATTCCTTTACTACAACCTTCTCTGGCATCTCATTTCCAAAAATATTATTGAAAATTTCCTTGAATTTTTCTGGTGCGTTTTTTGTTTCGAATTCCTTTTCGAATGTGGGAACAAGGTACATTCTTGCAGGAGGTAATTTGATCTCTGTTTTTTGTCCATTTATTTCTGCAGTAAATTTTTCTTCAGTATGGTAGTGGCCGGTGCTGGTGGTACCGTTGTCATAAAAAATTGCAGTTTCAAAATAAACGCATTCTTTTCCACTAAAAGGAGCCATCTGTATTTTACCTTCAAATTTGACCATGAAGGAAATTCATATTATAAAAATAAAAGGAGGTGTGGAACTGCGTTCCACAATCAACAAAAAATGCCACGTGCCTGATTTGAACAAGCGACCCTTCGGTTTCAAACTTTTGGAAAAAGTTTGATCAAAACTGACAGTTATTTCCAAAAACTTCAGCCGAATGCTCTCCCAACTGAGCTAACGTGGCGTCAGTATCGTCTTTATGATGGGTGGCTATTTTAAATGTTGTTTAGTCTGTTCATCACCCCGAGATCCTTCTATCTGCTCGGTATATACCAACAATACCACTATATACACCTTTTACGACAAATATATATAGCAGCATAAACCACCATTTGTCATAAAGTTCCAGATCGCTTAGTTCCATATAGGTTTGTGAACTACATTTACCACAAAAATTTCGAGATGTTTAGCTGGTACTAGGAGATATGGTTAGGAGCGGAAAATGATATTTAGAGCAATAGCAAAGTTGCATTTCATCATAGGCCTGGGGATGTTCCTCTTTATTGGGCTTATGGTTGTCTCTGATAGCATGACTGCTCGCGCTCTACTTTTGCTCCCCATAGTTCTGACCTTTATGGCATCAAAAATTTTACATTCCATTGACCAAGCAAATGAAGTGGAAAATATGATGTACCGTTATCGAAAACGAATGGATGCTAACAATTCATTTTCCGAACCGTCTCTTCCTTCTGGAGTACTCTCTGATGGCACCAAGGAAATCCCTTCTTGAAAAATCAGGCCATAATTTTTTTGCAAAATAAAATTCACTATAACATGATTGCCAGGGCATAAGACCGGAAAGCCTCTGTTCCCCTGAAGTTCGTATAATTAGATCGGGGTCAGGAAGGCCCTTGGTGTACATGTGGTTGCTTAAAATTTCTTCGTCAACCTTTTTTGTTCCACTTGCTAAAATCTCATTTATCGCATCAATTATCTCTTCTCGTCCACCATAGGAAAGAAGAAGATTAAGTTGGTATTGTCTTTGGCCGGTGGAAGTTACCTCCTCTGCCTTCTTTATCATGTATTGGATTTCTTTTGGAAATAAATGTATTCTCCCAAAAAATCTAACTCTTAATTCGTTTTTATTTCTGTCATCACTGTCTATCGCTTTTTTCAAATTATCCTTGAACAATCCAAAAAGATCGTCCACTTCATCCTTGTCTCTTTTGAAATTATCTGTGGAAAACCCCCACATGGTAAGCATGTGAACATCAAATTCTTTACACCACTTTAGAACATCACCAATTTTTTGAATGCCCTTGGCATAGCCTTCGTGTTTGGTAAGTTTGTGCTTCCGGCTCCAACGCCTGTTTCCATCGGGTACTATGGCAATATGATTTGGTACATCTTTCATCGGACTTTCACCTAATACAAAACCTGAGTCAATTTCTTATTCTTAGCTGCCAATTTCAACTCGCGAGCAATTCTTCTCCCGGCACTCATCGGCTCTTTATAGTAATATACAGAATAAGGAGAACCCTCTGGAAATACGTTGGTCCCAGCCACAATTCTCGCACTTACTTCGAAAGCATAGATCTGCAAATCTTCTGTGATAATGGTCTCAACACAATATGGTCCAAAAAGACCACCATACAAATCAAATGAAGTGTCGCTTATTTTCCTTCCGATTTCCATATATTCTGAAAGAAGCGATTCTCGTAAAACCAGCGGTTCGTTTCCAATAACTGTGAAGGCAAGATCAATATCCATACCCAAAGAAATTGCACGCGCAATCTCATCTGCACTGCTTTCAACTCGTCTATCCACACCGAGCATCTCTATCCTTCCGTGCCCTGTTTGATATCCTTGTTTTCCAAATGGAGTGAAAAAGAAATGTGGGTAAGCTCTAACACCAACAATGAATTCCTGTATTACACAATCCTTATTGCCAACTTTTTTCTTGAACTCTGCTTCCGAGCCTACTATCATATATCCTCGGCCACCCTTTGCACCAGGAAACTTCACCATGGCTGGCCCATCTATTTCATCTGGTTCATAGGTTCTAGGGGTTTTGATCCCTGCTTTGGTAAGCCATTTGTACATTTTATCCCGGCTTCTCTCCCAAATAATGCTCTGTCGGTTACCATAAATCGGGATCTTCAAATCATCAAATTTTTGGCCAACATATTCAACAAAAGATCCGTGCGGGATGATAATTGCCTGTTTTGCAACCAAATCATCAAAAGGAATATCATCGTAGCTATCAACTTCAACGAATTCATCCGGTCGTCCCAAAGGAAATGATTCGTATAGTTTTCTCTTGTCCTTTTGAACGATACCTATGGTCTTTATTCCTTCCTCTCGTGCTCCCTTAAATATTTGAAGTGAAGAATGCGAACAGATGGTTGCTATTTTGAAATTCTTATAATTGGAGACTATTTCGTCTATCCTTTTCTTATCAAGCATATCCTGATTGGTACTAAACTGGTTAAAAAAGCTTACGTCTCTGGGTCCAGGTAACAAAATTAGTGATAAAGAACAAAAAACAACTTCTTGATTTTTTCAGGCTTCCCATGGCCAAATGCCAATCGGAGGATGAAGTTCATAATATTATTATGGTTGTTACAGTTTATAAATCATTGTGGTTATGAAAAGAAAGGGTTTAAACCCATCCGAATATGATATACTAGGAGCGGATTTTCAATGAAATGTGTGATTCTTGCAGCAGGTGAAGGAACAAGGCTTAGACCACTTACCGAAACTAGGCCAAAACCAATGCTTTATGTTGCTGGCAAGCCCATCCTATATCATCTTCTTAACGAAGCAAAAAAAGCAGGAATTGACGAAGCGATAATTGTTGTTAGATATAAAAAAGAAAAAATTATCGAGTATCTTTCAAAAAATAATCTTGGGATGAAAATAAAGTTCATCGAGCAGGGGCCAGGAAACGGAACCGGGGCTGCATTACTATGTGCTCAAAATGAAATAACCGATACCTTTGTTACGTTGGCCGGTGATATTGTTACCGAGGCATCAGTAATAAAAAAAGTAATGGATGCTCACAAAGGTGGGATAACCCTTGCCCTAAAAAAAGTTCTTCATCCTCACCTCTATGGTGTGGTTGAACTTTCAGGAGATAAAATCAGTCTTTTTGAAGAAAAGGCCAAACATCCAAAAAGCGATCTTGCAAATCTTTCTGTTTATTGTATGGAACCAACAATTTTTTCTGAATTGAAATCGGTTGGAAAATCTGAACGTGGCGAATACGAGCTAGTGAATTTATTTATCGGTGCCAAGGGCGTTGTTGTTGATGGTTACTGGAAAGACATTGCCTATCCATGGGATCTTTTTGATGCCAATGAATTTTTACTTTCAAAAATGGAAGCCAAAACAGGCCACATTGAAAATTCTACAATAGAAGGTAAGGTGATAATGGAAGAGGGGGCAAAAATCATAAACAGCTATATCGAGGGCTGTGCTTACATTGGTGCCAATACCATCGTTGGTCCAAATGCCTATCTAAGAGGTTACAACTCCATCGGAAACAACTGTTCGGTTGGTGGCGGAACAACCATCAAAAATAGCATTCTACTCGATCATGTCAATGCAAAACACCTTGCCTATATTGGAGATAGTGTAATTGGTGAAGATGTTAATTTTGGTTCTGGAACGCAGATTGCCAACTATCGTTTTGACAGTGATTACATTAATGTCATGACCGAGAGAGGATGGACCAATTCAGGAAAGAAAAAGCTTGGTGTTTTTGTTGGCGACAATACCAAATTCGGTGTTCTCTCTTGTACCATGCCAGGTAAATTAATCGGCAGTAACTGCTGGATTGGTTCTGGTGTTGTTGTTCGAGAAAATCTTGAAGCCAACAGTCATATTTTTGTAAAACAAGAAGTGATTGTAACCAAGGAAAAGAAAGAGTGATCCTATCTATCTAATCGTCGGCATTGATCCTGGTCTAACTGTTGGTTATGCTGCACTTGACCTTAATGGTCGTTTGATTGGTGCTGGTGTAACAAAACAAAAAAATGCTGAAAAAGTTATTAGTATAATTTCACAAATCGGTATTCCTCTTCTTGTTGCTTGTGACGTCTCCAAACCGCCTTCTTTTGTAAAAACAGTTGCAGCAAAATTTAACGTCAAAGTTTTTTGTCCATCAAAAAATCTTTCACAGGAATCCAAACAATTTATGGCACCCCAGGCAATGAATATTCACATTCGGGATGCCTATGCTGCTGCTACCAAAGCCTATCGAAAATACGCCAATCGTTTCCGGAGAATCGACAAACTATATCCAGATAAAAATGAAGAATACAAAAAATTAATCTTAGAAGGAAAAGCTGTTGGCAAGTTTGCTTAAGAATTTAAATCCTCCATATTATTACATCTACATGCACGTTACTATCAAAAGAAATACAATCACCCAGGTTACTGCTCCTATTGAAATCGGTGGACAAAGGCTTCACTGTACGTTTTATCCAACCACAAAAAGACTGTGGGTTCATGAAATGTTTGGCAAGGCACGTCCTGCAAATACAAATGAGAAAGCAGGGTTCTTGTTTGAAGTTTTTGGATGCAAATCGGATGCTCTTGATAAGCTTGATCGGGAAATGGCGGCTGGTAAAATCGGAACTGGTACCAAGGTCAAAGCAGTTACATTTCAAAGAGCAGCGCTCCTAGTTGAACAGGCTTTGCAGTAAATAGTCTAGTTTTTATTTTAATCTTTCATTAATTCTTTCTGACAAATCTCTTGAACGGCGAACCGTTCAAGGTTCGCGAAAATTATTGATTTTAATGATGCAGGGGTAGCGAAGTTTTTTGTTTAAAAACAAAAATCGCAACGGTCAAACGTGCTGGATTCAGGTTGTTCTTTTTTAGTAAAAAAGAACCAAAAAACGGGCTTGTTAAAGCTCGATGAAAAGTCCAGTGGCTCAGTGCCTTCGAGGGTTCGAATCCCTTCCCCTGCACTTCTATCTGATCAGAGGACACTAACTTTTCTGCGTCCTCAGATCTGATCTAAACACTCTACTTCTGCATTTAGATCAGGTCTCAGTTCTTGGGCCCAGTACCGTAGTACTAAATTCTACACGGAATAGCCATCCGCTGGGTGGTGGTCTGTAGAGCAGAGGTTAAAAAGCTTGCTTTATCCTAAATAATTTGACGTAGTTGAGAAAATGGCTATTGTTGAAGGAAACCTTGTCAAAGTTGATAAATTAATTAATTTCGAGGGTGGACAATTAGTGGTTAACTTAGGTGATAAAAAAGCCAATATCGCTCCACTTAGAATAATGCTTGCCATCGCTGGAACGCTTATCTCGATCTATTACTATACTACAGCGCATAATCTCCTTCTGGCCTTAATTTTGTGGGTATTAATGACTGCTGTTTTCCTGTTTGGGGATTTAGATAAAATTGGGAAATCTTATCGAAGAGGGAAAATATGAAATATACTCTTATCTGGTTTTTACTAATAACTATCTTCTTTTTTGGTTGCACTCAGCTGTCAAATCTCCAATCTTTTCAAACTGTTAGTTTAGGTGAACTAAATACAAATCCACACAAATATCTTAACCAGACTGTAGAGATAGAAGCAGAACCAACGGATTTTGGTTTTGATAATGTCAATATCGCTGGACAAAAATTTTGGAGATTAGGGGATGATCAAGGCTATAAAATTCTCATTAAGCCATATCTGGAAACCGGTCGGACCTATAGTGCTTATAATACCTATAAAATTCGAGGAGTTTTTAGACTACTACAGCTATGTGACTGTGAAAATAATTTATCTGCTATTACCTCACCCACTAGTGAATGCAGGGCTAGTCAAAATAAAGATTCAATTATTTTTGATTATAATGATGATAATGGGCTAACTAATAATATTACTTTTATTGCAGTGAGAGGGGAAATTATTGATATGTCTAATCTTGGTTGGACTCCAAAACCGTCTCTGGAATCTATTAGAAAGAATTATCCGGTAGTTTGTGACAAGACTTTTGATGAATCGTCAGCGCACTATATCTGCCCCATAAAAAATCCAGAAAGCTTTGATAAATATGTTTATACTTGTCAAGTTTTTGTGTCCAGACCAGAGTACACTATTGTAAATGGAATACCTATAGAAGAGTGTCTGAATAAAACTACCACCGAGGAGCAATACTCATGCAAAACAACTACAGATTATTTCTATGTAGAAGGGACAGATCCAATGACTGTGACAAAAACGTTTTCTGATAAATGGAAGGGCATGAACTAATCGGGCAAAAATTTGCCCGATCTGGCACATTAAGGCGAAAAGCAAGATGAGAAAATGGTTAACGAAAAAGAGTTATCACTTAAGACAACCATTTGGGATCTCCTAGAAATAGGACCCATTTCATTATTTCCTGGAGCCGGATTGAGTTCCATTGTAAAAATTAAAGAAGAACTCCAACCTGTCGATATAATTCTAATCCGATTCTTCTTTATCGATGAACTATGGCTAATTCGGAATGGTGTATTCAACCTAGCCATTATCGGCATGATAGTTACGATCGAGGATAGGCTGAGGAAACAAATTCTTGATATTCCCTTACACAATCGGTTTGAAAAAAAAGATGTTGAAACAATGACATTAAACAATTTAATAGATGAACTTGAAAAACAAACTCCGTTGTTGTCAAAAAATTCAATTGACGCATTAAGAAGAGTAAATGAGATACGCAAGGCATTTATCCACACTAACATGAATAAGGGCGAGGAACTCATAAGAAAAAGTCAAAATGTAAACGCATTCTTTTTAGAAGAAACTGCACCCCCATCAGCACTAAAACATGAGGGTATCAGGGTAAATCTTAAATACGAATCTTTGGACATTTGCATTAAAGTCCTCATGGATTGTCTTATCGTTTTACGAGAATTACAAGCGGACACAATAAAAGGTAGTTATCCTAGCTTCGATCAATTGATACAGAGAGAAATCCAATATCGAAAGGATATGACTGCCATAGATGATGTGTATAAAGAAAGGTTCAAACATGGTGAAAATCCAAAAACTCTCCTTCAAGAAATATGGGATAAACTATTCTAAGTAAGATAATCCATAGCGCGGTATTGAAGAAGCCTAGC
The DNA here is from genome assembly GCA_902386555.1 of Candidatus Bilamarchaeum dharawalense. Lineage (GTDB taxonomy): Archaea > Micrarchaeota > Micrarchaeia > Anstonellales > Bilamarchaeaceae > Bilamarchaeum > Bilamarchaeum dharawalense. The sequence continues at coordinate 549,814 of CABMJJ010000009.1, forward strand.
TTATTATTCTCTGCCTCTCAGAACAGCCCCCGGTTAGGAGGAGGCCAAGGGGTTTCTTGAGACCTGATCTTGAAGTTCAGTGCAGTTTATGAGATTCGAACCATGAGTTCGGGGCAGTAAATCTCTCTGTTCCGAGCCCAGGGCTCGGTAGTCTTCCCCTGCATTTTGTTCATTGACTTCACCATCGGCTCAGCGTGAACACATTAATCAAAATCTTCTATTTCTTTGAATTTTTTTACAAACTTAGTAAACTTTCCTTTGTACGTTGTTGCCCTTGCTGGCGTATCGTCAATGAAATGATACTCAGTATATTTACCGATCTTGCGCGGTTTGTTTAGAATTAGCTGATGATATTTGACATGATGCTTCGTCAACCATTCATCTGTAACATCGCGATGCTCATCAGTTCTTGCAGTGAAAAAACATATGAAATGCCCTTCATCATAAAGCCGATTAACTGCCTCTATAGACTCTGGAAATGGTTTTGCCTTTCTCATGGCTTCAATTCCTTCTTCATTGCGTACATTCTCACAGACGGTTCCATCTATATCGACTAGGAATATTCTAGGCAACTTACCACCAACAAGAAAAAATTTTGAACCTAATTAAACCTATGTAACTTTTTGGCGAACAGTCAAAATCTATATAAATTTAGTCTCAGTCGTCATTAATGGTGATGGCATGGCTTCTAATAATCTAATTAAAACTCTTAATCCAAAACAACTGGCCTATGTAAAATTAAATCTACCTGATCCAAAAAATGGCGAGTATCTTCTAGCTGTTTTTCATCTGGTTCCTGGGGGAAAATTAAATATGCTGCAGGCAGCAGCAGAAGTTGCTGCAGAATCTTCAACAGGAACAAATTTTCAAGTAAAAACCGAAACTCCGTTTTCCAGAGAAATGAATGCTCTTGTCTATCAAATCGATGTCAAGCGAAACCTGATCTGGATCGCCTACCCATGGAGACTTTTTGATCGTAGTGGAAATGTTCAAAATATTCTAACCTACATAGTGGGTAATGTTTTGGGAATGAAAGAAGTCTCAGCATTGAAACTATTGGATGTTTGGTTTCCCCCTGCCATGCTTGAGCAATATGATGGTCCAAGCTATACATTGGACGACATGAGAAAATATTTAGGTGTTTACAACCGCCCGATTTTAGGTACGATAATTAAACCCAAAATGGGGTTAACCTCGGCAGAATATGCAGAAGTTTGCTATGACTTTTGGGTTGGTGGTGGGGATTTTGTTAAAAATGATGAACCCCAGGCAGATCAGGATTTCTGTCCCTATGACAAAATGGTGAAGCATGTAAAAAAGGCAATGGACATGGCAGTGAAAAAAACTGGAAAGAAAAAAGTTCATTCGTTTAATGTTTCGGCCGCTGACTTTGATATTATGATTGAAAGATGCGAGATGATCAGAAATGCAGGATTCGAAAAAGGTAGTTATGCATTTTTAATCGACGGAATATTAGCTGGCTGGACTGCAGTTCAAACATTACGAAGAAGGTATCCTGATGTTTTCATTCATTTTCACCGGGCTGGTCATGGGGCCTACACCCGTCCTGAAAATCCCATTGGATTTAGTGTTCTAGTTCTATCAAAATTTGCAAGACTTGCTGGTGTATCAGGGATTCACACTGGAACAGCGGGTGTTGGAAAAATGGCCGGAACTCCAGAAGATGATATTGTTGCAGCACATGGTATCCTTCAATATAAGAGCAAGGGTCCGTTCTTTGAACAAAGCTGGGCAACCATTCCTGAAGATGACAAGGACGCACTTGATCTTGTTCACCGGGATATTACCCATCATGTTATCTTAGAAAATGATGACTGGAGGGGAATGAAAAAATGCTGTCCAATTATTTCTGGAGGGCTCAATCCCACCTTACTCAAACCATTTATCGACGTCATGGGAAACATTGATTTTATCACAACCATGGGTGCTGGTTGTCATGCCCATCCCAAAGGAACAAAAGCAGGGGCAATGGCACTGGTTCAATCATGCGAAGCCTATTCTAAAAAAATCAGCATAACCAAATATGCGAAAACCCACAAAGAATTGGCAGAAGCCATCAGATTCTTCTCGAAAAAGAAAAAATGATTTGGTGTTATTATGAAAAATCTTATTGTAATTTTTGCAATATTGTTTATTCTTGTCAGTGGTTGTTCCCAACCAGTTCCAGAAGTCCCTGATACCAGTGAGAAAGACGGTGCACTCGCGGCTTTGGATTCGGCTCGAGATGAAATTTTTAATGCTGAAACCAAGGGTAATAATGTTACCGAAGCCGTTACAAGAATGAACGAGGCTCAGCTTGCCTTTAATGCTGGTAATTATACCACTGCCACTTCTCTTGCCGGAGCTGCAAAATACCTTGCCCTGAATTCCAAACCTCTGGTTACAAAACAAAATGAAACTCCAGACATTGTTCCACCTGATGTGATTAGTGATAAAATAAACTGGAGTGAGGACATAAAACTATCCAGTGATATTGCAGTTCACAAGTCGTTCAACAATGCAAACAGTATCCTGGTTGATCAAAATGGAGTGATCCATACTGTGTGGTATTCCATTAATGATGGAAAAGATGAAATTCACTACAGACGTTCAACTGATGGTGTAACCTGGGGTGAGGATACAATTCTTTCAACAGGTCCGAATTTTGTTGGTGAGGTTTCCATTACAACTGATCGTGGTCATGAATTTCAGTCTGGCAGCAACTCTGCTGCAAATCCTGCTCTTGCAATTTCTGGTTCAAATGTTTATGTTGCCTGGAGAAGCGATCTGAACAGTGTTCAGGATAATACAAATGGGGAAATATACTTCAAGAAATCTACGGATTCCGGGGTCAATTGGGGTCCTGAAGTTAGATTGACAAATGCGCCTGAAGACTCATTTAGTCCTTCAATTTCTGCTTCAGGCAATATCCTCTATGTTGTTTGGATGGATATGCGTGATGGGTATGGCGATCTTTATTTCAAATACTCTCCAAATGCTGGAACCATCTGGTCTAGCGATTTGAGACTTACCGAAGCCACAAGTTTCCGTGGTCAGCCTACCATAATTGGTTCTGGAAACGATGTCCATGCGTTTTGGATGGACAACCGAGAAGCAAATTGGGAAATCTTTTTTGACCATTCTAAAAATGGCGGTGCCATATGGGATGGCGCTTCCAGATTTACTAATGATATGGGCACAAGCGAGGTTCCGGTTGTTGCACGTGTTGGGAATACCATCTATGTTGCCTGGACAGACTCTCGTCCGATTGGTAATGAAAATTATGCAGACGCCTATGAAATTTATCTTCGAAAATCCACTGACGGTGGCAAAACCTGGTCCAATGAAATACCACTCACAAACTCTCCAAAGTGGTCTGGTGATCCGTCCATAGCCGCAGTTGGTACTCAGGTGCATGTTGTTTGGCCAGACGGTCGTGATGGTAGTAAGTCAAACAGCGAGATTTACCATAAGTATTCTTTAGATGGCGGATCCAGCTGGTCTGATGACATACGTATCACCTATGCAGACAAAGATTCAGTCATTCCTTCAATTGCTGTTCTGGGTTCAAATGTTTATGTTCTTTGGGAAGATACACGCGGTGGCAAATCTGAAATTTTCTATAAACACGGAGTTTTCAATGGCTGATCCCATGGGAGATATTGCTCTTTATTTTTGTTTTGGGAAATTCCATAAATTCGAGTCATTTGAAGGAGTTGGCTCACTACCAGGAAAAGAAAGATCCAAACCCACCAAGTGCAAAAAATGCGGTTCAAAGAACATTCTAAGACTTTGGAAAATAGGAAAATGGGACTAAGTGCATATTATATTATAATGCTGTGCCCCAGTGCCCAGGGTCCTAATCCCATTTATTAACTTTTCCGATCACATCAATTCAACAATTAGCACACTTATTAGGAAGACTGGGAATAATGAACAAATGTGAATTAAAAAAAGAGCTAGGCCTACTTGGAAGCTTTTCCATGGGGTTTGCTGATGTCGGTGCTGATATCTTTCTAGCACTTGGTCTTATTGCAGCCTATGCCCACGGCGTTATGCCATTGGCCATCTTGGCTGCTGCGATTGTCTATGTCTGTTCTGGTCTATCCTATGCTGAACTGGCAGCTGCCATGCCTGTTTCTGGGGGGTCTTCTGCCTTTGGAAGAAGAGCATTTGGCAATAAAGCAAGTTTTCTTGCTGGTTGGGGCCTGATGCTTGACTATACTATAGATATTGCACTTTTTGCTGTTGCATCTACTGGCTATCTATCATTCTTCATTCCAGGCGTGAGGGAAGTATTTGGTTTTGTTTCGGTATTTCTGATATTTATCCTCATGCTCATCAATCTTCTTGGTATCAAGGAATCATCTTCGGTTAATTCTGTTCTCACTGCAGTTGCCATTGTCATAATCCTTGGTTTGCTAGTTCTTGGTTTCGGAACCACCTTCCAGATGGAGAAATTCACCTCTGGATTAACACCCATAAATACTGACCCAGGAATTGAAAACTTTCTCTATTCCATAACCCTTGCCATTGTGGCTTTCGTGGGTGTGGAAAGCATTTCCCAGGGTGCAGAGGAAACCAAAAATCCAGGTAAAATACTTCCGCAGGCAACCTTTCTCTCAATATTTTTTGTTGTGCTTTTCGCGCTACTGCTTTCCATCATGGTACTTGGTATTGTCACTCCCAAGACTTTGGCAGACAACATGGACAATCCACTTGTACCCGTAACACAAGCGTTGCCCTTTTCACAAATAATTACACCCATAATCGCGTTTGCAGGTTTTATCATCTGTTTTGTTTCTGCCAACACAGGCATAATTGGTGCCTCCCGTGTTGTCTATTCCATGAGCAGTTCTGGGCTTGTTTCAAGAAGGATAAGCTGGATTCATCCAAAATACTGTACCCCCTGGTGGACGGTGATAATTTTTTCTACGATTGCAATGGTCCTTGCTTTCTTCGGTGACATGATCTTTTTGGGAGAACTATATGCCTTCGGTGCCCTTACTGCCTATACGGTTACCAATCTATCACTCATCCAACTGAGATTTGCCGAACCAAACATGGAACGCCCATTCAAAATTCCTTTTAATCTCAAGATCAATGGTCGCGACATACCATTAATCACAATCATCGGTTCCATTGGTTGCATTGCAATCTTCATACTTGTTGCTTTGCTTCATGAAGAAGGCAGAAATTTCGCATTTGTTTGGTTTGTTGCTGGTTTTGTCTACTATTATTTCTATAAGAAATATCGTGCCAAAATTGATGCAAAAACCTATGTTCCAGTTCAGCACCGTCTACCTGGCCATGGAAAATCGGTCCACGTCGAATACTCCTCTATCAGAAATCTTGATGTGGGGGATAACAAGCAATCCCATAAATGAAAGTGTCATGAAAGGTGCTCCTAATTTACAACCCATTTTTTTCACAGCCTTGGTCAGGGTTTCGTATTTTTTCGCTACCTTCTGTCCATCCTCGTCAGTCATAATTCCTGCAAATGGTAATTTTTGTCTGCTTATTTGTTTTCCATTGTAAACAACCAGTCCACCCTTCATTTTCACAATTTCATTAACCACTCTACAAATCGATTCGTCATCTGTTCCTATTACGCCAATGTTGTGCGAATCATGCATCACACTGGAACCAAATGCGCCTTTTTTTATTCCAAAGTTTTTGATAAAACCAACTGCTGGTTTTGCTTTTTTATAGCGGTTTAAAACCACAATTTTCAGAATATCTTTTTTCAAATCAATTTTATCTGTAGGTGGCAGTTTATTTGTTATCAAACTGCCATCCATTGCTTCTATTACTGGAATTTTTTTGCTGTTTTTTATGTCACTTGGTTTTATCTTCTCAGCTAAAAATAAATTCACTGGTTTTTCTTTTATTTTGTTTATTTTTATCTTCCCATTTGCAAAAATTCTGTCCCCATTGATCCATGTTTCTAAAACTCTGAACTCTCTCAGATTATTAACAATCACGAAATCCGCAGGATCATTTTTTCTCAACAAACCAACACCCAATCCATAATGTTCCACTGGATTTCTTGTTGCACTTTTAATTGCAATGATCGGATCAATCCCAAGTTTCACACATTGTGAAACGATGTTGTTAATGTGTCCATCCAACAGGTCATCCGGATGACTATCATCGGTGCAAAGCATGTTTTTTCCATTTTTTAATATGGGATAAATGGCATTTAGATTTTTTGCAGCTGATCCTTCCCTAACAATTATTCGCATCCCTTTTTTTTGTTTTTCTTCTGCTTCTTTCAACATATAACATTCATGATCGGTTTCAATCCCTGCAGAAATATATCTGTCCAATTTTTTTCCCACAAGGCCTGGAGCATGTCCATCTATTCTTTTTTTATATTTTTTTGCCATTGCAATTTTTTTCATGACCAAAGGATCACGGTTTATCACGCTTGGATAATTCATAACCTCTGCAAGAAAACGGATCTCTTTTTTCTTTAACAAAAATTCCATTTCTTCACTACCGAAAGTCGAACCGCTGGTCTCAAAGGTTGTTGCGGGAACACAGGAAGAGGCCCCAAAATAAAATTTCATTGGAACTTTTTTCGAATTGTTTAGCATGAACTCAAGGCCCTTCAGACCAAGAACATTCGCAATCTCATGTGGGTCAGCAACCACTGCGATTGTTCCATGTTTCACAGCCAATCTGGCAAATTCACTTGGAATTAGCATGGAGCTTTCAGTATGTACGTGTGCATTTACAAAACCAGGTAAAATATACCTCTTTGGTGCTTGTTTTAATCTTTTTATGCTATTAATTTTTTCCCCAAAATTCACTTCAGCAGGATAACACTGTTCTTGAAAAACATCAACCAAATAACCAGAAACTATCATGCTTGAAAATGGTTTATTACATTTAAATTTACATACTACCATTCCATAACCGTCCTAAGACGTCGCTTTATAAATATATTGTTTCAAATAGTATAAAGTAGTGATGGGGAGAGGATAGTATGGTGGGTACAAGAGTTACTAGGTCTGATGACAAACATTTAAATTCTCATTCTGAGACTCATTCTAGAGGATTTATTGATCCTGGTTCCAGACGTTGGTGGAGAACCGCTGGGATTACTGGAATTGTGTTATTTGAAACATTATTTGGGGGTACTTTTATGTCTACTACGTTGGTAAGACCTGCTGCTGCTCAAGAGCAAAGGATGGATGAGAAGGCTGTTGAAGCCCAGAGAAGATTAACCCAAGCGGTTACTGCAATAACAACTGAACTTGGTCTCAGTGCTGGTTTTGGTATTGCCAACCCTACCCTCCCATTGGAAGATAAACTGGTTAGTGGAACTGAACGAGGTAAAGAAGGTTTACTCGCACTCATCCAAATGTATAATGAAAAACTAAGACCACTTAACGGTGGCAGAGATATCATTCCCATTACTGGTACTACTCCTCAAGAACAACTTGCTTCTCTAAATACCTGGCTTGGCAGTGATTTCCAAGCATGCTCAACCTGTAAAGTTTTCAAGCCAGTTCCTGGTCTGGCCCCGGACAGCATTAATATGGCTGCTGCTGAACAACTTGCAGAAAGAATCGCATCCCTGTTCGGTGCACCTGGTGCATTTATCGCTGCAGTCGCAGTAACAGAAGGAGGATCAAGACCACTTCCAGCAGGACCCATTCTGGCACCTAAACTAGCATTTACTTCGCAAGAATATGATGCTGCAGTTGCTGATTTAACATTAATCTCACAATACCCAGAAACTGCGCAGATAGGACAAAAGGCAAGCACCCAGCTTGCTGAACTCCAACGTCTTTATGGCGAGTCACCACAAAAAACAGCTGCACTTAATGAAAGCTATGATCGAGCTGGTTTGTTTATTGGTGCTCATCGTGCAAAGTCTGAACAATTGAAAGGTGATGCGCTTGCACGTGAACGAAAACGTGCTGATCTTTCACCAGTTCAACAGGCTGAACAGGCTTACTATCAAGATACTTTACAAAAAGCAATGGCAATGGCCAAAGCAGCTCAAGCCGCTCTTGCTTCTTTTACAGAACCATCTGGTCCTGCGGCTCAAGCAAGGACCCAAGCCGCGTTCACAATTGATAGCCTTGTGCTTCGTGGACAAGCACTTTTAGAAAAGGGAACATTAACTGCTGATGAAGTAACTCAATTCTATAATTCTACAATGCTAGCTGCCGATGCTGTACAAACAATGGATGTACTCATGAGATTTGCTCAAGCCAATGGTCTTGACCGGTTAGCTGGCGGAGCTGCAAGAGACTTCTGGGCAAAATATAGTGCAGTAATGAGAGTTATTGCAGATCGAACTGCAACAGAACAGAAATATGATGAAGCATTGGGTGGATTCTACAAATCATTGGTGGAGCGTGTTGCTCAGAATGTTGAAGTTCCAGCCCAAGCTCGGGCAACATTCCAACAGTTGGCCCAGCTTCGTGCAACAAGAGCTGGTTTCTATGAAACCTATTTCTATCATGTTCAAGGCAAAGGAGAGGAACTCTCACTTGATACAACACAAAAAATGGTTGACAAAGCATTGGACTATCTAGAAAAATCCGGTGTTGCCCATGACGATCCGCTATTGGAGAAAGCAAGACAGTGGCGTGCAAGTTGTCAAAACCCAATGGTGCTTTACACATTAGCTCATGGCCTTGTTTCCATAAGAGAAGCAGAATTATGGGCATCGGATGGTGCAAAATCCCTAAGACCGGATTTATCTCCTACTGATCTTCAAGCTGCAAAACAAAGAATTGAACTTGCACGAAAGGCATTCCTTTGGAATTTCAACAATCCACAATTAGACCCAACCTACTATCCAAACATGTCCACAGTTTTAGCTGATGATGCAATTCATACTTTAGTGCCTGCATTACGATTTACAGAAGGTTCAGCTGGTTTTGATTCCAGATTTGAATTTAGAAATCCTGGAGGAAGAGAAAAACCACTTGCTGAAAAATATGCAGCAGCAACCAAAGTAGAAGAATATCATCTTAGATTATTGCTCGCTCTTCGTACCTACGATCTATCTGATCCACTAAGATCTCACCTTGCAAAAGAAGAAGCATCTGGTAGTTATGCTCAACTTGGTTTATTCTCCAGACTTTCAGCAACAGAAAAATTCGACAGCGGGTTACCAAAACTACCCCCATCTCCAGGTAGGGTTTATCTTATTGATGGAGTTGCAGATATGAACGTTGCTGAGGGTGTTGATCATGATGCACCTGGTTATTCACGTTATGGTCTGGCCTATGCAGTTCTTAGAAGAGAAGCTGTTCTTGTTGGAGATCCAGGGGCGGCAGCGTTGTTAAAAGATATTGACTTGAAACCAATCACTGCAAAACTTCTTGCAGGAGGAACTGAACAGGAAGCGCTCGATGCAGTTGCTGATATTAGAATTCAACAGCTTGAAAGAAGGCTGGCAACTGTTGTTGAGAGAAGAAGAACCATCGGTGAGCTTCCAGCATTAACAGCAGATCCAAAGACATTCTACATAGTTCGTGCCCAGCAGGCTTTGGCTGAGGCTAAACTTTTACGAACCCAAGGGGGAACTCTTACTTCCAAAAGAGCAATTGAAGTTGCAGAACTTGGTCTTGAAAGTTTGATTCCACCACATATACCGGCACTTCCGGCAATAAGAACAGAATATCAACTTATGATAACTAAAATCGACACAATCCGTCGCTTTGGGAACACCTACATATCAGCAGATGCAACAGTTGCAGTGGCTGAAGATGGCGTTCCAAAACCCCTGCCACAATATGAACAGGAGCAAGGTGAACGCCAAAGAATTCAGTACAACTGGCAGTTCTATACCAAACCAGGATATGATGGTAACTACTACCTTGTCAATCCGAACTTTGGTAAACCTGGCGAGCCTGAGTTCATAGGAAAAGTTGTCCGCGGTTTACAATTCTCAGACGGCACTACAGGAGATGCAGTTGTGGCCATACAACATAAGGGCGAGGGATGGAAGGAAGTTGCAGGTCCGGATGGCGGAGCACTTATCCTCTATCGATTGAAACCAGCGCCTGCTCATGTTGAAGGCACAGCGCCAGCAACCGAACAGTTTGTTCCACTAACTGAAGGAGACGGTAGCATCATGGCTGTTTTGTCTACTGTTTCAGTTAGAAGTCTGGTTCCAAGTGGACATGTACAGTTCAAGGGAACTTTAAATTCAGAAACCAATGCAGGTCTTGTACTTACACCAGTTGAATAAGGAGAGGTGGGATTTATGACGAGAATAACAAGGGTTGAAGAAAAGAAAAATGCAGCGGAACACACACGACATCCTGCAATTAAATTTGCAGCAGTTGCCGCTTTATTCGGCGCCACTCTTGTTGCTTCACCGGGGCAGTTTATTAATTTTGGTGCCCCAATACCATTAGCATTCACTATTTGAGGTGACTAAATATGGCAGAAACGCAACGAGAACAAAGGGCGGTTAGTGGCAATCAGGATTTTCAAGCAGTTATTGCTCAGCATAAAAAAGACCGTGAAACCGGCAGTCAGATTTTACTTGATGGTTCAGCTTGGGTACGTGCAGGAAATTTTGTTGTCATTCAGGATTTAATAAAATTCATGGAAGGTCCAAAACCAAAGGAAGGAACACCCGAAAGAAAAATTTATGACGATGCTGTCAAAGTAATGGGCGAAGGCGATCTCGATCAAGCTGTTCATGTGTTAAAATTATTACATGTTAGTTTGTTGAAAGGCCTTGCAGCTGATGTAAAATGCAGAGATGATATTGCTGATGAAAAAGTTGCACATGCACTGGAATTAGTGCTTTTCGAAATATCTCAGGGACTTGGTAACCTAAGTCCAACTTTTGCTGAATATGCACCAACTGAAGTTTATCAAGCAATTGCAACTTTAGATGTTAATCTCAGTAGAACAAATCCGGGTGGTGATGCCGGTGTTGCCAGAAGATCACTTGCAACTGCCCAATCCCCAACCTATGTTAGATATCCAGAAACTGACCTTACCCGTAGCGTTGCCTACAGGGTGGCAGAACAAAAATCCGGAGTCTATGTTAACGGAGAACCACCTCAGGCCCTTGTACATGCATTTGGCGGTACCTCAGGTGGACAGGCAGCATCAGAATTTGTTAGAGGTGTTTTACAAGGATATTCTGCTGTTGCAATGGGTGGAGATAGAGCATCTGCAGTATCTGCCCTGACACATTCGTTAGAATATCTCAAAGAAATAAACTCACCAATCACTCGTGCTGATGGTTATAAGGCTGCTCTTGATTGTTTGCACAAAGGAGATTTGGAAGGGGCTCTCAAGGCAATGGCCACTGATCCTCACTTCTCTGCATTGTTAAGAAATCTTGATAAATTCACTGTAGTTACCATGGACAACAAGGCATTTACCTATCTTGATATCCGTGGTACATTTGAACTTAGATTCAAGAGCAATGAAGAGTTTGAAAGGGCAAGAGCTGAGCTTGATCCAACAAGCACCAGATTTATTGGTTTTACAAAACTTAGAATCGGTGCACATTATCAGCTTGCACAATATGGTGGCAGAGCAGATACCTATAGTGTTGATCAACAAACATTAGCAGTTAGTAAAACAGGCACTCAGCAAATCGATGGTCTTGGCCACATCGTTGGCATACCAATTGAAGGCTATCTGTCTGGTACTGTTAAGGGTACACCCTATCATGTTGTATTATACGTAGAACCTGGTTTTGAAACATGGGAGTTGAACAAGGCCAGTGTTACAGTTCTTGATGGAGCCGGTCAGCCACTTGAAAAGAGTCTGCAAATCGACAGAACCAGTTTCCGTCTTGGTCCATCTGGTTTGAAATTTGTTATGCCTGGAACTGGTGAAAGAAGATTAATTGATGTACGTGAAGTTGGTTTTGATCTCACTGGTTCTTCAGAAAGACCGGGTTTTGTGGACCAACTTACACTATACACTACTTTAGAAGGTACGGCCTATGAAGTTTCCGGATTTGCAATCATGGGAAGGGCCAGAATCGGTGCTGCACTGAATCTTGGTGCCACCATAGACGGTTCTCCTTCAGGTGTTTTTAGTTTCAATGGCGAACCAGTCAACTTTGTTATTAGAAGCGGAAGAAATACTTTCCTTGTCGGGCCCACTGCACAGGTTGCAGTTGAGGTAACCGGAAGTGATATGTACCCTGCTTTAGTTGATTGGGGTGTTGGTGCACAGTTCACATGGGTATCTCCAGGTGGCCTTCAAGTTGGTGCTGGCCTTGGATATGGACGGGTCAATGAATTCGGCCCAAGTCCACACGGAGGAGTTACTGGTATGGCTTCCATAACCATCCCATTCGATGTATTCTCACCATCTACTGCTCCAACAAGAGCACGAGAAGCTAAGGATATCCCAGATATCTATGCTGGTGCAGTAACATTTGCATCTGATCCATCAGTATTGCAAAGTACTGCGGCTGTGGCATTTGCTCAAATGACTGCAGCAGCTCTCGAAAGAAATCTGGATGCATCACCTGACGCAGGTAGAATACGTGATGAAACCAATTACAAAGCAGCAATAGTGGCTTTAAGAGAAGGTAATCTGGAAGCAGGTCTTAAATTACTGAAGCCAGTTGCTGATAAATACCCAGATGTTTTCTTTAAAAAGAGATGAACAACATGAAAAATTTTTTTATTTTACTTTTATTAATCTCGGTAATTTATTCCTATAGTACCAATGCCCATTTCGTACAGCCATCATTTGGCTATTCCACTGACACTGATTTACAGCTAACTACGGATTTCACGGCATCATTAGCCTCAGGAGAAATTCTTGAGGGCAATCCAAATGATCTTCAAACAGGGGATATCGTTTGTGCTGGTGCAAGAATAAAAATTACCCCACAAACAAATGCAAAATGGGCAGTTTCTGATTTTGATTCGACTCTTGATTTTCCCTATTGTGATCCTGGTTATGATCCATGGTGTCCTTCCATGACTGGCGAGTCTCTTTCAACCAATAAAAATATCCACTGGTTAACCTCCAGTCGCTTTAACTGGTATGTGAATGAATTTGACACTGCTCCAAATGATTATCTTTTAGCCAACGAACCTCCTTCAAGTGATGTTACTGACATATACGAAGAACTTTCTCCATTTTCCAATGAGCCCGTAACCTATATTGTTTGGGGTGAAGATCCTCAAAATAATAAAGAAGCTGGTGCTGGTGTTTATTGTAAGGGAACACTGAGTCTTGATGCTGCTGGCACTACCAACACCCAAAGTCCAACTTCTACTGCAAGCCTAACGTCAGGCACTTTAAATACTCCTGGAGATTATAACCTCGAAACACAATTAGAAGATGTTGACTGCTTTGCTGCAGTTGTAAAGCATCCTGTTAATCTTTATGATGGTCATGCTGATTTCTTCTATCTTCATTTTTACGTTACTAACCGTCCAAATATTCCTTCTGTAACTGCATCTAAAACAATTTCAGTTGAAGTTCAAGAAGCTGGAGGAACCTGTTCCATTGCTCTAGCAGCTTCGCCACCAATTGATGTAACCTATTCTGGAGATTATATGATGGTCAAAGTTCCAGTAAAAAACAACGGCGATAGTGTAAATCTTACTGGGGTTACAAGTACCAATGGTGATTACACGGCCTCTCCTTTTCCAGGTCAGGCTATTTGCGCTACTCTAGGTTTTCCACCAGCAATTTGCCCACCTGTAAATGGTTTTAACAATCCAATTGCAAGCGGTGGAACAAGATTAACCTATGTTCTTTTACATGATACCACTCCTGGTCCAAGTGGAGGAACGACCCTTGTCTATAGTGCTGTTGCAACCTCGACTGGCTGTGGTGGCACATCAGAATGTTCACTTTCAGTTACTGCTCTAAATGGTGCAATTGATTGTGATATTGCTTCACCTGATTATGATCCACCTGCACCTCCATCTGACATTCCACAGAATTTAAACACACGATTTAATGTGACCTGTACTGACCTTGACATGACACCAATTGCCTGTTCGGGAAGTAACTGGGATTGGGCGCCAGCATGGTTTGGAACGTTTACATTTACCTCAAACAGTTATGCTCGTGGTTATCCAACTGCCTCACCGGGTGCAGACGGTCAAATCAGATACACTTCTGGCATAGCAACCTGTACCGAAGATATTCATGTTCTACCGGACATAACTACCCCGGTAAATTGTTCAATTGTTCCATCATCAGCTGAACTCGCTCCGATGGAATGGGCAACCTTTACAGTTACCTGTATCAACTCAATTGGCGATACCATACCGTGCAACGGTTCCAATTGGTATTGGGGTGATGGTCTTGCCGGAGGTTTCATTGACAAAGATGAGACCCATGCAGATGCATACTCTACCTCACCACCTGGGTCATCTGGTACTTTATCATATTCTTCAGGTCTTGCAAACTGTTCTTCAGCAGTTAGCCTTAGCACAGACTCTCCATACTATCTTTGTGAACTTGTACCTGAGAGTGTGACTATAAACCAATCAACATCTCAACACTTCACTTTAAGTACATTTTTAGATGGAGCACCGCATCCTGCTGATCTTGTTGGTTATACGATGATAAATGGTCTTACTGGTACTTTGAGTAATGATACTATTACTGGTGTTGATTACACTGCTCCACCTGGAGGAACCGAGGGTGATATCCAGGTAGTTGCAAATTTCACTGATGCACCAGATCCAATTGGGGGCTGTGTTGACTTTTCCCATGTTTTTGTGCCGGATGTCAATGCACCTACCTCCTGCGAGATGGTACCAACTAACCTAACAATGGCACCATTGGAACTAGCAGCATTCACAGTAACATGTGAGAACTTCTTCGGAAACCCGGTTCCATGTATTGGTGATAACTGGTTCTGGGGTGATGGTCTTACTGGTGATTTTGTAGAAAAAGACGAAACACATGCCAATGCCTACTCTACCTCGCCAGTTGGTTCAACAGGTAAATTATTCTACTCATCTATGCTTGCCAACTGTTCTTCCAATGTTACCATTGATTTCCATGACGGATATTATGGCTGTGATCTTACTCCGGACAGTGTCAGTTTGAATTACTCAGATTCACAGCATTTCAATTTTGCTTGCACAGTAAACGGCACCGATCCAGCCACTCCAGATGATACTGATTATCAGCTTGTGGATGGTTTAATTGGTAGTGTAAATGGAAACCTAACTGGTGTTGATTATGATGCACCAGATGAAAACACATCCGGTAATCTATTGGGTGTTGGTTATTTCAATGACGCTCCACCCCCATACCTAGGTGCAGTTGATCTTTCTCATATCAGTGTTTCTAATATGTCTGGTCCTTGTGTTGGGCCAGACTGCAATCCTGGTGACACATTAGACTGCAGAATACTAGCTCCATATCCCCTAGTTATTCCAACTGGCTATCATGGCTGGTATGGCATAAGATGTGGTGTTGATGGCACTGAAATTTGTCCTGCAATGAACTGGGTTATAACACCAGGCACTGCTGGTTATATCACATCTGGTGATTACCTTGGTGCCTGGTTTACCATAAATGGTCATCCTGGTTCAATTGGAGAGATACATGCCAGCTTTGAAAGCGATCCTAGCAGAGGATGTTCCAGACCATTTGAAATCGGAACTTCAGACTGTTGGGAGTTCTCCTAATTTTTTTTATTTATACTCTTTATTTGTATAAGATAGAATTCGTTTCCTAATTATTAAGTAGATCTGAGACTTACTTTTGTGGGGGTTGAGGGGCTTCCGAGCCCCTAATCCAACTAAAAAACTACATTGATTTAAACTCAACCAGCATCTTTTCTATTTCCTCGGTTGTTTGAAGGATAAGCGAGCTACTATCTATCTCCATCTTAATAATCAAAGGAACCACTGACGGAGACGAACTCATAAGATTTTGGAAATGTTTTTTATCAGATAAATTTTTGAATAGTACAATGGTAATTCCACTGCGTATGGTTTGCAGTGATCTTCCCAGTAGGGTTTCAACCTTTGTTCCTTTTTCATAGAAATGAATGAACATCTGCTGCCCCATCAAAGTTAATACTGTATCTGCTTCCTTTGACTCGCCCATGGGTGTGAATGGTATTGCATTATTCACGCAAATATCTCTCAGGCACCGCATAAGCGCAAGATATTCGATGGAATGTTTGCTTTTTGCTTCCCAGTCTGTTCTCCCATAATACCCTATTGATTCTTTTACCAAATCTCTTTTTTCTAATTCTTGAAGCAAGAATTCAACATTATAGTCTGTTATGTAGATTGGCTTTCCCTGAGTCAGCACATTTTTGAATCCACTCTTAATCTCACTTGGTGTGAGCGGGGTGTTCTGCCACCTATAGTTCTCATTTATTTTGTCAAGAACCCCCAAAACAACATCAGCGGGTAGTGAAACCTTTGTTTTTGCAACTGCTGGGAAGTCTGGGATATCAATTGAGTAATATATCGCATCCTGTCTTGCAAATAGTGTTCCAATTCCTAACATACCGCCGGTAAACAACAGTACCAACCAAACAACTGGACTCTCAAGTATTGATTGTTTACGTGGATGTGGAATTGCCACTTTTTTAACAAGTTTGCCAGAAGTGAACTCAAAGATATGGTCTTCACCCAAAGGCAAAATTTCATTACCCGTATACCTACCCACGTCCACATAAAGGGTACTCTCACTGCTGAAAGTGTACTCACCAAATTTTCCGCCATCCACCTTTACTGATATCTGGGGAAGTTTGGTTGGTGCTCCATCCATGGTAACTGAAAAGATGTAGATGGACTGTTTTTGGCGGTCATTTCCAATGTGCGTTATTTCCGGAGTTATGACCCGCATGTATGTTCTGGCGTATTCTTTTCCATCTTCATCAATTAACCTTACAATATACTCTCCTTTGTCAAGGTAAATTCTAATATCAAATGACCTATCTGCTTGAACATTAACATTACCCTGGGGTAAATTCTGAACTTCGTTACCATTAATATCCTCAATAATCAGGGACATGCTTGGTTGAGCTGGTTGTGATTCGTGAAGCAAAGCATTCATTCTTGCTGGTTGGTCAGTAATGTTTGTGGAAATAACTTTACCACCGGATTCGATATACAGATCATTGGTATCCTGCGAATTGACTCTTGCGAATAACATTTCCTTAATCGGATACTCGCTTGTTTCCGAATATCCTGTGAATTCTATTTTCACTGTGGTATTATCCTGGGTATATGGTTCTGAAAAAAAGTATCTTGTACCATTGTATCCTGTTGAGTTTTCAAATAAATAATTTCTTGTTCCGGATGTTTTTTCTGCCCAGGAGGTGTCAAATATAATCTTTGCCACGTCATCCGCAGCACTGGTATAATTCCCTCTCCATCCTCCATCCAGGGTTTGAGGAAAAAAGATAAACGCTCCATTTTCTTTTTTGATTATGCTTATGGATCCATATAGTATGCTGGGTGTCCATTTTCCGAATGAATTGGCAGTGTACAATGGCTGGTAGACATGCATCTCTGGGCCAGTGGTAATCGCATTTGATTCATCAAATGTTACTGGAAGAGCCTTTACCACTGAACTGGGGGTTTGAGTGACCAGGGTGCCATTAAGCATTTTTGTGAATGGCTGGCCCATATATATCACAACTATGCCCCGTGAGCTTAGTTTGTCCATGGTTATCAGACTGTCAAAACCAAGCATTTCCTTTGGTATCACTCCACTTGGTACTATGACAATTGCACCCTGAGGTAAAGTTTCCAACTGTCTTATGGAAATCTCATTAAGCATTATTTTTCGTTTACCTAAATTTGTCCTAAGTGTGCGTAGGAAATCAGGATAACTTTCTGCTTCAAATCTCTCACTGTTAAGTACAAATACCTCTGTTGATATCTTTTCCTTATAGGTTGTTACATCCACAGTGTAATTTTTGAGGTTGGTCGTTTTATATTCAACACGAATTGCAGCAATATTCTGGGGCGCGTTCTTCTGACCTGTGGTGAGCACCTCCCCACTCATTATGCTATTATCTATCGCTGGTTTTTCCAGTTCTGCCTGATTTATCCATCCACCTGGTCCAATGATCTGGGTGGTGATATATATCCACGCTACTCCAAGCACAATCAAGGCTATAAGTAGAAATGCTCCGAAAACAACAAAATTGAATCCACCTGGCGGCGGTGCGTCACTGAAAACAGGAGCCTTTTCTTTTTTCTCTTCTTTTTTTGGTGTAAGAAGTTTCCTTACCATATCCTTTATTTTTTCTATTGGTGGGCGGTCTATCGTCTTATAGCGGCTTACGTACTGGTACTTCTTTTTGATCTCAAAGCGGTAGGCTTTTTTCTTTATTTTTGCGCTCATTTCTGGCATACGTAAACCCTTGTTTTTCATCCCTTAAGGAAGTTTAAAAGAAACCTGGGTTTCTTTTATTGGACTACTTCCAGATATCCCTCATTAACCAATTTATTCAATATCTCCTCTACTCTGGCGTCCGAAACATTGTAAAGTTTAGCAAATTCATTAATGCTAATGTTACCATTATGTTCTGCAACCCATTCCTGGAGCTTGGCTCTAAGCGCTGACTCGGAAAGTCCTTCCAATTGTTTTACTCTCAAAGTTAGTTCATCGTTTTTTGTTTTCAGTTCGTAGTTTTGTGAAGTCAGTGCCTGGCTCTGTTCAGTTAATCTGTCCACTCTTTTTTTGTAATCATCCACTTCCTTCTTCAGATTGTCATAGGAAGTAAACAATTTAGTGTAATCCATGGTAACAGAACTGGTCAGTTCTTTTATCGCATTTTCAACAAGCTGATAAAGCGTTTTTTGATCCAACTGGTAGGACCCTTCGATCAGAGTCAAAACGTTCAGAAGATATTTTATAACGTCAATGCGTCTTTTGTTTGGTCCTATCTCTGGAGGGATGGTATATAACACATCCAATCCATCCTCCTTTATTTTGATGATGGAGAATAGATATGGGTTTTTGTTGATGTCTCTGCTTTCAACATAAAGAACATTCAACACATCCTTTTCAGGAGCTATCTCAAGAAATGATATGGACCGTAATAAATTAACCAGGTCCTTTAGTTTGCCCTTGACTAACTTTGCCTTTATCTTAAAACCATCAACCTGCGGTGGGTGAGGTTCTTCTTTCAGTCCCTGTGGCGGCTGGCCTGGTTGAGCAGTTTTTGGTTGGTTCACTGTAGGTAAGGGCATTGAAATCACCTAACTTTCTTTTTTTGTTTTTTTTGGACCACTTTGTTTTGGACTGGCACTCCAATTGGGGTCTTGGTAGCCACTGACATGTTTACCGTTGCCGGAGTGTATTTGAACACCGGCAGAATGATAACAAATCCGGCAAGTATAAATGCTGAAACTATGGCCCAGGCATCCAATCTGCCAGATAGAATTATTGCCAATATCATTATCACCAAGATAACTCCAGCAAGGACCGTTGCAATCATCATGCTTTTTTCAAAAGATTTTCTTCGTTCCGAGTGTTTCTGAAGATCTGTTTGACAAACATAAAGCTGGTTCATCTGGGCTATACCAAGCTTTTTCTTTATCGTTCTGATGGTGGTAATTATCCTATCCTCTCTTATTGCAACTGCACCTGGTTTCCCATCAACATTCGCTTGACACATAATACAGACTTTTGCCATCATTTCACCCTATTCTAAAGTAACCTGGCTTATATCTCTACCAATTCCGCCGCTCTTTTTCATATCCACTTTGCCAAATATGTTGATAACAGTCATATCATCAATGCCTGCATCTTTAAGGAATTCATTGATATTACGTCTTGCTATGCCGTTTCTCTCAAGCATAATGACAAATGATACCACATCAATACGCCGGCTATTCTTTTCAAATGTCTTTGTAAACTCTTCAATTCTCTCGTCTGTTAAACCAAATTGGCGCAATCTTCTTCTGAAATCTTCTTTTGGGAATGAAACGCTTCTTGACACTGCAACATCCCTCCTTTGTTTATCAGTTAAAACATCCGTCAAATCCAGGAAAAATTCCTTGCTTGGCTCCTCACCTTCAATTTTGTCTATTAAAAAGGTTGAAGGATAGGGAATTTGTGAGGTGAGCGACAGGTTGACGGCACACTGCCCAACACCCAGTTTACTTATTTCTTCACGCATATAATTGCTAAAATTTAATGAGCCCTGTAAATAATCCAGGAATTTTTCAAATTTAACTTTTAGCATGAATGTGGTTCCAACGTTGCTGAATATGGCTTCGCTAATGTCCGTCGGGTTCTGCGATGCTATGATCATGGCAAAATTATACTTTCTACCTTCTCTGACTATCATGACCGCATCGCTGTTTTCGTCCTTTCCAATTTTCCAAGCTTCATCAAGAACAATAAGTAATTTGAGGCCCTTGTAATAGGACCACCCTTCCAATCTCATTTTTTCTTTAATAAACTGAAGAATGGTAAGCGCAGCCAATGCTCTTGAAGTTTCATCTGGCAGACCAGATAGATCCAAATCCACCAGTCCAGAGCTAATAAGGTCATCGAGCTTTACTGTACTTTGCTGGGCAAAGAAATCTTCACCTGGTTTTGTGAACTGTTTGAGTCGATAAATTGCGTTTTCCAATTCCGCTGGAAATTCATAGGAGCCAACTTGCGATTGTTCCGTCAGTACCCTGACAACATCCTTCAGTGTCGGGGGAACAAGTGGTTTACCAAGTTCATCTTTCTGTTCATGGGCGTCCATTCTGAATTTACCCTCAATGTAAACCTTCTCTATTGCCTGCTCGGTCAGTCTTCTTTGTTCTGGATAATTGGTAATGTCTGTAAGAAGTTCAAGTGTTCTCATAACCTGTTTTATACGATCATAGGGTTTCATACCACCAAGATCAAGAAGATTAAGATAGGAGTTTCTACCTAAAGCAACCACCTTGCCATTGGTTTCCCTTACCCAGTCTTTATACTCCCCTGCCCAGTCGATAATAAGTGCATTACTGTTCCAAACAAAGGCTGACCTAAGTAGAAATGTTTTGATAAAATAACTCTTACCAGAACCGGATATACCAACTATTGCAATGTGTGGGTTGGCGATATTATCATAGGTCCAGTAGTATGGGACATTGAAGATCTTTGTTCTTCCAATATAAATTGAGTTTGTTGGATCAGGAAAAAGAACCTCTATTGGTGGTTCTGGTGGTCTAACCAGAATATTCCTTCTGGATATTGCACTGTTGGGGAGTTTGGTTAATACTAATTTGCCACCCATAGATATCAGACCACGCTCTCCTCAAGCTCCTGAACTGTTGTTGGGAAGAATTTTTCCCATTCAAAACATTTAAGCATCTCATCTCCACTAAGTTGGGTAACCTCAACGTTAAGTGCATTTTCCAATGACGTTCTGATCTCTTTAGCCTGGTTGCGAGCTATGGACATGGCAGCATCTTTACTAACTCCTACCGCAGTGGTTTGGGCATAGGCTATAACGCCCATTGGTTTAACCCCCTTAACCAGTCTGGCCAACTCATTATCTTCCTTCTGGACTTCCCGTTCTAATTTATCCATTTTTAGAACATCTGGTTGTGCTTTGTCCCGTTCCCGTGCAAGCTTTAGCTGGGCCTCGGCTCGTTTTGTCTCTATGGATTTTCTTTTTTCTGTTACATCTTCAACATAAAGTAAATAGGTTATTTTTGTTACGTATTTGATATTCGAAATGGCCCGTTCAAAGAACTGGCTGTAAACTAGATTTTCTTCGGCTGTTTTTTCCGTTGCCGACTCAAAAATTTTCATACCAAGAAAAGCCGAAGCATAGTACACCCCACCCACGCTTTTCACAATAACATCCTGAGTTGGTGGAATTTCATATCCAAGATCGCTCATCATGATTATCTTGGCTCTACTGGTGATAAGCGGTACCATAATGTACCCATATCTCCAGAACAATACTCCTAAAACTGCACCCAGGCCGGCAGCAAGCCCTCCCAATAATGAGAGAAGGCCACCCCCTCCAACAATTGCGAAGAGTGCACCTACAAAACCTACTCCTATAGCCGCCAAAGTATATGTTTTAGATCCACCTAACATCGCCATAGATTACCTCTGGGTGTAATTAGCTGCGAAAGTATATAAAGCCTAGAGGCAAGCTGACTTTATTGAACCTCTATGCGTCTACCAAATAATTACTTTACTGCATCCTCAACTATCTTTTTTGCATGGCCAATGTAGGTAGAGTAATCAAAGATTTCAATAACCTCTTTCAGTTCCAACAGTTTTTTCTCTAAAACAAGCTCTTTCAAATGCCTGCCGTTTGTGAATGCTTCCTGAGCCAGAGTTCTAACCTGTTCATGGGCATCCTGCCTGCCAATCCCCTTATGTTCAACCAAATATATCATCAATCTCTCTGCCAATATCAGACCTTTTGTCAGTTCAAGATTTTTCTTTATGTTATCAGGATAGAAGACCAACCCGCTCACTATCCTGGTCATCTCCAGTGTCATATAATCCACTGCAATAAAACTTTCACTGAAAATTGCACGTTCATTTGCACTGTTTGTCAAATCTCTTTCGTGTTCCAGTGCATTATTTTCTATTGCAGTTATCACGTTTGCTCTAACCAATCTGGCCAGGGAGCATACTCTTTCGCTTTTGTGCGGATTTCTTTTCTGTGGCATTGTTGATGATCCGACCTGTTTTGTGCTGAATGCTTCTGATACCTCAAGTATTTCCGTTCTCTGAAGATTACGGATTTCTTTTGCTATTTTTTCTAACAACGAAGCTGTAATTGCAAGAGTGGCCATGATCTCAGCATGCCTATCCCGCTGAATAACCTGATTAGTAACCTGCGCCCCTTGAAGCCCCAGTTCCTTCATAACAAGGTTTTGTATCTTTGGACCATCATCCCCAAAAGTTGCCATGGTTCCAACTGCACCAGACATTTTTCCCACTGCAATTCTTGGTTTGGCCTCGTGCAATCGTTCCAGGTTTCGTTTTAATTCTTGATAATACAATGCAAATTTCATTCCATAGGTAGTTGGTACTGCGTGCTGCCCATGAGTTCTTCCGACACAAACTGTTTCCCTGTGTTTGATTGCCAGTTCTTTCAAAACCTTTCCAAATCCTGCGAGGTGGGTTTCCAAAAGTTCAATGGCATCCAGGAAAACCAATGCGGTGGCAGTGTCTTCTATATCATAACTGGTTGCACCAAGGTGCACATATTTACCTGAATCCCCTGCCTGCTCGGTAAGCGCTTTAACCATGGCCATGAGATCATGGTGTATCTGCGATTCGATCTCCACCACTCTTTCATGTTTGACCTTTTTCATTGCGTCTTCTATTTTAGATGGAGCATCCTTTGGGATATGGCCGAGTTTAGCATGGGCTTTTGCCAATGCCACCTCCACTGCCATCCATTTGTTTAGTTTGGTTTGATCATCAAAGATCAGATTCATTTCTGTTCGGTATCGTTCTTCAAATGGAGAAATTGACATGGGAATATTATCGTTACCTTATCTTTTAAAACCAAGCGAGCCAAATTGAGTTGTATGGCCAAAACACGAATTATCAAAAGACAGGACCGGGCATATATGGAACTACCTCCTGAGATGGCCAAATACGATGAAGTTGAATTTTTTTTACTGAGAGATGGGTACTACCTGATTTCTCCTCCTCTTGGCAGTTCTGTTCCAGAACAAAAGGTGCCACCCACAGGGGATATGAGTGAAAAAGAAAGAACGGTTCTAAAAAAATTACTTTCCATTAAATTTGAAAATCGCACGCCTGCCTATGTTTCCAAGATGTTTTCTGATTCTGAGCGTGAAACCCTGGGCGACCTTGAACAAAAAAAACTGATAAATCTTTTCAAAGGGCGAAAATATGTTGATGGGGTTTACAATATCCCTGATAGTACCTATTCGTTAGTCCAAAGACCCGATTCAAGACCATCGGTTCCTCAGACCTCCCCTTCACAATCCATGGGTACCATTGCAGTTTTGAATTCCAAGGGGTTTGTTATAATCCAAGACAAGAGAGAAGCATTTGCATTTTCTGAAGAATCTTCCAGAGAGTTGAAAAGCGGTGCAGTTATCGGTGTGAAAGGATTTGATGGTAAATTCTACGCAGTCTCACGAGAATATTTTTCCACTGCAAAAAACAAGATTACTGCTATTTTGAAAAAAGATATGGATCTCCCTTCCATTGCCTCAACCACCAAGCTTGATCCTGATGGCTGCACTGCAGTTTTGCGTCTTATGGCTGAAAATGGAGACATTATTGAGAAGAAAAGGGGAGTATTCGCTCCAGTTTAATTTTGAAATTAAGGGTTTTCACATGATAATCAAAGATGAGATCCACGGGACTGTTGAATTTAACGAACTTGAAGAAAAAATAATTGACAGTGCTCATTTTCAACGTCTTCGTCGAATAAAACAAATGTCCGTAACCAATTTGGTCTACCCTGGTGCCAATCATAGTCGTTTTGAGCATTCCATTGGAACTGCCCATCTTTCTGAAATTATTGCACGAAGTGTGGATTTGGAAGAAGACGAAATACAAAAAGTCAAACTATATGGGTTATTGCATGACATCGGTCATGTTGCATTTTCCCATGAAGGCGAAGATGTTCTAAAAAAATATATTGGTAATCATGAAGAGGTTGGCAGACAAAAAATTCTGGAAGGGGAGATTGCGGACATTCTCTCTGAAAACTACCAGCCAAGGGAAATCGCAGATATTGGCGGTTCCCCCAATGGCAACATTGTCGAATCGGATCTTGGTGCAGATCGAATGGATTATCTGAAACGGGATGCTCTGAATACTGGTGTGGCCTATGGTATAATTGACATTGATCGCATAGTTCACACCATCAAAATGGAAAAAGGTAAAATGTATATCGAAAAAGGCGGTCTGGAAGCTGCTGAAAATCTTCTTGTTGCCAGATTTATGATGTTCTCAGCTGTTTATCTTCATCGTACTGTTAGAATTGCAACAGCCATGCTCTATCGTGCCATTGAAGGTGCAATTTCTGATGATACCATTGCTCCAGAACGTTTTACCGAGCTTGATGATGAGAGTGCAATGGCTGAAATAGCTAAATCTGAAACCGGAGGCAAATACGCAAACGCCCTACTCCGACGTCATCTGTACAAGGAAGTCTGCTCATTCCCTAAAAATAACTGGACCGAAACAAAAGCAAAAAAACTCGAGAAACAAGTATCCGAAAAGATCAATCAGGACATAATTATCGACTTTCCCCATCCTTTTTTCAAATCCGTTGAATTCCAAGTCAAAACCGATGATGGTCTTTGCCCCATCGTCGAAGTTTCACAACTAGTTCAGTCTCTAAAAAAGACAGAAGAGGACCGCATGAGGGTGTTGGTTCTAGCTGAAGAGGATGTTCGAACAAGGTTTGGAGATAAAATTAGAAAACTTATCCAGCTGTAAATCTGGTGGCCAGATTTACCAATATTACCACAACGAATACTGCTATCACAAATGCCTTTGGATCGAATTCGATTCCACTTATTTTCATATCTGGGGACATGCCTATTATCCCAGCAGATGCCATCGGCATTGACACTGAATCCTTTGCCATACGACGTTTTGTAATACGAATGATATAAAAGCCTTTGTCATTCCATTATAACTCATGGGAGATGTTGAAATTCATAAGACTGTGGACATGAAAAAACTGAAGAACCCAACGATCATAATGGGCTTTCCCGGAACTGGTCTGGTCGGTAGCGTTGCAGCCTCCCAGCTTGTTGAATCTTTACAAATGACCTTTGGGGGATATCTTTCAAGCTCAGATTTTGCTCCACTTGCTGCTATTCATGATTACAAGCCAATGCCCGCAGCCCGAATTCACTTTTCAGAAAAATTAAACATGATTGTTATTCTTTCCGAGATGACCATTCCGATTTCATCATCCAATGAAGTTGCCGATAGAATATACGAATTCGCCAAATCAGTTAATGCAGCTTCAATTATTTCACTCGGTGGAATATCCCTTCAGGATGAAAAGAAAGGGGTGTATGTTGTTTCCAGCGATTCCAATGTTGTTAAGGATGTTATTGATAGGAAACTTGCCAAGCCAATAAAAGAAGGAGCTACCACCGGAGTTACCGGTATTCTGCTCACAAAAGGCACGCTGGATCATTTTCCAATCACAACGATTCTAGCAGAATCTTCTGAAGAATATCTTGATCCAAAGGCAGCATCCAATGTTTTGAAAGTGCTTACCCAAATGATTGGCATCCAAATAAATACCACTAGACTTGATAAGGAAGCTGCTGAATTTGCCAAGGATATTCAGGATGCTGTTACCAAGGCCAGAATATCAAAGAAAAAAGGCGGTCCTCAGGCAAGCGAGGGCGGCTCCATGTATGGTTGAAAGAACCTACGGTTCTTTCTAACTCCCTTTTTACTAGATCTCTAGAGTTTTTTCAAAATTTCTACAGACAAACAGGACTATCTTTTTATTCTCTTCTCACCATAGACATACATGCTTCCTGCACTGAACCATAGTTCAGCACAGCTACCAATGTTTCAGAAGCAGGCTTTTCATACGGTTGCTGGCACATCAAAGCATCTTACTGTTGAGTTCCTATTTATCCCGCGCATGCGCGGTAGAGAACCGTTAACCGACTCAATGCCAGCTGACAAAGACAGTCCAACTATTGTTTTTGTGAATGGGATAATGTTGAGATTTTCCCAGTGGGGGTTCCAAATGCCCCGTTATACAGTTCCTAATGGTATGCCGGGTTTTGAAGATTATAATCTTCTTTTTTTCGACAATTTTGGTCATGGCGGAAGCAGCAACCACACCTGTCCTGAAGAATATCTTACGCTGTGCGCTCAGGCAGCATTGAGAGTTGCCGATCATATGGGTGCTTCAAGATTATACACGCTTGCGCATAGTATGGGTGCTTTGATATCTCTTGAGATGGAACGTTTGAGTTCAGGAAGGGTGGAAAAAATGGGCTTTGTATCACCTGTCTTATCCTCACCAATGCATGTTTTCCCCTACTCTGGTTTTGTTGAACCCCAAATTGATCGGATTAGATTCATGCTTGATCATGAGCCGCTGAGTACAACGTTCACCGGGGTTTTGAAACTGTTTTCATCTGATCCTTTGATGAGGCTGTGGCATAGCAGGTTTGTTCATTATACTGGAAGTAAAATTTCTCCAGGTGCATTTGCAAGTTTGCTTAGAAAATCATTGGAACTCGATCCCAATGCTTTTGTGACGGCATTTGATTCCATGCTAAAAAGAGGAGACGATCTGGGTTCCCATTTAGCTAAGGTGCAGGTTCCCGTGAAAATTCTCCTGGGTCAACACGATTTCATTACTGATCCAACCAAGACTCAAGAACTACTTGATGAACTTGGCGGAGGGTACGATGTTACCGTTTTGTCCAATACCACCCATTGGGGCAATTCAGAAAGGCCAAAGACAGTTAACCGGGAATTTGCAGCTTTTTTTGATTCTGTTTAGTTTTTATATTATTCTGATTCTTATAATTATCCCTATCCTGAGGTTTTACTCAGGTATAAACCATCTTATGCAGGGATAACAAAGCCCGGTCAAATGTGCAGGACTTAAGCCCCACTTTTTAGGAAAAAGTGGGACCAAAACAGTTAGTTGAAAAACCCTCTCGGGTTTTTGGACAGAAAGTTTTGGGGCGCCTTTTTCTAAAAGGCGCAAAGATATCCTGTGACTTAGTGTCTTCGCAGGTTCAAAAGCTTGGTCTGGCGACCAAATTTGCCAGCAAAGCTGACAATCCTGCTCCCTGCAATTTCCTATTTCCGTTCCCTTGCTTCGGTTCTAAGTACCTTTCTGCGGTTTTCAAGCTGGGTTTTGTTTTTGTTGAACATCTTTTTGCTTTTCATATGCCTAAAATGACTTGCCGG
>CABMJJ010000010.1 GCA_902386555.1 Candidatus Bilamarchaeum dharawalense
ACAACCACTCTAAATTAAAAGTATTTTTGAAATCAACCAATCTAAATTAAAAGGAGGTTAGAAAGGAACCACGCTAACTTAAAAGGAGGTTAGAAAGGAACCTTGGTTCCTTTCATTCATAACAAATAAAAACCCAACGTGCACATTCTATCCTTGCGAGAGGTATGGTACTTAATTATTCTGAACTCAGAGATATCCAGAAGCGCGAAATGGATTCTTCTGCTATTGTAAGTTTACCGGAAGATTTCTATCACACAGTCTCACAACTTCTTGCAAAAAGAAATGCAGAAGCCGTGGTATCCAAATCACTTCTTGCAATAAAAGAATATGAAAATATCAAAAAAATTATACTTGCGATAACTGCAAAACGAGAAGAAAAGATCGTTTTAATGGCGGTCAGGGGCGAAAAAGAAGGTATTGGCCTCACTCTCGAAGAAAGGGAAATGTTAAAAGAGCTTTCATCGATTATCAAAAAGTCAAGAATCGATATGCAGGCTATTTGGGCCTCTGAGGATCCCACAGCAGGAAACTCACGAAAGATAAAAGTACTGAAGGACATTTCCCAATATCGTGGTCTTGATAATGCGGTCTATGGACCGTTTAAACAGGGAGACGAACAGATGCTTCCAAAAGCCGAAGCCGAATGGCTGCTTAAAGCTGGCATGGCTGAAATTCTGTAAACCAAAAGGTGAAAATATGAAATTTCCAAAAGAGATAAATGCCTATTGTCCTTATTGCAAATCCCACAAACTGCATAAGGTTAAGGCAGTAAGTAAGGGTAGAGCCAGAACCATGGCAGAAGGTAACCGAGCACACAACCGGAGCCTGCGTGGCCATGGCAGTAAAAGAGCTGGTGAAAAAACAGTTAAGAAACAGGGTAAGAGACAAAAAATTGTTTTACAATGCAATGAGTGTAAGAAAAAACAAGAGCGCATTGTGGGCGGAAGAACCACAAAGAAAATTGAATTCAAATCTTAGGGTGTAAAAATGCGTATGCATTTTTACTTAATCAAAATAGGAATTTTTATGAGGTGTTTAAGTGGCAGGCAAATATCTTAAAGTAAAATGTAAATGCGGTAATGAACAGGTAGTTTTCAGTCATACTACTTCAGTTGTAAAATGCACTGGTTGCAAAGAACCATTGGCTCATCCAGCCGGTGGAACGGCAGTAATTCATGGTGAAGTACTAGGTGATTTAGATAGTTGAACTTCCTGAAGAAGATGAACTGGTCATCGCAGTAATAAAAAAAATTCAACCCTATGGTGCATTCTGCAGTCTACCGGAATATAATAATCTGGATGCATTTTTGCACGTATCAGAAGTTGCTCCGCGATGGATCAAAAATATTCATGAGTTCATCTCTGAAGGTCAGCGCTATGTTGTGAAAGTTCACCATGTTGATCGTGAGAAAAATCAGGTGGACGTTTCGATTAAGCGTGTCAGCGAGGAAGAGAAAAAAAGAAAATTCGAGATGGTGCAAAACGAAAAAAGAGGTTCAAAGCTTCTTGAAGTTGCACTACACTCCGCAAAAGTCACCATCGATCTTCCAACTGCTAAAAAAGAGATTGAGAATTATTTTGATGACGTTTATACTTGTTTTAAGGAAGTGAATTTGAAAGGAGAAGACGCACTAAAAAAATTAGATTTACCAAAACCACTCAAAGTAAAGATTCTCGAGATTGCAACTAAAAATATAAAGAAACCAGTTGTTACGGTTGATGCAATTCTTACTCTTGTCTGCTATTCCTCACAGGGTATTGAAACAATAAAAAATGCACTGAAAGTAAATGATGATATTGAGGTAAATTACCTTGGTGCACCCAGATACAAGGTTTCCCTTACTGCTCCTGATTACAAATCTGGCGAGAAAAAACTTCTCACTTTGTTGGAACATATAAAAACTTACGCTCAGAAGAATAACTGTGATTTTAAATTCGATAGAGAGTAGGGAGTAGATCTTTGTGTTTAAAATGCGATTCTGTAAAGCGTGTAAAAGCTATACATTGTCAGAATCCCATTGCAATTTCCAAACAATATCAGCGCATCCGGTTAAATTTAATCAAAACGATCCCTATGGCGATTATAGAAGGAAAGCAAAATTTGGTGCTTAATATGATTGAAACCACTATTATGGAAAAGATCCCAGTAAAGAAACTTCGCAAAGGTGTACTAATAACTGGTCTGCCAGGCATTGGTCTTATCGGCCAGGTCGTCGGGCGCTATCTTGTTGATGAACTCAAGGCAAAGAAAATCGCAACCCTGTTCTCACCCCATTTTCCACACCAGGTTTTTATGACGAAAAAAGGCGGAATGAGACTCATTCGAAATAGTTTCTATCTTTGTAAAGGTAAAACCAGAGATATTGTTGTTCTTGTTGGTGACATTCAGGCAATGAGTTCAGTTGGCCAATACGAAGTTGCTGGAAAAACCCTTGATTACTGTCGTAAAATCGGTGTCAGTGAGATCCTAACTGTTGGTGGTTATAGCACTGGAAAGATTTCAGAAGAAAGAAGAATTTTTGGTGTCGCCACATCCGATCCGCTCCGTGAAAAACTAAAAAAATTCAATGTTATTTTTGGTGAAGCAAAAGGTTCCATAGTTGGTGCAGCTGGTCTTCTACCTGCATTGTGCAAATTCAAGGATATGGAAGGTGCATGTATAATGGGCGAGACCCATGGTGGTTATATCGATACTGCATCGGCAAGACAAATCACTCTCATGCTTTCCAAATATCTTGACATCAAGGTTAATTTGAAAAAACTCAATGAACGAGCGGAAGAAAGCCAGAAGGTTTTGAAAAAAGTTCAGGATGAAGTTCAGAAAACCATGGAAGCTCAGAATGAAGCCATGAGTAGAAATGTTACCTACATCCGATGAAAGGAACCAGGGTTGTTCGTGAAACATCGTTTCTGCCAGTCCTTTGAATTTGATATATTTTTTAATTTTCTCTTCCCATTCCCCTAGGGGATGAAATGCGTGGGCAAATTAGTCTTGAATATCTGATGATTTCAGTTGTTTCACTTTCTTTAATTTTTATTTCACTACTGTCACTGATGGCGATAAAAGATTCGTCAATGAAAGCCTTGGAAATTTTAAAGTTCAAATCCTCTATAGTTTCTCTTAGTAGTTCTATAAACGAAGTTTGTGCTTTGGGCAACGGCAATTCCCAATCCCTGGATCTGACTTCATCACTATCCATGGAGACAACAAAAACCGATCACTGGCTAGTTCGTTTTTCCAATGGCAATCTCTCTCTAGTAAGACCAGCAATTTGCCAAGTAGAGGCGGAGAGAAATTTGGAAGGTTTGGTTTATGTAAAAAATGAAAATGGAATAATTAGAGTACGGTGAGTTTTCCGAATTTTCCCAAGGTTAATTGGGATGCTCCCTGCCACTCATTAACGTATCCGTTTTCGATTTTTATCTTGTCACCTGCTTTTACAGAATCAATCTGATCATTCCAAAGCACAAGGGTGACCGATCCGCTGTCGTCTTTTATTGTAGCATTGCCAACTCTTAGTTTTCTTCCATACTTGTTAATCTCGCGTTCGCTGTCCATGGAGACAACTTCAGCTTCGATTGTTACGCTGCCAGTACCTGGTTTCAATTCTGAGATCTTCATCATATTACCTTCTTTTTCTAGGGCAGTGCCCGCTTTCTTTGATTTCATTGGAATACCTCTTTTTTTAATTCCATCCTATGCGCGACTCAGGAAGTGTGAAATGGGTTTCACAAACAAAAAGCCTCTAGAGGGAATTGAACCCCCGACCTGCTCCTTACAAGAGAGCCGCTCTACCACTGAGCTACAGAGGCATATTCGTGCCATACCTATCGGGCATTGACCTAAATCGGTGAGGTAATTTATTGATGTAGTATTTAAGATATTTCGCTTTATCCCTTGATTTTGCCGAATCAATACTTTTTTAAACACTTTTAACCACAATAATCTTATGGATCATTCCTCCTTAGTTGAAGCCATACAACAGGCACCTTTTGAAAAGCTCATTGCAATGTCTAAAATCACTCCTCTTATGGCAGGACTTAGGGATAATGTCCGTAATATTATGTTTATTAGGGATGCTGCTGCTTTAGGAATCTCAAATGAACTGGCCGGGGACTATCATGATTTGTTGAGAAGAATACGCCAGTCATTCCAATCAACCTGGGGCATCACAACTACTGATTCTATTTTTATCGGTGGAAGGCTTTACAGCCCTGCCAATCTTATCGCCGAACTTACTGGGTTGTCTTTTTTGGCAAAAAATATAGGTATGGTTATCCACAACACCCAATTGCCTGCGGAGAGTTATGTAAACCAAATTGTCGGACCATTCCTATTGGTTGGGGTTGCAGTTGCTGCTGCGGTGCAGTTTATTTGCGATCTTATCCATCGAAAGGCAATCAAAACAACATTAGCACAAAAGCCGGATTCCATTGCAACGTTGCACAAAGAGGTGGAACAGGCACAGACCCAGACATGCGAAATCTCACGCATGGTTCGAAGATTAAGGGATGTAGAATCCCAGGAAAAATATTCTGGTTTTATTGGCGAATTGAGAAAAGCAAACCGAGAAAAAAGATTCCAACGGGTGTTGGGTACTTTAAATTCCAATCAAGCTGCCCTTTCTGCCTTATCTAAATCACTCAATGTTCGTAATTAGAAAACATCTCTATTTATTTTTGTTTACATCTAATTTTCTCTATCTGGTGAGCCAATGGATATCGAAACAAAAATAGATTTAGCCAAAAGAAAACCTACGGAAGAGGTAGTTACGGAAGCAGATTTACGGGAAATTTTTCAAAACTATGCTCACCCCAGACACTATATTGGTTTTGAAATCTCGGGAATGGTCCACATTGGCAGCGGACTTTGTACCATGCTAAAAATACGTGATTTCCTTGCTGCTGGTTGCAAATCCACGATCTGGCTGGCTGATTACCATGCCTGGATAAATGGAAAATTCGGCGGAGATCTAGACAAAATACAAAAAATCGGCGAAGGATATTTCAAACATGCATTTATCTCGCTTGGATTGGCTGAGGACAAAGTCGATTATCTCCTTGCCAGTAAGACCTATGAAAAACATCCTGAGTTTTGGGCTGACACACTGCGAATTACAAAAGACACTACCATGAACAGGATGTTAAGATGCGTTACCATCATGGGCAGAAAGGAGAATGAAAATTTGAATGCCGCCAGCATGGTTTATCCTGCAATGCAGGCTGCAGATATTTTTTTGCTTGATGTCCAGATTGCCCATGCCGGGATGGATCAAAGAAAAGTTCACATGCTTGCCCACGAGCTTGCCCCAAAGTTCAAAAAGAAAATTTGTGCAATTCATGGTCATCTGCTTCCTGGTCTTCAGGGACCTGGTAGAATGAACGCGCCTGGGGTGGAAACCGGTCCCACGGATGCGAAAGTTGATCAGGAAATAGAAGTAAAAATGAGTAAAAGCAAACCCGATTCGGCAATTTTTGTTCATGATGGTGTCGATGATATCAAAAGAAAAATCAACAAAGCCTACTGTCCTGAAAAAATTGTGGATGGAAATCCAATTATCGAATATGCTGAATATCTTGTTCTTCGTGATAAATCACTGAAAATCGAACGCCCTGCCAAGTTTGGTGGAGATATTGAAATTGTTGATTCCAACCAACTCAGAAATATTTATGTTGAGGGTAAACTCCATCCAATGGATCTGAAGGCAGCAGTTACGCGGGAACTTTCGGATATCCTAAAACCAAGTAGAGAATATTTTGACAAACACAAGGAATATCTGGCACAGCTGAATGTTACCGACATTACTCGCTAAATTAAAATAAAAAATTAGATTGGTCTAATGTCGCTGTAACCACAGGCTTTAC
Organism: Candidatus Bilamarchaeum dharawalense; assembly: GCA_902386555.1. Classification (GTDB taxonomy): domain Archaea; phylum Micrarchaeota; class Micrarchaeia; order Anstonellales; family Bilamarchaeaceae; genus Bilamarchaeum; species Bilamarchaeum dharawalense. Next base: position 5,866 of record CABMJJ010000010.1, read on the forward strand.
AGAATGCACTCCAACAATTTTTACATCCAATTGCTTTGCATTTAGTGCATTGCAACAAAGGCAAATGGGTATTATTTGTACATTTTGGACAAGATGCCATTGAAAATCACCAAATGCAATCCTTCAACAAAACTTATAATTGTTTATTTTGTCTTTACCGGGCTAATGTACTTTTTTAACCTTGGTACATTCTCCATGGAGATCTCAGCAACACTGGCATTTGTTGTGTCGAAACTTCTGAAATTTGCCAAACTTGAGAATAGGGAACACATGACAACATTGAATACACAATAGTGGGTTACGATTGCAATATTTTCATCAGGATGGCTCCTCACCAATCTTTGAAATTGCGGTAGTACTCGTGCTTCTATTTCCAATAGTGATTCACCACCTGGAATGGGATTATTCTGAGGATCATAATGCCATCCTCTCCAGGCTTCTGGAAATTTTTCCCTAATCTCATCTTCCGTTCTTCCATTCCATTCTCCGCAATTTGGTTCTCTGAATAAATCATCCACTCCAATTTCTGTTTTTGTTAATCTTGCTATGGCATCTGCAGTTTGTCTTGTACGTAAAAATGGACTTGAATATATTTTCCCGAGTTTTATATTGGTGAAAAACTGTGCCAGTTCTTTTGCCTGTATTTTTCCCACATCGCTGAGTCCCAGATCATCCTTAATGGAACAACTATACTGCCTCTTGGCATTTGCCCTGCTTTGACAGTGCCTGATTAGATAAACCTTGGTAACCATGTTTTGTTTAGTTATGTAAGAATTATAAACCTCAAAGCATTCACTCATTCATGGAGGAGCCGAAAAAAAGCGATTTGAAAACTGTCTCTGATGCAATGCAGCTTACTCAAATTGCCCTGGATGGATATGACGATTTATTTTCTGATTTTGATCCCTCACCCTATGCCACAAGATTATTGTCTGAAGATTTTTTGAAGGAACTTCATCGTCGTTATGCAGAAAAGAAAAAAGGGGAATTTATTATTAATTTTACTTTACCACGTGCAGTACATTCGGAAAAAATAGATAATATCGTTAGAAAACGAATCAAAGATTATTTCAAACAGGAATTGAAAAACATCGAAAGAATCCGAAAAGAAAAAGTGACCCACGGTGCACTGCGAGTTTTCATTGGACTACTGCTCTCCATCTCATTATTTTTCATACCACAACTTGAAAAAGAACCACTGTTGATTTTGTTTTCTGTTTTGATTTGGTATGCTCTTTGGTCTGGGTTCGAGCGTCTTTTTGAGTCGTCCCGTCATCTCCAACGTAAAATGGCATTCTATGAGAAATTCATCAAAGCAGAATATAACTTTGTTACCGAAGAAGATGTCATGGGTATTATCCAAAAACTACAGGATTATCCGTCTGATCCTACTTCTGGTGTTCAGAGACCTCCAGGAAGTTTTTGATTATCTCTTCTCCATGTTCACTGTGCCACACCTCTGGATGGAACTGAATGCCAAAAATTGGTTTGGTCCTGTGCATCATTGCTTCCACGTCGCATGTTTCAGAATGGGCCAGTTTAATGAAATCTTCTGGCAGTTCCTTTACTTCATCAAAATGAGATACCCATACTCGTAGTTTTTTTGGTATTCCTTTGAAAATTACCTCACTGCTATCAATTTCTACCTCGCCCATCCCATATTCTGCGCTTTTTCCTTTTGCAACTTTTGCTCCCCAGACATGGGCAATCATTTGGTGGCCATAGCAAACACCAAGCAGTGGAATTTTAATCTGTCCATCTTTTACCTTCTGGCAAATCATGGAACTTAGATTTGGTGGATCGGTGTACACTGAGCTTGGTCCACCTGAAAGAATTATCCTTGCAACGCCTGTTTTAAGACACTCTTCAACCTGTTCATAATCTGCTTTAGCATAGAGCATTTCCGCTTCAAACCCTAATTCACGACAATTTCTCTTTATCAGGTGGGTATACTGCGAACCATTATCAATGATCAGAATCATAACTAGGATAAGTGCACTATCTTTTATATTTATTAAGTTTCGTTTTTCTCCTAAGCCAACAGTAATATATATAAATAACACTATTTCTAATGTGTAAAGAATACGAGGCTGAGGGTATGAGATTCTGGGTCATTATTATTCTTCTGGGCTTGATTGGATTAACGTTTGCACAGGTTCCGTCACCACCTACAATATCAATTAGCTATCCCGTGAACGGCAATACATATTCAAGTGCTCCTAGCTCAATATCATATTCAGTTACTTCTGGCATGGGCAATATCACGTATGTTCACATATGTGATAGTTCTTCCTGTTATGATGATCATTATTGTGGAGGTCAAACTAGTTGTAGCACCACCTATTCTTCATTAACCTCATCGACTGGTTCCAATTCCTGGACAGCAACTGTTTATACTAATGTTGCGACTCAAGCAAACACATCAACTAGTTTTACAGTGTCTGAATCTGAAATAGACCCATGTGCAAGATACCGATCTATATCATCACCGTTTGTAATTGGTAGTAAGAGGATAACACTACGCGGAAGCACTATTGATAGTCTTCTCTGTCGACTTGGTTTTGATCAGAAAGGCGGATTTTTGAGTTCGTTACGCAGACTTTTTAGTCTAAAATCATTTTCATTTGGTAAATAATACTTCGAGGGGAACTTATGAAATTTTGGGGAATTTTTGTATTGTTGGGTATGATTGGGTTGGCCTTTGCAGGGGGTATTACTCCATACACTGTAGATGGTTGCCAGGATATTACTGCCACTGGTTATTACACCCTTAGCACTAGCCTTAGCGGAGCCAACATAACTACTGTTGCTTCGAATCACTATGCGTGTATTAAAATCTCTTCCTCTGATGTAACCCTCGATTGTAATGGCCTTAACATAACTAACAATGGTACTGAGAATTCAACTGCCATCTACGGTGCTCATTATGATAATATTGATGTGAAAAATTGTAATGTATCTGGATACTATGATACTAATTATGGTCCAGATATTATTATTGGTCAGTTACATTTTGAAGATATAGAGAATCTTACTGTTCAGAATATTGACGTTTCAAACAGTACCCGTGCCAATGGTTTACGCATGTTCGAAGTGGTAAATGCTGATGTGTCTGATGTTCATGCTTGGGATCTAACTAGAAATGCCATAGTTGTTGAGAAATCAAATCACACTAGCCTCAGTGATCTTAATATTGAAGATATTCATGCAAATTTATCACTGTCTGGTACATGGCCAGGTGCAATCTTTGTAGTTAATTCATTTGACGTAAACATCACCAATTCAAACATATCTGATCTTACTGATACCAGCGGCATAAACATAGCCAACACAAACTATTCTCATCTTTCTCAACTTATACTCTCTGATAATAACTGTGAAGAGGGAGATTCTGGAGATGATGAATGCGGCCTTTTAGTTGCTGGAAATATTTCCTATCTCCGCTTTGACTCTAGCACAGTGCACGGAACTAGCGGTAATTGTGTTAACCTTCGCCCACCCGAAGATGATGAGGATCAGCATTTTGACTACAATTCGATTACTAATGTGAACATCAGTGACTGTGGAATTGGCGGTTTGTTTGTTTCCGCAATGCCATTCGACACAGATAATATAAATGGTGTTGGAAATAATTTCTCTTATATTACGGTTAATCAGTCGAAATTTGGTATGCTTATCGGTACTTTAAACGACACAAAAATAGATCATATTAACGTCTCATATAACTTGGTTGGGTTAATTGTTGCTTCAACTCACAACACAAATATTACTAACAGTCTAGTGGCTGAAAATGTTGTTGTTGATTTCTTGGAAATGAATACGATCTCACTTCTGTCTGTCGGTGTAAATAATCTAATGCCGCCATTATTTGCTGTTCTTGGTCCTCTAATAAGTAATGAAACTGAAATGAACATGACCCTAATGAATGAGCACTTACCAAACAATGGGTCTAGTGATTGTTCTGTTTACCTGACTAATGTTATAGGTTCAGGTGGAAGACCAATTCTTTATCTTTCTGGTAATGACAGCGTAACCAGTGGTAGCTATTCAGAAATACTTGTTTGTGCAGGTGATGGTACAGTTATTTCCGGAGTTACTGTTCGTGGTTCTGATTATCTAGACAACAACGGTATTTTTGTCATAGGCGGAGACAACATGACCATTTCCAACACCTTGTCAGATGGAAATGCATTTGGTCTATTCCTTTTTGGTGTTACAAACAGTCACATTACTGGTAACACAATAAATGATTCTACCATGACACTGGAAACTCAAATCAATGCCATGGGAATGAATCTATCGTCATTTATGGATTATGTTGGTTTGAATTCAAGCGACTATGAAGAAGATGTAAATATGTTCACTGCCATATGGAAAGCAGCTGGTTTAGCTTACAGCAGTGTTTACTCTATTTTGTCCATTAATAACACATTCACCAGTAACACAATCGAAAACAGCCAATATGGCGGGTTCATGTCCATTGTTTCATTCGGTAACAATTACACTGGCAATGTAATCAGATATAACAACCAATATGATCTGTCTGAGTTTAATCTCTCGCTTGAAACTCATATTCCTTTTGAAGGTATTCCATCTATTCATCCTATTGAAGAAACTAATTACAGTAACATATCTATTTTCGGTTTAGATAACTTCCGTGCTGGTTTCATATCCATTGCTGGACTTGCTGATACATACACAGCTAACCAATTCTACAACAACACTGGTTCAGGTTTCTTGGGTATTTTAACTTACAATAATAGTTTCAATGAAAACAAAGCCCATGACAACAGTGTTTCTGGTTTTGTTAATGTTTTAGGTATCCATAACAATTTCGTGGGTGATGAGGCCTATTCAAACAATCCATCAAATGAACAAACTGCAATAGGCGGATATATGATGATGCCAGTTAACGCGTCATTTACTGGAATTCAACTTAACGAGTCTATGGAACATATTAGCGGAGGAAGCTTTAATTTCAGTGTAGATGTTTCTTTAGAAAATACCAGTTCAACTTTTGTACAATCAGATGGATTTGGTGGAATTGCATTAAGCACCTGGTGTGACGGTGTTGATTGTTCGAACAATAGTGGGGTAATGTGTCTTTTTACTTTGGGATTTGCAGGTCCAGTTGAAAACTATTACCTTATCGTGCAAAACAGCAGCGAAGATTTTGATTATGTTCCTATATCCTCTGGTATAGGTACCTTAAAATTAAGCTATGATAATGATACAAAAACAATTAATTGTTCCTTTGGATCGGACAGTGTTAGTTTATCAACTAATATATCTAACGGTTCCGGGATTGACATAGGCGCCGGGCTCTATGCAGGTACAATAAACGCAACTTTCGATAATGTCAGTTATACAGTTGCCCCAGTTTCAGGTTACTTAGACAGTTTTACAGATGGTTTCGATTCAGGAATAAATTATAGTTTCTGGGAGCTCGAGGATGACGATTCTGATCTCACATTAGATGCAAGTGGTGGTGCAGTCCACATTAACGGTACAAACACAGGTCCACTACAAATCGGTGTTGAATTAAACTTCTCCACTGGCGGGTTTGTTAATATTCTTTCATTCGGTACCTTGTTACTTGGTGTTAACTCCCATGATAACAATGGTTATGGTGTTGTTGACTTCCCAATCCCACCCATTTCAGTTGGCTATGAAACACCATTCAGTGATGATTCCTATTTCGAAGATACTGGTATGTCTGAGTTATTAATGATCTCAGGTATCCAATTGTTGGTTGATTTAGTTGCATTAAATATACCAACCACCAGCATCGTATCTTCTACAGTATCTGACAACAGCCTTGGTGGTGTTGATTCTGGTTCATTATTACTGCCTCCTGCCAAAATGTCTAAAGTGACCTTAGGTGAGGCAGTTGGTGTGTCAGTTGAAACTGCTAAAAATTACGATCTTATCGAAGCATTTTACAATTATCTACCTCCTGATATGAATGGTATGTTTGTGTTTGATGAAGAAAATTTCATGACTGTAAAACTAGGGGATAGATGGTTTGTAAATAATACATTAACTAACAATCTGTCTCAACCAGATAGTCAACCAATTCCAGAAACATTTGTCTATAATGATGATGTTATTCTGCTATTATCCAATAGTACAAATGTATCATCCTATATATGGAATTCAACATCGGAAAACTGGCAAGAGGATAGTGACTGGGCAAATGGTCTAAACTCCTGGGTATCTCCTGATGATGTTCTGCCAGCAACATTTGCAGTGTTTGAAATGAATGGTGCATTATCTATGCTAGTTGGAGCTGAGAATGGCTCCATCTATGGAAAATCATGGGATGGTGGTAGCTGGACAGATAACGCATCTGTTGACGCTGGTATTGTTATAGTTTCACCAGTTGTACTGAGAAATGCCTCTCCAACAGTATTCTATGATGATTCCCATAACCAATATGTGGCACTTATAGGCTTCTCTAACCGCAGTTTGTTTAATCAATTCGTAAGACCAAATGGCAGTTCCTCATGGTCCGAAATAGTATCTATGAGTACCTACAATGAGGCATGGAATGTGACTCAGCATGGTAACTCAACCATCAGACCAAGAGCCTACTATAGTGATAAGGTCAATGCTAATGTTATCATCATTGGTTTAGGTGACGGTTCCTTTGTTTGTACCTACTGGGAAACCGAGAATGGTATGAACGGTTCTATGGGACATGATGATAGCGATATCAGACAGGTACGTTGCCCAGATGAAGTTCTTGATGGAAATGTCTCATTGTCTACCCCAGTACATGTTGAAGATAACACTGTGATGTTCCTAGCTGCTAGCCAGACAACAGGTAATTTCACTGGATTCATGGCAGATGATTCTCCGATTCCAATGGAATTCCATTACAGACCAACAGGTTATGTAATTTCTGATGTCGTTGCTCCATCTGCAGTTACTCCAGATGCAAGTCTACTATCATTCCATGATAGTTACTTCTCTGTTGACCGCAGCTCAGATTTCGTTTCCATTGGAGTTCCATTCCTTAATCTAACAATAGAAAACGTAACCATCGAAGATGATGATTACTCATTTGACATTGGCATGAGACACGATCCACTTGCAATAACGGTTGCAACATTTGAATGGTCTAGAGACGCAAGTAGCGGCTATACTCCATCTGAAGTTAAATTATATGCCTGGAACGGAAGTAATTGGTCAGTGGTTCCAAACCAATACAACATACCAAACAAAAACCGAATTGTTGTATTCGAATTAAGACCAATGTTTGCAGGTGATGAAATCTATGGTTTGTTTGCACCAACTGGTCCCACAATTACCAATTGTACTCCAGGTACTGGAACAACAAACTATCTTGCTCCAGATATTAGCGTGTCCTATGATTGTTCAACTGGATTTACCATCCAAATAAATAGAAATGATGGAAGTTCATTTAGCGGTATCAGCACCGGTCTAGGTACAACTGACAATAATGGTAGAATAATTCTTTCCAACTATCCAGTTTGTACTGCAACAACCGGATGTACCAACGATGCAGATTGCCCACAATCTCAACAATGTACTGGTGGTACTTGTATCATAGTTCAATGTAACTGCGGTCAAGTGGTTCAACACCAATGCCAGCCCTATACTTGCTGTACAAATATTGAATGCGGCCAAGGTTCAAGCTGTGTTAATCATCAGTGCGTGAACATTGTGACCTGCCAGTCTGATAATGACTGTTCGTCCAATGATTTCTGTGATCTTTCAAGCGGGCTTGGTCAATGCAAGCCAGTAACAAGCAGCTGTGGTTATGCAGCCAATCACCAATGGACTTCGTACGAATGTGGTGATTCTCAAGACTGTCCAAAATGTGCACCTGGTTTCCTATGCGAAGCACATGAATGTGTTTCCCTACCTGCTGATCTTACAGGTCCAGATTCAGGATTTGTAGGTGAAGACGCTAAATTCCACGCAGTAAACTGTCCACAGTGTGAAATTCAAATAGAAGATCCACGTGGCAAAACTAT
>CABMJJ010000011.1 GCA_902386555.1 Candidatus Bilamarchaeum dharawalense
AGCTCCTTTTTAGTTAGCTTGGTTCATTTCTAACCTCCTTTTAAGTTAGCGTGGTTCCTTTCTAACCTCCTTTTAAGTTAGCGTGGTTCCTTTCTAACCTCCTTAGAATTTGGATGACTCTTTTCCAATATATTATTTTTTATCCTGGTCTTGTTTTGACTTGCCAGATTTCTTTTTGGATTTGTCCTTTGTTGGTTTTTCAGTTTCCACTTTTGAGATTGGAATTTTTCCTTGAAGTGGAACGATTGTGGATAGTTGCTTGTTCTCTTGTTGGATGGGCATAAGCCCTTCGGTCTCTGGTTTTTTCTCGTCTGTTTTTAACAATGCCCCTTCTGCCATGGGTTTTGCATGTTTGATTGGCATTTTGGGATCGTAGATAATGATTTCACGAATGTTTGGTTTTTTCTTTAATCTAAGTAGGTATAGGGTTTCGGAAATTATTGTGGAAAGAACACCCATTTTTTTCTGCTCGATTATGGGCTTTAGAGATATTCTTTGCCCAGCTCCCATTGGTGCACCACTAACCAATTCCCACTTGTCTTTTTCACTGTCAAGGCACGTTTTGCAAAGTTTTTTATCATTAAGAATATATACTCGGCCTTCAAGATCACGACCACAGCGATCGCAGGTTTCACTGTAGACCAATTCCTGAATTTTCGGTCTATCGATGTGTACTTCATTTCTTCTGCGGTCTTCATCACGCATATCCATTATACAGTAAGGGCAGGTAAACTGGCCATTGTACTGTTGAAGCTCGCTGGCCGGAAGGTACATACGACACCTCCAGCAGGGTTTGTTTAATCCATAGAATAAGCAGGCAGAACAATAGGTTTGTCCATCAGAACCGTATTCTATTTCACCGCTTCGCCCGCATCGTGAACAATTACCTGTAGACATAGAGGATAATCGTTAAGCGGGTTAAAAAGACTAGTGGCTATCAAGATAGGATGCCCATTCAGAATGACGGCTTTTCAATTTTTTAATCTGTTCTCGGATATTTGGTCCGATGGTTGAAATTGTCTCGTGAAGTGCTGATTTGAAATCTCTTGAACCAGTATCGATATGGCGTTCTTCGGCCCATTTGATTATTTGACCTTTCACCAAATGAGAGATGGTTGTACTTGTTTCCGTAATATTTTCTTTTGATAATTGAATCAGTTTTAGATCTATTTTAAAGTGGAAACTGGATTCGACCCCTTCCACATGTACAACCAGTGGTAGAACAACTTTTGTTTTGCCTTTTCCACTAACAGAACCAGAAAAATTAACTGTTGGAAGATAGGGACTTTCTTTTGTACCTAATTCATTGCCAGAATTAAGGCTAATTGACGGTATAATCCTGGATAGTTTTAATGGAATGATATCATAGGTGAACTGTTTGGCTTTGTTCTTTTGGTATTTTTCCAAAGCAACATTCTGATTTCTCATAAGCCAATCATAAACAAAAGAAATCTGCTGGTTTTTAGGAAGGGTTTTGATGTATTGGGTCATTTCTTTCAAAGACTCATGAGGAAGACGGATGATAAGATAGCTGTCAGAAGGGTTTAGCAAAGGCAGAGTAAGAGTGATTGACCGTAATTCTTTACCAACAAATTCAACGTTTGGTGAGAACATTTTTGCAGCTTGGGTGGTCGGTAAGGTTACATATTCAACAGTTGGTTTCATGAGAGAACTACAGTAATAAACTATTTAAATTGAGTTTTTGTTGTTTGAGAACCACTGTTCAATACCGTCAATTTCTTATTATCTCAAACTCCCTCCTGGGGGTTCTTGGAATTATTCGTGGATTTCAAGTTATAATTAAAGAATTTGAATTTTCCTTCTAAACCAAAACTAATTTAACCAAAATTTATTGGGCAACAAAAAAACTAGTTTATCCGTAAAAAGAACTTATTCTTTTTGAATCTCCTTAATAAAAATAAGAAAAAAATAAGAAAAAAAGAAAGTTTATTAGACTTTCTTGACTTGAGCTAAGAAGTCGTTGGCTGCTTCGAGAGTATCGGATGCGTCCTTACCAGCGACCACGATTTTTGATCCCTGGACTACTTCTCGTACAACCTTCTTTTCTGCGCTCCAATCAACTGGGGTACCTTGTAACAAACCTGCTGTTACGCTGTTAACTTTGTCACCACCGACTGACACCAAGGTGTTTACACCAACGGCATCTGAATCGAGGATAACCAAGTTACCGTAGCTACCAGTGTATGGCATTGCAACAGCAACTGATGGTGCGTTGTTTGGCATAATGACTGCCGAAACGCCTGCCATGTCTGCTGTACATGCTGGTGCTCCACCTGCTGCGCTGCATGCGCCAACAGTTTCAGTTATTTCAAGAACTTTAACTGTTACGCCGCTTACAGTGGTTGATTCACCTTCACCCAGAGTTACAACAGTTTTTGTTGAGTCTGCTGCGGTGGTACCTGCTGATGCAAGGAACCATTCTGCGTGTGCAAGTTTGTGTGCCATAGCAAGAGTTATAGCGCTCTTATCCATGGAGCTTAGTTTGGAACCTCTTTCAGAGATGTACCCAACTTCAGCTTTTGCATTTGTCCATTGATTTGTAACTGGACCTGCATAGAAATAACCTAGTTCTTTATCACCAGTTATTAAATCTACACCGCCAGCTGCAACATCGATGTCAAAAGATGCATCGTTTGGATTGGCAGTATCTATGTTGGCTACAGCCGCTGTCCAGTAGTCTGCAAATTCATCTGGTCCTGCTTTTTCTGAAACACCGAATAAGAAGACTGGGGTGTCAGCACCGTCATTTGGTGTACAGTCAGCCATTGGGGATGATGTATTAATCAATTCACCAATTAGACCATCCGTACAGGTTACGTCAGTATAGTTCTGGATGGCAATCATACCACCAGGAGTTGTGCTAGATACATTGAAGTCAGTATCACCGTCTCCAACTTTAGCGTACTCTACTTCCAATCCTCCTGATCCATATTCAAGGTAACCATAGTCACCAGCAGACGAAACTCTCATGAAAACAGTTCCAGCTGCAACATCAAATGCCGGGGCAGCGTTGCCACCACATGTTGCACTTGCAAGAACTACATAGAAGCTGTTGTCTGACAATGTTCCACCTGGACCATCTGTTCTGTCAGATGTAAATACTGATGCAGCATCATCAGATTTTACTTCCATAAATGGTGCTTCTATAGAACAGTTTACCTGAGTGTTTCCACCAGACTCATTGTATGGACCAATTGATTCGGATATGGTCTTGTCGCTTGACTTTAAGAGGAATTTAAGGTTCACTCTGTCAGACGAAGCAAGGTCCAAACCCTTGTAGGTCAGTTTCCATGCAGTTGGGTCTTGAACAATTGACACGTAGTCAGATGGGCTCAAGACTGTATCACCGCTGCTGGATATTTCATCAATGTTGTCAGAGTAGAGGATGATTGTTCTTAATGTATCTGGATCATCTTTTGGTGCTACTGCGCCACCTTTGTTCTTCCATCCAAGTGTTACCATGTAGCCGTTGTTTTTGTTGTTTGACTCATCAAGCTTATCACCATTTCTTAGTTCAAGCTCTTTTGAGTAAATTGCTACATCAGCCCACTTTGCACCGAAGGTATAACCTGGAGCAACTTTGTATACGTGGAATCTGTAGGTAACTCCGTTGATGTTGAATTCTTTTGTGGTTGCTGGGTCGACCTTATCTTTTTTCAAGACATTGCCGTTGGCATCCAATACCGACAAAATTGCCGATGTTGTATCACCGTGGGCTTCAAGGTCATCCAGTTGGAATTTCAAACCATCAATTGGTAAAGATTCACCCTGGTTTAAGATACCAGAGACTGCTTCTTTTGCCAACCAAACAGCTCCACCTTCGGTAAGTTGATATTCATTTTCAATGCTACCGCCTGGCAATTCCATTTGGCTGATAATCCAGTCTTCACCAAGGAATTTTACTTTAACCTTGTGTGATGCAGTTCTGTAGTCTTCTGTACATGAGGTAAAGTCATCGCTGACATTTGCTTTTGTACAGTATGGTATACCCAATTCTTCTGAACCAGGACCATCAAATTTCAAGGTGTATGCCAAGAAATCAAGTCTACCAACCACATCATTTAAATCACCATCATAGTGGTTGTCACCAACAAGCCATAGGTTTTGTTGTTCAACATAGGTGTTTGAAGAGTCTGGGTCTGTCAAGGTTGCTGGGGCAAATGGCGAAAACATGTTGCCATCTACTCGGAACAATGCCTCTTCGGATGGGCCAATGTTACCACCAACAGTACCATCTGTGAATGGGTTTGCATTTTCTGCAGTGTCAGAGCCGCCGAGCGCGTATATATCGTTGCTCGAACTATCGTGTCCGATTCTGTCCAACAGATCTCTGTTTAGGTAGTCACCGATTAGGTTGTCACCTGTCCAGGTTCCTGCTGCAACTGAGTTTGGAACAGTTATTTCCAATTTTGCTTTCTCGTTGCTGATTGCACAGGTTCCACTTCCTTCACCTGATGCTGTACAAGCTGCTGTACCTGAGACTTGTGCAGTCAAGGTTGCACTCTTGTATGCTTCACTTACCATCTTTCCTGCAATCAATGCTGCTGCGACACCATCGCTTGGCATTGCTTTGCTTCCAACGACAACTTTTGCCACTGGGGCACCGTTGGCGTCAACCAGCGTAGTTGATCCGAACATAAGTCCGGCAAACGCTGCGGAGCTGGCTAAAATTGTCGCGCCTGCAACAATTGCGCCGATTTTCTTCAAATTTACTTTCATATATTCACCTCAATTTTTTTTCACCGCCTATATATAGGGCCGTCTAAAAACAATTAACGGCGGCGTTCTACTTTCTACGGCCCAATCCCAGAAGAGAAATTCCCCTCTGAGTTTTAAGATAGGGGCTACCCTATCTCGATTGTGAGACTGTCTGTCAAAATCTTTATAAACATTATGCCCAAACCTAAACTCCAGTTTATAAATGACAGTTTTAACTTAGACAATAGACGTGGACAGTATACGACAATAGTCTTTAATACTGTGGCCATTGACGTTTTTTTGTCATAAATCAATAGAAAAACCATCCTCGGCTATTTTCGTCTGTGGAAATATATTTTTCGCCTGTTCTAATAATATATTAGTATTAGCGTATCTCGGACTTACATGTGTTAGGACTAGTTGTTTAACCTTTGCTTTCTTTGCAATCAGTGCAGCATCCTCGGCAGTACTATGCATTCTTTCTTCAGCATCCTCTTTTTTTGAAGAATCAAATGTTGCTTCGTGGATTAGAACATCGGCGTTGCGAGCTGCTTCAGTCAGATTATCATCAGGTAAACAATCTCCACCGTAAACTATTTTTCTACCTGAATTTTTCCAACTAACGTCTTCCAATTTAATTTCTCCTTTTTCTGTTTTCACTTTACCCTTCTTCTGAATTTCCCTGAATAATTTTCCCTGAAGACCAAGGGAATGGGCTTTGTCCTCGTGGAATTTTATTTTATCATCTTCCTGGAAAATAAACCCGAATGAATTTTTTACATGTTTTACTGGAAAGGCACTTACGGTGAAATCTTTTCCACGATAGATCATTCCGTTTTTTAGTTTAGAAACTTTTGCAAATTTATAATTTTCAAAATCCATATTTTTTGGAACAAATAAATTTAATGGTCTGGGCGCTGCTGACGAAAGTTTTAGTGTTTCGAGAAGACCAAAAAGTCCAAGATAGTGATCAAGATGAGGATGGCTGATAAAGATATGATCGATACTACCATAGCCAACCTTGTATTTCATAAGCTGGCGTTGAGTGCCTTCACCACAGTCCCAGAGCATGAGTTCGCTTTCGTATTTTATTGCTAGGGCTGGCATTCCACGATCAGTAGTAGGCGTACTGCCAGAAGTTCCAAGGAATGTGATTCGAAGCATGGAGATCTTTGTATAAAGTAATATAATTATCTCTTTGCTTTTTGCCAAAGGATTTCAAAATTTTTCCTGTAGCCGTCAGCTACGGTTTTGTCACGTATCAGAACACCATAGGGGTTCTCAGTAAACATAGCAATTGCAACATAATCTCCAATAATCACTGTCTCGGTAAGTTGCTCAAACTTCTGAGATAGAAACCTAACTCGTGAAAGTGGTTTTTTGTTTAATTCTTTGCCAAAATCCAGAATTGTCTCGTCAAAAACCTGCCTGGCGGGAATTTTTTTTGCGATCCTTTTTGCATGAAGAAGGTTCCACCAATCTTCACCCATAATCTCGTAGGTTACTGTTTTTCCACCTCCAAATGTCAGGTATTCTTTGCCGCCAGAATTCAAAAGCCGGGAATAGATTTCGCTTATCCCTCGCTTGCTCTTGTAGATCGTGGCCTCGGTTTCGGATTTTGAAGCCCGCTGCCTTTTTTTAAGTTCTGGTAAGATTTTTTCAAAGTTTAATTTTTTATCTTCAATAAAATCAAAAAAATGAGTCGGATCAGTAGCTTGATAGACTTTTCTTTTCCCTTCCAGAATGAAACTAATTATGCCTTTTTCCATTAGACTGTTGAGGGCACGGTGAACAACAGAATTCTGAAGCCCAGAACGCAAAAGAATGAGATTGGCACCTGAACTGCCAAGCTCAAGAAGAGAGATATAGACTTTGATCTCTGCAGGAGTAAGACCAAGATCCTCCAAAATCCCCGTGTCCATATCCTCCTATTTGGGAGGATAAATATATAAATACGGCATAAACTGTAAACATATTATGACAATAATAACAACCAAAACCAAACCAATTCCTAGGATTGAGGGGGAGATAATTAGACGGAGTCCCAGCCTACGAACTGCAAGAAAAATCCGAGGTTTTGATAGTTTAGTGGAAAATAACATGGTTGGAGAATTTTTAAAAAATTCAGGACAATTTGTAATATTGCCGAAAGGAGCACGACTAATGAAAGCAATTTGCACCTTACTTGATAGATGTATTAGAAAACCATTGGGTTTCGAAGAAGTGTTTTTGCCAAAAATTGCTCCTGTTGATAGTTTTAGAAAAGCAGGGATTCTTGGTAAATGGGATGGCTATCTTATAGCTGCCATACCTTTCTCCGATACTCATGGCGTTACCGAAGAATATCTTCTGGATCCACTTCAATGTACTACATTCTACCAATTTCATGAAAACAAAGTCATTGATACCAGCATGGGACCAGTGAAATGGTTTGATAGCTCAGGACCAACCTATAGAAATGAAGATTCTGACAGGATTGTTCCACTTGTGAAACAACGAGAATTTCACAGAGCAGAATTTGTTTATATGGGAACTCGAGCTCATGTCATTCAAATTAGAGAAGAATGTCTTGCCAGATTGGAAAGAATGTGTAGGGATCTGGGACTAGGATATCGCATTGTTGTTGGCAGTGGGTGCTATCAACTGGAATCTGGCAAATCAGAGATGCCACAAACAGTAGAAGAGATCCCAATCAAAGACCTGGAAATCCATTGTCCTGGTTATGAAAACGGAGGATCATTTTTGGAAGTTGCAGGTAGTGCAGTGCTTGGAACGATTATAACATCAAGATTCAAAATCAGAGACCAGAATGGAAATGAGTTATGGAGCGGCTGCACCGGGATTGGCCTTGAGAGATTGATGTTTGCCGTGCTTACGAACTATGGCGTAGATTTCGATAATCTCCCAGTTACGGTTCAGGAGGCGATGGCATGAGCGCAAATATGGTGTATAAATTTGCGACCCCATACGATCCAAAGGCAACTGTTTTGTATGTGAATATAGTGCCACGTTATTTCTGTACGAACTCCTGCAGATTTTGCAGCAGAAAAGATGCAATTCAAGGAAGACCGAATATCTATGAAAAGAAAGCCGGAACGAATTTGTGGCTACCCAAAGCGCCAATGTTTGAAGACGTAGTACGCGAATTAGAAGTAAGAAGAACAGTGGAAACAACTGAAATCGCGTTTGTTGGATTGGGCGAACCTCTTTTGCAATTTGAACTCGTAAGAAACATAATCACTAGGATAGGGACGGATGGATTTCATGGTAAGGTAAGGATAGATACCAATGGCTTGGTCAAATGTTGGCGTAAAAATGATCCTGCGCAGGAATTACAAAAAGCTGGCTTGGATGAAATAAGAATATCTGTTAATGCAGTGGGCAGTGATGAATACACTTCAATTTCTAGACCAAAACAAAGAGATGCATTCGAAAAATTATGTGAATTCGTAAGAGATTGCATCAAAAATGGCATAGATACCTACCTAAGTTTTGTGGTTGGCTTTGATGATGGAGAAGTAAAAACAAGAACAGCAGAAGAGTATCAAAAATTTGCCAGAATCCTTGGTGTTCAAGAAAAAAATGTTATAATTAGACAGTACGTTCCACCGTTAGAACAAAATCTCCGGAGTTAAATCCTTATAGCCAAGATCAGATTGATCCAGCAATTCAAATATTTTTTCTAAAGACTCTAAAGAAAATCCAAGAGCAGGAGCAGCTTCCCTCAGCTCAAATAAATTTTCCTTTCTATCTGGCGAATTCGGTAATGGAATCAATGACACCAAACTTTTTTGTGTGTAATCAAAAACTGCAGATCTAACCTCAGGACCACTGGCTGAGCGTAACGATCGAAGAACATGCGCGATTTCTGCACCAGTACTAAGAGGACCTTCCTTTTGTATTCTTCTAACAAAAACCAGAGTGGAGTTGAATGGAGAAATCGCGTACATACCAAAACCACGGCCAAGCAAAAGCAGCATTCCAACAAAATCCAAAGAGAACTTGGTTAATTTTGTCGAACAGATAACATATTTTGATTCTCTTTTAGTTAGGGCAGCTGCATAGAGAAGAAGCTGAAATTCTCGCCTTTTATCAGTTATAACATAGGAACGACCTAGAACAAGCACATCGTCAACAATATACCCATCCAGAGCGCCAATAATATTATTGGTATTGGTTTTCATGCAGATAACAAAATGTCCAGAAACATCTTGAAAGGGTGATGTGCCCAACATGTCCAAAACTTTTTGAAAATCCGGTGAAGCACGGCTTAAACAATAGAATTTCAGGCCTTTGCTAAATATCATGTTCTTCAATGCCTGTCGGCTTTCCCAGGCAGGTAATTTATCCAAATCAGGAGAAAATTCTTGAGACGAAGATTCTTTTGGAAGCGCAACCTTAAGCACAATCGGCTCCATCAAAATATTTTCTTCGGTTTTTAATTTTTGTATGGGTTTGATTTTTATTTTTTTTATGTGAATTTTGGGTTTGGACTTTTGGCGATGCGAAATTTTGGATTTGATTTTTGGTTTTGATTTTTTAACACGCTTAGCCTTGGCCATGAGTAGACAACAAAGTAAAAACTTATAAATGAAAAGGACCTTCCAGGAATTTTATAATTGGGCCCGCGCGGAATCGAACCGCGAATCTCCCGCGCTCTCAAAACTTTTTATAGACAGTTTTTGATGAAACTTTTTCCTAAAAAGTTTCTGTGAGGCGGACGTCTTAACCATTCGACTACGAGCCCAAGACTTGTAGGTATTGGAGGGCACTCCAATTAACTACGAACCCAGGTAAACACAGATTTGTGAAAGGATTTTTATTAACTTCTTAAAACGTACTGTGTACCTCGCGAGCCTAAATTGCCATGAGACGAGCGATCTATAGACTACATTTGTTTATAGACGTTTATAGTTCTAATGAGATTATATTGGATTTTCTATAGCCCCGTCGTCTAGTTTACCTTTTAGGAAAAGGTAAAGCCAAAACGGTTTGATTAAATTCGCTTCGCGAATTTTTCACGAGGTGAAAAATCAACAGCCGATTTTTGCGCCTCTTTTTCCTAAAAAGAGGCAACGGTCAAGGATAGTGGACTTTGGATCCATTGACACCGGTTCGAATCCGGTCGGGGCTATCTTATTTTTGCTAAATTTTTCGCTGCGCGAAAAATTGCAAAACTCATTTTAGTAGTAATAAAAAAGGGCCCGAAGTACTCAGATTCCTTAAACAATTAATATTGCCTAGCAGCATATAGATAAATTGTGGCTGGTGCTCCGCAGGCAATGCATTTTTTGTGTTCTGGTTTCCCATCAGAACCAAACAAAGAACCTCGAACATTAGCCTGGCATTTGTCTTTTACAATTCCAGCACAACTTTCACTGGTTAATTCATCAGAACAAAATGGA
Organism: Candidatus Bilamarchaeum dharawalense; assembly: GCA_902386555.1. Classification (GTDB taxonomy): domain Archaea; phylum Micrarchaeota; class Micrarchaeia; order Anstonellales; family Bilamarchaeaceae; genus Bilamarchaeum; species Bilamarchaeum dharawalense. The sequence continues at coordinate 10,125 of CABMJJ010000011.1, forward strand.
ATTCTAACAAAACCATGGCCGGCTTCCAACTTTTTTCCAAGTTCTTCCATTTCATAGGCAAAGGAGAGTTTATCTGAGAAAAATTTGTCTGCTTTCGCTCGTATATCGTTGTCAAGAGATTCTGCAATTTTGTGGAGACTTTCTTCCAACACATCCAGTTTAACTGAAGTCTTTTGACCATTATCTCTTCTTACAATAACAACACTACCAGAATCCACATCCCGCATTCCAATTTCAATACGGATAGGAACGCCTTTCATTTCCCATTCATTGAATTTGAACCCGGGAGTTTTTTCCGAGTTATCGATTTTAACAACAAAACAGCATTCAATCATTTTCTTTACTTCTTCACATTTTTCCAATACTTTTGCTTTGGTCTCGTCTTTGACAATTGGAACAATGACCACCTGAACTGGGGCTAATCTAACCGGTAGAACAAGTCCTTTGTCATCGCCATGGGTTGCAATTATTGCAGCATAAATTCTTGAGATACATGGACCGTAGCAGGTTTGCCAAACATGTTCATCTTTCCCATTTTCATCAGTATATTTTATGCCAAAGGCTTTCGAAAAATTCTGGCCGAGCATGTGTGTAGACGGTAATTGAAGAGCTCGTCCATCAGGCATCAGAGTATCTGCCGCAAAGGTATCTTCGGCTCCAGCAAATTTATCCCACTGGGGTCTTTTGAAAAATAAAAATGGAACACCAAACTGGCCATGAATTATTTCTTCTGCCATTTCCATATCTTCACGAACCTGGGCCATTGCCTCTTCACGAGTTGCAAAACAATTGTGGGCCTCGATCCAGTGGAATTCTCTTGATCTGATAAATGGTTTGGTTGCCTTTGTTTCATGACGCCAAACCTGGCATCTTTGATATAGTTTAAGAGGAAGATCGGTTTTCCCATGAATCCACAAAGCATACATGGTGTACATTGCCGTCTCGGATGTTGGTCTCATGGCATATTTTTCTTCTGTTTTATTTCCACCAGCTTCAGTAACCCAAAATACTTCAGGGATAAATCCTTTGACATGGTCGCTCTCTCGAGTAAAATAACTTTCAGGGATTAGAGCTGGAAACCAGGCTGGCACATGATTACGACCTTCAAGTGCAAATTCATACATGGAATACATTCTATTCATGGTCATCACTGCCCAGGGCATGAAAACCACGAAGCCCTTGATCCCATACCTAAGATCGCAGAGCTGTGCTTCCTTAGTAATAGTATTATACCATTCTGAAAAGTTTGATTTGGGAATTTTCATGGATAAACATAACTACCAATAATTTAAAAATTGAGCAAAGGAGAGGCTAGATTAGGGTAGTAGGGAGCAAATGGAATAAATTAAAAATAAAAAATTATAGAATTAGGGACTCCAACGAGCTAATTGTTTCGAATACGGATTCAAAAGGACCTCTAAGTGCAAATGCGATGGAAATCAAAACAACTGCCATAACAATGGCAACAGCCACATTGCCTTTCTTAAGTTCCTTAAGTTCTTCAAGATCTGGAGTGAGTTTATCCACAACGTGAATGGAAAGATAGATTACAATAATCCCAATCAGTATGGCCACAAAATAATTTGCCAGAGCAAATGCCAACGTCCCAAGTAGGTATTGGGCAGATACTTCGAATTGTATGGCATTTACAAAGCCAAAAATTTGTGGTTCAACCAGAATAATCAATGAGAGGATGGATGCGGCATAGAGAATACCAACAGCCACATTTCCTTTTTTAATTTCCTTCCATTCATCGATTTGGGAAGTCACTCTGTCAAGAAGACTCATACCCATGTAGGCAGCATTGGCAGAAAGTGCAATGGCTGCAACAATTTTCACAATGGCCAACATCAGATAGACGATAATGTTCTGGATCATGCAAAGTTGACACATGAAATTTATTTAAATTAGACACTTGCAAGAAAGGTAATGGTTGATGAAAGCATATTTCTTGAAAAATGCGAAGAAGCTAGAGGATACGCTTTCTCATTCAAAGATCCGCTTATTGTGCACCACTATGATGCAGATGGAATTAGTTCAGGTGCAGTCGTAGCGAGTGCATTTTTGAAACAGGGGAAAAAATTCAGAAGGGAGTGTATTAAAAAACTGGATGATGGTGCTCTCGAGCGCTTTGAACGAGAACAGGAAATAATTTTTGTTGATCTTGGTGGAGGAAACAAAAAAGTGAATGAACTCAAGGATGTTCTAATTATTGACCATCACCAAACAGAGGGAATTGAAAAATTCCAAATCAATCCGTGTTTGCATGGGATTGATGGTGGAACCGAGTTAAGTGCGTCAACAACTGCCTATTGTGTTTTCAGAGAATTGGTTGATGTTGCCATTGTTGGAGCAGCAGGAGATATGCAATCACCATTCTCTGGAATGAATAGGTGGGTTTTGGAGCAGGGAATGGAAAAAGGAGATGTAAAAATCGAGGAGGATATTAGATTTTATGGGAGATATTGTAGATCGCTTGTACAGTTTTTATCCTATTGCGATGATCCCTATATCCCTGGAATATCCTATCGTGAGGACAGGACAGTTGAATTGCTAAATGAATTGAAAATAAATTTTCAAGAAAACAGAAAATACGTGGATTTAACCATGGATGAAAGAAAATCTCTGATCAGTGCACTTGCAAAAATTTTGATTAACTATGGCCAGTTGAAAAAAGTAAATGAACTTGTCGGTGAGAGTTATGTTTTTCCAAAACGACCAAAAGACGAGACATTTGAAGCAAATGAGTTTAGCACACTTCTGAATGCATGTGGCAGGCATTCGCAACCAGATATCGGGGTGATGGTTTGTCTGGGAGATGAAGAAGCGCAGGTACAGGCCAAAAACCTACTTCAGCACCATAGAAAAATGCTGAGGGATGGAATTGAATATGCAAATAACAAAATCCAAAATCTTGGTGCATTTTATTTTCTAGATGGCCGGGGAATTATTGATGAGGGGATAATTGGCACCGTTTGTGGAATGGCATTTCAGCAAAAATGGAATAGACCGGTAATTGGAATTGCATCTGGAGAAAATAATACAATAAAAATTTCTGGGCGAGGTTCCAAAAGCCTTGTTGAAGCAGGACTCAACCTTGGTGAATTAATGAAAAGAGCAGTGGACGAAATTGGCGGTGCTGGTGGCGGACATCGGATTGCAGCAGGTGCATCGATTCCGAAGGAAAAATTAAACGAATTCTTGAGGTTTACTGGCAGTTATCTTGGAAAAAACATGCCAAAGTAGACTACGTCAAGCACCGAAATGCAATAACTAAGTTTTAAAAGCCAGGGCAATAACTTGACATTCAATGAATCCTACTAGTGCTCGAATTATCGCGCCGAGAGCGATGGTTCAAGAAAAAACTGGCTTAAATCGAAATTTGAAGCTAGTCCAACCACTGGAGGAGAGATATCCGAAACCAGATAGATATCATCATACAAAAAGTTCAGCAAAACCTAAACAAACAGTTTGGCTGGATGGACGTTCACCGATGCGTCCATACTGCTATGCAAAAGGCGGAAGAAAATGGAACCGAGCAGACCAGGAAAGCGAAGGAATGAAATGGGATTACTATAGGACCCATAGAAAAACAATTCCACTATTTGAAGGGACTTACCATGATCCAAAATCTTTTGTGAGCACCACAACTGAAGCACATGCAAACGAAGAAAGAATAATTGGTTATGAAACAAATGGAAATTTGGTTCAGTTAGTATATTCTAATCATGTCCAACAACATGAAGACGAACACCATGCAACCGGAGCAATAATACCAGTTACCCATGACAATTTAGTTCATCATGGAGGATACCCGGTACACTGGACTTACCATAATGGGGACAGTTCAACTGAGCCCAACCACCATACGGACAGCACACAACATCAAGTGCATGGTACTCATTACGAATATACCATTCATATGGTGGATCATCAATTACATGCACAAAATGAAGCGCATCATGGATCAAACCACCACGAAGGAGCAGTTACTGAAGCTGAGTCTCATATGACTCCAGGCCATTCAAGGTTAGTTGGTGGATTCTGGGGAGCGGGACATGGTAATAGTCATGTAGCTGGAGAACACCACACAGTTCATCATAGTACTGATCATCATGGCGGACAACATCAGGAACATCACTCACATTCTACACATCATCAGGAACACCATGGCGATAGCAGCCATAGTGAGAGACATCATGATGCTGGGTTGATTGAAGCAGAAGCTCATATGACACCTGGTCATGCAAGGTTGGTTGGCGGGTTCTGGGGAGCTGGACACGGTAATAGTCATGTAGCTGGAGAACACCACACAGTTCATCATAGTACGGATCATCATGGCGAACAACATCAGGAACATGTTCATCATAACCAACAACATACTCAAGTGGAAGGGCATGGTCTAGAGGTACGTGACCATGCTGTGGTATTAGCACCCATGCACCACCCATTACATGAAGGACCAGCTGGAGTAGAACAAGGACAGGTGCAACATGATGCTGAAGTAACAAAAACAGGTGGACATATTGGATCTAATCCTAAAAAAGTTTTCCAGTTAAAAGTGACAAGTGCTTCAGCAGAGCCCCAATAATTTAAGTAGGAACATGAATCGATAAAAAATTACTGAAAAACAGTCGTCAGTAAGATTAATATATATGGGAATTGGATAATAAAAGCACAATCTGGAAAAACTGGTGTGCTGATGGCGGGAATAGAAGATAGAATTTTTGAGGAACATGGATTAACTGAAAGATATACTATTTCTGATATTGACGAGATGGAAAGACAGGCACTGGAAAAAGTAAATAAAGCGCTTTCAGCAATTGAAAATGCAGTTGCAATTTGGGATAGTTCGAAGAAAAGACCAGTTGAACTTAAACCAAGAATTGAAAAACTTAAGATTTTCCATGATGAATTGAGCAACTGGGAAAAAAGAATACTGCAGACCATGGGCGGTAATGCAGACACAGAAACACGGGTAAAACTCCTACGGGAGTTCAGTGATATTTGCCACTCCTACGCCAGGTGAAACATGCCACCAAAAGTAGTAGCACCTGAGCTTGATAGAACTGATGAGGCGCTAAACCGTATTCTGGCCCAGGGAAAACAACAAAATGTAAAACCAGAACTTCTTCCGCTTTTTGCTGCCCTGGAGGATGCCGAGGGTAAAGCAAGAGCAGTGGTAAAAGTTGCACGGGATGTTGTTGATCCGAAGGTAGGAGTTAGTGATGATACAGCAAGAAGAGATAGGGAAGCAAAAGTCCAAACCGAAGTACCTAGATTAATAGGTAATCTTGAGGTTTTAGAAACACAGAACCTCGGGGGTTTGGAGGTACATATCAAAAAAATGCGGGAAGAATTTGCTTTGGCATGGAAAACCTATGAAGAAGCAAAAACCCAGGAACAAAAAGATAAAGCACTCGAAGCAATGCACCAACTATATCACAAATACCAACCAGTGTTAGAAAAATTACCTGAGACCATTGCACAGGTTAGGGGTGTGATGACCTCCGGTGCACCACAGGAAATTCAACAAATTTTCATTGGTGCTGCAGGAGCAGCACTGGGTTTCTATCTTTCTGGAAACCCAGATCGCGCTGACCTGCTATTGAAATCAATTGATACTTTTAATCAAAAACGAGGAATTTTATCTTCTGAAAGTGGTCAAGAGGCATTGATAGCACTAATCCAACTCACACAGAGATTATGTTCACCAGAAGCAGTTGATATGGATAGGGAATTGCAATCTTTTGAACAAATTGGCAAAAAACTGATCACAGGAGACACTCAAAGAAGAACAGAAGCATTGCAGGTTTTTGAATACCAAAGGGTGTTATTGGGGGAACAATGGGAAAGAACAAAGGATCCAAAAGAAAGAGAATGTATCCAAAAAACCATTGCGGCCCTAGACGAAATGATAGCTAAACTAAAAGACGAACAAAAAAGACAGAGTGTTACCGATGAAGATATGGCCAGAATGGGCAAACAATGTTTAGTAATAAAAGATATGGAAAGTGCCATAGCCCAAGCACCCACCACTACCGCTAAAGCTGCGATGAGAAGTTTATACATTGCACAGTTAGGTGTCCTTGCTGCTGGCGGAAACGATGAGGCAATCGAATTTGCAATTCAAGAGGCCACTGATCACCCTAAGGATGGTGCCTATCTCAAAAAATTGGTGCAATATTCAACTGCATTGGCAGCTGCAACAAGCGAGCAACGAATGCAAGCAGAACAGGATTTAATTCTTGCAATGTCACAGAATCTCACGGGTAGGTTAGATAATGCCATTCCTAGCCTTAGTGAAACTGCAGCAGGAAAAGTTTCGGGGATCCGAGATGGATTAGTTGCCGCCCAACAAAAACCAGAAGAACTTACTGTGGATCATTTGAGAACCGCTCGTGCAGCAGTTGAGATGGCAGAGGATTATAAAAAATTCATAGCTTCTGCAACCAGTCTACCCCCGGAAGTTAGAGAAAGTGCAATTGCCATATACGAAAAAGGATTTGAAGTCCTTGGAACTGGAAATGTGGAACTGGCCCTGGGCTTCATGCAACTGGGCAGACTTTATGCAGCAACCAAAGATCAAAAACAACGAGAGGAGATTAGTGCACTTGTAAAACAGGTGACAGAACACCCAGAGCGCATAGGAACTATATATGATTATTTGGAAATGGATGGCACGATAAAATCCCTTAGGGAAGAAGTGCCAAGAGCACCAGCACAAGCAAGACCAGTAATGGAAAAAACAATAGCAGAACTAGAAACTGCAAGAGCAAGAATGGCAAGTGGAGAGGGGATGGCAACTTCCCAGGATATGGCAAATGTTGAATTACAAATACGCGGACGTATGGCTCAAGATCCTAGATTCAAAGCTTTGATTGAGCAACAACTCGCCGAGATACGCAAAACGAATCCTCAGGCAACCGAGGATGATGTGATAAAATTAATTGCAAAGGAACAGGCAGAACAAGCAGCAACAAAAAAAGTAGAAGAAATGGTATCCACCGCCAAAGTCATGGCAAAAACATTCCATGGTCAGAAAACAATAGCACCACCAGTAATAGAAATTTTTGATAAAGCAGTGGATGCATTAGTAAAGGGAGATGTAAGAGGCGGTGCAACTCTAAGAGATGCTGCCGAACTTTACCCTAAAGTCAAATCCGCAGAAGATAGGCAAGTTATATTAGACACCTGTAGAGCCTATGCTAGTGGAGCATATACGATAGAAAAAACACAACAAATTTTAATGATTGAACAGCAACGTGCTACCTACGAAACTAAAATTCCACCTGGACGATTAGCAACCAATAGCCAGGCATATTTTGATCTTGCACTTCGTGCAGCACTAAGCGATGATCCAACGGCAAAGGCCATCTTTGACCTTGCTGTGCTCTACGCACGAACAGCTGCAACTCAGGAGAAACAGCTTCTACCGGAAATGAAAGAACAGCGTACTGCACATCTTGATTTTGTTGAACAGAATCTGGGTGACTATGCAGCCACAGCAAAAAAACCACCCAGATTGCTTAAGCTTGAAGAACCCCCAGAAGGGATTGGACTTACTTCAACTGCACTGGATGCATTGTCATTTGACACAGCCAAACGCATGCTGGGAGTGGAATATTTAGAGTTCCATATTATGCTTCAGAATATAAGAGGAGCAACTCCAGCAGAACAACAAGCAAGAGAAGCCCAGTGGGAAAAAGAATCAAGACGATTGCACCAACAGGCAGCCACTGCAAGAACAAGAGGCCAAACCTATCTTGCAGATTATTATGAAAGACAAGCAGGCTATGCCAATCCTGCTTTTGTTGCCAGTGCATCAGCTGATGCATTGGAGAGTTTTAGAAAAGGACAGGACGAACAAAAAATTGCATTGGATCTTGGCCAGGAATTAACAGGGGTTGCAAATGCAGAGATGGGAATGGTAACAAAAAGAACAACTGAACTTATTGCAGAGTTACCACCAGCAGTGAAAGCAGAGGCAGAAAGAAAACAACAAGAAGCAAAAGGGGATGAGGCAAAACTTAGAGAATTATATCAGAATCTTTTACTCTACAGAATGCAGCAACACCAACAGAGTGGGGATGTGTTGGTTGGATCTGCAACCAGAGTGGGTGAATCGCTTGGACTTTTGGATAAGAGCGTGCGAACAGTAAGAACCATACACTGCACAGCTGGAAGATTTGAGCTATTCACAAGTATAAATATAGAGATGGCCTTGGCCAAAGGGCAGAAAACGGATTTTCTTGGAAATGTAATTGAAGGAGAACAAACAGCTGCCGACAGACAAGGAATGGAAACCCAGGCTAGAACACTTGGTGGTATTGGAAAAGCTGCGGTTGCCCAACAGGTCAGAATTCAGGAAATAATAGGACAGGGAGTTGCCAGAGCAAAAAAAGAGATACGTGATGCCAATGAAGCCGCCCTCACACAAAAAATTGATGAACTAATGGGGATGCTCCGACCACCAGCAGATGTGGCTCAGTATAAAGCCAGAAGAGAAAGTGCACTGGCTGAAAAAGATGAGAAAGTTCGGATACAAAAACTACAGGACCTCTTTTTAGAACTCGCAGGAGTTGTTGGCGTGAAGGTTACTGATCAGGAAGCACCCGACAAACCAGTACTTCCAATATACGATGGTGTGGGATCCTATGAAGAGTATAGACGAGTAGTAAAATTATATTATGCAGAAAAATTTGTTGATGCCAATAGAGCAATGGCACGCGCTTCTTTTGTGATTAGACAGAGTTCAGAGTTGCAGGAGACCTACATTGGTGACGTAAGAGTAACCCAATTAGACAAAGCAACAATGGACGGACAACCTGGCGGATACTTTATTGGGGCAGGTAGAGGGGTTGGACCGCAGGAACCACCGGCTCTTGAAGTACTTGCAGTAATGGCCAGACATCTTGACCCCAATGATCCGGATCGAGCACAAATAATAAGAGACATTGACGAGTTACTTCCACTTGAAGGCGATCCTGCAAATAGTAACGATGTCCGTAATAGAAAGCTAGATATCACGATAAAATTATTGCACAAAAAAGTATACGATCCAACTTCACAGGCAGGAGCAACGATGATGGATGTTTATGTTGGCGGTCAACATTTCTATTATCATACCGGTGATTATGCTCAAAGACTAAAACAGGCAAGGGCCAAATATGAAGCAGGAGATACAGCAGGTGCAGAGTCAGATCTTTTCCTAGTTCAAGGCGAGAGAGCACGAGCAGAGAGTGCAACAACATTGGATAGTAAGGCAATGGAAGCCACCTATACTGCCTGGAGAGATAGGAGAGATGCAGTTATCGGATTATGGAGTAGAATAAGAGAAAAGCTACCAAACCAGGAAGATACACCACGTGCCTATGATCAAGCAGTAAAAAGAAACGAAGCACCTACTGCGGCAGTCATACCTGTCCAAGGAAGTATGTTTAGAGATGCAGGAGAGTTTGAAGAAACTGCTGCTGCATATGAAAAATCAAGAGATGAAACATTGGGGGGACGGGGATTTGCACTGACCCAAAGATTCGTAATGGCCACAATTGCCACTTTGGAGGATCGTAGATCAGTTAGACTTGAAAGTGGAAAAACCTATGACGAGCTGATTGAAGCCATATCACGTGCAACAACCCCACAAGAACAGGCAAGAGCCACCCAGGAATTTTGGGATGCTGTAGAGAAAAATCCGCAGGATTTTGCAAGAGTAGCAAAGATGGCCAAATCAGAAGACGGAAGAAGATTTGGATTCATGGAATCCGATGGAATCCATTTAGGGGCCAGAGTGATGGAAGCAGGAACCAAGGCAAGGCATGCACAACGCGTAGTCGGATGGCAAAAAGATGAGGAAAATATCAAAGCGGGTATGGATGATCTTAGACAGGCTGACGACGATGATATTTATAGAAAACATGAAAAAAGCGAGAGGTATAGGGCAGAGGCCGCTGCACTTGGTTGGGCTCCTCAGCAATATACTGCCGACTCATGGAGAGAATTTGCAGCAAGAAGATTTGAGTTGACAATGGGTCTAGCAAGTGAAGAGAATGACTATCGTGCCTATGATATTATTGCAAACAATGAAACCATCACTTTACCAGTCTATGAATTCAGATCAAGCACCAATAGATATGAAGACGAGTATCCTCTTTACATAACTGTTTATTCTGACGTAAAAGGATTGCATGGTACACGCACCGCAAGAACCGTTGCAGTTGGATATGAACTCGCAAGTTTAAACCACGATGAATTTGTGGAACGTACATCCTACATAGACAAGGACTGGTTTGATGATAAACAACCAGAAGCTCGCAAACGTCTTGTAAAGATGGCAGAGGAAAGAACAACACTGGAATTTGCCATGCTTGGTGTGCGAAGGGAATGGCACCGAGAAGATGGAACAGTATCAGATACTGCTTCGGGAAATGGCTACTGGGTAACTAAAAAATATACACCAACCACAGAACAGCAACAGGCCACTGAAGCCGCATACCTTCAACATACTTTGTTAACTGAACAGCTTAATGCGAAATTATTTGGTCACAGTGCACCATGGGGAGATGATGCAGTTTTAGGGTTTATGGATAGAACTGCAGCCCGTGCAAGCGCTGCCTTCCAGTATGCAAATGTTTCTTTAGGTAACAAAAGCGTTGAAGAACGAGAAAGGGCCCAGGTGGCTTGGAATGATAGCACCCCATTTATAAAAGACGACCATGGAGCCTATCAAGATTATGACAGTAGTTCAAAACAATACCTAACATCCATGGGTAAATGGCAAAGTGGGTACAGAGTAACTGTTGGCGGAGTCAAGATGACTGTTGCTGTTGTTAGCGGTGTACTTACTGTTGTAGGCGGAACGGTTACCATGCAACCAGAGCTTGTTGCAATTGGAATAGTGGGAAGCGTAGCTATGGGAGCTGACGCGGTTGCCGCTGGTTTTGAAGAAAGAGAACAGTTGGGTAAGTGGACGGGTTGGTCAATATTCCACACTGCATCTGGTGTTGTGATGATGGTTCTCCCAGTTGCAAGTGAATTTGCCACTGCGGGTAGATTAGCAGGTGCAGGTGTTGAAATTGCAGGAGAAGTGGCAGGTGGTGCAGAAGCCGTAGTCACAGCAACACGAAGTTTAACATTTGTTCAGAGAGCAGGAAGAGTGTTGTGGGGCGGAGAAGAGTTATCTGGAATGCAGAGAGCAATTCACATAACTGGCCAGGCTTTGATGGTTAGTGGAGCAGGGGAGGCAATTTACAGATTACCAGAATCAATCAAAATGGTTAACACTGGTGACCAGACCTGGGTTGAATTTGGATTTGGTATGTTCCAAACAGTAGTACAACCCATATTCACCCATGGAATAGTAGAAGCCAGAATGGCAACTCAACAAAGAACTGGAGTTCCGGTGTACAGATCACGTGGACGACAGGTAGTGGAAATGTTGGTATTGGGATTGCCACCGGAAAGTGCAACCACTCATGCTTTTGCAAGAGAGATCAGAGCCATGCCTTTACCGGAAGCACAGGCCTATCACCAATATGCAGCAGAACGACATATTGATGCCTTACCCATACCAGAACAAACTGCAATTCTTAGGGATTATACTGCAGCAAGAAAAGCAAGCGTACAAAGAGGGGAGACACCTCCAACGTTTGGCCAGTTTGCTGCAACCTCACCAAGAATACAAGCAGCAGGTCACGAAGCAAGTTTCCAATTAGTTGCAACAGGTAGAATGCCTGCAACTTCACTTAGCGATAGTGAATTTACCTATTATCTGGAGAGACTGAAACATGCAGAACCAGAAGAGGCCTACGCACAAACCTTGAAAGTTGTAAAAACAGAAGGTTGCGAACGGATGGAACAGGTATACAGGGGAGTTCGGGAGAACTCGTCTTCGGAAGCCCTACTGATTCCATCAGAACGAGCGTATGTGGAAGCAAGAGAAAGAGGTTTGTCACCATCAGATGCAATGGAAGCAGCAAGGAAAACACCAATTGATCGTGCAGCCGAAATGCGCGAAAATGGAAAAAGAGTGGTAGCAGCAAGAAGAGAACAGTTGGCATTCCGTGCAGAATTAGAAAGTAGATTTACAAGTACGGAAACCGGATCTGATGGAAGAACAAGATATACAATGGGACGTGGTGAAGAGGCAGCTGTCTATTCAGCTGAACATGTAACAGCTGCACTGGACATTGTTGGTGCTGCTGAGACTGTGTTAAAGGCCTACCCTGAATTTCATAAATTACCAGCTTCACGCAGAAATGAAATTGTGAGAGATATTTTGAAGGATTACCCAGAAACTATTCGAGAGGGAGCAGAAGCACTTGCATCAAATTTACTTTATGTTAGGAATAGAGTAGACAGAAGAATACAATTGGAATTTGGACTTGCTGCGGCAAAAGATATTCCAGAAATTGCTCAGCAGCCAGAGTCAATTGCAAGAGCAGCAAAAGCAGAGGAACAACAGATTTTAAGAACGCAAGTTCCAGCCCAAGATTTGAAACAAATAATAGAACTAAGACAGCAGGAAGCCATAGCGATCAGAGAGGAAGCGCAACAACTTCGCCAGAAAGCAGAGGGATTGCAAGGAGAAGAGAAAACAACTGCACTAGCCCGGGCACAATATTTGGAAAAAGTTGCAACGCAGATGGGCGAAGGAACAGAAAGAATACAACAACATCTGGAAATTCAGAGACAACGAGCAGAAGCAGTAAGAAGAATAAGAGAAAGAGATGAAGACGAAGGAGTTCGGGCAGTTGCAGAAGCAGAACATGCAACCAGTATAGGTCCAGCTGCACGTAGAGTGCTAGCCTCATCACCAGAACAATTATTTTCCCAGGACAGAGTTACTGCTGAAATTTTACGAAGAGCAGGATTTGAAATCGTGGATGGGAGACTGAAACAGGTTAGACAATCAGATTATCTAGTTCGTGATGAACCAATCGAAGGCGCACGAACAGGCATGGGACGAATGGTGGAGAGTGTAGAAGATTACATATTGGCAGAAGCAGCAGCCGGACGAGAAGTGGATGTCATAGCTTTCCGAGTGGATAAAAAACGCCTTAATCCAACAAATGCCATGTTGGGGATGGAGGTAGGAGATGCAGGACTCTCTGCTTACGAAGATGTTGTTTGATTGGCAACCAGAAAAATAGTTGGCGACGGAGTTGAAAGTAGCGGGTTTATTATTAAACCACCAGCTGGCCAAGGGGATGAATTAGTTGGAATAATAATTGTACCAAAAGGTCAAGGAAAAAAGGTCAGGGCTCAGTTAGAAGCAAGTGTGGATCAGGCTACCACCGAAGTAATTGCAGGATTGGATCCAAACGGAGGATTGGTAAGATCACAACGATGGGTGACTAATCCCCGTCAGTTAGTGGAAGCATCAATCGATATTAGTAACCCCATCACAGTTACAAGAAGAGAAGATGGTACAGTGGTTGCCTTGCATGAGGATGGAAGCGACGCCATGGTTCTTCATCCTGAGAGTGGAAGAACAGGATTCTTAGCAACCCAGGTAACAAGAGCAGAATATGACGGTTCTTTGAGTTTTGCCCCAGTTCTAATGGATCGTCTTGGGGTAAAACCATATGTTGGAGCAGCAAATGATCCAAGAATCGAAAATGCTGGTGCAACTGAAACCATTCCTCATGGTGAAGCATTCGGCATACGTGTTCAGATTGATGAGAGAAGTTTATACGAAAAAAGAGTTAGGCCGGGTGAAGAACAGCTACCACCCTATTCAGATATGGAAGGCTATCTTAGAGTAACAAAAAAAGGATATGCTGAAGTTGAAGACGATAATTTTGGCATACGCGGATTGAATACCTTCCTTGGTCATGATGGTGCAAATGGAGTGGTACGAGCAGTAGACGATGCAGTTTTCAGATATGCCAGTGAGCATGGGGTCAAAATACGTAGATTAGGTACGATGAAATATGTTATTGAAGGAGGATCAGCAGCAGATGTTGCTGCTGTTGAACAATTTGTCACAGAACAACTCCATAGTGCTGGAATGAAATTGAGTGCATCAACAGAACATGCACCTGTAGATGGTGTAGGAGTGGCAGATGCATTAACAGCAATTTCAAATGGACACATGCGATTGGAGTGGGGTACTGGAAATTACGATGCTGCCCAGGCAATGATTGCTTCCATGGCACTTGGAACCGATGAAGCTTTGGCAAGACTTGGCCTTGATCAATTACCTGGAGTTGTGAAACTAGTTAGAGAAAATCCATCCATACGAAATGTGGAAGATTTGCTTGTTGCATTTAGAATGACACCTGAACCAGAAGGATCCCAACTGTTTACTGACTTTCATGAATTTGTATTGAAACAAGGTGGGGAATTTTTAGGAAGACTGGAAACACTACGAAGTCCTGTGCAAACCACAGCATTGGCAAGAGCAGAGGACGTTGCACCATTGATCACACCAAGAGTGGGAGAACCAGTAACAGAAATTAGAGTGAGAACTCTAGATAGAGGGGACAGTTATTTGCCAGACTTAACAAGTCCACGAAGAGATGGGACCTATAATCAGTCAGGCAGGGGAGTAACTTTTGCATTTGTTGAAATTCCAGAAGGCACCAGACCAGCACAGGTTTTAGAACAGGTTAGAGCAACAACACCAAAAGCAGAATTTATTATTTATCAAGAAGCAGACGGACGAGTTCGGATTATGGCCGGTCCAGAGACCAATGAACAGAATGCTGGAGCAGCTGCAGCAGGTCATTTTGAAAGAGGAGGATTTGAAGAGTACTGCAGATTAAAAACTGGCCAGAGGGATTTGGTAGGACGAGATGACGAAGGAGTTTTTGTAAGAGGTAAATCTCCTGAAGAAGCCTTGGATCTATTAAAACAATTTATTGCTCTTCCACCAGATTTCAGAGGATTGTTGGGTGATAAGGGTGCCGGGATATTTGACCTGCCACCGGGTGAGCAGTATGTCCAATTGTTAGATTATAATAGAAGAAATCCGCGACAGTCCATAGATCTTAACACATTCACTCGAGACACCAAAACCTATTTGAAAATTGATGTTAAGGTTGCAACAGTGGATGGATTTGCAACAAGAGTATTTGGGGACACTTTCCATCCAGAGGAAACATCACTTCCAGAAAGAGATTTCAGATATGACATCCAAGTAACAAGAGCAGAACTTGAACAGATGATGGGTAGAAGAAGGATAGTTGAAACAGAAAAGATCGGTGCTGGCGGATATACTCTTGCGTTTAAAGTCACTCTAGATGACGGTTCAGTGAAAGTTGTTAAGGTTTCATATAATATTGGATCAGAAGCCCAGACCGACCATGCATCGCATCGAGTATTCGGACATGGACGGGATATTGTTGCATTCTCAGATGGGCACTTTGAATTAACAGTGGAAGGACTTGCATCTGGGGGATCACTGGCAGATTACAGCGGACGAGGGATAGGTAAACTACTTGTAGAAAAATATGTTGAAGGAAAATATGATACAACAACTCCAGAAGGTAGAGCTGCTGCTCAGCAGGCAATGGAAAGAGGAAGACAAGCAGTGGGTGATGCTGTTGCAAGAGCATTTGCAGAAGATATAGTTTTGGGTTGCCTTGATGATGCCCATGTTGGTAATTATTTCATTGATATTGCACCAGATGGGACAGTAAAAGTGGAAAGAATTGACACATCCGATGGTTTGAGTTATGATACCACTAGAGCAAGAAAACAAATGGATCGTGAAAATAACGCTTTAACATTTGCAAAGGAACTGGGATTCACTCAGGAAGAATTTTTCAGAATGGTTGGAGACCATCTCACTGCATTTGAGAGAGATGGCGCATTGGAAAGAGTAGGAACTGGAACCGCAACCCCACTGGAACCATCTTCAGGTAGATTGCTGGATGGAAGATACAGCCCAGAAATAGTTAGAAGATATGTTGATCGTGCAAGGCAATTCATGCAAGAAGGAATGGCACCATTTTCCATGGAAGCAGCAGAATTTGATCGCCATGTGGCAACAAAAACCCACCTTAGAGAACGACAGGCAGCAGGTGAAAGGCAGGTAGTACGAGGAGGCAGAAAAACCGGAGTGGGCGAAGATAGAATCACATTGGAAAACGGAAAATATATTTTAGAAAGATTGGACGGCGTATTGACAGAGAATCCTGAGGGTTCGGTCTATGTTTTCGTTGATCGAGAAAATAAAATAGTTGGAATTAGCGGTAACCGGGAAGCTGCACCACCAAAGGGAGCAGCAAAATATGAATTCAGTTTCAATCAGGAAACTGGTGAACTGACATTAGTTTCAAAAAGAACATGGACCGACATGATTAGAGGAAGGAGAATCCCAACCGAAGTGATGGCGCTTGATGGATTGGTTGCACCGAGAGTGGAATACACTCCAGTGACAGAAGCGCAGGTGGTACCGAAAAGAAGAGTAGTAACAAGACAAATGACTGAACTAGCAGCCAGAGCTTCTGATCCAGTGGCCTATAGGGATTTCCTTCAGGGAAATAGAACCGGGGTTCCTGTTGATGTAACTAGATTAAGAGCATCAACTGAATTTTTCGGAGAGGGGAGACAGGTAGGACTGAGAGAAATACCGGATGTAGTTAAGCCAAAAAGAGACAGATTTGTTACCCTGGCAAATCAGGATGTTGTAGGAAATGCCCCGGAACTTTACCAAATGCTTTATGATTCAATAAAAGAAACCTGGACACGCGAGGGTAGACGATTCACTGATTTTGATGTTAAACGTACTGCTGCCCAGGCAGTTGCAGAAGCACATGGAATGCTTCATGGAACATTTGACCAAGGATTGATGGATTTCCTTACACGAACATTGCGTACAGGAGACGAAAGGACATATGATGCAACAAGCGATGTGATGGGGATGTTACTACAGGGCAGTATGCTCCATCCAAAAGCACATTTTGTAAGAGAGTCATTTACAACCATTGGTGTTTATCCCTATGAATACAATGGTACTGCAGCCATGGTACCATTGGACGCAATGTTTGAATTAAACTTTATGAATGGTTTTGTGGTTGCTGATTCTGGAGCTTTGGCAAGATCCGGGGTTAGAGCAGTTGCATTTGGAAATGATGTTTTACTCACTGACCGGGATTCTGTTCAGCATGAGATGCAACACGTTTTCGATCACACCATTGAAGGGCAGGGATTGCATCCCCACTCTACGGAAGTGGATATGGAATATCGTGCTTTCCTAGCATCAGTTGCATTTTCCGATGATCCTGTAGCAACACTGACATCTTTAAGACAAAGATTTGGAAGGCCAAGTGGCCAGGAGGTGGAAGTTGGTGCCCACCAAAGAGCAGTAGAAACAATGAGCGGTGAAATGGAAGCAAGACTTCCAAGGGATGCCAGTCCAGAGCTAGTTAGAAAAGCTGCAAGAGATCTTTTGAATAGCGCCTACCGCAGTGCCTACGGACTTAGCTATGATGAAATATTACAACCATTCCACGGACTTCCTCCGGTTGAAACTGGTACTGTTGTTCAAAGAGTTTGGGGAGCAATTAGAAGCGGAGGAGAGTTTGCAGCTGATCGACCACTACTATTCCCTGGATCCGGACACGGACTGGATGGAGATCCAGCTCGCATGTCAAGTTCAGCTGGACAGCTTCACGGAATTTGCGAAGGATTGTCATCTCACAATCCAGCAGTTGCAGAACGAGCAAGACAACAATATCATGCACTTGATCCTGCCATGAGGGAAGCAGTATTATATATGATAGCTGAAGGCTCGGAATATAGATTGGCTGATCCTTCTGAACGTTTACGAGTAGCTGAAAAACTTGCAAAAAGTGTTGAGGCAGAAAGAGCAGGCCAGGTGGAACAACTTCCAAGAGATAGATTTGAACAGTTGGCAAGAATTGCAGACAGAATTGTTTATGAGGGAGATAGAACTACGCTTGGACAGATTTCCAGATTTCTCACTGGTTATGAAGCAAGAGTGGTAGTAAAATTAACCAATTTAATGAACGAAGCAAAAGCAGCCAGCAGGGGAAGAGCAGCACCAGAAAGTTATGTTGAAACCTATTTTGGAGATCGGGTATTGGATCAGGCCAGCAGACCAAGACCAATTCAAACAAGAGAAGAAGTTTTAGGACGATTCACCAGTCCGAGCATAAATCCAGATGGTTCAGTAAGAATGCAATCATTTGAAGCAAGATTAGCAGAAACTGGATTTAGATTGGTTACTGAAAGCAGCGGAGCACTCAAAGTCAGCTATGATCCAAGAAATGGACGAGCACAGGTGAGTTTGGCTTATGATACGCCCGAGGGACAGAGAACAATTGCAGTTCCATTACCTGAACGAAGAGCCAATGAAGCAGAGCATATTTACCAATACCGCGTCCGGCAACAAATCAGCGAATCCATATTGGCAGTTAGGGAACAGGAAACCGCTGCTCTGGTTCCAGATAGCACCAGAGGAGCTCGACGTTTATATTTGATATCACAGGACCATGGTGAAGTTTTAGGAACAGCAAATGAAAGAGCAGTTGCAAAACAACTTGCACTTGATGCAGACTACCAAAGTGCAGTTAGAAGAGGAGACCGGCAAGCAGCAATGGAAATTGCAGAAGAATTTACACCGCTTGTGGAAATTGCAGGATCAACAACCGCAGTAAGCAGAGGAAGATATGTGGACATTGTACAAAATGCCCGCCAGGTAATTGCCATGGGCGATTTGCATGGTGATGTGGCTGGTGTGGTTGATCAGTTCCTGCGATCTGGAATTTTGATTGATACCATGGAAGGATTGCCAAGAGATTTGCCACCTGGTGATCCAGGCTATGTTCCATTTGCAAGAAGATATAGAATTAATCCTGACCTTCCACCTGGAACACAAATTGTATTTACAGGAGACTACATGGACCGAGGTCCAACAAGCGTGGATGTGATGGAACTGGTCATGTTTATGCAGTATGAGGGAAGGCAAACTGGAGTAACTGTGCATACGCTAAGAGGAAATCATGAAGAATTGTTCAGAAGATTTGTTGAAACATACAAAGGATTGAGCCAACAACGAGTGGAGGCCATATTGGCAGGAGATATGTCCCAAGACGTACAGGTAGGAACAGCAGGAGTACCATTGAGTATGTTGTGTGCCTGGGGGAGAGTTGGTATGCGAGATACCTTCGCCTCCATAGTAGAGAGATATGGAAGTTGGGAAAATTTCATAGCTGCAAATTATGATAATGGAAAGGTAGTAAGAGGAAGTGTGATGGACTTTGTTGGTTCTACCAAAGCAGCAGTTATTATAGATAATAATTATTTCACACATGGAGGGCCTGTGATTAGAAGTGATGGACAGCTGGTTACCAGCCCAGCAATGCTTGATCAGCATTTCACAAGATTATTCAGCACACTTGACAATCACTGGGCAACAACATTTGCAGATCAGAAAGTTGAAGCTGCAGGAGATTATTCTGCAACCTACATTGATTACCATGGAGATGTTGGCAGGGGATGGACTCCTGCAATGAGAACAGCAGACGGACAGGCCTGGATGCAGGCACTTGGTGTAGACCAGGTATATGTTGGCCACTGCCCAGGAGATGGGGTCAGACAAGTTGGGGATTATGCAACTGCAATAGATGTTGGCATGACAAAAAAATATGGAAGAGGAAATGGCTATGTTGTAATAGATCCTCTAGATAGGAAAGCCCCGATAAAAGTCTACGAAACTCGATCTGCTGAAGATGCACCAGAATTATTAGGAATACCTGAAGAGGGCTACACACCAAGAGACTTTACCAACGGAAGAGATAGAGCAACGGTTTTGAGAAATCCGATTAGTGAAGCTGCAGATCAGGGTTATAGGAACATGACTGAAGCTGCCACAGCCCAACCAGATCTTAGAGTTGTACAATCAGAAACTGTCCCAAAACTGCCATTTAGACAGGGAAATGAACCAAAAGCAGCAACACGCGATGAATACATTGCAAAACTTACCCAGGATCTTCAATATTATAGCCAGGCAGGGGTGGAACCACCTGCAGAATATCTTGATGCTGTTAGAATGATTCAACTTAATGCACAAAGAGGCATGGACATAGGAGAAACAGCAACTCTTATGGCAACAAGATTGGTTGATAGGAGTGGCGAAGTTCCACTTGGCACTCCAAGAGAAATGGAACTCACAACTGGGAATATTCAGGGAAGACCAGAATTGGAAGCCCTATTACCAAAAGGTGCTGAAGGCAAAAAGGCAAGAATGGTTGCAAGAGTTTTAGACTCGTTAACTGAATCAGTTTTACAAAATCGTGTTGACATTGATAGCATTCCAGCAGAGTATAGACCCTATGTGGAAAGCATGGCTGGTACAACAAAAGAACAGCGAGCAGAAATAGCAAGACGATCGGCTGTGGAAATTGTTGGTGAAAGAGATCGTGCAGCTGTGCCAGGTAGACCGGTACAACCAGTTAGTGAAGCAGAAACAAAGGTTAGAGCATTGGTTCAGGAATATGAATTAACAACAAGACATGCACAACGTGGAGATACACTAATGCTATCTCCAGAATTTATGCGGATGACTGATTTGCTTAGCAGACATCCTAGTATGAAACCAGAGGACGCTGCAAGAATAGTGGTTGAAGAAAAACGAACTGGGAAACAGATAGAACAACCATTGGAAGAAGCAGCCTATAGAAAACAGGTTGAAGTGTTACCAGAAAAAAGACAGCAACAATATATCTATGATCATTTTGGAACTGTTCCACCAGATCAGATTACACTTGACAATGCAATGATTATTTTCGGTGATAGGAATGGAAGCAGAAGAGGAGTGTTCTCAAGCTTCGGTGAAGTATCTAGCAGTGAATCAATGGGAGGCAACGCCGGCCCAATGCGTGTAGCTGTGAATGGGTATTATGATCCGCAAACTGGAAGGATAATAGCATTTGGAAACATTCAGGATATTCCTAAATCAATTTTGGCAAAAGGACGGGAGTTTACCTTATTAGTAGATATGTCAACTGGAAAAATTGATAGGGTGATTACACCTAATGCAAGCGTTCCTGAGTTGGCTGGGCTTGAAGGAATGAAACTTGGTGAAGGAATAGGTCCCCTGCCAGGAAGAAGTCCTCCAGTGGCAACAGCTCCTCCAGTACCAGTAGATTTGCAATTTAGATATGGAAATTATACAGTTGAAGAGATAGAACCGTACCTACCACCTAAATTAGATGGCGATGGTGGAAGAACAGGATTGATAAGAAGACTTTCAAGAGAATTTTATAGACATGCTGAAAATCCAGGAGCAGTCCCAAGAGAATACGAAGGGTATGTCACATTATTCGCTCGAATAAAAAATCCAGCAGAGAGAGCACGAGCAATCATTGATGTTGCAACCATGATAGTTGATACCAGCGGACAGGTAAAACCTGGACCAGTTGCAGATGTGGAAAGAACAACTGGTAATATAGTTAGAGGGCCCGAACTGGAAGGAAGATTGCATAAGGGAGAAACAAAACAGGTGAGAATGGTTGCAAGAACATTGGATGCATTTGCAGATGCAGTATCACAGAATCACATGAGTTTGGAAATGGTTCCGGAAAAATATAGAGTAGCAGTAGGAGAGATGATTGGAAGAACTAGAGAACAACAGGCAGGTATGGCAGTTCAGTTTGCAACCGAATTTGAAAGACAACGAATAGCCGTACAGGGGGCATTGGATCAAAGAAGCGGAGGACCGAAACCCTATGCAGAAATAGCAACTGAATGGGATACTGCCTCGCCAGTTAGAGCACGTGTGGTTGTGGATCGTTCTGGAACTTTGGACCGACAGATTGCCTTGAGAATGAGAGTACCAGCTGACCCGTCATTTGACATACTAGGAGCATCAGAAGGAAGAGAATGGTTGTATGAAAGAGCAGTCCAAGGATCTGAGGCTGAAGCAGAAGGATATGCAAGATTTGTGAAAGCAGTGGAACAAAGAGGAGAGGCATTCAGACCACTACTCTATCTTCTTGGAATAGGACATGAAGTTTCAGTGCGAGGTGGGGAATCAGTTGTTCTGGGTAGCTGGAATTCATTCCTCTACCAATATGCTGCTTTTGGAGAAAGCGCAGTAAGAGGATGGCGCGGAAGCCATGATGTGGATCTTTTCACAAGCATAGAAGCCACTCCTGAGATGATACGTGGCATTCATGCATCTGGAGTCACCACCAGTTTGGAAAGATCAGTTGCCCATACTGCCAAATTCAGTGGCAGTGTAAGTTATGAACCACTTCATGGCCCCTGTCAATTGGATGTTTATGTTCCAACAACAGTAGCAGGAAAACGTGGAATGTACATTGAAGGATTGTTTATACCCATGGAAAGAATACATAAGATAAGACTGGAACAATTTGGAATTGATGTTTTGGATCCAGTGAGCTATGTAACAATGAAGACCTATGCTGGCAGACCGCAGGATGTTGTTGATATTATCGAAACCCTGGGTGCAGTACACGTTCTCAATGGAAGAGGAGTGGAGATAGGGAACGTACGGGAGATAATAGGTAGATTGGAATATAGAGAAAAGGTTAGCCTTCTAGCCCAATTGGAGGGACTACGAGAAGCAGGTTTTGAAACCAGCATACCAGTGGATATTGCAAAACAGGTTTTTGCAGACGCATATAGAGAATTGTCAAGACAGGTGGATCCAAAAGACCGACCAAAAACAGGTGGCCGACCAGAGCAGGTAGTTGTACGTACGGGCTATCCTAACTAATTTCACGAACTTGGCCCAACGCATTTCTAAAATCAGGATGGCTGGTAAATTCATTTAAATTTGCCAGAATAGCTGGAACAGTAGTTGGATAGGATTGTGCAAATTGTAGAAGAGAATCTAGATGGGGTTTTGGAAACATAACATCCATTCGCACCAGATTAAGTAAAAGATCTAAACAACTTTCATCACCAATACGTGAAATGGCAGTGGATATGGCAAATCTAACAGGTCTAGAAGTTCCATATTTTTCAAGAGCTTTTTGAAGCAGAGGAACCCCTTCAGGTTCGCCATAATCCTGAACAATGGTAACAAAATTACGAACCACCCTGCTTCTTCTTGCAGAATTGGCAAATGCTTCTTTTGCATGTTCAAAAACAAAATTACATTTACGCAAAACAACCATATCAAGATCGCCGGTTCTCATGTCCAAACGCACTTCAGCTTCTGCAATAATTGCCCTGTCTTTTTCAGGTATTCTTGCTACCAACGGTTTGACAAGCATGGGCGGCTCAATCTCAGGCCTCTCCGATCTACCAATTCTTCTGGCTGCGGTTATATGAATTATTCTGGGGGAAGTGTGATCACAAGGTCCTGGTTGTCTTGCTGACATATAAAAGAGATATAATTAGTATATTTTATAAATACACATGAATCTATGAATAACCACATTTACCAAACAGATTATTCTTTGAGAGAATCTGGATTAACCAGTGGTTTGCAAACAACAGTTCCTGAAGGATTCAAACGCGATAGATAAATCTCTCTGGAGCTTTTTTTGATATCAACCACGGCAACAAAAAAACCACCTGGATAGGCAGGGGAAGTGGGCAATGTTGCAAAATCTTCCAATTTCCAGCAAATTCTTTCCAAAGATGCAGACGTGGTTTTTTTACCTTCTAGCACAGAATCTGCAGCCAGATGTACTCTGGGACTCCATCGCTCTTTTAATTTTGAAAATAAATCACGTGAGATCACATAGACCTGGGTTGGTCTTGGCCAGTTACGAAGAGAAAACACCAGGGAATCAGGTGGGATTGTGAGTTGGCTTACAAAAGAATCAACAGATGCATTGGCATCTTGAGGAAAGGCTAATGATAGGGAAGAGACCAGAAGCTCCCTGGCCTTGGCTTCAGAAGTATGATATTCGGCAACGGCCTGTGGCATTGGTCCAGACTTGGGAAATGCACCTCGCCTGAGTTCAGTTGGAGTTGAACCAGTTCTGGCTTGGTTTTGTGATGCCATAAGCATAAATTTGAGAGCTAGGATTTATAAAAGTGAGAATGAACTTGAAAATATAAGAAATTAGGATATCTCATCGATCTTTTGTGCAAGTTTGGATTTGTACAGTCGCATTACATCCTCAAGAGGAGCAGAGGGTAACCCACACAGATCGGAACAGGCAACCAACAGGGGTTCAAGATCAATATAGTTTGATAAAATCTCATCAGTTGATTTGGAATAATAATCTTTACCAAGCATTTCGCAAACTTGCTTTCGCAAAGTTAAAAACAATGAATGCAAACCAGAACGATTCACGATCAGGACTTTGGAGTTGATGGAATTGGTTCTATCAAGAAGAAACATGGCAAGACAAAGTTTAGCAGTGGTGCTTTCCAATTCCTTAAGATCAGATTTGGAAAACAGAATAATTTGTTTTTCCAACAAGGCCTGGGCATCGCTTAGAAGAGTGGATTTTTGGTCTTTGATAGAATCAGGTATGGGATTTGCATTCATGGAACCCAATTGGGTGTAGGTTTCTATCTGATCTCGCCTGTTTTTTGATGAAACACGCAAAATTTCTTCTGGATTATCAGGCATGTAGAATTAAACACGTTAGGTGAATAAAAATGTTCTGGAAAATCAGGAACGCGGTAAAATTGCGTCTATTTCCTCTGCAACAATCATCTTGTACTCCCTTACAGCCTGTTCAAGAGTTTTTAGTTTTACTGAACAAGCAGTCGCACACGCAAGTATTATTGGTTCTGCATCAAGATAATCTCTAATGATCTGCTCATTACTTTTAGTAAAATAGGTTGGATCAAGAATTCTTTGAATTGCCTGCGAGGCAGATTGAAATAGGGCAGACATGGCCGGAGTGTTTGTTTGTGCAGTCCTAGCCTGCATAGCTTCAACAACATCCAAAAAATACATTGCAAGGGAAAGACGGGCAATTCTTAGGGGAAAATCTTTTGGAACTTGATCTGTGTTAAATGATAATGCCAACGCACCGATCTCTTCGCTCATGGCAATTCGTACTGGTGCGAATACCCACATTCTTGTTGCAGTGGCAGTCCTCATTTCACGAGTAGCGGATAATTGATCACTGAGCACTGCAGCTCTAAAATCATCTGTAAAACCTTTTACCGCTGATTCATGTGCACGAAGAACTCGTTGAACAGTACGCCTATCGTTCGGGACCACAATAATAGGATGTATAGAAATGTTAAAAAATGGTAGTATGCGGATCAAAAATGTGTATAATAGTGGAAGTTTTGGCTAATTTAGGAGTCATTACCAAAACAACCATAATCTGCCACTGATTCCACAAGATTTATATATATTACCAGTCTTAAAAATTATAGTTATGCTCGTTTTGAGTGCATGGGAGGATAACTGGTCGCCTTGCCAGCGCAGCGATGCGCTGGCCTAATTTTCACTGGTCTTTAGCTTAGCTCTTATAAAATTTAGTTACCCTATAATCTAATGGAAAAATTTATTCTTGCACTTCTTTGGGATGATGGAGATAGATGGGGGATCCAGTATTTCAAAGTAGATGCCACGGATGTTGAAGATGCAAAGACAGTTGCTGCCCAGATCATTGTTTCCGAAGTTTACCGCTTCTATGATGTTGCGTATATCCTTTCAAAAGACAATGCATACCTATTCTCAGGGTCCTATAGTGGACCCGAATTCAAAAAAAGAAAAGAAATTAGAATTTCAGAAAAGGAACAGATGGAATATCGCAAAAATATAGAAAAGCTGAAACAGGATAGAGAAAAAATAAAAAAACAGCTTGAAAAAAGATTGGGTAACGTATTTGATGAAAAAAATTACATTGGACCGGTTTTGAGTGATTAAATGAAATATAAAACTAGCCTAGGTGAGTGCGTTGAATTTATTGCAGGGGATAGTTCACGCCTTAGAGAGATATTACACCCTGCTAAACAGAAGATTAAACTGAGGTATTCTCTAGCCCATTTCAGAGTAGCCCCAGGACAAAAAACAGCAAAGCATGCATTGAAAACAAGCGAAGTTTATTTCCTACTCTCGGGTAGAGGAAAAATGCACATTAGCAATGAGGAATTCGAAGTGGAAGCCAATGATACGATTTACATTCCTCCCGGAGAAGTTCAGTATATTGAAAATGTTTCTAAAGAAGAACTGGTAGCATTATGCATAGTTGATCCGGCCTGGAAAAAAGAGGATGAAATTATTTACGAATAGCAAGAGGAAAGTTCAAATGATTGAAATAGATGGCAGCTTCGGTGAATCTGGTGGTCAAATTATTAGAACATCCATGACACTCTCAGCCATAACAAAAAAACCAGTTAGAATTTTCAACATTAGAGCTGGACGATCAAATCCTGGACTCCAAATGCAGCATCTTACTGCAGTACGGGCAGTGAGAAATATCTGTCGTGGCAGTTTGGAGGGAGCAGAACTCGAAAGTAGAGAATTGATTTTCCACCCAGGTGAAATTGTTGGAGGGCGATATGAATTTGATATCGGTACTGCAGGCTCAGTTACTCTGGTTGCCCAAACACTTATCCCGATTCTCCTAAATACCAGCAAGGAAAGCGAAATGAAAATAATCGGCGGAACCCATGTTTTGAAATCACCAGGATATGATTATTTTGAAAAAGTCTTTGTCCCGGCCATAGCCAAATTTGGAGCCATTGTTGAAACAAAAATGCTTAAACCAGGATATTTTCCAAAAGGAGGCGGGATAATAGATGTGAAGGTTGCACCGACAAAATTGCACGGGTGTAGTTCCTGGCAACAGAGCAATGAGACATTTGTTATGCTGCGCCTTTCAGATTTACCACTTCCCATTGCAATCAGAGAGAAGAAGATATTTGTCCAGAATGAAATTGAAAAAATATTTATTCGCCAGGACCAGGCCTACTCTCCTGGAAATGCAGTTACTGCCTGGCGAGGATATAGGGGGGCCTATGTGGCCGGGGAAAGGGGAAAACGAGCAGAGGTAGTTGCCCAGGAAGTATTGGATATGTTAAACTCGGAAAAAGATGATGTGGATCTTCATCTTGCTGACCAACTTCTTATTTATGCAGCATTGGCAGAAGGACAAACAGCATATAAAACAAGTAAGATAAGCGACCATCTCAGGACAAATGCTGCCATAATCACAAAATTTATTGAGAGGGAAATAAAAATTAAAGATAATGAAATTATTTGCTAATCGGAGTTACATCTAGGATGGTTCCATTTCGGTGGATATCCACTACATAGGAATAGGTTGCTGTTTGGGAATCCCAGGATACTTCCCAGGAATCGGATTTTTCTTTAACAGTGGGCATTGCATTGGTATTACTGAGAATATAGTTGCTAATGTCTCCAGTTCCAGGAAGTGTGTGCGAAGCGATTATTGCCTCTTCTGGAAATGCAATGGTGCAAAGCCCAACAACACAAACCACACAATTACTTGTAATAACTTCTGGTGTTTGTGGTACAAAATTCTGGGCAGGGTAGTTATAGAATATGTGGGTACGCTCAGGACAGGGAGTATCAGCTCCGAGAGTAACCTTGGCCTTGACTTCAAGATATTTGCCCGACTCCATGGGTGTCATGGTCATTATGTCTATGTCTGCAGTTGGATATTTAGATCGAAGATCTTCTCGAACAAACTTACTTGCATCTGATTCAAATACACCAACTTGAAAAAATTCAACTAATTTTACAAGTACAGCAATAATAAGCAGAAGAAAGATAATCAATAGAACTTCGCGTCGAATCTCCATAAGATCCTAACCCACCTAAGATTTTTATTCCTTGCCTAGTGAAAGAATTGCTTCAGCAATGTCTCCCTTGGATTTTTCAAGTGCATCCTTCGCAGCATCTTCGGAACAACCCGTTTGTTCCATGACCATTTTGATGTCATCACTGCTGGTCTTTTCCTCAGTTCTGACTGTGCCACTTATTTGAAAGGATTTTTGCCCTTGCATGGTAATTTGCACAACCTGTGGGTTCTCGATTATGATTGCACCAGAAGAAGTTTCGATGGTAACTTTTGATGATTGAATATCTTCGCTCTTGATGCCCATCTGCTTCATCATGGCTTGCATCTTTTTTGGATCCAGTCCGCCAGGCATCATATCAAAACCCGCCCCCATAATCACAATGGAGTTGTGTACCCCATCGCGCGTTACAAAAAGTTTTAGGGCGCCTTTTACTAAAAGGCGCTACTTGAAGATTTCGCCTCGTTCTGATTTGCGAACTTCAACTCTTTTCATTTTAGTTATTTGTTTGAGTCGGTTGAATATCTTCGAGGATAATCTTCCATAGATAACATCCTGGATAATTTCATCGAAATTTTTCTCAGCAACTGCACCCTTACATTCGTCCACAATTAGAGTTCTTAGATTTCTTTTTGTGTTTTCACTTACGCGTGCACCAGTTACTGCGATGATCTTTAATCGTAATTGTTCGTTATCCTTGGTTTTCTCATCAACAACCTGGTGGATAAGAGACTTACCTCGCCTGGCAAAAGTTCTGATGAATGAGGGTAAAATTTCATGACCAAGCAATGTGGTGTTTGCATCATTGCCAGTAACATCTTTGATTCTGAATCGTAGGGCAGTGAACATTGCCATCTGAGACCCTCCGCCAGTCATACCAAGTTCCATCAAACTTGCTTTCACCACACGGTTAACAAGTAGGTTTTCCTCAGCTGCAACTACTTCGCAGATTTCTCGCGATTCGAACATTGCCGGAGCTTTTACAGAATACCATTTTTTTGCTTTCCATTTATCAACAACTTTAACTTTTTTACCTGCCACTCAGAATCACCATCACTTTACTAATAATGCTACTTTTTCACGGTCATATTTCCAACCACTTGGAAGCATGCCTTTGGATGAATAGTATTTAGCCAATCTGTGTATTTTTGACTCAACATGACCAAGTTTAACTGTATTGGCCGTGTCGTTTTTAGAGGCTTTGATATGATTTGTCATGCGAACTGCTTTTTTGATTAAATTAAGAAGGTCATCTGGATATTCGCCGAGAGCATTTTCTTTCTTTAGGAATGCTTTAAGTGACATGCCTAGAACACCACGCAGATTAGCAACAGAATGCTGATCACGTAGGATAATTCCAATTTTTGTTGGTGGAACCCCTTCCTTAGCCATCTTCAAAATATTTTCCTTAATCTCGGCTGGTTTAAGTGTTGACCAGGTTGGAGCTGCTTTGCTCTTTGGTCTTTTTGTACCAGCTTTTCCTTTCTTTTTTGAATGTAATCGAGCCATTTTTTCACCGTTAAGAATTCATCTTCTACTGGTTAGAGTTTTAGAGAATTCTAAAAGAGATTTATATCTATGTGATAGCTTGTTTTTTAAGGTTATGCTTTCAGCGAACGTCTGATCATGGCCATCAGGTACGAATAGGGGGTCATAACCAAAACCCTCACTGCCACGTCCTTCAAGAGAAATCTGGCCTGAACATTTACCGCTAAATGTCGATATGTGGGAGGTATCTCGCTTATAGGCGATATATGTTTCGAAATAGGCACTTCGGTTGTTCACACCCTGCATGAGTTTCAGAATGCCCTCCAAACCGATTTTTTTAAGTGTCCAGGCTGAAAATGTTCCTGGAAAACCATTTAGAGAATCGATAAAAAGACCAGTATCCTCAACGAAGACAGGTTGTCTGCATTGTTTGAAGGCAGCAGTGGCTGCTTCACGGGCAATCTCTTCAAGACTATCAGATCGGATTTCACGATGAACAAATGGAAAATGTTTTACGGTTATTCCAACAGTCCCAAGAACCTTCTTAGCTTCTTCAACTTTATGCTTATTGCTTGTGGCAAAATAAACTTCCAGTGAATCACCCTGCACAGTAGATTAGGAGTAAATGATTTATGTTCTTTTGCAGGATTTACAATTTGCAATATTTATTATAAAATTCATCATCCTCATAGGTTACCATCCTGCAGTCCTTGCATTTAAGTTTCCTCCCTCTATCATCCACCCCGTAGGGTTGATCATCTAAATAAAGCCAATTGTGTTGATCTCCCATAACCCATCACCGGGTTTAGTGCTGCAGGACCTTTATTTTAATCTAACTCCGAATTTTCTGAGTAAATACTCAAAAATATGCTAGATTTTAAAAGATATTGGAGTAAATACTCCATAAATTGAGAAAATGACGAGCGAAAATTTGGATGATAAGGACATTCTACTGATTGAAGAGCTCAGCAAAGATGCAAAGCTCTCAGAACAAAAATTGGCAAGGAAGACCGGCATAGCTATGACCACCGTGCACAACCACCTGAGGAAACTGCGCGAGCTTGGCGTAATAAAAAGATATACTCTCCGCCTAGATTATACCAAGCTTGGCAGACCTCTCGTGGCCTATGTTTTAGTTAAAGCCATGCCAGGAGTAAGCCAAAAGGAAATATTGGAGCAGATAGCAAAGATACCGCGTGTCTGTGAAGTGGCCATGATAACCGGGGAGTTTGATATTATATTCAAAGCACGGGTGGCTTCCATGACCGAGTTGAATGAAATAGTAGTTCAAAAATTAAGGATGCAAAAAAATATTGGAGACACTCGCACCATGATTAGTTATGAGACAATAGAAATAGATTAAAGATGGCAACTCCAAAGAACAGAACGGTGACGCTTATGAAAAATGATAGATCAAAGAAAAAAGAGGAAAAATTAGAACCGCCAACAAAACAGATAACATTGGATGTGCCCCTGCCTACAACACAGGCACAACCACCCCAGACCCAATCTCAAAAACCTCCACTTACTCCAGAACAGCTCAAAGCCCAGGAAGAGATGAATGCCACAGTTAAGGAGATAGAAAATGCCATGTATGCACTTAGATTCTATCCTGTTGCTGCAAATGAAGAAGCAAAAAATAAGGCAGTTGAAAAATTAGATGAAATTTATTCCAAAGGTAATGAGACAATAAAACAGCTTATGCTCTACATGATTCATGAGAATTTGGCTGCAAGTTCCGATTTGAAAATAATGCACACCTATGATTATTTCAAAATGAAAAATCCTACCCTAGATCCAGGCCAAACAAGAATCAATGTTTATCGTGCAATGTTTAACTATCATACTTCAATAGAAGGATTGGTAGAGATGGTCAACCTATTGGGTAGGATGCAGGGCGATGATGCTGCGAAATTATTGACCTACCACTTTTCTCATTTGTGTGCCTATGAGAGTGAAGCAAATCACATGATTAGGGCATCGATTTTGGAAGCTCTTGGTAATTCGGAATCGTTGTATGCACTCAGAGCGCTTTTGAATTATGCAAAGTACAATGACAATGATAGAACCTTTGGTAGGGTAGTTAGTGCCTTGATTCTATGGGATAAGAAAATGGATAAAACAAAAATGACTGACCATGAAAAACAAGCAGTTCGAACAAAAATGAAAGAGTATATGAACCGGGATCAGAGCGAAAATCACTATGGCTGATAACAGGTTAGTTATTTCACAATCAGTTTTAGTCAGATATGAGATGGATTAGGAGTGGGAAAATTCTAGTTGCGTCTTGCACTGTGCATCTTCTTTTAGATATCCAGAAATGAACAGTTTAAAGTAGCCGAGATATGGTATGCGCAGAATGACCTTACCTCTTGATCGATCCTGGGGTATGGGACTGTTACCCAGTTTATTAGTATAATCATAAACCTGAAGATCAAGAATAGGATTGTTATCACCGCGAGTGAGATAATAGGATTTGCCATCCACATTAATTTTGAAAAATGCCCGGTGAACAATATCTCCAATCAAAGAATAGATATCACCAACAGGAGGCTGGTAAACAATAACATCATTGGAAAAATTAGTTAGGTATTCAGTACCCTTGAACGTAACTGACTTTAAACACGGTTCGTATTTTTTAGTACCGTTGGAATAGGTTAATGAACAGCGTTCGTATTTATAGGTAAAAACACCTTTTGTCTCAATTAGATTTTCAGGATGTTCAACAAAAAAATTGCACATACCATTCCCATCATGCTGAACACAATAGGAAAATATGGAACCAGGAATGGTAATATTTTTATTATCGTAAAATATGGTGGCATCTTGAGTAAGAGAATTTAGTTCGCTTTGACTCATATTAATTTCATGGGCACTAACAGGTGCACCCTGCACAACAACAAAATCCCCTCTTTGAAGATTGGGGAGCATACTACAGGAAACAACACCAGAAATTGGTGAACTGGTATTAAGAACAAAGGAAAGACCAAACCAGATGGCAACTGCGATAGCCAGAGCAATTATGGTATCTACTATTTCATGCTTCCAGCCATGTTTTTGAGCACCTTGTTTGACTTCCATTCCTACAAAAGCAACAATTTCAATGACAACCAGTATGGCAATTAAAATCGGGATAAAGTTAAGAGAACCATCCCTGAACAAAAAGTTGGTAATAAGAAAAAGTGCCAATGTGGCAAAGAGTACGACAATTTGAAATTTAGATTTCTTCAAACTGTCCTTGATTTTTTTAAGCATCGTACCAGCTATTTGACAATGTCAAGGAATTGTTTTTTGAAATCAGAAACTTCATTCTTTATTTCATCAAGTTTTGCAAGTAGAAGCTTGCCCGGTTCACCTTTTTTTGTTCTAAGATAGATTTTAGGTGTTGCCGTTAACGGGTGTTCTACCTTGTAGGATGCGAATTCAACATCCTTGTCTTCATTTAGTTTCTCAACCAGAAGCTGAGCTAAAGACTGATCAAGATCCCCCAGGTCAAGTTCAATAATATTCTTTTCATTAACCAAAACTTTTACGTCCATAAGAACCCCTATTATCATTTCTTCTTGGTGTACTATTGCCATATCTTGGCCGGTATTCTCCTCGGCCCTGTCCATATCCGCCCCTCTCTCCGCCATATTCGCGCCTGTTAAAGCGTTCCCTTTGAGGGGGTGGAGCTTCACCTTCAGCAAGTGGAATTTTTTTGTAATCTTTCCAACCACAGATTCCACAGATGAAAACTTTTTCTTTTAGATTCATCTTCTGCCTACAACGTGGGCAGAATGCACAAACAACACCACAATCATTATCCAACATGCTTATATCTATGCCGGATTTCATAATTTTTTGAACTTTGGCTTTGATTATGTCGCCAATTCTAACTTCGTCTCTTACTTCACGAACGAAATCATTTTTTATGGCAGTAACGGGCAGAACAGCGTCAAAAGAAACACCACGACCATTACCTTCAACTTCAGCAGACGCAACACAGGTACCAATTGCCTTGTTTGGACTGACTTTGATCAAAAGGCAGTAGACTATGTCGCCAATTGCAGGTGTTTTGAGTTTTCTTCCTCTTGTTTGAACTGATGCGTGTCCAGGTGAGGTTTTATTCTCCCCGACGGCCGCAGCGTACACTTCATCCTTTTCCGAATATGTATTCTCACCGGGTTCAGCCTCTTCAGCGCTTGAGAGATGATCACCGGGTAGAACTAGCTTCTTTTCCATTTTAATCCTCTAAAGAGATATGGTTAATAAAAAGAAGAATTTAAATTGCTGCCTTTAGCTGGTTTTGGGCAGTGGCACATATATTTAAATGCAAAAGCTGAGAGAATTTTAAGGTAATGGATGATTTCCAATGAAGAGACCAATACTAGTGTTATGCATTGATCGGGATAATGATCTTTACGAAAAGGCAAAGGTTAGTGGCCCCCTTATCGGTAGAGACAAAAATCTGGAAGGAGCAGTTGCCCTATCATTGGCAGATCCAGAAGATCCTGATTCCAATGCAATATATTATGCGGTGAAAATGCATGACAAGATGAAAGTTGATGGACATGCAGTCATAATTGCAACCCTAACCGGCCATAGGAGCTTGGGCTATCAGGCTGACAAGGAGATAAGTAGTCAGCTTGAAAAAATAGTGATGGAGTTTAATCCTGTTTCCTGCGTGCTTGTTTCCGATGGCGCTTCAGATGAAGAGATTTTACCAATAATCAAATCAAGAATAAAGGTTGATTCGACAAAAATTGTTTTTATTAAACAGGCAAAGGAACTTGAAAAAACATATTTCGTTATTTTGGAAAAATTACGAGATCCGTATTTTGCAAAAATAGCAATCGGTATTCCTGCAGTTTTGATACTGTTGCTTTCCATATCCAGTTATTTGGGACTGGGATGGCAGCTGGTGGGAATCCTGGTTGGTCTGGTATTACTATTGAGACTTTCCAGATTTGAAGATGCCATAGGTGGAATAATTAAGGATTTCCGATTTTCATTCGAACGTACCAGCTGGATTGGATACATTGGTGCCCTGGCGATTATCACCATTGGTGTTTTTGTTGGCTACCAAACATTCCAGAAGGGAATGACCCTTGGCCTTTCAAATGAGAAACTAGTTGCCCTGGTTGTTGGGAACACCATGTGGATTTTCTTTATAGGGTTACTTGTGATTCTAGTTTCGAAAATTGCAGATGCATTAATGGAGAAGAAAAAATACAGGATTGCAAAATACTTGCTTTATTCTGCAGCAGCTGGGTTAACCACATTCGTACTTTTGGTTGGCTGTAGCTGGATAGTTAATCTAACCGAACCATATGTGGATTTTGGAACATTTTTACTTTGCATAGGAATCTCTCTGGTGCTTGGTTATCTGGCAACTTCTTTTGTAAACTGGTATCGCAAGGAAATCCTTCTTGAGATGAAAATCGAGGGTAAGGAAGCCATATCAGAGCATGGAACCTATCTTGGTAAGATAGTTGGCATCGACGGTAAGAAAGGAAAGCTGATCATTCAAACGGTTTTCGAAAAAAGGTATACCTTGCCCATATCATCAGTAAGCTCAGTGGACGATAATGTTGTTTTGAAAGCCGAGGATTAGTGAGATAGATTCCTCATCTTCTTCAAAAGAATCTTCTTCTGCGGGCAATCGGAAAGTGCATGCTCAAGAACTTGAGTTATATCACTCACTTCAATTATGATTACATCTTTCCTCTTCCTTATTTTTTCATAAACATCCTGGGCATTGGCCTTTGGAATGAGGATCTTTTTTATACCAGATTCAATGGCTGCTTCGATCTTTGAAGTAACACCGCCAACTGGCAGAACACGCCCACGAACATCAAGAGAGCCGGTCATTGCAACTCCCTGATAAACTGGTATGTTTGCCAATGCAGAGATCACGGCAACTGCAGTTGAAATGGATGCACTGTCACCCTCCACACCCTCGTAGGTTTGAAGGAATTGGATGTGAAGATCGGTCTTGGCAATGGCAGTACCTATATATTTCTTGAAGATAGCCGAAACATTGTCAACTGCTTCCTTTGCGATAACACCGAGTTTTCCTGTTGCAATTACTTTTCCTTCGCTTTTTGAAGCGGCAGGTGTTGCTTCTGCAACAATGGGTAACACAAGACCAGTGCGTGAATCACCAAGAACAGCAAGACCATTTACTCTTCCGGTTTCAGCGCCCTTAATAACGATGGTCTGATATTCTTTTTTATATTCTATGAGTTTAGCACCAAGCTGACTTTCAATGGATGACGAAATTTTCCTTGCGTCAAAGATTTCCTGTTTTGTAACAAGAGTTTTTCCTTTTTCTCTTGCAATATCGCCAGCTGCACGAACAAGTCCACCAAGTTCACGCAAATTTAGTGTGAATCTCTTTCTTCGTCCAGACATTCTTCTTGCTTCCTCGATAATTTCAGCAATTGCATCCTGATCAAAATGGGGTATCTTGCCATCTTTTTTCACTTCCTGGGCAATGAAACGTACAAGGGCTTCTTCAGTTTTTGGAGTATCTTCCATTGAATCTTCAACATAAACTTCATAGCCAGCACCACGTATTCTGGAACGTAGAGCAGGATGAATATGGGCCATGTCTGGAAGATTTCCAGATGCAACAAGTACGAAATCAGTTGGCACTGGTTGGGTTTTGACAAGAGCGCCAGAGCTCATTTCGCTTTGCCCAGTTATGGGATACCTTTTTTCCTGCATGGCAGTGAGAATTTCCTGTTGCCAGTTAATTTTCATGGATGCTATCTCATCAATAAACAGGACACCCTTGTTGGAATGGTGGATCGCACCTGCTTCCACACGAAGATGAGCTGGCGTACCCAATCCTCCGCTTTGAAGTGGATCATGTTTAATATCACCAAGAAGAGAACCTGCCCTGGAACTGGTACCATCAACAAATGGAGCTGTGAATCTTTCGCTATTATCAACAATTAGCTTCGGACTTACCTGCTCCATAACCATGAGTCTTCGACCAAGACCAGCAGTTGCATTGGAAATGATATAGAGAAGCCCGAGACCAAGTATGGCAATGGTGATCAGCATCTTTGCGTTCTCAGGAACTTCTGAGCTGAACATCACTGCAAGAAGTATAAGCCCGAGTATGCCGATTATCAGTAGTGAGGGTGGAGTTTTAGCTTCTTCCTTTGGTTTTTGAAAATTAATCATTCTTCTGCCAAGTCCATTCTTCAAAATTTTGGCAAGATGAACTCTATCGGTTATTGCTTTGATTTTGGTGAGTTCTGTGGGGGAGTAGTATTTGACAAGGTCCTTGTGTTTGGCAAGATATTCCGAAGTGGGATAGGTTTTGAGAACCCTGACAAGAGGTTGATTCTCGTTATTTGGATTTGGATAGACAAGTACATCCTCCAGTTCTTCCTTTTCCATTAGTTCTGCCATGGCCTGGGCCATCATACTTTTACCAGTACCGGGTGGTCCGATGAGGAGAACATTACGCTTTTGCTTTGCTGCTTTTTTGATTATGTCCACTGCCTTGTCTTGACCGATTATCTGATCGATAAGTCTCTCTGGAACAACGGCTTCTGCCGTGCTTTTGAATTTCATTGATTAATTCAGATAGGATGAAATATATAAGCTTAATCTTAGTTTTATAGTTAGAGTGGTGATCCTATGGAAGGTCTATCTGTTAGAAAAATTGTTTTGTACAAACATGGAGTTGGATATGTTGAGCGCAGGGGAAAACTTAAAACAGACGAAATCAAGCTACAGTTTAAAAGAGGACAGATGAACGACGTACTGAAAAGTTTACTTGTCTTGGATGCCGGTGGAAAGGTTACTGGAGTAAGCTATGAATCCCACGAAGAAACAAGTGAGAAACTGAAAAATGCGTTGGAAGTGCCAGAAGGAAAGGCGGTCATGGGTTTTTTGGCTGCACTAACCGGTTATAATGTAACCATAGTGGCTGGGAAAGTCTTCAGTGGAATTTTGGTTGGGGTAGAGGAAGCGGAAAACAAGGCACCGGAGCAAGGTGTTGTGATAAACACCGAGCAACAAAAGAGCAGATCGGTTGTTTCGATTTTAGATAACAAGGGAAAAACACATTTTATCAGAGTGGATGAAATCAAAAATGTTGGGATAGACGATAAAAAAGTACTTGATGACCTGAGATATTACCTTGATCTTACTGCTGCTGAAAGAAAACACGACATAAAAGGGGTAACAGTTCATTTGGATGGAGATAAAACACATGATCTTGCCATAAGTTATATTATAGAAATGCCAGTTTGGAGAACATCCTATAGATTTGCCTACGATGATAAGGGTTCCCTTCTTCAGGGCTGGGGCATAATGGATAACTCCCTTGAAGAGGATCTTGAAGATGTTGAAGTAAGTTTTGTTGCTGGCCAACCGATTTCTTTTATCTATGATTTCTATGCACCTCCACTTGCCTCAAGACCAGTGGTACGGGAATATGTTCGAGCAGTTAGCGCTCCAGTTGAGATGGAATCGTCCATGGATGAGGAGAAAAAATCAGAATATATGGATGATGGGGTTTGTGGTGGAGCCATGCCCTGCGCTGTCACCCCAAAAAGTGAGGCTGCACCTCCAGCACCTGGAAAAGGAGCAAGATATGCCAGACCAGATGTAATGGTAATGGAGAATTCTGCATCGGTCCAAACAAAAGGGCAGAATCTGGGTGCGTTTTTTAGATATGACATAACCACTCCGGTGACAGTAAAGCGTGGGGAAAGCGCCATGCTGCCAATTGTCCAGCAGAAAATTGATTGCAAAAAAGTTTATGTATATAATTCAGAAAAAAACTACCAGAATCCCATGGTGGCAGTACGATTTGAAAATAGAACGGGGTTGACCCTGGAACGAGGCCCGCTGACAATTTATGACGCTGGAATGTATGCCGGTGAAGCCATATTGCCATTCACACCCGAAGGCGCGGAGCAATTTATCGTATATGCAGTTGAACTTGGCGTTGAAGCAAGCAATGAAACCAGAACCGATAGTGTATTCCGCCAATCTACTCTTTCAGGAGCATATCTGGTGAAGACTTTCTATGAAAAAACAAAGATAAAATATAAAATAAATAACAAAACAAAGGAAGCAAAAAAAATCTTGCTTGAACAAAGAAAATATCCAGGGTATGAACTTTGTGATACACCGAAACCAGCTGAGCAAACTGAAGGATTTTATCGTTGGTATTTGGACATACCAGCTGGAAAAACAGTTGAATTTACGGCTGTACAAGCGAGGTTGATGAGCTACAGTGAATCCATATTGAACATGACCGTGGAAACGTTAGAATATTATTTCAAAAACGGTCAGATGGATAATAGGATGAAAGAATTTGTTGGCCAGATCATTGCCAAAAACAATGAGATTAGAGATCTGGCACAGGAAAAAGTAAACTTGGATGCGGAGAGAACGAGATTCCTCCAAGAGCAGGAAAGACTTCGTAAGAACATAGGTGCCCTATCCCAAAGTGGCGATGATGCAGCTCTTAGAAAGAAATATGTGAAACAATTGGATGACGAAGAAGAAAGAATCCAGGAGATAAACAATAGAATAACCGAGATCGACAATGAGACACTGGAGTTACAAAAACAGGTTAATAAGATTCTAAACTCGTTCAAATGAAAAGAACCTACGGTTCTTTTCCTTTTTTATTTAAAATAATTGAAAAATCAGGAAACAACTTTGATGTTTTTGAATGCGATCCTTGGTGCAATCACTGAACCATAGACTTTGGACTCGGATTCGATGGCCTCGATGTTAGCAAACATTTCGAATAAATTCCCGCTTAGCATAAACCCTTTAACTGGTTTTTTCTTCCCATTTTCAACCAGGAACGCAGTGCTGACTTCAAGACCAATATCCCCACTGGTTAGATTGGCAGTATGTGAACCATGGGCAGATAGCAATTCAATATGTTTGCCAAATTCTGCAAGATCCTTACAATTACCTTTTTCGATAACGATGTTGGAAGATCCGATTCCTGGGACTGAACTGTAGGAAGCACGGGAACATGCTCCAGACTCAGCAACATTCTCAAGAGCAGCAGTTTCCCTATCATAGAGAAATGACTTGACTTCCCCATTTTCAATGAGTTTATTTTGCTTGGACGGAGTTCCTTCGTCATCAAAAGGCCTGGAGTCTGTTGCCTGCGCAAGCCCATCTTCATATATGGAAAGCTGATCAGAAAACATTTTTGTTTTTGTTACTTTGGTTACTCCACGACGCTTCCAATCACCGGAAAATGAAGTGAGCAATGGTCCAAGAATGCTGTCCAATGCTTCCACATCCACCACCAGAAGATAGGAACCAGGATCGGGTTTTTTTGCCCCGCGCATTTCCTTAGCCATATTTGCAGCATTGGAACCTATCTCAGAAACAGAATCTGGTTTTTTAATTGAAGAGCAGTAGGCAAAACCAAAACCATCGTCATGCATGCATTCTGCATAAATGGAAAACGTGGACTTACCATACTCACCAAGAAAACCAGAGGTATTTTCTAATTTAATTGATGAATTATCAGCAGAACAGATAATTCTTGATTTCCCACCGTGAATTTCAGCGGCGGATCGAGCAGATTCAACAAAATCTTTGAGGGAATTAAAATCCTCAGGATCCACAGATTTGTCAACAGTATCGGGCATGGTGAATGAGGACTTTTCAGGAAAGGAAAATTTAGTTTTTGCAGAAAATCGTGAAACTTCTCTTGCATTATCAATGGTTTTTTTAAGATCAGACTCCTTTTGACAGTAGCAAAAACCAAGTCGACCATCATGAAGTACCCGGATGCCGTAACCGGTTACGGAATCTGTTTCTTTGGTCTTGAGCTCTCCTCCACTGAAAGCTAGACTGGTGGACTTTGAGCTAAAAGAAAAAATTTCATGCTCAGGCATGGTTTTAATTATCAGGTGCAATTTAAAATCATGAGACTTTTTGTTGCTGTTCCAGTACCCGAGGATATTAGGAAGAAAGTTTCACTATTGGGAAATGAAATTGCTCAAGATGGGGTGACTGTTGTTAGACCAGAGAATATGCACCTCACACTAAAGTTCATCGGTGAGGTGGAAGAAGCGGATAGTATCAAAAAATCATTGATTGGAATAAAATTTCGAAAATTTGATTGTGTTGTTCGTAGAGTTGGAGTATTTCCAAATGAGAATTATGTGAAGGTGGTCTGGGCAGGAATAGATGGTGGCAGCGAACTTGATAGGCTTGCAGCTAAAATTAAAGAAAATCTAATTAGATACAAGGATACTGAAAAATTTTCTGCACATCTCACCATCGCCAGAGTAAAAAGAAAACTTGATGTTGGTGCATTTCTAGCAAAACATAAACAGGACGAATATGGCAAATTTACAGCCACAAAATTTGAACTTATTCAAAGCATTTTGGGTTCCGATGGACCAAAGTATATAACCTTGGCTACTTTTAGCTTGGAATAAAATAAGAGAAAAATAAAAGAAAAAATTAGCCGCACTGGGCTGAACCACTTGTTGCTACTCCAGAACCGGCTGCGCCAAGACCTGCTGCTTCCTGATCAGAACGTAGGACTGTTTGACATTCAGCAGGTGGGGTGGTGAAAGCTGCACAGACGGCCTGTTTTATTGCCTCTGCACTTCTACCAACGCTAACTGTTTTGCCATTAAGCACAAAGGTTGGAGAACCCTGTACACCATACTGTTCATTTAGAGCAGCTTCAACTGGATATTGTGGATATTGACCACTCACCCAAGTTGACTGATCATTGTAGAGCGAGGTGACACTGTACTGCGAATCGGTTTGAGCCACGCAGCTCTGGATTTTAGTCGAATCCAATCCCGCAGTTGCAACACATCCCTGATAATCACCAGCAGTAACAAAGCACCTTATGTAAGCAGGTAGTTTTGCCTTTTCTTCTTTTTGGACACAGTAGAGGTAATTGTTACCATCAAGTTCTTTTTTACCATGCATAGCATAGTCAACAAAATGAACTTCAATGTCTGCCTTATCACCAAGCAATTCCATAACTGGCACATATGCCTTGAGGAATTGGAGTCCGTAAGGACAGAATGCCATAACGAAGACCTGAGCTTTTGGTCTTGCTGTTTTATCAACCGTGGGGGTTTGTCCTTGATCGGTTGTTGTGGTGGTATTTAGCTTCTCGCTTGTTTTGAATACTCTACCAACAAGAATGGCACTACCATCATTGGATACATAAACCTGTTCAGTACCAACAGCCGAACCAGCATTTTTTATGCTGACAGTTACCAAATTAAGATAACTATCAAATGGTTCGATTTTGGTTACTTCAGAGGTATATGGTGCTGCAAGTAAATTAGCATTTATGTAAGTTTCAACCTTTAGTTTAAGATCAGCATCAGAAAGTTTTTGCCCGGCGGTTTGATTTCCAGAAACAACAACGTTTGGTTTAAGGATTCCGAAACCTTGGGTCATTATCGATACAACCAGCAATGCTGCCAAGAGTACGATTACAATTCCAAATAGCATTTCTTTACTTATTGCTACAGTCTCTCCTTTATCTGTCAACGAATCACCTCTAATTAGAGTGTAAACTCCCGCTTTAGATTCCTACATTTAATGTTCCAAATATTTAAATCTTTGGAATTGTTTTGGTCTGGATGGAAGAATTATAATATTTATACGATATTAGGTAGTGCTGATTTTATGGTAACTTTAGATCGAGCTATAATCGCAAGCTATGAGAAGGGTGGAAAGAGATTTGAATTATATATAGATCCGGATGCGGCCTATGCCTACCTGGATAAAAGAAAAACAGACGTAAAGAACATGCTGGTAGCTGAAGAAGTTTATGCAGATGCAAAGAAAGCAGAGAAAGCAAAACCATCAGATATTCAGACTGTTTTTGGCACCAGTGACATCATGCTTATTCTCGAATTCATCATGAAAAATGGTGAGGTTCAACTTACCACCGAACAGAAAAGGAAAAAAGTTGAAGAAAAAAGAAAGCAGATAATTGCCATACTTCTAAGAGAAGCAATTGATCCAAGAACAAAAACACCCCACACTCAACTTAGAATAGAAAATGCCCTGGAACAGGTAAGAATTCACATTGATCCTTTCAAGGATCCAAGGGAACAACTTGAAGAAGTGGTGAAAGCCCTTCGTCCAGTTTTGCCAATGAAATTCGAGAAAGTGAAGATGGCTGTTAAAGTACCTGCTGCCTTTGCCCATAGGACCTATGGTACCCTGAAGAATTATGGAATAGAAAAAGAGGAATGGACAAAAAGCGGAGATCTGATTGTTGTTGTTGAGATTTTCGGCGGTTTGCAGGGAGAGTTTCTTGATAAATTAAACAAACTAACCACTGGACAGGTTGAAACAAAACTTTTAACTTAGAGGTTCCTTGTCTTTGAAACCATCTTTTGGCGGGTTTTTTAGCCTGGCATAGGCAGCAAGAACAAGATCAAGATAGGATTTGTGAGGAAGATCTGTGCTTAGGGTATAATGTCCACCAGCAACTGGCTTATCTTCATTAACAGTACCAACTATTCTGTCGCCTTCCTTACCTGAAACAATGGCGTAGACTTTGAAATTATAACCATTACCAGTATATCTGAACAACGTGGCTTGGTAGGTAGTTGAGAAGAACAATAACTTGGAAAACTTGATACTTACAGTGGCATGACCGATGATTTCATTGTGCTTTAAAACATGTTCCTGCCTGCTCATCAAATAAAGATGGTAAAATATGTTTATAAATGCACGTAAGAATTCAAACCAGGGTGATTGTATTTTTAACAAGTACCTGGAGTTGCTTAAAATCAGACTCGGTAACAGCTACAAATGAAATGCCGACCTTCGAACCAGCTGGTGCAGAAGACAGTTGTCTCCCGGTACTTTCAATTTTTCCAACTTCGAGGGTTTTTTCAATTAAACTAAGTTTCATACCAGGAGTTAGTACTCCGGTGCTGACAGTACCAGTAAGAATGGTATGGGGACCCACACGAAAAATTGCCTCAATAAGGAAAGTTGCACCCACCAAAACACCCATAATACAATAGCACCAATCAGAATAAAAAGGACCCAGAGTACTTTTTGAATCTTCCCGGTATTGAGAAAAGGAACCTGGAGGACCATTAAAAATCTTTTCTTTCATAGTAAAACCTGATAGAGAAGATAGCAGGTGCTAAATTCTATACATATTGAGTGTTCCTTATCTCGTACTCGATGAAGTCCAGATGGGAACAAAACGGCCTTACCTATAATGTTGATTAGAGGAAGGTTAGAAAGGGAACCTGGGTTCCCTTTCAAAAGAGGGAAAAAATGGACAGAAAAATTGTTTTACCAGGAGAGAAGATAGCAGATGGAAGGATAAATGCTCCAAACACATTCTCAGACGGTACTGCAACCTATGCAGCAGTTATAGGAATGATGGATGAGGAAAACAGGTATGTACCTCTTGAAAACAGGTACAAACCAGTAGTCGGAGATGTGGTTGTTGGTATGGTAACCGATGTAAGACATGCAGGTTACGAAGTTGATCTAAATCTGCCAGAAGGCGGATTTATCCCAACAAGAGATATTAGACTCACCCTCCAATTGGGAGATTTTGTTATTTGTAAGATTAAATCAGTAAACGAAGTTGGCGATGTGGATCTTGGTGAAGTTAGAAGATTGCCAAAGGGTAAGATAATTGAATTCCCATCGGCCAAAGTACCAAGACTCATTGGACGAAAAAGCAGCATGCTTAATCTTCTGAAGGATTATTCAGGAGGAGAGATTATGGTTGGCAACAACGGCTATGTTTGGATGAGCGAAAGATGTGACATGCCACTTTTGTTGAAAACCATAAAGGTAATTGAAAGAAAGGCACACAAATCTGGGCTCACAGATGAAATTGCAAATATGCTAAAACAGGAAAAAGGCGAAAGGCCTCAAACTGTACAAGGTGAAGAATATGTCTGATAGTAAAGGCACAGTACCGCTGATGATTAACGGTAAAAGAACAGATGGTAGAGAAGTAGAGGATTTGAGAAATTTACGAATCGAAGTTGGGATTATCCCGGAAGCAGATGGTTCCGCCTATGTTGAATGGGGAGGGAACAAAATAGTCTGCGGGGTCTATGGACCACGAGAATGTATTCCAAGACATGATGCAAGCCCCTATCATTCAATAGTAAAATGTAGGTATATGATGTCTCCTTTTGCTTCTCTGGAAGAACACAGCAGAAGCGGACCATCACGAAGAAGTACCGAGCTTTCTAAAGTAATTCGGGAAGTCTTTGAAAATGTTGTAATTGCAGAAAAATTTCCAAACACACAGATCGATATTTACATTGACGTGTTGCAGGCAGATGGAGGAACCAGAACAGCATCCATTACTGCAGCAACAGTTGCCTTGGCAAATGCAGGCATACCAATGAAGGACATGGTGGCTTCGGTTGCAGTTGGAAAAGCAGGGGATACGCTTGTTCTAGACTTGAACAAAGCAGAGGATAATTTCGGCCAATCTGATATGCCCATGGCAATGTCACAGAAAGACAAAAAATTGCTATTACTCCAGATGGATGGACTTCTCACAAAGGAAGAGGTAATCGAAATGGTGGGAATGGCCGAGAGAGGATGCGAAAAAGTCAATGCAATCCAAACCAGTGCCCTCAAAAGATTTTATGAGAAGGGCGAAGATGAAACAGTAAAGTGGTGAAAAAATGCAAACTGCATTTTTTCTGAATAAAAATGAAGAAATTTTTATATGGTGATGATCATGGGAGATGAAGTTAAAGACGTTATTATGGC
Source organism: Candidatus Bilamarchaeum dharawalense (assembly GCA_902386555.1). GTDB lineage: Archaea > Micrarchaeota > Micrarchaeia > Anstonellales > Bilamarchaeaceae > Bilamarchaeum > Bilamarchaeum dharawalense. Next base: position 55,053 of record CABMJJ010000011.1, read on the forward strand.
CCAGATAAGAAGAGACGTACTAAATAATACACTAAGCAAAGGAGTTAGATTTGACGGTAGAAAATTTGATGAATACCGGCCAATCGAAGTCCAGCGAGGACCGATAAAAACAGCAGAAGGTTCGGCAGTTGCAAAGATTGGCCAGACCATGGTGCTTGTTGCAGCCAAATTCGATATTGTAAAACCATTTCCAGACCGACCAACTCAGGGTGTGATGGTTTCAAATGCAGAACTTTTGCCAACAGCTTCACCAACATTCGAATCTGGTCCTCCAGACGAATATTCAATTGAAGTGGCAAGAGTAGTTGACCGAGCTTTAAGAAGTGCCGAATGTGTTGACCTTAATTCATTCTTTGTTGAAACCGATAAGGTTCTTGGGTTATACCTGGATATTTATGTGTTGAACCATGCAGGGAATTATACTGACACTGCCACATTGGCAGCAACAGCCGCATTGCTTGACACCAAAATACCAAAAGTAGAGAATGGAGCGATAATTAGAGGAGAATATGCAAAACCACTCAATCCAACCAAGCTTCCACTTACAACTACCATGGTAAAGGTAGGTAACAATTGGCTTGTGGATCCTTCCAGAGATGAGGAAAGGGTTTTGGAAACCACACTCACCATTGGAACAACAGAGGAACATGTCTGTGCGATGCAAAAAGGAAAGGGTGCGATAACCAAAGATGAACTCGTCGAGGCTATGGAGATAGCTTTTAAAAGAGGAGACGACATAAGAAAAATCCTTAAGGGGTAGAAATATGTATACTGCAAAATATGGTGCTTCAATTAGAAAACTCGTGGATAAGGCAATTCTAGCAAAACGCACGAAGTACGAATGTCCAAAATGCCATAAGCTAAAGGTAGCCAGAAAAGGAAATGCTCTTTGGGCATGTAAATCCTGCGAGGCTGTCTTTGCCGGTGGCGCCTATTCATTCAAAAGCGAAGCTGGCGAAATAGCTGCAAGAATTATCAACGAATATTCAAAATCTTCTTGATTGGAGGGATTTCATGGGAGAATATAAAGATCAAAAAAGTGGGGCAAACATCTCAACAGGAGAAAAGTTTGCATTTCCAACTACAGGAGCAAAAATTCTACTCAAAGCACGCCCACCAATAGCAAAGGAAGTCAAGTCTGACTAATTTTGAATCTTCCAGTAGATTCAAAACACAAGGATAACATGTACACTACCAGCAGATACGCGTCAACAGAAACAAGAGAACTAGCAAAGAAAATGGCCAAGGAAAAAGAAGAACCATACACAGCACGCGGAAAAAAAACAATAGATCAGCTGGTAGATTTTGCTAGAAGAAAAGGCGAAGAGAATATAACAGTGGTTGAAGAACACGAGAAAAAACCAACAACCTTCGCGCTGATACAAATCGATGAACTCGGCCGATGGAAATGGAAACGGGGATAGGCATAAAAGCAACGTGCTCGATGAAAATCGAGTTTCCTGATGAGAAATCTGCAGAAGCAGCAGAAAAGGCGATATCCCATGAAGGCGATGTTGGAAATCGATCCACAACAAGAATAACTAAAAAAGGAAAGGTATTAACACTAGACATAGATGCTCATGATGTGGTTGCTCTCAGGGCAACTGCAAATGCATGTCTCCGGGCATTGCAAGTTTTTGAGTCTTTAAAATAGTCCTCAAAGGACAAAAAAGGTGCGAAAATGAAAAAAGAAGCCGAAGATTTGAACCGAGAACTGGTTGAATACGAAAATATGGAAAAACAATTGGAAGTTCTATTGATTCAAAAACACCAACTCCAAATGCAAATGAACGAGATTAAACATGCATTGGACGAATTGAAAAAAGCCAAGGGAGAGGTTTACCGCTCGGTTGGTTCAATCTTAATGCACACAACAAAAGAACAGGCTGAAACTGATCTTAAGGAAAGAGATGAACTTGTTGAAGTGAAATTGAATGCAATATCGAAACAAGAGGAAAAACTTAGAAGCGTTGTTTTAGATACTCAAAAGAAACTTCAGGAGAAAATGAAAGGTTATGGAAAGAGCGGTGGCGGAGAAGGAGATTAGATCTTTAGCCAAATATAAAAAAATAGCAATTGCAACCCATAGCCGTGCTGACGTAGATGGCCTTTCTGCTGCCTATGCCTTAACTAAAGTGTATCCGAATTCTGTGATCTGTAGTTCAGAAGAACCAGGTGAAGGAGCAAAGATGCTGGCAGCTAGGCTTGGGATAAAAGTAGAAGATATTTCTAATTTGAAAAAGAGTGATTTTGATGGCCTGGTTGTTGTGGATACCAGTGCGTACACACTTTTACCTGAAGCTAAAGGATGGAAAATTCTAATGATAATTGACCACCACAGAGCAGAGGGCAGAGACATGCAAAGCGACATCCAGATAGTTGATGTTGAATCACCATCCACCGCCGAGATTATTGCCAATATTCTACCAGAGATGGACAGGGAAACTGCATTCGCATTGTCAGTAGGAATCATTGCCGATGGTGCACGTTTCAAGTCAGCAAGAACACAGACCTTTGAAACCCTGGCGAAATTGATGACCATAGCCAATGCAAACTATTCTGAATTGCTTGCCATCGCAGAACCAGATCCAAAGGATGAGGCAAAAATTGCCATACTTACTGCGATGAAAAGATTGAATTTTATTTACATTGGGGGTTATGTTGTTGCAACCACAGAAGTTGGAAGCAACGAAAGCGATGCAGCTTCGTTAATAGCAGAAGCTGCAGATGTTGTTTTTGTAGCTAAATGGAAGGATAGGGAGAAAGAAACTAGAATATCCGCCAGAGCCAGAGCAAGTGTTAAGATTCCGCTAAATGAAGTTATGGATGAAGTTGCAAAAGAACTAGGTGGAGCAGGTGGAGGGCATAAAAAAGCAGCTGGAGCTGCACTCAAATGTCACACCGATGAAGCTCTCAAAACATGCATTGACATTTTCTCAAAAAAAGTTTAGAAAATAATTGTTTGTTCTCTTCCAGGACCATAGGAAAGTATTGCTACTTTTGCCTTTAATTCTCTTTTAATGAAATTAACATATTGCTGACAGGGTTCTGGTATTTTTTTGTTTTGCTTGGCTTCTTCCCATTCATCATTGGTGATGATCCAACCTTTGAATGTTTTGTATATTGGTTTAACACTGGCAAGGGAATCAATATCGCTTGGGAATTCAGTTGTTTTTTTGCCATCTATTTCATAGGCAACGCAAACTTTTAACTGATCAAAACCATTTAGAACGTCGATTTTTGTGATTACAAGATCAGTGGTTCCGTTTAGCATGGCGGTGTATTTTAGTGCAACCATGTCCAGCCAGCCACATCTTCTTGGCCTGCCGGTTGTGGTACCAAATTCACCACCTTTCTGACGTAATTTTTCACCAATTTCATCACTGAGTTCAGTGGGAAATGGACCACCGCCAACTCGGGTGGTATAGGCTTTAATAATACCAAAAATTTTGTTGATTTTTGTTGGTGGGATCCCAGATCCACTGGATGCACTACCAGAGACAGTGTTTGATGATGTAACATAGGGATAGGTACCATGGTCGATATCAAGTAAAGTCCCCTGAGCACCTTCCAGAAGGATGTTCTTTTTCTCTTTAACTGCTTGGTTAAGAAGGTAGGGTGCATTGACAACTCGTTGTTTTATCTTCTGACCGAATTCAAAAAGACTGTTGATAATTTGGGCAGAGTTTAGGTCAGAATCTTGACCTGAATAAATTTTAATAAGGGATTTTTTCAGACCAAGAATTTTGTTGACCCTAGTTTCAAGTTTTTGTCTATCGAGAAGATCAACAATACGAATGGCAGTGGTTCTTGCAGCCTTGTCGCAGTAGGTTGGACCGATTCCTCGTTTTGTTGTTCCGATTTCGTTTTTGCTGTCCTCGATGCCATCAAGCAACTTGTGCCACGATAAAATAACATGAGCCCTATCACTGATGAATAAATTGCTCAATGAAAATCCAGCTGACTCGACTTCGTTAATCTCTTTCAAGAGGCTATCTGGATTTATCACAACCCCATTGCCGATTACCTTGATTTTTTCTGGGTAGAAAACTCCCGAGGGGATTAGATGCAAACCGAATTTTTTATCTCCAACTTTTATGGTGTGACCAGCATTATCACCACCATTGAACCTAACGATATAGTCATAGGCACTAGCTAAAAGATCAACAATCTTACCCTTACCTTCGTCTCCCCACTGCATCCCAACTATAACTGAAACTGGCATAGGTGTACACCACAAGTATTAAATTTATTGAGAATTACTTTAGAGCTTTCAGAGCAGCCTCATTGTCTGCTGTTCCGAAAAGAACATAGGACAATGTTGGGGTCATGGCAACTGAAAATGCATAAACAAGGTTAATGCCATTGGACGAGATTCTACCTGCGGCTTCAGCCATGGTACCGGGTTTATTGGCAAGTGTGATGAGAACTACTTCTTTTTCAACAGCCTTTAACCCAAGCTCCTTAAGTTTTTTTCTTGCTTTTGGAACATCTAATTTTTCAATAACAAGATGAGTGTTTATTTCGCGATCTTCGGGTGGCATAAGAATGGTCTTAACGCCCTCGGCTTCCAAAGCTTTAGCAACAGTAGAGACTTCTTTAAAATTTGGTTTTTCCAAGAACAGTTCAACTACAAGTCTGTTTGCATCCATATACTCACCTTCTAAATGTAACAGTGATATATAAAAATCCATTTGATTTTAAATATTGCCTAATTTTTTAAATTTGCGGAGCCATATAATATTGTTTCTAAAACAGATTTCGCCAAGCTCGCTCATTCATCCCCCAAGAAGAATGAATAGCTCCGAATTCTGTGGAAATTTTTTCCTTGAAGGGGCTACCGCCCCTTCGGAACCCCGTAACGGGAGATAGGTGGTATGGACTTTATTCAGGCGATTATTCTTGGTATTATTCAGGGCATAGCAGAATGGCTGCCGGTTAGTTCTAAGGCAATGGTTGCATTGGCAGGAAAATTTCTATTTGGTATGAGCTATCAGGATGCATTGAGTACTGCAATATTTTTACACACTGGAACGCTCCTTGCTGCCATTGTTTATTTTAGAAAAGAAATTTTTGAAATAGCCCAAAGTGTTTTCAAGAACAAAGATAGGAAATTGTTGGTTTTCCTGATTATAACCACAGCCATAACTGGCCTGATGGGCCTTCCTCTGATGTTCGTTGCATTGAATTTTGAATTTCCAGAATTTCTATTTACTATTGTAATTGGCCTGTTTCTGATTGGAATTGCATTGTTGCACAAAAACAGAAAGGAGAGCAGCGGAGCCCAATTAACTCCTAAAAAAGCCTTGGTTGCAGGTTTTGCCCAAGGTCTTGCAGCAATTCCTGGAGTTAGTCGATCGGGGATAACTCTGGCTGCGTTACTGAGTGAAAAATTTGATCTGGAAGAATCACTGAAAATCAGTTTTTTGATGAGTATTCCTGCTGTTTTTGGTGTTGAACTGGCTTTACCATTGATAAAAGGAAACTTTGTTGTTTCCAGTGATTTAATTGCTGGGAGTTTGGTTGCTGCCATTGTTGGTTTTATTACAATTGATGCCTTGCTGAAAATTGCAAAACAAAAAAACTTTTATAAAATAATTTTTGGCCTTGGAATTTTGATTGTAATTTTAGGATTAGGATTACTTTTCTAATTGTTTTTTAAGATTGGATATTAGTTGAGAAAAGGTTAAACCTTTTTTCTGCAGAGAGAGTGCTTCTTCGTAGTGCTTTTTACAGAACCAGGCTGCATAAAGCCCCATTGGTGCGTCTGGGCTTGATTCGTAAAGTGCCCATCCGTCAGTTGAACTTTCAAATTCTTTTTCGCAGGCTCTGCAAATCCAAACTTTTGGTGGTATCATGTTTTCACTTTTTAGAAAAAACGCTGAGGGCAGGATTGTCAGTACCATTTTAGCACGCCCGTTTTTGGGCGTACCTTTTTACTAAAAAGGTACATTTGAACCTGCGATCCCGAAGGGACCGGTTTTCAAGACCGGCGCACTACCAGGTTTCGCGCCTTGCGCGAATATAACGTTCAAGGCTTTATGCGACCTCAGCACGAACGAAGTGAGTTATGAGGGCTGGTGAACGGATCACCGTTCAGCTAGACCATAGCTACTGTTGAGTTTCAGATGGTAACATTGTTTGGCTCTCATCCTTAACTTCAGGTTGTTTTTCTTGCACGAAATATTTCTTAAACTTCTCGGTAAGGGTTAATTTGGATGTTCTGCCTGCTTTGTGGGTTTTCACAAACCCTGCTTCAACTAATTCATGAACATCTGCATAAATTTTAGGACCTATTTTTTTCACAAGAGTTGATTTTAGGATTCCGTCATTTTTTGAGATATATGCAAGAGTGCGAAGGGCAGCTTTGCTTATTTCAATATCCTGTGCAAATTGTTTCACACGCTGTAGATAATCATTTCTAACGCGCATGGAATATTTTCCATCCATTTCAACTATTTCAATTGCCCTGCCTTCGTAATCTTTTACCAGTTCATCCATTACGGTTTGAAGATAACCTAAAGCTCCAATGCCAGTAAGTGTACGAAATTCTTCCAAAGACATGGCACGAGAACTAATGAAAAGAGCAGCTTCGATGAGTTTTTTTTCTTCCTTTTCCATTAATATCCCTCAACCAATAAACTAGAATAGTCAACGGAGTCAATCTTTTTCTTCTTTTGCTTTATTGCTTTCTTTATTTCTTCAATAGAAGAAGAGGGAGATCTTCTGGATGTGTCCAGTTCAAGAGGTTTTTTCTTGTATATTTGGATTACACGCTGGGTGCAATAGTCCAACATCTCAGTCATAATGTTTTCTTGAATTTTCTTTTTGTTATATTTTCTCTTTTTCAGACGTTTTTGAAGAACCCTTGGGTGTGTTCTCAGAACAATGATAAAATCAGCAGGGATGAAAAATTCGCAGGCAAGATGACCCTCAACCAAATAGTTTTTTTTATTTTTTAGAGATCGCATTGCCCCGACTAGTTTTCTAATATCTACTTCGTGTTTTTTGTTTGAAAGTTTTTTAGCCATGACAATTTTTTTGATGTCCACCAATTCCAGTTTTAGCTCTTTGGCTAAACTTTTTGAAATTGTTGATTTACCTGTTCCTGGAGTTCCTGTTATGATTATCCTCATCGGATCACTATTAGAATTACAGTTTATTTGTTAGAAGCTTGAAATATTCTCTTGCTGAATTTAGGGTGTCTTTGCCTTTTTTTGTTATTGTATAATATTTTCTTCTTTGTTCCATTTTCGAGGTGATTAACCCTTCATTTTCCAAACGATAGAGCACGATATAGATCATGATTTTGCCTGGTTTAAAAAAGAATTCTTTTTCGATTAATTCGTCCATTTCATAGGCGTAGATTTTTCGAGATTTGACTAGGGAGAGAATGTAAAGCCAAAGATTACCAGAAGTGAGAAGGCGCTTTAGGCGTTTGATGGGAGTAGACGTAATCATGATATCAGCTAGTGCCGTCTTCTTTCTTCCTCTTCATGTTCTTCTTGGGCTTTTTTTAACATTGCTCGAACTTTATCATCAGTTACACGGAGCACTGTAAGCCCTGTTCCTTTTTCCTGGTCAACACCATAAAGACCATACGCCGTATTTTCTTGGAATTGTGGTTGTCGTAGTAGATCCTCTGTTTTTGCTGGTTGACCTTCAACACGTGGAACTTTAGGCAATTGGACATCTAATTGCCCGATAATCTCTTCTGCTTTTGTCATGTCTCCGCTTTTTGCTGCGAATAACGCTTTAGTATATACTTCAGCATACTCGGGTTGACCAGTTTCTCCATAAAATCTGGCTTGTTGTGCAATTGTATCAACAGCCTTCTCTGGATGTGCACGAATATCTTCTTGAACTCTCCTTTCGTTATCATAAAGTGCGTCTGCTGCCCTTTCAAGTCTAGGTGGATCAGAACGTGGTCCTATTAATGGCTGGAATGTAGCTGAAGACGGAGGGTTAAGAGGATCGAATACGGTTCCTGCCATAGGTGCAGGAGCACGGGAAAGTTGATATTCGTGCACATATCCATCGGCAGCCAGAGCAACACCTTTAGTATAAGTAGCCATTATGTCTTGGAATTCAGGGGGGAGGTGCTCTTTTAGTCTGGCCTGTTGTGCTTGAAACTCTTGAACTGCAGCTGCTTGTACGGCAAATCTTGTACAATCTTGCCCTTCCTGATAAACTCTGGGTGATTCAGGTGTATTTGCCGGGCGATACGATGGCCCATCAATTACGCGTCCAGCATTATCATAATTAGTTGGACGTGCACCTTCAGAATCAATTGCATGTCCAGCAGCTTGAAGTGCTGCGTATTCTCCAGCTGCAGGTATCAACTTTTCTGGAATAGGTCCTTTGATTAATAATTCCATTCTAGGATCCTGAAGAGAAACCTGACCGGACGGAGTTAATGGTCTAAGAGGATCAGCTGACACATCCCCACCATGTTGTGATGCATTGTGAACGCTATATGCTGAATCTGTTACCCAGTTGAATCGATCTGCAGGTAGTGCTAGGATAATATCTGCGTCTCTTTTGCCAACATGTTGAACCAATTCAGTTCGCATATCTACTGCACCAGCCACAATTGCAGGGGTGACTTGTCTAAAATCAATAGCTTGAGCTCTTTCAGCTGCTACTTGACCCACAATTACCTGAAAGTCAGGGAGTTTTGGTTCTGGAAGAGTTGGATCTTTTACGCGTGCAGCCATGGCAGCTTGATACTCACCAACAGCAACCATATACTTAGGATATGCTGCCTGGGCAGTAGCCGGATCATGTGTGTATGCGTCAGTAACTGCAGTTCGGAATTTTGGTTCGTCCATTTTCTCTAAATCAGCAGGAGACGTGGATCGTATAACTGTTTCAACAACCCTAGCTTCGGTAACGGGTACACCAGGAAGAGAATCTGCAAAACCAGGTCTACGGATGGTAAAATCTTCTACAGCATCTCCAACTTTAACCATAAATGTTTTTGGATCTTGAGAAGTCGTCATACCAGCGACAACCGTAGCTGCAGGTTGACCATATGATACTGCAAGCGCTTGTTCTGCTTCTCTAGTTGCTGTGGCCAAACGAGTTTCAGTAGGAATTGAATCTCCGAGTTCCTTTACTCTATCAACAATACCGGTGCGTATTTGTTCATTTGCATATTGAACAGTTCTAAGGGATCTATCAACAGAATCTTGAAGAGAAGTTCCATCTGGCATTGTAGACGGTCCACCAAGAGCGAAACCACCGAATAGTTTACCTTCTAACCCTGGGGCTGCAGCAGCCAATACTGCTTTTGCTTCATCACCAGTAACTGGTTGTTGAACTATTTTGTTGACAGAACCATCAGCACCAACAGTATACGTACCGACCTGTGGTCCACCCTCAACTTTAAATTGTTTTTCACCAGATGGACTAGTTTCAACGCTGACTTTTCCATCTGGTAGCTGGCCAGTAGTTGGAGAAAGAAGAGCTCTTACCGCATCCGCATCTGCACCTGCAACTGGCTGTGCAACAGGTTTTGTAACAACACCATCCTTAACAGTATAATCCTGACCACCGCCAGGAACCGGAACTGTTTTAGTAACAGCACCATCGGCACCAACAGTATAGGAACCGGCATTTGGTCCACTTGCAACAGTAATCTGTTTTTCACCTGACGATGCAGTGGTAACTGCAACTCCATCAGGTGGTTTAGCAGCTGCAGCAAGAGCAGCTACTTGCTTTGCAGCGTCACCTTCGACCTTCACTTGCATCTGGATTGGCTGGTCAGTATGTACTTTTGCTTCGCCCTGATCACCGGCTTTGAGTTGAACTTGTTGATTTCCAGAACTATAATCCAAACCAGCAACTGGTGCACCAGGAGCTGTAGTTGTTACAGCAACTCCTTGCTGGGGAGCAGGTACAGCAGGAGCCGTTTCACCTGGTTTAGGCGCTGCTGCTTTTTCATCTGGTTTTGGAGCTGCAGGAGCAAGACCTGTAGTTGTACTACCATCTGCATTGGTCCTTACCCCAGTTACAGCAGCTTCACCACCACCGGCAATCGGTATCTTGGCCCTTCCTTCTGCATCAGTCATTGCTGCTTTAACTGCTGCACCCTGGGCAATTATTGCCGTAGGGGATTTGTTAGTAAATGAGGACATATCAACGCCGTAAGTTCTTAAAATAGAAAATATAGGTAAACTACCAAGAACATTAACAAGAGCAAAAACAAGCATACCACCTTTTTTCTCATCAAGACGAGAACCGATGCCTCCGGCTCCACCAGTAGTTCTCAATTCTTTACCAACCATTACGACGCTTGCACCAGAACCTCGCATTTGTTCAAGCATACCGCCACGAAGTTCCTGGAAATTACCTCCTTTCACTGCACCTGCTGCGTCAGTGGCTTTTTTAAAGTCAGAAATTCCACCACGCATACCTTTCGGTCCCATCTCCACTGCTCTGCCGCCAACCATTTGTACACTACTAAAACCAATTGTGCTTCCTATGAAAACGTTTGAATTGGCTCTCTGTGTTTCAACTTTGCTAATTGCTTGACTAGTAGTGAGTTCTTTTCCTTCTCCTTTTGCTGCTGCCTCTTTAGCTTCTGCTTTAGCATCGCTCACTGCTTTGGCAGTTCCAGCAATTGAATATGCAGCCTGGATAACAGACATTAAACTAAAAGAAAACCCTCGTGCTCTTGCTTGATAACGGATATGCCTTCCTATTCTTGGACTTCCTAAATTGAAAATACCAAATGGATTCTGTCCGCTCAAATAAAGTGCTCCACCTAGCAAAGCAAAAATGATCACCAACGGAAGACAGAACGCAGGAGTTGTTGCACCCTTAACCGGAGGAGCGCAATAGGTAGTAAGGGCAAGTTCTGGAAGAAAAGTTCCGTTATTGTATGGTCCTGGCGGAAGAGTAACACCCGGAGCAGCTTCGATATCGTCTGCATTAACTACTGCCCCGCCTCCGATTATATTTTCATAATAGCCAGATTCATTGTGCATATCTGCAAATTTAAGACATTCAGCAAAACCACAATCAGTTGAACCAGAAGTACAAAAAGGGCAGTAGAGAATTTTCATGTTAAAGCAGCCGTCAGTACCCCAAGTTGAAAAATCAAAAATAGCAGTTCCGCTATCATCAGTAACAACTTTGTAGAGTCTTGGATAGGGTGCTGTGTTACTTGCATTGGTTAGTTCAATAAGAATTACGGTCTTATTAAGAGGAGGACGTGGATCAAGTGAATTGCTGGTATTATCATAGAAAGCAGAAATTTCGAGAGTTTTATCGGCAGAATGGGATTGGGTAAAAATTCTTCCAGGTAATGCATCATTAAATGCAGCACAATCAGGACAATTTGTTGAAACTGGAAAAATTAAACTTGCAAAAAAGATAAAGGCCAGAACGATGGCAGCATATTTCATGATATATTACATCTTTTGTAAATTTATAAAACTACCATTTTTGTAAATTCGTAAAACCAACATATGGAAAACATTTAAATTGCTAAGGGAGAAGAGTAGACATGGTTGAGTGGCGTGCTGGACTACTGATTTTATTATTGCTACCAATTTTGCACGCTTCCATTGTAACACCAATTGAAGGAAGTGAGATACAAGTTGCTGTTCCAATTGCAGCCATTGTTATTGCAATTCTACTTGGATTAAGTTATATGATGGCCAATATGCTTTCAGATCCAAAATTAGAAGCGTGGGTAAAAACTGAGATTAGAGAGTTTGGAATCGCTCTGATTACAATAACTTTCTTAACTGTAGGAATTGTAGTGATTTCATTAGCTGGTTCAGATCCATCTCAAAATATAGGAAAGGTATTCACAGGAGATACGGCCTACATGGATACCGCAACAGGAATAATAGATGGATGGATAGGAACATTTGATACTGCATTCAAATATGCCATAGAAGCAGGAGGAAAAATAAGAACCGCGTCAACCTATTCACCATATTTGAGCATCCCCCTATGGTATGTTTCCATAAGTTACTCTACCAATCCCTTATCAGGGTCAATGTTGTTGCTAACTCCTTTGACAATGGCAGCACAGGCATTGACCAATGCAATATTTTTATCTGAAGGAGTTAGATTAATTATAGTATATTGTAAAGTGATTGTACCGAAAATTCTTCTTCCTGGTGCATTCATAGTAAGACTAGTTCCGTTCACTAGAAAACTAGGCAATACGCTGATTGCTGTTGCAATAGCAGCATACATATTTCTACCATTATCTGTTATTATAGTCGATAAATTGAATGCAACCATAGACCCAGATACCATAAGTCCAGATATGGATACTGATGGTTTGAATGCAGCAACATGGATTATGGGTGCTTCTGCACCATTTTGCCAGGCAAAGGTAGTACGATTTTTGCTTGGTCTGGGGGACTATCCATTTGCTTTGATAGTTTGTTTATTTTTACTTTTCATACCAGGTGGACAGGCAGTCTATCCAAGTTGTGTTTTCCTTGTCCAGAATGTTGTTTACCCTTTGATACAAGTTATTTTCCAGATATTATTCACATTGTTCGTCATTCTGTGGGAACCAATTGTAATGGCCGGACAGAAATATTGGCTTGATGCATTTGACATAGTAATGCCGTTTCTAGAACATGTAAACAATTTGGTTTTGCTAACCTACATAGATATGATATTAATAGGGATATTAACAGTCACTGGGGCTAGGAGTTTATCTGCTGCACTGGGTGGCGAGATCTATATGTTTGGGATACAGAGGCTGATATGAAACTTGCATACGTACTGTTGCTTCTTTTCACTTTGGCATATGCAGTTGACCCTCCAGATGATGATTGGATAGTAAAATCAGGAGGCTGTATAGTAAATGCCACCCAAGGAACAATCATCGAACAGGGCAGTTTGATTGCAATAGTAATAGCTTTCACAGTGGTGGTTATTGCAGCTGCATATATGATTGGCTCTGCAATTAATGAAGCCCATTGGACAGTGTTTGCAAAAGACGAACTGTATCATTTGGCTTTCTCGATAATTTTCTTGATTGGACTTTCTGCAATACTCGCTGGATCCTGTTACACCATAGACGGCTTCTCACAAATGTTACAGGACAATCTTGGCATGGGACTTAGCTGCGGGGGCACCATGCAGGAAACTGCAGGCTGTTACATGGATAAACTACAAGCAGACGCAAATGATTTGGCAGAGATATATTTGGACAAACAAATCAAGGAAATGATGGATTCCACCTATGCCTGGAGTTTTGCCTTGCCATTGGTAAATACCTACACATTGACGGGGGGATCCTACAAAAGAGTACGTTCAGGCCAATATGAAACCATTTTCAACTCATTTATCATGCCGGCTTTGATCAGTATTAACATGCAGAAATTAATGCTTGGTTTTATCAGAGAGAATATAATTGCCTGGCTGTTACCAATAGCATTTTTACTTAGGATATTTATCCCTACACGGCAGATGGGAGATTTATTGCTGGCACTATGTATCGGCGTTTATGTTGTTATTCCGTTTATGTATGTGTTTGAGTTTTCCATGTATGATGTAATTACAAGTGACGATTGCACAGAATTTGGACAGGCGATATGTGACAAAGTTGTTGATGGAAGCTGTGATAACCCTGCAAGTGCATGCGACAACAGCTTTGGTTTTTGGAAAATAGGAAAATTAATCCCATTTGCATTCTTTTTCCCAAATTTAACAATAGTGATATTTATTTCATTCATGAGTGCGGTTCATAAAGGATTGAGGGCGATAGGATGAGGAAAATTGCATTGATACTTTTACTTTTATCATTTGCTGCATTTTCAGCAGCTACAGATCCACAGGGGACCGCACAGGACTGGTTTACAACTGCCACCAGTTCATTTGTACTTGAGCTTGCAAAAAGCTGGCAGATTCTAGCTGCAGGGGCAATTTTCCTATCGATAACTCTGGTTGCCATTGCCTATATGATTGGAAGCGGATTTGAAATGCCTGAACTTCAAGCATGGGCAAAAACAGAGTTTAATCAGATAATTGTAAATGCCCTGATAGTTTTGTCATTATTTGTGGTGCTTGGTTTTATTGACATATTGGTAATTGGATTGATAACTGAAACCGGTGCGCCTCCAGATGGATTGGATATACCAGGTTGTAATCTATTTCTTGGCGGTAACTCCATAGGTAGTGTGTCCTGTCTCAAAGCTGTTACCACGAAATATCTTGATGCTGAGATGTATGAGAATATTAAGTCAGAAGCAAGAAATATTTTAGATAATAATGTTGAGGACACTCAGTGGATTGGAAGAAGATTTGGACTTAATTGTTTGAGCATAGTTTACTGTGCACAGTTAGGCATTAACATGGGGTTTGGAGGGTATTATGCATTATACGCAGATATGTACGCCATTCTCTTTGAACATTATGCTACCCTGCTATCGTTTATGGGTGCACAGAAATTCTTTGTAAATGAAATATGTTTCAAAATGGGTCCTGTTGTTTTGGCAATTGGAATAGTAGCCAGAAGTTTCTTTTTCACTAGAAAACTAGGCGGACTGCTCATGGCGGCTGCGCTTGGTTGCATGTTCTTTTTCCCAGGAATGTATATATTTGACTGGTTAACTTTGAAACTGGCAATAAATGGGGATGGTGTCCAGGATGCCTATGAGGATGTTTGTCCGGCCGAGTGTAAAGTGCCTTCGCCCATTGCCTATATTGATGAAGGCGGCGGGAACTATCTTTTGATTAACCAGTCTGCACAGGTAGCAGATGCTTTTAATGATGCTGATTGGGGAGCGTTGTTTGCCAGTGGAAATGAAAGTGCAACGGCCACTGCAGACAAAGGTCCCTATGCAGGAGAAGTTATTCATTCCTGCTATTGGGACGTGTATAAACAATGTCCAATAGGTTGCAGAGAATTGCCCTACCCAACTGTACCGGATTGTGTAAAAAGAAATCACGATGATATAGAAATAGAAAACGAAGATGGAACAACAGACACAAAAAGAGAAGATGTTAATGTGCCATTGGCATGTTCAGTAGTTCCTGATCCATGTAAGATAAGAAGATTGGTGCAAGTGGTAGACAACGCTGAATCAGATAAATGTCCAACAACCTGTAAAGTAATTCCGCCCTTGGCATCCACCTGTAATTTTAATACCATGCCAGATCCAGCCTTTGTTAAAACTGTTATCGCAAATGCAGATGATAACGGACGGGATGAACTTGACTATGATCTTTGTCTTCAGTCAAGCTATGATTGTAGAATGACACGATCAAATGACACCAGCTGGAGACCTACAAAAGAAAATGCAGAAGATGATGCAAAGGATAGATGTGCAGATGCTATAAATTGCAGATCATCATTGGATGCCTATCAAAATTGTGTTTATATTCTTCCACCAGTTGGAAGATGCAATGACCTATGCGGTACATGCAAAGCAGAGTGTAGAATTGTCCAATTTACCAGTGATAAAGGTTCGTCCTTTTGGAGCATCACACCAAAAACATGTAAAGAAGAAGAAGAATACAATGGAGACTTTAATTCAGATTGTAACACCTGTCCAGAAGGATGTAAGGTTAATCTGAATGAATTGAATACATTAAGAGACCAGGCAAATGACAATGGAAAATGCTTAAGTTGCCCTGCACAAAAAATGATACTATCCAATTCCCCAGCTCTTCCGCCCAGTTATACTGCAGGTTCAACCTGTGGGCTTGATGTTTGCCCTGCAGACTATAGATTGGGAATACCGCGCAGTGCATGCGAGATGTGTATCTATTCCGAAGAGGAGTACAATTACAAACCACCAATAAATGCCCGTTGTCAAGATTTGTGTAAACCAAAGAATACAAGACCACAACAGGACCCAAGTGCTTTCATGAAAGTAGGACCAACAGGATTAGTAGGACGAACGGTAATTCAGGATGTATCCAAGTATATGATTCCGGTTTATCTATTGCCACTTTTCAATGTTGTAGCAACACTCATTTTCATAAGAAGTCTTTCACACTTCCTTGGCGGGGACATAGAAATACCCGGATTATCAAAGGTGTTTTGAAATGAAAAAACTATTGCTTCTATTGTTGTTAACTCCTTTGGCCTTTGCCGGATGGGAGGGAACCGCAGCTTTTGCAATAGTTACCGCAGCAACTATACTTGCAGTATTATATATGGTTGGATATGGCTTCGATATAACTGAATTGAAAATGATAGCAAAGGAGGAATTATTCCAACTTTTTGCACTCATGATAATGGTTGCTGTTTTCTATGGAAGTACAAATCTTATAGATGGTATATCAAGAAATTATGCTTTTGCCATGGATAAGGCGACAATTCAAGAAAAGGCTGTGCAGATATTGAATCAATGGAGCAGCGATACCAAAGATAAATTAAATGCAGTAAATGAATTGGATGCAAAAGCATCAAAAGAAGCTTCCAGAGCAGGCCAGTGTAGTTTATTTGGAATGGGCTATTCGGTTAGTGGCTGCGGCAGTTTTAGTATGTTAAACCCACCCCTGGGTATGGCAGGTGGTATCATTGGTTTTGCCTACTCTGAAGTTAATGGAATGTTAAAATTAATTCAAATATCTCTTGAGTATTCCCTAAAGATTTTACTGCCTGTTGGAATACTTCTAAGAACATTCAAGGTTACCAGAGGAGCAGGCGGATTCTTCATTGCACTTGCCATATCATTGCATATTATGCTGCCGCTGGGTATTATATTCAACGAAGTACTTGCAACAACATTTGATAATGCCGGTGTGAGTGGATATGATGGAGGCACTGGAAGTATAGGCGATTGTGACCCGTTCAACCCTTGGGATTCCACACCAGGAATACCAAGCAACTACGCAATAGCAAAGGACGCCTATACTAGTTTGAGAGAGGGAATAAGGGGATTCTTAAAAGTAGTTCTTCTGAGATCAACTCTTGGTCCAGTAATTGCACTGTTAATAGTCATGGCATCAATTAGAGGGATCAGTTCGGTGCTTGGAGCAGAAGTAGATGTGAGCATGATAGCGAGGTTTACCTAATGATGAATGATCTGATGTGTACTGGGACGAATTTCACCACGTTCGTTACAGATACAATATTTCCATTAACTGCCGTTGCCACCATAGTTACTCTAATATTAATAGCGCTAAGCTATATGGGAAGCAAAGCGCTCTCGAATCCTAAACTATCACTTTGGGCAAAAACCGAGCTTATTCAGATTGGGATTTCACTTTTTACCATAGTAGTGATACTTGCCGCAGTTAAGTTATTTTGCACTATTGATGTAACCAGCATTGGCGACTCTCTAGGTTTTACAGGCACACGACCACCCAATGCAAATATATTCGAAGCTGCGGGATTATTTTTGAATAATGCTGCAGTCTACACCCATAATGCAATAATAGTAAGCAGATATCAACTGGAAGCATACACTGTGCTTTCCTATTACAATGCATTTTATTGCGATTTCTCAATAGGCCGTGTTGGATTGGGCTGTTGGTTTGGATATGGTGGTGATAATGCTCAACCCTATGGAGGATATGGTTCGAGTATTGCTGCTCTGAATGCAGCATATAATGGTCTGCTCATAACCTACTTTACGATCATAAGTTACATTTTTGTACTTCTGTTTGTTTACAAAGGATTTGCCTTTTTCTTTTTACCTGTTGGGATGTTCATACGATCACTTCCATACATGAGAAATCTTGGTGCGGTTCTCATTGCAATTGCCATGTCATTTTTGATAGTCTACCCTGCAGTGCTATCGGTTTTCTATTTGATGAATGAAAAACTATTCGAAGAACCGTCAGGAATAGGTTCGGGTGAATTTAAAGAGGGAGAGAATAGTTTGGATCGATCAGACGCACAGTACTTCGCAATGAGTACCTGGGGTGAGGATCCCATCAAATGCGCATATCTTGGTACGAGTAATGAATATTCGTGTAGTGATCATGACCTAGGAGATGTGCCCTATGCTTTAGCTTTTGCAGCCTATGCCTATGTGGCAGGCGGGTTTTTCCCAACTGTGGCTCTGCTAGCAACAATTGCAAGTGTTTCATATATAGCACGACTTTACGGTGATGAAGTAGATTTGAGTAGATTGGTACAGATGGTGTAAAAAATATGAAATATTTTTTACTTTTCAAAAATTTCGGAGAAATTTTCGATGGTGTAAAAAATATGAAATATTTTTTACTTTTCAAAAATTTCGGAGAAATTTTCGATGGTGTAAAAAATATGAAATATTTTTTACTTAATCGAAATAAGAATTTCAATATGGTGTAACTATGGATTGGATAACAGCTGCTAGCTTTTTTTTCCAGGACTACAAAGGCATGAAATGGGATCTGCTATGGTTGCCATTTTGCATTCTTGCTGTTACCACCTCCATTGTTTTCTATAATGTAATGCTCATGATTGCAAAGGCTTTCAGCATTAAAGATCTGGAAAGTTTTGCAAGATCAGAAATATTGCAGGCTGCTGCCAACGGTTTCATGGCCATTTCTCTTGTGGTAATAGTTAGCGGTGCCTTGGACCTGGCAGGTAACCTGATAACTGGCCAGGTGATTTGTGGGGATACGCCAATCAACATTGAGAGTACGCCGGACGATTGGCTGTTCAATCAGGCAATGAACAAAGCCTACGATGCGGTATTATGTAGAATACAAGAGAAATCAGTAAAAATTGCAGAAATACAGGCAAACATTCTGGATGGTAGTGCTGGATCAGATACCTATAATACATTTTTCCTACTGGACCTTTCGCTAAGTGCTCTTGGAATTACCTTTTTCCAGGGTGGATGGGTCACCTCATATTACCAAAAAGCAGAGACAAAAAGGATTAGTAATAACCTGGCAACAAACATGCTCATAGCCCTCAATGCACAATCCGAACTGATAAGATACATAAAGGCAAATATGCTTTACATATTTCTTCCCATGGGACTTCTCATGCGTTCTCTTTACTTCACACGAGGACCAGGGGCACTAATGATGGCGCTGGCCATCGGACTTTATTTTATATTCCCAGTATTCTATGTGCTGCTTGACCCGGGATTTGTACCAGCTCCTCCTCCACCGCCAAAATCAGATCTGCCAACTCAACAGCAGTATTGTTACCCAACAATGAGCACTGCAGTTAGTGTTCTTAATACAGTAAATCAAGATGGAGGGGGAGGGGCAGCATCAAGATTACAATTTGATGAGATAAAGGAAAATTTAACAAAAACCTACACATCATTATTACTCCACCCGCTTGTGGCATTTTTCCTTACCATGGTTTTTGTCAGGTATTTAATGACAGTATTGGGGGCAGACTCAAGTGATCTGACCAAAATGTTTAGCAAAGTGATTTGATGAATTTATCAAAAATAGTTGCCATAATTATTCTAGCTGTGATAGTTGTAGGATGCCTACAGCATGTAGAAGAACAGGGCTGTTGTAGAAGAGCAGGAGCTAACCTGTCTCCAGCAATATGCGAGGTATACAAACCACTCACCGCATCTAAAGGAGGAGACCCGGTAGGACCAACTTATACTACGGGAGTTGAATGCGATCCAACCAGCGGATGTAATGTCTCAGTACCAGGTGTGGGAGTTACAACCATGGCCATTTGTTCCGAAGATTATGAAGTACCATGTACCAACCCAAATTGTACTGCAATGCTGTGCGGAGCTTTTGTATTTAACCCAACACCTGCACCAGGCTATTCAAATCCAGAAGAGGATGCAAAGGGTGATCCTCCTGTAGATACTTCATCTGCTTTGATGAATTTTTACAAAGGAGTTTGCAGATTTATACCATTGGATGAAAAATTCGCGAAGACGATAAAAACATCAAAAGGAGCGATAAATGTTTTCAGAATGGGAGCTGGAGGCAATTTTGACGAATTTGACCAGTATAGATATATGCTTCCAATGTCAGACAAATTTTGTGCGATGACCATGACCATGTCTGGAGACACTAAGGTAGATAGGTATATGAATTACCTAAATCCAGCAACAAGAACTGCCTACGAAAATCCGATAGATGATATTACTACAAATTGTTTAACAGATGCCAGTGCTCCAGGGCCATTTAAATTTGACGAGACCAACATTCAAGGTCTGCCAAGTTGGACACTGAACATTGACTCTGGCCTTCCTGCCACAGTGGTGGCAGATGAAAGTAATTACAAATTCGCACGATTTTTAAGGCATGGATTTGGTGCCTACTGGAGCGATGATTGTGATGGGGTTTACAAATATGATAGCCATTCTCGAGAGTACTTGGCCCTTTTCAAAAAAATTGATACTGGTTTTTATAAAAAATACTTAACCACCGTGCATGCAAATGATATTTATGAGGTAAATGGAGATGGTGTTTCAAGAGCTCCGTTTGAATGTAGACTAGACAAAACAGAGTGTTTCTCTGGTAAATGTAGCAACGAAGTGTATAACCGAGGGGTAATGGTTGAAAAAGTTGGCGAAAACGAACGAGAAGTGGTAACGGATTGTATGAATGTTGATGATGAGAATGGCAAAAAGAAGGTTGTTTGCTATCCAACAACCGGTGTCCACTACCATGGAGCTAATCCGCCAACATTTGACTATGCAGGCGTCAATGTTTACATGGCACGTCTTGACATCAATAATGCAGTGCGAGGTGCCATAATGGATGAGATAGACGGGGAAGATGACGTGTTGGATGAAGTTTCCTATGGGGATATAGAAGACCCCTATCCATTATTTGATGCTTTGTGGAGCAGAAACATTTTTACTGAAAGAAATCTTGGCATAAAGGTTTACAATTATATGACAAATTCTCCGAAGAATATGATTTTCGAGAAACAGAAGAAGAAAAATTGTTATTTATATGATGCAGGTGGACATTCGGATGAGAATAGTTCAGTATTCTGTCCATATATGATAGCTGATGCTGGACCACCGGTAACTGGTGCTGTTTTCTTTGGTAAAGGTCGGGAGCCAGTTAGATTCAGAGGAAGTGAAATAATAGGATATGAATTAGTCGACTCCAGCGCATTTAGAAACACATATATTGTAAAAGGATGCGGACTCAACATGACCCCAGTCTATCCGCAAAGGGGTACGTCTGCATGTTATAATCAATGTTTAATTGGCTGTAGTGCTGTTACCCCAGGTTGGAATATTTATCAAGCATGTGACAAATGGTGCAGACAAACAGTAGATGCTCCGGAGGTACCATGTACTCTGAAAACAGGGTCTGGAGCTGTTGAAACAAATGATTATATTCGCGTTGACCTGACTGGTCTTGATGATCCGGATTGGCGCGAGTTAATGACTGCCTTTACTCCTTATTTCCAGGATAGGGTCAAAGCGCTTAAAGACAAGGCAGGAATGGAATGTAATGATCAGGTAATTCCAGCAGATGTTGTGCTCTCATCCATACCCTGGATAGTTACCTATGAACAGGCTTGGACAGATGGCGATGATGAAGATGGGATCGGCTATCATTTAGTTAGTTCCACAGCCACCCAGGCATTTAGGAAAAGAAATATTTTTGATGAGACAGTAACAGGTGCACTTGGAACCGATGCATGCACACTCAGTAAGGTAGAATACAAATGGTTAAATGATTTCTATGATGGCTGGATCTTTGGTCAAGAGGATGTATCCTATAATATTGCATTTGCAGGTACCATCTATCTTTTCAAACACACTGGTGAAAAATTCGGAAATTGCGAGCTTGATACAAACACCTGGAGACCAGCAGTTAGAGAACTTGGTTGGTGCGAACCATGTACCACTTCAACGCTAGCCTATCAGCAGATATATACCAAAGAACGCGCCTATCTTCCCACTCTTTCCCAATCGGCAGAATCAGGTTCTTTGTTAGAAGAACTATTGTCTAGAGGAAGCATTTGCTCAATAGACTATGAGCGTGATCACTTTTTCGGATTCTGCACCTCTGCAGATGATAAGGCCGCCTGTTATAATGAACAAATAACAGACATGGGAGATTATAGCGGGTTTTCACCTGGAATGACCGGTGCTCCTAGAACAATACCCGAAGCCACCATACTAAAGGAAAGACTTGGAAACTATATGAAATCAGGTATAATGCCTGTAATAGATATGAGCGACTGGAGTAATTGGGACATACATAATCCGGATAATGATCATGACCATGATTTTTGGGATGAGATAAGCGGGGATACGGATAGTCCAGATAACTTTACCAAATATGATTTTGAACCGTTATTTGGGAGCATGGGTGCATTGGTAGTTATAGTGGATAGAGTACCAGGGGATACGACCACTGGATTTGACACGATAACAAATAGAATAGCAGATAGGGTTCTGACGATTAAGGAAAAATGTGATGGCTGTATAGTTGCTTTCCATGTAACCCACGCAACCACAAGTGAACAATTTGGAAATGTGATAAGCAATATACTTAGTTCAGATCCATCACTTAATCAGAAGGTAGATCTTGTCACCTTTGACTATGATGTCTCAGACCATGCAACGGATAGTGATCCAGATAAGATAGTGAATAGCATAGAAGCCTATGCAAATGCATCTATCCAATTACATGGTGTGAATAAACCAACCATGCTTGTTGGGTTAAGTGCACCAAACGGTCCGCACTGGAATGATGCGAACTATGATGTTCTACTCAATAGGATTGCAGAAAAGCAATCAAAATTTGTCAGAGCAGGATTAACTGGAATAATATTCAAACCAATTAGAACTTGGGGTAGTGAAGATGGATTTGTACGTGTTGAATCAACTGGTTTGAGTTCACCACCATTCACACCCGTACCGGTTACTGATATCGGACGCAAGGATCAAAAGTTTTGTGCACTTCAGGGTGCATTTAATCTCATGTCATCCACACCACCAAGTGCCATGTTTAATAGAGTTATTGCTTCAAATGACCAGGTAAATTGCACGGTTTGTACGGGTTTGGATGTTGCCCAAAGTAGATGTGGGAACCCGGACTGTGACGATGGCTCCCAGTGTGCAATGCCTGCTGCAGACCATTCACTGAATCCAGCGGATCCCTATTACAATCCAGACCCGCACAATTTCAAATGTCCAGAGGGTGCAGTGAGCATAAATGATTGTGAGATGTGTAACGCTTCAACAGAGTATTACACTTGCACAAGAAGATTCCAAAACGGAACTTCCAATGTTACCGGAGGTAAGATGGACCAGATAGACTCAGATATGTTTATGGATGTTATGGCGGGTTTGGGAAGACCAGATAAATGTTGCATTGAGACCATTGATGCCAATGGCCTTCCGTTGAAGTATACCTATTCAAAAGAGGCAATGCAAACCCCGCTAAACAAACCATTGGTATTTTCAAAACTAGGATTTACTGATGCGGATTGTGGATTTGGATCCATTGCCGATGATTTGGAATCATCAGTGTTCTGCGGAAAATCCATAATACCACTGAGAAATTATGACATAAATTGTTCAATTACCGCAACACCACCGCCGTGAGCCTATGGGAATTTTTGATTTTTTAAAAGGAAAAGGAAAAAAACCTGGTCAGGAGTGCCCAAACTGTGGTGAAAAAATTAACCTAACCATGGAACGATGCCCAAAATGCGGTGTGAGAATAAAGAGCATGTTTCGTAGAAGATGCCCAAGATGTCAAACACTAAACGAAATAGACATAGTAAAGTGCATAAAATGTTTCTATGACTTTGAAGCTGAATTAGTAAGGGCTAATAAAACTTTTTATGTATGTCCTATATGTGGGTACAAAATGCCGGATATGTACAATAAGTGCCCAGCCTGCGAAGCAAACTTTGCGTGAGAGCAATGGAATCATTTAAACAAACAGAGAAAAAAAAGGAAGCTGAAGCTCCTAAGAAAAAATTCATCCACCTACTGAGTGAGGATGAGGTAGAGGTAAAAAGGCTTACCATGGAAGACGTGGAAGAATGCGTGAAGGTAATGAGGAAATGCGCATTTGATGTAACTGAAGCAGAAGTAGGGAATATCATTAAGTACGGGAAAAGCTTTGGTGCCACAGTAAACCGTATGGTAGTCGGTGTGGGGCTTAGTTGGCCTGCCTATCTGGATATACGAGATATGAAAATAACCAACAATCAACCCAATTCACTTTATGTGGAAGACCCAGCAGTATTGCTTGCCTATGAAGGAAGAGGAGTTAGAAGAATTCTATTAAAAGAAAGAGAAAAAGAAGCTCAGTATTCCCAATATGACTATGTCATGAGTTATCTTTACGAAGATATACCAAAAGAGAATATATCGGATTATATTATCGAAGCAGGAAACCAATTGGAAAAGCTTTACCTTTCTGAGAGCTATGAATTTGCAAGAACAGAAAAGGGAATAATGGCCTATAAAAGACTAGGTAAGGTAGACCCCAACATTGCAAAAAAAGAGTAACTACTTCTTCTTTTTTGATTTAGTCTTATCCCAATTGGGAAGCCCGAGTTCTTTAGCTATCAATAGAATCTCTGCCTTGGAGAGATTGCTTTCGAGTAATGGGCTTTTTACCTTGGCTCTTCTTGCAGCTAGAAATGTTGGTGTTTTATCATTAGCATCATCCATGTGGGAAGCATCAATCACATGTTTTAATTTCATCCTCATGGCAAGGCTTTTGAGAGTGCTATATAGTCTTCCACTGCTTGGCGGTTTATTTGGCGAATCCAGAACAACATGCTTAACCCCAACAATTTTTGCAACCTGCTTGGCAATGGAGATTTCCGAGCAGGGATAATCATCAGAAAGAGAGGTAACTGCAACTGCCTTGTCACCCAGTTCATCACGGCAGATGCGCATAAGAAGAGTACTATCAACTTTACCAGAAAAAGCCACCACGGCACTATCCAGTTTTCTGATTTTCTGGCGGAGGGTGTTTAGCTTATGCTCGAGGGTCTTATCCATAAAGAGTAATCACACGGATTAATTTATTAATATAGACCAAAAAAACATATAATGAGAATTTTTTTGTACCTATTTAGCATACTTTATCTATTATCTCTAGTACAGGCAACATGTAGTGGTGATGTCTCCTATTATATACCAGCAGTGGTGGGAGATGGCGGGGGACTGGTCAAAGTTGAAATGACCCTTGCACCAGGCCCAGGAGATGTTTATGTCACCATAGATCCACGCATTGGTTTATCTACCCAAGAATCAATAGAAAACGCGGTTGCCTATGGTCATGAAATATCCAGTTCAAATGAACAGTGCGATGTTTATGTAAATTTTCCAAATAAAGCTGGAACCAATTTAATTGACGGTCCGAGTGGAGGGGCATCGTTTGGTCTCATGGCCTATTCCCTTTTCAACAATGAAGAAATGAGAAGGGATACCATAATCACCGGAACCATAGACCGGGATGGTAATGTTGGTCCTGTAGGCGGGCTTTATGAAAAAGCAAAGGGTGCATCCACCGTAGGTGCGAAATACTTCATTACCCCAGAAGAAACTCTCTATGAAACATTTCTTTTGAAAAATGCTGAGGACAAGCTTAATCTCACCGTATTACAGGTAGACTCAATGGATGAACTCGTTGGATTCATGTTTCATGATAAACCAATAGAGAAAACACCGTTGGCATCCAAAAAAAGACCAATACCAGAACTGCCCTACAATGATTACTCTGGAATAAACAGATTCAAATCAGTTGCAACTAGAATGATTGATCTTGAAAGAACAACAATCCAGAATATGCCTGACTCCAATAATGATAGCACGGTGGTAAACGATTTTTTTGAAAATGAACTTCAAAGACAGACCAGCATTCTAGATCATGGATATCTATTTACTGCAGCAAATGAAGCATTCTTGAACTACATAGATATGTCGACGATAGATGCGGTGATGAAAGGAGAATTTGACCTTCCAAAAGAAAAAGGAGATGCTGGAAAATGTCTTACTGGAATCACAAGACCAAAATTAACTGACAAAAATTTCGAATGGATAATTGGTTCTGATCTACGCCAAGCATGGGCCTATGACAAATTAAACAACACAAAAATTGATGACTTACTGGTGGAAGAGGAGTACACTGCGTATAACGAAATTATGTATGCAGAAGCCTGGTGTGAGGTTGCAAAAGGACTTATAGAATTTGGAGAACCAGATGGAACAGAACTGGATGAGAGTGCATGGCAGGAAATAGCACAGAGAAAAATAAACGAAGCAAAAGCCACTGAGACCACAGATGAGGATTTGCTGTCCAGATTGATCATTGCTGAAAAATCATACAAAGATGGGAGGTATGGTGCAGCCATATACGATTCTGTTTTTGTTATAGCAAATGCGCAGGAACCACCCGAAGAACCAGATATGTCAATTTTAAATGAAACCAGGACTTCGCTATGGGGACAGGTATACCAATCGCATGCTAAATTTTTGTATTTACAAAATATGACAGCGACAGCCTATAGCACTGCGACCTATGCAAAGCAACTTGATTTGGCAACGGCAGAAATGAAAGAAAAGATAAAATCAGTGGCTCCAGAAGACGTAAAACAGCCAGAGTTAAATCAATGTGGGCTTCCGGTAGTTATGGGCCTTCTATTTTTATTTATTGTTGTAGTAATTATAACTGAAAGGCGATCTTATGGAACTAACGGCCCGTGATATAGGAAGATTGATCGAACTGGGTAAGAAGAAGGCCGAATTGGAGTTCAAAAAAACTATTTATGGTGACGAAGCGTCAGAACTAAGATCAGTGGAAGCAAATTGGTTTGAACTTTCATCAAAAGCAAAAATTGCTGGGATCGAACTTATCTATCCGAATCAAAGAAAATTAGATGCTCTGGCAAAGATACTTAGCGGGTTTACCAAAGATGAAGTGAAAGAGTCCATAAAAATAAGAAAGGGTAGACCCTATGAAGTTCTTCATGAACGAGGAACGATTGTTAAGACAAATTATGAGAATAGATTTGAAATTGCAAAGTTATGTTTGATGGCAGCCAAAATGAAAATCGATGATAGGAAAGCCTTGCTGGATGTTATTGCAGCAGGATGCTTGGCAAAACCACTTAGGGTTGAATCTCTTGATGAGAGTGGTAGAAAAAAATTGTCAAGAATAATGAAACGTTGCGGTTTGGGTCTTAATGATTTTGAAAAAGAGTATATGCCAGCCCATCCAGGCGACCATGAGGAGAAAATCGAGGTTTCGAATAGAATGGTTTGGGTGAGCCACAAGGCAATTCAAAAAATTCAGGATAACTTGAAAAAAATAAATGATATTAATTCCAAAATACAACTAAAAAATGCCGAGAGGCAGATTAGAACTTTTGGAGATGATGAGGAGGGACATTTCAACACCCTGCAGCAGGAATACTTATTTTTGTTAAAAGAACAGGATGAACTTCTCAAAGGATATTGGGAAGAAGAGAAGATTTCAGTGCAAATTTAAAAAAATTATAATTTTTTCATCATGTAGGGCCCTTCAAGAATATAACCGTGCTTTCGATAGTATTCTCTTACCCCCACCCCGCTAATTATCAGCATTTTTTCCATATTATTTTTTCGTGCTAGTTCTTCTGCAGCGCTCAGTAACCCAATTCCAAAGCCCCTATGCTGAACTTTGCCACTTCCAGTTTTATCTATGGGAACTTCCGAACCATATACATGAAGTTCACGTATCAATGCTTTCTGGCTGTTCGGAGGAAAGCGTAAACGTACGAATCCTGCAATTAGATTATCATCATTTTCATAGGATAGGAAGTTCTCCTTTCCGCCGCTGGCAGCATATTCGAGTTTTTTTAGTGCGAACTCAGAAAGATCGACTTTTTTCCTTTGAAGACCAACTTCACGATAGCGAATTTCCCTTGGAATGATTTTTTTCTCACGCAGTTTAGCCTCCACAAGTTCGCGCAGATTACTTTTTTTGACACCGGCATGAATTTTCTGGGTGGGAATGTCACGCTGGATTCTCATTACACGAACATAGGCTGGGATATAACGATAGAATTCAGAAATAACATCTGCGGCTTCTTCAGTTGAATAGGGCTCGTACTTTCCCGCTCTTGTCCATTTATCCAAAACCGTACCACCTATAACCAAGGTCGGATAGATCTTCAGCATATCTGGCCGAAACTTTTCATTGGAGAACAAAGATTTTACAAAGGAGATGTCTTTTTTCTTATTTGAACCTGGAAGACCAGGCATGATATGATAAAGCACTTTGAAAGCTGCATTTTTCAGTTCGCGAGTAGACTCCACAACATCCTTGACCCTATGACCACGGTTTATGAGTTTGTAGATTTTGTCATTGGGGTGTTGAACTCCGAGTTCCACCCTTGTGGCGCCATAGGAAAGCATTTCATTTATATGAGAGATGCAAACATCTGGACGGGTTTCGATGGTAAGACCAATGGCTCTGTGTTTTGCAGTTTCATTGGCGTTTACTGCAGTCTCCAGCGTTTTTGACTTAAAACCATTCAGACCATCATAAACTCCTTTGATAAATTTGGTTTTGTAGGACTGATCCATTTGCAGGAATGTTCCACCCATTATTATTACTTCACATTTGTCAGTGGCATGCCCCCCTCCTGCAAATTGTTCAACTCTGCTGTGTGCTTGCTTGTAGGGATCAAAATGATATTGCCTTGCACGAAGAGATGCCGGTTCGAAACCAGTATAGCTTTTTGCAGCCAGTTCAGGCAAAGGACAGTAGATGCAGCCATATGGACAGGAACCCTGTGGCCGAATCATAACAGCAACAGGAGTGACTCCAGAAAGAGTACGAGTTGGCTTTTTTATTAGAAGCAGTTGAAATTCTTTTGTAAGCCTGTTTTTTGGAAATCTGGCAAGAATTTCAGGATTTTTTATTAGAGAAGGACAGTGGTAAAGGCGGGAAGCTCTGCGCTTAAGTTTTTCCAGCTCACGCTCGCCAGCCAATAATCTCTCAATAATATGGTCAACGGCCTTCTCTCTAGTCATCAAAGAAAGAATAGAGGCGTTAATTAAAAAAATTAACCTAAAAAGTTAGACAGGAATCCTGCCAACGAATAGGTTAGAGATTCGAAAATCGGAAAGACCAGAACGCCGTTGTTTGTTGCTTTGAAGTCTCCAAGCAGATTGGAACGTATAAACAGTGTCACGTTTTGTTCATCAGCAATGTTGCTGCTTGCAAGAGAAACAACTTTTATTGTGGTCTGATAGGTTTCTTCCTCAGTACCGACAATTTCGTAATAAACAGTTTTGGAGCTTTCAGCTGGAACAAAAATTGGCTTTTTGAATTCCCATCTTTTTGATCCTGCAGAACTTACTTCGAAAACATCACTTGTGGAACCTTTGTTGGTTATTTTTATTGCAAATCTTGCTGGTTGCCCGGGTCCAACTTTAATATAGGACGGAGTCACCTCAAAATCCATTACATCCCAGGTAATTCTGACTTTAACGTAAAAAGTGACATTACCTAATTTCTCACCATCATTCTCGTCCACAACAATGACTTTGGTTACATAATCTCCTTCGGCTGTATTTGGATCAGCAGTAATGGTAACTTGAAGCGGATTTTGATAGAGTTTACTCTGGGTGCTTGTCCAGCCTCGTGGTAAATCTTCTGCGATTGCCTGATCATAAAGACCACCAATACCGTGGATACCACCCTCGTTGACCTTTGGATCAATTAGAATAGATACTGTTTGTCCAGGCCCGATGGTTCCGAGATCAATTATATCTCCATCCTTGATGGCATGGGCACTGGGAGACACAATATTGATTGCAAAAGACAACGACAACAGAAACATTAGAACAAATATGGATCTTTGAAACATGAACTAACATCTCTATTAAGAATTAAAAAATCATCGATCGCATCGAAATCTAAGGTGACCGTTGACTGTTATCGATAAATAGATTGCATGTATGCCATCAATCTGACGCCCCTCGGCTAGAATGAAGGAACGACCGTAATAGTCAAACCCACGGTAAAAGTAATTATCCAACCCGGGGATAAAACTATCTCCAGAAGAGAGTACCGTTCTTCCTTCATTATGGCATTTCATAGCGGTGTGAAGGTCCTCAATCAAAGTAAATGTTGACCTTGGTGTTACCACTCTGGTTACTGGTTCGAATTTTGTTCTATCAGCAACTGCAAAGAAAAATTCTGCGGGAAAATCAGTAAATCCCCAATGGGTTCTCAAAAATTCAACACCCAGACGATTATTGCGAGCATGCATAACATGGTGAATCTTTCCTTCAAGATTAGGATTTCCTGCGTAAACTTCAGCAAGTTCCTGTGATAGTTTCACAAATAGGCCAGAACTGACTTCACAGGAAAGAAGTTCGTAGGATCGTCCTGATTCCATAGCATAGAGTTTTGGACCCTGCGGGGTAAACTCAAGACCATAGTGCTGTTGATCAACTGGTATGAACCCCTCAAGAAAAGAATGGCGAAAAAAGCGAGGACTATCCCTGGGTCGTACTTGAGATGGTTGATGGGAAACCAACGGAACCTGATCCTGAAATGCCAATGGATCGAAAACACCGGTTGTCTTCCTCATACTTGTGGTTTTGCGAGTGGAACCAGAATAACTAGCTAGTGAAAAGGGAAAGGTGGCATGGGATAGGGTACGATCACTAGAACTTGGTCTGCTCTGAATGAGACTGACATCCCTTACCATATTGTTATACTTAGTGTAATAAAGTTTAAATTCCTGTTTACAGGAAGGCTTCAACGTTTTTTGCCTTTTTTTCCTGTCTTTCTTCAAATTCCTTGGCTTGGATATGAAGCGGAGCGCCTTTTTCGCGTTTTAATGATTTGCGATCGCGAACTGAGATAAAAACAGGATAGTTAACTGCTTCACCAACAACAATTGCTTCGCCTACTTTCAGACCGGTTATATTTTTGGCAACACGAGAATCAATACCTTCTGAACTCATCTGGATGTGATCAAGATCATTGGGATTGGTAACCCGAAGAATTATGTGGGTATTGCATTGACTCAGGGCGGTGGTACTTAGATTAACTGGTCTTTGACTTATGAGACAAAGAGAGGAGCCGAATTTTCTTCCTTCACGAGCAATGGTCTCGATTATACTTCTTGAAACTGCTTCACTTTCCTCGGCCTTTTCTCGTGCAAAGTTGTGGGCTTCTTCTATAAGAAGCAGGAACGGGGGAATCTTGCCTTTTTTCCTTAAATTGAAAAGCCTGCGAGCCATGAGAGAAACCAGGATTTGTTTTTTACGAAGTGAATCAATGGAATTAAAATCAAGAATAAGCATGTGCCCGGGTTTGATTTGTGAAAGAAGTTTCGGATTTTCAGTCTTCCTTGAAAGAAAATGATAGCGCTTCAATTCACTCAGACTTCTTTTGAGTGCTCGCTTCACTTCGTCCTTGGAAACATCAGTTGAATCAATAAAAGAAACAAGCTCCTTGAAGGTGTATCCATCTGCATCTTTCTTTTGTTGTTTTAAAGATGACAGGGCATGACGAAGAACGTCCCTCTGAGGAGCGGAAAGATGGGGAATCCATTCGGTCATGATCTCAGGGGAAATTTTCTTAAGTGGAATTTTGATCTCACTTCCTTCAACCACTGTTGTTTTTGAACCAAAAACAGGATCATGGGAAAACCCGCAGTATTCTCCATGAATGTCAATTATGACAATTGCCACCCTGCCATCTTCCTTTTTCCTACTAAGCAGTTCTTCAAGAAGGACACTTGCAAGATGGGATTTGCCTGCACCGCTCATTGCAAGAATAGCGAAATGTTTTTGGAGAAGCCGAGTCATGGAAATGGTAGCTGGAACATCATGATGCTCTATGGATCCCAGATGTAATCCACTTTCCTCAAAGCCAAGAAATGACCGGAGTAGAGTATTATCAGCCAGGTTAACCGATGATCCAGGAGAGGGAGGAGAAAATGCACGCTCAAATTTACCCTTATTAAAAATACCGAGAATTTTTACAACACCAATGACATACTCCCAGGAATCGGACGGAAACTGGGATGGTATGGATGAGGTTCGTTCAAACTCAGCAACGCTTTCTGCTCTTTCGAAATATCGATTTGATTTGAAAACTTCTGAGATAAAACCAAAAAGAATGGCATGACCTTGAGCAACCTGGACATATTGGCCTTTTTTAACATTTTTTTCCTTGACAGCAAATGAGAATTCTGATGTGGATGGTGATTCTTCAGTGGCTAATATGACTCCCAAGGATTCGTTCATGGTAGTAATTAGAAAAGAAGGATAAATAATTATCGCGTTCGTAGTGTTCTGCCTTTCCCTGGAGGGACTGGTGAACTAGAAGCACCTAGTTTTCTTGCGTCATCAAGACTAGGACCAGTATCTTTTGGAACAGGCACTAGAGGGATATAGCGATCAACAGCACTGCCAAGAAGAGAAGGGATATGATGGCGCGGTGCACCACTTTCCTTTACCTTTTTAGTTTCTTTTCCCTCAGAATCTGTATGGTACGTTGTTTTTCTAACTTCCACATTACTAAGACTTCCATCGGGATTTAATCTTGCGATAAATGTACG
The DNA here is from genome assembly GCA_902386555.1 of Candidatus Bilamarchaeum dharawalense. Taxonomy (GTDB): domain Archaea; phylum Micrarchaeota; class Micrarchaeia; order Anstonellales; family Bilamarchaeaceae; genus Bilamarchaeum; species Bilamarchaeum dharawalense. The sequence continues at coordinate 87,484 of CABMJJ010000011.1, forward strand.
TAGAGGATTTCCCCTTTCAAAGAAGAACAATGTCGGTTCTGTCGGAATTGGTAAACCGCTAGTCGGATCAACTTTTACACGCTCGGTTGATTCAACATGACTGAATCCCAGTTTGCCTATTACTTTTCCATTTGGCGGGTCTGGAAAAAAGATAACTCCCACTGCAGGACCTTTGAAATGATCCATTCGAGCCCCAACGATTACATGTACGTGATGTTCGGTATCAGTCATACTAGCACCAATTCTATTGATTTTTAATAAATGGTAATGCTTATAACTATGTGTTACAACCTACTCGAAATTTAAACGGGCAAACTTGAGGAATTTTGGCTCTTTATCATCGCCCACAATGGCAATGGCCAGCTCCTTTCTTAATTTACCTGCAGTTTCCAACGGTGCTGCCAAGGAATCGGAGCTGGCAGTCCAATCTTTTTTTACAACCTCTATAAGATAATAGGTTTTGTCTTCTCCCGGTCTATAGCCTTTACGGTGAAGTCGCAGGTAGGGCGTACCATCTAAACTTGGTCGGACGATATAACCATGATCACGCAGGTATTTGATAACTAGAAATTTTTCCTTGTAGAGTTTGTCAGTCCTAGAAGCCAGTTCCAAGAGTTCATCTTTGGATATGGGTAAAACTCCCCGTTCGGCAAAATAGGCAGCCTCCAGAAAGGTGATTTTAGTCTCATCCCCTTCTTCAATACCGGCACCCAAACTACGCAATTTCAGAATTAATGATTTTTCCGTAAGAATAAGGAAGTTGTCCTTGGTTTCGTATTTCATAAACGTCACTGTTTTTTATCGCCTTTTTCATTTATCTGTTGAATGGTTTTCTTAATATCATTTATTCTGAGATCAACAACGTGTATGGCAATTGTATTTCCACCGGCAGTGTCCATATTTATTGTTCCAATACCAAAAAGGCGCTGGACAATATCCTGGGTGTAGGTTACCTCGGTGATTTTAAAATAATGCAGAATTACCTTGTGCACGGTAAATAGACCAGAGGTGTAGGTAATGGATTCTTCATCAAGAACAATTGAACGAGTTTTAGTACGGATATAGGCAACCAGGATATAGAATAGTGTGATTAACCAAAGAGCAAGGATTAGAGGAGGGAAAATGGTAGGGATATAATCCCTTAAAAATAACAGTATTAACGATACAAAAATAGCGATGAGAATAAATTTGACCACTTGAACGATGGGAGTTGGACGAAAGGTTTGAACCATGGTAAAATAGCTAATGGGTAGTTTATAAAAACGTGAGGTACGGTAAACTAGTTATGATAATCGCATTTACAGATGGTGCTTCCAGTGGAAATCCCGGTCCCATGGGAATTGGAGTGGTGCTTATCAAAGAAGGTTTTGTGGTTGAAGAACTCAGTGAGTATCTTGGCCAGGGAACAAACAACATTGCTGAATACACTGCCATAATAAAAGCGCTTGAAACTGCACATAATATGGGTGAGACCGAAGTCCATATCAAAAGTGACAGCGAACTGGCCATACGCCAGTTGAATAATGAATATCGGGTAAAGGATCCTGAACTAATTTTACTCAAAAAAAGAGTTGATCATCTTTGTGCTGGAATAAAAGTATCATTCGAACATATCCCAAGAGAAAAAAATGCGGAAGCCGATAAACTTTCTAAAGAAGCAGTGATTCTTGCCCAGAGGCGCCAGAATGAACATAACAAATAAGCCGGAACTCGGCCAATACATGACATTTGAGTTCAGTAAGGAAAAGCCAATCCACGGTTGGTTTTGGTACAAGGAAGGGTTTGCACCGGAAATCGTAGAATGGGCAATAAAAAATGAGAATAATCCTAAAACAGTTCTTGACCCTTTTTGTGGCGTTGGAACAACTCTACTCAGTGCGAAAAATCTTGGACTGGAATCCGTTGGTGTTGATGCTTCAACGCTTGCTGTTTTTGTTTCCAAGACTAAAACCGATGACTATGACCAGAGTGATCTTGAAACCGTACGGGCGTTTTTAGAAAAACAACTGCCACCTCCACCAAATATCAGATGGGAATTTGAACTATTTGATGTCCGAGCTGCATTCCCAAAGAGGAATTACAATGAGATTCTGGCATTGAGAAATGCCATTGAACAGGAGGATGACAGAGTTCGCAATATTCTTCTGGTTGGACTTTTATCAATTTTACCCCAGTCAAGCCTGGTTTTGAAAGATGGTGGGGTTTTGAAAATAATCAAAGATAAAAAAGCCCTTCCAGCTCGTGAAATTTTCAAAAGAAGAGTAAAAAAAATGCTGAAAGACTTGGAGCTCCAGAAAAAAGGGCATGGCCCACGTGTGTTTTTGGGGGATGCAAGAGCATTGAATATGGAGGACGAATCCATTGATCTTGTGGTCACCTCGCCCCCATACTTGAACAACATTGATTATTCCAAAATATATGGCCTTGAACTGAGTTTACTGAGCATGAGTAAAGCTGAAGCTTCTGAAGTTAGAATGAGGGCAATTAGATCGTTTATTGGAAAACAGATGGAAGTCCAAGATATGCCGCCAGAGGTTGGTGAAATTGGCGAGAGGATACCAATCATCGGAACATACTTCAAAGACATGGAATTGGCAATAAAAGAAATGTTCAGAACCCTTAGGGAAGGAGGGGCTGCCCACGTGGTAGTTTCCAATTCTGTGATTCATGAAACCCATATTTTAGTTGATGAAGTCTTTGCCCAGATGGCAGAACGAATAGGTTTTGCAGATGTGGAAATGGTAGTTGGCGCTGAACGAGTGGCTGACGTGAAGCCACAGAAAGTTAAAACAAGGGAAAGTATTGTAATCATGAGGAAGTGATTTTTTGATTCATAAATTCCAAAATAAAAAGCCAGTTTTAAAAGGTAAGAATTTTATTGCTGAAAGCGCAGAAATTATTGGTGAAGTTGAAATTGGTACCGGTACCAGTGTTTGGTTTAATGCGGTCCTACGGGGAGATATTGGTAGGATAAAAATCGGAAAAAATGTAAGCGTACAGGATGGCTGTGTATTACACACCCAGCAGGGTATTCCGATTATTATTGGGGATGATGTGGCCATTGGACACGGAGCGTTACTACACTCGTGCACAATAGGAAAAAGATGTATCATCGGAATGGGTGCCATAATTTTAACCAATGCTAAAATTGGTGATAATTGTATTATCGGAGCGGGAAGCGTTGTGACTGAAGGAAGTAAAATCCCAGATGGTTCAATTGTCATGGGGATTCCTGGAAAAATAGTGAAAAAAACTACAAAAGAACATAAAGCACGGATAAAGAGAAATATTGAGGAGTATATCCGATTGAATAGGGAGTATCTAATTGAGAAGAAGATCATCGGATAATATTTTGGGGCTTGCCTTCGAGAAATTTTTCGATGTTATCAATTGCAGTGGTTGTGCAGCGTCCAATGGCTTCTTTTGTGTAGGATGCGCTATGGGGGGTTAGAATAACATTATCCAGTTTTAACAACGGATTATCCTTGGATGGTGGTTCGCGCTCGAAAACATCCAACCCGGCACCTGCCAATGTCCCAGACATCAATGCCGAGATAAGAGCTGATTCGTCGATCACATTTCCGCGGGAGGTATTTACCACAATCGCGGTTTTTTTCATAATTGAGAATTCTTTTGCGCCAAGCAGACCGTGGGTTTCCTTTGTGTAGGGAAGATGGAGAGTGATAATATCCGAATTGCTGAGAAGGACATTTAACGAAACGAAAGTTACATCTAATTCTTTTGCATTTGATTTTTTAGGGCTTCTTGTGTAGACAAGAATATTCATGCCAAAACATTTGCCAATTGTAGCGACTTTTGAACCTATATTACCAAATCCGATAATCCCCAGGGTTTTACCCTTCAATTCGGTTGTTTGAATTCTTTTCCACTCTCTGTTCTTCACACTTGCACTATATTGGGGGATTTTTTTGATTAGTGAAAATATAAACGCAAAAACATGCTCTGCAACAGATTGCGAACCATATTCAGGTACATTGGTGACTGTTATCCCTCTCTCTCGGGCTGCATCCATATCGATCTTGTCATAACCAGTGGACCAGAGAGAGACCATTTTCAGATTTTTGGATTTCTCAATTACTCTTTTGGTGATGGTGGTCCATCCCCTAAGGATGATATCTGCATCTCCAATACGAGAGATCAATTCATCCTCGGACTTTGGTAAATCTGGGTAGATTGCAACTTGGCCTAATTTTTTCAAGCGGATAAGACAGGATTCGTCAATGTCTGCAAAATCTATTGCAACAATTTTCATTGAATATAAAAAGGACCAAGGTTTTTTTTAAATCTTCTTTATTGTCCCTCATCTAGGATGATAAAAAATTCAAAAGTAATTAAAAAATGGCGCTAATGATTTACTATTATGCTAATTGGAATAGTTGGAAAACCATCGACGGGCAAATCAACCTTTTTCATGGCAGCCACGTCCGTACCAGTGGAGCGATCACCAAGACCATTCACAACAATAAAACCAAACCGAGCCGTTGCCTATGTTGAGGTCGAATGTGTAGATAAAGAATTCAACAAACAGTGCAACCCCAGATCAGGATTTTGTGTGAATGCAAGAAGATTTGTTCCGGTTGAACTTCTGGATGTTGCCGGTCTTGTTCCCGGAGCACATGAGGGAAAGGGATTGGGAAACAAATTCCTGGATGATCTTAGACAAGCAGATGTGCTTGTGCATATTGTGGATGCCAGCGGTTCAACAAATGAGATGGGTGAGAAAGTCCCGGTTGGCAGCTATGATCCTTGCAATGATGTCAGATTTTTAGAACAGGAACTGGACTATTGGATCAAAGGCATTCTAGACAACAATTGGGGAAAACTTGTTCGGGAAGCAAAATTAAGCAAAAAAAATGAAGATATGTTAACCACCCAGTTTAGCGGACTTGGAATGACCAAGGATGTTATTGTCAAAGTGCTGAAGGAATCAAAACTAGAAGATAAAAACCTGGCTGACTGGACCGAAGAGGAAAGATTGGGAGTGTGTAAAAAAATTAGACACATTGGAAAACCAATTATTATTGCTGCCAACAAGTGCGACCTTTCAACCGGATGGGATAACTACCAAAAACTAAAGAAAACCTTTCCAGAGTACGTTGTCATTGCATGCTCAGCAGAAGCAGAAATAACCTTGAAAGGAGCAGCAAAGGCAAATTTTATTGATTACATTCCGGGAGATAGAACATTCACAATAAAAGCAGAATTGAACCCAGAACAGAAAAAAGCAATGGATATAATGAAACTGGTCTGTGATAAATATGATGGGACGGGTGTTCAAAAATGCTTGAACGCTGCAGTTTTTGATTTCCTACATTATATTGCAATTTTCCCAGGTGGCGGAAATCTGATTGACAGCCAGGGAAGATTACTGCCGGATTGCTTTCTCATGCCCCAAACCACACGGGCAATTGATTTTGCATTCAAACTGCATTCCGATATTGGAAATGGTTTTATCAAGGCAATAGATTACAAAACAAAGCAGGCTGTGGGTAAAGAGCATTTGCTTCATCATAGAGATGTCATAGAAATTGTTTTCAAGAAACCATAGCAACCGAGTTTTTTGGTCCTTTTTTCCTAAAAAAGGACAACCAGTCCCCTCGACTTCTCATACGCTTGGCAGTATTCAGGCTTATCATCGAAGTCTTGGTTCATCCAAGTGAGTATCTTACATAACACTTTTATTAGTTAATAGCAAGAACAGGGTATGGTATCGCGAGTTCTTGTACTAAGTTTAATTGGGATTTTACTTATTGGATGTATTCAGACTGATCAGCAGAATATCAGTAAACCGATTAATACAGACAAACCACCAAATGACAAAAATATTACTGGAGAAAATACAACCATCGAAGAGCAGAATAATCGGACATCTGCAGACTATTCTTCTCAGCCAATAAATTCAACAATAGAAAAAACAGTCATAGCTAGCTATTATGCTTGGTACAGTAACAAGGATCTGACCTGGGCAGTTCCAAAGCCAGGTTCACCTCTTGCGGATCATCCTTTGATGGGTTCCTACCTGTCAAATGATCCGAAATTAATAGACTATGAGTTATCTTTAGCACATGACAGTGGGGTAGATGCATTTGGCTGGGAATGGTATGACCCAGGAAGTGCCTTGGATATTTTACTCAACGAAACCATGAACAAAATTGACAGCTCAACCCACTACCCCGATTTCAAATTAGTCTTAGTTTATTCAGGAGCTGCAGCAGGAGGCACGACAGATGAAAAAGCAGTTGAAGCACTGACATATCTAATCACGGAATATGGACAGAGAAGACCAACATTGAAAGTGGGAAATAGACCAGTTATTATTATTTACACGCCTCAAGCAAAATCATTGGATCAGTGGGAGAGTATTTTTGCTAAGGCAACACAAGAAGCCGGCCCTGCAATTTACATTGCTCAACCAGACGATTGGGGAATAGACATCCCCGAGTATCTTACGGTCTTTGATACAATTAGCCCGTATGCAGACAAATATCACACAAACGCCGAGTTAACAGGATATTACAGCGAAGTATCAAATATTGCAAAACCAAATGGCAAACCGCTTATTGTAAGTACCTATGGTGGTGGGAGCAGGATGACTAAATTAGGTTTCGATATTATACGTGCAAACGGCAGTTTCATAATAGAGAGATATGAACTTGCACAAGAACTAGACGCAGATTGGATACAATTAACATCGTGGAATGAGTGGTTTGAATCAAACCAGGTTGAACCTAGTGTTGAATATGGATTTGAACAGATTAGATATCTGAGAGAAGCAAATGCTAGATTCAAAGGTACAGAATTGTCTTCGCTAGATGGGGCACAGCTCAGACTAGACTCAAATAGAGTAACAAACACAGGCACACAAAATTTGTATTACATCAATTGTAACGGTAGTGAATTAATCGCATATATGCTAAGACCTGGAGGGAGTACAGCAGTACCAACATGCACCGAAGTTTCTGGGTATTTGGTAAATGATACGAAAATAGTTGCAGGTGGTTAAGGTGATTATAGTACTTACCACCTATTCCAATAAGAAAAAAGCGCAGGGTATTGCAAAAGAAATCATCAAACAAAACCTTGCAGCATGTGTCAATGTGATAAAAATCGAATCCTCGCACTATAAATGGAACGGTAAATTTTGCGAAACTGGAGAATTTTTACTGGTAATAAAAACAGCAAACAAAAACTACAAACGTTTAGAAAAATTCATCAAAAAGAATCATCCCTACAAAATGCCTGAAATTATTCAGCTAAAAGTTAGCGGTGGGTTTTCTGCTTATTTAGATTGGGTTGATCAAGCGATTTAATTGTACCACTTGATTTTCTTGAGATGAGCCTTGCATCGGTACCATCCAACGAATTAATAAGAGCCAAAAAACCACAAACTTTGTCCAGATAGTCGCGCTCACAGCGCAGAATGCCTAGTTTTGTTGTTGGGTCGTATTGGACCAATTTTATGGCTGCATAGGACATGCCCAATTCACCAAAAAACTTTAACGCTTCCATCTGAAAACTTTTTTTGAGTTGCTCGCTATCCAAGGCTGGGCCTTTGTATTCGAAGAGGACATATCTTTTTCTAAGAGCATCTGATTTGACCATAATAAACAAAAAATTGGGTTGAAGCGTATTAAATAGCTTAGTATTTATAACAAAAAAAATGGACAAACCTGATTTTCATTTTCCACCATTATTGAGGAAGCTTAAACGAGGGGGACCGGCTGTTACCTTACCTAAGGATGCCGGGCTTCTCATTGCCTACACTGGTGTGGGAAAGGAATCGAGAGTGGTAGAACTCGGTTCGGGAACCGGATTTATGACAGTCCAGTTTGCAAATATAGTCAAAGAAGTTGTGAGCTACGAGAAAAGAGAGGAATTTCTGAAAATTGCCCAGTCAAATGTGGATCGGGCTGGACTCAAGAACGTTACTTTCAAATTTAGAGACGTGTTAGCTGGAATTGATGAGAAAGAAGGAGATTTTGATCTTGTGTTTTGTGACATTTCAGAAGCTGAGAAAATTGTTGAGGCTGCGCATTCTGCATTGAAAAAAGGCGGGTATTTGGCAGCCCATTGTCTGCAATCAGAACAGGCAAAAGCACTTCATCTTGCCAGTGAAAAGGTTTTCACTGAAGTTTTCACAATAGAAGGGATTGTGCGTGAATATGAAGCCAGAGAGTTTGGGTTTAGACCAAAGCATTTTGGTTTGATGCACACTGCATATTTGGTTTTTGCCAGAAAGTAGATTATTACGATTTTCGACGAATTTGAAAATTTTTTAGATGGATATTCTTAAACCTTTCTTTAGAACATAGTAGGAGTGATATTATGGCTAAGGTCACAGTAAAAAACGACAACCAAACAGTCGAAGTTCCAGATGGAAGTTTGTTGGCTGAACTCGATGGTAAGACATCCATACTCTTTGCCTGTAAAAGCGGAAGCTGCGGATCATGTAAATGCAAGGTTCTCGAAGGAAAGGAAAACCTCGAACCACCTAATGATGTTGAACAATCAGGCCTGGCAACTTTTGGAACTGACCCAGAGGATAGACTATTGTGCGTTGCCAAGATCAAAAAAGGCAGTGTTAAGGTAGAGTATTAGTTTTTATTTTCTTCTTCTATCACTTAATGCACATGTTGTAAAGCCAGTTTTGGCTTTACCTTTTACTAAAAGGTAAATGCAGGAGTAGCGAAGCGGTCAAACGTGGCAGACTCAAGAAGCCTTTGGCTAAAACAATCACGTACGTTCTCAGATTAAATGTGATTTGGGAAATCTGTTGGCTCAGCGCCTTCGAAGGTTCAAATCCTTCCTCCTGCA